>JBFWUP010000003.1:0-133371 GCA_050247195.1 Candidatus Melainabacteria bacterium | reverse complement strand
AAACCCGGCACAAGAATTTGTTTTTAATTGTTTATGCATACAGATAGGGCACAACAATCGCCGGGATAGCGGTGATTGGATGGGTAATCCGCCACGCGCGGAAGGGGAAGGCAACCATGAGCATTATTCGCAGCATAGTTAGTGATGGCCTGAACGCGGTCAAAACGGACTGGAAGAATATCAAGCCACGCCATGCCGTTACTGGACTTATTGAAGGCGGTGGCCGCCTGGGTAGTCGGATTGGCCGGGAGTTTGACACCGTCGCACATGTTGAATCCAGGTTCAACCGCTTTATGGCCGATCCCGGTAGAACTGATCAAGCGTATTTCCATGCGTATCAAACAACGCGTGGTGAGGCTATAAGAAGAGGTCTTCCTTTCACGGCTGATGATGCACAAGGCTTCAAGAATTTTCAAGACGCTAAAATTGGTGCCCTGGGTAAGGATGTTGCCGATCGCCAAATGGTCAGTGATTTTGTTTCAAACTTAGGTCAACGCCAGGGTAGTGCGGTTGGACAGACCGCAGGCATTGCAGCAACAGCCACCGCAGCCCGGATGCTTTACCGCGGAGCGCGGCGCGTGGGCTACCGGTTTGTCCGTTCCGAGGAAGGGTTGAAAGGCACCATTGGCAAGCTGGCCAAAAAAGAGGCCGAAGGCACTCTGGGTCACTTTGGTAAGGTCCGGCTGAAATCCGCCCGCGCGGCGGCCAATGCCCGGGGCATTCAACTGGACGGTCCGGTGGAGAATATCGTCACCAGGGTGCGCAACGCGTTTAAATTACCCGCCACCAACGCAACAAAAAATTAAGCGAAATACGATGTAAAAAGGAGTTAACCATGGAAATTAAATCTCTGATCAAAAGTGCCGTCAATCACAAAGCTAATATCGTCGGTAAGGCCGGTGAATCACTTGGTGAAACTGCTGCAAAAAGCAAAATAGGTAACCGCGCAACCAAAAAGGCGGCAAAAAGTTTCGAAGAACAAATGCCAACCGATTTACCATCCAAGGTTGAAAAATATTTCCATAAACACGTCGGCGAAGGACCATTAGGTCACCAAGATATAGACACATATGGTTCTCGAGCCCTCACAGTTGAGAAAGGTGGCCAGACTGGCAGAAATGCCGCCACAGGCACAGCCATTGCAGCCATTGTCACCGGGGCGGCGGTGGCCGGCAGAAAGCTGCTGAAGCGCGGCGGAAAGCAGGCCGTGGAAGGCGCCGAGCACTCGGGCATCGTCAAACGCACCCTCAGCCGCGTGAAAACTATGCTGAAACTGGGCAAAAAGGAAGCCGCCCAGGCGACCCAGTAAAGAAGATATACCCGTCCCACCGCACGCACCCCGGGCCGCCATGGCCGGGGGTGTTTTGTTGTTGGTGCCCACCCGTCAACCACCTCACCCCGACACGCCTTCGGCGCGCCACCCCTCTCCTGGGAGGAGAGGGGGTTCCCTGCTGGCTGCGTCCCAGAAAGCTCCAACCAACTTGGTACAATGTGGGCATGGAAATAAGCGAGATTGCCAGAGACCTGCGACACCGCCAGACGGAAGCCGAAGCGCTTCTCTGGCGGATTCTGCGCAATCGACGCGTGGGCGGGTTCAAATTTTACCGCCAGCGCCCGGTGGATCGCTTTGTTGCTGACTTCTGCTGTGAAACATTACGGGTGATAGTCGAATTGGACGGCGGCATCCACTCTAATCCGGCTATCCAGGGGTATGATTCAGAACGTCAGCAGATACTCGAAGGGCTGGGATATACAGTGCTCAGGTTTACCAATACCCAGGTGCGTCACGATGCCGTGACCGTGACAAGTACCATACTGAGCCACCTCAGGGAAAAGGCCACGAATCCTCCCCCGTCAATGGCTGGGACGCAGCTCACCGCACAAAACCCTCTCCTCTCAGGAGAGGGTGGACCCGCCGCAGGCGGGGCCGGGTGAGGTAGGGCGGGCGAGGTGACCAAGCCCTCATGGTAGCCAATATCCCCGCTTGCAATCCCGGCTTGATTCGGTATCGTAGAGAGCGTCCAGTCTCCCTATGTGCGCTTGTAGCTCAGTTGGATAGAGTGCATGGCTACGAACCATGAGGTCGGGAGTTCGAATCTCTCCAAGCGCACCATTTCTGATTCTGGACTTTTTTGTGGGAAGAATGTCCGACATTACTATATAACCGCCTGACAGACCGGCAGGCCATTCCGTTTGCGGTAAGATGACCGCTTCGTGGAAAGAAACCGATGAGGGGCCCGGCTTTGCCACGGGCACACCAAGAGATGATCGAATTCCAGAATGTGACCAAGGAATACCCCGGCGGGGTGACTGCCGTGCGGGAAGTCTCCTTCACCGTGCCCACCGGCACCATCTGCTGCATCATCGGGCCCAGCGGCTGCGGCAAAACCACCACCCTGCGGATGATCAACCGGCTGGTGGAGCCCACGCGCGGCTATCTGCGCGTGAACGGCCAGCCCGTCTGCGACCTGGACGTGATTGAACTCCGCCGCGGCATTGGCTATGTCATTCAGCAGGGTGGACTGATGCCCCACATGACCGTGGCGCGCAACATCACCCTGCTGGAAGAACTGAAAGGCGCGGACAAAACCACCCGCCTGGCCCGCGCCCGCGAGCTGATGGCCCTGGTGGGCCTGGCGCCGGAGAAATACGCCAACCGCTACCCCGGGGAACTGAGCGGCGGGCAGCAGCAACGCGTGGGCATCGCCCGCGCCCTGATGAGCGACCCACCAGTATTGCTGATGGACGAGCCCTTCGGCGCCCTGGATCCGATCATCCGCGGACGGCTGCACGAAGAGTTTCTCGCCCTGAACCAGCAGCTCAAGAAAACCATCGTGATGGTGACGCACGACCTGGCCGAAGCGTTTAAAATGGGCGATCAGATTGTGCTGATGCGGCGCGGGGAAATCGTGCAGGCCGGCTCAAAGGCCGATTTTCTGCAGCGGCCGGTGGATGACTTCGCCCGTGAATTTGTGTCGTCTCAGATGGCAGGGTACCCGGTATGATGCGTTTTCTGCCAATCACACTCCTGGTGTTCGCCCTGTCGCTGGCCGCACTGGCATGGCAACCCGCAGCGCGCGCGCAGGATGACAACACGATCCGCATCGCCTCCAAAAATTTCAGCGAGCAGCTGGTGCTGGGCGAAATGATGGCCCAGATGCTGGAAGCCCACACCGATCTGACCGTGGAGCGGCAGTTTTTTCTGGGCGGCACCATGCTGACCTTTGACGCCCTGAAACAAGGCTCGGTGGATGTGTACCCGGAATATACCGGCACCGTGCTGATCAACATTCTGGGCCAGCCCGGCCAGAGCGATCCGCAGGCAACCTACCGCACGGTCAACCGGATTCTCGATCGTCAATACCAGATGACCATGCTGACGCCCTTTGGCTTTGACAACACCTATGCCCTGGCCGTGCGCAACGATGATCCCCGTTTCCGGAACGTCCGCACGATTTCCGAACTGGTGGCGATGTCGGATCAGCTGGTGCTGGGCGGCGTGCATGACTTTTTTGTGCGCCCCGACGGCTTTAACAACATGCAGAAAGCCTACGGGCTGCAATTCAGCAAAGCCAACCAGGTGGCCATGGATGCCGGCCTGATGTACACGGCCGTCAATGAAGGCTCGGTGGATGTCATCAGCGCCTTCTCGACCGACGGCAGAATCGCCACCTTTAATCTGCGCCTGCTGAAAGATGACCGGCACTATTTTCCACCCTACTTTGCCGCCCCGCTGGTCCGTCAGGCGGTGCTGAAAGCCCACCCGGAAGTGGCGACGGTGCTGAACCGGCTGGGCAACACACTCAATAATGAAACCATGCGGCAGCTGAACAACCGGGTGGACGCCCAGGGGCAGACCGCCGCCGAGGTGGCCAATGATTTTCTCCTGAAGAAAGGACTGGTGGACCACCGCGCGGCGCAGGTTCAGTCCACGCGCAACACCACCCTGCTTCAGTACTTCTGGATTCAGCGCGGCCAGCTGATGCGTTATCTGAATGAACACATGGTCCTCACCCTCATCACCATGGGGCTGGCCATCGTGGTTTCCATCCCGCTGGGCATTGCCCTCACCCGCCTGCCCAAACTGGAAGGACCGGTGTTCACCCTGGTGAACACGCTGCAGACCATCCCCAGCCTGGCCCTGCTCGGATTTATGATTCCCCTGCTGGGCATCGGCATGACGCCGGCCATTGTGGCGCTCTTTCTCTACTCCCTGCTGCCCCTGGTGCGCAATACGTTTATCGGTATCCGGGAAGTGGACGGCCGCCTGCTGGACGCCTGCCGCGGCATGGGACTGACCGATCGGCAGATACTGACCCACGTGGAACTGCCCCTGGCCCTGCCCACCATTATGGCGGGCATTCGCACCAGCACCGTCATTGTGGTGGGCACCGCCACGCTGGCCGCTTTTATTGGCGCAGGCGGCCTGGGAACGCCGATCTTCCGGGGCATCAGCGCCGTCAATTCCCGGATGATACTCCTGGGAGCCATCCCCTCGGCATTGCTGGCCATAGCGCTGGATCAGGGGCTGCACTGGCTGAGCAGCCGGCTCACTCCAAGCCATCACAGCCAGCCGATTGAAGAATAATCACGCTTTACAACAGAAAACCCCCAATGGCTTGTGCCAGACCGGGGGTTCTCTTTGTTGTCCTGAAGACTGACGGACGGTGACCCGCCAATCCCCTTTTACACGGTTGCAGTGGTAAACGGTTTGGTCACTGGTTCAGAAGCAGGAAGGGGCTGACCGGCTGCTGGGCTGGAACGCCGCCGCCGCGACCAAAGATACCCATCATCATGGACATCATCATCATCATGACCATGCTCATCATCATCTGGGCAAAGTTGCGCTGCATCGCCGGGTTCTGAGGATACTGATAAGGCGGTTGCGTGGGCGGCGGCACTTCGGGCAGCTCAGGGCGGCGGGCCACCAGGTCATTGGCGCTGATGGAGGTGGCGTCACCGTCCAAAGCAGCGATGGCGCCAAAGTTTGTTTTGAGATATCCCGCCACATCGGCGCCGGCGTCAATCACGAAAAACTGTTTCTGACTGTAGGAATCGAGATCCGCAGCAGTCAGCTTGCCGTCCTGCTTGTTTTCAACCTCACTGACGTGCAGAAAACCCTGTAACAACTGGTCTGCCTGATCGGGACGATACGTCTGACCGACCGGGGGACGCGGAAACAATACCGCCATCGGTGTGCCCTCCAACAAATATTTAACAGCCTATGGGAAAGTTATATAATAATAAAACAAACAATAGGGCTGAAATTGATCGGCCCGACCCTCAACCCGCAATAAAACTTTACAATAAGCCCTTAAGGGTGCTTGCCTTCCCCGATTGGGCCCGGCTCCAGAACCTCAGCGTCCTCCGGCCGGGGCTGCCAGCCCATAATGGTCTCGGGGTCCGGGCTGACGCCGGAATCCAGCATATAGATGTAGTTAATCACCCCCAGGGCCAGCTCCAGTTGCCGGTTACGGGGCAGCTTCTTCATCACTTCCAGCAGTTTCCAGGCATGCACGTTCAGGCGCGCCCGCTTCAGGAAGGGGAAGACAAAGTGAACACTGTTCTTATCCAGCTGGTACTGGGCCAGTATGGACTCACGCTCCAGCACGCCCAGCAGGTATCGGGCTGTCATCTCCTGGTGGCTGGCAGGCGCATTCTGCAGCAGACTGACCGCCATGGACAGCGTCGGCTCGTTATCGTACCAACGTTTTTTGCGCATCCACAACCACTCCAACCGTTACGGGGGTCCATCCCTGGGAAAAAACAGGTGACAGGGACGTATCGGCAAATCCGGGGAAAGCTGAAGGGCGTTGACGAAGTCTCGGCTTCGCTTCAGAGCAGGCCTTCGAGAATTGACGCCTTCTCGCGCAGGTCATGCAGCACGTCATAGGAGGTCAGGTCAAAATGAACGGGCGTAATGGAGATCTGGTTGTTACGGATGACCTGTAAATCCGTATCTTCGGCCTGGTCCACATCAATAATCTCACCGGCCAGCCAGTAGTACACCCCGCCGCGGGGGTCGGTCCGGCGTTCGTACGTATCCGTGTAAAGGCTTCGGCCCAGCTGGGTCAGGCGCACCCCGGCCATGTCATGCAGCGGCACGGCAGGAATGTTGACGTTCAGAATGGTTTTGGCCGGGATACCCACGGCCATGGCTTTGTCGATAAACTTCAAAATGAACTCGGCCCCGTGACTGAACTCGGCGAGCTTCTCATACCCGTTCATCAGGGAAACCGCAATACTCGGCAGCCCGTTGATGGCGCCCTCCAGGGCGGCGCTCACCGTGCCGGAATACAACACATCCGCACCCAGGTTGGGGCCATGGTTGATGCCGGAGACCACCAGGTCAATATCCACGTCCAGCAGGGCGTTCAGGCCGATTTTCACGCAGTCGCTGGGGGTGCCGGTAATGGCAAAGGCCTGCTTCACCGAAAAGTCCATGTCCAGTTCCTTCACCCGGATGGGTTTGTGAAGGGTCAGGGCGTGCGCTGTGGCGCTGCGCTCCATCTCGGGAGCCACCATGTAGACTTCGTGTTCCCGGCTGAGGGTGCGGGCAAGGGTCTGAATACCGCGGGCATGAATCCCGTCGTCATTTGAAACAAGGATGCGCATCCCTCTATTCTAGCGGATGTCAGCCCCCCGTGACCGGAATCGCCTCAGAGATCCCCCAGCCGGAGGGCAGAAAAGGGGCTATAAAATTGCCGCCATGACAGCCTTCTGGGCATGCAGGCGGTTTTCCGCCTCGTCAAAAATCACGTCGGCAAAGCGCTCCAGTACGTCCTCGGTAATTTCCTCGCCGCGGTGGGCCGGCAGACAGTGCAGCACAATCGCTTCGGGTTTCGCCAGCGTCAGCAGACGATCGTTCACCTGGTAACCTTCAAAATGTTTGCGGCGGGCTTCGGCCTCGCTCTCCTGGCCCATGCTCGCCCACACATCGGTATACAGCACCGAGGCATCACGCGCCGCGGCCTCAATATCATCAGTCACCGTCATCCGGGCGCCGAAGGCATCACCAATGGCCTGGGCTTTTTCCACATAGCCGGCCAGCGGCTGGTAATCCTTCGGGCAGGCGATGGTCACATCCATCCCAACCTGTGCACCGCCCAGCATCAGGCTGTGGGCCATGTTATTGCCATCACCGATGTAGGTCAGCTTACGGCCTTTGAAAGCACCCAGGCGCTCCTGGATGGTCAGCAGATCGGCCATCACCTGGCAGGGATGCAGATCGTCCGTGAGGCCGTTAATGACAGGGACAGTGGCGTATTCCGCCAGATCCACGGCATCCTGATGGGCAAAGGTGCGGATCATAATGCCATCCACATAGCGGCTCAGGGTGCGGGCCGTGTCGGCAATGGTTTCGCGCACGCCCAGGTTAATCTCCTCTTTGCGCAGGTGAATGGGGTGGGCGCCAAGATCGGCGATGCCCACCTCAAAACTCACGCGGGTCCGGTTGCTGGGCTTTTCAAAATAAATGGCCACATGCTTGCCGGCATGACGGTGATGCGGTTTGCCGGCTTTTTTTTCAGCCTTCAGCTGCACGGCCAGATCAATCAGCGCCTGCACCTGTGCATTGGTGTAATCACTGGTGCACAGAAAATCGCGGCCCTTCAGTTCAGCCAACACATCACTCATGGGTGCGGGTCCTGCCTGGGTTAACTGCAATCCGTTTGAAACAAGCCTGAGGGTTACATCCGGTCGAGGAAGAGGAAGCCCGTTCCCAGACCGCGGACGGTACCGGACATGGCGCCGCCGGCAATGCCGTAAGGAATGGAAAACGCCTGACCGGCAATGCCCAGGGGATAGTAAACCGGGGCTTTCAGCACTTTGATGGTGCGGTTGGCCGATTCGCTCTCAAACTCATCCTCTTTCACATAGCCCCAGGTGGCGTCCGCCATGGCGACTTCGGCGTGCTTGAGCCCGTCGGGAATGCCCATAATCATGCCGACAGGGGCGCCCAGTCCGGCCAGCGCCACACGCACCGGCGCGCTGATCACCCGGCTGAGGATGGGGTGTGCTTTGGTGAACGGCCCCTTGGGAGCGCAATAGTAGCAATAACTGTCTTCCTCGGTTTTGCGGGCGGCAGGGCCGTCCGTAACGGCTTCCGGGGTGGCCATCGGCACTTCCACCTGGGTCTCTGCGGCATCAGGTTCAGCTTCATCTGCCTGTTCAGCCTCAGCGGGCGCAGCTTTCTCAGTGGTTTCAACAGCCGGGGCCGCCACCGCCGGAGTGGCCTCTGCATCTGCGGCAGCCGGGGGTTCTTCAGCCATAACGGCAGGCACACAGGCCGCCAGGAGAACCAGAACGCTCAGGGAGGTCAGGGCGCGCTTGAGGCGCAGGGTCTGAATCACGGTGAGCCAGTACATCAGAATCTGGGACCACATAGGGAGGTTCTCCTTCGACTGCTTAAAGATTAGGGCCTATTGTAGCGGAAAGGGGGTGCCGTGGGAATATCAGCGGCAGCAAACGGATCCCAGCGCCGGGCCTCACCCCCCAGCCCCCTTTCCTCAGGAGGAGATGGGGAGCGGCAGCAAACGGCGACCTTCACCCGTTTTTACGGGATAATAAGTCCTGTAAGACCGGTTGAAACGAAGGATAAACACCCCATGGCCGCCGCCGAAATCACCATTTCCCTCCCCGACCAGAGCCAGAGAACCCTGCCCGCTGGCGCCACTCCCTACGATCTGGCCGCCGCCATTGGCCCGGGGCTCGCCAAAGCCGCCATGGCCAGCGTCATCAACGGTCGGGTCCGGGACCTCCGCTTCCCCCTGCAGGACGGGGACACCGTCAAACTGCTGACCACCAAAGACCCGGAATCTCTGGATGTGCTCCGTCACTCGACGGCCCACATTCTGGCCCAGGCCGTACAGAAACTGTTTCCCGGCACCAAAATCGCCACCGGCCCCAACATTGAAACCGGCTTTTATTACGATATGGACGTGCCCGGCCACACCCTGAGCCCGGCTGACTTTGAAAAAATTGAAGCCGAGATGAACCGCATTGCCGGCCAGAAACAGATTTTTGAACGCCGCCATATTGGCGATCCTTCAACCATTGCCGCCAAAATCAAGGAATTTCAGGCTTCCGGGGAAATCTTTAAGGCCGAGATTCTGGAGAAATACAAAGACGACAACCCAACCGTCTACATCTGCAAAAACCCGGAGACCGGCGAAGAAGTGTGGTTTGACCTGTGCGAAGGACCTCACCTGCCGGACACCAGCTGGATCAAAGCCTTCAAACTGATGAGCGTTTCGGGCGCCTACTGGCGCGGGGATGAAAAGAACCCGATGCTGCAGCGGGTTTATGCCACCGCCTTCTGGAATCAGAAAGATCTCGATGCCTACCTGAACCAGCTGGAAGAAGCCGACAAGCGTGACCACCGCAAACTGGCCAAGGAACATCACCTCTTCAGTATTGAAGACGAGGTGGGCAGCGGACTGGTGCTGTGGCACCCGGCGCTGGCCACCGTGCGTGAGGAACTGGAAAACTACTGGCGGCGTCAGCACCGCCTGCGCGGCTATGAGCTGGTGTACACTCCGCATATCGCCAAGCGGGACCTGTGGGATGTCTCCGGCCACACATGCTTTTACATGGACAACATGTACACCATGGAGATTGACGAGCAGGAATATATTGTTAAACCGATGAACTGCCCGTTCCACGTGCTGATTTACAAAAACCAGCTGCGCAGTTACCGGGATCTCCCCATCCGCCTGAGCGAACTGGGAACCGTCTACCGGTATGAAAAATCCGGAACGATGCATGGCCTGAACCGGGTGCGCGGTTTTACGCAGGACGATGCCCACCTCTTCTGCCGGATTGATCAGATCACCGAGGAAATTCTGGGTGTGATTGCCTTTGTGGATGACACGCTGAAACTGTTTGACATGGAATTTGAAGTGGAGCTGTCCACGCGACCCGAAGAGTTTGTCGGCGAAATCGAAGTCTGGGATCAGGCCGAGGCGGCGCTGAAAGACGCCCTGGCCAGGTACAACAACGGGGCGCTGACCTACCAGCTGAATGAAGGCGACGGCGCTTTCTACGGCCCCAAAATCGATTTCAAGCTGAAAGACGCCATTGGCCGCACATGGCAGTGCTCCACCGTCCAGCTGGATTTCAACCTGCCCCAGCGCTTCGGCCTGCGCTATAAAGACGCCGATGGCCAGGACAAGCAACCCATTATGATCCATCGGGCGATTTTCGGCAGCCTGGAGCGGTTTGCCGGCACCCTGATTGAGCACTACGCCGGGGCGTTTCCGGCCTGGCTCTCGCACCAGCAGGTCATCTTCCTGCCCATTGCCGATCGCCACGTGGAAGCGGCCCGCAAGATGGAAGCCCGCCTCCGCCAGCAACTTATCCGCGCCAAAACAGACAACAGCAACGAAGGCATTGGCCATAAAATCCGTCAGGCCCAGCTCGCCAAAGTGCCCTATATGCTGGTCATTGGCGACAAGGAAGCCGAAAGCGGCCAGGTGGCGGTGCGGTCTCGCTTTGGCGGCGATCTGGGCAGCATGCCCTTTGAAGCCTTTGAAGAAGCGCTGCTGCAGGAAATCCGCACCCACGGCAAGGAAACCGTACAGGTCCCCGCCACAGTATAAGGGAGGGGTGAACGGCTATTTACCCCTCACCCCTCAACCCCCCTCCCCAAGGGGCGAGGGGGAGTAAGTAGGAGAGAGCCCCGATGAAGAAACCCATCCTGTCATTGATTCTCGGCCTCGTGCTATTTCTTGCCGGTGCTGGAAGCTGGGCGGCGGATAGGACGGACTGGTCGCAGTGGAATCTCCTGCTGAATAACAACTGGGCGGATTACCGTCACAACTTTATTCAGGAAGACGGCCGGGTGATTGATCACCGCATTGGCATTTCCACTTCGGAAGGCCAGGCCTATGCCATGCTGCGCGCCGTCTGGATGCGCGATCGCGACTGGTTTGACCGCAGTTACCGGTGGGCGGTGAAAAACCTGCAGGTGCGCGAGGGCGACAAACTGTTCGCCTGGAAATGGGGGCAGCTGCCGGATCAGTCCTGGGGCGTGATTGACAATACGTCGGCCACGGATGCCGATCAGGACATCGTGATGGCGCTGCTGCTGGCTTCGGAAATCTGGAAAGACGACCAGTACAGAACCGATGCGCTGGCCATCATGGATTCGCTCTGGGAAAAAGGGACGCTGTCCTCCAAAATCGGTCGGGTGATGATGCCCGGCGACTGGCAGATTGACGGCAACCTCGTTCAGATCAACCCGTCCTATTTTGCGCCGTATGCTTACCGCATTTTCGCCAGAATGGACAAGCGCCACCCCTGGCAGGAACTGGTGGAAACGTCTTACGCGATTCTCCAGAAAAGCGTGGCGCTGAACCCCAACGGCCTGCCGCCGGACTGGGTGGCATTCAACACCACCGACGGCTCGGTGAAGCTCTACCGCGACGCCCTGGATGCCCGCAGCGATTACGGCTATGAAGCCATCCGGGTTTACTGGCGCGTGGGGTTTGACTACCTGCTGAACCCCACGGAAAAACGCGCGCTGACGATTATGACGGCCTCCCAGTTTCTGCCGCGCTACTGGATCATTCGCGGCGATCTGCCGGGCGCCACCAGCTGGGACGGCATCCCGCGCAAAAATTACATTGAATCCGCCGCCGTGTATGGCGCCAGCCTGATGGGTGTGGCCCACCAGAACCCGGAGGTGGCGCAGGACATTATTGACCGGCGCATTGTGCCCAACCTGCAGCCCGGCGGCCAGTGGAACACCCGCAATGATTATTACTCCCAGAACTGGCTGTGGTTTGGCCTGGCCACGCATGCCATCAAGCTCAAAAAAATAGACTTTCCCAAACACCTGTCGGATCTCGAACGCCTCACCTGGGTAATGAGCTTTGAAAAGTGACCCCCATGTGCGATAGGGTAGAGGGGATTGACGTGGTGGGTCCGCCCGGACCCTTTGGATATAAGGAGTGAATCCCGATGCGCACGGCTGTATCCCTGACAGTACTCAGCCTGTCTCTTCTGCTGTCTCTGCCGGCCATTGCCGAAACCCGGCCCCTGATGGCCACCACCATTCCTTACCAGCTCATTCCCTACAAGGGCAAACTGGCCGAAAAAGTCACCCTGCCGGTACAACCTCAGGAGGGGGCAGAGAGGGAGCAACACCCCCTCTATGATACAGACACGCCCCCCCCACCCGCCCTCGGCGGCGCCTCGGGCACCCTCCCCCTAAAGGGAGAGGGGAAGAAAGAGAACTTTACAAAACCGGAGCAGTTTAAAGCACCGGTTGCAGAACCCATCAACACGCTGGGCGTGGAAGACAAACCGCCAACGGGAACCCCGATGGAAACCGTGGATCTTGATACCAACATTGATGTCAATGACATTCCGGAAAACACAGCCCCCCCCTCGATTCTCCCACCCAAAGAGGATGAACTGAAAGCCGGGATTATCAACACCGCCGGCGACTGGATTGTCAAACCCCAGTTCCAGACCATCCGCGATTTCTCGGAAGGCCGGGCCGCCGTCAGAATTAATGACCATTTTGGGTATGTCAATGAGGCCGGTCAGCTGGTTATTCAGCCCCAGTTTGATGAGGCGGGACCTTTTTCTCAGGGGCTGGCCCGTGTGTGGATAAATGGTAAATGGGGCTACATTGACGCCAGCGGTGTGCTGGTGGTGCAGCCCGTCTTTGAAGCCGCCGGTGATTTCTCTGAAGATCGCGCCCCCGTGAAACTCAACGGCCTGTTTGGTTACATCAGCGCCAACGGGGAATGGGCCATCACTCCGCAGTTTGAGGACGCCTATGGCTTCTCCGGCAAGCTGGCCCGGGTCTGGAAAGGCCTTTCCAACGGCCATCCCATCTACAGCTACATCAACCCCAAGGGCGAGGATGCTTTTCAGCCAACGGTGGCCTGGTGCGGTGATTTTTCGGACGGACTCGCGCCCTTTAAAATCAGCGGCCACTACGGGTTTATGGACAGCAAGGGCCGCCCGGTGATTGAAGCCCGCTTTGACGGCGTCTGGCCTTTTCAGGAAGGCCTGGCGCTGGTGAAGCAATTCAACAAGTTCGGATACATCAACCCCAAAGGCGAGGTGGTGATTGAACCCCTGCTCGACTGGGCGGATGGGTTCTCCCAGGGACTAGCGCCGGTGCGCCTGGGCAATCAGTACGGGTACATTAATCCCAAAGGCAAAATTGAGATTGCGCCCCAGTACGCCTGGGCCGGCAACTTCAGAAACGGACTGGCGCCTGTCGAGGTTCTGGATCTGCGGGACCGCAAAAAAACCGGTTATATTAACCCACAGGGCCAGTGGGTGATCGATCCCATCTTCACCAAGGGGACCGTTTTTTCTGACGGGGGTCTCGCCGTGGTGACCACCGAGACGCCCGAGTAGCGCCCGCCATCGATGAGAATTGCGTTCAATCCGCTCCGGTTCCGGTACCACACCCTGCGCCCCACACTCACACAACCGGTGTGCTGGATGTTTTTCTTTCTCGGGCCGTTGCTGAACCTCTTCCGGCTGGATATGATTCACCTGAAACTCATCTGGCTGGGTAAAACCCTGCCGATGACGTTTGGAACGATGCTGTGGCTGCCGGTTTCGTTTTATCTGGGCGTGGTGGCCATCGGCATTGTGTCCTTTCTCTGGGGTCGTCTCTTCTGTGGCTGGGCCTGTCCGCACAACACCCTGACGGAATGGACCCGGGTTTTCCGCGCCGCCTGGGGACGGGAACCCTACCCCACATGGGCCCTGCGTCTGTTTCAGAAACAGCCGGCCTTAAAATCCGCCTGGCCATGGCTGAGTATTTTGCTGGCCATCCTCATCACCGCCACGCTCAGCCTGCTACTGGCCCACACCATTGTGCCGCTGGACTGGATGACGGCGCAGTACGCCAGCGGCAGGCCCCACGTGGCGCTGGTGTTTGGCAATGTCCTCTTCACACTCATCGGGTTGTTTCTTCTGTTTGCCGGGCATGATTTCTGCCGGACCTGCTGTCCCTATGGCATGGCGCAGTCCATGTCCGCATACCAGGAAGGCAAATGGCGACCCATGGAAATTTTATTCACGGGCAGCAATATGGCGGCAGACTGCCGGACCTGTACGGCCTGTCAGCAGGTCTGCCCGGTGGATCTGGATCCGCGGCACGCAGAAAACCTGAAGGTGGGCGAGTTTTTTGGCTGTTTTAACTGTGGCGAATGCATTGACGCCTGTAAACAGGTCCATGTGTTCAAAAAACAATCCGGCCTGCTGAAGTTTGAACTCCCCTGGGAGCGGCGGCGGCGCCTGAAAACGCCCGGCGCACCGGGTGAGCCCACCCCCGTGCTGACGCAGACAAAGTAAATCCGGCAAGCCGATCTGGCATGTCAAAACAGTGTGTTTGCGATATACTACAGCCTACTATTTTTGAAATATTTATCGACTGAAGAGAGGGAAGCCCGCCCATGGAAGCAGCGCTGAACAATACCCCCGAAGTCATCCGCGTAGCCCACAGCCCGGATTCTGACGATGCCTTTATGTTTTACGGCCTGGCCCACAACCACGTGGATACCGAAGGCCTGACGTTCTCCCACCAGCTGACCGACATTGAAACCCTGAACCGTGAGGCGCTGAAAGGCACCTATGAAATGACGGCGGTGTCTTATTTCGCCTACCCGTTTATCCAGGACAAATACGCGCTGATGAATGTGGGCTCCAGCATTGGTGAAAAATACGGCCCGGTGGTCATTGCCACCAAGCCGATGACCAAAGCCGACCTGGCCGGTAAGCCCATTGCCGTGCCCGGTAAAATGACGTCGGCGTACCTGTTTACCAAACTGTGGTTCGCTGATGCCGTGACCGTGGAAGTCCCCTTTCAGGAGATTATGGACCGCGTACGCTCCGGTGAATTTGAGGCAGGCGTGATTATTCATGAAGGCCAGCTGACCTACCGCGAGGAAGGTTTCAAAAAAATTGTGGACCTGGGCGAATGGTGGTTTGAAACCACCAACCTGCCGCTCCCCCTGGGCGGCAACGCCATCCGCAAGGATCTCGGCGGTGAGATGATTCAGAAGATCGGCCGCGTGCTGCGCCGCAGTATTGAATACAGCCTGGCCCACCGCGAGGAAGCGCTGGATTACGCGCTGCAGTTTGCCCGGGGTCTGGATCGCAGCAAGGCCGACCAGTTCGTGGGCATGTACGTCAATGAACAGACGCTGGAAACCAGCGACGATGTTCGCCGGGCCATCCGCCTGATGCTGAACATGGCTTACGGCATTGATCTGCTGGAAGAAAAAGTCGACCCTGAATTCGTCGATATCCCTCAACTGGCCACCTGCTAGCCCGGGGAGGGGTTCGGGGGAGGGAATCCCCCCTCCCGAAAAAACCTCACCCCCCAACCCCCTCTCCTCAATGAGGAGAGGGGGAGAAGTTTTTGCACAACACGTCATTCCCGCGAAAGCAGGAATCCACACAAAAACCTAAAAAAAACCTTAGGATTGAAGCATCCAGTTTTCCAGCTGGAGTTCGTCCTTGGGGCTGGCGGGTTGTGTGGCGCGGTAAACCGGCTGGCGGCTAGCCGGCATGCTCTCCGGCACGGAGACCGGTTGCACCGCCGGGGCCGGAACAGCCTGAAATGGCGCTGCTACGGACGACTGTGGCATATAAAACCGGGCATGCAGGCTATCCAGAATGGCAGCAGCCACCTGCGTTTTGGGCTGTTTGGGGATCGTCAGCGGCTCGCGGCTCTGCCGGAAAAGGATCGTCACCTCATTGTCATCCACGGCAAAGCCAATGTCGGAGCGGCTGATGTCATTGAGCACAATGGCGTCCAGGTGTTTTTCGGTCAGTTTCTGCAGGGCGTTTTCCAGCCACCGCTGCGATTCCGCCGCAAAGCCCACCACCACCTGATGCGGCCGTTTTGCAGCGCCCACGCTTTTCAGAATATCCGGATTGGGCATCAGTCGCAGGTTAAAACCCTCACCACGGGCCTCCAGCTCACTGCGCTTGATTTTTTCGGTAGCCGGCTGGGCGACCGAGAAATCCGACACCGCCGCCGCCATCAGCAGCAGATCCTGTGAGGGGAAGACCGCCTCTACCGCGCTTTTCATGTCATCCATCCGTCGCACGGTCTGGACACTGTATAGCCGGTTCTCAGCCAGCTCCGGGCGGGTGGTGATGAGGGTGACACGGGCGCCGCGGGCATAGAGTTCATCGGCCAGGGCGGTGCCCATTTTACCGGAACTGTGGTTGGTGATCAGACGCACCGGATCAATGGCTTCCTCGGTCCCGCCGGCCGTGACCAAGGCATGCACGCCTTCAAACTGGTTGTGGTGCGGGTGGGTGAGCGGCGCCAGGGCCTGCAGGATAGCCTCCTGGTCAGGCAGGTGGCCATCACCGGTTTCCCCGCAGGCCAGCTTACCGGCCACCGGCGGCAGAATCATCACGTTCGGCAGCGCGGCAAGGCGGCGCACGTTTTCCTGCACCGCCGGGTGCCGCCACATGCGTGTATTCATCGCCGGCACAATCAGCACCGGTTTGTCGGTGAAAGTCAGAAACGTGGTGCTCAGCAGGTCATCGGCGAGGCCCTGCGCCATTTTAGCCAGCGCATTGGCGGTGGCTGGGGCCACCACCAGCACATCGCCCTGCTGAGCCAGACGGATATGGACCGGAACCCCGGCGTCATCCAGGCCCAGCGTGTCGCTGTAGGCAGTCTCACCCGTCAGGGCGGTCATCGTCAGGGGGGTGATAAACCGGGTGGCCGCTTCCGTGAGAACCGGAACCACACGACCGGCGCCGCGTCGGAAGAGCTCTCTGGCAAGGTCACAGGCCTTGTAGGCGGCAATGCTTCCGGTAATCCCCAGCACAATGGTTTTCTGGTGGAAATACATACACTCCTTATACCGCAAACCAACCCATGCGGCATCCTCCGCAGAAATCGCTCAATGCCCCGTGGCGCAAGGGTTGCATGGAGACCCTGTTAAAAAATGTAACTATATTGTTCGCAGAACACTAATTATTCTTGCATCCAATTTTTAATGCAGTAGCATACTTACTACCAACAGTAAGTAATACGGGACAGCAAATGCAAACCCAAGCCCTGTTGGCCCTCAGACCCTCCTTTCATTAGTCTTAATCATTACCCTATACTTTCCCCCTCACTCCCAACCTAAAAATTGGATCGACCTCTTTCTCACGAAGGAGGTTTTTTTTTGAGACGATAGACTCCCCCCACCCCTGTTAATGTGGTTGGGGGGATTTTCTCCAGCCCGGAAAAAACCTCACCCCCCGGCCCCCTCTCCTCCAAGAGGAGAGGGGGAGAAAGAAACTATGACCACCCACGTCACTGAAAATATCAGAGCCATCCGGCAGGACATTGCCGCCCACGCCACCGGGCCGGTCCGGCTGGTCGCCGTGACCAAGTTCGCCACGCCCGCGCAGGTGGTGGAAGCCTGGCAGGCCGGCATCCGGGATTTCGGTGAAAACCGCCTGCAGGTGGCTGAAGAAAAAATGAGCCGGTTGCCCGCAGAAGTGATGCAATCGGTGGATTGGCATTTCATCGGGCATCTGCAAAAAAACAAGGTGAATAAAGTCGTTGGCCGGTTTGCCTGGATCCACAGTGTGGACTCCGCGGAACTGGCCTGCGCCATCAACGCCCGTGCCGAAAGTCTCGGCATCATCCAACCGGTGTTGTGCCAAGTGAATATCTCGGGTGAAGAAAGCAAATCCGGTTTCTCGCCGGAGGCGATCACCACCGGTTTTGGCAGTCTGCTGACGCTGGCCAACCTGCGGATTGACGGCCTGATGACCATGGCCCCGCAGACGGATCAGGAAGCACGGATCCGAGAAACCTTTCAGAAACTGAAAGATCTGCAGGCCACGCTGGAAACCCGCCACGGCGTCAGTCTGCCGGAACGCTCGATGGGGATGAGCAACGATTATGTGCACGCTTTGATATACGGTGCTACAATATTGAGGTTGGGATCACGCATCTTCAACAGGTAATCACGCTTTCCCTCACGGTTGGGCCCGTGTCCAACCCACCCGTGTTCCGGTTGTTCACAATCGAAGAATTTATGGTATTGTTTTAACAAGGATAGAGCTAGGGAGGTTACAAGGTGAGTCAAGGATTATTGAATCGGGTCAAAAACTGGATCACCGGTGATCCGTTTGAAGATGAAATGTACCATCTGGAAGATGAGTTTGAATACCGCTCCACCCAGATGGAGCAACCCATGGAAGATTTGGAACAGAAACGGCCCAAGCGCTCCGCCAAAGTGGTGGAACACCCCAGCAGCGCCAAGTCTCTGGTGGTGGTGATTGAGCCCCGCGCTTTTGAAGAGTCGCTTGAAATTATTGAGAACCTCAAGGCCAAGAAATCCGTTATCCTGAACCTGCACCTGCTGGATATGGTGCAGTCACAACGCATTGTTGATTTCCTCTCCGGCGCCACCCACGCCCTGGAAGGCCATCAGCAGCGCATTGGCGATGGCGTGTTTCTCTTCACCCCCAGCACGGTCGCCATCCGCAGCGAGATGGAAAAAGGCGTGGCTGTGGAAGAAGGTTTCTGGAAACCCTCTTACTAAACTTCAGACAACACTCACTGTGAAACGCCTGGTCGCATCGGCCAGGCGTTTTGGTTTGAGCGCCCTGAACGCCAATCTGCATTACAATAGGGATGTTGTCTGTTACTGAGCCTATGTACCGCACCACCACACCCTACCTCTTTCTGGCTGTACCGCTGGTTCTGCTCCTGGCGTTTTTTCTGCTGCCTTTTGGCATGGCCTTTGGCATCAGTCTGATGGATTACAGCCAGGATATTTACACCCCCACCTTCGCCGGACTGGCCAACTACAGCCGCTTGCTGCACAGCAGCGTCTTCTGGCAATCGCTCACCAACGCGGCGCTTTTTTTCCTGGTTGTGCTGCCCGCCATGGCCACCATTCCCATGGTGATGGCCCTGCTGGTGAACAACAAACTGCCGGGCATCGGCGTCATCCGCAGCCTGATTTACCTGCCGGTGATCATCTCGCTGGTGGTGGCCGGTATTGCCTGGAAATGGCTGTACGCCCAGGACGGGTTGATCAACTACCTCATCTCCCTGCTGGGTTTTCCCAAAGTTGGCTGGCTGGTCAACCCGGATGTGGCCCTGTGGGCTGTGGCGATTGTGATCATCTGGAAAGGACTGGCCTATTACATGATGATGTATCTGGCCAATCTGCAGAGCGTCAGCCAGGAACTCTACGAGGCCGCCGACATTGACGGCGCCGGTCTCCTCAAAAAACACTGGCATATCTCCCTGCCTCACCTGGCGCCCACCATGACGCTCGTCTGCATTATCTGCACCATTGGGATTCTCAAACTCTTCACCGAGATTTATGTGATGACCCGCGGGGGTCCTGTGGGCGCCACGCGGTCGCTGGTCTACACCATTTACCAGTACGCGTTCGAACGGCTGGATCTGGGTTTCGCCAGCGCCATGGGTATTGTGCTGATGCTGATACTGCTGGTGCTGTCGGTCATTCAGTTGCGCATCAGCGGTATGGCCAACGCCGAGGAGGTCCGCTGATGTCGGCGCAACCGCTCAACCGTCCGATACAGAGAACGGCTCACTGGCTTATTCTGCTGGCCATGGTGCTGGTGGCCGTGGGCCCCTTTGCCTGGCTGCTGTCCACGGCGCTGAAGTCATCCGATGAAAACATCTTCGCCTACCCGCCGCAGTGGCTGCCGGCGCAGGCCACGCTGGAAAACTTTGTGACCGTCTGGCAGAAACTGCCCATGCTCCAGTATTTCATCAACAGCATGGTGGTGGCCCTGCTCACCGTGGTTCTCACGGTGGGTTTCAGTGTGCTGGCCGCCTACCCGCTGGCGCGGATGTCCTTTAAGGGCCGTCAGGGGATTTTCATGCTCATTCTCGCCACCATGATGATTCCCTTTCAGGTCATTATGGTGCCGTTGTATCTCATTGTGCTCAAACTCCACCTCACCGACGCCAGCGGACTGGTGAACGGCTGGCTGGGCCTTGTGCTGCCCTTTGCCATCAGCGGGTTTGGCATCTTTTTTGTCCGGCAGGCGCTCATCGCCCTGCCGCGCGATCTGGAGGAATCCGCCTGGCTGGACGGGTGCAACAGCGTTCAGGTGCTGACGCGGGTGATGGTCCCCCTCATTAAACCCACCCTCGCCACACTTGCCGTGCTCACATTCATCGGTTGCTGGGGGGAACTGCTGTGGTCCAGCATTGTGCTGTCCCAGCCGGATCATTTTACGCTTCCCGTCGGGCTGATTCAGCTGCAGGGGGTGTTCAGCGCCAACTGGCGATTGATCGCCGCCGGCACGGTGCTTTCCATGGTGCCGGTTCTGATCTTCTTTGTGCTGCTGCAGCGTTATTTTGTATCCGGCACGCTGAGCGGGTCACTCAAAGGCTAGAACGCTCTAAAAACCGATAATGACGCGAATCGGATCCCCGGCGTCCAGTGTGTTGTCCATCGTCATTTCATCCACGCCCACCAGCTGGGCAATAAAGCGTTCATCTTCAAGGGCATCGGCCTCGTCGGCGCCGGTTTCAGACACGGTGGCGATCGTCTGAACCTGATCCGGCTGACCCGGATTAAAGCTCAGCCAGACGCCCGCTGCCACGGCCACAGCGAGTACGGAGGCGGCAATGGTGCTGAGGCGGAACATCGGCTGAACGGAAGCGGACGGACCGGCATTGGCCAGAACATGATTCATGACGCGGTCCACCATATCGTCCGGCATAGCCACCCGCTCAATGGCCCGCAATGACTGGGTGAGGTTGGGTGAAAGGGAATAATCATCCGATGTGTGATCATTCGAGGTCATGAGTCGGCTCCTTCAATTGAAATCGAGGTCCCCTGATCGGGGTGTATGAGGGGGGTGGCCAGGGCAATGAGCTGTTCACGCCCCCGTTTGATCCATGTTCTGACGGTGTTGACGGGGATATCCAGCGCTTCGGCAACCTCTTCGTAACTGAGTTCGTGGACGAAACGCAGCAGCAATGCCTGCCGGTAATTGGGTTTCAGCTGGGCTATCAGCTTCAGCACCTCTTCAGAGGTCATCCGGCGTTCCACGTCCAGATCGGTCTCTTCACGGGCCTGCGGCTCATAGCCGGTTGCATCCTGCATGTCATCCAGATTGACCACCTGGCTGGCGTCGCGGACATTGCGCTTACGGAAGGAGGAGAGCGTGGTGTTGGAAGCGATTTTGAGCAGCCAGGGGCGGAAAGCCCGCCTGCGATCATAACGTGCAAGGTTCTGGTAAACCTTCAGGAAAGTCTCCTGTACCAGATCCTCGGTGTGGGTGGCGTCCTGGGTCATCTGGAAAATAAAGTTAAACACCAGCGGGGCGTACAGATCCACAATGACACGGAAAGCCCGGGCATCCCCGGACGCCACATCCCGGATGGCATGCGCGAGTTTTTCCTCATCGGCAGACTTGGGTTTGAGGGAAACAACATTCACAGGAAACGATTCCACAACCATCACAGGGGACTGTTTGCCCATCATCAGCCAGGATCCGCTCTGATTGTGGGCCATCGTAGACATCGGACGTCAGCGGTCCGATCTTGTGCCGGAAGTGCGGTCACCGCCGCCGGCATTTTGCTGCTGCATCCGCTCACGGCGCATCTTGGCAGCCTGACGAATCCGCTTCAGCTTGTTGAGCTGCTCGGGCGTCATTTTTTCTTTCATGGCAAACCAGGTCTTCAGACGCAGCGCTTCCATCTGGCTCTGCAGGCCGGCAATCTCCTTCTGCAGCGATACCGCCTGCGACTTGTCGCCATCGGGCGCCGTCATCTGTGCGCGCAACTCCTGGCGTTTGGACTGCAGCTGGTCGCGGATGGCCTTGGCCTTCACCCGGTTGGTTTCCCGGATTTCGTGCATGGCCTGTTTCTGCTCCTCGCTCAGGCCCAGCTGATCAAACAGGCTGGTGCGTTTGCGCTGCGAGTCCGACGATGTCTGACGGGATTGCTGCTGTGTCGTCTGGCGCTGTTCATGTCCGACGTTACGTCCATCGTAAGCCCGTGCAGGGGTCACAGCACCGCTTAAAGCCAGCAGCAGCAATAAACTCAGGAGTGAGCGCACGGCGTTTGGCTGATGTAAAGGGGACTTGGAACGTTGCATTGGGCAGAACTCCGGGTCGTACGGACCCAAACAGGATACCAGAGAGTCGATAATCCGTATATTCCGGTAACCGACCTATACTGCACTACGCAGACCCGCTCCTGAAAGTTTCAAATATTTACCAAATCGTTAAGAAGCCTTACGAAACGTGTGTTTACAGCCCCCGGAATCAATGCGATACTCATAACAGAACGGATGCACTGGCACAGGACTGTATTGATTGGGTGCCCACGTCCCGTTCCCCGGGGGAAAGTCTGCATGACGTGTTTTTCGGGCCGCTGACGGCCTTTTTGTCATGCCGGCGCGACAGCGAGGATCCGGTGGCCAGCCACAGGCCTTGCCGTCCGCGCTTCCCCCTCAGAATGCACAGAACCTGAGGAGCGGCAGACATGCCCGAACCGTCTGTGGGAAATCCCACGCAAACGCAGATTGGTCTTTCCGAGGACGCCCAGAGTCCGAGACTCAGCCCGGGTCAGCGCCAGGCGCTGTCGGGCAGTATCATCCGGCGTTACGAGCAATGGAAACGGTCCCGCCAGAAGCTGGAAAGCCGCTGGCGCGAATGCTGGGAAAGCTATCTCTGCGATGTGGGCAGTCTGTATGCCGTGCGGGATGATCTGGAACCCGACCGCAGCCGGATTTGCCGCCCCATTCTGTTTGAAGCCGTCGAGGCGATTCACACCAACCTGCTGAACGCCATGTTTCCGGCGGATGAGAAGTTTTTCTCGGTGCTGGGGCAAACGGAGGCGGATCACCGGCAGGCCCAGCAGATTGAGGAGTTTCTGCGCAACAAGCTGGATGAAACCCGGTTTTTTGAAAAGTACGCCCTGTTTCTCAAGCAGGCGATTATTACCGGCAACAGTGTGGCGGCTGTGCCGTGGCGCCGGGAAACGCAGCACCGCCGGCAACGCATTCCCGTACAGCTGATGGGCGTCACCGTGGGCCAGCAGACCCGATGGCAGGAAGAAATACTCTATAACGGCCCGGATTTCGAAGTCATTGATATCTTTGATTTTCTGATAGACCCGGACGGGGGCAATCTGGACAATGCGGCGGTCATCCGCCGGGTGACCCGTTCTCTGGCGTACCTGAAATCCACCGGCGCCTACGAGAACCTGGATAAGCTGCAACCGCTTGCCACGGCTCCCGAGACAGACTTTAACAAGCAGTCCCGCCGGACGGCTTTTGGCATTGACCCCAGCCCGCAGGGCGACGACAGCCTGAACAACGATGACATCGAGCTGCTGGAATACTGGGGCGATCTGGTGGTGGACGGCACCCGCTATGACAACCACGTTTGTGTGGTGGCCAATCAGACGGAAATCATCCGGTTTGAGCCCAACCCCTACCACTACGGGAAAAAGCCTTTTGTTTTCACCACATTCATCCCGGTGCCCAACGAAGTCTATGGCATCGGCGCCATCGAAAAATCCCTGGGGCTGCAGCATGCCATCAACACGCTGACCAACCAGAAGCTCGACGTGATCAACCTCTCCATCAACAACCCCTTCACGTATCTGATCAACGACGACGTGTTTGATCCCGATGCGATTGTGACCCGGCCCGGGGCGCTCATTCCCGTTAAAAGCCACGACACGCTCAGGCCCATTCAGTATCTCAACAACTTTACGGTTGCTTTTAACGAGATTGCCGACCTGAAAGCCGAGGTGCAGGAAGCGACCGGCGCCCTGAAGTTTTTTACCGGCGGCGACCCGCGCAATGACACCCAGCGGACAGCCACCGAGGTAAGCGCCCTGGTGAGCGGAGGCACCCAGAAATTCTCATACTTTATTGCCCACCTCCAAAAAACCTCTCTGGAGCCCTACCTGCGCTGGGTGTTTGAGCAGGCCAAGCAACTGCTGAGCGAACCAGAAACCATCCGGATCGTGAACACAGACGGTTCACTCAGTTTTGAGACGATGAATCCCGGGGATTTACAGGGCTGCCGGTGTCAGTTCCGGATTGATGGCAGCGGCGGCCATCTACAGAAGGATCAGGAAATGCAGTCCCTGCTGGGTTTCCTTCGCCTGGTGATGCAGAACCCGTCGGTTCAGGATCAGGTCGATATCCTGTCCCTGTACCGGAAAATATACCGCCGCCTGGGTTTTAAGGATGAAGAGCAACTGTTCCTCCACAAGGACAATCCGCCGGGAGGTGCTGCCTGATGAAAAACCATTGGCGCCAACTGAGCCTGCGCGATCGGGCGGCGATGTTCACCCGGCTGCTGCAGGAGCCCGGATGGCAACTGCTTCAGGAAAACTTCCGGCCGGAAATCCGCACCAGCATTACGGACACCGATGCCCGGGAAGCCTTTATTTATGAGGCGACCAGGGCGCAGGTTTTACAGGAGCTGTTCGCCACGCCTCAGCTCATCATTCAGCAGGCCGACCGGGAATGGCACCGGCATCCGCCAATGCCGGCGCCGTCACCGGAGCCGCCTTCCCCGCAATCCCCAGACAACGCCCCCGGCAAACCCGACCGATAAAGGAGAACGCGATGCCCAACAGCATGCCCCCCAACCCGGCGGCGGTACCCAGCGCGGTGCCGCCTGCAGCCCAGACACCCCCCACCACCGTGGCGCCCGAGAGAGAAACAACACCGCCAGCACAGGGCGCAAACGCCAGCACCGCAAGCACGCCGGCCCTCACACCGGAAGAGGCCCTGCGTCTGTTTCAGCGCGATCCGGTTGGCTTTATCCACAGCATTGTCGAGATGAGTGCTGAACGCCACCTGAGCGACCTGAAGGAAAAAGCCGAACTGAACGGCGCACTCAATGTGTTCCGCAAAGCCCACCCGGAAGTGGCCGCCTTTGAACCCTTCATTCTTCAGGAAGTGGCCGATCTGATCCGCAACGATGACGACGGGGTGATTGCCCCCTGGCACACCCTCCTGGAGGACGGGCTGGCCCGGTTTCAGGAGAAGTTTCAGACATTTATCCGGGAGAATCCTGATTTCCGATCTGCCGGACAGGCCGCCACCGGAGAAGTGCCCTATATGGAAGGCGCCTCGGCAAGGCAGGCCTCGGAACCCGAAGCCAGATTCACCCGGGCGCAGATTGCCGGCATGAGTCTCAAAGAGTTTCTGAAAAATGAAGCCGCCATTAACGAAGCGCTGAAAAATAACCGCATCCAGTAAGGATATTTCTTACCGCAACCCGACACCCCTCAACCAAGGAGAGACTTCCCATGGCTGTAAGCAATTTTATTCCCGAGGTCTGGAGCCAGAAGCTGGCCAAGATCTTCGACAAAGTGGTGGTGATGGCCAAGCTGGTCAACACCGACTACGAAGGCGATATTCAGAGCGCCGGGGATGTGGTGCACATCCGCACCTTTGGCGATGTGACCATCAACAACTATACCCGTGATATGACCATCTCCTTCCAGGCGCTGACCGACCCGATGGTGGACCTGGCCATTGATCAGCAGAAGTACTTCGCCTTCAAGGTGGATGACCTCGACAAGGCCCAGGCCAACACGGACATTCTGGAAGGGTATGCCGCCCGGGGCGCCGTGGCCATCCGCAATGTGGTGGACACACGACTGCTGGGGCACTATGCCGATGCGGACGCCGGCAATGTGGTGGGCACGGATGTGTCACCCATCACGCTGACCAAGGATAACATTTACGATTACATTACCCAGCTGAGCGAAATCCTGGACGGAGACAACATTCCCCAGGAAGATCGCAGCCTGGTGCTGGCCCCCAAGTTCAAAACCATGCTGCTGCAGTCCACGGAATTCACCCGCGCCAGCAACCTGGGGGACAACGTCGTACAGAACGGGTACATCGGTAACGTGGCGGGCTTCAAAGTGCACGTCACCACCAACATGGCTGCTGTCAGCGGCGTGTTCAACCTGATGGCCTTCTCCACCGACTTCATCGCCTTCGCCAGCCAGGTGAGCAAAGTGGAGACCGTGCGTCCCTACAATATGTTTGCCGATGCCGTGAAGGGCCTCTACCTCTATGGTTCCAAGGTTATTCACCCCACCGCGTGCGCGGTGCTGAAAGCGGCGGAATAAGCCGGTTATTTCCCCTCTCAAACGCCAGCCTCCCCGCCGGGCACTGTCTGACGATAGTGTCCGGCGGGTGTTGGCCGGCCTTTCATCCAACCGTGAGGTTGCCCATGAACACCCCCGAACCCTTACCGCAAAGCCGGCTGCCGGCAGCGGCTGACAGCCCTGATTTTACGGAAGCAGCTACCTGGCTGTGCACCAACCGGCAGACCGGCTACCGGACGCGGATTCAGGGCACACTGGCGGAAATTCTGATGGAATACCCGGATTTGTACGCCCTGAGGCCGTTACACCGACCGCCCCGAGACAACCAAGGAACCCATCCATGAGTACACTGCTCACCCTGGTGAACGCCGTTCTGCGGCGCACCGGCCAACAGACGATCACCACCGTGGTCAATGCGAGAAATCCGGCACGGCAGACCGTGGATTTCCTCAACGACATTTATACCGAGATGCTGCAGCGGCTTGCCGCAAACCGGCTTCAGAAAAACGCCACGCTGACCACCAGTATTGGCGTGACCGCCTACACCCTGGCCACTGACGCCGATGTGAACCTTCTGGTCACAGACTCCGTTGCCGAAAGCGGGAGCGCCACCGTGCTGAAAACCGTGGACAGCAACCACCCGCTGCTTCAAGGCGAAACGGCCACCGGCCTGCCGGAAGCCTATTACATCCAGGGGGACCAGATACATCTGTATCCGGCGCCGGATGCCGTCTATACCATTCAGTACGCCTATTACCTGAAACCCACCGCCCTGAGCGGCGACAGCGACGCCGTGGAACTGCCCGCAGAATGGGAGCATGTCCTGATTCTGGGCACGCAGGCGCGGCTTGAAAAATTTCTGGGCGAACCGGCCTCGGAAACGACCTACCTGATGTACCGCGATGGGATGGCGCAGCTCAAAAAAATGGGCCTTCACAAGCCCCACACCCGTATGAAAGGCAATTACCGGGGTTCGCGCTAGGCGCAGAACAAAACCCGCTGCAAGTACACAAGCCGGAGATGTCCGATGGGAAACATCAAGACGTATTCCTTCTTTAACAATATTGGCGGCATGAACACACGCTATAACGAAGTCTCTCTGCGCGACGCCGAAGCCGAGGACATTCTGAACCTCCACACCACACAGACGGGCAGCTGGAGTTCCCGGAACACGGGCTTTGTACGCCGTCACGACACCGCCCTGGACAGTGGCGCCGCCATCCGAAGCCTTTACCACTACCAACCGGAACAGGGACAGGCTCGCATTGTGGTGGGCGCCGGCGACAAGCTGTGGGTTTTTGAACCCGGCCTCTCCGGTTTCACGCAGATTCACGCGGGACTTACGAGCAACCAGCGGATGAATTTTGTCACGATGAACGGCCGGTTAATCGGCTGCAACGGCGTCGATACGCCCATCCGATGGGATGGCACCGGCAACGTGGAAACCCTGGATGGGTGGCCGCCGGAGGTCCCCGGCGTGACGCCGGGCTATCCAGGCATTTCGGCGCTTTTTAACAACCGGCTTGTTTTTGCCGGGGACACACAGAACCCCTCACTGCTCTACCTCTCCGAACTGGAAACGCCGGAAAACTTCACGCCGGATACGGGCGCCACAAGCGCCGGCGCCATTCAGGTCTCTCCCGGTGACGGCGAGCGGATCACCGGTCTGAAATCGCTCTTTCTGCCGATTGAAAACGAGGAAGTGCTGATTATCTTCAAGGAGAACACCACCTATATGCTCACCGGCCACGACGCCGACACCTTTAATCTCCAGCGCCTCTCCCAGGAGTTTGGCGCGGTGAACCACCACAGTATTGTGGTGGTGGGCAACGAGCTGATGTTCCTCTCGCGCGAAGGCGTCACCACCCTCTCCACCGCCACGCTGCAGGGCAACCTCACAACCGGCTTTATCTCGGATAAAATCCGGCGCCGTTTTGACCGGCTGAACCCGGAAAGCCTGAATGAAAGTTTCGCCATTCACCTGAGGAACCGTCAGGAGGTGTGGTGGTTTGTGCCCGACGGCAGCGCGATGGAGAACAACCGCGTTCTGGTTTACAACTACGCCAATGCCGCCCAGGTCGGACCGGTCTGGAGCGTGCGCTCCGGCATTACCGCTGCATGCGGCGCGCTGGTGGAAGGCGTTTTGTATACGGGCAGTTACAGCGGATTTGTTCACCAGCAGCTCATCGGCAATTCCTACGACGGCGAAGCCATTGAATGGCGTTACCGGACACCCTTCTACGATTTCTCATCACCGCGCATCCGAAAACGAATACGGGATATTCAGTTTTACCTGCGGCAGATTGCCCCGAGCAGCATCACCCTGCGTTCCACCTGGGATGTTCGCCGCGCGGTGAGCGCCCAGGAGAGTGAAACGCTGGCGGTGGTACCGGAAGGCGAGTACAGCCTTTTCGGCGCTTCGGTTTACGGCAGCCAGACCTACAACGACGTGGGGGTGGCCATGGTCCAGAGCATGCCCCCGGGCTCGGGACGCACATTCCAGATGGAGCTGAGCGGCAATGCCGTCAATCAGCCCGTGGAAATCGAGGGATGGACCATTTCAGCAATGTATGGAGGTTTCCAGTAGCCATGGCTCAACTCTCACGACTGAAAGACGCCGAGATCACCAACGGCAACATTATCAACGCCGATGATCTCGACGCGGAGTTCAACCAGCTTATTGCCGGACACAATGACCTGAACAGCCGGACCACCAATCTGGAACAGGAAAATATGACCATTGCCGGCATTAAAACCTTTTCCGGCACCGTCAAGGCAGACACCCTGGATGAACGGACAACCGGCAACGGGGTCGCCATTGACGGCACCGTCCTGAAAGACAGCAGCATTCTGGTCTCCAGAACCAGCGATCTCACCGGCATTCCGGATGGCACGGTCTGGTACAACAGCGCCGAGGATCTGCTGAAACTCCAGCAGAACAACGCCACCCAGGTGATCGCCACGCAACAGTATGTGGAAGACACCGCCAACACCCCGGAGGATTACATTTCTCCGGGCTCTGCCGCACCCGTCTATAATTCTGCCAGCAGTGTCAGCATTGCCGGTTTTTACGGAAAAAGCGCCAACAACACCCAGGTCATTCAGATCAGCAGCCCGGCCACGGTGAGCATGACCACACTGGGACTGAACGGCCTGGCCACCGACGCCACGGAAACCGCCAGCACACACTATTACCTGTACGCCATTCTGGACAGCCTGTCCAACAGCCCCAACCCCGGTTATCTCATTTCACCCAAAAACGTGGCAGGCGGTGAAACCCTGACCGGCCTGCCGTTCGCCCAGTCGGCAACCCTCACCGGCACCATCGCCACCACCTCGGGCCAGAGTCTGATTACAGGCACCAGCACCACGTTTCTCTCCGACTACAAGGCCGGCCAGAAAATTGTGATTACCGATGGCGACACGCTGACTGTTCAGTCCGTGGACAGTGACACCCAGATGACCGCCACAGCCAACGCCTCGGTGAGCGTGTCCGGCAAAAGCCACTACCGGCTGAGCCCATACAACACCTACCGGCAGCTCCCCATCGCCATCACCAACGACGCCAGCGGCAACCTGATTCCCTTTACCGTGGGCGGCAGCTGGCCCCGGCGGCCCAGTATCTATTACGACATTACGCCCACCCACGTCAACACCGGTGGTTCCATCACGGCAGGCAGCACGGTCACCCTCAGCGGCGGGACGGCCACCAGTTTCACCACCGTGGATCTCAGCGCCTTTGTGCCGGGCATCTCTCAGATGGCCGTGCTGCAATCGCACGGGGGCGACAACAACGCCACGTATTTCCAGATCCGAAATGCCGGCGGCAGCGCCATTCAGCCCATCAACAACGGCGCCGGATACTCCAGTCAGCAACTGAAACCACAAAAAACCTCCGGCACCCGGGCCATTGAATACCGCCGGATGGTCGGCACCGGACAGCTTTACCTGGATGTCACCGGTTATGTGGTTACAGGACTGTAATCTCCATTCCCCAACTCACGCAATATTAAAGGAGTACGTATGAACATCCATCGCCATTTCTATGCCCTCCTGCTGCTGGGCGGCCTGTTGTCCCTGCTCTCCGGTTTTATGCAGCCGGTTTCGGCTGCGGGAACCAACGTGGCCTGTTCCACCGGCAGCACCGCCTGCACCCTGGTCAGCGCCGTCAGCAAACATACGGTATCCGTTTACCAGATTTTCGCCAGTGTTTCCACGGCCGATACCCTGACCTTTAAATGCGGCAGCACCACCAAACTCGGCCCGGTTTATCTGGGCGCCACTGCCGGCTTTGTCCACAGCTTCCGCCAGCCGGACCGGCTGCCCGTAATGCGTTGCGCTGCAGGCGAAGCCTTCACCGTGGACAAAGGTGTGGCCGCCACGCCACTGACGGTATGGCTGGAATACGAACAATAAGAGGGTGACCCGATGAAACGACTATTGTCCCTGCTGCTGGCGGGGCTCATCTTTGGAATGCTGATCATTCCACCCGTGCAGGCGGGGTTTCTCGGCAATAAAATGAGCGGTGCCGGACAGATTCAGGCCGCCTTCTCACCGAAAAACATCGCCAACCTGTCGGTGTGGCTGGAGGCGCGCGCCATTGATACCGACGACAGCAACGCCACCAAAGTGGATCAGTGGATTGACAAGTCCGGTAACGGCAACAACTGCACGCAAACCACCGGCAGTATCCGGCCCTATTATCCGCCGGATACCAGCAGTGACCTGAACGGGTACCGGCCCGTGCTGTTTAACGGTACGGACAATAAAATGGATTGCAATACGTATACGCCCCCTGCGAGCATCACGGTGTTTTCGGTGGCCACCAGTCAGCGGGTCACCACCACCAACAGCCTAGATACCATTTTTTCCGCGCAGCAGAACGGCGCGCCTTGGAACGGGCCCTATAACACCATTCACAATTCCTATGCCAGTCAGGTGATGACCTATGCATCGACCGGAAACGGCAGTACGCGCACGGACTGGATGAACGGCCAGACCACCTACCTGACGCATGTCAAAGATCAGGTCAATATATTCACCAGCACGTATTCCGGGCTGACCACCACGGGTGTTGTGCCGATGAAGCTGGCCGTCAACGCGACCGGAACCGTATACGGCCTGATCAAGATACACGAGTTTCTGGTTTACAACCGGGTGCTCACCACCACCGAACGCCAACAGGTGGAGAGCTATCTTTCCGCCAAATACGGCATTCCCACCGCAAACACAACACGCCAGTGGGTGGTCGCCGATGGCGACTCCATGACGGAAACGGCACAGACGGCCGGACTGACCTGGCTGAATATCCTGAAGGAGGCCCGCAGTAACCTGGGCGCCTACCGTTACCAGAACGAAGCCACCTCGGGTCACACGCTGAACCAGATGGACAGCGGGGCAGGCGCAACCGTCGACGCCATCGATTTTGCCGTGCTGGCTCCCGGCGGAACCCGCATTCTGGTGGTGTGGGGCGGCACCAATGACATGGCCGGCGGAGATTCCGCCGCCACGGCCTACGCCGACCTGCGGGCCTACGTGCAGCACCGGGCAGGCACGGGTAAGTACAACCGGATTCTGATCTGCACGGCCGTGCCTCGTTCCGGTTCCGGTGTGAACACCAAACTCAATGATTTCAACAACCTGATCCGCAGCAACTGGAGTACGGAACTTGCAGCCGACGGCGCCACCAACCTGGTGGACCTGGCCGCCAATAGTCCCTTTAACGATTTCACCAACAACAACGGATCCGAACAGAACACCACCTACTACCGCGATCTGGTGCACCTGACAGACCTGGGCAACCGTCTGATTGCTGAAATCATCCGGCAGCAACTGGCCACATTTTAGGAGAACGCCATGGAACGCAACACCAGACTCAGTCCTCACTTCACGCTGGGTGAATTTGTCATGGATGGCGACCGGCCCGGCGAAGAAGTTCTCCGCAACCTCCACCTGCTGGCGCAGCGCCTGCAGGTGGTGCGGGATCTGCTGAACCGCCCGGTACATATTAACAGCGGCTACCGTAACCCGGAGCATAACGCCGCCGTGGGCGGCGCCCGCAACAGCTACCACCTGCTGGGCATGGCGGCCGATGTGGTGATTGCCGGCATGCCGGCGCGCGCCGTGCAGGCCTTCCTTAAGCACTGGAGTGGGGGTCTTGGGGCCTACGCCGGTTTCACGCATCTGGATATCCGCCCGGAGCGGGCCCGGTGGTCCTGATGATGACAGAAATGACACCTGCCGGATTACTGTTTGCCGGCATTACGGCGCTGGTAACCGCGCTGGGCTGGGTATGCAAACGTTACCTGCAATGTATGGCGGATTGCCGGAATGCTTACAACCAGAGCCTTGAAGCCCACCAGACCTGCGTGCAGAAAATCGAATCGCTGGCCGGCATGGTCATGCACCTCGATCATATTAAACATCGCCATGAGGCGGCGCTGCGACAGATCCGCGAACTGCTGGACGCAAACGCCGCCGCCAAGCACTGATCCTTTTTTCGGCCGCGCATGCGGCCTGTGAGAAAAAAGGCCAACCAAGGAGAACACCCGATGCTGAACAAACTGCTGGAACTGATTGCCGGAAAACCCCTGGCGCTGGGGATTACCCTGCTGGGGCTGGTTCAGAAGGCCATCGCCAAGAATGACGTGAAAAATCTCGCACAGTTTGTCTACGACAAACTGCCCAAACACTGGAAAGAGCCCGCAGGACCGGCCACCGAACGCGAGTTTGTCGATCTGATAGAAGCCGCACAAAAATTTGTGGAACGTTTGATCGCCGTATCGTCTAAGTAACTGTTCGAATGAACCAGCCATGCCCAGCCGTCCGATGATCCGTTTTCATAACGGAGCCGGCTCCGGCATGCGCTGACCGTACCTTGAACCCGCCACAATAACTATATCCAAACCACCTTCGACCTCTCAATCATCCGTCTGGTTGCACTTGTGCAGTTCAGGCGGATTTTTTTTGAGTCAGGGCCTGATTACAGGACGTGCACCACCGAGTGATCCGCCAGCAGAAACTGATGCCGGTCAGGACGCTCCCGGTTCTGGATAATCGTGCAGCCTTTGCCCAGCAGGCTGTCCTCAATCGGCGCCGAGACATTCTCCAGGGTGCACTGGCCCAGCAGCACGCTGTTTTCCAGCGCACAGCCTTCCACCCGGCTGCGATCCCCGATGCTGGTGTACGGACCGATGGTGGCCTGGCGTAAAATACAGCCGGCGCCAATCTTCACCGGCCCGGTAATCCGGCAGTCATCCACCACGGTGTCCGGTCCGATTTCCACGACACCGCTCACCCGGGTGGCGGCATCCACCACCCCCTGAATGTCCGTGCGCAGATAGTCCTCCAGCACCACACGGTTGGCCGCCAGCAGGTCATCCTTTTTACCGGTGTCCAGCCACCAGCCATCGTGCTGCGAAGAGCCCACATGATAATGATCTTCAATCAGCTGCTGTATGGCGTCCGTGATTTCCAGCTCACCGCGCCAGCTGGGTTTAATGCGGGCAATGGCCTCAAACACGTGGGGCGTAAAAAAGTACACGCCAATCAGGGCCAGATTGGAAACCGGGTGCTGGGGTTTTTCCACCAGACGCACCACAGCGCCGGTGTCATCCAGCTCGGCCACGCCAAACGCACTGGGGTTTTCCACAGGTTTCAGCAGAATGGCGGCATCAAACCCGCCGGTCTGGAAGCGGTCAATCAGCGACGCCATATTCACGTTGATCAGGTTGTCCCCCAGGTACATCACGAAGGGATCATCCTGAAGATAACCACGAGCGGTGCGCACGGCATGCGCCAGCCCGAGGGGGAGATCCTGCAGAATAAATGTGACGTCACAGGCCTCAGGCAGCGCCCGCTGCCATTGCCCCACGGAATCGCGGATGCTCTCACCCGTCTCGGGACTGATAATAATGCCGAAATCCCGGATGCCGCCCTGAAAGAGGCTGTCCAGCGCGTAATGCAGAATGGGTTTGTTGGCCACCGGCACCAGCTGCTTGGCCATGGCGTAGGTTAAGGGCCGCAGCCGGGTTCCCTGACCACCGGCCAGCACCAGCGCCTTCATGGGTTTTGCGGCCGCGCTCAACGGTGCTGCCCCAGGTGATGCGGACAGGGACCGGAGAGGCCTTTAAGGGCATCCATGGTGGCCAGCCACTGCGTCCGGGCGCTGTCCTTGCGGGTGGGGTCCAGCAGGGCTTTCAGGGATCCGCGGAGCAGACGGTACAACGCATACAGGCGTGCGGATGTGCGCTCGTTGGTATCCCCGTGGGTTTCAATCAGACGTATCCGGTTCCGGTGGAAATAGTATTGCGTCAGCAGACTGTGTTTGCCGGTGGTGGCCCCTTCCTTGTGGTACACCCGCGAGTTCAGCGCCAAGGTGAGGGGGTAATTTTTTTCGGCGGCGCGCAGGCAGAAATCTCCATCCTCAAAGTACAGAAAGTAGGATTCATCCAGCAGACCCACGCGTTTAAAGGCCATCAGCGGCACCAGCATGCTGGCGCCACTCAGGCACTCCAGGGCCATGCCATCCTCAAGCTCCTGCTCGGTATAACCGCGGCTGCCCCCGGTTTTCCAGAGAATACGCGTGCCCACCTGCTGGTAGGTGCGGTCCGGGTAGAGAATTAAAGATCCCACCAGTCCGCCGGTTTTCAGGGACTCATTCACCAGGCAGCTCAGCGCCCGGGGCATCACGGTGCAGTCATTGTTCAGCAGCCAGACATACTGGGTTTTAAGGACATCCTCCTCAATCAGATCGTTCTGCTGCAGGACGAATTTAACCGCCAGGTTGTTGCCGGCGCTGTAGCCATTGTTCTGGGGAGATTCCACCAGCATGAATTCGCCGGGGTACTGATCCAGCCGCTCCTGCAGACGCGCCACCGACTCATCGCCCGAGGCGTTGTCCACCACCACAATGTGGACATTGTCATATTCAAGCGCCCGCAGAGAATCCAGACAGTTCAGCGTATCGCTGACGCCCCGGTAGTTCAGCAGCACCACCGCCACACGCGGCTGGGTCAGGGCGCTGGGTTTTATCAACTCACTCATGCCGGCAGGCAACTCCATTAACCCGCCACCTCATTGAGGCGCTTCAGCAGCGCCTGAAGATCCACCTGCTGCACGCGGGCGGTGGCGAACAGGTTCTCATATTCCAGCGCCTTCACATCCTGGGTGGGTATGCCGAACTCGGCAAAAACGGGTTTGGTGGCGGGAAAACCGGCCACAATCTCGGGCACGCTCATATCCTGGGTAATGGCCATTCTGTTTCTCCTGACTCACAATGCTTGGGCAGCTGCCCGCGGCGGCTTGTCCCTGCCGCCATCATCCTCCAAGTGTATGGCCCCGTCCAGACTCTGACGGATGGCAGACAACAGCGTATCCACGGCAAGCAGCCGGCAACCGGCGTTTTCCGGCAGGGTCGTCTCCTCCGGCGCAACGGCGGTGCTGAAGCCAATGCGGCCCGCCTCCGCCAGACGGTTTTCCAGCTGGCGCACGGAACGGATTTCACCTGTCAGCCCGACTTCGCCGATCAGCACCGTGTGGGGTTTCACCGGGACATTAAACAAGCTGCTGAGGATGGCCATGGCGATTCCCAGATCGGCGGCCGGCTCATCCACCGTCAGGCCGCCCACCACGTTGATGTAAATATCCTGCTGGGCAAAACTCACCCCCAGCCGGCGCTCCAGAACGGCGACAATCTGATTGAGGCGCGTGCTCTCCACGCCGTTGGCAACCCGCCGCGGAGATGCGTACGTACTCTGGCCCACCAGCGCCTGCAGCTCCACCAGGATGGGCCGGGTGCCTTCCATCGTGGCGATGACCACGCTGCCCGGCTGGGCGGCCATACCCGGTTGCGAAAGAAACAGGGCGCTCGGGTTGGTGACTTCCCGCAGGCCGCCGGCCCCCATTTCAAACAGGCCGATTTCCTGCGTGTTGCCGAACCGGTTTTTCACCGTGCGCAGCACGCGCAGATTGCGGTAGCGGTCGCCTTCAAAATACATCACCGCATCCACGGTGTGTTCCAGCAGCTTGGGTCCCGAGACCGACCCTTCCTTGGTGACGTGCCCCACCAGGGCAATGCTGGTGGGATGTTCCGTGTGATTGGCCTTGGCCACGCCCATCAGCAGACCGGCGCACTGTTTCATCTGCCCCACACTGCCGGGCGTCCCGCTCAGCTCCGGGTCATAAAGCGACTGGATGCTGTCAATAATCGCCAGCCGGGGCTTCAGGGCGTTCAGCACGTCAATCACGCGGTGAATATTATTTTCCGGCACCACCTCAATGCCGCGGCCATCAATACCCAGCCGGTCGGCGCGTTGTTTAATCTGGTGCGGGGATTCCTCACCCGCCACGTAACAAACCGGCGCGGGGTTGTCGCCCGGCTGCCGGGCGATGGTATCGGCCACCTGCAGCATCAGCGTGGACTTCCCGATCCCCGGGTCCCCGCCAATCAGCAGGTAACTGCCGGGCAGAATGCCGCCGCCGAGAACACGGTCAAATTCGCCCAGACCGGTGGTCAGGCGCGCCGCATGATCCACCGTCACTTCGTGAAGCGATTTCCAGGTGCGGGTCACGCTGACGGGCTGAAGACGGGGCGCCTCGCCACGCCGGCCGAAGGGATGCACCCCCTGCGCCTCGGCGCGTTTGTCCTGCACCTCGCTCAGCGTACCCCAGGCTTCGCACTCCGGGCAGCGGCCCAGATAGGCGGGACTGTGGTACTGGCACTGGGTGCACTCATACACGGTTTTTATTTTGCCGGACATCGGTGGCACAGGCTCCTGCTCACGCGTTCACCCGCCGTGTGGGAGGGTACGTTTCCCCATTGTACCGGATTCAACCTGCCGGATAAATGTCCTCGTAATCCGGAAGGCGCTCCAGTCCGGTCTCAGCGGCATCTTCCTCAAAGGGTTTTGGCATGCTCACGGGGGCCATGCGCCCACGGAAAAACCCGGACTCCCGGGTCGTCGGAGGCGGCGCATCCGCGCGGTTCACCTTGCCCAGCAGGGCAACCAGCGGAGGGGTCGGTTTATCCGTGGCATCGCCGGTGGCTTCAGCTGTGGCCGTTGGCCGCACGGAGACGGGCGTCATACGGGGCGTATTTTCCTGCGGCGCGGCAGCCCCTCTGCGGGGGACCGGCACGCCATCGGCATCCAGTTCGGTAATCAGACTGACTGAATACGGTGTGGTGGCGATCACCAGCTGACGCTCACCGATTTCCACCAGGTAGAGATCTTTCTCTTTACCCAGCTTGCCCTTGGAAACAATGTTGAAGTCCTGCGTACCGGCAATACCGGCAATGGCGGCCCGCGCCATGGCGGAAGGCTGCTGGTGGGTCGCCGTCGCATCATCCGCTTTCAGCCGGCGCATGGCGTCGGTTTCCGGGAGCGCCTCATCCGGTTTTGCGGCTGCCCGGACAGAAGATTGAACCGATGCGGCCGCACTGGCTTTTTTGCTTCCCAGAGCGGTCTTTTTTTCCTTGAGATAAGTCTGGCCTGTTTTTTCCGCCTGCTTTTCGCGGCCCAGTTCAGCCAGCGCCGGAAAACGCGCCAGCAGCCAGGGCAGCCCGTAACGCAGACTGCTGACCACCAGGACAAGCACCAGAGCCAGCCCGCCCAGAACACGCCACAGCATGGATAAACTAGCTTCCCCGGATTTCTGCTGCGCCTCGGCGATCCGGTTCAGCGGCACATTGTACTCGTCCACGCCAAAATCCTGTGCACGGGGGGCCTCGGGCGTCAGCACCGCCGGTGTGGGCATCGGCGCATCTTCCGGCGCAACGGCGACAGACGCCGGGGTTGTGTCTGCTGTTACCGCCGGTGTGGCCGGCACGGCAGGGGCAGGCTTTACGGCCACTGTGGAGATTGGACGACGCGGCGCGGGCGCACGGTAATATGTACCGGCGCTGCGCACCGGCATGTAACGACGAACAACCGGTGGCGAGACCCGACGACGCAGGGTTGGCTTTGCCGGAACAACCGTCTGAGGCGTTGCGCCAACAGACTGAGACGGTGGGGTATCCAGCGGGGGAAGAATTTTTCTCGGCGAGGAAGCTTCGGCAGGCGTAGGACCGATCAGCGTGGTCTCCTGCGGCCGGGCCGCCGTCACAGCCGGGCGGGGACTAAGCTGTAAGGGGGAGCGGTTGCCGGGGCGGATGCCCACATACACCTGATCCGAATCAATGGTGATGATTTTCTGGTGGTTCCGGTGCTGCACATTCACCAGCTGAGCCTTCTCCAGAATGGGCTCCACCGACAGTTTTCCCTGAGTGGCCGCCTGCTCGGGCAGCACAATGGTCATGCGTCCCTTCTGGCGGCGGATTTTCAGGTCCGGCATCACAGCCGGATCAATCGTGACCATCACGTTGTCTTCAAAGTCACGCGCAATGCTCACGGCTTTCTCTTCGGCATGCACGGCGACAAGAGGGATCAGCGTGCCGGCCGTCACGGCCAGTAGCAACAAACGCATCCACGCATTACGCGATGTCATGGTCATCCAGCAGCCTGTCTCTTCACATTGCTGTTCACGGTGCAACCTATCTTACAACCACCCTGTGCCATCCCGGTTGTCGGCATGTCCCTCAACAGTTCACCACAAACACATGGCAGGGGTGAGGCGTTAAACCGCAACCTGAATGTTTATTATAACAAACCCATACCCCCAGTCCCAAGGGATTGTTACAAAAGAAATTCATCGCTGCCGAGGCGTTTGACAAACACCTGGCCGGTGGCCACCAGATACCGGACGCTGCGGGCCTTGTTGCCGCCGATATCCAGTTTTTCCGCCGTGAGATTGTACTTGGTGATGGCCGTTTGAATGGCCGTGACATTGCGCGCTCCGATGTTGAGCATGTTGCCGCTGCCGCCGCCGAAGTTAAACAGCTGGGCGCCGCCCACCAGGCTGACCGAACAGGCCGCCGGCTGACCACCCAGGGCCAGGAATTCATCCATCATCGCCGGTATGGCTTCATCCGCGTATTTGGCGGCCAGCCCCGAGGGGCGGCCGTCGCCCAGGGCGCTTTCCGGCAGAATAATGTGCGCCAGCCCGCCCACTTTACGCTCAGAATCATGCACCACCAGCACCAGACTGGTGCCAATGTTGCCCACGGTCATCACCATCGCCTTGTTGTCCGTCACAAGGAGATGTCCGAGTTCGATCAGTTCTGTCTTCTGAAACGTCATGGCGACTCACCCGCACCCTGGTTAAAGGTGCTGGCAATCTGCTGTACCAGCGGGTTGAGATCGACCAGCTCACCCATGTATTGCGCCATTTTCTCTTCGTTCAGCGGAATGCCGCATTTCTGCAGCGCCGCCTCATCCAGCGAGTACATCAGCGAATCACTGCCCATGCCCTGGCCCACCATCATGGTGAAAGCGTCCGCCAGGTGAACAATGTTGACCAGCTTCACCACATTGGCGTCCACCATCGGCCCCAGCTGGCCGGGTTTATGGTGATGCTTGATCACCTCCACGAGGTGCGACGGCAGGTTCCATTTCTCGGCAATACGGGCGCCGACAATGGTGTGACTGAAACCAATCACTTCCTGTTCGGCCTCGCGGAAATCAATCTGTTTCTCAACGGCGTGCTTTTCAATATCCGCAAAATTAGCGCCCACATAATCACCGAGCACAATCTTACCGATATCGCGCAGCAGGCCGCCGGTAAACGCCAGTTCCGGATCGTGAAAGCGCTCTTTCTGGGCAATGTGTTTGGCGTACAGGGCACAGGTCAGCGCGTTAAACCAGAGATCCCCCTTGGAAAGGGAATACCCGGGAACCGCTTTGTCCAGGGTGATTTTGGCGATGATGGTGTACACCATGCTCTTCAGCACTTTAAAGCCGAGAATCGCCACGGCTTCCTTGACCGTGCTGATTTTGCGGTTGAAGCCGTAGGCCGCCGAATTACACAGACGCAGCACCTGGCTGGTAAAGCTCGGATCCACCCGGATTACCTCGGCAAGCCGGTTGGCGTTGACGTTGGGGTCATCCAGAAGCTGGTTCAGCTGCAAAGCCACCTGAGGCAGCTCGGGCAGCTTGTCAATTTTCGTGATGATCTCTTGAAGAGAAACCTGGGCCATACCGGCAAGCCTTCCACTGGGCATGTTTCCGCCGGGCTTTATTCCGCGGAAACGGACGTGATGGTTCAGTCAGAGAATATGCCTTTCCCTGCCCTCCATTGTACCCTCCCGATATCGGCGGGCGGGATAAAACCGCACTAAAACCCTCCATTGAGATGGGAGCGCCGCTATCTGCTCTGCGACATTCGTCCCGGGCCATACCCTTGTTTTCTGATATGATGATTGAGATCATAATCGGGTTCAAATTTCAGCGCGGGGCCAATGAAAAATCACCGAGGTTTTACCCTTGCCGAACTCTTAATTGCACTCGCCATTCTGGGTGTGATAGCCACGTTCACTATCCCCAAAATCTTAACCGTCAGCGGGGAAAGCCAGAACAACGCCATCGCCAAGGAAACCGCTGCCACAATCAGCGGCGCCTTTCAGGCTTATGCCGTGCAGAACGCTATTACGGCAGCCACCCGCATCACCGATCTGACGCCTTACATTAATTACATCTCCGTCGTGACCACAGACATTGATTCAATACCGGGCAGCGCCAACCGGGTGTGCACCGGAACTTACACCTGTCTTCTGCTTGCCAATGGCGCTGTTATCAACTACAACAGCAGCAGTGATTTCAACGGCAACAATCCTACTAATGCACTCATGTTTTATGTGGATCCGGATGGTACCTATAGCGGGTCTACAACCGGCAACAGCAAAAGCGTGCAGTTTTTTATTTACTACAACGGCAGACTGATGACCCGGGGCACCCTGACGCCCAATACGGTGACGGCCACATCCACCTATGCCAGCCCGGTACCGTCCTCGGACCCATCATGGCTACAGTGGTAGCGGATAACGGACGGGCAACTTTGGCTTAAAAATTAAAACAACGATTACATTTCGATACGTTTCTTTTCAAAGCGTTGTTTTTCATCAATAATGGACCCCACGCTAACGACTGCGTTTATTTGCTGTTGTGTGGAGAGGCGATGCAGGCTATTCAGGCGGGTTCCTGCTGAATTCCGGAAGCAATACACCCTCATCCACAGCGATCGACCCCATCAATCATAGGGATTTCTCGAATGGATAACGGACGCAACGACTCCCTGTTCTCCCGTAGCCCTGCCAGAGAAGCGGCAAGCAGCCCGCCGCGCATGAAAGCCTGTATCAAGGTGGTTGGCGTCGGCGGCGGCGGCGGCAATGCGGTTAACCGCATGGTGGAAGGCGGCCTCAGCGGCATGGAGTTCTGGGCGATGAACACCGACGCCCAGGTGCTGGATATGTCCCATACGGACAACCGCATGCAACTGGGTCAGAAGATTACCCGCGGCCTCGGGGCCGGCGGAAACCCTGCAATCGGCCAGAAGGCGGCTGAAGAAAGCCGTGAAGACGTGATGGCCTGCCTTGAAGGGGCCGACATGGTCTTTATCACCGCCGGTATGGGCGGTGGCACGGGAACCGGCGCGGCGGCCATCGTGGCCGAGATTGCACGCGACATGGGCGCACTCACCGTGGGCGTGGTGACCCGGCCGTTCACCTTTGAGGGCCGTCGCCGTCAGCAGCAGGCCATTCACGGCCTGGAGAGCCTGAAAGAAGCCGTCGACACCCTGATCGTGATTCCCAACGACAAGCTGCTGGAAGTGGTGGAACGCCGCACCTCCATGCAGGAAGCTTTCCGCATTGCCGATGAAGTGCTCCTTCGCGGTGTGCAGGGCATCTCGGACATCATTACCGTGCCGGGTCTCATTAACGTGGACTTTGCCGATGTTAAGGCCGTCATGAGCCTTGCCGGTTCGGCCATCATGGGGATTGGCACCGGCTCCGGCGAAGGCCGGGCCATGGAAGCCGCCCGCATGGCGGTCAATTCCCCCCTGCTGGAAACCTCCATTGAGGGCGCCAGCGGCGTCATCTTCAATGTGACCGGTGGCCCCGACATGACGCTGCACGAAGTGAATGAAGCGGCCGAAGTCATCTACCAGTCCGTGGATAAAGACGCCAACATCATCTTTGGTTCGGTGGTGGATGAGCGCATCCAGGGCGAAATTCAGATTACGGTAATCGCCACGGGCTTTGAGCTGAAATCTCAGCAGGCCCGCCAGCAGCAGGCTGTCCGCAGCCCGTTTGAGCGCCCCATGGTGGCGCCCGGCGCGGGTTTCGCCAGTGGCCTGTCTTCTCCGGGCCGTCCCGGGATGATGCCCGGCATGAACACCCCGATGGGCAAGGGACTCGAGATGCCTTATGGCACCGCCGCCGTCCCGGCGCCCGGCATGGGTCAGCCTTCCGTACAGCCGATGGGCGCTGCACCCGGCAACCCCTATGGTCTGCCGCCTTTGGGACAAACCCACGGCCAGCATCCCCAGGCGCCGGGCCAGGGCATGGGGCAACCCATGACCGGTGGACAACCCGCCCCGGGCCAGGCCTCCAACCCCATGCTGACCAACCCGCTCTACAGCCGGGGTCCCGCCCCGAATCTGGAAGATCCCAAAGCAGGCCGCAACGACAAAAGCCTGCGCCAGAAGGCCAAAAACCTGTTGGACCTCCCGGGGTTCCTGAGATAAGGGCATATACGGCGTAGTCTGGCCTTTACAGGCAGGCTGGTGTATGATGCCGCGCATCATGATAACCCAGAGTACACCCGTAAACAGCCTGGCCACGTCCGGCATCCGTCCCGTGCAGCTGACCCCGGAAGGGGCGGTGCTGCTGGATCAGACGCTGCTGCCCAACCGGGTGGTCTACCGCACCCTCACCACCGCGGCAGAAATGGCCGACGCCATCCGGACGATGATTGTGCGTGGCGCCCCCGCCATTGGCTTGGCCGGCGCTTTCGGCCTGGTGCTGAGCCTCCGCCAGACGCTGGCCTCGGCGGCGTTTGCCCCGCATGATCTGGAGACCATCTGGGTCCGCCTGCAGGAAGACGCCCATCTGCTGAAAAGCACCCGACCCACTGCGGTGAACCTGGCCTGGGCCGTGGACACGCTGCTGGAAGAATTCCGCCAGCTGGCCCTCAGTTTTCAGGACCCCGGCGTGCTGATGGCCATGATGTCGGCCAAAGCGCGTCAGCTGCATGACGAAGACCTGGCCGCCTGCCAGGCCATGGGCGCACTGGGCGCAGACGTGATTCTGCCCCTGCTGCCCGGAAACGGCGCCGGTATACTGACACACTGCAATGCCGGCGCTCTGGCCACCGCCGGTTACGGCACAGCCCTGGGCGTCATCCGCTCACTGCACCAGCACCGGCCCGGCCTGCAGGTGTTTGCCGATGAAACCCGCCCCCGGTTGCAGGGCGCCCGCCTGACCACCTGGGAACTCTCTCAGGACGGCATTCCCGTCACCCTGATTACCGACAGTATGTCCGGCCCGCTGATGCGCGACGGCCGCGTGCACGCCGTGGTGGTGGGCGCTGACCGCATTGCCGCCAACGGCGATGTGGCCAATAAAATCGGCACCTATAACCTGGCGCTGGTCGCCCGGGCGCACCAGGTGCCCTTCTTTGTGGCCGCGCCGCGCAGCACGCTGGATCTCAGCCTGGCCAACGGCGAAGGCATTCCCATTGAAGAGCGCGACGCGTCCGAAATTTACCGGCTGGAAGACAAACCGGGCTCCGAACGTGTATGCGCCGAAGGAATTGGCTTTTATAACCCGGCCTTTGACGTAACACCTGCCAGCCTGATCACGGCCATCATCACTGAGGCCGGGGTCGTCTCCGCGCCGTATGAACCGGGGCTGGCCTCCCTGTTTTAGGGGGAGAGATGACCCCGATCCGCCCCGGGAAGATCCACTGATTGGTGGAGGGGATGAGCTAAAAGTACACTGTCTGGATCGTTTCACGGTGTCAGTGCCGCTCTAGACTGGGAGGACGGTGTTTTGCGCACCGTTTTGCAAACAGATCCATGGATTTTTATATGACCCAGAGGTGGTGTCCGCACTGGTGGCGGACCACAATGCGTTTGCCTGTCAGGGCAGCATACCGGCGGCTGGTCAGCTGCGGGGCAGCTGGCCTGCTTGTGGCATGGCTGTGGCTGCTGCCGGCGCCGGGCTGGACACAGGCCGTGCCGCTGGGCGGCAACCTCACCAACACGCAAACGCTCACACAAATTGAGGCGCAGAAAAAACAGGCCCCGGAACTTCTGCAGGAACCGGTGAACGAAGGCACCCTGGAAAAACCGGGCGAAGCGGAAATTGATACCGGCCTGGAGAGCGCCCCCGAAGAAGGGGCACCCGGCACAGAACAGCCACCGGCCGACGAACAGAAAATCGTGCTGCAGGAGCTCCAGGTCACGGGCGTCACGGCGCTCACCAGCGAGGAGCTGACGGCCAAATTCGATCCCTGGATTGGCAAGAAAGTGGGTTTTTCCGATCTGGTCAAAATCACCGATGAAGTCACCGAGCTGTACAAGTCCAAGGGCTATATCACCACACGCGCCATGCTGCCCCCGCAGGAGGTCAAGAACGGGATCGTCCGCATCCATGTAATTGAAGGACAGGTTGGCGGCTTTATCGTGAAGGACAACAAATATGTCACCACGGCCTACATCCGCAAGCGCCTGCATCAGAAACCCGGCGATATTTTCAAAATCCAGGCGCTGGAAAATGACATCATCGCGCTGAATGTGAACCCCCTCTTCAGCCGCGTCAAGGCCAATCTCAAGCCGGGCGAGGAAATCGGCACCAGCGATATTGAAATTTCTGCCGAGGATCGCTTCCCCGTCCATCTGGCCGCCTCTTTCAACAATACCGGGCGCAGCAATATCGGGTTGTACCGTTCCGGGCTGACACTTTCTCACGATAACTTTTTTGGGCGAGGGGATACGCTGTTGGGCAACTATACCCAGGCCTCAGGAACCCAGGCGGTTTCCGTTCAGTACAGCATGCCGTTTGAGCGGTTTTCGCTCAGCGGCAGTTATTCCTACAGCCGGGTGTTTCTGCCCGGACCCAACAGTATTATCGATGGCATCATCGGCCGCTCTCACCAGTTCTCGCTCAGCGCCAATGCCCCTCTGTACCAGGATCCCAAAGGCCGGTTCTCCCTCAGTGGGGACCTGTCCTCCAGCATTCTGGATTCCATGGTTTTTCTGGAATCCAATCATGAGATCCTGAATATTCTGACCAGCAACCGGAACCGGCCCTGGGGGAAAAAACTCACCTCCGTGACGCCCGGCGAAGAATATGCGCAGTCCCGCAACGTGACGGGCGGGCTGACGCTGAGCACCCAGGACAAATACGGCCGCACCAGCCTGCGCACCGCCATGACGACGGGGCTGGACTGGCTGGGCGGGAACCAGTCCTACATGAAGTGGAACGCGGATCTGACCCGCCTGCAGACCTTTGGCCGCGGTGTGGTCGGGGTGTTCCGTGCGCAGAGTCAGTATACGCCCAACCGTCTGCCCGGCTCGGAGCAGATGCAGCTGGGGGGCAACAACACCGTCCGGGGCTACTCCGAGGGGATTCTCACCGCAGATAAAGGCTATCTGCTCAGCGCCGAGCTGCGTTTCCCCCTGTACGGGGCGCCCGCCTGGCTGAAAGACAAGGTTCAGGGTCTTGTTTTCTATGATCACGGGGGTCTGTGGGTCAGCGGGCCGGATAACCAGCGCAAACTGCACGGCACCGCCGCCAGCGGGACATCCGGCTTTATCAACGGGGCAGGGGTCGGCATCCGCTTTCAGGTGACACAGCACCTGACGGGGCGCTGCGACCTGGGTTACGTCCTCGGTAATCCGTATGAGGGGATATCGGATTTCCGGGTGCATTTCGGCCTGAACGCCAACATGTTCTAACATCGTTTCGTCATAATATATACAAAGTAGGTAGCATCACTTTTCTATTGTTTGTTTTTATGCAATCACAAGGCAAAAACCTGAAACAAGGTAGGACATAGGCTAGACTAGAGGCACCATTTGGTTGCCTCTTTTTTATTGGCAACCCCGCTACTGGGCCCGTTCCACCACATGGGGGAACTTTGAGGGCATGTCCATTGCCTGGTGGACACAGATCTGACCCCCACTTGATATTCTGAATCACAGGTATGGCAGGCGTGCTTCCGAGCGTGACTGGTTCTGTGCATACCGGGATAGAGAGTAATTGAAGGCACTGGGCAACCCCATGAACAATCCGCAACCGTCGCCGGTTCATCGTTTTGTGCAGAGCACCAGCCTGGGCTGGGCTGGCCTGAAGCAGGACTGGCAGAACATCTCCGGTCAGCAGAAAAAACTCCTGACCGGCTGTGCCCTGCTGGCGCTGGGCGTGGTTACCGCCACGGCTGCCACCATTGCCGCCTGGCAGACCGAAGCGCCGAAGGCCGGTTCTGCGCACACCGTGGCCCGCACCATTGAAAACCCGGCCTACCATATGCCCACGCAGCAGCTGCTGGCCATGGCCGATTCCGTGGGCAGCGATGTGGAACAAACCCAGGCCGATGAAGACGCCACGCAGAACAATGTGGAAGCCGTTGGCCTGCTGAACTATGACGACACCAGCGCCATCGACGATTCCGCCCAGCGTGAGGACCCCTTTGCTCCGGTACTCGGCGGCGGACTCAACCCGGCCGATCTGGATGAAGAGGAAACCGTGCTGAACGGCATTGAGTTTACCGGCATGATCGACGACCGGATGATCAACAAGCGCATCGGCATTTTCAGAGTGTCCGACGCCTATTCCCCGGCCGCCTACACGGTCATCAAACGCATCGGCGAACACTTTGAAATCAGCGGGAAGGACGTGAAAGTCATCAGCATTCAGGCCAGAACCGCCACGCTGCAATCCGAGGGTTCCAGCCGGACGCTGGACCTGAACCCCTATGTGGACTCCAAGGAACTGGCGGTAACCCAGGGCACCAGCCGTCTGACCAACGCCGCACCGGCGCCGAAACCCGCAAACCCGGCCAACGGAAAAACCACCGACAGCCAGGGCGCAGCCCCACCAAAACCGGAACTGCTGAAAAAACTGGAAGAAATGTAACCCCTCCCAAGCACAGTTGAATGGAATGAGGCCATCATGAACGGCACTTCGTCTCTCATCACTAAAACCTGCCAGGCGCTGCTTTCGCTGCTGCTGATTCTGGTGATGGTCTGCCCGGCCGGCATGTCGCCCCTGGCGGCCAGCGCCGAACCGATCGCCAACACCTCTCTGGTGCCGGTTATTACCGTTCCCGGCGGCAACAAGCTGGTCAATCTGGAAGCGTCCGAAGAGAATGTGCGTACCGTGCTGAAAAACCTGGCCGACCGCGGCCCGTTTAACCTGATGCTGGATGATTCCGTGGAAGGCACTGTCTCCATTGAACTCAACCGGGTCACCATCAACGACGCCCTGCAATCCATTGCCGCTCTGAGCGACATCAGCATCATTCCCAAAGGCAGCAACATCTACCTCGCGATTTCCAACGCCTCGGCGCGCGATAAAGGGTTTAACCGCCGCTTCTCCAAAGTCATCCGGATTAAATACACCAATGCCAGCCGCATTGCCGCCATTCTCAACAGCACCCTCTTCCCCGAGGGCGCCGGGGCCAGCAGCAATGTCTCCAGCGCGGACGGCGGCGGCGACAAGGGGAACCAGCAGGTTACGGCGGATTCGCGCACCAACAGCATTATTGTGGTTGGCTCCAATGAGGACATTCAGCGCGCAGAACAGGCCGCTGAAAAACTGGACCTGCCGCGTCAGAGTAAAACATTCTTCCTCAGCCACGCCAACGCGCTGGATGTGGCCACCATGCTGACCAGCAGCGTGTTTAACGATGGCCGCAGCCTGATCATCCTTCAGGATTCCGCCGGCGGCGGGGGCGGGGGCGGCGGCGGGGGTGGCGGCGCCGGTGGCGGTGGCGCTGGCGGTGGCACCCCGGGAGGCGGCATTTCACAGACCAGCAAAGCCATTAACAGTTTCCCTGTTCAGCCCAGCACGCTGCGTGTGGAACGCACCGATGTGAAAGAAGGCCAGGGCGTGAATGAGTTCGGTAACAACAGCGGCGACAACACCGGCGGGCTGGGTCAGCAGGTAACCCTGCGCGCCCAGATTAAAACCGCAGACACCGTCGGAATTTCTCCCGAAGGCGCCCTCGTGATTCCCGACACCCGCACCAATGCTGTGATTGTAATGGGAACCGCGGATCAGATTGCCCTGGCTGAATCCATGATTCCGGTGATGGATGCGCAAACCCCACAGGTTGCCATTGAGGCTTCCCTGATTGAAATCACGGAAACCGGCGTCAAGGATCTGGAAAACGGACTGGGACTATCCATTGGCGATTTCCAGCTTGGGTTTAACAACCAGGCCAGCGCCATGAACACCAATAACCCCCTGGTGACCGACGCCAGCGTTCAGCCTACCAGTCAGGGTTTAATCGGTCTGCCGACCATTGACAGCAACGATCCCAACGCCTACGGCCGTTCCGGCATGCTGTACTCCAGCAACGCCATCCCCAAAAACCGGGATTTCTCGGCCAATATCCGTTACCTGATTTCCACCAACAAAGCCAAAATTCTGGCCAACCCCACCATTGTGGCCAGCCACGACACCGAATCCATTATGAGCATTGTGGATGAAGTGGTGCGACGGACCACCGTCACCATCAACCAGAACAGCGGACTGACCACCCAGGAAATTGAACTGGGTGAGGCCGGCATTGTGATGGATATTCTGCCCAAAATTGGCGAAGACGGCACCGTCAACATGCGTCTGCGTCCGTCGGTCACCAGTGTCAGCGGTTTAACCACCGATGCCCTGGGCAACACCGTGACCCTGCTGAGCAAACGGGATTTGCTGACGCAGAGCGTTCGCGTACGCGACGGCGAGACCATTGTGATTGGCGGACTGATTAACCAGAACGACACGGTCCGCACCGATAAATTTCCCGGCCTGTCCGACCTGCCCATTGTTGGCGCCATGCTGCGCTCCAGCAACCGCAGCAATGCCCGCACGGAACTGGTCCTGCTGGTGACCCCCCACATATTGAATCAAACCCGCTTGACGCCGGTCTCTTACACCGTGCCCAACGGACCCGGAGGACAATAGATCATGGCGTTTCGCTCGGCTGGTTTCTTGCATCAACAGGTCATTCGTGGCGTCGCCGCGTTCCTCACCGCCGCCATTCTGGGCGCCGGCGGACTGCCGGTTCTGGCGGCCACACCGTCTTCCGGCGTGCTTTCCGCCGATGTGCGGATCACGGTCAAACCCACCGATCTGGATCGTCTCGATCCGATTCTGGGCAGTAACCACCTGGTCACTCTGTCCCTGCACGGCGTCTCCGTTCAGGACGCCTTCCGGGCGCTGGCCAAGCAGGGCGGTTTCAGCGTGGTGGTGGATGAGTCCGTCGAAGGCCTCATCAGTGTGGATCTGAATCAGGTAACCATCGGCGCCGCGCTGGAAACCCTGAAGGTGTACAGCAACCTGACTTATTCCGTACAGGGCAACACCCTGGTGGTGGCCGCGGCCGATTCCGACCGGGGCATCAGCCTGGCCCGCAACAGCAGCGCCATTATTCCTCTGAAAAACACCAGCGCCGGTGTGATTGCCAACCTGCTGAACAAAACCGTTTTCAACGCCGACTCCAAAAACACGGTGTTGCCGGACTTCCACAGCAACAGCCTGCTGGTGGTGGGTACTTCCAACGACATTGAAACCGTGAAAAAACACGTGGAAGTATTGGACGCCCCGCGTGAAATAAAAACCTGGCGACTCAGCCATGCGAACGCACTGGATGTGGCCACCTTGCTGGCATCCAGTCTTTTTAACGAAGGCATTCCTTCCCTGATGCTGCCGAACAGCGGCGCAGCTGCCGGCGGCGGCGGCGGTGCGGCCGGTGGCGGCAACGACACCACAGCCGGCAACAAAAACCAGATTCCGGCAACAATGCGTGTGGTGCACGACAATGTGGACCAGGCCGAAGGCACCTCCGACACCAGCGCCACGGGCGGCGGCGACATCGGGGATCAGGTCGCCAATTCCGCACGCCTGCAGAGCCGCGAAAAAGCGAACGAAACCCTCCTGGTCAATCCGAAGGGCGCCCTGATTATTCCCGATACCCGGCTTAACACCATCACACTGCTGGGCACCGCCCACCAGATTGCGATGACCGACAGCCTGATTCCCACGCTGGACCGCAAACTGCCCCAGGTGGTGCTGGAAGCCAGCCTGATTGAGATCACGGATAACCGTCGCAACGAACTGGGCTTCAATTCCGGTGGCATTCTGCACAAGTTCAGTTTTGGCACCAACCAAACCCAGAGCGCCGGCACCAACCTGATCAACAACCCGGTGCTGGCCCGCGCCACAGGGATTGCCACCTCGTCCACCGTGCCGCTGGAAACCATCATGCACCTCACCAGCAATCCCGTCATCAAGACCAGCGATCTGCTGTACCAGCTGAACGCCCTGTCTTCGACGAGCAAGGTTAAAATTCTGGCCAACCCGACCATCACCGCTGCGCATGACAGCGACTCGGTCATCAGCATTGTGGATGAAGTGGTCCGCAGCGCCACCACCACCGCCAATGCCGTCGGCACCGCCGTGGGTGTGGAAGTCATCCTGGGCGAAGTGGGCATTGTGCTGGGCATCCTGCCGCACATCGGCGCCAACGGCAATGTCAGCATGCGCATCAAACCCACCATTTCCACCGTCAATGCCACCACCACCGATCGCTTCGGCAACCTGATCACCCTGCTGACCAAACGCGAATCGATCGTTCAGAATGTGACCGTTCACGACGGCGAGAGCTTCGTCCTGAGCGGCCTGGTGAACAACACCAACACGGACACCGTGGCCAGAACCCCGTTTCTCTCCGATCTGCCCATTCTGGGCGCCCTGGCCAGAAACAGCACACGCACCGGTAAAAAATCCGAACTGCTGATCGTCATCACCCCCCATGTCATCAGTGATGAAAGCGACGCGACGCATACCGCCACGGGTGGCCCCATGCAGCCGGTCAATCTGTCTTCGGGCTTTAAAGTGCCCGGCAATCACCACTTCGCCCCCATCAACTGGCAGGAGAACGAAAAGCCCGCCGCCACGGCATCGCCCAACAGCCTGCCCCCGCTGGAAGCGCCCCGGTCTCTCTACAGCCAGTACACGCCCGAAGCCGCTGATAGCAACTGGGGCTGGGAAAACACCGGCAAGGGTCCGGCAACATCCTGGCAACCGGCCCAAACGGCGCCCAGCAGTATACAGCATGCCCCCGCCACCATACCAGCCCGTAAACCGGTTGTGCACTGGCAGCAGACCATGCTGATGATGGACGACCAACCGGTGGCCCCGCACCCGGCGGTCAAGGCGTCACACGCCGCACGGAGTGAAGGCGCGACATTGACGCCGGAGCTGCCCGGGGCACTGATGCTGAACGACGACACCACCCCCTGACGCTGCCTTGCCCGGGCGTTTTCTTGACCCCGGCCGGTGACTTCCCTAGAATGAGTGAACACTCGGGTCCGATGCTTGAAAGAGCGGACGATCCAGCTTTGCGGAAGGGGTCCGGGTGGTGAGGAAGCCGCCTTGAAAGCGGTCGCCCGCAAGGGTTGCAGGTTCGAGTCCTGTCCCTTCCGCCATTTTTTCTGCGCCTGTCCTTTCGCCCTGAAATTACCCGGCGGCCGGGCTGTTCTCACTGTCGCCCGTAACAACCAGGGCGCTTTCCGTTTCCGGTAACGGGTCCGGCTCAGGCGGGGTCAGCACCACCAGTTCCGGTTCGCGGACCGGTTCGCGGTCAATGGCTTTATGGGCCAGCCGGGCTGCAATAATCAGCGCGGAATCCACCCCGTTGACATGCGCCAGCTGCCGCAGCAGATCCGCCGTGCGGCGCATCATCCGCACCATATCCCCTTCCTGAATATTGGTGGTGGCCGTCAGGTGGCTCCAGCTCATGCCCTGCGCCCAGGCTTCCACCAGCGGGCTGCTCTGCGGATTGATGGTGACGGGCATGTTCACGCGGAACTGCTTCTGAGTCCGGGTGACCTGCCGCGCAACTTTATCCAACTGCTGCAGGGCCTGGGTCACCTGCGGCGTCACATGCAGCCGGGTAAAACGGTTCACTTTGTCGCTGTCGTTCACCAGGGCGCAAATCACTGCGGCCAGGGCCGGGGGTTCCAGTGTGTTGAGAATGCCCGATCGCACGCACTCGGTGATGAAAAACTCATTCTCGGCGCGAATCTGCCCGGCCAGCTCACCGCGGTCCGTGGGTTTGTCCTGATCGTTGAGGTACCCCTGATCTTTCAGCAGGGCGTGGATCTGACTGAAAGAGCGCCAGTAGAGATCGTTGGCCTGATCGTACCCGCGGTGTAGCTGCTTGAGCTGCTTGCGCAGATGCCCCATCCGGTCCATCAGCTTCTGATGTTTCCGCCGCAGATCGCACCCCATACACGGGCTGGCGCTCAGCTGTTCGTCCAGATTCCGTTTTTTGCCTTCCTCGTGCTTCAGCTCCTTCAGCATCTCGGGGGCCGGGCCATGGCGTTTAATCTGTTTCTGCAGCACGCGGATAAAATCCTGCGTTTCAAAACGCATTTTCTGGGACTGCAGAAAAGAACGGAAGTCTTCATCCGTTACTTGAACAGGACATTCAAACGCCATGTCACCGGCCAGCAAATCCTCCTTGGCCTGAATTTCATCCAGCAGGGGCGACAGGCGCCGGGCGGAGGTAAACTGACCAAACGACTTGCGGATGAGAAACTCGGCCTCGGCCAGAGAGCGGCTCTTCAGCAGATTCAGCGCCATACCATAGGTGGGCGTGAACTGGCTGTTCAGCGGATCGGTCGGACTGGTCACCAGCGTGGCCGCTTCAATGGCCCCTTCATACGGGGAGCTCACCACGATGACGTAACCCACATCGTCCTTGCCCCGGCGGCCGGCGCGTCCGGCCATCTGATGGAACTCATTGGCGTGGAGAATCCGGTGGCCGGTATCCGTCCGTTTGGAGATTTTGGTGATGACCGTGGAACGTGCCGGCATGTTGATGCCGGCGGCCAGCGTTTCGGTCGCAAACACCACCTGAATCAGGCCCTCCTGAAACAGGGTTTCCACCAGGTGTTTCAGCCCCGGCAGCAAACCCGCATGATGACAGGCAAACCCGTTGGCAATGTAGCGCAGGTGTTCGTGGTTTTTCAGATACGGGTCGTTGGCAGAGGCTTCGGCTATCCGCTCGCGGATGCGCCTGCGATCCAGGTCGGTGATCAGACGCAGATCGGCGGTGGCCTGCAGGTATTTCTCACAATCCTTCCGGCTGAAGGTGAAAAAGATGGCCGGCAGCATATTCCGTTCCGCCATCTGCTCAATCAGTTTGTTGGGTCCGAACACCCGGTTCTGTTTGGCCAGCCGGTTGCCTTTGCGGTGATCTTTCAGCTGGCGGTTCAGCTTGCCGTTGGGCTCCAGCAGCGGGGCAATCCGCTCGCGATCATAAAACGAGAAGCGCAGGGGCACGGGACGGAAATCGGTCTGTATCAGCCGTGTGTCGTGGTGGACTTCGTTGATCCAGTCGGTGAGTTCCGGCGCATTGGCCACCGTGGCGCTCAGCGCAATAATCTGAATGTGCTCCGGGCAGTAAATAATTGTCTCTTCCCACACGGTTCCACGCTGGGCGTCATTCATGTAGTGGCATTCGTCCAGCACCACGTAGCCCACCTGGGCCAGGTATTCCGGCTCGGTATGTATGCCGTACAGCATGTTGCGGAATATTTCCGTGGTCATCACCACAATGGGCGCTTCGCGGTTAATGCTGACATCGCCGGTCAGCAGGCCCACCATGCCGGCGCCATACTCCTGTTTAAAGTCATAAAACTTCTGGTTGCTGAGCGCTTTGAGGGGCGTGGTGTAAAACAGGCGTTTGTCCGAGTGAATGGCAGAATAAGCGGCGAATTCGGCAATCAGCGTTTTACCGCTGCCCGTGGGCGCACACACCACCACGCTGTGGCCTTCATTGATCACGCCGGCGGCGTTCAGCTGAAAGTCATCCAGAGGAAAAGCCAGCGTCTTCTGAAAAGCGTCGATCATAACCCCCACCCGGCTTCGGCTTGCGCCTCAGCCACCCTCCCCCTGAAGGGAGAGGGAAACCAGGAAAGCGCAATGCTCCCCCTCTCCCCTTGAGGGAGAGGGGGTTGGGGGGAGAGGGAGAGGGAACAGCAATTCATGACGCCGGACCCAGTTTTTCAAAAAACGACTGCAACAGGCTGACAACCTGCTGCTGTCCGGCGCGGGTCACCTGCATCACTTCCTCATGGGTCACCGGCCGGTCGCTGAGACCGGCGGCGGCATTGCTGACACAGGACAGGCCCACCACGCCCAAGCCCAATTGATTGGCCACAATGACCTCAGGCACCGTACTCATCCCCACGGCATCGGCGCCCAGGGTTTTCAGCATGCGAATTTCGGCAGGCGTTTCATAGCTTGGCCCGCTCACCGCAGCGTACACGCCGGGGTGCAGCCGGATGCTGAGCGCTTCAGCTGCATTCAGCAGGGTTTGCTGCAGCGCCGGCGCATAGGCCTGGCTCATATCGGGAAAGCGCTCGCCATGGCCTTCGGCATGCGGTCCGCGCAGGGGGTTCACCCCCATCAGGTTAATGTGATCCGTAATCATCATCAGCGAACCGGCCGCCAGACCAGGGTGAATACCCCCCGCCGCATTGGTGACCACCAGGGACTGGGCGCCCAGAGCGGCCAGAACACGGATTGGGTAAGTCACCACATCCATGGGGTGGCCTTCATAATAATGAAAGCGGCCCTGAAAGCACGCCACCCAGTAACCGGGCTTTACTTCACCCAGCACCAGATTACCCGCATGACCCGCCACATGGGAGGCCCGGAAATGGGGAATCTCGGGATAGGGAATCGTCACGGCCTGCCGGAGTGTGGCTGCAAAATCGCCCAGACCGCTGCCCAGCACCACACCGGCATGCACACCGTTCACCCCGGCCGGCAGGCGTTTACGAACAGCCGGAACCGTTTCCTCCAGCCAGGCCAGCCAGCGCGGGGCGGCCCCGGCCAGATCCTGATCGGCATTGAGCGCGGTGGGCATCAAAAAAGCTCCTTGTCGTGCGGTGGGATTCTTTCCCTATAATGCCATTAATATAAGTCGCCCGCCAAGAAAGCCCCGCATGCAATGACCACCATTCCCGAGTTACTGGACCGCAAACGCCGCAACCTGCCCCACACCGAGGCCGAGATCCGGCAGCTGGTCACCGCGCTGATGTCGGGCGACCTGCCGGATTACCAGCTGGCCGCCTGGCTGATGGCCGTCTGTATTCACGGGCTCTCCATGGAGGAGACCACCTGGCTGACGGATGCCTATGTGCGATCGGGCACGGTTCTCGATTTATCCGGCGTGGCGGGGGTGGTGGTGGACAAACACTCCACCGGCGGCGTGGGGGATAAAACCACGCTGGTTCTGATTCCTCTGCTGGCTGCCTGTGGCCTGAAAGTGGCCAAACTCTCCGGCCGCGGCCTGGGTTTTACGGGCGGCACCATTGATAAACTGGAGGCCATTCCCGGTTTTCAGGTAGCGCTCAGCCAGGAGGCCTTGAAACGCCAGATAGCCGAGATTGGCGTGGCCATTTCCAGCCAGACCGAAGATCTCGCCCCGGCGGATGCGAAAACGTACGCCCTCCGTGATGTGACCGCCACGGTGAGCAGCATTCCACTGATCGCCGCTTCCGTGGTGTCCAAAAAAATCGCCGCCGGCGCTGACGTCATTGTGCTGGATATTAAAGTAGGCCACGGCGCGTTTATGCAGCATATGGCGGAAGCCCGCGCGCTGGCGGAAACCTGCCGGGAGGTGGGCCGGCGCCTGGGGAAAAAACTGCACACGGTGATTTCCGGTATGCACCAGCCCCTGGGCTACGCCATTGGCCACAGCATGGAAGTCCTGGAAGCCGTCTGCCTGCTGCAGGGCAGGCAGCAACCCGCCGATCTGCTGGAAGTCTGTCTCACCCTGGGCGCTGTGTGCCTGGTCAGCGGCGGGCTGGCGAAGAATGATGCCGAGGCCCGGCTGCAGATGACCAACGCGTTACAAAACGGCAGCGCCCTGGAAAAGTTTAAAGCCCTCATCCGGGCCCAGGGCGGCAATGCCGACTGGATGACCCCCGAGGCCGACTGCAACACGATGGCCCGGGCGCTGCCCTACCCAAAAGCCATCCGCAACGTCACATGCAAGCAGTCCGGGTTTGTTACCGCGCTGGACCCGCTTATGGTGGCGCAGGCCGCCAAACTGCTGGGGGCCGGGCGTCAGGTCAAAACCGATCCGATAGACCTGAGCGTGGGCGTGCTGCTCCACAAAAAAGTGGGGGATGCCGTCCAGCCGGGCGATTTGCTGGCCGAACTGCATACCGGCAGCAAGCCCTGTGAAGAGGCGGAGACGTTGCTCGCCGACGCGTTCAGCATCGGCACATCCCGCGTGACACCGATGCCCCTGATTGACGCCATAGACTGAAGTCCCTCTCCGATGTCGCCCCTGATCCACATCCGCAAATGGGAGAATCTCCATATTCTCTTCTGGCTGCTGAAGGATATCAGCTGGGCCATGGCGTGGAAACCGCTCGGCATTTTCATGATTGCCCCCACACTGGGCCTGGCGGTCTGGATCACCTGGCGCTTGCGGCATGAAGAAGCAGAGCTGCTGCACAACTGCGCCGTGGCCTGCTGGATCATCGCCAACGCCTTCTGGATGGTGATTGAGTTCTGTGGGGTGGATGAACGCCTGAGAGTCTGGACCGCCCTGCCTTTCGGGCTGGGCCTGGGGTGTATTCTCTGGTATTACGCGCGCGTATGGCGTGGTCCATCCGGCCCGTGCAGCGGCTAGCAGTTGTTACAGTTTCGTGAAATTTCCTCCCGGCGGACTGCGAAATATGTTATGAACGGGGGAACAGATTTGACTGTTGTTGTTCGTCGTTGAAACGAGTTTGTTTCAGGAGAGGGATTGATGAAAAAAGTACTCACCCCGGTCATTTTGCTGGCCATTATCGGGCTGCTGGTTTACATGGCCAACACCACCAACCGACCCTTTAATATCCGCCACAACAGCCTGGAGGAAGGCGTCATCAGCCTGCCTGCCGTTCAGGAAGATCTTGAAGCCGCCGGCGATCATTTGAAATCGGCAACCGGTGCGTTGGGCGAAGCAACGGAAGACGCCGTTGAGGAAACCAAAGAGGCGTTTACTGATTTAAAACCCATGAAGCCAATGACCGAAGCCGAAAAAACCGCCCTGATCGATGCCAGCCCCAACCTGGGCCAGGATTTTAAAATTCTGGAGAAAGTCCCCGAAAAGCATGGCGCTTTCCGCGTGCAGCAGATCAGCAACGGCAAAGAGTTTCTGGTGATTTCCACCATTGAAGCCAACACCAAGAAAACCACGGTTTACGAGAAAGACGGCGCCACCGAAGTCCGCCATTTCTCCACCACCATTCAATAATCCACCCGCCTTGGATGGACAACGAAGCCGGCCCTAAAACAGCTTCTGCTGGACGGGGTCGGCTTCAAACAATTCCCCCACGCCGCAATCCAGTACATCGCAAAGCCGATCCATATTGTCATAGCTCGGCTGGGTGCGGCCACTCGCCCAGCTGTAAACGGTCTGCTGCGGCAGGCCAAGCTCCTTGGCGAGCTTATAGAGACTCCACCCCTTTTTCTCTTTGGCCATGTCTTTAATTTTGACTTTCATTGCAACAAAAATATACCATATTTTGTTGACTATCGGCTGACGTGACTACCCGCCCGCGCCCGATGCTATACTGGGGATATGAACACAGACCCCTCCCCGTACAAGGCGATTGCCTTTGAGTTTTACCGCTACGCGGTGTGCGCCCTGATGCTGACGTTGTTTGTGGTGGCCACCTATCTGCTGATCAGCGCCCTGCTGTTTGGCGGACAGGCGGATGACGCCCAGGTACAGGCGCAGGCACTGGCCAGCGGCCTGGCGGTGGTTGTTTTCGGCCTCACCTACCTCATCCACTGGTTCTGGCCCTCACCGCACACCCTTACCAAAGCGGTGGGAGACATGACGCACTAAACCCTCTCCTTTCAGGAGAGGGCGTGGTCACGCCGCAGCGGGCCGCTTCGCCACCCCGGGGTTCGGGGCGATATCGCCTTCATCCAGCACGGCGCCGGTTTTATCAATGGTCTGGAAGTGCAGACCGGCCGCATCCAGCGTAAAGAGCAGGAAATGGTGGGCTTTATGGCGCACCAGCGAATGGGGCTGAATCACCTTAAAATTCCGCAGGTAGGCCCCACCCCCACCGGAGACAATCTGCGTCACGCCCCCCTGGGGCTCAAAGCGCTCATAGTCGTGATCATGCCCGGCCAGGTAAAGATCCGCACCGCCTTCACTCAGTATGGGCGCCAGCACCGTCCTCAGCAGTTTCAGGTCGCCATCATTCTGGTGCTCGCCCGAGGTGTACAGCGGATGATGGGCCATCACCACCTTCCATGCCGCTTTGCTCTCGGCCAGAGCCGCTTTCAGCCAGGCCTGCTGGTTGGGATGGCGGGCAAAGTTATTGGAGTTGATCACGAAAATCTCCAGCCGCTCAGGAGACACCCCCTGGGGAACCACGCGGTAATATTCCCCGGGCATCTTAAAGTAGGCGATCTGATCCGTCTCAAACCCGCCAATCACGTCGTGATTCCCCAGGGTCACCACAAAGGGGATCTGCTTTGCCAGCAGGGGTGCATAGGGTTTACGGAAACATTTGTCGCCCAGATCGGTGACATCCCCGCGCTCATAGATATTGTCGCCCAGCATCAGCACCATAGAAAAACCGGGATCGGCCGACTTGCGGGCCATCTCAGCCGCGAGATCATACTGAAAAGGCGCGCCGGATCCGGAATCCCCAAAGGCGATAAAGCGAAAAACGCCTGCAGCCTGACCGCTCGGCGCCGCCGGAACAGGTAGAAAGGACTCAGCAAGCGGCGACTGTGGCGCAGGGCGGGCATCCGCTCTGGGCGCCCGGGGACCGCAGGCCACCAGCAGCGCCGGCAGCAGCAGCAGCAGGCACAACAAAGCGCCCAAACGACCATACCGTCTGAAAACGCCCTCCGCAACCGGCTTTGCACGCATGGTCTCACTCCTGCAAACAAACAGACTTTGGGGTATCATACCGCCTGCAGCCGTTGAAAACGACCCGCAACACCCACTTGTGTTCCAAATCTGCTTTTGTTACAGTGGCTGTTCCCTGGCGACCTGTGGTCTGTCAGCCTCTCTCGTTCCCCACACGACCGGCTTTCAGCCCCTCCCGGTAAGGCAGCTGTCCAGCAAACAGACCCTTTTACAGCATTCAAACCCATAAGGATATGGCACGACCATGATGAGTGACGAAGAAACCCTTCAACCGGAAAAAGAACCTGCCGCAGAGGAAACCACTGCACCGGCGGCGGAAACCCCGAGCGACGCCCCTGCCGGCAAGCGCGGCCGTAATGATCGCAATGATCGCGGCGGTGACCGGGGTGGCCGTGGCCGTCCCCGCGAGCGGGAAGAATCCGAGTGGAAGGAAAAAGTCATTCAGATCCGCCGCGTCACCAAGGTGGTGAAAGGCGGTAAAAAACTCAGCTTCCGCGCCGTGGTTGTGGTTGGTAACGGCAACGGTCAGGTGGGCCTCGGTATCGGTAAATCCAACGAGGTTATCAACGCCATTCAGAAAGGCGTGACCGACGCCAAGAAAAACCTGATCACCGTGCCGATGCACGGTAAAACCATTCCTCACCATGTCACTGCCCGCGCCAGCGGCAGCAAAGTGGTGCTGCGTCCGGCCTCTGAAGGTACCGGCGTGATTGCCGGCGGCGCCGCCCGCGCCGTGATTGAACTGGCAGGCATTGAAAACATTCTGTCCAAGTCGCTCGGTTCCAACTCCCCGCTGAACGTGGCCCGCGCCACCCTGCACGGCCTGGCCGAACTGCGCACTTTCCGTCAGATTGCCGAACTGCGCGGCAAGCCTTCCGTCCAGTCCATTCTGGTCGGGTAATTCCCCCCTGTTTTTATCCGGAGAAACACAATGTCTGAATCCAAAAGCGGCAAACAGGTGAAAGTCACCCTGGTGAAAAGCCTCCTGGGCCGCCCCGAAAAGCACCGCCGCGTCGCCCGGGCCCTTGGCCTCACCAAAACCCAGCGTCCGGTTCTTCACTACACCAGCCCCACCATTGACGGCATGCTCCGCAAAATTGAGCACCTGCTGCTGGTGGAACCCGCTTAACTGTCATTCTGAGACTTTCTAGGAGCCTGAATCCATGCCCGGCAAAGCCAAAACCGAAAAAACCCAATCCGCTGATGAAACCCCGTCCATTTCCCTGGGTGATCTGAAACCCGCCAAAGGCGCTGTGCGTAAAGCAATGCGCGTCGGCCGCGGTATCGCCTCGGGTTGCGGTAAAACCAGTAACCGCGGTCACCGTGGTGAAGGCCAGCGTTCCGGCCGCTCCAGAAAACGCGGTTTTGAGGGTGGCCAGATGCCCGGCTACCGTCGTATCCCAAAGCTGCGCCGCTACACGCCGCCTTCGCGTCAGGACTGGCTGGTTCTCAACGTCAAGGATCTGGAACAGCTGCTGGTTGACGGCAATGCGCTGACCTACGCGATGATGCGTGAAAACGGTTTCCTGAAGCACACCCAGGCCGGCCTGCGGATTCTCGGGAACGGCGAAATCGGCGTGAAGCTGACCGTGGAAGCCCATCATGTTTCCGCCAGCGCCCGCGAAAAAATTGAAAAAGCCGGCGGCTCTGTCCAGATTGTGGACGACAGCCCCGCCCCGGTGGTCCGCAAAAAGCCCACCCAGAAGTCTGCCTAAAGTATCTGTCCGGCGCCGTTGCTGAATCAGCAGGCGCCGGTTGAATGTGAAGGGAGTTACACGCACGTGGCCAAATCACGCTCCGGTCTCATGTCCCCGTCTCAGTCCGGCGGCAACATGCTGCCCACCGCAGACGATCTGAAGGCCATGTGGGAAAACTCCGGGTTGAAGGAAAAGATCCTTTATACCGTCGGCGTCATCGCCCTGTACCGCTTCTGCGCGCAGGTTCCCATCTGGGGCGTCAACGCTCAGGCCATCCAGTCGATGGCGGCCAACCAGCTTGTCGGTTTTCTGGATATGTTCTCCGGCGGCGCGCTGACCAGTGTATCCATCATGGCGCTGGGAATCGGCCCCTACATTACCGCTTCCATTGTCATGCAGCTTCTGGCCGTGGTGATTCCCCGGCTGGAAGAAATGCAGAAGGATGAGGGCGAGGCCGGCCGCAAAAAAATCTCCCAGATCACCCGCTACGTGGCGGTGGTGCTTTCACTGCTGCAGGGCGCCCTGGTTATGAAATTCATCGGCAGTATACCCGGCGCGCTGGAGCCCGGCGTATCGCCTTTCTGGTTTTACCCTTCGGCCGTTATGTGCCTTGCCACGGGCGCCATGTTTGCGCTGTGGCTGGCTGAAGTGATTACCGAACGCGGTATCGGTAACGGCGGATCCATCCTTATTTTTACCGGCATTATGGCGTCCATTCCCCTGTTTGCCCACCGCACCATGGATCTCGTGAACGCCGATCCCACCGGCGGCAAGGCCTTTGCGCTGGTTGCCCTGCTGACCATTTATCTGGCCATCATCGTCATGATCATCTTCTTTCAGGAAGGGGTCCGTAAAATCTTTATTACCAGCGGCAAACGCCAGGTGGGCAATAAAGTGTACGGCGGCCAGAGCATGCACATTCCCTTCAAGGTCAACCCGGCCAGCGTCATGCCCGTTATTTTCGCCTTTGCCGTGCTGTCCTTCCCCGCCACCGTGCTTCAGGTCATTCAGCAGAACAACCCCACCGGCTTTATGCTGGATGTCGTGCGTTTTTACGGGCAGTACCTGGCCCCGGGCGCGCCTGGCTACCTGGTGGTTGAATTCATGCTCATCCTGTTCTTCACCTTCTTTTACGCGTCCATTATTCCCAGCATGCAGCCCAAGTCCATTGCCGACAACCTGAAAAAGCATGGCAGCGCCATTCCCGGCATTAAGCCCGGGCGGCCCACGGCCGAAAAACTGGAAGAGATTCTCACGCGGCTGACCTTCATCGGCGCTGTGGGCCTGGCGCTTATCGTCATGATCGCCGGCTCCGCCACCAGCCTGACCGGCATGCAGACCTTGCGCGGTCTGGGCCCCACCTCGCTGATTATCATGGTGGGTGTGGCGCTGGATACGGTCAACCAGATCAAAGTGCATCTGCTGGCCCGTTCCTATGAAGGTTTCCTGAAATAAACCCGATGTCCGGGCCGTCTGCGTGGCCCGGCTGCGAACAACCCGAGGGAGACTCCCGATGTCAGATCAGAATGCGTCCCCGCTGAACGGCAAGCTGCTGCTGCCCTTTGTGGCCCCCCCCAACGGCGGCAAGGGTACGCAAACCAAAATACTCAATGAGCGTTACCACCTGCCCACCTTTGATATGGGCGGCACCTTCCGCGCCATTATGAAAACCGAGGGCGATTCCCCGCTGGCCCGGGAAATCCGCTCCTACACGGATCAGGGCAAGCTGGTTCCCGTGGCGATTGTGGTCAAGGTGTTCCGCAAAGGCATGGAAGACCTCGCCGCCCGGCACCCGGACGTACCCGGTTTTATTCTGGATGGTTTCCCGCGCAACTGCGATCAGGCCAATGCGCTGGCCGCGCTGGCCGCTGAGTGGGGCGCCCGGATTCCGCTGGTGTTTTACCTGAACGTGCCGCTGGATGTGGTGAAAATCCGCTCCCTTACCCGCCGGTTTTCCGCTGATGGCGCGCGGGTTTACAGCGTTGCCGACGATGCCCCGCCGAAACTGAAGCCGGCCAGCGCGCTTCTGGATGCCGGTGGCAGTCCCGTGAACGATGAACTCGGTTACCCGGCCTACCGGGACGATGAAACCGGCGAACCGCTGGTTATCCGCAAGGACGACATGCCCGACGTGGTGGAAAAGCGCCTGGTGGAATACGCGGCTGAAACCAACCCGCTGATTGACGCTTACCGGACCAGCGGTCAGCTGTGCGAAATAGACGGCAACCAGTCTGTGGATGCCGTGACGCGCGCTATTGAGAATGCCATCCAGCCGGTTCTGGCTGGGGTGCCTGCCTGAGGTTTTTATGAGCAAGATTGACCGCAAATCCCGTCACGAAATCGCGCTGATTAAGAGCGCCGGTGAAATCAACGCCGGGGCCCATGCCGCCGTGCGCGACATTCTGAAGCCCGGCGTGACCACGCAGGAACTGAATGATGCCGCCGAAGCCTACATCCGTGGCCAGGGCGCCATTCCCACCTTCAAGGGCATGTACGGATTTCCCGCCACGCTGTGCATCAGCGTGAACGATGAAGTGGTCCACGGCATCCCCAGCCCCACACGCGTGCTGAACGAAGGCGATGTGGTGAGCATTGACTGCGGCTCCACCTTCAAAGGCATGATTGCCGATTCGGCCATTACCTGGCCGGTGGGCGCCATCACTGACGACGTGGCCAAACTCCTAAGCGCCACCGAGGAAGGCCTGATGGCGGGCATTGAAAAGATGGTGGCCGGCAACTACCTGGAGGATGTCTCCGGGGCGATTGAGGACGTGTGCCTGAAGTATGGCTTTGGCCTGGTGCGCCAGTACGGCGGCCACGGCGTGGGCCGCAAACTGCACGAAGCGCCCTTTGTGCACAACTACCGCACGGGTGAGCGCGGCCCGCAGCTGGCCGAAGGCGTGGTGCTGGCGCTGGAGCCCATGTTTAACCTGGGCGTTGAGGATGTGTATACCGACGTGGACGAGTGGACGGTGATCACCGTGGATCGCAAGCCCTCGGCGCACTTTGAGCACACCGTGGCCATAACGGCCAACGGCCCGGAAATTATGACCCGGCTGCCGGGATGATCTTATAACTCATTTTGACTAGCTGAAAATTATTGGCACTTGAATACAGGATCTCTGTCCTCTAATAAGGATTTGAACTGGTCGGGATCGCAGATCGAACCAGGGGGCTGGAGGAGATTGGGGTCCAGTAAATCCTGCTTGGAAAGCGTGGCGGGTTCACCATCACGCCGGGACCACTCCTCAAAATAGGTGAAATAGCCGGGGTCACTGGGGTGGTGCTTGTGAACAGTTGCCAGGTAACCGGCTATCTGGAGAGCATCCTCCCTCGCATCAAAAGAACGGGGCCAGAAGGCAGCCCACGGACCCCGATAACTGATATCCGGATTACCTGCGAAAATGGAGCCGATTTTTTGCAGATAAAGAGCCACGCCATAGGCGTTCAGCTCATCCCAATTGATTTTTCCATCAATTTTATATTTGGGATCAACCGCATTCAATGTCGTCTCAGCGTCCTGTATCACGTCACAGATCTGAGCCATTGTAATATTGGGATAATTCCGCTGCTGGTCAGTGGGCAGACGATACGCAAACTGGTGCGTGGTCCAACCGTATTGGTTGAAAGGCGTGTTGGCATTACAGTCAATGTCGTTATAGCCCGAAGCCGCAGAAGTGCTCTGTCGCTGGAAGACATCCGCAGTCGCCTGGGGGGCAGGAGTGGGCGTACTGGCGCCAGTTGGCGCACCCACCAGCATAGGACTAATGCTTAATAATGCAGCAGCGGTTCGCGCGCCGGGGCGCCGGCCAAACGCGGGGAGTGAGGGATTTATGGTTGGAAGGGACATGAGGTAAATCTCTGTGCTGATTTCAAAAGTTTCACAAAATCTTACCTCAAACAAAATCAAACCTAACGAGGAATTATGACCCGGCTGCCGGAGTGAACGGCTTACGCTTCAGCCAGCAGATTCCTTGCCAGAATGACCGCATCCGCCTTGGAGAAAGCGTCATCGGCCAGATCGCGCCTTCCGTAATAGCTGGTCTCCATCCGGGGAAAGAGACCGCCTCTCTCGACGTACGACATGAACGCAAGCTCCTTGCCGAGTTCGCTGTTGTCCACTTTCCCATACGTCTGCGGAAAAAGCTGATAATAAATATCCCATTCATCCCTTGAGGCGATGTTATTCACCTCATCGGGTCCGCCAACACGCTTTTCAATGTGATCAACCAAGGCACAGAGTTCCGGATAGCTCATTTCAATCTCCTGGCGGAGGTCTTCGCCGTAAGGAACGAGAAAGCGTTGCGGCGACTCGCAGTTGCGATCACGATACCCAAGTTGCGTCGGCAGGGCCATTGTTGCCTCAGCCATAGGGGCAGGCTGCACACCCACCGATGCCGGCATCGCCGCTCCCGCTGTCCCAGGCCCCGCCACTTCATGGCAAGCCGGAACAGCAGCCAAGGCCATACCAAGCAACGCCCGCCGGTGTGCGCCGAATACGGTGTTACTGGCAGGCGTAGTACCCGCCGCGGAAACAGCAGAAATCATATGAAACCCTTCAATAAATCACGCAGTCATATGAGGTAATCGGTTTTTTACAAACCAATCCATATCGGCGTTGGAAAGATCACCATCATCTTTAACTTTGCCATTCTGAGTCTCAGCCGTATTGTAGGCATCGCCTTCACGGAAAATATCCAGATAATCGGAGAAGGTGCTTTGCTTATCGGCACTCAATTTGCTGACCCAATCAACCGCCTGCTCTTTACCCGTCAGCATCCAGTCCATCAGCGCGGCCACCTGCTGACGACGTGGCTCAGGGAGTTCATAAATGCCGTTGTTCCGAAAATGGGTAAATTCTTTCAGGGAAACCCGACCATCCACATCGCCTTCTTTTTTCTCAATAATATCAACCAGACTGCAGGCAACCTGTTCGGGGATCCGCACTTCCGGCGCATTCGGCACACGCACGTTAATGGGAGAGTCTGGGCAATTGCTGCCCGACAACTGAAGCGAGAAACTGTCTCCCGCCGGGGTGGTCACCGGGCTCACCACAGCCGCCGAGGTGGGCGTTGCCGCGCCAGCCATCGGCCCGTCGCAGGAGACCATTCCCGGCACCGGTGAAACCGTAAAAACTGCTAAAGGGACCCACAGATGGCGCGGCCACAGACCAAAAACCGGGGCGCTGGCGGCGGGGAGTGCGGTGGTAAGTTGCATGAGAGTTTCCAATCTGTCAAATCAATAATTCGGATTGATTACGAAAACTAGATAGGGGCTTCAGCCAGATTCCAGACGGCAAAGTCATTCAAGTCATCAAGACTCAGAGTTTTGCGCTGTTCCTCAAAGTAGGCTTTTCGCGCAGCGATCGGATCAAACTGAAAGCCTTCGCCGCTAAAACCGAATGCTGAACGACTGGAAAACCGGTTGTCTTTTCCGCCAATCAACGTATTCAGATAATTAATGTTGATCTGACGCCAGATATTATCCGCAATAACATTAGGCGCCATGATCCAGTCCACCAGCATCAGGTCCTTTTTCTGCTCTTCGCTCAGGGGCACGCCATCCACCAGCTGCCAGTGCAGGTTGCTTTGATAATTGGCCACATCCTGGAGGGTGGCATCTGTGTTGACATAAGCAGCATTCTTCCCATTGGCTTCCAGAATATTGATAAATGTTGTCCGGAAATCGTTACGACCGATTTCACTGTAGTAATAGGGGGTCAGCGGACCATGAGGATAGTTCTGAGGATGTTGCCCGTGGTTCCAACCCGGATCGTTGGGTAAATAAAAGACACGTTCACCGGAGCTTGCCGAAGCAGGCATTGCGGCTGCTTCCACCGCCGCCGGTTGCTGGGTGGTTGCACCAGCCACAGTAGGCCCAGTAACAGCAGCGCCAGTGCCAACCAAACCAAGACCAGTCAAAGCAGCAGCAGCATGACGACGACTAACACCAAACGTGGGGGCCTGAGCCACAGGGGCAATTGTCATATTCTGTTTTCCTTTATGATTACGAGCGGGTTTTGAGAATGGTAAACCACTTCAAAACTCAAAGCAAGGTTTAAACATTATTAGACGCCACTCTCAATGATGTCCAACATCTCATCCAGTTTCCCCTCATTCGGCGCTGCCCAACGCACCAACCATGCCGGCGCGGTCAAACGCGGGGAATCCCGCCCACCGTATCACCCCAGACGCTGGCCGGAAGCCACCTGTTATGAGCAGGCCCGGGTTGTGGAATGCATTCTCGCCAGTGTGCCACCCCAGGCTGATACGTACAGAAAAGTGCAGGAAGCGCTGGACTGGCCCGGCTACGAACGGGTTGTACTCACAGTACCGGGTGTGCCGTTCCGCCGGCCCTTTCGTGTTATTTATACTGCCAACCGCCAAAAACCACCCTCGCCAGATGAACTCATGTCCCGCTTCAACAGCCGGCTGCATAAAGCGCTGGGCTTGCCCACTTACCCCAAAAGGAGTCGTTAAAATGAACAGTATTTCTTACAACGTCAGTCCACGTTTCGCCGCAACCAACCGCTCCAGTGATCAAGTGACAACAACAATCAACGGCCAACAAGTAACCTGTACTCGTGCAATGAAAGACGTTCTGGATCGCGCAGAAAGAATTAGCCCTGGTATCGCAGAGGCTGCCTTTCAGGATGGAATCCGCGACGGACTCATTAAACCCAGACATTAAGTCTATAGCGAATCTTCCCGCCCCTTGCATCCGCCCGGGGGTTTCCGTATGATAACGCCACTGTTTGATTGAGAGCGTGTCAACTCCCGCTTTAGTTAGGAATTCCCCCCTCACCCATGGCCAAAGACGTCATTGAAATGGAAGGCACGGTCCATGAGTCCCTGCCCAACGCCATGTTTCGCGTGGAACTGGAAAACGGCATGGAAGTCCTTGCCCACGTCTCCGGTAAAATCCGCAAAAACTTCATCCGGATTCTCCCCGGCGACAAGGTCAAAATGGAGCTGTCTCCCTACGATTTGACGCGCGGTCGTATTACTTATAGACTCAAATAACCAGGCGCTTTGCGTCCGGGTCTTTCCGTCTCTCAGCAGCGGCTGTGTCTCTCACTCAGGCCTTCTTCACCCCCCAAAAAGGCTAGGCAACCCCTCAAGGAATGTCCCAATGAAAACCAGAACTTCTGTAAAGAAAATTTGCGACAAATGCAAGGTCATCGTCCGCGAAGGCGTGGTCCGCGTGATCTGCATTAACCCCAAACACAAGCAACGGCAGGGCTGAGCCCCGCCCGTTGCCCGGCGCGGCTGGAAACACCCCTTCCGGCGGCGGGCCTGCAAACCCGCCAGAAACCAGAAGGGCACTTGCATCCCCGCTTTGTTTTCAGTACGGTATGCCTCTCACGGTTATGCTGGCCGGTTTCTCCCGTTTTTACCTCCAGAAACCCGCATTTCCTCCGTTTTAAACAGTCCCGATTAGGAGCAATCATGGCAAGACTCGTTGGTGTCGACCTTCCCCGTAACAAAAAGCTGCGTTACGCCCTGCCTTACATTTACGGCATCGGGCCCACCACCTCGGTTCAGATTCTGGAAGCCACCGGCATTGACCCGGACAAACGCACCGATGATCTGACCGAAGGCGAGATCAACACCCTGCGTGAAGAGATTGAAAAAAACCACCAGGTGGAAGGCGATCTGCGTCGCGCCGAAGCCTATAACATCAAGCGCCTTATTGAAATCAACAGCTACCGTGGTCAGCGCCACCGCCGTGGTCTGCCGGTCCGCGGCCAGCGCACCAAAACCAATGCGCGCACGCGTCGCGGCAAGAAAAACGCCCCGATGAAGAAAAAAGCTTAGCACTGTATTGAAACCAATTCCGGAGTACCCCCACCCCCATGGCCAAAGAGAAAGTCACCAAAAAGCGTAAAGAGAAGAAAAATGTTGTGCAGGGCATCGTGCACATCCAGTCTTCCTTTAACAACACCATCGTCACCTCCACGGATATGCACGGCAACGTGATCGCCTGGGGCACCGCCGGTTCGGCCGGTTTTAAGGGCGCCCGCAAAGGCACCCCGTTTGCCGCCCAGTCCGCCGCAGAATCCGTGGCGCGCAAGTCTGTGGACAACGGCATGAAAACCGTGACGGTGCTGGTGAGCGGCCCCGGCGCCGGGCGTGAAACCGCCATCCGCGCCCTGCAGGTGGCCGGCCTGATGATCACCCTGATCAAAGACGTCACCCCCATTCCCCACAACGGCTGCCGCCCTCCCAAGCGCCGCCGCGTTTAATTTTACCCCTTTCGCCTGTTTTTCCAGGCCAGCGAATCAGATAAAGGAGTCACATCTTGGCACGGTTCAGAGGTTCCATCACCAAACGCGCCCGCAACCTGGGCGGCCCCATTGACGGGTACCCCAAAACAGAAAACCTTCGTCGCGCATACCCGTCCGGCGCACACGGCCAGGCCCGCAAAAAACTGTCGGAATACGCCGTTCAGCTGCGTGAAAAACAGCGCATCAAGTGGACCTACGGCCTGCTGGAACGCCAGTTCCGCAAGTACTATGAATCGGTGGTCCGTAAAAAAGGCGTGACCGGCACCCTGCTGCTGCAAACGCTGGAATCCCGCTTTGACAACATTCTGTACCGCTCCGGTCTGGTTCAGACCCGCCCGCAGGCGCGCCAGCTGATTGTGCATGGTCACCTGCTGATTGACGGCAAGCCGGTGGATATCCCCTCCTACCGGATGAAGCCCGGTCAGGTCATCACCGTCCGCGAGAAGAGCCAGCCGCTCTTCAAAACCTTCCAGGAAGGCAACACCCCTGTCATTCCCGGCTGGATTGACAGCGATGTTAAGAACCTGACCGCCCGTTACACCGCCGTGCCCGAACGCGACCAGATGCCTGCGTTTGAAGAGCACCTCGTGATTGAATACTACTCGCGTTAAGCGAGACGGCGCCTGGCGGATGGCCAAGTGCCGATGACCTTGACACCCCGTCACATTGCATTGACCCTGGAGGCAACCCGGCCCAATGGAACACCCACTGAATATTAAATGCGTGAACACCACCACCGATTCCGATGGTTCCATCTACGGCAAGTTTGTCATTGAGCCGCTGGAGCGCGGTTTTGGCACCACGCTGGGCAACTCCCTGCGCCGCGTGCTTCTCTCCAGTCTGCCTGGCAGCGCCATCACCTCGGTTCAGTTTGAAGGCGTCACCCACGAATTCACCACCATTCCCGGTGTGGTGGAAGACGTGCTCGACATCATGCTCAACCTCAAAGGCGTCGTTCTGAAGTCCAGCGCCGCTGACAAACAATACCTGCGTCTGGATGTCGACAAGCCCGGTGAAGTATACGCCGCCGACATTGAAACCCCGGCTGATGTGAAAATCATCAACCCCGATCGTCTGATCTGCACGCTGAGCAAAGGTGGCAGCATTCACGCCGTCATGACCTCTGAGAACGGCAGCGGCTATGCCGCCGCTGAACAACTGAACGATGGCAAGGCCGCTGTGGACACCCTGTCCCTGGATGCGGTCTTTATGCCCATCCGCCGGGTGGCCTACACTGTGGAAGACACCCGCGTCGGCCAGCGCACTGACTACGACAAGCTCACCCTGGAAATCTGGTCCAACGGCAGCATTGATGTGAGCACCGCCCTGAGCGAAGCCGCCAATCTGCTGATTGAACACCTGGTGCCGGTCGCCTCCCTGAGTGGCGCGCCCACGACGTTTGTCAGCATGGCCCAGACCGAAGAGCGCCGCGTGGCCGATGACACCGATGCGCCGAACATCAGTATCGAGGATCTCGAACTGTCGGTGCGTGCGTTCAACTGCCTCAAGCGCGCCAACATCAACAGTATTTCAGAACTGCTCCAGAAGTCCGAACATGACCTGCTGAACATTAAAAACTTCGGCAAAAAGTCGTCGGATGAAGTGGTGGAACGTCTCCGCGCCTTTGGTCTGGATCTCAAGCCAAGCCCCGAAGATGTGGATCTGGAAAGCTACGCGTAACTTTTTTGTACCCCCTCCCGCCTCCTTCGGAGGCACCCTCCCCCGCAAGGGGAGAGGGCATTCAAGATAAAAGGAAACCGACGTCATGCGTCACCGCAATAAACTGAAAAAACTGGCGCTTCCCGCTGATCAGCGTAAAGCCCTGATCCGTAGCCTGGCCACCAGTCTGTTCATGCACGATCAGATTATGACCACCAAAACCCGTGGAAAGGTGCTGGCCCAGCATGCCAACAAAATCGTCACGCTGGCCAAACGCGGTGATCTGCACGCCATCCGCCAGGTGGTTGGGATGATTTACAACCAACCCACCGGTGAAACCATTAAGGATCAGCAGAACGGCAAGGAACGCGACATTCCTGAAACCGTGCTGCGTCGCATCTTCCGTACGGTGGCGCCGCGCCTTAAAGAACGCCAGGGCGGTTACGTCCGCGTGATTCCGGCGCCCCCGCGCCGTGGCGATGCCGCCCCGATGGCGCTCATTCAGCTCTCGGACTAATGTCTCCGGCTGAAACAAGCCCCGACCCTTTCAGCACCCGGTCCATTTGGCACCGGGTGTTGCTGCTTGTGGAATACAACGGCGCGGCCTATCACGGCAGTCAGTACCAGCCGGGGCACCCTACCATCCAGTCCGCCCTGATGGACGCCCTGACGGCCCGTCACGTGGCGCACAGCAGCATGATGATGGCTGGGCGTACGGACGCCGGCGTGCACGCTGCCGGGCAGGTGTACCACGTTCACGTGCCGGCAGAATATTCCCGTGAGATACAGCGCCTGCCGGCCCTGCTGAATACCATCCTCCCGCCGGATATCCGCGTGAAAGCGGTGGCGGCCGACCCGGACTGTAACGTGCATGCCCAGCGCAGCGCCGTGGCCAAATGGTACCGCTATCAGATCTATGAATCCGACCAGCCCTCGGTCTGGAAGCCCCCCAACGCCCTGTGGCGCCGACCCGTCCAGCGGAAAAAACCGGCGCCCCTGGCGGTGGATAAAATGGCCGCAGCGGCCCGCCTGATTGAAGGGACCCACCGGTTTACCAGCTATAAATGCGCCAACAGCCCTGTCAAATCGGACATCTGCCGGGTGATTTCGGCCCGGATCCACCAAAAACCGGCCCAAAACGGGCGTTTCATCAATTTTGATATTGTGTCAGACCGTTTTTTGTATAAAATGGTGAGGAACTTGATGGGTCAGCTTCTTGATATCGGCACCCCCCGAAAGAACCTGCCCCCCGAGACCCTCCTCCAGGTGTTGGCCAGAGAAGACCGCAATGCGGCAGCCCCAGCAGCCCGCCCAGACGGATTGACCCTGATGGCAGTGGCTTACCCACCCGGAGAACAACCCTTCCCGAATGACCCGCTGGTACGGACACTGACGGAGTGGTTGAATCCCCCGGAAACACCGAATTTACCACCATTTACCTTTCATTCATTTTCAGATCAACCGGAGTCTCCCTCTTATGAAAACGTATGCAGCCAAGCCCCTCGAAGTGGAACGCACCTGGTGGGTGGTTGACGCCGAAGGCCAGACCCTTGGCCGCCTCGCCAGCCTGATTGCCAACCTGCTGCGCGGCAAGCACAAACCTGAATTCACCCCCAACGTGGACACCGGTGATTTTGTCATCGTGGTGAACGCCGAGAAGATTACCGTCTCCGGCAAGAAGACCACCGACAAACTGTACCGCCACCACACCATGTACCCGGGCGGCCTGAAAACCATCGCTTTCCGCGATCTGCTGGATCAGCAGCCCACCAAGGTGATTGAGAAAGCCGTCTGGGGCATGCTTCAGCACAACACGCTGGGCCGCGCCCAGTTCAACAAGCTGAACGTGTATGCGGGTCCCACCCATCCGCACAGCGCCCAGCAACCCAGGAATTATGATCTTTCCGTATTGCAGAAAAAAAATAGAGAACTTCAGGAGGTCGCTCACTAATGGCTGCAGCTTATCCGCAAGTTGGCAAACGGGGCACAGGACGGCGCAAAGAAGCCGTGGCCCGCGTGCGTTTGCTCCCCGGCACCGGCGTGGTGATTGTTAACGGCCGTTCGCTGGAAGGCCATTTCGGCAGACGCCCCGCGCTGCATGCCCCGGTGATGCAACCCCTGGTGGCTGCCGGCGTTGAAAAAAGCTACAACGTGCTGGCCCGCGTTCAGGGCGGTGGTCTCACCGGCCAGGCGGACGCCATTAAGCTGGGCCTGGCCCGCGCTTTGTCGGAAGTCAACAATGACCTGGAGAAGGTGATGCGTGGCGAAGGGTTTATGACCCGCGACCCCCGCGCCAAGGAACGGAAGAAATACGGCCGCAAGAAGGCCCGTAAGCGCTTCCAGTTCAGCAAGCGTTAATCAGTACTCAAAAAGAGAGGTCCCCGGACCTCTCTTTTTACTTATTGCGGATGGGAGAGAAACTATGAGTGAGATTTCAAACGACTTATTCTGGTTCGACGAAGTAGATGATTTAATTGCCTCGCTAAATTTATTGAATCAGCAGCTAGATCTCCTTGAGACCGACCACCGACGCTGGAAATGGGTCATAGTCAGTCTTTTCTCCTGTATTCAAAGCGCCATGATTCTTTGTTTACGCAGTACAAATTATTTCCATATCCTCAGAAGTGATTCGTTAGCGGAATGGAAAAAATTACACACCCCGCCGTATGCATATCAACCCAAAAAGCCCCCAAAAATGGATTACTTTGAAGAACTGCTTAAAAAAGTACAGGACAAAGAGCTCATGACTCATACAGGGAATGAGCAGTGTCTCACTCTTAATGCAACTCAAAAGAAACAAATTCACCGCCTCAAAGCTTGGCGAGATGAATTTATTCACTATTTACCCAGCGACTGGGGAATTTCGATTTCTGAGTTTGTTTACACGATTGGAAAAAATTTTAAACTATTGCATTTTCTACTTACTGAAACAAGAAATTGCTATTGGAATACAAACAAAGATAAAGATGCTGTGGACCATCTAATTGAAACTATCGGACAAAAAATCAATGCTTTGGCTTCACTTATGACGCCTCAAGAAACTTCTCCAACGCCTGTTTTATGACCTGGTTGAGATTGGTGTTGTGGCTTTCTGCGTAGGCGGCAGCCTTACGGTGAAGTTCTGAGCCGGTGCGCACGTTAAACGTGCCTTTAAACGGCTGATCCGGCTCTCTGTTCTCCTCCCGGCACAGATCAAAATAGTCATCCACGGCCTGCTGGAATGCTTTCTTCAGCTCGCGGACGGTCTGGCCCTCATAACTCACCAGATCCCGGATAAACGCCACGCGGCCGTAAAAGCACTCGTCATCGTCGTTGTATTCCACGGTGCCGTACTGCTTTTTGTATTGCATCATATTTCTCATAACAACCCCTCCTGGGTCAGCGTGTCTAAAACCTGGTCAATCTGGTAGCGTTTAAGGATATTGCCCGGGTGCGGCTGGTGCAGGCTGATAATGGCGCCATCCTCAGAGACAAACCGCCGCCGGGAGCCCCCGGTTTTGCCCTGACGGACCAGCACATAGCCCAGCGCCGCCAGTAGTTTCTCCAGCTCATCCCATGTGAAGTCCCGGGGCCGCTGGAGGAGGCGCAGCTTCAGCTTTTCAATCCGGCTCATTGGCACCGCCCAAGCATTGCAACTATCATTAGTTTCATCATAGCGGATTTCGGCAGATTTGCAACCTTTTTTAGTGGCAAATTCTCACGGGATTGCGGAAAGGCTGTGTCTGCGCCATACTGAAAGTCTGGGAGCGGGCTTTGCGCCCTGCCTCCCATCCCCAAGCCTCATTCATCATCTCGATCCAAGCCCGGGGAATGACCCTTATTGAATAACACAGTGACGGCCGTCGTTTGAACAGCCGTCCGGAAAGAAGATTTTTTGTGAATACCCTCTCTCTCAGTGAGCCGATGCGCCGTGCGCTGGAAGCCATGAACTTCACCACCGCCACCCCCATTCAGGCGCAGGCCATTCCCCTGCTGCTGGAAGGCAAGGACATCATCGGCCAGGCGCAGACCGGCACCGGCAAAACCGGCGCCTTCGCCATCCCCGTCATCGAACGGATCCAGCACAAACAGCACGGCGTTCAGGCCATCGTCATCTGCCCCACGCGCGAACTGACGCTGCAGGTGGCCGAGACTTTCCACCAGCTCACGCAGTTTCAGCCGGAAATTCTCACGCTCTGCGTGTTTGGCGGCCAGCCGATTGACAAGCAGATTAAAAACCTCAAGCGTAACCCGCAGATTGTGGTGGGCACGCCGGGCCGCATGAAGGATCTCATTCACCGCGGCAACCTGAAGCTCGGCGCTGTGGGCACCGTGGTGCTGGATGAAGCCGACGAAATGCTGAATATGGGCTTTCTGCCGGACATTGAATGGATTCTGGGCAAAACGCCCCAGCTGCGCCAGACGGCCCTGTTCTCGGCGACCATGCCGTTCAGCATCCTCACGCTGGCCAAACGCTTCCAGAAAAACGCCGTACAGGTGAAAGTGACCCTGCAGGACCAGCCGCCGGTAAAGATTGACCAGCGCTACTATGAAGTGGACAAGGCCGAAAAAATGTCGGCCCTCAAGCGGCTGATGAGCCATCACCAATTTGAGCGGCTCATTATCTTCTGCAACACCAAGTGGAAAGTGGACGGCATGGTGAGAAAGCTCCAGAAAGCCGGTTTCCCGGCCGAGGGGCTCCACGGCGGCAAAACGCAGAACCAGCGGACCCGCACCATGCAGAACTTCCGCAAGGGCGTTTTGTCCATACTCGTGGCCACCGATGTGGCTGCACGCGGGCTGGATGTGGAGCAGGTGGAAGCCGTGATCAATTACGATCTGCCGAAAGACACCGCGTTTTACACCCACCGCATCGGCCGCACGGGCCGCGCCGGTCAGTCCGGCCTGGCCTTCAGCCTGGTGGATTCCGAGCAGTTGCCCCTGCTGGATGAGATTCTGGAACTGGTGGACAGCCCCCTGGTCCGCCAGGAACTCCCGGCTTAGGATTTAACCTTTACCCCCAAACGCAGCCCCTTTGGAGTTTTCATCCGTACGCCCTGCGGGCACCGGCTGAGCATCTCCCGCAAGGGGAGAGGGGGCTTAAGTTTAGATGCATCTTCTCCCCCTCTCCTCGTTGAGGAGAGGGGGCAAGGGGGTGAGGTTTTTTCGGGTGGCAAAGATCCCTAACCGGAAGACCGCAGGTAGTCCTGGACATCCGTGGCCAGGCCCAGGCGGCGCAGCAGGCGGATGACCACAAAGGTGACGTCCGGCTCAAAGCGGCCGAAGCCCATCCGCGCCGAGCGGGGGTGGGCATGGTGATTGTTGTGCCAGCCCTCGCCCCAGGTCAGCAGGGCCACCAGAAGGTTATTGCGGCTGGTGTCATTGGTGTCAAACCGGCGCGCGCCCCACAGGTGGGCAACCGAGTTCACCAGCCAGGTGAAATGCAGACAGATCAGAATACGCAGCAGGCCGCCCCACACCAGCAGGGAGAGCCCCAGGCTCAGGCCGCCGGCCCAATACCCCACAGCAAAAAGCAGCGCCAGAAAACCCACGTTAATGGCCGTGTAATGCCGCTCCAGCCAGCACAGGCCGGGTTTCTGGTACAAGTCCCCGGCCAGGCGCCGCAAGGTTTCCGGGTCTTCATCCAGCTGCGGATGGCGGAAAAACGGCCAGAGAAAATGCGACCAGAGAATGCTCTGCTTCGGCGAATGCGGGTCCCCGCTGCGATCCACGCGGGCATGGTGCAGGCGGTGACAGGCCGACCACCAGATGGGCCCCCGCTGAAAGGCCAGGCAGCCCAGAAAGGCCAGCGCCACCGTCAGGCCCTCGGGCAGCCGGTAGCTCTGGTGGGCCAGCAGCCGATGGTAACACAGGGTAATGCCCAGGCAGATGGTCATAAAATAGAGCACGCAAAACGCGACCAGCCCGGCCCAGCTGAACGTGGGCGCCGCCAGCAGCAGACTGCCGTGAAGAAGAACGTAGAGGGTGCACAGAGGCCAGTTAAAGCGGGATACCGTCGCGTACTCGGGAACCGCCCAGAGCCCTACCACAAGCCCAGCGGATTGGTTGTCAGCAGCCAGAAAAGAATGGCCGCCACCACAAACAGGCTGAAGGTGATCAGCGGAAACAGAAAAATCATCGCCTTTTCGGGATTGTCACACATTGCGGGTCTCTCCGGCATGCCTCTCAAAACAGCGCTCCGGGCTGTCTGCAACATTGTACCCCAAAAGTACGGGACCCGGCCGGGACAAACGGTTCATAACCAGCGCGGGGACGCATGGTTTTAGGTACAATAAGGGCCAGTCAGCCCGTATCCTGGAGTCACTCATATGCAGGTCCTGCTGGCCCGCTGGGTCTTACCCGTTGACGCACCGCCCATTCCCCACGGTTTCGTGGCCATCAAGGATGGCCGGATTTCCGGCGTCGGCCCCATCGCCAGCCTCCCTGCCCATGTAAAAAGGGATTACAACCCGGCCACAAACCGCACCCTCATCACCCCGGGTCTCATCAACACCCACACGCATCTGGAGCAGTCCTGCGGGGAACGCATTCCCAAAGGGCCGGATGACCGCATGGCCGACTGGCTGATGGCCTTCAACACCACACTGAGTGACATCAATGACCCGGCCGTCCAGCGCGCCCATGTACGAAACGGCCTGGCGGAAATGGTTGCCACCGGCACCACCACCGTCAATGACATCAGCCGCCAGGGAACCAGCCTGCAGGTGCTGGATGAAATGGGCCTGCGAGGCATGGTGGCCATTGAGTATTTTCACGGCGACGCCTTTGAACTGAACACGGAAAAACTGACCGCCACGGCCGACCTGTTTCTGGATCTTCAGGAAGAGTATGAGGAACACCCCCGCCTGAGCGTCGGTCTGTCCCCTCATTCGCCCTACAATGTCTCCCCCAAGGCCTGGCGCTGGATGACCGAAACCTGCCAGCCGGCCTTTATCCACACCCACCTGGCGGAATCCATGGATGAGCTGCGGTTTTTCCGCGGCGACGACACCCCGGAATCCGGTGAGGGGATCTATCACCTACACAAAGCCTGGACCGGATTCACCTATCCACCGGCCCATCTGGGGGATTCGCCCATTGAATACCTTTACCGGTTTGGCCTGCTGGATGTGCCGACCATCGCCGCCCACGCCATTTACACCACGGAAGCCGACCGGCAGCTGCTGGCCCGCTTTGGGGTGCGCGTGAGCCACTGCCCGCGCAGCAACCTCTACCTGCAGGGCGCCAGCCTTGCCTGGCGGGACTGGGAACGTCTGAGCGAGTATCACATCGCCATGGGGCTGGGCACCGATGGTCATACTTCCACGGAGACGCTCGATCTGCGCGATGAAGCCCGCGCCGCCATGGCTCTGCACGGCTGGTCTGCCGCGGGTGTGCTGAAACGCATGACCCTGGAAGGCGCCAAGGTGCTGGGCCTGAAAAACAGCATTGGTTCACTCGCCACGGGCAAGGCGGCCGATGTGGTGGTCTGGCAGGCAGCCGATAATCTGTCGCCAGTGGCATGGCAGCAACCCGCCGATCGGGTGCTGGATGCCACAACCACCGTACAGCAGGTGCTGGTCAATGGTCAGCCGGTGTACACGCGGGAACTGCAGACGGTATGACGCCGCAGCGCACGGCGCTGAAAAGCCCCGGGCTGCCCGGCATACCGCTTGCCCAGCTGTGCGCCCTGCTGCTGATTCCCACAGCGCTGCTGGTCATCACCGGTTTTCAGCAGGGCTGGCCGGACGGTTGGGACGCCTGGCTGTCGGGTCACATCACCATGGCCTGGCAGGGAGAGGGCCGGCTGCTGAAAGACGCGGGACTGACCGCAGTGATTGCCGCGATGGGCTGGCTGTACTGGCGGCACAGCCAATGCTGGCTGAATCAGCCGGACAGGCCCGTTTCCCTGCGGCGGATTCTGATGAGCATCCTGCCCGGCCTGCTGCTCCTGACGCTGGTGGTTCCGTTTCATTCGAGCGATTTGTACGGCTATATCAACCGGGGCGTACAGCAGGCGGTGTTTCACGTCAATCCGTATCTGGTCACCGTCGGGCAGATGTCCGGCTGGCAGGACAATCCCCTGTTTCACGAACACTGGGTGTTTAATCCCTCGCCCTACGGGTTTGTGTTCACCCGGCTGGCCGACGGAATCGCCCGGCTGTCGCCGGATCACTTCACCGGCATCTTTCTCAGTTTCAAACTTCTAAATGTCCTGGTCTTTCTGCTCACCCTGCACGCCGTCTGGCGCCTGACAACTATACTGAAGCCCGCGCACAACCACCCCCGGCTGGCTGCGGCGCTGACCGGATTTTCCCCGGTCCTGTGGCTGCACCTGATTGGCAATGGCCACAACGATCTGCTGATGACCCTGCTGCTGCTGTGGTCACTGCTGGCCCTGTTCAGCAGGCAGAAAACATGGCTCTGTCTGCCACTGCTCCTGCTGTCGGTGTTGATCAAATACGCCTCATTGCTGGCGCTGCCCTTCATCCTTATCCGTCTCATCCGACTGCGCGCCTGGCGGGCATTACTCACCGGCAGCCTCATCGCGATCATGTTTTTCATTGCGTTTGCCGCCGGGTACTGGCCCCAGGCCGGCGAGCACTGGCCTCTGGCGCAGATGGGCGGCAATGCGTCGATGTCCCAGCATTCCCTGCATTCGGCATTGTCCCGTGCGGTGTATTATTTCGGGCTCATGTTTGGCCAGGACTGGCTGGCGGCGGCGCGCGGGTTTTTCAAAGCTCTGCTCTGGGGCCTTTTTGCCGCTTTTTACGGCTGGCAGCTGGTCCGTTTCTGGCGGCATAGCCGTCAGACGCAATCGGCTGAAGCGCTGGTGCAGACCATTGCGCTGGTGCTGCTGGCGATGGTGGCGTTTGCCAGCAGCAAATTCCACGGCTGGTATACGGGCATGTTTTTACCGCTCACGTTCTGCCTGCCGGTCACCAGCAGACTGTTCCGCTTTGCCTATGCTTTCAGCCTGGTACAGCTGCTCGCATTCACCCCACTGGAGAATCTCCATGTGCTGAACGCACTGCTTTTTCTGGGGCTACCGCTCTGGTTTTCGCTACGCCCGGCGGGTAGGGCTCAGCCTCATCAGGCGTGATTGGCCGTACCGGGTAAGTGGCCGGTTTCACCGTTGCGGTCACCCGCCGGCGGCAGCGGCTGATCGGGTTGCGGCAGCAGGGGTTTGAGCGGCCTGGGGGCCGTCTCCTGACCACCGGCTGGCACAACCTCCAGCGGGCGGGGTTCCGCCTTGGGCTGACGGCGAATGCTCGCCTCCTGCATGGCCTTCACTTTCCAGGTCTGGTTTTCCCCTTCGCTGTAAGCCACAGAAACCTTGACCTGCATGTGGTTGTTCTGCAGCATAATGGTGTTGAGGGATTTTTTCAGCTTAAGCACCACATCGCATTTGCTTTTGGGGTTGCCGGCTTCGGCCAGCACTTTATCCGGCGTGGCTACCGCCTCGGTGGTTTCACCCAGAATTTTGTCCCCGGAGAGAAACGTGGCCTTGGCCACCAGGAAATGAAGCGGCCGGGAGGCCTCATTGGCAAACCGCACATTGACGGTCGGCTCAAATTCACCGGTGTCGGCATCCAGCTTGGAAACCAGCTGAACTTTCTCCAGCTTCACCGGGTACAGCATTTCCATGGGCAGGTTGGCCAGTTTACCAATGCCATCGGCTTCATCAAAAAACTGCTGGGCCTCGGTGGTTTTCTTTTCGTTCAGCAGCTGGCGCCCTTTGGCCATCAGCACGTTGGCAAAACGGATACTGATATTGTTGGGAGCCACTTCAAAGGCTTTACGATACCAGGCAATGGCCTTATCCAGCTCGTTCAGCTTTTCGTAGGCGTAGGCGATCTCAATCAGAGTATCCGGCTGATAGCGGTACTTGAGTGATTTACGCAGGAGCGGAATGGCCTTGGCGTAGTCGTTGTTGTTTTTCAGATCGCCGGTGTAGTGGGCGATCATTTCCACCAGTTTGGTCTTCAGGTTTTCTTCCTGATCAAACGTGTTGACGAAATCCAGCGCCCGGTCGTACCGTTCAATGGCTTCGGCGTAGTTAGGGTTGTCCCCTTCCATCAGGTAGTCGCCCCAGCTGTTGTACAGAGAGAACAACGCTTCCTGAATTTCAGGGTCTTTCAGCTGCTTTTTGCGTTCTTCCGGTTTTTTGCTCAGCACGTCCTGAATCATGTTCTCAGCGCGGACATAATCCTTCTGGGCCATGGCCAGTTTGCTCAGGGCGATATCAGCCCCATGCTCGACGGCATTCTTATCGCGCAGCGAGGCGGCCAGCCGGTACTCCTGTTCGGCCTGACGCCGGTCGCCGAGTTGCAGGTAGGATTCCCCCAGCAGCAGATGCCCCTCGTAACTTTTGGGATAGCGGTTAACCAGCGATTTGAAAGTATTGGCGGCCAGCGCCACTTTGCCTTCCTTAATCTGCTCTTTGCCCCGTGCGATCAGGTCCTCGGTATCCACGTAGCGGAACAGCAGAAACCCTGAAAAAATAAACCCCGCCAATGCCACGGCGCTGATGATGGTCAGCATGTACTGGGAGCTGGCGCTGAGGTAAAACTGACTGAACAGCGGGTTACGCCGCCGGTATCGCCTGTAGCGACTCATGGGATCACCTGGTTACAAACCCTGATAGACCGGCTGTCTGACCGGGTACTCCCCATTGTACCGGATTTTTCCGGATTGAAGCAGAATCGGGCGGGCTATTTTTTGTCGGTATGACCCAGTAGCTGGCTGAGCATGCGCGCTTTCTGATCGTAGCGGGCCAGCAGCACATCCAGTTCTCCGGACTGGGTGGCCGGGGAATCCAGACACTCCTGCAGCAGGGATTGCAGCTCGGCCAGTTCATCGTTCAGCGCTCTGACTGCCTGGCGCTGCTCCCACCGGGGCTGGCGCAGCAACCGGCCCAGACCGGCCAATAAGCGGCGCGTCGCCGGCTGCAAGCAATTTTCATGCCAGTCTGCCCAGGCCAGCTGAACGCCCAGCGCCAGCGCTTCCAGACGGAAAAGAAAAGCGCCGTTGGCAAACAGCTGGTTCATATAGCCGTTCACCCGCTGTTCCTGGTGGCGCAGCAGCACCAGCCTGTTTTCCAGCAGCGTGATGCGGGTCTGAAACGCCGGGGAGGCCTCCTCCAGCTTGTAATATTTATTCAGCCGGGCCTCCAGCTGGGCAATTTCCTGGGTGAGTCTGTTTCTCATCACCCGCAACCGGATTCCGGCCGTGGGCAGCAGGGGCTCCAGACCGCTCACCAGCTCCCGGTCCGTCTGGTTAATACGGTAGCCGGCCTGGCGAATGACCTGACCGCCGAAGGGGTTAAAGTTTTCAGCCAGCGGCATGCCCGGCTCGGGCAGAAACGCGCCTTCGGCCGGGGTGGTCACATCAAACAGCCCCTCAGTGCGACCGCCCGGCTTTTCCTGCATCTGGTGCAGGCGCTCGGCAATGTAACTGGAGAGCGAACCGCCCTCCCTGAGGGCCTGACCCGGCTGGAGGGGGGTATTCGGCGGCAAAGCGGCTTCCTCCGGCGCAAGACGGAACAGATCCGCACGTTCTCCGGTCTTTTCACTGGCCATGGCGGTTTCCCCTTCTCCGGCCCGGCGGAACATCACGGCCCGGGCACGCGGACATACTCACAGGGTATTCATCGGCCGCCGGCGCGCAAACTTGAACACTGGAAGTTCCCTTCCCATCGCGGGATAATAAGCCTCATGGACCACATCCAGATTGACAACGCCCGGGTCCACAACCTACAGGGCGTCAGCCTCACCATTCCCCGCAACCAGATGGTCGTCTTCACCGGCGTTTCCGGCTCAGGGAAGTCCTCCCTGGCCTTTGACACCATCTTCAGCGAGGGACAGCGACGCTATGTGGAAAGCCTGAGCACCTACGCCCGGCAGTTTATCGGCCAGTTCGAGAAACCGGACGTGGAATATATGGAAGGCCTGTCGCCGGCCATCGCCATTGACCAGAAGTCCGTCAGCCGCAATCCCCGCTCCACCGTCGGCACCATCACGGAAATCCACGATTACCTGCGCCTGCTCTTCGCTAAAATCGGTACGCCGCACGACCCGGCCACCGGCGAGGAGATTCAGCCCCATTCCCTTCAGAGCATCGTAGAAGCCCTGAAAGAGCGCCCCGAAGGAGCGCGCCTGCAAATCCTCTCACCCGTGGTGCGGGGCCGAAAAGGAGACTACAACGCCCTCTTCGGGCAGCTGCGCAAGGAGGGCTTCGTCCGCATCCGTATTGACGGGGAACTCCACCTGCTGGAGGAACTGCCTGAAGATTACCGCCTGGCGCGCACGAAGCTGCACCATATTGAAGTTGTGGTGGACCGGGTCATCCTGAAACCCGATGAAGCCATGCAGTCGCGGCTAATGGAGGCGGTCGCCACCGCACTGCGCAAGTCCGACGGCTACGCCATTGTGCAGGATCTGGACGCCGGCGAGGAACTGACCTTCTCACGGCATCTGGGCGTACTGACCGGCGACACAGACAGTGATACCGCCGTGGAGGAAATGTCCCCGCGGTTGTTCAGCTTCAACTCGCCCTACGGGGCCTGCCCGGCCTGTCAGGGCATCGGCGCCACCTTCACCCTGGCCGGTGATATGCTCATTCCGGATCCGGACAAAACCTTGCTTAAAGGCGCCATCGCGCCGTTTCAGAAACTGACCGGCCGGTATTACCCAAGCTTTCTCAAGCGCCTGGCCAAACGGTATGACCTCCGGATCGAGATTCCCTACAAAGACCTCAGTAACCGCGAACAGCAACTGCTGCTGTATGGCCCGGAGCCGGAAAAATCCCGGATGATGGATGCCGATCCGGTATCTGACGGCGACGGGGAAGACGATGACGTGGACTGGTTCAACATGGTCAATCAGTTTGACGGCGTCATCGCCATTCTCAGGCGACGCCACCAGTATGGATCCAAAGCCACGCAGGATTATCTGGATACCTTTATGCGCGAGGAAACCTGCACTGCATGTATGGGTGCGCGCCTGAAACCCTTCAGCCTGGCGGTGACCCTGGGCAGACAGCATAAAAAACCCGGCCCCAATATTGACGCCCTCAGCCGGCTGCCGGTCAGCGAAGCCCTGCAATTGCTGCGCACCCTCACGTTTTCTGATCATCAGCGGACGATTGGCCGCCAGCCATTGCTGGAAGTGGAGCAGCGTCTTCAGTTCCTGATGGATGTGGGGCTGGAATACCTGAGCCTGAGCCGCTCAGCCGCCTCCCTTTCCGGTGGCGAGGCCCAGCGGATTCGCCTGGCGTCACAAATCGGATCCGGCCTGGCCGGCATTCTGTACATTCTGGATGAACCAAGTATCGGGCTGCATCAGCACAACAACCGCCAGCTGATACAGACACTGCTGAAACTGCGGGACAAGGGCAACTCCCTGATTGTGGTGGAGCATGACGAGGAAACCATCCGCTCGGCGGACTGGGTGGTGGATATTGGCCCGATGGCAGGCGTCCACGGCGGACAGATTGTGGCCGAAGGCAAACCGGAGACCATCGCGCAGCATCCGGATTCCCTGACCGGTGAATACCTTTCCGGCAGGCGGCGCATACTGCCGGCGCAGGCCCCGCGGCAGGGCAGCGGTAAAACCCTGAAACTCGAAAATGTCACAGCGCACAACCTGAAGAATGTCAGTGTGGGATTTCCGCTCGGCACACTCACGGCGGTGACCGGTATGAGCGGCTCGGGGAAGTCCACCCTGGTGTTTGACGTGTTGTATGAAGCCCTGCATTTTCATTTGGGGCGTAACCTGGCCAGGCCAGCCGGCTACAAAGCCCTCAAAGGCATCGAGCATATTGATAAAGCCATCTGCATCACCCAGACACCCATCGGCCGGTCGCCCCGCAGCAACCCGGCCACTTACACCGGCGTCTTTGATCTCATCCGCGACCTGTTTGCCCGCAGCGAAGGGGCGAAGATCAAGGGCTTCGGTCCGGGTCGTTTCAGCTTTAACGTGAAAGGCGGGCGCTGCGAAACCTGCAGGGGCGACGGGTATCTCGTCAAGGAGCTGCAGTTTCTGCCCAACGTGCACATTCCATGCGAGACCTGCCATGGACGGCGCTATAACCCGGAAACCCTGGCTGTGCGCTATAAGGGCGCCAGCATTGCCGATGTCCTGAATATGACCGTGGAAGAAGCGCTCTCCTTTTTTGAGGACAGCAGCCGGATCCGTCATTTTCTGCAGACCCTGCAGGATGTGGGGCTGGGTTACCTGCAACTGGGCCAGTCGGCCACCACCCTCTCGGGTGGGGAGTCCCAGCGGATTAAACTCGCCACGGAGTTCTGCAAGCGCAGCACCGGGAAAACACTCTACCTGATGGATGAACCATCCGTCGGCCTGCATTGGCAAGACCTGGAGAACCTCATTCTCATCCTCAACCGGCTCGTGGATCAGGGCAACACCGTGGTGATGATTGAACACAACCTGGATCTGATCCGCGTGGCGGATTATGTGATCGATCTCGGCCCGGAGGGGGGCGAACGCGGCGGGGAGATTGTCGCCACGGGCACACCCCAGGCCATCGCCGGCAACGCCGATTCCCTGACGGGACGGTACCTGGAACTCTAAACCCGCGCGGTTTCCAGCAGGCCCTCTTTCAGCGCCTTCACCGCCACCTGGGTTCTGTCATCCACGGCCAGTTTCTGAATAATATTGCAGACGTGTGATTTGGCCGTGTGCGTCGTGATCTTCAGCGCGGCGGCAATCTCCTTGTTGCTTTTGCCGTCCACCAGCAGTCCCAGCACTTCCAGCTCCCGTTCGGTCAGCTCGGCATTGTATTGTTTGGGCGCTGTGGTGTTGGCGGCTGAACGTTTGCGCTCCGCAGCGCCGCCATACTCCCTGTGCCGGGAAGCACTCCGGGTGTTTGCAGGCGTTTCTGCGGCGCGCCCGCCCGCATAGCCGGGCAGGGATTTCATCACCATACGGGCAATGGCGGGATCCAGCCAGACTGCGCCGTTCATCACCATTTTCATTACATCCGTCAGCAGATCAATCTGAATGTCTTTCATGCAGTACGCATCAGCCCCGGAAGCCAGCGAAGCGCAAACCTCGTCTTCATCCCGGTGCGAGGTCAGCATGAGCACCCGGATACCGGGATGTCTGTCCTTCAGCAACCGGGTGGCGGTGATGCCATCCATGACAGGCATGTTGATGTCCATCAGCACGATATCCACCGGCTCACTGCCCACAAGCGCCAGGGCCTCCTGGCCGTTGGCGGCCTCATAAATCTGGCCGTACCCTTTTTCTTTCAGGGCAAGCCGCAACCCATAAGATACCAGGTGATGATCCTCAACGATCAGAACGCTCACTGCTTTGGTTTTACCCCGGGCGCTCATCAGCAGCCACCCTGTTCTGCAGCGTTGACCGGGATGCGGATCACAAAACGGCTCCCTGAGGGTTTATCGCCCGCTGCCGCCGGCAGAGACTCCAGAGCAATATCGCCCCCGTGCAGATTCATAATCAGTTTGCAGGTGTACAGGCCCAACCCGCTGCCCAGCTGACGACGACCCTGATGGCTGGGGTAACGCGAAAACAGATGCTCATGCAACTCCTCAGGTATGCCGGGCCCATCATCCTCGAATGTCATGAGGACCTCACCGGCGCTGACAGCAGCGCGAATCCAGAGCGTGGCGCCCACCGGCAGGTGTTTCACCGCATTGCCCAGCAGGTTCATCAGCACCCGGTGGCACTGATCCGCATCCAGGATGACGGGCGTCAGATCGGCAGTGATCTCATTGACGATGGTGAGTTTTCTGGCCTCTGCCAGCAGAGTCACTTCAGCCACGGCCAGCTGAACCCGTTCATACAGAGAAACCGGCAAAAGCGAAAGCTCAACCTGCCCGGACTCCAGGTGATACATTTCCAGCAGCTGGTTGACCAGATGAATCAGATCGTTGTTTCCCAGATGCATGCGCTCCACCAGTTCAGCCAGATCCCCGGGAAGTTCCGTGCGCCGGTGCTCCAGAAGCTCCAGCGCCCGTTTCTGGCCAATCAGCGGCGTACGCAGATCGTGTGTGAGAGCCGAGACAAAGGTGTCTCTCAGCTGCTCAATTTCACGCAGTTCCTTCAGTGCGTTCATCAGCTCGCGGTTGGTGCGGCGGATTTCCTCGGTCTGCTGGGCCACGTAATGTTCCAGCTCGGCATTCATCCGCATCAGCCGTAATTCAGACTGACGGAGGCTTTCCATTTCATCAACAGGGAGACTGTTCACCACAGGAAACACACCAAAACTAGGTATATTCTATATATCAGAGGCATTGCCCCTCTTATTATGAGAATAAACACAGGGCAGATACCAGATTGCCCCTCCATTAAGCGGTTGATTTTCCTCAATTTAGCTTGTCAGTCCCCTCAAAAACCGTTAGGATCGGATCAGTTTCATAGCAATGGTATTTAATAAAGATATTCTTTATCGCCACGGCTGGCTGTAAGCCGGCCGGTGAGCAAACGGGGGAACGGGGGACGCAATGAGCACACTGCTGCTGCAATGGCTGCTGATGGCCCTGGTGATGATCGGCATGTCGCACCTGATGAGTGGGGTGGAAATGGAAAATATGATCACCCTGGTGGGCGTGGCCCTCACGCTGGCCATGGGCAATCTTGTTATTCTGCCGGTTCTCAGACGGCTTCACCTGCCGCGCACCATAACAACATTGGCGCTGTTTGCCTGGGTGGGCAACGTGCTGATGCTGCTGGCCATGCCCAGTTTTTTCCGGGGCTTTGGTATCGGCTCCATGCTGAATATCATACTGGCCGGCGTCATACTCGCCTTCACCACGACCATGGTCAGCATCCGGCGGCACTAGTTTTTTCGGGGGGAAAAGGAAGGGGGCCTGCCGGCTTAGCAAGACGGTCCGGCAGGCCTCCAACCTTGACATTCCCGCTGCTTCCGGTACAGTGCTAGAGAGTTTTTATGCGAGAGAACAATCGGATGTCAGCCCGCTTCAACCGCAACACCCCCTGGTGGCGCCGCCTTTAAACCAAGGCCCGCGTTCGGCTGCCGCAATCTGATTGCACCCCAACCTTGAACCGCAGGCCTTTGGTCTGCGGTTTCCTGTTTTCCGCGCATTCTCTTTCCCTCTGCTTCATTCAAACGGATACCCAATCCATGTTGACTTTATCCCTTAAAACATACTCACTCCTGGCCGATATCACCTCGCCGATCGCCCTGTTTCACAAGCTCAGCCCCACCGAGCCCACGGCGTTTCTGCTGGAAAGCAGCGACGGCGACACCCGGCTGGCGCGGTTTTCCTTTATCGGTATTGATCCGGTGGAGACCTTTGCCTACCACCAGGGCGAAGCCACGATTACCCGCCCTGGGGAAGCCCCTGTCAGCCGCGCGCTTGGCAATCCCTTAACCTATCTGCGTGAACGCATTGCCCCCTACCGTGAGGCTGTCACCGCCCTGAGCGGTGAAACCCCCATTCCATTTCTGGGTGGTTGGGTGGGGTACATGGGCTACGGCGCCACCAGCATCTTTGATCAGATCCCCCGGCAGACTGTGAACCCATTCGCCAGCGGCGGTGACGATGGCATACCGGATGCCTGTTACGGCCTGTATGATTCCCTGATCTGTTTCGATCACCTGGAGCGGCGGGTCACGCTGATCAGTCTGCGCACGCAGGCTGAGGCCGACAGACTCTGGCAGCGGCTGCAGGATGTCCTGGATCACGGGCCCTCCCTTCCCCGGCTGAATGTCCCCACCGGGAAACCCGAACTGGAAAGCGTGTTCGCACAAACCACCGGGCCGGTCTCCAAAGAGAACTACTGCGCCATGGTGGGTACGGCAAAGGACTGGATCCGCGAAGGTCAGGTCTTTCAGATTGTGGTGGCGCACCGGTTTGAAACCGATCTCAGATCCGACGGCATTACGGTTTACCGGATGATGCAGGCCATCAACCCTTCACCCTATGCCTATTTTCTGAAGTTTCCGGGTTTTGATTACATCGGCTCCTCCCCGGAGACATTTGTCTCCTGTTTTCAGCAGAAAGCCACCCTGCGCGCACTGGCCGGCACCCGACCCCGGGGCCGCAACCCCGAGGAAGACAGCGCTCTGGCCAACGAACTGCGCGCCAACGAGAAGGAGCTCGCCGAACACCACATGCTGGTGGACCTGGGCCGCAACGATATGGGCCGCATGTGCGACGTGGGATCGATCCGCCTGGGAGAGATTGGCGAAATTACCCGCTACGCGCACGTCATGCATCTGGCCACGGAAATCACCGGCACATTGCGGGCGGATAAAACTTGTTTTGATGTGTTTCAGAGCTGTTTCCCACGGGGCACCGTTTCCGGCGCGCCCAAAATACGCGCCATGACGTTGCTGAGTCAGCTGGAGCCGGAACAGCGCGGCATTTATTCCGGCGTGGTGGGCTACTTTGATTTCACCGGCAACATGGACGCCGCCATTGCCATCCGCTCGGCACTGCTGAAGGACGGCAAAGCGCATGTGAATGCCGGCGCCGGCGTGGTGTATGATTCCGACCCGGTGATGGAATACGAGGAGACCCGCAATAAAGCCCTCAGCATCCTCACTGCCATTCATCTGGCCAATCAGGCCGGCCAGCAATCTGTCAGCAACCCCGCAGCCGTTTCAGGAGCCCCGCGATGACCGCAGCCGAGACACCCGTTGTCCTGATCGACAACTACGATTCCTTCACCTACAACCTCTACCAGATGGTGCAGGCGCTGACCACGCGCGTGGTGAAAGTTTTCCGTAATGACGCCATCACGTTTGAGGAACTGCTCGCACTGAAGCCGGACCGGGTCATTTTGTCCCCCGGCCCCGGCCATCCGGCCAACCCGCGCGACTTTGGCGTCTGCCGCGAAGTCATTACCCGGTTTGATGCACTGAACTGCCCGGTGATGGGTGTCTGCCTGGGTCACCAGGGCATTGTGCAGCACCTTGGAGGGCAGGTGGTGCAGGCACCCACCATTGTGCATGGCAAAACAAGCCGCGTGTACATTGAAGCCGACAGCCCCCTCTTTGACGGTATTTCCAATCCGTTCACCGCCATGCGTTATCACTCGCTGGTAATCAGCGCAAACAACCTCCCGGCTGAATTCACCATCACCGCCACGGAACACAGGGATCATCTGGTGATGGCCCTGCAGCACAACACAAAACCCATTTACGGGCTTCAGTTTCATCCCGAATCCATCGGCACCCCGGAAGGCGGCCGGATGCTGCAGAACTTTATTGAGAAATGCCACGCATGATCGCCAGCCCTCCCAGCATGGAAACGCTCGTCAAACTTCTGCAGGGCGCCCTGCCGGAATCAGATGCGTTGGCGGTGTTGCGGCAGCTCAGCCCCGACGACCTTGATGAAGCGACCTTCAGCACCCTGTATGATCTGCTCTGGGCGAAACGCCCCGATGTGAATACCGCTGAATTGCCCGTGATGGATTGCTGCGGCACCGGCGGCAGCGGGCAACCCCATTACAATACCAGCACCACGGTCGCTTTTGTTCTGGCCGCGGCGGGTGTGCCGGTGGTTAAATTCGGTAACCGGGCGGCTTCCAGCACCTCCGGCAGTTTTGATTTCCTCGAAGCCCTGGGCATTCCGGCCGGTATTCCACCTGAGCATGTGGCGGAGATACTGTCAGCCTGTGGTTGTGCTTTTCTGTTTGCCCCTGTCTGCTACCCGCAGCTGGCCCCGCTGGCGCCCCTGCGGCGTCATCTCTGGCAGGCTGAAAAACAGCGCACCGTGTTTAACTACTTGGGCCCCTTGCTGAATCCCGCGGCGCCCGCCTTCCGTCTGCTCGGGGTTTCGCATGAACGCATGCAGCCCGTCATCGCAGCAATGCTTGCCCGGCAGCCACACAACCGGTTGAGCTGGGTGGTACGCGGCGGTAAGACGCTGGATGAGCTCAGCACCCGGGCAGACAGCGCCGGCCTGGCCGTGCGCAGGGGCGACGCGACAAATGAAGCCTTCACCATCAACCCCCCGGATGGCGCCCGGAACGCCACGCCCACAGCCCGTACCTACAGCCCCTCTGAAAATGTGGCCATCTTCAATGCCCTTATTCATGGAGACACAGGCAATGTCTGTCCGGATGAGAAAAAAATGGTGCTGCTCAATGCCGCTGCGGGACTGCACGTTGCCGGGCTTGCCGAAGACCTGACGACAGGACGTCGCATTGCAGAAAGCCTGCTGGCCGGCGGGCAGGTGGCCGCCACCGTGGCGCGCTGCCTGAAGACGTATGAGAAATACGCCTCATGACCCAACCTGTTTCACAACCGGACATCCCCGCCGGGACGACTTCCGTCCTGCAGACCATTCTTGCCCACAAGCGCCTGGAAGTGGCCGACCGGAAAAACAGACAGTCTCTCGCCCAGCTGCGTAAACAATTGGCCGCACACCCTGCCGGTTTATCCTTTCCGTTTGAAGCCGCCCTGCAGGGCGCCACGGCCACCCGTCCCAAAGCCATTCTCGAAATCAAACCGGCCTCGCCATCTGCCGGCGAGCTGACTTCAGCACTGGATCTGCCGGGGATACTGGCCGCCTACAACCAATTTGGCAGCGCCCTGTCCGTGCTGACAGATACCGCGTATTTTAAAGGCAGTCTGGATCTCCTGCGTGCGGTGCGGGCGCAATCTTCGCTGCCCATCCTCTGCAAGGATTTTATTCTCGATCCTTATCAGCTGGTGGAGGCGCGGCTGGCCGGCGCGGATGCCGCCCTGCTGATTGTGAAGGGACTGAATGATGACACGCTGGCCAGCCTGCACAGGGAAGCCCTGGCGCTGGGCCTGACGCCCGTGGTGGAAATTCAGGACGAAGACGAACTGAACCGCGCCGTGAACTCGGCCGGTATTCAGCCGCGTGTGCTGCTGATAAACAACCGCAACCTGGACACCCTGGCCATGGATATGACGACCACCGCGCGACTGGCGCCCCTGTGCCCGGCGAGCGTGCTCACGGTTGCCGCCAGCGGGTACAACACCCGTGAGGAATTGGATGCCGTCGCACCGGTCTGTCCACGGTTTCTCATTGGCTCGGCGCTGATGCAGACCCCGGTTGCAGAACTCCCGGAACGACTGGGGGGCCTGCTGCGATGATGGCCCCCGGAAAAACCCGAATCAAGATCTGCGGCATCACCTCGCTGCAGGATGCCCTGCTGGCCATGGATGCCGGCGCCGATCTGCTGGGATTCATTTTTGTGCCGGGCACGCCACGGCATCTGACCCCTGAGCAGGCGGCAGACATTCTCAGGGCGTTGCCGAAAGGCGCCGTTCAGACCGTGGGTGTTTTTCAGGATGCCGACCGTGACTTCCTCGACCGGCATGTGACCAAACTTCCCCTGGATGCCATGCAGCTGCATGGCAGCGAGAAACCAGAGACTTTAAACCAGACGGCGCTGCCTGTGATCAAACGCCTGCCGCTCACCGACAGTTTTGACTGGCCGGTTTTCGGCCCATGGCGCCGGGCCGCCCTCTGGCTGCTGGATCCCCCCAAAGGGGTCTCCGTCAACTGGGCTGACGTTGAAATACCCCCGCCGCCGGAAGGGTCTCCGCCAGTGCTGCTGGCCGGCGGGCTGACCCCGGAGAACGTTATGATTACCCTCAACCGTTTTCCCTGGGCCGCCGGCGTGGATGTCGCCTCGGGTGTGGAAGCCTCACCTGGCCGGAAAGATCCCGACAAAGTCCGGGCTTTCTGTCAGACCATTCACCCACCCTGCCTGCCCGATGACCTCACGGCCATGCTGTACCCGGCCGTTCAGAACCAACCAACCGATTAAAGGAACGCCATGCAAACCCTTGGATATTTTGGCCGCCACGGCGGCGTCTACTGCTCGGAAACCCTCATTCCCGCCCTGGAGGAACTCGAAGCCGCCTTTCTCTCGGCAAAAGAAGACCCGTCGTTTCTGGCCGAATTCCAGCATTTGCTGACCCACTACGCCGGACGGGAAACCCCCGTGTACCATGCGCGTAACCTCTCCGCCCGGTGGGGCGCGCAGATTTATCTCAAGCGCGAAGATTTGCTGCATGGCGGCGCACACAAAACCAACAACGCCATTGGCCAGGCGCTGCTGGCCAAACGCATGGGCAAAACCCGCCTGATTGCCGAAACCGGCGCCGGACAGCACGGGGTGGCCACCGCCATGGCTGGCGCCCTGATGGGCATGCCCACCGAAGTGTATATGGGCTCGGTGGATGCCGAACGTCAGGCGCCGAACGTGTACCGGATGGAACTGCTGGGCGCCAGAGTCATCCGCGTGGAAACCGGCGGTAAAACCCTGAAGGACGCCATTAATGACGCGCTGCGCGACTGGGTGGCCAACCTGCACAACACCTATTATCTGCTCGGCACGGCTGCCGGACCGCACCCCTACCCCACTCTGGTGAAATTCTTTCATGAAGTGATCGGCCGCGAAGCACGCGCGCAGATTCAGACTCAGGCCGGTCAGTTGCCCGATTATGTGCTGGCCTGCGTGGGGGGCGGATCCAACGCCATCGGCATATTCAGCGGCTTTCTGAACGATGAAACCGTGCAGCTGGTGGGCGTTGAACCGGGCGGCCACGGCCTGCACACCCAGGCGCACGGCGCGGTGCTGATGAAGGGCACCCCGGGCAGTCTGCACGGCATGAAAAGTCTGGCCCTGCAGGATAAAGACGGGCAGATCCTGGAACCGCACAGTATCTCGGCCGGGCTGGATTACCCGCTGGTGGGACCGGAACATGCCCACCTGCAGGATATTGGCCGCGCCCAGTATGTGGCCGCCACGGATGAGGAAACCCTCGAGGCCTTCGGCGACCTCGCACGTTATGAAGGGATTCTCGGCGCCCTGGAGAGCTGCCACGCCCTGGCGCACGCCAAACGGCTGGCCGGTGAGGTGGATGAGGCCACCGTCATTCTGGTCAATCTCTCCGGGCGTGGCGACAAGGATTTGCACCAGGTGATGAAATACGGAAAGAACGACGCATGACACCCACTTCCCCCACCTCTCAGTCTTCACCAGTCTCTCAGACCACCGGCCGGTATGCGCGTACCTTCGCCAAACTAAGGGCCGATGGCCGCAAGGCATATATTCCCTTCACCCTGCTGGGCTGGCCCAACCGCGAGATGTCGCTGTCGATTCTGCAGCAACTGGCTGACAGTGGCGCCACGGCGCTGGAGCTGGGTCTGGCCTTCAGCGATCCGGTGGCCGATGGGCCGGTGATTCAGCAGGCGGCCAAAGAAACGATTGAAGCCGGCTTTAATGTGGATGACGCACTGGCGCTGCTGACAACCTTCCGCGCCGCCAACCCGGACATCCCCATCGGGCTGCTGGTGTATTACAACATGGTGCTTCACCGCGGCATTGATCGCTTTTTTGCCGACCTGGCCGGAGCCGGCGTGGACGGCGTGCTGATTGCCGATATTTCCGTGGAGGTGATTGACGAGGTGAAAGCCGCCGCCGATGCCCACGGCATTGCGCTGATCATGATCGTCTCCCCCCTCACCACACCGGCGCGACTGACACAAATCGCCGCCGCCGCGGGTGGTTTTCTCTATGTGGTCTCCCGTCTGGGCATTACCGGCACGCACGAAGACTACGATCCCCGACTGCAGGATCTCCTCAGCCGCATTCATGCTGAAAGCACACTGCCCGCCTGTGTCGGCTTCGGGATCTCCACGCCTGCGCAGGCGCAGTCCATGGCGCAGCTCGGCGCGGACGGCGTGATTACCGGCTCGCGGATTATTCAGCTGATACAGAACAGCACGCCGGACACGTGGCCCGGCGCACTGTCAGCGTATGTGCAGTCCATGGTGAACGCAGTGAACTAGTTCGCCGACGTTTCGTCGTCTTTCAGCTCTTTCTTCACCGCTTCGCTACCCGCTTTCACGCCGCGTTTCATTTTGTCCCAGGATTTGGCGCCGGCGCTCTTCAGGCTGCTGCCCACTTCCTTGAGATCATGCGAGATGGAGTCCGGGTTGGCCTCGTTCGTCTGTTCCTGAATGGCCTTGTCCATTTCCTCCACCTGCTGATTCATCTGATCCGCCACCTTGGCGCTCTCCTGCCGGAGGAACTTGCCGGTGGTATCCAGCGCCTTGTTGGTGTCCTGTTTTACATCATTAATGCTCACCTCGTCATGTTTGGCGCAGCCGCTCAGCACCAGGCCGGCCACCAGCAGACCGCTCAGAAGCAGCACAGGGGGTTGCTTTTTTGAAATCGTCATGGGTCCTTCTCCTTTTCAATCAAAAAAACCGCTTACAACGGTTTGAGAGGGGCGAGCAGTCGCCCCTCGATGGCAGCACTGCTGTGCTGCAACGCCTTTTTCAGATCGCCTTTTTTCATGTAGGCTTCGCCCAGCATCAGGTGCGCACCGGGATTCAGGGGCTCAATGGCCACCGCTTCCTCCCAGAGCATCATTGCTTCATCCAGGTTGGCATCCTCATTGATATTAATGAGCAGAAACCCCAGATAATTGCGCGCCCAGGCATCGGCGGGATCCAGGGCAATCACCCGGCGCATGGTCTCCTCGGCTTTGTCGTACCAAATGGCCGGGGCATCGGGGTTGTTTTTAATGTAGTTTTTTTCAATGCCGTACCCCTTGCTGAAGTACCCGAAGGCCAGCCGGTACAGAACCATGGTGTCATCCGGGCTGTAGCGCAGCATGTCTTCGTATTCCGCCAGTTTGGCATCCAGGTTGGCATAGCCCTGCGGGCTGGTTTTCATCAGCCCCTTGGCGCGCTTCATGGATTTGAACGCCTCCTCAATAAAAGGCGTGCGGCTGTAAGCCATGGCCAGCAGAAAGTGCGCCTCGGGGTCATCCGGGTAGGCTTCCACCTGCGCCTTGGCCACGTCTATGTCGTCGGTCATCACCAGTTTGTCGGTGGACAGTTCGGCCTTCAGCGCAGGCTGAGCCAGAACCGGCAGACAAGCGAGGCAGAACACGGCAATCAGGGAAAGAAGCCAACCCCCACCCGACCTCGGCTGACGCCTCGGCCACCCTCCCCCTGAAGGGAGAGGGATCTGGGGAAAAAAGTTTAATGGTTGAAAACGAATCATCGGGCCTCAGGACGCGCCGGGTCGGTTGGTGTTCCCGCCGTGACTGACACGCGCATTTACCTTGCGGTATGGTGACAGGGAACAATCTAGCACAAGACCTCTCTTAGGTTGGACCACCCATGTTACTGTGCTTGTAGGAATAAAACCTTGTCCATGTCCCCCGACTGTCGTCAAAACCTCGCCCCATGGCTAATTGCATGCCTCACACTGTTTGCGGTGGGTGTCATTTCACCACCCGCCATGGCGGTCACCAAAGCGGCAACGACCATGGATCTGCCCTCAGCCAAAATTCCCACCGGGCATCCCTGGGAGGATCTGGCCTTTCCTGATGTGCGGATGACCAGCCCGTTCTGGTCCGGCGTACAGCGCGCCACAGGAATGACGTGGATGAGCCGTCTGTTGGCCCAGCGGATTCTCACGCAGGCGGTGGCCCCGGTGATTGACGGCCCGGTGAAACTCAAGCTCAGCAGCTTCAGCGCCAGTGACCTGCTGCACGGCCGGGTGAAACAGCTGCGGATTAACGGCGATGACCTCACGCTGGAGCCCAGCCTGCCGCTGGACAGGCTGTCGGTGGTTTCAGACGATCACTACCCGCTCTATATTGATAACCTCAAGCGTCCTGTGCTGATGCGGCCCATCCGCCTGAGCATTGACGCCACCGTGACCGAAAAAGACTTTAACCGCTACCTGGCCAGCAAAGACGGCCTGGCCACGATGCAGCGCATCAAGATTCCAATCCCACCCTTTAACAAGCCGCAGTATGTGGATGTACTGGCGCCGAAAGTGGATTTTAAACATAACCGCGTTTACTTTGCCGGCAAACTCAAACTGTCGGATCAGGAAGAGAAACAGGCGTTTCCCTTTGCGCTGGAAGCGGCGCCCATTCCCCATGGCACGCAGATACAGCTGAATGACGTGCACCTGGACGTGGATGGCCTGCGCAACACCCGCCCGCTGGAGCGGTTTATGGAGGACTTTCTCTGGGAGGCCCTAGATCTCTCCAAACTCCGGGTGGATCGCCACCGGCTGGCCGTTTATTACAAAACCGTCAGCGCCACGGAGGACAAACTGCGCCTGCAGGCCGTCGTCTTCGTCCGCCCGGACAACACCAACCTCAAGCGGATGATGAAGGCAAAGTAATAGCCTCTTACTCCCCCTCCCCTTGTAGGGGAGGGGGCTGGGGGGAGAGGTCTCATCTCCGTCAACGAAGACCTCACCCGGCCCCGCCTGCGGCGGGTCCACCCTCTCCTACAAGGAGAGGGTTCAGGGGAAGGATAGTTTACCCGCGTTTCACACCGTGGCGGGTTTGCCGGATTCCAGGCCGAGGTACTCCTGAATGGAGCGCACGGGGCTTTCCTGCTTCTGCAGCGCTTCGATGGCTTCTCCCAGCGCCGTGGCGCCGGCAATGGAGGTCACCATCGGCACCTGGTGCAGCAGCGCCGTTTTGCGGATGTAGGAATCATCGTGCAGGGCCTCTTCGCCCACCGGCGTGTTAATCACCAGGTGGATTTCACCCTGAGTAATCAGGTCATCCGGGTGCGGCGGCTTCTCGTGCTTTTTACCAATCTCGCGCACGCTCAGCCCCTGCTCACGGAAGTACCTCGCGGTGCCTTCCGTGGCCAGAATGGTGAATCCGCAGCGCTCATAAATCCGCGCCATCGGCACAGCCCGGGCTTTGTCAAAATCGTTCACGCTGATAAACACGTTGCCCCCGGCCAGCGGCAGTTTGTTGCGCGCCGCCACGTGGCCCTTGGCAAAGGCCACCGGCCAGCTGTCGGCAATGCCCATCACCTCGCCCGTGCTCTTCATCTCCGGGCCCAGTTTCGGGTCGGTCCCTCGGAATTTATCAAACGGGAAGACCGGCACCTTGACCGCCACGTGCTTTGGGGTCACCGCAGGCAGCAGTCGTTTCACCTCAGCCAGGCTCTGGCCCAGCATCAGGCCGGTCGCCATCTTAATCAGCGGGGCGCCGGTCGCCTTACACACAAAAGGCACCGTGCGGCTGGCGCGCGGGTTCACCTCAATCACATACAGCTGTTCATCTTTCACGGCAAACTGTATGTTCAGCAGACCGCGCACCTTGAGCGCCACGGCCAGACGGCCCGTGGTCTCAATAATCTCTTCACGGATGGCGTCACTGATCGTCTGGGCCGGCCACACACAGGAGCTGTCGCCCGAGTGGATACCCGCGTGCTCAATATGCTCCAGAATGGCCCCCACGTAAGTGTCAGTCCCATCGGAAATAGCATCCACATCCAGCTCCAGCGCTTCTTCCAGAAACTGTTCAATCAGCACCGGGTAATCCGGCTCCACGCGGATGACTTCCGAGAGGAACTCGCTGAAGGAGGACGCGTTGTAAAACACCTTCATACCGCGCCCACCCAGAATAAAGCTCGGCCGGGTGATGAGCGGGAAGCCGATACGACGGCCAATCGCCAGCGCTTCCTCTACCGAGGCGGCCGTGCCGGATCTGGGCGCACGCAGGTTCAGCTGCTGCAACACCTGGCTGAACTGATCGCGGTCCTCGGCCAGATCAATGCTCTCCACGCTGGTGCCCAGAATGGGGAAACCGGCGTTGTGGATCGACTTGGCCAGTTTCAGGGGGGTCTGGCCGCCCAGCTGCACAATCACCCCGCGCAGTCGTCCGTCCGCGTTCTCCTGCTTCAGGATGTTCACAACATCCTCGGGCGTGAGCGGTTCAAAGTACAGCCGGTCGCTGATGTCGTAATCGGTGGAAACCGTCTCCGGGTTGGAGTTCACCATCACGGCGTCCATCCCTTCCGCCTGCACGGAGAACGCCGAATGCACGCAGCAGTAATCAAATTCAATGCCCTGGCCAATGCGGTTGGGGCCGCCGCCGATAATGGCCACAGCCTGCCGGCCGGGCTCACTGGGCTTGGCCTCATTCACCGTACCGTTCCAGGTGGCGTAATAGTAGGGCGTGTACGCTTCAAACTCCCCGGCGCAGGTATCCACGGCGTTAAACACCGGTCGTATGTCGTGCCGGTCCAGCGCCGACTGAACTTCGGCTTCGGTGGTTTTCAGCAGGCGGGCCAGCTGCCGGTTGCTGAAGCCCCGGTTTTTTGCCTGCCGCCACAGCACCGGCGTCACGGATGACAGCGTCTGTTCGGCAACGGCGCGCTCCACCAGCACCAGCTCGCGCATGTTTTCAAGGAACCAGCGATCAATGCCGGTAATGTCATACAGCTCATCCAGCGTCATCGCCATGCCGCTGTCCGTGCGCAGGGCGCGGTACACCCAGGCAATGCGGTCATCGGCCGGGCGCGCCAGCTGCTCGCGGATCGCCTGTTTGTCCGGCAGGGTGTCCGGCAGGGGGAAACTGAACCCATCCAGACCGATTTCCAGACCACGGAGCGCTTTCTGCAGAGATTCCTGGAACGTGCGGCCAATGGCCATCACCTCACCCACGGATTTCATCTGCGGCGACAGGTGTTTGTCCGAACCCGGGAACTTCTCAAAGGAGAAGCGCGGAATCTTGGTCACCACGTAGTCAATCACCGGCTCAAAACTGGCCGGCGTGTTTTGGGTTATGTCGTTCTGGATTTCATCAAGCGTCATGCCCACGGCGAGCTTGGCCGAGATTTTGGCGATGGGCACTCCCGTGGCCTTGCTGACCAGGGCCGAGCTGCGCGACACACGCGGGTTCATCTCAATGACGATCACGCGGCCGGTCTCGGGATGGACGGCGAACTGAATGTTGCAGCCCCCGGCATCCACACCCACGGCGCGGATGATATCGATGGAGGCGTTCCGCAGCGTGTGGTATTCCTTGTCGGAAAGGGTCTGCGCCGGGGCCACGGTGATGCTGTCGCCGGTGTGCACGCCCATCGGATCCAGATTCTCCACGCTGCACACAATCACCACGTTGTCGCGGCTGTCGCGCATCACTTCATATTCGTATTCTTTCCAGCCCAGGGCGCTTTCTTCCAGCAGCACCTGGTTAATGGGCGACTGAGACAGCCCGTTCTGAATGGCGGCCGAAAGCTCGTCCCGGCTGAACACCACCCCGCCGCCGGAGCCGCCCAAGGTGAAAGCGGGCCGCAGAATCAGCGGAAAACCCAGATCCTCGGCCACTCTGAAGGCCTCGGCCTCGGATTCCACAGTCTGCGAGCGCAGCACGCCCAGACCAATGCGTTCGCACAGGGCTTTGAAGATTTCACGGTCCTCGGCGGTTTCAATGGCGGCAAAGTTGGCGCCAATCAGCTCCACATTGAATTTTTCCAGCACGCCCTCGCGGGAGAGCTGAAAAGCCACGTTCAGCGCCGTCTGGCCGCCCATGGTGGGCAGAATGGCGTCAGGGCGCTCACGCTCGATAATCTTGGTCGCCACCTCGGCCGTAATGGGCTCAATATAAGTGCGGTGGGCCATGTTGGGGTCGGTCATGATGGTGGCCGGGTTGGAGTTCAGCAGCACCACCTCGTACCCCTCGGCCACCAGGGCGCGGCAGGCCTGAGAGCCAGAGTAGTCAAATTCACAGGCCTGGCCAATGATGATGGGGCCGGCGCCGATGATAAAAATCTTGCGGATATCCGTGCGTTTGGGCATTGTCGGTCGGTTCCCCGTAAGGCTGGTCAACGAGTGCTTAAATTCTGGCAAGTTTACCAAGAAAACGCCCGGGATTGGAGTCTCTCCGGCATCTCCCCCTCAGGCACCACCCTGAGACACGCCCTCAGTTTGTAACAATTCATTAAAAATCCGCCCGTCAGCCCCGGTGATTCTTTTTAATAAACCCTGTCAGACTTTGACAGTTTGGACTCTCTCCCAGAAGGAACGATGCATATGAACATCTCAATGAACGTGCCCCCGACCCCGGCACTCCAATTTCAAGGTCGGCAAGTTAACCAACCTTTATTTAGCCAACATCAGGGCGACAAAATTTCTTTTGGCAGAACATCGGATGCCAGAGCTCCACAGGAAACAGATCGAACCGGCCCACCGCCACCTCCGAAGCCAGGTGGCAACGAGGAATAGACCAATTACCACTCACTCTCTGGCTTTTGGAGAAATTCTTTCAAGCAGTTTGTTCGCCGCTGTGGCTGCAACTGCGCCAACCACCATGCCACCCAGTGGTAGGTGATGGTTGCCAATATTAACCCCTGGCAACACTTTGCGGCCAACGGCAAGGCCTGCTCCAGCTATTTCCCAAGTAATGAGGCTTTTGGTAACTTGCTTGGCGAATTCCTTACCGGTCTCGGTAGCAATGGAAGTCTTGGTAGCCCCATCTTCGTGGCGGGCATTGTCAAAGGCGGTTTTGGCAGTGCGGGCAATGTCCCAGCTGAAGAGACCGAGACCAAACGCCTGGGAAATCCCGGCACCAGACAATTTAGCCAGTCCTTTGGCGTCGGCGTGAATAAAATTGCTCGGTCTCAGAGCTTCAACGTTCCGCCCCCAGAGGGTCTTGGTGACGTAATCCTTGAAACCGAATTTAAAGAATCTATCACCATTAGAAAGTGATTGTATCAGTTGCTTCGGTGCGTATGCCTTTATATGAGGCTCAAAATTGTATTTAAGTAGTTTGAAATACTGTTTTGGGTATTTCAAATAGGCAGTTGTCACATCTTGAGCGCCACGCAGTGAGAATAAACCTTCATATCCATAGGGGTAGGTCTTCGCAATTTGCCTGGCCAGCTGTGGGTTCTCGTTAAGCACAGCGGTGGCATTTTGCTCCATCATGACGGGATCAAAGCCGCGCTTGCCCATCGCTTCAAATGCATGATCAAACAGCTCCCCGGCGCCCATGCGCGTACCCCAGATGCCCAACTTGTGGGTAAACACATCGCCGAAGGAGCTTTTCCCAGGGTGGGCAGCGGGCAGCTCAATCACAGGCGAACGGAGCAGGAGGGCGGTTTCTTCCGCCACACTGCGGGCGCCGCCGGTAGAAGCAAACGGCGAAGGTGAACCGGCCCCCGATAGGCCCGGGACGGCCGGCAGGCTGTTCATGCTGGCTGTGGTGCTGACGGAACTCAAAAGGCTGCCTCTCCCTATATCCGCGCAGCGCTGGTTCAGCCCTCTCTGGTGGCCGACAATGCGGACGGACTTCCCCAAGGGCATAAAACCCGTTTCGGCCGATTTTGTGCCGCCAGCGGTTCCAATCGCCCTGTCTTTGTCGGATAATCAGCCAGATATACCACTCGTCCTGCAGCCCCGGAGACCCCAACGATGACTGGCCCTGCAGCCCGCAACATTGACCGCCTCCTCACCCCGCCCAACGCCGTGCTGGTGCTGGAGGACGGAACGCGTTTTACCGGCTACAGCCTCGGGGCCACCGGCAAAACCTTCGGCGAGCTCGTTTTCAACACCTCGCTGACCGGCTACCAGGAGGTGCTGACCGACCCGAGTTACAAGGGCCAGATTGTGCTGATGACCTACCCGGAAATCGGCAACTACGGCGTGAACGACGAGGATTTTGAATCCGGTAAAATTCACGTCAACGGCTTCGCCATCAACCGCCTCAGCCCCATTCCCAGCTCCTGGCGCGCGGAGAAATCGCTGCAGGAGTTCCTGGAGAAAAACGGCATTGTGGGCATTGAAAGCGTCGATACCCGCGCCCTGACCATGCGCATCCGGGACAAAGGGGCCATGAAAGCGGGAATCCTCTCCGCCGCCACCACCCCGGATGAAACGGCCATCGAGGCTTTTCTGCAGGAAGTGAAAGCCCAGCCCGGCCTGGAAGAACAGGGCCTGACGAATGTGGTCTCCACACCCAAAGCCTACACCCTCAAAAGTCCCGGCCTCAAAGATCCTGCCCTCTCCCTGCAGCGGATGACGGTGATTGATTACGGCGCCAAACAGAGCATTCTCAGATACCTGCAGGAATACGTGGAGGAAGTCACCGTGCTGCCTTCCACCGCCACTTTGGACGATGTGCTGGCGACCAAACCGCAGGGCGTGCTGCTTTCCAACGGCCCCGGAGACCCAGCGGTGCTGACCGAGGAAGTGAAGCTCGCCCGGGCCATTATTGAGAGTGGCCTGCCCACGTTCGGCATCTGCCTGGGCCACCAGATACTGGGACTCGCCTGTGGCGCCCGCGTGACGAAAATGCCCTTCGGGCACCACGGCGGCAACCACCCCGTAAAAGATATTGAGGGCGACCGGATTTTTATCACCAGCCAGAACCACGGCTATGCCGCCGAGTTTGACAGCTTTCCGGAAGACACGCTCAGGGTGACCCACATCAACCTGAATGACGGCACCATCGAAGGCTTCCGACATCTGAACGCCCCGGTGATGAGCGTGCAGTTTCACCCGGAAGCAAGCCCCGGACCGCATGACGCCAATTGTGTGTTTAAGTCCTTTGTCAGAGTGATTCTGGATCACCAGTCGGCCACGACCGCCAGCCCGGCTTAGATCCCCCGAGAGACCGCCATGCCTGATCTTCTCAAAGACGCCAGACGGGTCGTCCTCAAACTGGGCACCCACATCCTCATCAATGCCGATGGATCCCTGGCCACGGACCGCCTGCAGGACATCATCACGCAGGTGGTGGCGCTGATTGCTGACGGCAAGGAGCTGCTGATTGTCACCTCCGGCGCCGTGGGCCTGGGCAAGCTGGTGCTGGCCAGACACCAGCCCCCGCTGGATATCAGCAAAGACCTGACCATGGTGGACAAACAGGCCTGCGCCGCCGTGGGGCAAAACCTGCTGATGGAAATCTACCGCGATTACCTCAACGCCCACGGACTCACCACCGCACAGATTCTCCTGGTTTCCAGCGATTTTGCCGACCGGCAGCGCTACCTCAACATTCAGGCCACCCTGGAACGCCTGCTCGAACTCCGGGCCATACCCGTCATCAACGAGAACGACGTGGTTTCCACCATGGAGCTGGAAAGCAGCAAGGGCGGCAGGGGCGGTAAATCCTTCGGGGACAACGACAAGCTCTCCGCGCTGGTGGCCAGCAAACTCCATGCGGATCTGCTGCTGATTCTCACCAACGTGGACGGTATTTACACGGCCAACCCGCTGGAGGATCCCGAGGCCCGCAAAATTGACTGCATTGACGGGCTGGAACAGCTGCAGGAAATTAACACGGCCGGGCAGTCCACCATGGGCCGCGGCGGGATGAGCACCAAGATTGAAGCCTGCCGGATTGCCGCCATGAGTGGGGTCAACACGCTGATCATTTCCGGGTTTGAAACCGGCGCCATTCGCAACGCGCTGACCGCCCACAGCACGGATGCCCCCAACCCGCCCGGCACGCTCGTGCTGGCCAAGTCCAGCATCTCCAACAAAAAGCACTGGATTGGCTTTGCCTCGGGCTTTCAGGGGGTGGTTGTGGTGAACGAAGGCGCCAAACGCGCCATGATGGACCGCCACGCCAGCCTGCTGCCCATCGGCATTGTGAAAGTGCAGGGCGACTTTACCGCCAAGCAGGTGGTGCTGCTGCAGGACGAGGCCGGCAATGAGTTTGGTCGCGGCATTGTCAACTTCTCCGCCCTGGACGTGAAGAAAATCATGGGCCACAACTCGGTGGACGTCACCCGCATTCTGGGGGATGATGATGTCCCGATTCAGGGCGAGGTGATTGACCGCGACAACCTGGTCATTTTTACGGCCTGAACACCGCTGAACTCAGGAGACCCCCCATGATGACGCTGAGCGAAACCACGGAAACCATGCTGCAGGCCAGCCGCCATGCCGCCTACACCATGGCTGTGCTGACCACCGAACAGAAAAACAAGGCGCTGCTGACCTTTGCCGATCTCATTGAGGCGCACGCTGATTTTCTGCTGGCGGAAAACGCCAAGGATTTAAAGGATCAGGAGGGCCAGATTGCCCCGGCGATGTACCAGCGCCTGGGCCTGAACCCAGGGAAGCTTCAACAACTGGTGCAGGGCATCCGCGATGTGGCGGGCCTGCCGGACCCGGTGGGCCACATTTTGGATAAAACCCAGCTGGATGACGGCCTGGTGCTGGAGAAAATCACCGTCCCACTGGGCGTCATCGGCATTATTTTTGAATCCCGCCCGGATGTCATTCCGCAGATTCTCTCGCTCATTCTTAAAAGCGGCAACGCTGTGGTGCTGAAGGGCGGCCGTGAAGCCACGCATTCCAACCAGGCCTTTATGACGCTGGTGGGCAAACTCAACCAGCAGCTGGATTTCCTCCCGGCCGCCTGGGCGCAACTGGTGGATTCCCGCGAAGCCATTCAGGCCATCCTGGATTACCCGCAGTATGTGGATCTGGTGATCCCTCGCGGCTCCAACGCGCTGGTGCAGCAGATTATGAGCAGCACCCAAATCCCGGTTCTCGGCCATGCGGATGGCGTCTGTCATCTCTATGTGCACAGCGATGCCGACCTGAAGCAGGCCGTGCCCATTGCCATTGACGCCAAAACCCAGTACCCGGCCGCCTGCAACGCGCTGGAAACCCTGCTGGTCAACCGCGAGGTTGCCGACAAATTCCTTCCCGATTTTTACAGGGCCGCCAAAGAAAAAGGCATGCTGCTGTATGGCTGTGCCGCCACCAAAACCATTCTGCCGGAGATCGAACCCGCCACGGAAGACGACTGGCGCACCGAGTACGGTGATCTCACACTGGCCGTGAAAGTGGTGGACAGCCTGGGCAAGGCCATTGAACATATCAACCAGTATGGTTCTCACCATACCGACGCCATTCTGGCCAGGGACGCAGACGCCATTGAAGCTTTCCTCGCCCGGGTGGATTCCGCCTGCGTGTTCGCCAACGCCTCCACCCGCTTTGCCGATGGTTTCCGCTTTGGCCTCGGCGCCGAGATTGGCATCAGTACCGCCAAAACCCACGCCCGCGGCCCCGTGGGCCTGGAAGGACTGGTGATTTACAAGTACAAGCTGCGCGGCAATGGGCAGATCACCGCCGATTATGTCGGCGAGAACGCCCGCCCCTTCCAGCATAAAAAACTGAAGTAACGTCTTCCCTCCCCCTCCCCTTGTAGGGGAGGGGGCTTGGGGGAGAGGTCACCGCTTGCATCTCCGAAAGCGATAACCTCTCCCGGCCCCGCCTGCGGCGGGTCCACCCTCTCCTGCAAGGAGAGGGTTTTGCAAAGTAGCCTGCGTCAACACCTATTTAAAACAACTACGGAATATCCTGCGGCCAGACCAGACTGACCCTGGGTGTGGCATACGCCGCGCCAATGGCGCGCATCAGGCAGTACATCGTCACAATGTCATGCACGCGCACCGATTCACTCGTCTGGTGCGGGTTAATAAACCCGGCGCTCAGCACCACGGTGGGTATGCCGCGCTCGGCAAACACGTTGGCGTCACTGCCGCCATTGGTGGCAATCGGTTTCAGGGGCAACTGCCGATCCGCCAGGGCCGATTTCAACGGGGCAAACACGGGCGCTTCCAGATCACTGTGGTACGCTCCGAACAAATCGTGGTGATTGAAGACATAACTGGTGCCAGGCACCTGCGCCGTGCCCGCCTTCAGCGCGGCTTCAATCTCGCCAATGGTTTCGCTCACGCGTTCCTTCCGGAAGCTGCGAACCTCCCCGGAGAAGGTGGCTTCGCCCGGCACAATGTTAAACTTTGTGCCGCTTTCAAAACGGCCGATGTTTGCTGTTGTTTCCGGATCGAGCCGTCCCACGGGAACCTGACCGGCCGCCAGCACGGCTGCTTTCAGCGCATTGACGCCTTTCTCCGGTTCAATGCCGGCATGCGCAGTTCGGCCGGTGATAGTCGCATCCCACAACGTCATCTGGGGGGCCCGGGTCACCACCGTGCCCTGATCGCCACTGATATCAAACGACAGGGCCACATCGGCGCGACGACCATTAAACAGAAAACTTTCCGGCGCCAGTTTGCCCGCGCCAATGCCGCCGAGCTCCTCTTCGACAGTCCACAAAATAATCAGATCCGGATGCGGCGCATCGCTTTTGACCCAGTCCGCCACGGCATGCAGCATGGGCGCCAGCGCGGCTTTATCATCGGCGCCCAGCACCGTGTCTCCGGAAGAAGTGACCACGCGCTGCTCAGCACCGGGTATCGTCGGATCGGTGTTCACCCGGGGTTTCACCCCGATGCAAGGCGGCACGGCATCCATGTGGGCATCCAGCAGCAACACGGTTCCGGCCGGGGAAGAACCCGGTATCCGCAGAATCAGGTTGCCGTGGGCATCCACGGTGTATACCGGTCGGGTTACTGTTGCCGGGCTGGCCTTTACCACACCAAGCGCCTGCAGACGTTTCTCCAAGTAATCGCTCACCGGGCCTTCCTTGCCGCTCGGGCTGTCCAGCTTCACCAGATCCAGAAACGTCTTGAGGATAGCTTCGGTGCGGGTGGGCTCAACCGCCACTGCGTCGGCGCTGGCGGCAGACTGAACCCCGGCGCTGACCAGCATGCCGGTCAGCAGAAGACTGACCCATACCCGTTGATTCGCCATGCCCGTTCCTCCCGGAAGTTAACGTTATGCGTTCGCGTTCGCCGCCGGCGCGCTGTCTGGCTTATTCTGCTTATCGCCCATCTGCACGCCATCCACCGCCACCGAGCTGAAGAAGTTGTCTGTAATGGAATCGCCCAGATAGCCGGCCGCCAGGCCCAGTTTGTTGTGACTGAGGGCCATGCCGGTCACGCTCAGCGGCACGCCCAGCAGGGGTGATTTACCCCGCCAGTCGTCACGGTTCATCGCAATGGCGAACGGCGCCATGTTGGCCAGCAGCATATTCAGGAATTTAAAGCCCACCAGCACGGGGTTGCCAGAAATATTGGGATACCGCTTACCCAGAAAAACAATGGGCAGCGTCCCCAGATAGGAACACAGGACCGCCATGTAGCTCTTTTTGGCCATCGGGGCCTTGATCCAGGCTTTGGCTTTTTCCTGCCAGTTCACGTTTTCTTCGCTCACGCTGTGGCCGTCAAAATGCAAAGCAGCGGCCGGCTGATTCTCCGCTTTGGCGGGGGTGAAAATTTCCTTCATCATCTGCACATGATCACCGGCAATAAATTTGAGCATCTTCAGGTTTTCCCGCAGAAATACCTTCGCCCTCTCTCCCGGTGTCAGACCGTTGTCATGATCAAACACGGACTTGAAACGGGTCATGTCATAGGTTCTTTTTTCCCTGTCGGGCGTATTGGGGTCTTTGTTCTTCAGCGCATTGGCAAACCCAAGGGTGTACAGCCCCCCCAGAAAAATCAGCTGCGCCCCGAAATGATCCGCCAGTTTGCCGAGTTTGGATTTGCCGATGGCAGGCATCCAGTTGAGGGCATGCACGCTGGCCGGCAGCATCTGAATGCCGTTGCTGAGAATCATAGCAGGCTGCATGGTGGTCACGCCCTGGGCAATGCCGCTCACACTGCGCAGGAAAACACTGAAACCGATAAACACATCGCCCAGCTTTTTCAGGTTGCCTTCCATTGCACCGGATTGCTTTACCTCCCGGCCCACCAGTTTGGCCAGGGGTTTAATGGCTTCCCGCCGGTTACCCAGCACCGCCGCCAGACCGCCGGCCAGGCCGATAATCGGTGCGGTAAGCAGAAACCGCTGCCAGAGCGTGCGTTCCGGTTTCTTTGACGTCTTTTCGGAAGGCGCTGCCTCCTGATGCACCCGGGCGGCCTGCGGGGGCGCATTCAACGAGAACGGTTTTTGCGTTGCGACCGGCGCCCCCGAGAGAGGGGTGGCGTGAAGGGGCCGCATTCCCAGGCCCGGCGTGGCGGCGGCAGACGGATAAAAAGACATCTGCTGAAACGGGCTGGCTTGTGCGGGCATCACGGTCATCGCGAAAGCACCATCCCGGCCGCAGCGGCGCTGCCGTTAATCTGGTAACGCGTATAGTGCTCAAAGGGGTTGGCGGCGTTGTAACCCGCCATATTCCGGATATCAGCCGGCCGGTACTGGCTGGCATGCTGCGCCATCGCATTGATTTTAACGGCCTGAATCTCGGGCGGCAGATAGGTCTGCGTGGCCACGGCATCCGGCTGGTAGCGCACACCGCTCCAGGAAGGGTTATTCCCAAAAAAGCGCTGAAAAACCGGCGCGGCCGATTCCGGCATCACCAGCTGAAACACATTGCTGCTGGCCAGCAGCGGGGCCACTTTCTGCGCATCGGCTTGATCGCGCGGCGTTCGGCCGGCGGCAAGCTCATTCAGAACACGCTCAAACCCTTTGGCCACATGGATGTGATCGGGGTGGCTGGTCAGCCCGTCGTGACTGTTCAGCATCAGGGCCATACCCGGGCGCACCTGTGTCAGCACGGTTCTCAGCTGCTCTTTCAGCGCTTCCGGGTAGGCGCCGGTCTGGCCGTCCATAAAATCCAGAAACAGCGGCGGGCGTGGATTGCCCAGCGCCTTCATCGCGCTGGCCGCCTCCTGCATCCGCTGGTGTCCCAGGGCGTCATTTTTCAGTCCGCGACCCGACACATCCTCGCCGGCGCTGCCTGTGGTGGCGTACACCACCTGCACGCTGCGCCCGCTGCGCAGAAGCTCGGCAATATAGCCGGCCATCGGGAACTCGTCATCCGGGTGGGCAGCCACCACCAGCACGTCGGCCGGTGTCAGCCCCGGCATATCCCGGAAGGTGACATAAGGTCTGCCGGCAGTCGCCAGGGCCTGGGCCTGGTAGGGTATGGCTGTCTGCGTAGCGGGGTCTGGGTTCAAAGCGGAACCAGCTGCGGTTGCGGGCACCGGCGCCGGCGGTTCAGAAGGTGCGGAAGCCATGGCGCTGGCCGGGGTTCCGGCGACGGGGGGAAGCGGATAGACCGGCTGGGGCTGAATTGTATTTAAAAGTGACATATACCCAGTTTCTGCAAAAACGACACTGCCCGGTTCCATCAGGGGGGACCGGGCAGTTGTGTCGTCGTGAAAGCTTCGATTGAATTATTCGCGAGTAAGGCACATCACCAAGTCCGCCGATGACATCATCGACATACAGCAACACATCACCATACAGGTGCACGCGCTTGGGGACGGGGTGAGCGAGGTTTGAAGCCGGTTCGGCAAGGGATTTTCCTTCTCGGGAGGTCACCAATAACCTGTTGATGAGTATATACAGGGCTTTCCATAAAGTCAACCGCAGTCATGGTTTCAGGAGGGGCGATCGGTTGCCGTAACCGGCGCCACCAATACCCCTATTAATGTCCCTGAAACCGGAAAAATGTCGCTTCTCAACACTCGTTTACAAAAACACCCAATAACATAGGCCTTTCGGCCTAACCAGGTGGCTATTTTTTATGGCCTCAAATTAGCCGTCTGTCTATTTATCCGTTTTTCAGAAACGCTGGGAGCGCCTTGGCGCAAGGATTTCAACACTCTGCCCGATTGACCGTTCGGCTGAAACTCCACCAGATACCGGTTACCGATTGTTACGGGGACCTTGTATGTTAAAGAAAAATCAGTATGATATTAGTCTGAGTCACATGGCTTCAAGTTCATGTGTTAAACCAAATGAATGTGTGTGAGGCTGTCAGAACGCAACGCAAGGGTTTCAAAAAGTCGCGTTGCCCGGATGATTCAAGCAGTAACAGGAAGTCACGCAATAGAAACTGCGGTCTTCTGGCCTTCCGGTTTTGTTCTCTATTGCAACGCATCAGCCGGTTCGCCAACGGTTGCACCCAAGGTTCCGCAAAATAACTCAGGGGAGGATCAGAAATGAATGCCATGCAAAGTCATCTGCAACAGCTGAGCCGTGTTCAGATCCAGGAACTCCAGAACAGTTTTGAGGATCTCCACATCCCTGTATGCGGTCAGTTTGAATACATTTTCCCGGATACCGACTGCCATCATTATCTGAAAGATCTGGAAGAGATTGAGAACGACGAGCCCGTTCTGGCCCTGCTTCATTAAGTCGCCGGAATGATCTCAAACGAGAGGGTTTCATCATGAATCACGCGACGAACAACCGAGAAGTGCTGTCCATCCACGGCAGTAAAACCCCGGTCATCAGGGCCGAGGAGCTACCCAAAGTGGCTTTTAACGCCTTTGAAGGCAAGGTGCCCCACAAAATCGCCGGTTACCTGCGGGCGTTTCTCAACGACACCGCCCGGGTCCATCAGTCAGAAATGCTGTCTGTACCCTCCATTTCCGAACTGGCGATGCATCTGTTCTCTCATGAATTTGATGTGCTGGAGGCGCTGAAAACGCTGGAACGGCAGGGGTTCAAGTACTATATGCAGGATCTATACAGCCCTGTGCTGATCACCCGCATTCCGGTGTGCCATCCGGAAGAAAGCAGCTTCAGCATTGAGAAAGTGGCGAGCCAGATCAGCCGTTTCTTCGGCGGCCACAAAAAACAGCTCAGCCAGGCCTGATCCACCGGCTTACCGGCAGGCATAGCGCCCCAGCGTGTAATATTGGGCTTTGTTCTGCCGGCTGACTGCCGGACGGGAATCCAGGGGGGATTGCCGGTAGAAGACCGCAATGTCTTTGAGCGTGGTGTTCTGCTCACACCAGTAGCGAACCAGCTCCTGATACTGCCCGGGCGTCCCGTCCTGAATCAGGTCTTCCAGGTATTTCTGCCAGCGGAACCGAGTGTATGGGGTCCCCTGCCAGCGGACGCGTCCGGGCACATCGGCCGGCAGAAACGCGCGTCCGCTCAGCACGTCCACAAAGGCGCCATCGGTGCGTTTGCCTTTAATGAGATACCAGCCGTCCTTTTTCATGGGATGAGGCGCAAACATCCCCCAGTACTGATCCAGACGACACACGCGGGCCAGAGAGGATGCCCACCCCGGAAAAAGCACCGCCGGGCTGAGTGAAGCCAGATTCACCCACAGCACCAGAACACAGGCAGACAGCGCAAGCCCTGTCCAGGCGTTTTTAAGCCACAGCGAGGGGGCGACGCGCAGCCGGAATGGCCGCGGCACGGGAAACCGGAAAACATCCCAGACCTCCGTGGGGATAAAGGGGATTAACGCCACAATGTTGACCAGTGGAAACCAGTGAACATTGAGTGTCAGCAGTATGCCCCCATGCAACAGCATCAGCAGCAGAACCGAGGTCATCCGCACCCACGGCCATGGCATCAGCAGCCCCACCGGCGCCAGCCATTCCAGCAGCCAGGCGCCTGCCGTCAGTAACTGCAGCAGCTCAGGCGCGGAAACACTCAGGAGCCAGGCGCCTCCCGGCATCACAATGTGATCCGCCTGGAAAGCGTAAATCAGCGCCGTTCCATCCGGAAACCACTCCGGGCCGCTCTTCAGCGCCACAGTCACCCAGTACATCAGGAGCACCTGACATTTGATGAAAATGGCGCCCAGGCTGAAGCGGTTTTTTGCCGTGTGTCGCCGCACGGGCAGCGCATAGCCCATCCAGAAGCTCCAGAAAAGAAGCATCCGCAGCAGGGTATCCCCGCCAAAAGCAATCGTCTCAAACCGGTTCTGCAGGGAGATTAACAGCAGCCAGTTCAGCGGCAGCAGCCATCCGGTCCGCCAGCCGGCAGCCAGCAGCACAGCCGCCACAAGACTCAGCACCCAAAGCGCCTGCTGCCAGAGCAGCGCCCCGGAAAGCGCATGCAGACTGAACAGCCAGTCGCCCTGGCGGAAAGCCTGCCACCAGCGCCCGACCGGCCAGATGCCTTGATCCGTATAAAATGCGCTCAGATCCGGCCAGAGCGTCACCAGATTCCAGATCAGCGCCACACCCAGCCCCAGACGGAAGGCGATCCACGCGCGGGGATCCATCCCCAGCACGCGTTCATGCCAGGGCTGAATCTGCTTTGTGCTGCCAAAGCGGCGACTCACAGCGCCACCCTCACCCACACGGGCAGATGATCTGAACCGATGTAACGGCCGGTGTGCCGCTCCAGAAGGCGGATATCATGACTCAGCCAGACCTGATCCAGAGGCATCATCAGGGGTGGAAAAAACGTGGGCCAGCTCGGCTGCAAACCCGTTTGAAGCAGGGTATCCTGCAGGCCGCTTCGCGCGCGCAAGGCCTCTTCGTGGACCGACCAGGGCGTGCTGTTCCAGTCGCCCGCCAGGATGAACGGATCGCCCATCTCGCGGTGCAGGCTCGCCGCACGGTCAAAAATCAGACCCTGCAGCTTAAACCACCACGGAGAAAAGGGATCCGGACTGTGCATGTAAACCAGATTCACCGTTTTTTCCGGCAGGGCGATCTGCAAGCGCAACAGGTGATGCTCAAAGGGTTTCTGCCAGAGGTATTGAATATTCAGCAGGGGGTATTTGCTGAACACACACAGGCTGGGGTTGGCGCCGATAATACTGTAAGGATAACTTTTCTTCAGTGTTTCCGGCCTTAATCCGCGCCGCCATTTGCTGTCATACTCGCTCAGCAGCAGCACGTCGGGGTTCATGGCCCGGATGTAGTTTCCCACCTTGGCATACCGGTAATTCCGGTGAAACACATTCATGTGCAGCAGCGTCAGCGTCTGGGAGGTCCCGGCGGCCCGGACTGAATGGTGCGCCGGCCCGGGGCTCAGCAGCGGCGCCAGATAGGGCCAGGCCGCAGCCAGATTCACCGTCAGCGCGACCAGCAGCGCGCCCATCAATACTTTCTGCTGGGTTTCCCACGGTCGCCAGAGCGCAAGCAGCGCCAGGCCCACCCCCTGGAGCACCAGGTATTGGAGGCGGAAATGCGCCAGCAGATCAAACAGAAAACCGAATTCCTGCAGGGCGGCCATCAGGGTGAAAATCACCGTCACCCACAGGGCCATTCTCAGCAACAGTTTCAGGTTGGCGGTCAGCTGCCGCATGCTGCGCCCTCCCGCTACCGCACTGAGGGAACACTAAGCGTCACAATCACCGGGAGGTGATCCGACCCGGCTGCAGCGCCCGTGTGCCGCTCAAACACGCGGATACGGTCACTGACCATCACGTGATCAATGGGTATCCACAGCGGCGGAAAATAACTGGGCCACGTGGCCCCGCCTGCCTTCAGGGCCAGGCTGTCCTTCAGCGTGCTCTCCACGACGAATTGACGGTAATAGCCCGACCATGGCGTCATGTTCAGATCGCCCATCAGCACCACCGAGCCGGTTTCACCCAGATGGGCCGCATGCTCGGCCATGGCGTTCAGGTAACGGTTGCGCCCTTCAAACATCCGCAGGGTAAAGGGCGGCGGCGGGTGCGCCACCACAATGCGCAGCACGGGGCTGGCCAGTTCCACCACCAGGGCGGGCACGGGCAGTACACGGATGGATTCCAGATCGCCGTAAAAACGCTGCTCAAAAGACTCCACGGGCGTCTTACTGATCAGGCCCACGCCAAAGGCGTCCTCTCGGGGGAACATGACCTGGTAGGGGTATTCCGGCTTGAGTTCGCTGGCGATCATGTTGGCCCACTCCTGGGAGAGTTCCTCCAGGGCCACCACATTGGGGTTCTCCCGCCGGATGTTGTTGGCCACATCCGCGTAGCGGTTGTTACTGACGTGCAGGTTAACCTGCATGACCCGGAATTTTTTGGAGTACGCCGTTTTGGCGGGCTGGGCTGGCGGCAGCACGGCCGGCAGCACGTAAGGCAGCACCTGCCCCAGGGTAATCAGCAGGGTGACGCCGCACATGATGACGAGGCTCATCCGCCGGACGCGCCAGGCCAGCAGCCCCAGTAACAGGGCCAGCGCGGCGTACTGGGCGGGGAAGTGGCTGGCCAGCTCCAGCAGGAAGGTCTGGCGGGGCATGGCGCCGGAAATCCAGCCGACGGCGGCCAGCAGGAAGAGGAACTGAATGAGGGTCTTAAGGATCACGGGTTGTCAGAATCCCAGCAAACATCAGCCCGGCGCGGGCTGCCCCCATATTAGCAGGTTTATGGCGCTTATGGCCGGGTTACGACTTGGGGAATAAGTAGGCCCAGGTTACTCTTCGCGGGGAGCAAAGGCTCTGAGTATTGCTCCCATCATGCCTTGCTCAGGTGTGGGTGCGGGTGGCCTTCTACTGATGAATTTCCTTGGACCAAACACATCAGCTGTGTCCACGTCCACATCCGAGCCAGGTAAAACGCTACTTAATCCCTCGGCCAAGGCCGTAATACTCTCCTGCGTTTCCGGGGTATCCACTGGCGTAATTTGCATTTCCAATAGGACTCGAGGCTCCCCCGATGGATTCTGTCCATAATAATGATTAAATTCGATCACATTGTCAGACCCGGGAAAATGCGCTTCAATCTGGCACAGGGCTATCTGCGTTTCATCAGGTGTCATCGGCTCACGACGATTCGGCGTGAGAAGTTTCACACGGCCGAAGAGTGGTTGAGAGACGGTGATCATACGTTCAGAATCCTGCCATTACTTTATGGTGGTAAAGCAATTTTTATCGTGACTTACTTACGACTGGCTTTCTGAGCCTCAGCGGCGGCAGTGGTCAGAGTAGCAGTATCAGACAAATTGAATCCACCGAGTTGAATGTCCCCAGGTGAGACAGAAACGAATACATCGTCGATATCGGGCTGGCTATATGCATTTTTAGTTCGCACAAGAACATCAGGTATGCCCTCACGCAGTGGAGCTGTGGTCAGTTCTCTCATTTGATCTGGAGTCAGATCTATGCCCGGTGCATCAATAGTAGTCTTATTACGATTCGATCCTGGGATTGTCTCAATTGAACGAGTAGCAGGGGCCTTTCCTGCCATTGCCAGAGCTTTATCACTAAAACGTTGATGGGCATCACTGTCTCCACCGCGAACAATGGCGCGGCCGAACAGCGTTGGAGAAACGGGCAGCATGGAGGGGGGTTCCTTACAGTAACGAATGCGGGTTACTGATATAACGCGGAACACAGCCCGACACGCCCTGTTTGTAATGATATGTTAAGTTTTTGGCCGCTTTGACGCTCGAACCTTCGCCAGAGAGGCCTCCGGGAAATCACCTTCAACACGCAGCCCAAAATCTGGGGTAGAAGCGAGCCGGCAAAATTCGCGTCCAGTCATACCGTTATCAATGACCACAGTCTGTATACCTTGCCTTTGCGCCAGGTCGACCCAAGCGGCCACCTGCTCGGCAGAAATAGTCTGATCAGTGGTCACCTGATGAAGTGCGCTATCCTCTGGCCGCGGCCTCCGGTCATGCCGGAATTCATCAGCGCCATCGGTCAGTGGAAAAATAGACCTTTCCAGAAAGTCCTGAGTTACTTTACGGTTACCAATTATCTGAACCCGGCCAAACCCCACACCCGGGCATGCAGATATACCAATCATCACCATCTCCAAAATCAAAAACCAACGCAGTTCATGAAACCAGAATTGCAAAAATATAGCTTAAACAGGACACTATTCACAGAGAGCAAGTACACATATCTACACGCCTACGTCACGGGCTTTTAAAGCAATACACATCATCTAAGCTGGCAAAATCATTCTCGCCCGTAATCCATTGCACATCGTCACGTGTCAGATTTTGCGCAACCACCAGCCCAGAAGACCGGGAACGGGTAAAACTGGTAGCCGGTCGTGGGCCGTCACGGAATGCCATGGATATCGTCTGATCATTCCCGACGGAAAAAGCCGGAATACCGGCTCGGTAGGCAGAGCGAGCGAGTTTAACAACTAAAGTATCAGGGACATAGGAATCTGTGGCATACTCGATCACTGGAACTCCCAAAGGCCTCGTTTGGTTTCTTAGATCGACAGACATCAAACCATAGGACTTGCGCAACAAGCGCATCGCACGGCTGTTTCGCGCAAAACGATCAAGATCCACACCACCGGCATCTTCCACGCTAAACCGTCCAAAACAAAGGGATGTCGTTTGTCCAATTGAAGTCATCTGTATATCCTCAAAAGCTGGCTTTTAAAATAAAGTTGCTCAAACCTGTAAATTGCGCCGGATATAGCAAAAACCCCTCACTCACTGGGAGTGAAGGGCTTTTTTCAAATGAACCCTTGGCGGAGGGCTATCTTCCCGGGACCTTACGGTCCGAGTATTGTCGCTGCGAGCAGTCTTTACGGCCGTGTTCGGAATGGGAACGGGTGTTATCCTGACGCTGAACCACCAAGGAAACTGTCGGTTGTCACCTTGAAAGCTACATAGACCAATAAACGTCTTGAATGACGAGAATTATTTGAAAAATCAATAGGAAAAGCCCTCGTCCGATTAGTAACACTCAGCTACACGTGTTGCCACGCTTCCACTTGTGTCCTATCAACCTGGTGTTCTTCCAGGGGACTTACTGGGTTAACCCCATGAGAGATCTCATCTTGCGGTGGGCTTCGTACTTAGATGCTTTCAGCACTTATCCGCTCCGAACACAGCTACCCTGCGCTTACCGCTGGCGCGATAACAGGTACACTGGAGGTTCGTCCAACCCGGTCCTCTCGTACTAAGGTTAGATCCGCTCAAATCTCTTACGCACATGCCGGATATGGACCGAACTGTCTCACGACGTTCTGAACCCAGCTCACGTACCGCTTTAATGGGCGAACAGCCCAACCCTTGGAACGTACTACCGCTCCAGGATGCGATGAGCCGACATCGAGGTGCCAAACCTCCCCGTCGATGTGGACTCTTGGGGGAGATCAGCCTGTTATCCCTATGGTAACTTTTGTCCGATGAGCCACGGCGCTTCCATTCGCGACCGCAGGATCACTAAGCCCGACTTTCGTCCCTGCTCGACTTGTGGGTCTCGCAGTCAAGCTCCCTTGTGCCTTTACACTCTATGGTCGATTTCCATCCGACCTGAGGGAACCTTTGGGCGCCTCCGCTACTATTTAGGAGGCGACCGCCCCAGTCAAACTCCCCGCCTGCCACTGTCCGGCGTCCAGATGTAATGTGGATCGCCGTTAGAAAGCCAACACTAGAAGGGTGGTATCTCAAGGATGTCTCCCCGGCAACCAAAATCGCCGGCTCAAAGACTCCCACCTATCCTGCGCAACTAGAGTCGAATTTCAATAACAAGTTAGAGTAAAGCTCAATAGGGTCTTTCTGTCCTGGCATGCGTAGGCCGTATCTTCACAGCCATTCATATTTCGCCGAGTCCCTCTTCGAGACAGCTCCCAGATCGTTACGCCATTCGTGCGGGTCAGAACTTACCTGACAAGGAATTTCGCTACCTTAGGACCGTTATAGTTACGGCCGCCGTTCATCGGGGCTTAGTTTCAGAGCTTCGCCTTGCGGCTAACCCCTCCACGTAACCTTCCGACACCGGGCAGGCGTCAGCCCCTATACGTCGTCTTGCGACTTCGCAGAGACCTGTGTTTTTGGTAAACAGTCGCCTGGGACTCTTCGCTGCAACCCTATCCCGCTTCCATCCGCAAGGGATGTACACGGTACCAGGGTACCTCTTCTCCCGAAGTTACGAGGCTATTTTGCCGAGTTCCTTAAAGAGGGTTATCTCGCGCACCTTGGTATTCTCTACCTACCTACCTGTGGCGGTTTACGGTACGGATACGATCATCAATCCATGCGAAGCTTTTCTTGGCAGTATGGCGTCTGTGATTTCGGTTCCGTAGAACCTACCCATCACGCCTCACGTAAGCGCCCGAGCGGATTTTCCTACTCGAACTGGCTACACGCTTAGACCGGCACATCCAGTCGCCGGCTCACATAGCCTCCTGCGTCCCTCCGCATATCAACTCTTTGATCGTAGTTCAGGAATATCAACCTGATGTCCATCGATTACGCCCTTGGGCCTCATCTTAGGATCCGACTAACCCCACGCGGACGAGCCTGCCGTGGGAAACCTTAGGTTTTCGGTGCAAAGGATTCTCACCTTTGTTTTCGCTACTCAAGCCAGCATTCTCACTTGTGCATCGTCCACATGTCCTTGCCGGTCATGCTTCTACCTAGCGCACAACGCTCCCCTACCCAAATGTACTTAAAAAGTACACTTGCCATAGCTTCGGTAGTATGCTTTAGCCCCGTATATTTTCCGCGCATCGTCTCTTGACCAGTGAGCTATTACGCACTCTTTCAAGGAGTGGCTGCTTCTAAGCCAACCTCCTGGTTGTCTATGAAACGACACCTCGTTAATCACTTAGCATACATTTTGGGACCTTAACTGATGGTCTGGGCTGTTTCCCTCTCGACAATGGAACTTATCTCCCACTGTCTCACTGCCGTACAGTAACTTTACCGGTATTCGGAGTTTATCTCGATTTGGTACCCCATTTCGGGGCCCGCACCGAATTAGTGCTCTACCCCCGGTAAGATAAATACGACGCTGCGCCTAAACGCATTTCGGGGAGAACCAGCTAGCTCCGGGCTCGATTGGCATTTCACCCCTAACCACAACTCATCCCCTGATTTTTCAACATCAGTGGGTTCGTACCTCCACGTCGTGTTACCGACGCTTCACACTGGCCATGGTTAGATCGCCCGGGTTCGGGTCTATCGCTAGTAATTATAAACGCCCTATTCAGACTCGGTTTCCCTGTGGCTCCGGGTATCAACCCCTTAACCAACTACTAACGATAACTCGCTGGCTCATACTTCAACAGGCACGCCATCACCCGATCAATCGGGCTCTGACAGTTTGTAAGCACACGGTTTTAGGTTCTATTTCACTCAGCTTTCCACTGTTCTTTTCGCCTTTCCGTCACCGTACTGGTTCACTATCGGTTATAAGTGGTATTTAGCCTTACCGGATGGTCCCGGCTGATTCATACGGTATTGCACGTGCACCGTACTACTTGGGAGGGCCACGGAAGTCCGTCCGCTTTCGAATACGGGGCTATCACCCGCTATGGCCCAGCTTTCCAGCTGTGTTCTTCTAGCTTAGGATTTGTAACTTCCTGTCGACTCAACAGTATCGACTGTGGTTCCCGCAACACCCAATACACAACGGCTGTCACCTATGACATGTATCAGGTTTAGGCTGATCCCCGTTCGTTCGCCACTACTAGGGGAATCACGGTTGTTTTCTTTTCTTCCAGTTACTAAGATGTTTCAGTTCACTGGCTTGCCTCCAGGCACCCTATGTATTCAGGTACTGGTCACCGGACTACTCCGGCGGGGTTGCCCCATTCGGAAATCTGCGGATCAGGGCTTATTTGCAGCTCCCCGCAGCTTATCGCAGCTTGTCGCGTCCTTCTTCGGCCACTTATACCAAGGCATCCACCATGCGCTCTTTGTAGCTTTACCTATTTTTTTAATTGATTTCTCAGCGAATTTATTCACGCGAACAACAGTGTCTAGTCCCAAAATATGCCGCAGGCAAGCCTGCTGCAAATCCTGGCTTGGCTTACTGTCGTTCAGACAGAATTTCATTCAAGATTTGATATTTACTGATCTATGCAGTTGTCAAGGTACGAGGGTTGTTCCCTCCGGGGAGGGAGATTGATCGTCTCGAAAAATAAAAGGGAAGTCAAGCGCTGTATCAGAACTTTACTTTCCGGTTACATTCCGGGGGATTCAGTGTATCCAACCGAGTCCGTCAGTTCATCCTGGTGGGGATCAACCATCGTGCTCAAGCCGGTTACCCTGACAACTAAACAGACAGAACAGCTCCGTAAAATTCCCTCGCCTTTGACCGGTCCAAAACGTTGTGTGTCTTGGGAAAATGACCGGCTACATGCCGCTGGTATTCCAGCAACAGTGGCGGCGACCTAGAAGTACCAGATGCCCTAAAAAACGCATCTGAGGTCTCCTTAGAAAGGAGGTGATCCAGCCACACCTTCCGGTACGGCTACCTTGTTACGACTTCACCCCAATCAAAAGCCCTACCTTCGGCGGCTCCCTCCCAGAGGGTTGGGACACCGACTTCGGGTATGACCTTCTTTCGTGGTGTGACGGGCGGTGTGTACAAGACCCGGGAACGTATTCAACGCAGCGTGCTGATCTGCGTTTACTAGCGATTCCGACTTCACGGAGTCGAGTTGCAGACTCCGATCTGAACTGAGGGCGGGTTTCGGGGATTTGCCGGACATTGCTGCCAAGCGACCCATTGTCCCGTTCCCATTGTAACACGTGTGTAGCCCTGGACATAAGGGGCGTGATGATTTGACGTCATCCCCACCTTCCTCCGGTTTATCACCGGCAGTCTGGCTAGAGGGTTCAGCACCTTTCGGCCTGTAACAACTAACCACGAGGGTTGCGCTCGTTGCGGGACTTAACCCAACATCTCACGACACGAGCTGACGACAACCGTGCACCACCTGTCTTGGAGTTCCCAAGGGCACTCCCCTGTCTCCAGGGGATTCTCCAGATGTCAAGCCCAGGTAAGGTTCTTCGCGTTGCATCGAATTAAACCACATGTTCCACCGCTTGTGCGGGTCCCCGTCAATTCCTTTGAGTTTCAACCTTGCGGTCGTACTCCCCAGGCGGGATACTTATCGCGTTAGCTTTGGCACTGATGGGGTCGAAACCACCAACACCTAGTATCCATCGTTTACGGCCAGGACTACAGGGGTATCTAATCCCTTTTGCTACCCTGGCTTTCGTTCCTCAGCGTCAGTAATGATCCAGTAACTCGCTTTCGCCACTGGTGTTCCTCCCGATATCTACGCATTTCACCGCTACACCGAGAATTCCAGTTACCTCTATCACACTCTAGCAACCCAGTTTCCAATGCCATGCCGAAGTTAAGCTTCGGGATTTAACATCAGACTTAGGCTACCGCCTACGAACTCTTTACGCCCAATGAATCCGGACAACGCTTGCATCCTACGTCTTACCGCGGCTGCTGGCACGTAGTTAGCCGATGCTTCCTCTGTAGCTACAGTCAAAATTATTCGCTACAAACAGGAGTTTACACCCCTAGGGGCGTCTTCCTCCACAAGGAGTTGCTGCGTCAGGCTTTCGCCCATTGCGCAATATTCCCTACTGCTGCCTCCCGTAGGAGTGTGGACCGTTCTCAGTTCCACTCTGGCTGATCATCCTCTCAGACCAGCTACTGATCATCGCCTTGGTGAGCTTTTACCTCACCAACAAGCTAATCAGGCGCAGGCCAATCCTATACCAATAAATCTTTAAACACAGGTATTTCAACCTGGGTCTTATGCGGTATTAGCACCGGTTTCCCGGTGTTATCCCCCAGTATAGGGTATGTTACCTACGTGTTACTCAGCCGTCCGCCACTGTCCCGAAGGACCGTTCGACTTGCATGTATTAGGCACTCCTCCAGCGTTCGTCCTGAGCCAGGATCAAACTCTCCATTACAGAAACTTTTTAATGTGACGCGCCTGCCCATACGGGAAACCCGTCACACAAAACTGAAATGTTTCGTTTGAAATGACTCACATTGTTTTAAAGAATTAAACGGAGCTTTATATGTTCTGTCTATTCAGTTGTCAAGGTACGAGGGAGTTTACGAGGGGTTCCGGTCCTACTTACTGGCCGGGTTAGTATATTATGCCAGGGGACATGGAAAAGCAAGGATCAATGTTCCTAAATGCTTTACAAAAGTTAAAGACGGCCGCAAAGGGCCGTCTTTCCTGGATTTCAGTTGTATCGTTTTGTCAGGGTCAGGTTACTTTTTAAAAAATACAGTCGGGTTTCTATTCGATAACGACAGGTTCTGACTGAATTTACCGCGCCGGAGATGATCGGCAGCGGTATCAGTAACGGTGGAGCATCAGATAATCCACCGCCGAAACGTGCGCCTGCCAGGGGATATCCTGCAGGGCGACGGGCACGGGGTTTAAAGGCGGGTCCACCCACTCGCCGCGTTCAAACGGCAGCGGGTCACTCATCCAACGCTGCTGCCAGCGGCGGATGCGCCGCGCCACGCGCAGCAGCGCCTCTTTCTGTTGCCAGGGCATGTCCATACCGACACTCCTTTCCCGGTTGTCTGCTTCCAAGGGGATTGATTCCGGGGGTTGCGCCGCTTCTCACTCAAACCATTCCAACCAGGCACAACCCGTGTTCATCGTTTCCAGGAGAACTTTGTAAATTACCCAAACCAACCAATTAAGAAAAAACAAATCAAGGTGATCCGATTCTAACGATCGTTGCTGTGTTTGTCTTTAATTGTTAAAAAACTGTAATGAGCAGAAGGTGTCATATCCGGTAAGACTTCATGGACAGATGCGATTCTGGTACATGTAGAACACATCAAGTGGGACATCTGTGAGGTTATCTGCGCATGTTCATCGCACCAACTTTTGCCGCGCGGCGAAGTCAGGTTCATCGAAGACTCCCTTCATCCGTTGAGCCCGGATACAGTATCCTGGCCTTGATTCCGCCACCAAGAGAAGCACCGGCCTCGGAACTTTATGCAGATATTCCTCCTTATCAGCGGAGATTATTGGGACTTGTTTTACGGGATCTGACCCAAATTGATCGGGGCAATAGAAGACTCGCTCACCAAGCAGCAAAGCGTATCAATCAGCTGACAATCGGGGCTAACTCAGTGGTTGAAGCCAGTATCTTTCCGGTTCAGGCGTGGGTAAGCCTGATGGAGAAAGTGCCAAAACCACTACAGCGAGCAATGAAGACATGTAGGAAACGGCTAGATATCCCTGCCTAACGCGCCTGCAGGTGAAACACCGTGGCGAACATCTGAATCTGCTTCACCATGGCAAACAGCCCGTTGGCGCGCTGCATGGAGAGGTGCTCGCCCATACCAATGCGCGCAAAAAATTCCGGCTTGGTCTGCAGAATCACTTCCGGCGGCTGGTCCGAATAAACCCGCAGCAGCAGCGCCACCAGGCCACGCACAATCATCGCGTCGCTGTCGGCATCAATGTGCATCACCTTACCGTCAGAGCCGTCCACCAGTTCCGCGGTCATCCACACCTGGCTCTGGCAACCCTTCACCAGGTTCTGGGGCATCTGTTTTTCCTCGGAGAAAGGGGGCAGCGCCTTACCGAGGGCAATAATGTGCTTATAGCGGGCTTCCCAGTCACCCAGCGCTTCAAACTCCCGGACAATCTCATCCTGAATTTTAGCGGGTGTCGGTTTCGTCTTGGTCATCATGAACACATCTCGATCACTTTTTGTAACGCACCGACCAGAGAAGCAATTTCGGTGCGCGTGTTGTAAAAGGCAAAACTGGCGCGCGCTGTGGCCGAAACGCCAAAGCGATCCATCAGCGGCTGGGCACAGTGATGACCGGTCCGGATGGCAATGCCTTCGTGATCGATCAGCGTGCCAATGTCAGAAGCGTGTGCGGCTTCCAGCGTGAAAGAAATCAGGCTCGCCTTATCCGCAGCCGTGCCATAAATGGTCAGACCCGGGACAGTCAGCAGCTGTTCCGTGGCGTAATGCAGCAGGTCATGCTCATAGGCGGCAATCGCATCCAGCCCGATGCCGTTCAGGTAATCCAGCGAGGCGCCGAAACCAATGACTTCGGCAATGGCCGGCGTGCCGGCCTCAAACTTTTTGGGCGGCGGCGCAAACGTACTGCCCTCAAACGAAACCGTTGCGATCATATCGCCTCCGCCCTGATAAGGGGGCATGGCTTCCAGCAGCGCGGTTTTACCATACAGCACACCCAGGCCGGTAGGCCCCATGGTTTTATGCGCGGAAAACGCGTAGAAATCACAATTCAGCGCCTGCACATCCACGCGCAGGTGCGCCGCAGCCTGGGCGCCATCCACCAGCGTGACCGCACCCACGGCGTGCGCTTTTTGAACCAGCTCAGCAATCGGGTTCACTGTGCCCAGCACGTTACTCACATGGGTAATGGCCAGCATCTTCGTCCGTTCGTTCAGCAATGCATCCGCCGCGCCGGGCGCCAGTTCACCGGCATCGGTGATCGGAATCACTTTGACCACCGCGCCGGTTTGTTCAGCAATCAGCTGCCACGGCACAATATTGGCATGGTGCTCCATCGCCGTGATGAGAATTTCATCCCCGGACATGAGGTTCGCCCGACCCCAGCTTGAGGCCACCAGGTTGATGGCTTCCGTGGCGCCCCGGGTAAAAATAATCGTCTCGGGCCCGGGCGCGTGAATCCAGTCCGCCACCTTCTGCCGTGTGTCATCAAAGGCCGCCGTGGCCGCCGCACTGAGCTGATACAGCCCCCGGCGGACGGTGCCATATTCCTCGGCGTAAAACCGGCGGACGGCTTCAATCATCACGGCGGGTTTGAGCGTGGTGGCGCCGTTGTCCAGATAAACCAGCGGCCGGCCGTGAATCACCTGCGAGAGCATCGGGAAATCCGCGCGGATACGCTGGACATCAGCATCGCTCAGGCTGGGCGTTTCATGGGATTTTGACAGGGTCATGGTCATCAGAGCGTCCGGTTGGTTAACTGACTAGTGAGCGTGATCGGGCGGGTGGCCACCCAGCGCGCAGGTGGCGCAGCTGATGCCGCAGGACAGGGGACTCTGTTTCTGGCTGAGCGCCGCCAGCAGGAGACCATCGAGATAGCGCCGGATCACCAGCGAGGTGAGCCGCTGCAGGATTTCCTCGGCAAAGCCATAGGTCAGCAGGCACTCAGCCAGATCATGACTGAGGCCGCGACTGGCCAGGTAAAACAACTGATCGGCATCCAGTTCACCCACGGTGGCGCCGTGGCTGCACTTCACGTCATCGGCATAAATCTTCAGCTGCGGGCGTGTAATCACGCGGGCGGCATCGCTGAGCAGCATGGATTTGTTCAGCTGGCCGGCGTTGGTGCCCTGGGCATACTGATCCACCACGACCGTGCCGTAAAATTCCATCCGGCTCTGGTCATCCAGAATGCTTTTGTAGACCTGATCCGTCACCCCATCGGGCACAGCGTGATCCACAGTAGTGTGGTGGAAGATTTCCTGCTGGTTGGCGCACACCGTCAGGCCGTTCATCGTGGCTTCGGCATGCGCACCACCGGTGATCAGCGACACGGCATGGCGGGCCAGGGCGGCGCCAAACGCCACGGTTGTCAGATGGCACTGACCTTCCGTCTGCACCGCTACACGGGTGTGCGCCAGGTGCGCCGTCCGTTCGGTCTCATTCTGCAGATGCACCAGATTCAGTCTGGCCTTCGGGGCAATCACGGCATCGTGAACCAGGTTATGTAGAATGGCTTCCGGGCTTCTGGCCACCAGCACATCCTGGGCCTGCCCCGCACGGTCGGGAATGCCGATACTCTGCATCAGCACGGTGGCTTCAGCGCCTTCTTCAAGCATCATCACATTGCGGGTGTAAATGGCCTTGTGCGGACTCAGCTGGGACTCCACCGAAACGTTCATCACCTGAACCGGACGGCTCAGCTGAACGCCGGCCGGCACCCGCAAGGCGAAGCCATCCGAAAACAGCAGCGTGTTGATCAGCGCCAGCGCATCCGGTCCGTCCTGCGTGCCGTCAGGCGTCTGGTTCATCACACCCTGCAATGCCGCCAGGGTTTCCCCGTCAGGATCGCGCTCAATCAGCGTCTGCAGGCTGCCGGCATAAACGGCCTCCGGCAAACCATCGCGCTGGGAAAGCGCGGGCATGAAAACGCCATCCACAAACACCAGTCGCCAGGCATCCGGCAGAAAGTGCGGGTGCAGCCAGGCAGTCAGGTTCTCCGGCACCACACGGCCAGCAGCCTGCACGCGCGAAAAACTGTGGGCCAGCCAGGGCCGCAGGTTCACATAACGCCAGGTTTCCTGCCGCCGGGAGGGCACACCCGCCACATCCAGCTCGGCCAGGGTCTCACGGCGCATGGTCGTCAGCCAGCCGGGCACGTGGGGGTCCACCAGCAGCAGGGCAAGCTCCTGGCGGATAGCCTGCTCATAGACCGTCAGCGGTTTTTTCCGGGTCGCTTCCGTCATGGCCTACTGACCTTTCACAGCGCAGGTCACCGGCTCGTCGGCGTGCTCGGTAATCCAGTCGTATCCTTTTTCCTCCAGCGCCAGCGCCAGCTCCTTGCCGCCGGATTTCACAATCCGGCCGTGGGCCAGTACATGCACCACATCGGGCACAATGTAATCCAGCAGGCGCTGGTAATGGGTCACCAGAATAATGGCGTTGTCCTTGCGGCGAAGCTGGTTGACCCCATTAGCGACAATGCGCAGGGCATCAATATCCAACCCGGAATCCGTTTCATCCAGAATGGCGAGTTTGGGATCCAGAACGGCCATCTGCAGAATTTCGTTGCGTTTTTTCTCCCCGCCGGAAAAGCCTTCATTCACGCTGCGTTCATGCAGCAGATCGGGATTCATCTCAACGATGGCGGCCTTCTCTTTCAGCACGGCTTCAAAGTCCACCTCGTTCAGCTCCGGCAGACCCAGGTGTTTCTGCCTGGCGTTGTAAGCCAGCCGCAGAAACGCCGCGTTGTTGACGCCCGGCACTTCCACGGGGTACTGAAACGCCAGAAAAATACCCGCCAGCGCGCGTTCCTCGGGCGGCAGGCCGGTGAGGTCGTTTCCTTCAAACAACACCTGACCACCGGTCACCTGAAAAGCCGGATGACCCACGATAATTTTGGACAGCGTGCTCTTGCCGGAGCCGTTGGGGCCCATAATGGCATGCACGGTGCCCGGCTGAACATCGAGACTAAGCCCCCTGAGAATTTCAACGGGGTCTTCGTGTTCCGTTTTCTGGACGGTGGCGGTGAGGTTCTGGACAGATAACATCGGGACAGGGACTCCTTCAAAAAAAACCGGTGGGGTGCAGGCGTTCAGCCGACGCTGTTCTCCAGCTTCATGCCCAGCAGGCGGGTGGCTTCTTCAGCAAACTCGCCGGGCAGGTGGTTAAACACTTCCTCGCAGAAACCGTTGATAATGGCCGACACGGCTTCCTCCGTGCCGATACCGCGCTGGTGGAAGTAGAACAACTGCTCTTCGCTGATTTTGGAGGTGGTGGCTTCGTGCTCCACCTGAGCGGTGGGATTCTGCACGTCAATGTAGGGGTAGGTGTTCGCGCGGCACTGAGCGCCAATCAGCATGGAATCACACTGGGTGTAATTGCGCGCATCGGCGGCGGATTTTTTAACCGACACCAGCCCCCGGTAGGCATTGACGGACTGACCGGCCGAGATGCCTTTGGAGATGATGCGACTGCGCGTGTTTTTACCCATGTGGATCATCTTGGTGCCGGTATCGGCCTGCTGGTGGTGGTTGGTGAGCGCCACGGAATAAAACTCGCCGACGGAATCATCGCCTTCCAGAATGCAGCTGGGATATTTCCAGGTGATGGCCGAGCCGGTTTCCACCTGGGTCCAGCTGATTTTGGATCCCTTGCCGGCGCAGCGGCCGCGCTTGGTGACAAAATTGTAAATGCCGCCCTTGCCCGTTTTCGGATCGCCGGCAAACCAGTTCTGCACCGTGGAATATTTGATATCCGCCCCTTCCAGGGCCACCAGCTCCACCACGGCCGCATGCAGCTGGTTGGTGTCAAACTTGGGCGCCGTGCAGCCTTCCAGATAACTCACCTGACTCTGTTCTTCACAAACAATCAGCGTGCGCTCAAACTGGCCACTGCCTTCCGTGTTAATACGGAAGTAGGTGGAAAGTTCCATCGGGCACACGGTATTTTTGGGAATGTAGACAAACGAACCGTCAGTGAACACGGCCGCATTCAGCGCCGCATAAAAATTATCCGTCACCGGCACCACGCTGCCGAGGTACTTTTTGACGAGTTCCGGGTGTTCCTGAATCGCCTCTGAAAAAGAGCAGAAAATCACGCCATGTCTGGCGAGATCTTTTTTAAAGGTGGTGGCCACCGACACGCTGTCAAACACGGCATCCACCGCAACATTGGCCAGACGCTTCTGCTCACTGAGCGGCAGGCCGAGCTTTTCAAACGTGGCCAGCAGCTCGGGATCCACTTCGTCCAGACTGCTGAGCTTCTCCTTGGGTTTGGGCGCCGAGTAATAAATGATGTCCTGAAAATCAATGGGCGGGTAATTCAGGTGGGCCCAGTCCGGCGCCGTCATTTTCAGCCACTGCTGATACGCATTCAGCCGGAAGGCCAGCATAAAGGGCGGTTCGTTTTTTTTGGCGGAAATCAGCCGGATCGTTTCTTCCGACAAGCCCTTGGGGATCTGATCGCTGGCGATGTCGGTGGTGAATCCGTACTGGTAAGCCTGGTTGGTGAGGGTTTCAAGTGTGCTCATAATCAGTAGTGGGTCTCCAGGTAGGAGCAGTGCTCCTGACAACTGTCATCCGGCAGGTGATGCTGACAGGGTTCACAATGGTTGTTCAGCAGGTCCATCCGGTGCTGCAGGTCCGTGCGCATCGTCTTCAGCTGTTCCAGGCGCAGATCAATGGCCTCGGCCTGAAGCTGCAGGGAACGGCGGGTGGCCTCCACCTGCTCGCTGCGGGTGAACTCCCGGCTGCGGGAGTAAGGGCCCAGGGTGACCTGAATTTCCTCCAGCGAGTAGTTCAGGGCCTGCAGGGCCATGATGGCCTGAATGCGTTTAAGGGAGTAGCGGTTGTAAAGCCGGTATTTGCCATTGGTCCGCTTGATGGGGCCAATGAGGTCCATCTCCTCATAATAGCGCAAAGTCCGCACCGTCACCCCACAAAGCCTTGCCAGCGAGCCAATGGTCAGGTAGCCATCGGGCGAAACCCCGGTCAGTTCAGTCTTCGCATCCCTGATACCGGCCTGATCGGCCGGGAGCTCCGGGCTGGGATGTGCGGAAAAAGGGGTCATTCAAGTACCGTCAGTGAGAAGATGCCTCACTTCAGTATATCTGACGTTAACGTAAACGTCAATGTTTTGACCGGCCCAACCATCCCTCACCGGCCCCGTCATCCTCCCCGAAAGGCGACCGGCTTGTCAACGCCCCGTCTGAAAGGTGTATTCCGGGCGCCGGCGCTGTTCCTCCGGGCAGAATAACCGATACCCCGGTAGCCCCCCATGGGAGACCCCCCGCGATGAGTAAAAAATGGATACTGCTGATCTGGCTAGCCGTATTATGTGGCCTGGGGCTGCTGCTGGCCCGCCTTTCCGCCGGAAACAGCTTTTATATTGAAGCCTACCGCCCCCAGGTGCAGCAGTCGCAGGCAATACAGCAACTTCAACGCCGGATGAAGGGCCAGGAGGTGGAAACCTCCGGTGAGCCCCGAGCGCCCGGGTTCCGCGAAAGCGATATTAACAAGCACGAAGGCGACGGCTTCCGGACCTGGTAGCCGTTCAGATCGCCTGGTTGTCAATGAGCCGGACAGAGCGGGTGGCGTCGCCGATGCGGGCGGCCACCAGCACGCGCGCGCCCGGGCGGATGACAGCCAGCGGCTCAAAGCTCACCGGATCCACCGCATCGATGTAATCCAGCTTAAAGCGTTCCCGGGGGAAGTCCGGCGCATAGGTCACCGCTTCCACCGCTTCCTGCAGCAGGGGCTGGGCTTCCAGTTCACCCGCCTTCTGCACGCACTGCGCCACATAGTTCAGCAGCCCCTGCAGGCCCAGCGCCGCCCGGCGATCGCGTTCACCGGTGATGTAGGCGTTGCGCGAGCTCATCGCCAAACCATCCTCATCGCGCACGGTGGGGCAGGGCAGAATTTCCACGGGAATATTGAAATCACGCACCATCCGCTGAATAATCGCAAGCTGCTGGGCGTCTTTCTCGCCAAACAGCACCACGCGCGGCTGCACCAGATTGAAAAACTTCTGCACAATGGTGGCCACGCCCGTAAAATGCCCCGGGCGGCTGATGCCGCAGTAGCGATCCGTCAGCGTTTTGGGAGGCACCACCTGGGTTTTCGCATCGTGCACCAGTTCCACGCCGGGCACAAACACAATGTCCACGCCGGCTTCGGCGCACAGGGCCAGATCATCTTCCAGCGGGCGCGGGTAGTGATCAAAATCCTCGCCCTCGCCAAACTGCAGCGGGTTCACGAAAATACTCACCACCACCGTACAGCTCAGTTCATCGCGCTGCAGACTGCGCGCCTGGCGGATCAGTGACAGATGCCCCGAATGCAGGGCGCCCATGGTGGGCACAAAGGCAATGGGGGTTCTGGCAAAATACCGCCATGCCTGAAATGTGGCGATATCCCGGATGACGCGCATGCGCCCACCCCAGAAGTTCTGCGGCATACTGCGGTTCAGCGTCAGGGTGGCTTCCGCCAGATTGGCCGGCGGGGCCACGGTGGCGGCGGGGGCTTCAGGGTCTCTCATCGTGTGGGCTCCTCGGTCAGGGCTAAATGGAGTGCCGGCAGGTCATCCGGTTCAAAGGCAAAGGCTTCCGTCGCGTTGTCCGGAAAAACGCCCGCCTGCACGTCCAGGCAATACTGCCGCACCGCCCGGCGGGTGGCCTCGCCCACGTCGGCATAGCGGCGCACAAATCGCGGGGTCAGGTCAGCATACCGGCCCAGTACATCGTCAATCACCAGCACCTGGCCATCGCAGCCGCTGCCGGCGCCAATGCCGATGGTGGGAATCCGCAGCTGCCGGCTGATCATCGTCGCCGCTTCGGTGGGCACCATTTCCAGCACCAGGGCGAACGCCCCGGCCTGCTGTAATGCCTGGGCGTCGCTCAGCAATGTTTTGGCGTCCGCCAGGGCGCGGCCCTGCACCCGCGCGCCGCCCAGGGCATGCACGCTCTGCGGGGTAAAGCCCAGATGCCCCATCACCGGAATACCGATTTCGCTCAGGTGGCGCACCACCGCCAGCACACGCTCCCCGGCGCCCTCCAGCTTGACGGCATGGGCGCCGCCCTCCTGAATCATCCGCCCGGCGTTGCGCACGGCTTCCTCATGGGAGACCTGGTAGCTTAAAAACGGCATGTCGGCCACAATCAGGGCCTGTCCGCCGGAGGACTCCGGCGCAGACGCATTTTTATCCACCCCGCGGCGCACGGCGCGCACGTGGTGCAGCATCTCCTCCATCGTCACCGAGAGGGTATCCGGATGGCCCAGCACCGTCATGGCCAGGGAGTCGCCCACCAGGAGACAGTCCACGCCGGCTTCGTCCAGCAGGCGGGCCGTGGTGTAATCGTAGGCGGTCAGCACGCTCAGCTTGCGGCCGGCCTGTTTGCGGCGGCCAAAGGCCGGCACGGTGACGCGGGAGCGCCGGGCGGGGGTGGCCGGGGCCGCGGGGGCCGACTGTGTGGGGGGGTGGGGGGTGGTTTCCATGCCGGAGGCCGGTTGGGGACGATTCTACCAGTCTAGTGGTCCCGCCCGCTCAAGGCAAGAATCCGGGCATTATTTGGTAATAAAGGGTAAATTGGAGGAATTCAGGACCTTTATCAAAGACAGTTGATATAAACAGAGCAGATTATGCTTGCACCACTCACAACCTCACCACCCGTGTTTTCTGCCCGAACCCAAAGATTCTGGACGATGGACCCGGCAGACACACCAACGCATTACCCGGTGCGCCGGATTGACTATCCAGACTGCACTGCCCTTGAGCGTCGCAACACGGATGGAACATGGCGTGTGAAGCGGATCGATTGGCCTGAACCTTTACCCCTTGTATCGGCCATAATGTCTTATCTCGGTAAATCGCACAAAGATTATCGTGAGCCAGATGATGCTACCCCATGGCTGCGTCATCAGATGCTTGAACCCTTGGCTGTCATTCACAGACACCTGGAAAAACCATGTCCATTAGGAGAAACACCGGTTCGTGCTCTGCTGGGGGGTGGGCTCCATGCCCAGGCTTTTCTGACAGCTGAGGATGACCCGGAAGTGCTCAAAATCGGGGTCACTCCGCTGGTCACGCGCAGGCTGGATCCCGACATGGATGCACCGGTTCTTTCAATCGGAAGTCTCGAAGGCGTAGACCCGAAGGGCTTAACCGTCAAGCAGAGAGAACGATTTGATGGGCAGATTCATTTCTACCGTCAAAAACCTGCTGTGACGGACGGTGTAACCCCGGCCCATGTAAGCCAGATTTATAACCTGGCCTTGGAAAAAGGCTATCGCCCCTGTCCAACCGAACTGGGAAGAACACGAACCGATCAGATTGGGCTGTATGACGGCGAACCGAGACTGCTGGATCCCGAGTGTGTCACCATCCCGCGGCCGCGCACGCCACGCCTTCCCCAGCTCAGCCGGGTCTTCGCGCGTCACCGGTAGCCCCGAAGATATCCGACGAATATCCGTTCCAAAAACCCATTTGTTTGTTTTTATACTATATATAGGGCCATAAGTTGGGAATGGATACACCGTGACGAGCATACAGGGACAAGAACTCACCGTACTGGGCAGCGCACTGGGCGCGTTGATTGGCGGCGGACGACGCGCCATTAAAAACTCACGCGAGGCGGGGGTGAAAGACCTGAAGGCCGAACTGAAAGCCGCCCGCACCGCACTGGAAAACCCGCATGCCGGCGACCGCTTTGTCCGCCGCACCCAGGCGCACGTGGAGGATCTGGAAGCCAGACTGACCACCGCCAAACGCGAACGCCGCAGCGGGCAGAATCTGCTGAAAATCGGCCGCGACGCCACCGTGGGCAGCGCCATTGGCGGCAGTGCAGGCTTCGGCGTCCACAGCCTGAATCAAACAGGCTCGCCTGGCTTTATCAGAAACGCCGCCCGATTCAGCGATGAACCGGGCGCCTTTGTGCTGACCAGAGGAAGCCACATGGATGGTGGATACAGCTACATTCAGGGAGAACGGCGGCCCCGGATACTGGAGGACATGGGCGTACTGATCGATGAGACCGACCCGACGCTGCTGGTGGCCACGGATTCAAACGGACGACTGGCGGTCACCCTGGCCGGCGTCCCCGCCGGGCGATACGATCATGTGGGTCGGCCGATCCAAACCAATGTCACGCTGGTTTCCCCGGATGGCGCACTCACCATGCAACAGCGACACGCCCTTGCCGGTTTTGTACGCCACAACCCGACGCAGTGGAAAGGCCAAGAAGGATCTCCTGTTCCTCTCATCAGTCAGGCGATTACGGAAGAGGGCGGCGCGGCGCAGTTTAACGCCAGCGCCTTTGACGA
>JBFWUP010000002.1:0-382765 GCA_050247195.1 Candidatus Melainabacteria bacterium | reverse complement strand
CCTGATAAGGGTGAGGTCGGGTGTTCGAGTCACCCCAGGCCCACCATTTAGCTCAAGCGGGTTGGAGTGGGAATTAAAAACTCTATCCATGAATGGTAGTTTTGCTTAGCAGACTCTTGCAAGTAAAAAAGTTTCACTATCCTATAAAGACTTCTTTACGGTGATATTCTAAAAACTCACCACTTGGCAGGAAACGCTTTGGGAGTAGTATTTTTCTACCTTCAAAATCAAGTAGCCATGCCTTTTCAGTTTCATTTTTTCCTTCTCTAACAGCGCTTGAAACTTTCACAGAGAAATCCTCCAGTAAAGTTATATAACCCTTGTCGAACGCCTTATCATGAAATGCGTTTAAACAAAGGCCATTACTTGGATTCAGTCTGTTTTTTCTATCCACACTCCACGGAACAATGTGGCTCGCCACCAGCAGATCTGGAATGTTCATTCCAGTAAGACAACATTTATTATCGAATGAACTTAAAACAGCCTTTCTAAATAATCCCTGCTTTGTCCTAACAATACTAAGTTTTTGTTTCTCCGTAATTTCATTTTCAGGCACTTCTAAATATATATCAGTAGTTTGGGTTGCCTTGCTTTCTAAAAGTTGTTCGCTCTCATAAAGTAATTTATCCCAGTCTGAAAAGAACTCCTCCCAAACAGCTTTATCTAATGAACTCGTATGAGAAGCTCCCTTTTGATGTAATGACGGATCAAGTGAAGCAAAGTTTGCAAGTTTATAACTTATAGAACTTGGTGTTCTGTCAATAATCTCCGCCAAATAAATAATGTCTGGATTCTTATTGTGAATTTTCCCAAAAGGAATCTTCACATATAGATTAATCGCTAAAAGAAGCTCTTCACGTGTCCATGGCCTTCTCTCGTTCATACCATGCCTTTTTCGTGAACAACAGTCGAAAAAAACCACTCATTATTACTTGCCAGTTCGAACTTCATTTTTAGTTCCGAAACATTAAAATTTATTGTGGCAGACTTCTCTGTTCTTTCAATTGATTCAATGGTATGCCAAACATGATCTTCAATAGTTAAAGGCAAACTCTGGAGATCTTCTAAACCAACTGAACTTGGAATAAAAAATTCACTCTCATGCAAGAATGGTTCAAGTTCTTGTTCACTAATTTCCCCTTCAACAATAATAGAGTGATTATTTTTGTAATTTGAGGCATCTCGGTATTGGTAAGAAAACTCTGAATTCATTATTGTCACCCATATCAAGATCTTTAACCTTAAAGTCATTTTAGCATTCAGTGTTGAGACCCAATCAAGTTTACTACCAGTTCTCACCCATGCCTGCTGCACTCCCCCAACACCCGCGGGCTGGGCGCAAACCCATGCCCGCCTGACCCGCTGAACCCCTAGCCCCCGGGCTTCGTCAGCTTCCCATCCGCCTTCTTCTGATTCTTCGCCGCCTTCTTCTCCTTCATCGTCTTCGCGGCTTTCTTCTTCGTGTCCTTCTTCACCTGCTTCTCTTTGGACATCGTCAAACCCTCCGTCAACAATACACGTCCCACCCAGCGTATCCCACCCGCCCGCAATTAGATATCCCCCAAGCAAAACGGGCACACGCCCCACCATAACCGAGCCCGCAGGGCGGCTGCCACCCTGAACACGGTATAATGGGCAGTCAGTCCGTTCCAGGAGTGCCCATCATTTACGACGTTGACCACATTCAGCAGTGCGAGGCCCTCAAAGCCACACTGGACGCCTACCGCCCGCTGGACCCCCACACGCTGGGCGAGCTGCGGCGCTACTACCGCGTGGGCCTCACCTACACCAGCAACGCCCTGGAAGGCAGCACCCTCACCGAGTCGGAAACCAAAGTCGTGCTGGAGGACGGCATCACCATCGGCGGCAAGCCGATGCAGGACCACCTTGACGCCCTCGGCCACGCCAAAGCCTACGACTTCCTCTTCGACCTCCTGGACAGGCCCGCCGTCACCGAGTCGGATCTCCTGCGCCTGCACGCACTGGTCACCGAGGGCACGGAAGCTTCACAGCCAGGCCGGTACCGCACCAAACCGGTCATCATCACCGGCTCCACGTACCTGCCCCCTCAACCACAAGACGTGCCGAAGCGGATGCAGGCGTTTCTCAATGAACAGCTCCCGCAATGGCGCGCGGACGAACACCCCGTCCACACCGCGGCGCTCGCCCACCTGGCGCTGGTCAACATCCACCCGTTTATGGACGGCAATGGCCGAACCGCCCGCCTACTGATGAACCTGCTTCTGCTGCAGGCCGGCTATCCCATCACCCTCATCCCGCCCATTCTCCGCCAGGAGTACATCGCCTGCCTGGACATCGCCCACACCCAGGGCAAGCGGGAACCCTTCCTGAATTTCATCGCCGCCGCCGTCGCAGAATCCGCCAAAGACCTGCGCCGGCTGTTGCAGCACCTCAGGCCGGGCCCATAGGCCGCAATAAAACCTACCCCCCAGCCGCACGCAGTAATTTAGTCACCTGCTGGTCAAACGTGTTGGCAAACTGACGCTTCTCCTTCTCCCCAAACGGCTTGGGCCCGCCCCCGTTCATCAGCCCGAAATCCCGCAGCGCCGTCGCCGTGTCCCGCGCCGCCAGGCGCTCGCCAATGTTGTGCGTGCCCAGCAGCACCCCGCGCGGGCTCATCACCACCACGCCGGCATCCACCAGCCGCGCCGCCAGCGGCACATCCTCACTCACCACCAGGTCCCCCGGCTGCGCGTGCGTCACAATGTAATCATCCGCCACATCCGCGCCCGCGCCCACGCGCACCTGAGTGATAAACGGCTCCTGCGGCAGGCTCAGCGGCTTGTTGGCCACAAAAACCGTGGCCAGCGTCAGGCGGTAGGCCGCCTTCAGCACAATATCGCGCACGGCGCCCGGGCAGGCGTCGCCGTCAATCCACAGGGTCATGGGCATCGCGATGGTCGCCTAGCGGGCTTTTTTGGGGTAACCGCCGCCCTTTTTGGCGCCGCCCTTGCCACCCGTCTTGCTGCCGGGCTTGCCGCCGGGTTTCCCCTTGCCGCCGCGCCCCACGGGCTTTTTGCGTACACGCTCAGCGCCAAAAGTGGCCGTGTCACGGGTCTCCGCCTGCTCGCCATCGCGCGGTGGGCGGGGCTTGCCCGCACCATACCGGCTGCCCGTCCCCGGACGTCCCTGACCACCACCGTAACCACCGCCACTGCGGCCGCTACCGGCCCCGTAGCGGCCCGCCGACTGGCGGGGGGCAGGCTGGTCATCCACCGAGGGCAGCGGGCGGCCCGGGTAGGCCAGTTGCGCCGGGGCAAGGGCTTTCTGGCCCGCGGCCAGGGTGCTCAGGGTGGCGTTCAGCGTCTTCAGTTCGGCCTGAATGGCATTCAGCGCGCCAACGAGATCATCGGTGTCGGTCATGGGGGTGAGGTCCTAAAAATTGGGGAATGTACAGCGTTTGTACCCTGAAAGGCCCCCGTTAGCAAGCAGTAGCCGGTCCAGATCAATCACAAACGAAACCCCCGGCACTTCAATCAGCGCCGGAGGTTCGTTCACTCCGCAACCTTTGTCTGGATCAACCTACTCGTCGGAATCATCATCCTCGTGGCGGGTCGTCACGGTGGTGTGATCATCCGTGTCGCCCACAAAGTTAAAGCCTTTCACAAAACCGGTAAACAGGCCGGCCACGGCGCCAACCGGGGCGCCCACAGCGCCGCCAACCAGCCGCACAGGGAACAGTACAATCTCAGCAACCGGGTTCACGCTGGAATGCGTCTCGGTGCGGATCACCGTGTCATCGGCAAACACCAGCGCGGGCTGGGCCAGCAGACCACTGAGAAGACCGGTTAAACTCAGGGCAAGCAATGTCTTTCGCATGGGGGGTCTCCTTCTTCGATTGTTGGCCGTGCAGCGCAAGCGGTGCGCAACGGGCTTGTTGAATGTGGAACCATGATGCCGTTTAGCCGCGTTTCCCTCAATCGCCTCAGCGGGCCTACTGCCCTACCCACCCGGCGATTGTTTTCAGCCTGACTTGATGATCGAAAGTATTTTCGATATAATCCGTAAAAGCCCTGAACACAGGGCGTTCATCACGAACATGAAGGGTTCCGCCATGCTGCGCCTGCTGCCTGCCGCGCCGGCTGAAGAAGCCGTGCGTCCGTTATTCCTCTGTCCCGTCAGCGCCAGTTTTCCCTCTCCCGCCGACGATTTTATTGAAACCCAGCTGGATCTCAACCGGCATCTGGTGGCGCATCCGGCCAGCACGTTTTTTCTGCGCGCCAGCGGCCAGTGCATGCAGCGGGCCGGTATCTTCTCGGGAGACATTCTCGTGGTGGACACCTCGCTTCAGGCCCGGCACAACGACATCATCATTGCCGTGGTGGATGGCGACATGACCGTCAAACGCATGCTCCTGCAGGGCCGCCAGGTCATTCTTCAGCCGGAGAACGACGGCTACCCGCCCATCCCCATCCGCGGCGATACCGAGTTTTCCGTCTGGGGCGTGGTACGCCATGTCATCCACACCTTCTGATTCACCCCCATGAGCCCGCGCGCGCATATTCCGCCAGGCACGCCGCCACCGCTGGCCCTGGCCGACTGCAATAATTTTTTCGTGTCGTGTGAGCGGGTCTTCCGGCCCGATCTGAATCACCGTCCTGTGGTGGTTCTCTCCAATAATGACGGCTGCATTGTGTCGCGATCCAACGAGGCCAAACAACTCGGCATTAAAATGGGCGAGCCGCTGTTTAAAATCAGGGACCTGGTCCGGCATCACAACGTGCAGGTGTTTTCCGGCAACTTCTCGCTGTACGGCAATTTATCGGATCGCGTGATGACGTTGCTGGAAAGTTTCAGCCCACAGGTGGATATTTATTCCGTGGACGAAGCCTTTCTGGATTTCAGCCATCTCCCGCCGGATGCGCACCGGGCCCATGGCGCGGCTATCCGCCGGGCGCTGCTGCAGTGCGTTAAAATTCCGGTTTCCATTGGCGTGGCGGAAACCAAAACACTGGCCAAAGTGGCGGCCGAGTACGCCAAGCAAACCCGCCATGGTGTCCTCAGTATTTACGGCCGACCAGACCTGCGCGAACGGGCGCTGAAAAAACTGCCCGTCGGCGAGGTATGGGGCGTGGGGCCACGCTCGGCGGAAAAACTCCGCCTGCGTCGTATTCACACCGCTTGGGACTTACACGACGCCGATGATGACTGGTTGCTGAAGCACTTTAACGTGGTGTTTATGCGCACCGTCTACGAGCTGCGCGGTCTGCCCTGCCTGCCGCTGGGCGCAGCGGCGCCGGAACGCAAAAGCCTTATTTTTTCGCGCTCTTTTGGCGAGCGGGTGACCACTTTTGAGGAAATGCGCCAGACGGTGGTGAACTACACCGCGCGCGCCGCAGAAAAAGTGCGTCGCCACCGGCTGGTGGTCAACGTCCTGGGTGTGGCCATTAACACCAGCCGTCATCATCCGGGCGAACCCCAGTACCGTAATGCGGCCTGGCGGCATCTGCCGGTCGCCACGGACTGTACGCACGAACTCGCGCGGCAGTCGGTCGCCTGCCTGGAAAGCATTTATCGCGACGGCTTCCGGTATTACAAAACCACCATCACCCTGCTGGAACTGGTGCCCCTCAGCACCGTGCAGCAGGGCCTGTTTGACACCACCGACCGGGAAAAACTCCACCGGCTGATGACCTCCATGGACTGGATTAACCACAACCTGGGTGCCGGGCTGGTGCATTACGCCGGTGAGGGCATGCAGCAGCGCTGGTGGATGAAACTGGCGCACCGCTCCGCCGGCTACACCCACCGCTGGGACGGCCTGCGCGAAGTAAGGTAAACAATCCAACTGTTTCAGGGTGTTTGTGGCATCATGCCCCTCTGAAGGCAACTCACGAAGGCATTAAAGATGTTTGGACTTGGTAGACCCCGTGCTATTGGGCGGCCACTATTATTCAGCCCAACACCGGTTGAATTAAAACACGAAGAGCGGGAAGCGTTGGCAAAAACTCCCCGTATCGACCGATGGACACCCACACACTGGCATTTCCAAACGCGACGGGGCAGGGATATCGCACATTATGGCATTCAGACTCTGTATCTAGGGGAAGCGCCAAGCAGAGGAATGATCGAAACTACCCCACCCAGCGCGGGCCTCTTTCACCTGCCGCATGATGCATTTTTAGCCCGGAAAAACCGGGCAGTTCTCCCCTTTGACCCACCCAGTATGATACGGGGCATTGGGGACTGGACCATACTTCACCCCCTGACTGAAGAAGATGCCGTGGCAGCCAGACCCTGGTTTGACCCAAGCGGCCTGCGCCGGGAATCCATGGTGCACTTCCCCAAGCCCACACGTAGCATGCCCACCCTTCACATGATCGGGAGCCGTTTCGGACCATCACTGCCTGTTCTGGCCCCAAAAGGCACGGATGTTGGAGATCTGGCTGAAGCAGTGCAGCACTTTCAGGAAGAGCACGGAACCGGTCTCCCTCGCCGCGGCGCAACAAAAACAGGACGCCTTGCGCTTCAGGGCTGAAGAAACGCTTCAGACGCTGGTGTACTATCCACACCAAGGGCTTTCTGGTAGGATGAACTCTGTCCCTGCGCTCTCAATGCATGGATTATCGGCCGGTTTGAACAAAACTGAAGGCCGGGTTTGGAAAAAACCGAGTTTCTTAAGATTCCGGTTCGACATTTCTGAAATTTGAACAGTCCCCACCAATCGGAGAGACGGAGCCAATGCTATGACGACCACCCAACTGCTGGCCGAAGGAAAAACCAAGGTCATTCAGGCCACCGACACCCCCGGCGAGGTCCTGGTAACCTTCAAAGACGACGCCACCGCCTTTAACGCCGCCAAACACGCCGTGGTGGCGGGCAAGGGGAAACTCAACGCCCAGATTTCACGCATTCTGTTTGACATGCTCAACTCGCATAACATTCCCACCTGCTACCGCCGGCCCGGCCAGGAGGAGAATGAGCTGATTTATACGGCGCTGACGATGATCCCACTGGAAGTCGTCATCCGCAACGTGGCGCTGGGCAGCATTCTTAAGCGTTACCCTCTGACTGAAGGCCAGCGTTTTGAAAAGCCGGTGCTGGAGCTCTTCTTCAAAAGCGACACCGACCCCCTGATCAACGATGAAATGGTGGAAACCCTGGGGCTGATTCCCCCAACCACCACGCTGGAAACCCTCAAACGCATCACCTACCAGATTAACGAGCTGTTTGTGCAGTACTTTGAAGCCTGCGGCATTCTCTGCGCGGATTTCAAACTGGAGTTTGGCGTGGATGCCGACGGCCACCTGCTGCTGGGCGATGAACTCAGCCCGGACAACTTCCGCTTCCGCGATCTCAAAACCGGCCAGGTGCTGGACAAAGACGTTTTCCGCCTGGATCTGGCCGATCTCGCCACCACCTATGAGGATCTCCTCAGCCGCCTGAAACCCGACGCCCCGGCCACGCGCCCGGCCGCCAGAACCACTTATTACGGCGAAGTGATTGTCCACAGCCGCAAAAACATTCTCAACCCGGAAAGCCAGACGATTCTCAAAAGCCTGAAGAACCTCGGCTTCAACAGCGTCACCGCGCTGGAAGCCGGCAAGCGCTTTGCCGTAACGCTGGAAACCGCCACCATGATTGACGCCGAAGTGCAGCTGAAGGCCATGGCCGAGCGCCTGCTGGCCAACACAGTGATTGAGGATTATACTTACAGCCTCAGCCTGACGCCGCCAGTACAGGATCCGGCGCACAGCTAACGTTCCCCCCCATCAGCAGGAGCCCGCCCCATGAAATTCGGCATTGTCGTCTTCCCCGGCTCCAACTGCGAGCGCGACTGCCACGACGCCACCACCCTGGTGCTGGGGCAGCCCACAGAATACCTGTGGCACGATGAGACCGACCTGAACGGGGCGGATTGCATCATTCTGCCCGGCGGATTCAGTTACGGGGATTATCTGCGCTCGGGCGCCATTGCCCGGTTTTCGCCCATTATGGCCGAGGTGCAGCGCCACGCCGATCAGGGTGGGCTCGTTATCGGTATCTGCAACGGCTTTCAGGTGCTCACCGAAAGCGGCCTGCTGCCAGGTGCGCTGCGGCGCAACAGCGGCCTGCGCTTTCAGTGCGACCGGGTGGCCATGACGGTGGAAACGACGGACACGCCGTTCACCAACGCTTACCAGCCCGGCCAGACGATTACCCTGCCCATTGCCAACGGCGACGGCAGCTATTACGCCGACCCGGAAGTCCTTCAACAGCTCGAAGACAATCAGCAGGTGGTCTTCCGGTATGCCGAAGACGTCAATGGCTCGCTCAATCGCATTGCGGGCATCTGCAACGCTAAACGCAACGTGCTGGGGATGATGCCCCACCCGGAACGAAACCTCTGGCCGTCAGAAATCTGGACCGGCGAAGGCCGCGGCGTCTTCGACTCCATCCTCTCCGCCTCCACCGTCGGGGTTTGATATCCACAGCATATCTTTGTGAATAACCGGCACAAAACCGGCGTCAGTGGGTTTTAAGCGCCTGAGTTGTATAACAAGGCCCAGCTTTGCATGACCACCATCGCCACCCACACACCCGCCACCTTCGCCGGCCGCCCTGACCGTCGTGCCCGCCGCACTTTATCTGGCCTGTTGGTTGGTACCAGCCTGGCAGCTACCGCCTGCGGCGGGGGTTCCGCAACACCCCCGGTTGAACGCGCCCGAACAGCCGTTGAAGCAAACGGCGGACACCAGTATTTCACCCAGAATGCTTGCGTACGTGTCACAGAGTCCGGCCAGGCACCTGTGAATGTAATCAGTGAACACCCGGCTGAGGCTGTGCAGCGTGGTGCATTCAGCCTGCCGCATGAATTCGTTGTGACGGACGCCCAGGGAAATCAATCAACGATATTGCTGGAACCCTGCTAGTACTTAATCTGGCGTCCTGGCGATTCCTCGGTTACAATACCCCCGCTCCCCAATTGAAGGCGACATCCATGCAGACTTCTTTCACGCACCATGTGCCGGCCACATTTGGCGCACACCGGCCAGGCCGCCCCGGACGCGTTCTGGCGACGGCTGCAGTCGCCGCCGGACTGGCGGGTTGCAGCTCCGGCGGAGTAGACCTGCCGCCGCATTCCACAGGCTACACCACCACCATACCCGCCAGCACCCTGCCGTCGTCCAGCACCACCGTCGGCAACGGTCCCACCACGACATTCAACAGCACCTCGTTACCTTCCAGCACCACGCGCGGTCCGTCGTCCACCACCACGTCCACACAACTCGCCTCAACCACCACAACCCTGCCGGGCGGCATGTCATCTGCCAGCACCACCCGACCCACCACCAGCACTTCGTCAGGCAGCACCAGCCCAGGCACATCCAACACGCGGCGGCCTGCCACCAGCACCACCACCGACCCCGGCGCGGACGGCTATGATCATACCCGCACCGTCAGCGACGGCGCGATCCGGTTTGAGTACGACAATCCGGCCACCGACTGTGTGGCCGTGGGCAACACCGGCTACCTCTTCCCCGCCGGAAAACTGACAGCCAGTGACAGCAATGAAGAACTGGCGCTGCTTTACAACGTGGCTCTGCTTCAGGCGCCCATGGCCGGCGATACCGAATACACGATTGTTCAGGAATCCCGGGCGCTTGAAGATGCGTTTCAACCAGACAGCAAAATCATCGGCCGCATCGCCGGCGACGGCGGGGACGTGATCCTGCGCGACTGCAAAAGCATCAAGCAGTCATAATCCGCAGGTCGGCTTTTCAGGCCCGTGGCGACAGACGATCCACCGGGTTCATCGGGGCGCCGGGGCCATTGGCCGAGCGAATCCCCAGCTGATCCTGTCCCTGAATCAGGCGGTGCACCTGCGCTGTGCCTTCGTACAGGTTGAGCACGCGGGCATCGCGGTAGTAGCGCGCCGCGGGGTATTCCTCTGAGAATCCATAGCCGCCGTAAATCTGCACAGCACTGTAGCTGGCCTTAATCGCTGCTTCCGCGCCAAACAGTTTGGCCATACTCGTTTCGCGCGTGTTGCGCACACCCTTGTCTTTTAAAAACGCCGCATGCAGCACGAGAAAACGCGCCGCTTCGGCGTCACACGCCATATCGGCAATCATGTGCTGTATCTGCTGAAACTCGCCAATTTTCTGCTGAAAGGCTTCGCGTTCCATCGCATACTTGTTGGAGATATCCAGACAGCCCTGAATAACGCCCACAGCGCCGGCAGCCACGCTGAACCGGCCCTGATCGAGAGCGTACATAGCAACCTTAAACCCTTCGCCGGGTTTACCGAGCATCTGGCTTTTGTGGACTTTCACGTTGTCCATAAACAGTTCGCTGGTCACGCTGGATCGCAGACCCAGCTTCGGTTTGATCTCGCGCGTGGAGAAGCCTTCGGTCTTGGTGTCCACCAGAAACGCGCAGATGCCTTTGTGACCCAGACTCTTGTCGGTCTGCGCCATCACAATGGCGACATCGGAAATACAGCCGTTGGAAATCCAGGTTTTCTGGCCGTTGAGGATGAAATACTCCCCGTCGGCTCTGGCGGTGGTCTGCTGATTGGCGGCGTCACTGCCGGCGTTGGGTTCCGTCAGGCCAAAACAGCCGATAATGCTGCCATCGGCGAGACCGGGCAGGTACTTTTCTTTCTGCTCATCCGTCCCAAAGTGCCAGATGGGTTTCTGCACGAGGGATATCTGCACCGAGAAGAGCGTGCGCGTGGCGGAGCAGACGCGGGCGATTTCCTCGGTCATCAGTGCGTAGGCAATGTTATCAATGCCCTGGCCGCCGTACTGCTCGGGGAGAATGACGCTGAAAAAACCCTGCTCGGCGATTTTTTTGAGCAGGTCGTGGTTGAACTGCTGTTTCCAGTCAAATTCCTCCACCTGCGGGGCGATTTCCTTGTCGGCAAAATCCTTGGCCCACAGCCAGATTTCGCGTTGCTCGGGGGTCAGTTCAAAATTCATGGCGCGTTGGCCTCTCCTCGCTCAATGGGGTGCCTGGATCATTCCCGGATCCATTATAAAGCGTGGCCCATGCGCCGTGTTGCACAGGCTATCACTTTCCTCCGGCTGGGGGAGTCCGGGTTACCCCCACCCGGCCAAGATCTACTCAGCTTCTCACACCCCCACCCGACCTCGCTTCGCTCGGCCACCCTCCCCCTAAAGGGAGAGGGAAGGGGGTAAGTTGGTGGTTACTGCTGAAGCGCGCAGCGAATCTGCTGCAATACGTCAGTAATCTGCTCATTCACTGTAGCGTTTGTGAACCGGATTACACGGTAGCCGGACGCTTCCAGGAAATTCTGACGAACGGCATCATTACCGCGATGGTCTGGCAAATCATGAATCGCCCCATCCACTTCCACAATCAGTTTTCTCGCAGGACAGAGAAAATCAACGATGTACGGACCGATTGGTTGCTGCCGGCGGAAGCTGTGCCCGTCCAGCCGGTGATTCCGCAGGTAATACCATAGCCGCTGCTCGCTGGGCGTCTGGCGCTTCCGCAACTCCCGGCTGATTGTCTTCATGCTCATCATTCCCTCCCGCAACCATCCTCACTATACTCCCTCTCCCTTTAGGGGGAGGGTGGCCGAGCGAAGCGAGGTCGGGTGGGGGTTAACCAGCCAGGTGGGCTTCCAGCGCGTCGACTTCGGCGTCCTTCGTGGCCGTCTGCCAGTTGGGGCTGGCACTGCCTGCCTTTTTCCGGGCCGATTCCACCGGATCAAAGTTGTCGTAGGTGTCCTGCAGCTCTTTTTTGAAGACCTCGAACGCCTCTTCCTCGCGCACCTTCATCACGCGCTCTTCGCCGTGGAAGATGTAATATTCCCCGTCCTTGCCGCCGGCAATCCCAATATCCGCATGGCCGGCTTCGCCAGGACCGTTGACAAAGCAGCCCATCACAGCCACGTCCAGCGGCTTGTCCATCGTGGCGATCAGTCCTTCCACATCGTTGGCCAGCTTGTGGAGATCCACCTGGCAGCGCCCGCAGCTGGGACAGCTCACCAGGTTGGCGCCCGACTGACGCAGGCCAAGCCCCTGCAGAATCTGGTGGCCGGCAAAAACTTCCTCAATGGAGTCGGCGGTGAGTGACACGCGGATGGTGTCGCCAATGCCCTCAGAGAGCAGAATGCCAAAGGCCATGCTGGTCTTGATCAGCCCGCGTTTCAGCGTGCCGGCTTCCGTCACGCCCAGGTGCAGCGGATAATCCACCAGCTTGGAGAGCTCGCGGTAGGCGGCCACCATGGTCATCGGGTCGCTGGCTTTCACGGAAATCTTAAACTGGTCGAAATCCTCCTCTTCCAGAATGCGCGCGTTGAGCAGGGCGCTTTCCACCAGCTGGCGCTGGAGATCGTGCGGAAACTGCTCTTTGATGGGTTTTTCCACCGAGCCGGAGTTGACGCCGATGCGGATGGGGATGGCGCGCTCTTTGCACTTGTCCACAATTTTACGGATGTATTCCTTGCTGGGCTGGTTGCCGGGGTTGACGCGCACGCAGTGCACGCCGTTGTCTGCGGCAGCCAGTGCCAGGCGGTAATCGTAGTGAATGTCCGCCACCACGGGGATGGGCGAGCGGCTGACGATGCTTTTCAGGGCCTCGGCGGCTTCAAAGTCCGGCACGGCCAGGCGGATAATTTCGCAGCCGGCGTCGGCCAGGCGCTGAATCTGGTTGACGCTGTCCTCAATGTCGCGCGTGTCATTGGTGAGCATGGACTGCACCGCAATGGGTGCGCCGCCCCCGATGGCCACCGGGCCAACGTGAATCTGCTTGGTGGGTCTGCGGGCAATGGTCATGGGGTGGGGGTTCCTGTGGGTGAAGGGGCGCTTGGGCTGGGCCCGAACCGTATTTTAGGGCAAACGCGCCGGGGTGTCGAAATTTTCATATCCATTCCCATGTAGACCGCATTGTGATAATTTTGATTTTCTAATGAAAAATGAGGGTATTTGGCGATGCAGGGGATGAGTGGATGGATATAAAAGCTTTGAACTGGCTGGGCACCCGTCTTCCGGGCACGCCCCAATCCAGACGTGCACTGAAAATACTCAGAGAAGACCCACAAGCCAGACAAATCTTACTCGCCCTGCATGCCAGCAGGCCCGACGAATATGTAACGCCTATCTATAGCGATTTAAGAAACCAACTTCCCAGCGGCATGACCACCGATTCAGTTAAGAGACAATTGGATCGACTAGCCGATTTAGGCATTCTGGACCCCGATAAAGAACCAAATGCACGTGTAAATATTGCAGCCGACTGGTATGGTGTTAAGGGCCATCGATTACGCTGGCTGGCGGCTCGCCTGAAATAGGAACTTTTCCTCAGGACGGGGGGTTGGTGGGTGTGGTTGAATGAACACAATCCAAGAAACCCCGCAGGTATTCGTTATGTCCGCCACACAGCCCGTCAGCCACTACAACCAAGCCGGTTTTGCCTACCCCGAACGCCCCGTCTACCAGGTCGCCCGGGCGTATGGCGAGGTCTTCCCCTACACGCGCGCGCTGGGCAGCGCCCTGCGCGCCAACGGCACCCGGCTGGATAAATTCGGGGCCGGCACCGACACCCTCACCCACTGGCTGGGCTTCCGCGCCGTCTACCGGGGCTTTCAGCGCTGGCTGGACAAACAGTACAATAAGCACCCCGCCCTTGCGGAAACCCTGAACCGCCACCCCGTTGCCGTTGGCCTGCCCATCACCCTGGCTGGGGCCACCGTCGCCCAGCTCGGCGGCAGCGTCACCCACCGCGTGTGGCGGCGCATCCGCCGCAGTGAGGCCGTAGAGGGCACCGTGGAGAAAGCCCTGCACACGGCCCCCGGCAACGCAGTGGCCAAAGCCTTCCGCCCGCTGGAAAAGATTGCGAGAAATCCGTTGTTCCGCCTGCCGCTGGCCATCCTGGGCGCCGGGTTCTTCGTCACGCTGCTGGGCCGCGTGGTGCAGGATCGCCTGGCATTCGGCCACGCCTACAAGCAAACCCGCCAAGAACTCCCCAGAGACGCCGCTGACCCCTACACGGCCCACGCCCTCACCGTCAACACACTTCAGGCCCGCCGGAATCCCGGCTTTCAGGCCTTTCAGACGGAACCGGCTCCCACCATGTCCAATCTTGTCCAGGGTAATCCCTTCTCCGCGCCACTCATTGCTTCGGCGCCTCAAACCACGGTCAGTCTGCCATCCACCGCCAGCAGCTGGATAGCCCCCTGAAGTGAGCCCGTTTGCCGCAGCGCCGCCTGCTGTAAGCCCCAGTGAAACACCTCAGCGAGGGTTTTGCCGGTCGCGCCCTCCACCTGATCCGGATGTGCAAGTTCCGGGTTCTCCTCGGGGTTCTGTACAGCGTACTCACACAGCGCCACCGTGTACGTCTGCTGCGGATCGATCGGCGCCCACCGGCCGGTCTGCTGGTTAAACACCTGGGCGTTCACCAGCGCGCCGGTGGTTTTATCGGCTGTGTAGGCCAACCCGCTGGGGTGCAGCAACTGGTTGTGGTGATCATCCGAAGTCGTCAGTCCCTGCGCCGCACGGCGCAACGCGCCCAGCAGCTGTTCACCGGTCAGACGCAGGCGCACCACCTGGTCTGCAAACGGCATTGCCTGCGCCAGATCCCGCGAAGTGAACAAACCGGCGGGCATGTCCCCACGAATCTCGGCGGCGCGCACCAGACCGATATCCGCCTGACAGGCGTCCCGCAGGCTGTCGGCGGCAAACTGCGCCACCGGGTTGGGGCCGGTGTGCATATTATCCGCGCTGTAGCCCGCCGCCAGATTCGCCACAGGACGCGCAGGCGGCAGATACTGGTTCATCACCTGAACAGCGGCCGGACTGGGGGCAAACTGCGCCGTGCTGTACAACTGATTCTGCGATTGCTCCGGGTTCAGCACACCCGCCGGCGTAAAGGCGAGATCCGCCACACCCACCTGCCGGCCGAAGGACCCCGCCTGCAGGAGCAGTACCGGCTGGCCATCCGCCCCACGCAGGAGGTTCCGCTGCGGGTAGATGCCATTCACTTTGGTGTGCGTGTGCCCGCCCACAATCACATCCACACCGCGCAGCCGCTGGGCCAGCTGCTGGTCTTTCTCATAGCCCAGGTGTGAGACCACCACCGCACGGGTAACGCCCTGCTGACGAAGGGCGTCCGCCTGGGCCTGCACCGCCTGAATGGAACCGTCGAGATCCAGCGAATCCGTGCCATCGCGCGGCACGTTTTTGTTGATGATGTGCGACACCTCCGGGAGCGTGACGCCGATAACGCCCACCGGCTGGCCACTGGCGGTGGGGACAATGCGCCCATTGACGGAAAATTTACCACTGGCCTGCAGCGGCAGCAGGGCGCTGGTGGGCGGCAGCACCTGATTGGCCGACAGCGTGGGGTAGTTCGCCAGCTGGCTCAGCGTCTGGGCGTAATACGCCGGGTTCATATCATACTCGTGGTTGCCCGGCGTGGTGGCCTGAACGCCCTTGAGGTTGTTCAGCATCACGCCCACGGCAAACTCCTGGGGCTCAGGCCCCGTGTTGTCGTCGCCGGCGGTCAGCCGCAATACGTCTTCCCCGTTGGCCTGCGCCTGACGGGTGAACACATCAAAGGCGGTGACGCTGCGGGCCATGCCCTCCCAGTGCTCGTGCGCATCGTTGTCGTACACAATGCGCAGGCGTTCGCCCGCCGGGGGAGGCACGGCGGGGGCAACCGCCGGGTAGGGCGGGCTGGACAGGGGTGTGGTGGGTGAAATCATATGCCAGGTTGGGTGGGCGGGTACGGTTATTTTCTGCCAAACAAACCAAGTGCAAACATGCGGCCGGATTGATCCTTAGGGAGGGGGAGGGGGCGTGGGGGAGGGAACGGCCCCCACAACAGAAGAAGGGCACAAAAATGGGAAAACCCGTTTTTATGCCAGTGGGGGAAGTCTGATCCGGTCACACCCGGCACCCTGCACCCTTCGATCCAGGGGTGGGCGATATCTGAAAGCAATATCAGCGTTCCGCACCTGGCGCAGGCAGCGTCACCGGACTATTCACCTGCGGATACAGCGAGAGGCAGCGTTTTTTTGAGCACCATCGGCAGCACAACCCACTTTACCGGCAACCCGTATGCATACGGTGTGCCGGCCAACCAGACAACTGCTCCGTCACGTTCGGTCGGGGTGAGTACACCGGGTCACCCCGGGAATGCTCCCCTGGCCGGACTGGCGGCCCCTTCCCCATCATCCGCCACTTTCGCCCGGGCCGGGATCACCCCGGGCAGTGGTCAGCCACCGTCCGCCTTGGTTTCAGGAATTTCTCCGTTTGCCTTTACCGGGGGCACCCGCAGCGTGGCCGAAGAGACCGCCCTGCTGCGTCGTTCGCCCGTCATTGATCTGTCGAATGCCACAGCAGCCGACAACACCTTTGGGGATGTCTTTACCCACAAGGCCGGCATCTGGTCGTCGCGCATGGCCGCCGGGGAGGTGTTTGATCATACCCTCGATAAACTGGGCAAACGCCCCCTAGATCCAATTTTAGATAATTCGAGCCATGTGGAAAAATTAGCTTCAAAACCAAATTTGAAACAGCGTATTGCCAATACCTACCCGTATGGGTATGACGGTCTCTTTGGACTCCGAGGTGCCCAAGACGTATCCTTCTCTTATCTCCGTAGTCCCAAAGCTTACAAAGAGTTACTACACTACAACTTTAAACCTCATTTGGAATACCTTCGCCCAGCCAATATGCGCACCCCTTTGACACTAGGGGAAAGTTTCTTTAAATTCGGTGTGAAAGATTATTTCACCAAAACCCTTTGGGGACGCAACGTTGACCCCATTCGCCCAGCCAACCTGATCAAAACAGACGCCTCCGGTCTTGGAAAAATCTCCGGAGCCGGTGTGGCGCAAGCACTCGGCTTGGGTCTCTTTGGTTGGGATATTGCCAAAACAACGAAGACGGCTTACGACAACGCCCGCCATGAAGACGGGGCGACCATGGCTTCCATCGTTGCTGAAACCGGCAAGGAGTTCGCCAAACAAGCCACGAAAAGCTTGATCACCTGGGAGGTGGCTGGAGCCGGGCTGGCTGTCGGCAGAAAAATTCTTCCCGGCATCAATATCGGAACGCACCACCTGCCCTTGGGAGGGATGGCTTTTGGAGCATTACTGGCAACCGGAGTGAATCAACTCTTGGAAAAAGTTGCCCCAAAACCAAAAAAGTAGCATCGTGAGCTTATTTCTGTGGACGAGGACGAGGAGGAGGTGGTGGTGGTAGGTCATCTCTATCTTCTTCACCACCAAAAACAACCGTGTTGGCTTGCTTCAAACCAAACAGTGGGCTGGGCACCGCCGCTTGCCGACCTTGAAACCGAAGCGGGGACGCGGCGGAAAAGTGACCCATAGAGACATTCATGATTGTTTACCTTACGGGGTTATGGGGAAACACACGTTGAATCAACACCCAACATACCGCCAGATCGCTTGAAAAGGCAGTGATGTAAATAAAGGTAAACCAATATAAGCTATTCAGCCCATAAAGTCGGTAAGCAGTTCACCAAGTCCCTGATCACCTGGGAAGCGGCAGGCGCAGGTCTGGCCATTGGCCGCAAGGCTCTGCCAGGCATCAATATCGGCAGCCATCACCTGCCGCTGGGCGGCATGGTCGTCGGCGCCGTTGCAGCCACAGCAGCCAACAAGCTACTGGAAAAAATCGCCCCTAAAGTCGAGAAGAATTAATTCTTCTACTTACTGCCTCCGCCGCCTGAAGGTTCTTCACGCTTGGATTCATCGATTGCAGAAGGTCTCGGCTTCCCTCTAAAGCTCACCTCATCCTGCGAGCACCCGAAGAGAACCTGCTGTTTTTGCGGGGCGGCGGCGCTGAAGGCATTCTGTGCGCGATTGGTGCACATCGCACCGGGGGACGAACCAAACATCACGTTCATGGCGGGGAAACTCCACATCATTCATTAGCGGGGGAACACTGGAGAGAGAGGCGGCTCTAGGCCGACAGCATCTATTAAAAGGAATCGGCAGCCCCAGCGGGCCATTTGTGAATGAATTGTTACAACACACGTCCTCCCCTCTCCCTCGTTTCACCGTCATTGCGAGCGACCGGAGGGAGCGTGGCAATCTCTGACCGGATTGCCGCGTCGGGCTTTCAGCCCTTCTCGCCATGACAGCCAAGGCGTCAGCCGAAACCGGGTGGGGGTATATCCCCGCCTTAAATCATGTCCACCGTGGAAATCACGCCGAGCGGCTTGCCGCTTTCCTCGTCCACCACAATCACGCGATGTATCCGCTTCTCGCGCATCAGGTCGCGCACGGTCTCGCGGGCGGCATCCGGCCCGACGGTGCACACGGTGCGGGTCATAAAGTCGCCCACAAAGGCTTCCAGCATATTGTCCACATCCAGCGTGCCTTTTTCAGCCATCCGCAGCAGCTGGGCCGTCTCCAGTATCCGGCTGTCGCAGGGAATGTTCAGACTGGCTTTCATAAAATCGTACATGCTGATGACCCCGACCAGGACGCCATCTTCATCCACCACCGGCAGCCCGGAAACACGCTTGTCCACAATCAGGCGCATGGCGTCCTCACAGGTCGTGTCGGACTTGACGGTAATAATTTTGGCGCTCATCAGGTCGCGCGCCGTTTCGGTTTTCTGCATCGCCGGGGTATCCTTCGGAAAGGGGCATTCAGGCCATTCCCGCTATACGGAGAACGGCGGTCCATCTTTTGTTTCGGCGGAAACGCCCCGCAGTTGAATACCGGGCCGGGCACCGTCCAAAAGTATCAGCCAGCGCAGGCACCGGCTTAGTGGGCGTGCTACGGTAACGGCAGGCTGACCGAAAAACGGGTCCCGTCGCCCACCGTGCTTTCCACAGCAATCTGGCCGCCGTGTTTTTCCACAATGCGGTAGCACAGGGCCAGGCCCAGGCCCGTACCCACACCCACACCCTTGGTGGTGAACCCGGGGTCAAACACTTTCCCCAGGTTTTCCGGGGGAATCCCCTTGCCGGTATCGGCAAACACCAGACCAACCGTGCGGGTTTCCGGGTGATAGGCGGTCGAAATGGTGATGCGTCCGGCGGGCTGCTCGGCCATGGCATGCACTGCATTTACCAGCAGGTTCATAAACACCTGATTCAGCAACCCGGGATAGCACGGCACGGCAGGGAGATCCGGATCGTACTGCCGGTCCACCGTGACGCTGGACGGAATATTGCCTTTCATAATCAGCAGGGTGCTGTCGATGCCTTCGTGCAGGTTCACCGTCTTCATCTCGGACTCGTCCAGCCGGGCAAAGTTGCGGAGATTTTTCACAATGTCCTGTATGCGCTCGCCGGCCAGCTGGTTCAGCGCCAGTAAATCGGCCATGTTCTCGTGCAGTCGCGCCGGGTCAGCCGCAGCGTCCGGCAGTTTGTCCAGACAGCGCTTCAGGGTGTCGTTGTTGGCCAGAATCGTTCCCAGTGGCGTGTTCACCTCATGCGCAATGCCGGCCACAAACTGCCCGAGCACCGCCATTTTTTCAGACTGAATCAGATGCATCTGCGCCTGCTGCAGTTCTTCCAGGGTATTGGCAAGCGTCTGGCGCTGGGTATCCAAGGCGGTAAACAGCTGCGCCTGGTGCAGCGCAACAGCCAGGTGCTCGGCAATAGCGCCCAGCAACTCAATGTCTTCTGCCACCCACACCCGGAAGGAACCGCACTGATGCAGGGTAATGGATCCGACCAGCGCGTGTTGAATGCGGATCGGGAACACGGCCAGCGAATGGATGTCCTCGTGCGCCATCTGAACCGGGTCGGCCAGCGTGGGCGGGCAATCCCGCACATCATTCAGAACAAAAGGATTCATTGCCTGCGCCGTGCCGCCATCCAGCTGGCGCATATGAAACACCCGGTCCTCAAAATCGGCAGGAAAAGCAGCTGTCAAGGGTGCGGTGCCCGGCAGCAGATAATCAAAAAAACGGCCGGGCGTGTCCTCACGGGCGAAATACCGGATGCGGCAGCGGCTCACACCCGTCACCTGGCCCAGCTCTTTCACGGCCGTCTGCAGAATGGTGTCAATATCCAGGGATTCCCGGATGGATTTGGTCAGCTGGTTAATCAGGTATTCGCGGCTGGCCTGGCTCTGACTCTGCCAGTAAAACTTGGCGTTCTCCACCGCCACGGCCAGCGGCACGGAAACATCCTGCAGCAGCTGCACCTGTTGGGGCGAATACAACTGCGGCCGGCGATCCGACAGGGCGATTAACCCGATCAGTAACCCTTTGTTGATCAGCGGCACCACCAGGGCTGACTGCGCCGATTCGGCCAGCATGACGGAATGGGGCAGCGGGCGGGTATGAAACACCCGGGGCGCAGGGCTTCTCAGCGTCTGGTCAATCACCGGATCGTAGCCGGCAAACGTGTTGTTCTCGCCGCTCATCATCATGCCGCCGTCTTTAAGAAAACGGACCAGCAGTTTCACGCCGTTCTGCGTGTCATCAAGAATGATAATCACCGCTTCATCAAACGGCAGGTAACGCCCCAGCACGTCGCCCAGCGATTCGAAAATATCCTCCAGAATCAGCGACGAGTTCACCGCCTCGCTGACTTCCTGAAGAATATGGAGCGAGAGGGTGTCTGAGGCGCGCTGGGTCAGGGGAAACCACTCCAGCAGCACGCCCACCCCGGCCACCGGGGAAAGCCGCAACTGGTCCGAAGGGCCCACCAGCGTCTGCGGGGGCGTTCCGGGCTCCAGCGCGCACACCTGCCTGAACAGCGGCGGACTGACCGGGTGTGTGGGCGCAGACCACGCCGCCAGACAGGCCGATCCGGCCTCGTTTGCCCGCAGTATTTCCCCCCGAAAGCTCAGCAGAACCAGCGGGCAAATGATACGATCCATCCAGGAGTCGGTTGGCATCTCCGGTTGTTGCGAACGCATGGGGACCATCACTGCGGCAGACTCTCTGTTCACTATTGTACGGCATATTGCCTGCCGGCGGCGCGGAAGCACCATGGCCAAACCCAAACGCTCCCTGAAAATCGGAATTACCGGCATCCGTGGCGCCGGTAAAACCATGGTTCGTCGCTACCTCAGCCGGCTGGGTGGCCTGAGCGCCATGGATGCCGACGATTACACGTACAAAAGCCTTCTGGTCAACCCGGACGTAGCCCGGCAGATTCAGCGGCTGCTGGAGAAAAAACTGCCCGAAGTCCATGACCCGGAAGATGTCCGCGATCTGCTGAACAACTGGTCTCACAAACAGCTCTATCAGCTGATGCACACCAACTATGAAATCAAGATGCTGATGAGCGGCATTATCGAACCGCTGCTGCGCGATGAAGTGAAGCAGTTTCTCTATGGCCCGCTTGGCAGTTATATCCGGGTGGTGGAGAACACCGACATCTTTGAAACGGGCAGCGAACACCTTTACGATGAGATCTGGGTGGTGAAGGCGGATGAGCCGGATGTGGTGAAACGCCTGATGGAGCGCGACAGCATTCATGAGGATGAGGCGCGTCTGCAGGTGATGATGGGCTGGATTCAGGAGAAAAAGATCGACCTGGGCGACCGGATCATCGATAATACCGGGGATGAGCACAACACACAGCGCAATATTCAGCAGATTTACACCACGATTAAAAACCGCAGCGCAGGTTTACGTTAGCGCACTGCTACTGACGGGCGTGTTTCTGAACGGCGCATTCGCCCAGCCGGCACCCGCTGAACCGGAAACCACCGCACCGGCGCTGAGACCCACAGACCTTTGCACTGTGCCGGATGACGATGCCACGGCCCATGCTGTCCCGGACCTGTCCGGTATTCTGAGCACCCTGTACGGCCAGGAATTCACCACCAGCCGGCGGATGGTTACCCGCGCCGAACTGATGACCGCCCTGCTGAACGGTCTGCAATTTGAACGCCGCGCCATGAGCGACTTTCCGTTTTACCGGGATGTGCCGCTGAACCATTGGGCTTACAACTGTATTGAACTCGGCCGGGAGCGCCGGCTGGTGCGCCGGGACACATTACCCACCCCGGGCGGATTTTTTCAGCCGGATGAGGCGGTCAGCCGGCTGGAAGCCTTCCGGGTATTCGCCGCAGCGCTAACCGGTTCGCTTCCCGGACCTGACATCAGCCGGGACATTCTCGCCCGTGTGAACGATGCCACGGACATTCCCTCTGAGGACATGCCTGCCGTGGCCAAACTGGTCTCCAGCCGTGTGCTACTGGGAGCGCTGCGCCCAACGGACAGCCGCCCGACGGAAACCAGCGCCGCCCTGCAACCCAACGCCCCGCTGACCGTCCGCGACATGGCCGCCATGCTCAATGAGGAGCTGCGTGTGGCCCGCTCGGCTGTGCGGCGGCTGCCGGTTGCGGCGCAGGAACTGCCCTGGCTGGCCGGCGGCATGAACCTGAGCCTGATACCCAGCAGCGCGCTCTTCCGCTCCGAGATGAAAGTGGGAAACTACGTGTTTTTCTCTCTGGAAGAAACCGTGACGGGGTCCCGCACGGACAACGGCGAGCCGGTGGCGCTGATGAAAGGGAGCCGGCTGCGCGGGGAGATTTCCGGGATTCGTGATGACAACACCTTTCTCATTCACTTTCATGGCGTGCGGGCGCTGGATGACCAGATCTACCGCCTGAACGCCCTGCTGCCACTGAGCTTTCCGGGGGCAAAAAACGACCTGAAAGACACGTTTATCGTCCCTGGCGAGCCCTACACCGTGACCACCACAGACGCGCCACCCCCCGGCACGCCCCCTGCCCTGCCGGAAACCGGAAATCTTCCCGCCACACCCACAAACTAGCAGAGAACATTCAGGTTTTGTTTGTGGCATGAATAGTCACCACCGTTAACCCCACCGAAGCAATGTCAATTTTCAGACGTATCTTCAGCCCCGTCAGAGAGGGCGCCCGGATACAGACGCTCCAGGACTACAACATGGCCCGCGCCAAAAGCGGCGCACTGGCTACCATTGGCGGCGTGGCCGCCATACCGACTGCGCTTGTGGCAACCCGAACCGGCATATCCGCCGAAACCTTTTTTCTGGGTGGCACCACACTCGGATGCGCCATGCCTGCGGCTTATCTTCGCCGTGTTTTTCGCCGCGCCGAACACACGTCGGCCATGCGAAACAGTATTGAAAGAGAAGAAAAAGCACGTAACCCATGGGGAAACAAACTCGTCGTCACGGGTTACCGTCGTCCCACCGCCCGCATCCACAGAGACAGAAACAAAGGCACCACCCGATCCTTTATTCCCAGCTGAGGCTTTTCAGTCAGGTGCAAACACTTTCAGCGGTCGCAGTTGCTTGGCAACGCGGCCGTTGGCGTATTGTTCCCCCGTCATCGCCTCGGCCACGCACACCGGTTGACCGGCAAACGTCACCATATAACGCTGATTGCTTTTCAGCGGTTGAGACAGATTTTCAGGCTGGATTTTCATCCCGTTGCGGATGCGTGCGCATTCGTCTTCGCTCGCCAGGGGCAGCTGCGGCAGACCGACAAATTGCAGCGGATCCAGCAGGTACTGCGCCGGGTTTTCGGCGCCTTTGAGCATCTCGTACTCCACGGCTTCCGCCACCGGGAAGTTCCCGTGCGCCGTGCGTTCCAGGGCGCTCATATGCGCGCCAACGCCCAGCCTGTAGCCAATATCCCGCGCCAGGGAGCGAATATACGTCCCCCCGGAGCAGTGAATATCCACCGTCAGCACCGGGTGATCCGTTCCGACGCCGGCAACGGTGGCATTTTCCAGTGCGTAAATGGTGATGGGCTTGCTAGGCAGTTTTTCGAGAATGGCGAGTGGCCCCTCACCCCCCAACCCCCTCTCCCCTAGGGGCGAGGGGGAGTCCAAGGCTGCCTTCTCGCGGGCGCGGGCGAGTTCGTAGAGTTTTTTGCCCTTCACCTTTACCGCGGAATAGGCGGGGACTTCCTGCTGCTGCTCCCCCAGAAAGGCCGGCAGCACGGCCAGAATCTCCGCTTCGCTCAGGTGGGCCGCCGGGGTGGTGGTGATCACCTCGCCCTCGGCATCCAGCGTGGTGGTCGTCACGCCAAAGGTAATATCCGCGCGGTAGCGTTTGTCCGTGGGGAAGTATTCAATCAGGCGGGTGGCCGTACCCAGGCACAACGGCAGCACGCCGGTGGCCATCGGGTCCAGCGTGCCCATGTGCCCCACGCGGCGCAGACCGTAAATACGGCGCACGGCCGCCACCACATCGTGGCTGGTGCAACCTTTGGGCTTGTGGATATTGAGTGCGGCAAACATCGGGCTCCTATTGTAGGGCTAACAAAGTCCGGTGTATAATCCGCGCAGTTAGCTTCTGGATGCGGGTGTAGCTCAGTTGGCAGAGCGAAAGCTTCCCAAGCTTTAGGCCGAGGGTTCGAGCCCCTTCGCCCGCTCCAGTTTCTTTCTTTCTTCTTAACGACGTGGGTAAATACTGAAGGTTTTTAGCGATGATACCGCCGGACGCCATCCTTTTTGGCATGTCTTATCAGCATCGGGCCACTTATGGCCTGCATGCGCAGCGGGTTTATCCGTCGGTCGCCCGGCGGCATGGCCACACCGTTGAACTCCCCGATGGACATATCATGCGTCCTTCACCCACACAACACAGCACACTTTCAGCTTACCGGCAGGAAGAGCAACGGGCCAGTGAACCATTTTCACGGGAAATTGCAGCGGCTCAGCGACGGGGTTACCAGCAACACGTGCTTAGACAGGCCGGACACACTGTCAGCAACAGGAACTGTCATCTCAGTAGAACCCGGCAGGCATGGGGCCCCGTCCTGTAGGCGGTTATTTCTGAATTCGAACAGTCTTGAAAAAGTTCACGCCTTCCGGTAACATGGCAATATGATCATCACCTTTGGGAACAAGCTGGCGTCAGCTTTGTTCCATGGCGAACCCAGCAAGGAAACCCGGCGGTTTCCCCAGCTGCTTCGGCGTGCGGCGGTTTATAAACTCAGCATTCTGCACGCCGCAGACCTGCTGGATGACCTGCTGGTGCCGCCCGGAAACCGACTGGAAGCCCTGAAAGGCGATTTCAAAGGCTTCCACAGTATCCGCATTAATGATCAGTGGCGTCTCGTCTTTCGCTGGGACGAGCACCACGCATACGACGTTCAGATTATCGACTACCATTAGGACCCGCACTATGAGCCATCAGCAAGACCGCATCGCCCACCTGCCCAAACGCCGTCCGCCGGTTCACCCGGGGGAACTGTTGCTGGAAGAATTTCTCAGACCGATGGGTATCAGCCAGCGTGAGTTTGCGAAACACATCGGCTGGAACACCACCAAACTCAACGAGATCATCAACGGCCGGCGCGGCCTCTCCCTGCAAAGCATCCTGGATCTGGCGGACGTTTTCGCCATGTCTGCCGGGTTCTGGCTGAACCTACAGACCGACTACGACCTCTGGCATGCGGTTCAGGGACGCCGCAAAAAATCCCCGCTGAAAAAAGCCATTTAGAGGTTCTCAAAACCCGGAGGCGGCAGGCCCTCCTTGTAAAGAATCGCCTTCGGCACGCCGAGGTCAATGAGATCCCAGGGAAGGACCTCAGCCTCCGGGCGTTCGCGCAGGGTATACCAGTCCAGCGAAGGGTAGCGGCAGCCTTCGGCGCGGAGCGCCTTATCCGCCCGGTGCAGTGAACCCAGTGAATGCCCTAATGCGACAAACCGCTCAATCAACGGGCCCAGGCGTCGATCGCCACGGGCCAGCAACGCCTGCACGTAATCCCACTTGGGGCTTGTGGGGCGCACATCGGCCACCTTCAGCAACGCTTTGTGCAGCATCGTCTGCCGGTGTTTCACCGTGGCGTTGTCCACCTTGGCCTGCCACTGGAAGGGCGTGCCCCCCTTGGGAACAAAAGAACTGACCGTCAGCGAGAGTTTCAGCGCCTTGTTCGCCCCGCGAATCTGCTTCACGAGATCCGCCAGCGCCGCCACGTCGGACTCGGTTTCATCCGGCAGACCCACCATGCCATACAGCTTCAGGCCCTGCAGCCCACCGGCAGCAACGGTATCGGCCGCCGCCAGTACTTCCTCGTTTTTCAGGTTTTTGTTAATCCGCCGCTTCAGCCGGTCGGATCCGGTCTCCACAGCCAGGGTCACCTGCTGCTGACCCCCATGTTTCAGGGTCGCCACAATGTCGGCCGTCAGGCCATCGGCACGGAGTGAGGAGGTCGATATCCGGATATTCTCCTGTTGGCGCAGGTACTCGCAGAGCGCCGGAAAATCCGGGTGTTCGCTGACCAGGGCGCCCAGCAGCCCTACCTTGCGGGTATGCTGCAGCCCGGCTTCCAGGGTGGCCATCAGGCCGCCCACCGTCGGCCCGCGCGCGGGCAGCATGCTGTAACTGGCCAGACAGAACCGGCAACGGTGCGCACAGCCCCGCATCACTTCCACCAGAAAACTGTTGGCGAACACGGTATCCTCAGTGAGGATGGGCGTGCTGCTGATAAAGGCATCGGGGTTCTCCAGCCAGCGTTTGCCCACCACGGCCGGCACATCGTCAAACCGGGGCGTTATCGCCGTCACCGCCCCCTCCGGGGAGTCATAGGAAACGTCATAAAGGCTCGGCGCGTAAACGCCTTTCACCTGGGCGGCCAACGCGCGCAGGCGGTCTGCCCGATTCTTCAGGTGACGAACGTCATGATACGCCGAGACCAACTCCTGCAGCACCTCCTCGCCTTCGCCCACCACAAAGAAGTCAAAGAAATCGGCATACGGTTCCGGATTGCTCATCACCGTGGGTCCGCCGGCAAACACCAGCGGGGCATCATCGGCGCGGTCTGCGGCCCGGGCCGGCAGACCCAGCTGCGCAAAGCTGTTGAGAATCTCAAAAATATCCAGTTCAAACGAAAAGGAATAACCCAACAGCTCGGCATCCGGGTTGCGGTACTGGGCATAGGTCTCGCTGTTGATGCGCCTTACGGCCGCCAGCGGGTTTTCATCCAGCTGTTTAAACAGCATCAGGTAGCCCAGCGAGGACATCGCCACGGCGTAGGGCGCGGGGTACACCATGCCAATCCGCACGGCATCCGTGCGGGGAACACCCGGCGTGTAGAGAAACACTTCGCCGGATGGATGAGGGGGGCGGCCTTTGGAATTGCCGGCCTTGGTTGCGGGGGATGATGACACGGTGGTAGGATCGGGCCTGTACAGGGTCGGGTGCGCTGCCCGCATCGTAACATAAGGAAACCATCCGCATGTCTGCCACGTTGACCCGAGAGAACCAGCATGCCGCGCGGCTGAACGCTGCCGGCCAGTCCCGTGTGGCGCCGGTCACCCGTGTGGATGCGGATGAAGCGCTGCGACTCTTCCGCCATGCCGACCTGTTTGAACTCGGCATCCGCGCCGAAGCCGTGAAACGCCGTTTTCACGGCACCGACCGGCCCGTCACCTTTGTCATTGACCGCAACGTCAATTACACCAACGTCTGCAATGTGGACTGCCTGTTCTGCGCCTTTTACCGGCATGAAGACGCCCCCGACGCCTACACCCTGACCTATGAGCAGATTAAGGATAAAACCCGGGAGCTGGTGGATGCCGGCGGCACGCAATTGCTGTTACAGGGCGGCGTGAACCCCAACCTGCCGTTTGAGTATTACCTGGATGTCGTGCGCCAGCTTCGCCGCGACTTCCCCACACTGACCATCCACTCCTTCTCTCCCACCGAGATAGAGTACATGACCGTGGTAACCGGCAAACCCCTGCGCTGGGTGCTGGAACAACTGATTGCCGCCGGGATTTCCTCCATACCCGGCGCCGGCGCCGAGATTCTGCACGATGACATCCGCATGAAGGTCAGCCATAAAAAGGTGAATGTGTACGGCTGGCTGAAAGTGATGGAAGAAGCCCACGCCCTGGGGTTAAGAACGTCCTCCACCATGATGTTTGGGATGATGGAAAGTGACTGGCATATTGTCGATCACCTGATCCGGATCCGTGATCTGCAGGACCGCACCGGCGGCTTTCTGTCCTTTATTCCCTGGACGCTCCAGCGGCCCCACACCAAACTGGAGAAGCTGCCCAACCCGCCCGCCACCGGCGTGGACTACCTGCGCGTGAGCGCCCTGGCCCGCATTGTGCTGGATAACGTCCCCCATATTGGCGCCAGCTGGATTACCCAGGGGCTGAAGACTGCCCAGGTTGCCATAAAAATGGGCGCCGATGATATGGGCGGGTTGCTGCTGGAGGAGAATGTGGTGACGCAGGCGGGGATCAACCCCACCCGCAAGACGGTGGACGAAATGGTCAAGGTTATCCACGCTGCCGGGTTTGACGCCGCCCAGCGCAATACGGACTACGACATCCTGCACACCTTTCCCCGCGACGTGGTTGGCGTATAATAGGGTATCAGGTCGCTCGTTCCCTTGAAGCCATGGTTCCCGTTGCGGAACTGTGCCCACCCTCAGGATGTTTCACCGCATGTCTGCACCCACCACGCCGGATACCACCCGAAAGCCCCGTAACAAGTGGGTTCTGCTGGCCACCCTGCTCGTCCTTGTGGCTGGCAGCGTCTGGTTTTTCGGCTTCTTTGCCGCCACCAGCACCGTGGAATTCACCGGTCTTCTGCAGGCCCGGGAAGTCAAAAACGCCTCCCGCTTTGGCGGCCGGATCGCTAAAATTCTGGTGAAGGAGGGTGAAATGGTCCATGAAGGCCAGCCCCTGATCACCTTTGACCCGGTGGAAGTGCAATCCCGGCTGACTGAAGCCCGCGCCGCCCTCAGCCAGGCCAACGCCCGGCTGACCCTGCTTGAAAAAGGGGCCAACACAGCCGATCTGAGACAGGCCAAAGCCGCGCTGCAGCAGGCGCAGGAACATCTTTACAGCCTGACCAGCCAACCCCAGGCGGCAGAGCGCCAGCAGCAGCAGTCCCGCGTGGACGCCCTGTCGGCGCAGGCCCAGACCGCCCAGCAGGAACTAACCAGCGGCCGTAAGCTTTTTGCCGACGGCATTATTTCCAGACAGAAACTCGATGCCCTACAGGACGCCGCTGAATCCCTTCAGGCTCAGCTGACGGCCGCCCAGTCCGGCCTGAAGGCCGTGGATGCCTCCACGCCGGCTGAAATCCGTGTCGCCCGCGCCCAGCTGGAAGCCGCCCGTTCGGCCTACCAGCAACTGCTGAAAGGCGCCAAACCGGAGGACATCTCCATCGCCTCCTCCTCGGTGGAAACCGCCCGGGGTTCGCTGAAAGCGCTGGAAGGGCAACTGGAGGAAGTGGAGCTCCGGGCCCCCATCAGCGGTTATGTCAGCGTGATTGCCGTGGGTGAAGGCGAGCTGGTGCAGCCCGGCCAGCCGGTCATCAGCCTGATTGACTACAACGACCTGTGGTCCAACATCTACGTGCCGGAATCCAAGCTGGACTTTCTGCAGGTGGGCAAGCCCGTGCTGGTGAAAGCCGTGGCGTATAAAAACAAAACCTTCCCGGGTCGTATCGCCATGATCAACCCCAAAAGCGAGTTTGTACCCAACAGCGGCGGCTCCAACGAATCGGAAGAATCCTCTTTTCGCGTTAAAATTCAGCTGGACCCCGCCCAACCCGCACCGCAAACCAAAACCGGCGCGGGCAATCAGTTGTACCCCGGCATGAAAATCACGGTGTTCCTTAAAAAATAGGTCGCCATTCCTGTTGCCGGCGGATTGTTTGAGGATTCCCTCACCGCATGCCCGACTCCCTGACGGACGCACCCGCACCCACCGGAGCCCTGACTGGCGCCTCTGAACCGTTGGCGGTGTATACGCGCGACCTGGTGCGCACCTTTGGCGATAAAATTGCCGTTAACAACCTGAATCTCGCCATTGCTAAGGGCGATATCTACGGTTTTCTGGGACCCAACGGGTCCGGCAAATCCACCACCATTAAAATGCTCTGCGGTCTGCTGGCCCCCACGTCGGGCGAGGCCTATGTCAGCGGCATTGATGTCCGCGATCATGCTGAGCACATCCGCTCCATTATTGGTTACATGCCCCAGCGGTTCAGCCTGTATCAGGATCTGACCGTTCAGGAGAACCTCGACTTCTACGCCCGGTTGTACGGTGTTTCCGGCAAGCGGGGGCAGGCGCGCAAGAAGGAAGTCATTGATCTGGTCGGCATCGGGTATTACCGCAAATTTCTCGCCCGGGAGTTGAGCGGCGGCTGGAAACAGCGCCTCTCGCTTTGCTGTTCCCTGGTGCATGAGCCGCAGATGATTTTTCTGGATGAGCCGACCGCCAGCATGGATCCGGTCGCCCGCCGCGAACTGTGGGATCTCCTCTTCACCCTGGCCAGCTCGGGCGTCACGCTTTTTGTCACCACCCATTACATGGATGAAGCCGAACGCTGCAGCCAGCTGGGCTATATCTATAATTCCAAACTCATTGTCAGCGGCGGGCCGGACGAACTGAAACAGATCCGCGAAGTCGTGGGCGAAGGCCAGAAGCGGGTTGAAGTAATCTGCACCCCGCTGGTGCGAACCTTTAACGTGGTGAAACAACTGCCCTACACGCTGGATGTCACCATTTTCGGTCAGGCCCTCCACGTGGTGATCCCCGAGGCCGTGGAAGTCTCTCAGCTGGAGAAGGATCTCTCCGACCGGCAGGTCACAGTCCGGCAGGCGCAGGTCATCGCCCCCTCGCTGGAGGACGTGTTTGTGGCGCTCACCAAATCCAGCAAAGCCGAGGAGCTGGAAACAGTCAGCTTTGATTCCGGCGGAGACACGCCCTGATGTTTGCCTTTCTGCGACAACTGATCCGGATGAACTTCCAGCCCACCTGGCAGGGGATCAACACGATCTTCAGAAAAGAGCTTATCCAGCTCTTCCGCGATCCCTACCTCGTCGCCTTTATCATCGCCCTGCCGGTGATGCAGTTGCTCGTCACCGGTCTGGCCGTGGAGCGCGACCTCAGCCAGGTGCCCACCATCGTTTGCAATTATGACAAACGCAATGCCTCGGTTTCTCTGCTGGAATCGTTTCAGCAGAGCAGTCTGTTCCACATTGACCGTGAGGTCGCCTCGGAGACCGAGGTGCTGAAAGCCATCCGTCGCGGAAAATACCGCATCGGCATCATCATCCCGCCCGATTTTTCCGAGCAGCTGATGAACGGCTATGAGCAGGCCGAAGTAAACATCATGGTGGATGGCACGCAGGGCAACATCGCCAAAACCATTGCCGGCGGGGCCAAAATGGTGGTGGTTAACCATGCCCGCAAGTACATGGCCATGCACCACATCACGCCCATCAATTCAGTGGCCGACGCGGATGCCGGAGACAACCAGGATCTGAGCAAAGTGGTGGCCCGCATGAAGGTACTGTACAACCCCAAAATGATTTCGGCCTACAACCTGGTGCCGGGCATTCTGGCCATCATCATGCACATGCTCACCATTCTGTTCACCAGTTTCGCCATTGTCCGCGAGCGGGAAGCCGGCACCCTGGAGCAGCTGATGGTCACCCCCATCAAAAGCGCCGATCTGATGATCGGCAAGGTGCTGCCCTACGCGTTGATCGGTTTTCTGGATATGTTGCTGACCATAGGCGTGATGGTGTGGTTTTTCGATATTCCGGTTTCCGGCAGTTTCTGGTTCCTGTTTCTGGGATCCATCATTTTTATCCTCACCTCCCTGGGCGTCGGGCTGATGATTTCCACCACCTGCCAGACCCAGGTGCAGGCCATTCAGCTCACCGTGGCCATATTCCTGCCCAGCATCATGCTCAGCGGGTTTGTGTTTCCGCTGGAGCCAATGCCCTGGTTCATCAAGCTGGTGAGTTTCTCCCTGCCCATTACCTATTACATCGACATTATCCGGGGCGTCATCGTGAAAGGACTGGGTCCGCAGGAACTGTGGATGCAGACCCTCGTCCTGATCGCGATGACGCTGGTGCTGGTGGTGGCCAGTATTTTCCGGTTCAAGAAACAGGTGGCCTGATGACGCAACGCTTTTTACACGACACACTCTGTCTGCTGACCCTCACCCTGCTATTGTGTGGCGTCGTTCACGCTGCCGAAGCCGCCAAAGCCCCTGACGCCGGACCGGCAGCAGCGACCCGGACACCGGTTTTATCGCTGGATGACATCTGGCGCGATATCACCGCCGAGGATCTGGATCCGGCCGATGACCCTCTGGCCAGTGTCAACCTTTCGCGCTCGCAACGCGCCCTGAAAGAAGAGGCGCTGCTGCAGAATCTTTATCTGCAGCAGGCCCAGTCCTATCTGGGGTTAATTCAGGCCGGCCTGGCCGATGAAGCCGCCGGACGGCAGATCACACGGGCTCAGCAGCAGTGGGAGGACACCCAGACCGCTTTCAGCACCGGCAAGGCATTTCAGTTTGATGTGCTGAAGGCCCAGGCAGGTATCCTGGCCGCCAGGCAGGCCCAACTCAAAAGCCGCCAGCAGTATGAGGAAACGCTCCGCAAGATGGTGCTTCCCGGAGATCCGCCGTTACTGCGGATGCTGCCCGTGGAGCTGGCCAACCGGGTGGAAGTCACCCTGGACGGCAACATGGACGACCCGCTGGCCGGTCTCAGCACCTTAAAAACACTGCCGGACGGCCTGACCCTGACGGCTCTGCAGGCCATGGATGACGACGCCCTGCTGAAAGTGGCCCACCGCTACCGGCAGGACTGGGCGCTGGCGCTCAAAGTCAAACTCAACGATCAGGTGCACCGCGCCTACCTGAATCTGATCCGCACCATCCCGCAGGATATTACGGTGAGCCGGCAGGGCCTGGAAACCGCGGGCGTTTATTACCGCCTGGCCCGGGAACAGGAAGATCTGGCGCAGGACGTGTTCAATCAGCTTCAGAAAAGCGTTCAGGGCGGCTTTTCCAGCCAGCGGGAGCTGGATGATGCCCGCTATGCGCTGCTGCAGGCGCAGGACAGCGTGCTGCTTTCAGGAATGACCTGGCGGCTGGCCGCACTGCGATATCTGCACACCCTGGGCCTTCTCAGCCCACGGCATGCACAGTCCTAATTCAGACTGTGCCAGGGAAGCAGGTCGGCCCAGATATCGCCGTTGACCGAGCCGATTTCCTTGCGCTGTGTCTGATTGATGACAAAAATATGCTTGAGGTACAGGATTTCCGCCTCAATCAGGGGGTTCATCTGTACTTTGTTGCGAACGGGTTCGTTCAGCAGGCCCAGTGTCAGTGCCATTTCCAGTTCTGTCATGGGGGAAAAGCCTCTTTCTCGCGTGACTCTAACTCTTGCTCACAGGTTATATCTTAAAAAAAACAGTCAAAAAGGGCCGATTGCTAGTCTGTGACGGTTTATTTACAAACATGAAGGCAACCTTGTCTTAAAATGATAAAAATCAGTTTTATCAGGCTGACCGCCCCGCCATGCAGGGACTGTTTGAGACCCCGCCGGTTTGGTGATATCCTGTGGATTGCCGACCCCCATCCGGCACCTGTTTCCGTCCCCCCGTCAGTTGCAAAGGGAACCCGCCATGAGCCCCGTACTGGACAAACCCCGTGAAACCTTCGACCTGAGTGAGTTTTCCCACGCAATCACGACCGATACCCCGGTCATCAAGGGGACGGGCGCGGACCCCAAAGAACTGGTGTACGGCGCTCTGGGCGTCTGCACCAACATGACCATCCTCAAATACGCCACCCGCAAAGGCTGGCAGGTGGATGAGGTCACGGTTAACATCCGTGAAGAAAAAGACGCGCAGACCGGCCTGCCCCGGATTGAGAAAACGATCTCCCTGCGCGGCGAACTGACTGAAAATCAGCTCAACCAGCTCAAAACCGCTGCAGAAAAATGCCCCGTCAATAAGCTTATTATGGGCGAGAAACTGATGGAGAGCAGTATCCGCATCAAGTCCGGCCTGTAAGCGGTAATCTCAGAGGCGGAAACATTCACAACCCAGCCGGGTCTGTGAATGCATCACTGTTTTAACCCCGGGAGGCCAACGATGGACACAGCGATTGCAGACGATATTTTTGCGCTGAGTTTCTACGGCAACACACTCAAACAGTGGCTGATCGCGCTGTCGATTCTGCTGGTCACATTCATCATTCTGAAAACCATGACGAGGGTGGTGGGCAGCAACCTGCTGAAGCTCGCCAAAAAAACGGCCACCGACTGGGATGACATCATCGCCGACCTGGTGTTGCGCATTAACAACCTGTTTATCGCGGCGCTCGCGCTGTTCGCCAGCTCCTATGCGCTGGAGTTTCCCGTCAAAATCAGCAAGCTCATCACGGTCATTCCCATCCTCGCGTTTCTGCTGCAGCTGGCTTTCTGGGGGTATCACCTCATTGATGTGATTGTCCGCAAATACACCAACCGTTATACGGATGTGGATCAGCAGATGGCCATGAAAACCATGATGGTGCCCATCCGCTACCTGGCCCAGGCTGTTCTGCTTTCCGTACTGGGCCTGCTGGCACTGGACAACATGGGCGTTGACGTCACGGCTTTAATTGCCGGCCTGGGGGTGGGCGGTATCGTCGTGGCTTTTGGTTTGCAGAATATGGTGAAGGATCTCTTCAGCGCTTTTACCATCGCCATGGATCAACCCTTTGTGATCGGCGATTTTATAATTGTGGACGACAAGATGGGCAACGTGGAGAAAATAGGTCTAAAATCCACCCGCATTAAAAGCATTGAAGGCGAGCAGATCATCTTTCCGAATTCCGACCTGCTGGCCAGCCGGATCCGCAACTGCAAACGCATGCCGAACCGCCGCGTTCAGTTTCGTTTCGGGGTGCAGTACGATACCCCTTATGATCTGGTGGAAGCCATTCCCGGCATGGTCCGTGAGATCCTCGAAACCGTGGAGAAAGTCACCATCGATCGCATCCATTTCGCCGAGTTTGGCGATTCCTCTCTGGAATATGAAGTGGCTTACTTTATTGGCGATGCGGATTTTGCCGTATACCGCGAAAAGCACCAGAAACTGCTGCTGGGCATGATGCGCGCCTTTCAGGCCAGGGGCATTGAGTTCGCCTTCCCCACCCGCACACTCCATATCGCCAGCCTGCCGGAGAATTCAGCCGAAGGGGTCACGCAGGGGTCCGGCGGCAAAGCCTGAACCGTCAGGCCCCGACAGCTTCAAACAGCGCAAGCATCTCATTGGCCTTGGCGCGGTTTTCGCCCTGGCAGCTGATGAAACGCTGCACCTGAAACGGATAGATTTTGGCGGACTGATACGCCTGCTGGGTGAACGGCGTGTCGTGATTGGAAATAATCACCGGAATGCCGTTGGCGGCCAGTTCATCCGCCAGCGCCGCCAGGCGCTGCTGCTGGGTGTGTCCAAAAGAGAGGGGGCTGTAACTGGTGAAATTCGCCGTCTCGCTGGCGGGCACATACGGCGGATCGCAGTAGACCACATCGCCCGGTCGGGCCTGCAGCATGGTTTCCTCAAAGCCCTGATGACGAAACACCGCCCGGCGGGTCTGTTCGGCAAAGGCTTTCAATTCCGCCTCGGGGAAATACGGTTGCCGGTATTTACCAAAGGGAACATTAAACCCCCCTTTGCTGTTGTAGCGGCACAAACCATTGTACCCATGGCGGTTAAAGTACAAAAAGAGGGCCGCACGATGACGCGGGTCATCGGAAGCGTTAAATTCCTCACGCAGGCGGTAAAAGGCTTCCGGTGTGTTGAAGGCGGGCGTGAAAAACTGCTCGCAGTAACCGATGAACGCGGCGCCTTCGCGTTGCAGCGTCTGGTACAGGTGAATCAGGTCGGCATTGGCATCGGCCAGCAGATTGCGGGAATAGGCCGTATTCAGGAAAACGGCGCCGGCGCCCACAAAGGGCTCAATCAGCCGACGTCCTTCCGGCAGCAACGGGCGGATGCGTTCGAGCAGGGGATACTTGTTCCCCGCCCACTTTAAAAAGGGCTTCAACGCTCTGTCTCTCTAACCTAAAAATGGGATCGGTGTCTCACCAGGGCTTCCGGGATCGAAAGGAAGACTGTCTAACGCAGGGTCAACACAAAAACCATCTTACCGTCGGACCGATCGGAGGGGAAGACTCCGGGTTTTGTTGATTAACCGATGGATCAATGCGGCCGCTCTTCCGGTGGCGGGAGCCGTTATTGAAGTAAGCGGACTACAGCTGTTTCTTGCGCAGGCGGATATTCTGCGGCGTGACTTCCATCAGTTCATCGTTGGCGATGTAATCCAGGCCAAACTCCAGGGTGACATCAATGGGGGTGGAAAGCACTTCCAGCACATCGGCGCCGGCGCTGCGCATGTTGGTCAGTTTTTTGGCCTTGCAGATATTGACCATCAGATCCTGCTGGCGGTTGTGTTCGCCAATAATCATACCCTTGTACACCGTGGTGCGCGGAACGATAAAAAACACGCCGCGGTCTTCCAGGTTTTTCATGGCGTAGGCGGTGGCTTCACCCGGCTCGTTGGAAACAATCACGCCGTTGCGGTGAGAGCCGATTTCGCCCATCCACGGCACAAACTGTTCAAAGGCGCTGGTCATCATGCCCTGGCCGCGCGTCATCCGGATGAAATCCCCGCGAAAGCCGAGCAGACCCCGCGAGGGGATTTTGAATTCCATCATGGTCCGGCCGTTCTCGGTGCCCATGTGTCGCAGCTCGCCCTTACGCTGGCTCAGCAGCTCAATACAGGCGCCCGCGTTTTCCTCGGGCACATCCAGCACCAGATCCTCACGCGGCTCATGAACCGCGCCGTCAATCTCCTTGGTGAGGACTTCGGGCTTGCTGACCTGAAACTCATAACCTTCGCGGCGCATGGTTTCAATCAGAATGGTGAGGTGGAGTTCCCCACGGCCGCTGACCACAAAGTTGTCCGGAGAATCGCCCTCTTCCACGCGCAGGCTGATATTGCTTTTCACCTCGCGCCACAACCGGTCCTTCAGCTGGCGGGAGGTGACAAATTTACCCTCCCGGCCGGCCAGGGGGCTGTTGTTGATAGAAAACGTCATTTTGAGCGTGGGCTCTTCAATGTCGATTGGCGGCAGGGGGTCGGGGCTGCCATGCTCGCAGAGCGTTTCGCCGATCTGCACTTCAGGGATGCCGGCCACGGCGACAATGTCGCCAGCCTCGGCCAGATCAATCTCAATGCGCTTGAGGCCCTGAAAACCGAACAGCTTGTTCACCCGGTGGGAAGAAACCTTCCCGCTGCGCTCCACCAGGGCAATGGACTGGCCCATTTTAATCTGCCCGCGCTGGATGCGGCCAATCACAATCCGGCCCAGGTAATCGTTGTAATCCAGTGTGGAGACCTGCAGCTGCAGGGTGCCGGCCTTGTCACCGGGCGGGGCGGGAATCTCACGGATAATCGTATCGCACAGCGGCTTGAGATCCGTCATCGGCTCATTCATATCCAGGGTGGAGGTGCCGTCCAGACCGCATGCGTACACCACCGGAAATTCCAGCTGGTCCTCATCGGCGCCCAGCTCAATCAGCAGGTCCACCACGCGGTCCACGGCTTTGGGCGGGTCGGCGGCAGGGCGGTCCACCTTGTTCACAACCACCACCACTTTCAGACCATGCGAAAGGGCCTTGCGCAGTACAAAGCGGGTCTGGGGCATGGGCCCTTCCACGGCATCCACAATCAGCAGGGCGCCGTCCACCATGGTCAGCACGCGCTCCACCTCACCGGAAAAATCCGCGTGGCCGGGGGTGTCCAGAATATTAATCTTGTAATCGCCATAGGGGATGGCCGTGTTTTTGGCCAGAATGGTGATGCCGCGCTCCCGTTCCAGATCATGCGAGTCCATGGCCCGTTCAGCCAGCAGTTCGTTTTCACGCAGAATGCCGCTCTGGCGGAACATGCTGTCCACCAGGGTGGTTTTACCGTGGTCAACGTGGGCAATAATGGCAATGTTACGGATCAGATCGTTTTTAAGGCCGGTGGCATCTGAAGCGGCCGGGGAAGAAGCGGTCATTGGAATCTCGGAGGTCAATGGGGAGGAACGAACCGGGCTAGCGGAACGCCTGAAATCAGGCAATACTGCTATCCTACCCAAAGCGTTCCCCTGAATCCACCCTTGGTTTATAGTGAGCCCGGACAGCGGCACCGAAAGCGAGGCCCCCGATGAAGCGCCCGATCCTTCTGTTTCTCCTGGCGGGCCTGCTGGCTGCACTGAGCCTGCCGATGGTCAACTGGGTTCTGGACCGGCCGACACCCGGGCAGAAAGCCCGGTGGGCGTCCCTGAGCGAACCCTATTTCGCCAAAGCCGCCCCGGTTCTGGAAAGTCACTGCGCGGCATGTCACATGAAAGGCAGCCACCCCCCTTTTTACGCAGCGTTACCCCTGATCCGCGGCGTGATCCGCCGGGACATCACCGAAGGGCTGGCTGAGCTGGATATGCAGGGAAAACTCACCGGCAGCGGCAACGCCTTCAGCAAGGCGGATCGCGCGCGGATCGCCTTTGTTCTGGAGAATGGCAGCATGCCGCCTGCCCGCTATACCGCCGTGCACTGGCGGGCCCGGATGACTCAAAACGACCGGCAGGCTGTGCTGAACTGGCTGAAAGTGCGTGAAAAAGCCGCCCCCGGCAGGGAGCGGCTTTAAAAGGTTAAACAGGCTAGTCAGCCGGTTGGGGCATGGCGCCTTTTCTGTTCATCATGCGTTGCTGCATTTTGGCGCGGTGCTCGGCCTTCATGCTCTGCAGCCTGCTGTACTGCTCAGGCGTCAGCACGGATTTGTGCATGGTTTCCATTTTGGCGCGCAGGGCCAGCCGCTCCTGCTTCATTTCATTGCGCAGGGCGGTCACCTTGGGAGAGTCTTTTCCTTCGGTCTTCACAATTTCCTTAAGTTCGGCTCTTTTCGCACGGAGTCCTTCAAGCGCCTCTTTATTCTCGGTTTTATAGGCTTCGCGGTTGGCTTTCATCTTCGCTTTCTGGGCGTCGGAGAGTCCCAGTTCCTTGTAAAGGGCTTCCTGCTTGGCCTGTCTTTCTGCCTGACGGGCAGCCTGGCCTTCCTTCATGCCCCGCATGGGCTCTGCCATGGCCATACCGGCCCCCAGCACAACGGTTGCAGCCAGGGCCAGACTCAGAACACGGTTACCAATGGTCATATCAATCACTCCTTAAGGTTATATAAATAAACGAAAATAGCGGTGTTTGCCGATGAATGGCGACGTGTGCCCCCTCCCGCCTTCTTTACCGGGGATTCACTGTCCAGACAGACATCTTTACGGACATAGAGTCTAGCCCAAGGCCCGGGCCGGATCAACTGAATTCAATACGCCTGATATCGTCATAAAGTTTCAGCCGACTTGAGTGTGGACAATTGGACACACGGCGTCCAGAAATAGCCAGTTGAGTGATTTTCCGGAATCGCGTCCTTTGAGATGATATGCGTGTCGCAGGCGATGACGGTCTGATTCGGAACCCACCCCCTACGGCACAGCAATAACAGACTCTCTCACCCCTGATTAACTTCCTATCCCACTTACAACACAGTTGCCGCATGTGCTTTATATCAAAGCACATGCATTTTTTTATCAGGTCGTAGTCACAATGACCCCCCATTCCAAACAGCATTTTATGACACCCGCCATGTTCCAGGACGCAGGCATTCAGGGTGTGATTTTTGACCTGGACGACACGCTGATCCCCGAGTTTCATGGCCGTTTTGTGGATGACGTGCTCATCATGCTGCGTGATTTGTCCGGGGCCGGCATACAGCTGGCCATCGTCACCAACAATTTCAGGGAGTCCTACTGCCGGGAAGTCTCCGAACAACTGGAAGCAGAGCAGTTTAATATTTTTATCCTGCAGAACTCCTACAAGCCCTTCCAGGAAAGTTTCCGGCATATTCAGCGTCTGTTTGGCCTGCCCGCCCACCAAATAGCCGTGGTGGGCGATGGCATTCTGACCGACCGCCTGGGCGCCAGGCTGGCCGGTTTTCGCTATTTCAAGCCGCTGTGGTTTCGCCGCCCTTTTTATAAGCGTGGGCCATTGCTGGCTCTCCGGGAATTTATTGTGCTTCTCAGCGACTTGTTCCGGTATCTGCTGCTGGGCCACCGCTCCCGGCTGAACGTCATTTATAACGGACTCACCAGCCCGCAGCGCCATTACCTGTTCCTGCTCAACCCGGATTCCGGCCAGAGTGATGTTGAAGCTTTGGACAGCCTCATCCGCGGTACCCTGGAAGGCACGCCCTACCGCTACACCATTCATGTCATCCGTTCCTTTAAAAAGCTGAAAGGCCGGTTTGGTAAAGCATTAAGGCTGGGAGATTTCACGCACGTCATCACGGCCGGCGGCGACGGCACCGTGCGGGCCGGCATTGCGCTGGTAGCCGAAAGCAACCGTCAGATTCCCATTGGAATTTTACCAACCGGTACCGGAAACCTGCTGGCCAAATCCATTGACATACCCATGACGTTACCGGAAGCCCTGCAGATCGCCTGCTTCGGCAACCCCACGCCGTTCAGCCTGACCCGCGTGAATAGAACCTATGCCACGCTGGTGGCAGGCATGGGGGCCGATGCGGAAATTATGGAGATGACCTCCTCGCCCATGAAGCGGGCTTACGGCACCATTGCCTATGTTTTTTCCGCCATTAAAGTGGCGTTATTCAAAGAGAAATCTCTGTACTGGATTACCCTGGACGGCAAACGCACCGTGGTGCGGCGGGCATTCGGGGTGCTGGTCATTCAGCGCAACCACTTTAAAAAGGCTTTTCTGCCGCTGACGCCTGACCATGCCGAAAACGAATACCAGCTGGACATCTGTCTTATTAAAACGGGTAACCGGCTGGAACTGCTGCCCCTGGTGCAGGAGCTGCTGGATGCCCAGTACCGCACGGGCGACAGCATGATTGAACACTTTACCGCCAGAAAAGTGACCGTCCGCAGTTTCCCGGCGGAAAAAATTCAGGTGGACGGCGATGTCATTGCGGATCAGACCCTCAATGCGCGCATTCTGAAAGACCACATCCGGCTGATGTCCTGAAACGAATGCAGAACAAAAAGACACGCCACCGGGGAAAGATGGCGTGTGATCAGGGTGAATGAGAGAATCAGGGTCAGGAAATCCGTTTCGCTGTTGTTTACTTGTCCTGCAGGTGGGCTTCCAGAAACCAGAGCCGCATATCCAGCCCGCGGGAAATCTCGGTGAACACATCGGCGGTTGATTTATCGTCCAGCTCTTCGGCCTCATCAATGCCGTTGCGCACCAGCTTGGCCACATGGGCATACTGTTTCACCAATGCTTTCAGGTGCTCTTCGCCTGAAGTAATCGCAAGCGGGTATTCATCAAGCGTGCTGGCTTTCGCAACCGCCTGAAGCGTTCCCTGCGCCGCACCGGCCAGGGTGGTGGCCCGTTCGGCGACTGTATCAATCTGACCTTTCAGCTCTTCATACAGCATGTCAAATAGCTCATGCAGGGCGATAAAGCGCATGCCTTTCACATTCCAGTGCGCCTGTTTCACCTGAAGATTCAGGTCAATCAGGTGAGCCAGCGCCTGGTTGAGCAGATCCACCAGCTTTTCGCGCTTTTTTTCAGGCAGATCAATGTGCGTTGGGTGCATGAGAGGGTGTTTCACTGTGGTCGTCATGGGGGTTTCTCCTTGTAAACAGACTTGCCATTGCTGATGATGCGTATCAGACGACTTTCTCCAGTTCGTCCCATACCAGAATGGGTTCGTCTTCGCTCATAATGTCGTAGGCATACCCCCAGGATTTCAGCTCCTCCAGGGCATGTTCGAGATCCGCCGGCGCGACGTTCAGGTAACCAATCAGCGCCTGAACCGAAGGCAGCGTAATGACGGCGTCGTGCTTCTGCTGCGTGATGACGGTATGGATAAAGGTCTTGGCTTTCTGTGTGGCCGTGGCGCAACGCACCCCCGGAAAAAACAGAATATTATGGTACTTTTTCTTCAACTGGGTCCGGTTTTCAGGGCGGGGAAAACGGGGCCAATCAATAGCAACACCAGACATGTCGTCTCTCCTATGCAGTTAACCAATTCGTATCACTGTTATACGGGTTAACCACATTCCCCACAATCGGTCGGACAGGCATCTTCAGCCGTCATCTGGCTATTGTGCGGCTACCGGAATGGGGGATTCTTCGGTGGTCAGGTGAGCCTGACAGCAGGGCAGAAGAATACGGAAGCACGCACCGGAAGGGTCTGCCGGCAGGCAGAAGATCTGGCCATCATGGTTCTGGACAATCTGTTTTGATAAATAAAGGCCCAGGCCAGTCCCGATATGTTTAAAGCGTTTGGAGGAGGAATGGAAAGGCTCAAAAACGGTGGCGCGTCTTTCTTCGGGTATGCCGGGGCCGTTGTCCGTCACCTCAATGCACACCTTGTGGTTATCGGGCAGCTGCCGGGTCGCAATTTCAATCCGCCCTTTGGGAGGGGTATAAAAAATGGCATTCTGAATGATATTCCGGAGCACCCGCTCTATTTCAAAGGCGTCAAACAGAAAGACTGGCATCTCCTCCGCCAGATTCAGAACGATTTCATGCTGTTTTTCGGCAATCAGCGGCTGAAGTTCATAACTGATCAAACGTTCGATGATGGGATTGACGGCATTGGGAGTCATTGTGTAGTCCTGCTCAGAGGTGACACTGAATGACGTCATCAGGTTGTCCACAATGTGATGTTTAAACCGGTTTGATTTGACCAGCTCGTTCACGATGATATGCTGGGCATCGGTCAGGCCGCCGTAATAGCCCTCCAGCATCTGTGTCAGCACGCGGTATTCCGCCCGTATGGGGGTTTTCAGGTCGTGCGCCATGGTGGCGAAAGTCAGCTCCTTACGCTTTTCAGTTTCCCGGTGTGCGCGCAGGACAAGATGATGGGCAATGGCATAGCGGATAGAGCGCTCCAGGCGTTTCACGGACAGTTTGGACTTGATCAGATAATCGGCGGCCCCACTGGATAACGCATGTTCGTCAGCCTCCTCATCCTCCACCGAGGTGAGAAGGATGCGGGGGAAGAAACTGTCCTCCTGCGGCACCTGACGAATCAGTTCCGTACCGGTCAGATCATAATCAATCAGGGCCACATCAAACAGTTCGGTGGTCATCAGGCTGATGGCGTCCGTGGGACTATTGACCCAGGTCAGTTTATAGACCCGGTTCTGAACCTGAGCGAGCATCGTCTGCAGAATCGCATAGTCGTGTTCGTCGGCTTCCACCAGAAGAACCCGGACAACTTTTGACATGTAAGGCATCGTTATTCTTCCAGACTCACCAGGCCGGTGGTCACAGCCTTCACAGCCGCCTGAACACGGTCATTCACGGCCAGTTTCTGCAGAATGGTGCTGACCTGCGATTTAACCGTATGCACGCTGATAAAGAGCTTTTCGGCAATTTCGTTGTTGTTCATACCCTGGGTCAGCATCGTCAGCACCTGCAGCTCACGATCCCCCAGGCTGAAATCCTGGTTGGCATCTAAGGGTTTTTTAACCCCGCCCTGGGTGAAGACGGAAAGCGCCACCCGGGCGATGGTGGGGTCCAGCCAGGCGCCACCATCATTCACCACGCGGATGACCTCCACCAGACGCTCTGAAGAGATATCTTTCAGGCAGTAGGCATGGGCCCCGGCGCCGAGTGCGGAAATCACCGACTCTTCGTTTTCATGCGACGTGAGGACAATGACGCGGACATCGGGGTAATTCCGTTTGATGATTTTAGTGGCTTCAATCCCATTCATACCCGGCAGGCCAAGGTCCATCAGGACGACCTGCGGCTTATACTGTTCTATCTGCTTCAGGCCTTCCTCGGCCGTCTCCGCCTGGCCCACCACTTTAATGTCTTCAATACGGTCCAGGTAGGACGCAATGCCGACACGAACCAACTGGTAATCTTCAATAAAAACAACCTGAATGGTTGCCTGCTGAACGGTGTTTGTCATGGTGAAAAACCTCTGAATTGCGGGTAATAACGCTAACACAATCTTCGTTGTTAAAAAAAATGCCTAACCCAGTCCTCCCAGCGGCAGCGCCGACTGGCTGTTGCTGTAGGCGTTGTAAAGCGCCCGGGTCAGATGAGCGTTGTGGACCGTGATATTCACCACGGAAATCTCAACGTGGCCAATCGGAATAACCGGCGCGCGCATCACCCGGATCTCATAATCAGAAGACATCACCGGCTCGGGAACCAGACTGTCCAGCACCTGCAGTACCAGAAAATTACCCGACAGCGATGTCATACTCTGATGGGCCGTAACATCCAGCGGCAGCAGAAACATCGTAACGACGCGGTTTCCCGCCTCATCGACCCCCGCTTCGCTCACGTGAAGCATCAGTTTGAATTTGCCCACCATTTTGTAGGCCGAGTAAAAAAGGGTGATCAGGCGATGGATATGATTATGAAATTCGGTACTCTGAGGATTCATGTGCAGACCTTTGTCTGTCCATCAACGTATTCTGTGACTATCGTAACTCTCCGGGCGCGCCTTCGCTATCCGCCAGTCTTCTATTCCGGTTCGTAAAATCAAGGTTTTACGCACTTCAGAGATTCAGAAATTAAGCGTCAGCGCCGCATTGCGGTGATCAAACGAATATCCATCTTATTGAAAAACCCCTCACGCATAAAAGCCTTCACCAGCGGCTTCACTGTGCGCAGGGAAACCGGCGGACGGTCAAAATGCCAGGGCTGACGCAGAAACCGCCTCAGCAGACTACTGAGGTTGATGGTTTCAATCTGCCAGCGGGCCGCCTGATCAATGGCGGCGCGCCCGTGCGAGAGCCCCGGCCCACTGCGGCCCCAGCCATGCCAGGGCACCGAGGGAAACCCGTAATTCACCGGACCCGCATCGTTAATCATCACGGTACCCGCCTGCAGGCGCGCGGCCACACCGCGCGCCGCAGCCAGCGGGCCATACACACTGGCGCCCAGTCCAAAGCCGGGCGCGTTGGCCACCTCAACCGCCTCCGCCACCGTGCGGTAGGCATATAAGGGCAGCACCGGACCAAACACTTCCTCAGACATCACCGGCATGTCTGGCGTCACTGCCGTCAGTACAGTGGGCTCATAGACATAGCCGGGCCCCTCAGCAGAGCGCCCCCCGCACAGTACCCGGGCGCCCATGGCCATGCTGGCCTGCACCTGGTCGTGGACAACCTGGCGGTGACGCGCGCTGATGAGCGGGCCGATGTGATATGCCGGCTGACCGGGCGAGGCGAGCTGCAAGGTTGCCACACGGGAGAGCAGAGCCTGCGTGAGCGCGGGCATCAGCGCCTCCGGGGCCAGAATTTTCTTTACGGCGGCACAGGCCTGCCCGGCGTTCACAAAACGACCCCAGATCAAATCATCGGCAATGGCCTCCGGGTCCACCTCAGGCAGCAGAATCACCGGGTCACTGCCCCCCAGCTCCAGCGAGCATGGGATATTGGCGGCTGCTGCCGCCCGCTGGACCAGGCGGCCCACGCCCGTGCTGCCGGTAAACACCAGCCTGTCCACAGAGGCATTCACCAGCGCCTCACCGGTCTCGCCATCGCCGCTCAGCATAATCAGCGTTTCCTCCGGCAGGCCTTCAGCCGCCATGGCCGCACGAAAAGCAGCATACAGCCAGTCGTTCACCCGCGGCGTCAGTTCACTGGGTTTCCAGAGAATGCCGTTGCCGGCAGCCAGCGCCGGGGCCAGACTGCTGGCGGCGATACCCACCGGATAGTTCCAGGGCGTAATCACACCCGCCACACCCATCGGGCAGGCCCGGTGAGAATGGATGCGACCCACCAGCCATGATTTGTCCGGCGGAAAAAGGCGTGTCCGCAACACCCCGGGCGCCGCAGCCGCCGTAAAGTCCAGAATACCCAAAGCCGGGCCAATATCTCCCAGCAGGGCCTCGGCGGGCGGCTTCCCCGTATCAGCGGAAACCAGCGCCGCCAGGGAGTCCTGCTCCCGGGCCATGTGGCCAGCCACGCGTTTGAGCAGGCGTACCCGGCTACTCACAGGCATTCCGGCAATCGCGCCGGCAGCTGCCCGCACCCCACACAGCGCCTCAGAAACATCCGAGGCGTTGTGACAGCGCACCCGGGAATGGATCTCGCCGGTTAACGGCTCACGAATCATCAGAACCCGGCGTTCGCCGGAAGGGCTGGTCTCGGTCGGCGTTGCATTCATCCTGACATTGTAGCCCAGACCACTATACTCCTCCCTACGGATGAGACCACTGGAGTGCGGCGGTGGATATTCCGACAAAGCCGTATAGACTTCCCCCAGAAGCAGGGTTTGCAACGCGCAGGAAGGACGGCATTATGAATCTGGGTATTGTACTGAAAGAGATTCAATACAACATGCTCACGCAGGCCGGCATCTCGGTCACCCCCCAGCAGATTGGCCTGAAAAATGCGCCCGTCAATCCTCTGGACGCCCTGGGCGCAGGCGGCAGCGGTCGTTTCTCCGGCATACTCAGTCAGCTGGGTATTTCCGGCGCCAACAGCCTGACCCCGCCGACCCCGCCGGAACCCCCGGCCAATCCGGAAGACAGCTCGGCCCAGGCCGCCTATAACCAGGCGCTGGTTGCCTATAACCAGCAAATGGCGGCCTACAACCAGAAAATCATGCAACTCATGATGTCCCAGTTTCAGCAGATGCAATCCGTGATTCAGCAGATACAGGCCAAAACTGAAGCGAGCACGGCAACCGACAATACCAACCTGGGCAGCGCCGGCATCATTGACAGCGGCATTCTCTGAAGAATCACGGCGCCCGGATAAGCCCCCGCATTATGAACCCCATTGAGAGACAAGAGGACATAGCCATGAAAAACATGAACCGCAGACAATCCCTTGCAAGCCTGAGCATGGCCTGCCTGATCGCACTGAGCGCAGCCGGACTGAACGCCGGTGCGGAAGAAGTGCCCGCTGTGCTGACCACCCCGGCCGGCCTGAAAGGCATGACGCACTTCAGCGTCGCGTTTTCACACGACCCCTATGAAATCACGTCTCCCGTTGAGGAATCTGAAATTATTCAGCAGCTGCGCGAAACCATGACCGGCCATGCCGTGCTGCCCTACGGGGAACCGGGTGATGGCGTGGTGCGCCTCTCCTGCGAAGGCTATGCTTGCCGCCGGGTGAAAGTGGAAGTCACCGCTGGCGAACAGGGCCCGGTGGTCTGGCAGGATACCGTGAAACGCTACCATGGTAATGTTCCCCTGGATGATCTGATACGCAAACCCAAAAGTCTGGCCCACGAAATCATGGACCGCCTGACGGAAGCCAAACTCTCGGAGAACGGCGACAGCGGACTGCACACGGTCAACGATACACCGTAAAGCCTGCCGGAAAATCAGCGGTGAATTTTCATCCCGTCTGCTGAGTCAACCACCTGACGGGTCTTCTCCGCCGGCATCACCATTTCCGCTTCAGCCACGGGTTCTCCCTGGAGTGGCGCACGAGCCGGATCAGCCTTCGGCGGCTGCGTCTTTTCAGGCGGAACATCCGGAAAGAACGCCAGATGTTCCGGGGGCAGCCGGCCATCCTCGTCTTCCGGCACCCTCAACCGATTAATCTTATCCACATGGGTTCTGCCTTCCACCAGGTTAAACCGGCGGTGTTCCTTCTGTTTTCTCTCCTCCGCGGCATGCTCGGGTTCCAGGCGCTCCACCGTCATTCCCATGGCCGCCAGCTGTTCGAGTATCGTATCCAGTGGTGTGCAGAAAGCCATATTGATCGTATTCTCCAGGTCCTCTGCCGAAACCCCGGCGCCAGGCCCCTGGACTTTCTGAAAATAAGCCTGCATGGCGCGCATGCTGAACAGGAAGCGGCAGGCGATTTCCTGCTGCTCATGCTGTTCCATCACATACAGCAGATTAAAGGCCTGGTGCACATGGGGATCCTGGTCATACCAGCGCCGTTTGGTTTTGGACTTCATGACGCCCACCACGCGCTCGGTGCCCATCTGTTTCAGTTCGGAGCCGTTCCGCCCGGTCAGCTCCGTCATTGTCAGCAAATCCGTCACCGGTTTACAGACCAGAGACTGATACTCCAGGGGAAGCTGCTTCATCAGACGGACTGCAACCGCCAGCTCGTTCTGTTCATCGTACCAGCGTGCTGAACTGTCCATTACAACCACCATCCACCTTTGTTGCCATCACTTCCGGCAATATCGTCCCCTCAAGGCAGGAATTCAATATCTGCCCCGAATTCCCGACAGAAGCTTCAATTATTGTTACAATAGGATTAACCGGGCTACAGTCCCGCTCTGATTTGCCGATACCTGTATATTAGTAGGAAGATACGTACACAAGGCCCCTCATGGTTCGTCCAGGATCCCCCAGCCGCAGCCGCTCCCGCGGATTAACACTCATTGAACTGTGTTCAGTGGTGGTTATTATCGCCATTGTCATCACCTTTGCCGCCATCTCATTCAGCGGCAGCAGTGAAAGCCGGGATGCCGCCATGGTTCAGTCCGCCCAGGTGGGTCTGCAGCAGGTCATTTCACAAGGCTCCTCCCGTCTCGATAAGTCGCCTCAGTCCCTTGTCACGGAAAACAGCAGTGATATTCTCAACGCACTGCGGGATTACGTGGGCGGGAGTCAGAGCGTGACCTATACCCTCAGCGGCGGCACTTTCAATATGGCGATCAATGCCAGCGGCCGCGGCGCGCGCTATAAACTGGATACAACCAACAACGTCGTCCTCGACAGCCTGAGCGGGGTTTGGTCCAATTATATGGTGCAGAATGGCGTTATTACTAAAAAATAGCCTGATCAACATGCCGGCCGGCCGGGGTTTCAGCCTGGTTGAGCTGTCCGTGGTCATGATTATCATGGTGATTATCGGCCTGGCCGTCACCAACCTGGTTAAAAGCGGCCTGGACGCCCAGATGAGCCAGCGCACCCAGGAGCTGATGATGACCATCGCCAACAATGTGGCGGATGATCTCCGCTATGACATTCGCACGTCTCAGGGTGTGAGTGGTGGCGCCAACACTCTCACCGTAAAGCTGTCCTCAGGCTCGGATGCCGTCTATGCCTTTGCCGGCACGGATCTCACCCGGACCGTTGGCGCCAACGTTAAACGCTACAACAAAACCGGCCCCACCGGCACCACCAATTATACGCCGGCCATCACGCTTACCTGCGCCAGCGGCTGTTTTCAGATCAACGCCACCGGAACCGCCAAAACCGTGGTGCTCAATGAGCTGATTGTCCAGTCCGGCAGCACCAGCGCCGTGATGAACAAAAACTTCAGCGGTGCGCCCACCTTCCGGCTGAAGGGTCTGATTTTTTCACCCAGCAGCACCAAGGAATTCCAGTAAAGGTTTTCCAGTCAGGAAATGTCCGTCAGGGGTTTCCGGTGTCGGCCGTCTGGCTCATCAGCCGGCGTATCACCGCGCGGAACGCCCCGGCGCGATGACTCATGGCGTCTTTTATCGCCGGCGGCAGCTCCGCTGTGGTCAGCCCCTGCGGATTCCGCTCCAAAGGGACAGTAATGGAGTCGTATCCAAAACCGTTCACACCGCGCGGCGTCCCCGAAATCACAGTCAGGGGCATCCGCTCCTCGGCTTCGGCAATCACCTGCTGCTGCGCGGTGTCCCAGACCACCATGCCGCAAACATAAGCAGCCCGGCGTTCGTTCATATCGCGCATGAGGGTCAGTATGGCCCGGTTCTTCTGATCCGGATCCGAAACATGCCCCCCGCTGCCTGCGGGGGCTTCATCCAGAATCTCCCGGCAACGTGAGGCATCCAGCCAGCGGTTGGAACAGAGACCCGGAAAGGGGTTCAGGCCATAACGGCCTGCCAGCGCAGGAATCTCCAGGCCGGAGTCTTCCGCCAGAATCAGGTGGCTGCCCGTCGCGGGCAGGTTGGCAGTGGCCTTCAGACGGGCGTTCTCCAGAAAATTCGTTCCCGTCTCCGCGACATCCAACAGAGCGGGACACAGAACCAACGAAACCGTATCGTGGAAACCCTCTGTCTTCAGAATCGCCTGCAGTTCGCGGACTTTGTGCGCATTGCCGGTGGCTAGGGTGATGATCGGCATGGCGAAATACAATACTCCGGGCGACTCTCCCGGAATTTTATCCTGCACAGGCCCTGCGCACCACCCAGCCGTAACGCGGGTAGTGGTATTTCAGCAGGGATTCCGGCAGCACACCGTATTCCGTGACCTCCAGCTGATCCGCCCCATCGCATGCGGCCAGCAGCGCCGCCTGGGCGCTGGCCTCATCCTCGCCCTGGTTGGTGATGATCAGGACGCCGCCGGGTTTGAGCAGGGACAGCACCCGGCTGAGGAAAGCCTGCGGTGAGAAAAGGTTTCCCGGCAGCCCCCAGGCCAGGTGGGGCTCCACAAAAACAAAAGGCAGAAAGCAGGTCACCACATCATACCCCTCGCCGGACGCACGCCCCGGCCAGTCCCGGATATCGGCCACCACATAGCGCGCATCCGGTAAATGCCGGCAGAAGGCGCGGGCATAACTCAGCCGGCAATGCCCATCGGTATAACGGCGGTAGGCATCCACCTCCACGCCATCCAGACTCACCGAGGGCGCTTTCAGGCCAACGCGCGCGAAGGCGTCCAGGGCCTGCACATAACTCCAGTTCTTGGCGCCCACGTCCAGCCAGTGGACATGGCCCCCGGCAGAGGGGGCATCCGGCAGCAGCGTCTCCAGGTGATGCAGCACCGTCAGGGTTTCCAGCCAGCGGAAACGGGTGGGACGAAAGTCTTCCAGGCGATACCTCGCCAACAGGTCATCGGCCAGCGCCTGCCAGCGGGCCGGTTTCAGGCGGTCTGAAAAACAGTATTCCAGTGACTCCGCGCGTTCCTCATAAGGCGCCAGACGCTCCAGGCGGGGGCGATGAACCTGACTGCGCAGCGCAAAAAACAGCTGGTTCCGGGCCGAAAGGCCACGATTCACCACGTGCTCTGATGCCTGCTCCCACAGCGCACCCCAGGGTGTCTGCCACTTGGCCACCGTCTCTCTGTCCTGCCTCCAACCCGTTACCGGTGCGGCGTCAGCGCCAGCTGTTCCTGCTCGGCCTGAAGACGCGCCATCCGGACCTTATCCAGATTACCCACATCCTTGGAAAGAATGCTGCCCAGCATGTTGACCGCCACCATCGCCAGGATGGCGCCCACAAGAACCTTCTCCAGCACAGTCAGCCTGACCGCCAGACAATGCCGGGTCAGTCGTGCCAGATATCCCTGCGGGGCGGCCATGGGTTCGGGGGTCCTTTCAAAACAGTCATGCCAGTCCTGGGGCCTGAGGACATCAGACAGAAATACTTACAACACCAATCTGATATCACCTGGCAGACGAAACGGGGTTGTTTGAAGACACCCGAAACGCCGGACTCCAACTATCCCAAGTATAGCACGCGGTATTCACGGGTTTCAATCCTTCGGGAGCAGGATTCCCCGGGTTTATCCTATACTGGACTGTGTTGGCGTTGAGCAGGCTGAGACCCCATGTTCCCTATCGTTCGCAAGCGTCGTCTTCGTCGCAACCAGGCTGTCCGGGATCTGGTCGCTGAGAGCCGTCTGCTGCCATCCGACCTGATTTACCCGCTGTTTGTCTGCGATCAGCGTGGGGCACGCATCCCCGTCCCCTCAATGCCTGGCATTTACCAGCAGTCTCCAGACAACGCCCTGATAGAAGCGGGTCAGCTGCTTGCAAAGGGCGTGAACACCTTTCTGCTCTTTGGCATACCGCAGGAGAAAGACCAGGAAGCCACCAGCGCCTGGTTTGAGGACGGCATCATTCAGCGAACCGCCCGCGCCTTCCGCAAGCAGTTCGGCGATGAAGTCGTACTCATCGCAGACACCTGCCTTTGCGAGTACATGACACACGGGCATTGCGGCGTCTACCTGGATGGCCGGGTTCTGAACGACCCCACCTTGGAGCTGCTGGCCCGCACCGCTGTTTCTCAGGCGGAGGCCGGCGTGGATATGGTGGCCCCTTCGGACATGATGGACGGCCGGGTGATTCACATCCGGGATTCCCTGGATGAGGCGGGATTTCAGGACACCGCCATTCTCTCCTATGCCGTCAAGTACAACAGCAGCCTGTACGGCCCTTTCCGCGAGGCGGCCGACAGCACACCCGGGTCGGGGGACCGCAGAGGCTACCAGATGGACTACCGGAACGCCCGCGAGGCCCTGGATGAAGCCTCCCTGGACGTGGAAGAGGGCGCCGACATTCTGCTGGTGAAGCCCGCCACAGGGTATCAGGACATCCTGGTGCGTCTGCGCGAGCGGTGTAACCTGCCACTGTTCGCCTATTCGGTTTCCGGCGAGTACGCCATGATTAAGGCCGCCGCCGAAAAAGGCTGGCTGAACGAGCAGGACGTCGTGCTGGAACAGCTGTACGGTTTAAAACGCGCCGGCGCCGACCGGATTATTACTTACCATGCCCCCCTGGCGGCCGACTGGCTGAAATAAAATAACCGGCCGGATGAAACCCCCACGCATCCCCTCTCTTCACTGTGAAGAGGGGGGATGGCGGGAAATTAATTTAAACCGCAGCCAGCAACTTGGCGTTCAGCTGAATCTCTTTAACGGCTGAAAGCGCCTTGGAAATGGGGCAGCCGGTTTTCGTCGCTTCGGCCACTTCCTGGAAAGTTTTTTCATCCAGGCCGGGCACTTCGGCTTCAGTCTGGAGTTCAATTTTCGTGATCTCAAAGCCTTCGCCCACTTTGTCCAGGGTGACTTTGGCCACGGTTTTTACGGATTTGGGTTTGAAGTCCCGTTTGCTCAGACCGGCGGACAGGGCCATCGCATAGCAGGCGGCATGCGAAGCGGCCAGCAGTTCCTCGGGGTTGGTGCCGTCTCCGGTTTCAAAACGGGAAGGGAAGGAGTACTGCCCTTCAAAAACCTTGCCCACGGAAACGGTTCCCTTGCCTTCTTTCAGGGTGCCTTCCCACAGGGCGTTACTTTCACGAACGGTTGCCATAGCACACCAGTCCTTTCTTGGGCCTTAAGCCAGCTCAATGGTACAGCGCCATTATACGCCGCACACAGCTTTGCTTATACGGGCCCGAGAATAAAACGCGCCACATCCAGCGTACTCAGCACGCCGCAAATGGCATGGTTCTGATCGTGCACAAAGACCCGGTGAATCCGATCGTTCACCATCCGGCGCGAGGCGTTCTCAATCGATTCCGTGATGGGCAAAGAGACGAGCTGGTGTCTCATAATTTCGCGCACGCGCAGGGTGATTAAATGCGCCGGATCCGTCAGAAACTTGATCAGATCCGTATTGGAGATAAAACCGGTAAAGCGTTGCTGCTCATCCAGCACGGGCATGCCACTTACCTTGCGGGCATCCAGCGAACGGCATACTTCCATCAGGCTGGCGTTCCACGGCACGGAAAAAAGTTTCCGCGTCATCACCGGTTCAATTGTCGTCGTATCCAGCTCGTTGTCCACAAACAGGCGCAGCACGTCCATACTGCTCACCACGCCGCCAATCCGGCCTTCCTCATTCTGCACAAAAACGCGGTGCAGGTGCTGGCCCACCATAATCTTCGCCGCATCCATCACCGTGGCGTCCGGCGGAATCAGAACCAGATCTTCAGCCGTCATGATTTCGCCGATCGGCAGGCGGGTCACGTCTTCCTTCTTCGCCAGCCGGTCCAGCAGAACGGGCTTGAAGAAATCCGATTTGGACAGCAGTCCGACATATTCCACCTCACGGTTAATCACCGGCAGGCCGCCAATGCGGGCGTTTTTAAAAGTCTCCAGCGCCCGATAGAGGGGCGTTTCATTGGTCAGCAGAATAACCTGCGTGGACATGAGTGACCGCGCTGGTTTTTTCTGCATTTCTGAAACTGTTAGCATGAGGTATATCGGTTTGGTGCTGAAGCTGCCTGATCATCCTATCGGATCAGCACCGGGGGTCTTGAATAAAACAGGTGATTCAGCGTTATACGGCAACAGGCGCGCCGAAGGCGCGCGCGCCCGCTTCAGCCACCGTCTGGTCCTGCTCGCCGGAACCGCCGCTGACGCCAATGGCCCCAATGACCTGTCCGCCGGATTTAATCGGAACGCCGCCGGCAAAAATCATAATGCGCCCGTCGTTGGATTCATGAATGCCGAAGAACTGTCCGCCGGACTGACTGTGTTCAGCCAGGTCCTTGGTGGCAATGTCAAAAGCACGGGAGGTGAACGCCTTTTTGATTGAAATGTCGATGCTGCCAATCCACGCGTTGTCCATGCGCACATGGCTGATGAGATGCCCGCCGGCATCCACCACCGCAATGTTCATCGGCTGGCCGATTTCAGCGGCCCGCTTCTCGGCGGCGTCAATAATGCGCCGGGCATCCTGCAAAGTCAGCATGGGTCTCTCTCCCTGATTGCATACAATGGATTGCGCGCAGTATACGATAAACAAGGGAATCTTCCGAGGCAGACTGGCGGCGCGTCAGAAATTCTTCTACACTGCTGATGGAAAGGCGGTTCAGCACAATTGGCCGATACCTACCTGCAGCAGTGCCTGAAAAACAACCTGACCGTCCGCTGGCCGGACGGCGCCATGCCGCTTCGTGTTTATCTGGCGCCCTTCCACTGGTATGAGCAGGCCAAACAGGCCAATGCCTTTGCTTACAATCAGATGATTATGGAATGTATGAACCGCTGGACAGAAGCCACCGGCGGCAAAGTACGGTTTCAGATTGTAGGTGATCTCAACCAGTCTCAGATCAACTTTGTCTGGCGGCGGGCCGATCGCAAATCGCTGGGGCACTGCGAATACAGCATTAACAAGCAGTCCATGATTTACTCGGCCGAGATATCCATCGGTATTTCCGACGGCATCATCAACGCGCGGTATAACGACCCCGATGAAGTCCGTCACACCATACTCCACGAGATCGGTCATGCGCTGGGGCTTCTGGACCACAGCGATCAGGCCTCTGACATTATGTTTGTCCCTCATCAGTATGGCGTGGTGGACCTCTCCGCACGGGATGAAGCCACTATACAGGCGCTGTACGACCTGCCGGTCGGGTTTGACTTTGTGCGGATTGGCCGGGAGAAATACCAGCTGACCTGGCCCTACACCTTGAATGAGGTGCTGTCGGCCATGCACGGCGAAGGCCCCAGGGCGGACCGGTTTCTGCAGAAAGCCCGGCCCCGGCAGGCCGCTGAAAACCCCGCCAAACTGTCGGAGCATCAGGATATTCTCACCCACCAGGGCAAATTCCACCTGATGACCCAGCATATCCGCGTGGATGAGTCGGTCCGCCGGATGTACACCCGGCATGCCGGGGCGCCCCCGCCACCGGAGCCGGATTCGCCGGCCCCCCCCGGGCCTGCTTGATGAGGGAATCGGGTCGTGGCAGAATGGCCGCATGCCCACCCCTCCTCACACCAGCGGACCGGAGCCTCTGATCGAGCTGCTTCAGGCCAAGATACACCGCGCCACCGTCACCGATGCCCAGCTGCATTACGAGGGCAGCATCACGATTGACGCCGGGCTGCTGCAACGGGCCGGACTGCTGCCGCACCAGGCGGTGGAAATCTATAACGTCACCAATGGCAACCGGTTTAAAACCTACATTATTGAAGGCGAAGCCCATTCCGGCATTATCCAGATCAACGGCGCCGCCGCCCACCTGGCCACCCCGGGCGACCTGGTGATTATTGCCGCCTACTGCCAGCTGCCCCGGTCTGCCGCCGTTGCGCACCAGCCCACCTGTATCCGCGTGGACGCCCGAAACCGCCCGGTGACCGCACCGGCGCCTGCGCTGGCTTAATTTTTTTCTTCCGTCCTGCCGGCTTCTCCACCACGTGGTGGAGGAAAGCCGCACCGCGCTCGGCTACCCTGAAAAGAGCGTTCCTCAGGATAAACGGCCAGAATAAATGGCCAGCGAGGTGTTTCAGGCTTGCAGAACGGTTTACAACCGGAGTTCCGCCATGGATAAGGCGAGTGTCATCGGACTGGGCGGCGGCGCCCTTGTGCTGGCCGGTGCGTTGTTGCTGGCGCAGGTGCCGGCGGCCATATTGCTGCAGCCGGAAGCCCTGCTGATGGTCTTTGGCGGCACGCTGTGCGCCACGCTTGTCAGTTTTCCCGGCCGAATCCTTTCGGCAACGCCGGACGCCTTCAGAAAAGGTCTCCTGCAGACCGCTTACAACCCGCTGGAAACCAGCCAGGAACTGATCCAGATTGCGCATTTCGTGCGGTTTGAAGGCCCGCTGCCCCTGCAAACCATGATCGCCGAGGTCGGCCAGCCGGTTCTGCGCAAAGGCCTCTCGCTGATTGTTGACAACAGCAACGAAGCTCTGGTTCAGCACAGCCTGGCCACAGAGATTGAAGTGATTTACCGCCAGGCCCAGGAAGAAGCCCGCGTGTTTGAAACCGCCGGCGGCTATGCGCCCACCATGGGCATTATTGGCGCAGTCATTGGTCTGATTCACGTCATTCACGACTTCCATAACCCCACCCTGCTGGGCGAAGGCGTTGCCGCCGCATTTTCGGCCACGCTGTACGGCGTGGCGCTGGCCAACCTCATTCTGCTGCCCATGGCTTCGCGGCTGCGCCAGCAGGCCCGCGACGAATACTTCATCAATACACTCATTCTCGAAGGCATCCTCAGCATCCACCGTGGGGAGCACCCGCTGCTGCTGGAGGAAAAACTCAACGCGTTCGTCAGTAAAAAAGGGTACATTTCGCCTCCGGGCCAGCATACGGCTGAGCGCAAGGCGATACAGCGCGAAGTCAGCGAAGCCGATCCACTGGCCACACTGGGTTACTAGCATGATTCAGCCCCCGCCCACCATCACCCTGCTGAAACGCATGGCCGACTGGGATGACCCGGTTGACGGCCCGCTGGTGGAAACCGGTCACAGCCGCTGGGTGCTCCCTTACGCGGATATGCTGACGCTGCTGCTGGGCTTGTTTCTCGTTCTGTCCGCCAGCATCAGCATGCCCAGGCCCGCCCCCGCCAAGGCGCCATCCCCAACCGCGGTTACCGTGCCGCAGGCTAAAACCCCGGCGCCGGTAAAAAAAGCGGCGGATACACTGCGGGAAACGGTGCGCGCCAGACTGGAAAAAGAAGTTTCCGCACCGGTGCGTCAGGCCATCGCCGTGCGCCAGGACAGCCGGGGGGTTATCCTCTCGCTGAAGGATTCTTTGCTGTTTGAACCGGGCCAGGCCGAACTGGACAGCGGCGCGCGCAGGCGGCTGGATGAACTGGTGGCCGTGCTGAAAACAATGCCCAATGCCCTGCGCATTGAGGGCCATACGGACAACACCCCCATCGCCACGGCGCAATACCCTTCCAACTGGGAGCTTTCAACCGCCCGGGCCACCAGCATCCTGCGCTATCTGGTGGTTGGCCACCATGTCCCACCGGCCCGGCTTTCAGCCACCGGGTATGGAGAATACCAGCCCGTCACGGAAAATTCCTCCATTGAAGGGAAACGAAAAAACCGCCGGGTCGATATAGTAATACTATATGCTGGCGCGCAAACTCCGCCCCAAACGTCGGTGAACGCACCCCCGGACAGCGCCGGAGCAGGGAAACATCAGGACACACCGTAAGGAAATTGTTTCATGGCCCGTCCCACCAAGCCAAAAGACATCAAACCCAAAGCGGAAGTGGACGCCGCCGCGCCCGGCGCAGCCGCCGCGCCCAAGTCCGGCGGACTGGATCTGAAGTTTATCATCACGCTGGTGGCCATTGTGCTGTGCACCACGGCCACGTCGGCGGCATCCGTTTATTTTCTGGCGCCCATGGTCATCACCCCGGCCATTGTGGAAAAACTGCCGCAGGGTGAGGAAGACGGCCATGGCGGCGGTGGTCACGACGAAGGCCCGAAAATCGGAATGAACATGGAACTCGACGAGTTCATGGTCAATCTCAAGGTGGATCCCAACCTCGGCGGCAACCAGTACCTGCGCGCCAAAATGTCCCTGAGCATTATGGACAAGGAAGAAAACTGTTATGACCTGAAAGAGGGGCACGCCATGCTGATGCCTGAGGGCGAAGGCAAGGTGGTGGGCGCTGCGGTTTCCATTCAGGGCATCCGTCATACCACCATCAGCACGCCGGATCACCGTGTGGACCGGCAGACGCTGGCCAACGGCGCACCCGCCGCCAGTCCGTTTGACACCTGCATGGGCCACTTCAAGGAAAACATGGGTAAGTACACCCCCACTATCCGCGACGTGGTGAACTCGGCACTGATGAAGCGGACGGCCGGCACCCTGTCCTCGGTGGAAGGTCAGGAATCACTGAAAGACGAAATCAAGGAAGAGATCAACCAGCTTCTCGAAGCGCGTTTTGAAGTGGTCCGCGTCAACTTTGAGGACTTTATCATCCAGCGCTGAGGCGCTATGCGGAGAACAATCCGCAGCTCAACTGTGAAGGGGCTCATCGCCGGTGTTATCGCAAGACGAAATCGATAACTTACTCTCGTCCCTGTCGGTAACGGCAGAACCTGCTGCGGCAGCCGCCGGCGGCGGCGGCGGGGCTGGCGGCTTCATGACGGACGACCATCCGCATGTGGAGAAACGCAATTACAAGCTCTACAATTTCCGCCGTCCGGATAAATTCTCCAAAGATCACCTGCGCGCCCTGCAAACCATCCACGAAAGTTTTGCCCGGCAGTTCGGCCTGATTCTGACAGCCTACCTGCGGATGAACGTGGAGATTGACGTCGTTTCGGTGGATCAGCTGACCTACGATGAATTTGTGCGTTCCATGCCCAGCCCCATGACGGTGGGCATCATGGAACTGGATCCCCTGCCCGGCCAGGTGCTGATGGGCGTGGGCTATGAAGCCATCTCGTGCATTATTGACCGGATGCTCGGCGGCCCGGGCAACCCGGAGCCCAAGGCCCGCGAACTGACCGATATTGAACAATCCCTGGTGCGGCGCGTGCTGGACCGGGCCATCAACTGTCTGGAAGAATCCTGGCGCTCGATGATGAACATCAACGCCGCCCTGGTGGGCATGGAAGAAAGCTACGCCCTCATTCAGGTGGCCACCCCGGGCGAAATCGTTTCGCTGATCACCTTTGAGATTAATCTTGGCAACAAGAACTCCGGGCTCATCAGTCTGTGTATTCCCTACCCGGTTCTTGAAGGCGTCATCGGCCAGCTCAGCGCACAGCACATCTTCCACCGGCAGACCTCCCGCAGCGGCAACGAGGAGCAGGAAACCATCCTGACCAAGCTGCATTTCGCCAAAACGCCATTACAGGTTTTACTCGGGGGCACCACCATCAACGTGCAGGATCTCCTGATGCTGAACGTGGGGGATGTCATCCGGCTGGACCGGCTGGCGGCGGACAACCTGCTGGTGTGCGTTAACCAGAAACCGAAGTTTTTCTGCCGGCCCGGCACCCTCAAAGACAAACTTGCCGTCTACATTGTGGACGATGTGGACAACGTAGAAGCCCTGGAAGGATTTGGACTCAATGACAACGGATGATCAGGATCAACTGCTGCGCCAGGAAGAAAAAGATACCCTGGCCGAACTGACCAATATCGCCATGGGCGCCGGCGTGGCGACGCTGGCTGCGCGCATGGGCACCGGTATTGAGATTGGCACGCCCAACGTCTTTTCCGGCGATACGCTGGAAACGGCCGTCAGCCAGCTGGGCGCGGGCGATAAAACGCTGCTGATTGTGCACTACAAGGAAGGCCTCTCACGCAGTACGGTCTACCTCATTAAAACCGAGGAAGCCCGCAAGCTCGCCACCATTTCGCTGACCGCCATGGGCGCCGCGCCGGAAACCATTCCAACCGGCCCACTGAGCGATGATGAGCGCGAGATTTTCGCCGACTGCATGACCCAGCTGCTGAATTCAGCGGCCACCAGCCTGGCCTCGGTGCTCAGTCATCCCATTGTGATTGATAACCCCGAAGTCATTGATTTTGCGCCCCTGGCCCTCACCGGCATTCTGCCTGAATATGCCAACAGCGCCATTGCCTGTATGGGTGTGGATATTACCGTGGGCGGCACGGACACCCTTCAACTGACGCAGCTGCTGCCCATCAACCACGCCCGCACGATGGTCACCAAACTGGTGGCGGAAAGTGATCCGGCCATCGCGGCCGAACAGGCCAAAGCCACAGCCGGCAGCGCCTCTGCCGGTGGCGAAGGCTTTGAAATGGCCGGTTTACCCAAAGGCAGCGGCGGCGATCAGTTCGTCGGCGGCGGCGGCACCATCAACAAACCAGCAGGGGGATCAGGAGGTTCCATGGAAGTTAATCCCGTAACCGTCAGCCCGGTTTCGTTCAGCGCATTCGATGATCAGCAGCAGGTGTTTGGCGAGGAAAACAAAAACCTCGAACTCGTGCTGGATGTCAGCCTGAGCCTGGCCGTGGAACTGGGTAAAACCATTCTGCCCATCAAGGAAGTGCTCGAACTCACCCGCGGCTCGGTTATCGAGCTGGACCGGATCGCCGGCGAGCCGGTCGATCTGCTGGCCAACGGCAAACTCATCGCCAAGGGCGAGGTTGTGGTTATTGAAGACAACTTCGGCCTGCGGATCACCAGCATCGTCTCACCCGCAGACCGCATCCGGGGGCTGTAAACGGAATACCGTGCGCTGCGCTTAAAACGCGGTGCAGTGGAAGCCCGCGTCCACGTGAAGCACTTCGCCGGTAATGCCACGGGAGAGGTGGCTGGCCAGGAAGAGCGCGGTGTCGCCCACTTCGGCCGCTTCCACGTTGCGCTTCATCGGGGTCTGCTCCTTCATGGCATCCAGAATGGAGGAAAAGCCGGAGATGCCCCGGGCCGCCAGGGTTTTAATCGGCCCGGCGGAAATCGCGTTGACGCGGATGTTGTACTCGCCAAGATCGGCGGCCAGATAACGTACGCTCATTTCCAGCGCGGCCTTGGCCACGCCCATCACGTTGTAGTTCTTCACCACGCGCTCGCCGCCCAGGTAGGTCAGCGTAATAATGCTGCCGCCGCCCTGCTTTTCCATCAGGGGTTTGGCCGCCTTGGCCATGGCCGTCAGCGAGTAGCTGGAGATGTTCTGCGCCAGCAGGTACCCGTCGCGCGAGGTATCCACGAAGTGGCCGTCCAGATCTTCGCGCTGCGCGAATGCGACACTGTGCACCAGGGTGTCCAGACCGCCGAACTCGGCCGCCACATTCTCAAAAACGCTCTCAATGTCTTCGTCGCGGGTCACATCGCAGGGCAGAATCAGCGACCCGGGCAGGGTCTCGGCCAGACTGCGCACGTTGCCCTCCAGACGTTCGCCCTGGTAGGTGAACGCCAGGCGCATGCCGGCGGCGCTGAGGGACTGGGCAATGGCCCAGGCAATACTGCTTTTGTGGGCGACGCCAAAAATAATTCCTGTTTTTCCGGCCAGCAGACCGGCGGTCAGAGGTTGCGGGGTCACAGTCGGGTCAATCACAGCCATGGATGCCTTCCTTTACAGTTACCGCTACGGAATGAACCGCCATTTTAGCCACAACACGCCGGAAGTACAAACGGAGAAGAGCCAACGGGTATACGTTACCGGCATCGGTTCTAGGTCGTCACGACCAGATCGCGCTCGATCAGGGCCCGCCACACATCATCCAGCCCCTGCTTGGTCACGGCGGAGAAGGGAATCACCTTTTCAGGCATCACGTCCAGCCCTTTGGCCGTCAGCTGCCGCTGCTTCTGAATGACGTTTTTCGAGAGCTTGTCCACCTTGGTCATAATCACCAGGATGGGCAGCCCGAAAAACTGAAGCCATTCAGCCATCTGGCAGTCGTTCTCCTGCGGGCCGTGGCGGCTGTCCACCAGCAACAGCACCAGCTTCAGGGGTTCGCGCTCTTTGAGAAAGCGCTCCATCTCCCGGCGCCACTGCGCCTGCTCCGTTTTGGAGACCCGCGCATACCCGTACCCCGGTAAATCCACCAGCACCATGCCGGCCGGTTTTTCACCCAGTTTGCCCTGCACGTCAAAGTAATTCAGCAGACGCGTTTTGCCGGGCGTCTGGCTGGTTTTTGCCAGGCCGTTGTGCCGCACCAGCGCGTTGATAAAAGACGACTTCCCCACGTTGGAGCGGCCCACGACCGCCACTTCCGGACGGTTCTGCATGTCCGGACAGCGGGCGAGATCCGGCGCGCTGATGATGAAACTGGCTTTGGCGATGTGGAAGCGGCTGCTCATCCGCCCAGCATATCGCAAACCGGATGGCGACAACGCCCCCTCCCCAAGCTCACCGACGCAGCGGGGAGAGATCCAGTTCCGGCGTGCCGGGCGCGGGCGGGTTGGCGTCATCCGGCGCGGCGGGCACCGGCGCAAAACTGTCGGCAGGCACCGGCGCCATCACCGGGGCTTCCAGCACCAGTCCGCTCAGGTAACCCACCAGATGATCCCGCCGGGGGGCAGGCACTTCCGGCACAGCCCCCTGCACACGCAGCTCAATGGTCCGGGTCATCGGCGGCACGGTCCAGCTGACCGGCAACCCGGCCGTCACCCCGGCCTTGCCGGGCAGCTGATCAAACCATTCGGCCGGGCGTTCGTCGTCCCCGGGGGTTTTGACAGGCGGCATGGACGGCGGCTGGTAATAAAACCAGGCGGATCGCCCCAGCTCCGTCCCCCCGTCGTTCAGGTAACGCGCCTGAATGGTGAAGTCCTCCGGCTTTTCGCCGGGGGTATTGCGACCAAACAGGTAAAACGTCAGATGACTGTCGGCGGCAACCACCTGCGGCACCCGGACCCACAGCGTGCCCTTGTCCTCAAAGTTATACAAACCGGCATAAGTCGTTTTGCCCGCCTGCCCGCGGAAACGCGACAACACCACCACACTGCCGGGGCTGTCATCCGGCGTCTCGGCATTGTCCCCGGCCGGAAAACGCACCGCGGTCCAGGTGGAAGGCGGGGCCTGCGGCGCCAGCCTGGGCGGCAGGGGCTGGCTCGGATCATCGGAGACCGGGGCCGACACCGGACCGGAAGCCGGACTGGTGGTGATCGGTTTCAGGGTGCCGGGATCCGTGTCAATCCCGTCAAAGTGAATCTCCATGACATCCACCCGGCTGATGGGAATTTTGTAACCGGCCGGCGTCTGGAGGATCACCTTGTCCGCCGTCACGGAGAGAATCTTGCCGGTCAGTACGCTGAGATCGGTACTGAGACGCACACTGTCCGCCCTGGCCGGCCCCGCAAGCACAGCGCAAAGAAGAACGGCCATAAACAGCCGGCCAGCCCTCCGGCCATGCCGGCAGCCAGTTTGTTTCATCAACCCGGTATCCCAAAGCATATCCGTAGCATACCTGCGATACAGCGGTTTGAGAAGGCACCCCTTCATCACACCCCCTAAACAGCCTGCAGGGTGGCATCAACGGGAACTTCCCCCATCCACAGGTGTCTGGGATCCTGTGACAGCGTTACAATGGACGTATGAGCGTGAAAGCCATGAAACCCAACCAATGGGCCCGTCACCTCGGCGCGCTGCTGACCGCCCTGCTGCTGATGCTTTGCGCCGTATGCCTGGTGATACCGGCGGCCAGTGCACGGCCCATTAACGGCTTTGGACCCAGCGCGTATAAAAACGGCGCCACTTACGGCAACGGCATCTATTTCGCCCCGTATCACATTACGGTCTACCAGACCCCCTCGGAAAACAGCCCGGTGGTTGAGGATCTCGTCTGGAGCCACAACGGCGACAGCCTGAGCCTGTACTCCCGCATTCAGAACCGCCGCATTAACGCCAGCAGCGTCTTTATCAGCTTCTACCCGCAGAATGACGTGGCCATGATGGCCGTTCTCGGCGATGCCAACAACCAGTGGGTGGAGGTCGTTTACGACCAGCGCACCCAGGCCAGCGGCTGGGTCCACCTCAATATCCCCATCGAGCCGGAGATGACGGCCTCTCAGAGTGAGGCGGGCAAACAGACCAGCGCCACCGAGGTCTCCTCGGGCAAAACCGCCGCCGATGAAAGCCCGGAGCTGATCACCCAGGACGGCCCCAGACTGGACGCCCTGCCGGGCAGTGCGGACAACCCGGCCCACTTCGGCACCTATCAGCCCTGGGTCTCGTTTATGAAGTACAACGCCAAGGCCTACGGCATCTACTGGCTGTCGGGCGTCACGGATTACTACAGAAGCCTGCGCACCTCCGATGACGACAAGGCACCCTTTATCAAGGTCACGGTTATCCGCGACCTGCGGGTCAGACACATCCGCGGAAACTGGCTGCTGGTGGAAGCCCTGGATTTTCAGCGGAACACCCCCATCGGGTGGGTCCGCTGGCGCGATAACAACGGCAATATCCTGGTCTTTCCCAACATCGCCCAGGAGAAGGCCCCCATCATCACCACCGCCTTCTGAACCCACCCCCTCCTTTCGGTCTCCTCCGAATGGTTGAAAAAACGTAAAAAATCCTATCCCTTTAAACGAATGTGTGTTATTAATGGGGTGACCTCGATCAGATAAGGGGCATTTCTTATTTCTTGTCTTTTCCCCCTTTGGCTCTTGGTTGTATTGGTTGAAGAACAGGACGGCTGAATTCTTCATCAGCGCGTGGAATCGCGCCATCAGCGGGCACGGTCCCCTTTCTCCCTTTTGTTAGAAGGCTTTTCCCCTGACCCCCATTGATTGCATTGCGCACATCGCCCGAAATCCCCCAATTTTAGGCTGGGCAACTGTGAATGAATCACCAAACTCGTAGAGTGGCTTATTAGAACCCGATTATGTATAGCAATAAATGCACAAAATGCGGTATTGAGTTTGAGACCAAAAACCCCAACCGGGTGATTTGTCCCTCCTGCCTGTATCCGGAAGCCAATGCCGCACCGCGCCCGCGCCCTGAGCCCGGGCAACGTCCCCAATACGGAAACCGGGGTCCGGGCGGACCGGGCGGCGGTTATCCGCAACGTGGTCCCGGCGGACCCGGTGGTGGTTATCCCCCCCGTGGTCCTGGTGGGCCTGGCGGCGGTTATCCGCCTCGCGGCCCCGGCGGGCCTGGCGGTGGTTATCAGCAGCGCGGTCCGGGCGGACCGGGCGGCGGCTACCCGCCCCGTGGTCCCGGTGGGCCTGGCGGCCCCAGAGGCGGCTTCGGCGGTCCACGTCGTGGTCCCGGCCCGGGCGGCCCCAGACGCGGCGGACCGGGTGGTCCCCGCAAAAAGCTGCTGGTGAGCAAAGAACAACTGGTGGATATTGAACGGCTGTATCGCGCGGCATTGCCCCTGCCCAACCCGGATATCCACGAAGTGATCGGCAAAGAGATTAACCTCTCGCCAAGCAAGGTCTTCTTTGGCATCAACCTCATCCGCGAGAAGATGAAGCTGCCCAAGCTGGAGTATCCCAAACGCCGTCTGGCGGTCTCTCCCGAGCAACTGATTGCCATTGAGACGCTGTATGAAAGCTTCCTGCCCCTGCCGCCTGTGGGCGTCCACAAAATCATCAGCAAGCAGCTGAAGATTGACGAATGGCGCGTCCACGTGGGCATTGGCCTGGTGCGTAAAAACCGCAATATGCCGCGCTGGAACGAGGAACGGGACGACCTGCCAGCGGAAATGAAAGTGCCCCGAGGCAAAAAGCCCCACCCCAACCTGGAACCCGCCGAAGGCGCGACGCCGCCGGCTGAAGGCGCTTCAGAAGCCAAGCCTGCCGAAACAGCTTCCGAAACCAAACCGGAAGGCGCTGCCGAGGAAAAACCGGCTAAAAAGCCCGCCAAGCCCAAGGCCGAAAAAGCCCCCGCCGCTGAAGGCGACGAGGACGGAGAGCCTAAAGCCAGCATTCCCGTGCCGGTGAAAGAACCCGAGCCCGAGGCCAAAGAAGCTTAAACGAAACAAAAAGCCCTCTCCGGTATCAGAGAGGGCTTTTTCGTGACCATGTACTAGGCGACGGCATCCACAGAGGTGTTGTAGATGTTCTCACCAACACTGTTCTGCTGGATGTAGAGCGACACCTGGAATGCCTGGAAGGTTTTGGGGTTAAAGCTCACGCTCAGGCGCAGCGGGCCGCCGTCCTTACCGGGCTCCAGCGCCACGGACAGCTCCGGCTTGGGAGGTTCCTCAGCAGGGGGCTCCACGGCAGGGCTGGCATCCTCTGTGTTCACAGGCGTTTCCGGGGCCTTCACGGCGGCAGGCACTACTTTTTTAGCAGCTGCAGCAGCGGCGGGGACGGGGGCATCCCCTTCGAGAGGCACAGCGCTGTTGGCAGGGGGCTCAGTACTACCTTCTGCGGGTTGTGTGTCACCGGCAGGGACTTCCGGGCCACCCTCTGCAGGCGGGGTCTCGCCAGAAGCAGCCTCTCCGGCCTGTGGGCGTCGGCCGTGGCGCAGTGCCCGCACGTCAAATTCATAGTCCTCGGCGGCCTCGCGCAGTTCACGGCGGCTCACCCGGCCATCGCCGTTCTCGTCAATGTCCTCAAAATTATCAATCACCTTCTTCAGGTCCGCTGTGTCAAAGCCCATCTTCTCCATGTGCTCCAGGCGGCGGTTCAGGCGGTCCTGGCTCAGGCCAACGCCTTTACCGTGCCCGCGGTGGCGACCCGGACGATCCATATAAGCGGCGCCTTCAGCCTGCCTGTCATCCTCGCCGGAGCGGGTCACGACAGCGGCCTCGGTACTTGTCTGTCTATCGCCGGCAGTGGTCTTCTCAGCGCCGCTGCGGCCGTTGCAGTTCCCTGTCCAGGCGGTATGCTGGCAGCCGGCGTTGCCGGAAATTCCTTGAATGGACATAACCGTGTCCTCCTCATGCTCGTGTTTGTCGGTTGAGACAATACGCATTGCGTGTGTGCTGGAGGTGTCGGTTCCGTTGTAACCAAAATGAAATAAATTGTTTGGAGGAAAGCTGCTTAATTATCTACTAATTCTGTAATTCTACTTTCCGCCTGTTGTATATTTTTCTCAACTTGGGCCTGTGTTAGCCCTACTTGCTCAATACCTTTTGTTTCTTTTAGTTCCTCGAGAATTAATATACTATCATTATAATAATCCGGAGAAGAAAAAATGCTTCCCATCCTAAAAAGGATTTCACCCAATTGCCAACTTAAACGACAATATAGGTGGAAATATTTTTTCTTTATCAATACACGCGAATTGTTGAGTAATTCAATGGCTTCCTCAAAAACTTTTTTATCTTTGAAAATCCCGCCTATATTTGAATATGAGCCAGCACAGCCACTGACTGATTTGAACCAGTCGTCAACTCGTATATTCGGATTTTGAACTTCCAAAGCACTTCTATAATAACTAATTGAACTTTCAAGGTCACCCCTAGAATTAGAGAGACAACCGATTAAACCAAGGTTTGATGCAATATTTGAAACAGTTATTGCCCATGTATAAGGCACTTCATCAATAGTGTGTATTTCTGTTACTTCTTGCAAAATATCCACCGCTTTTTGAAGATATTCTACTGAGTTTGTAATTTGGCCAATTCTCTTATAAGCCACTGCTAAGTTATTTTTGTATTTAGCAATAATTAAACCATCATTTATTGGAACAGCAGCTATAGCTTCTTCAAAACAGTCTATGCTTTTCTTTAGTAAATCCACTTGTATTTCCTGAACTGGCAATATACTACTAAATTCCAAGTGTGTATTTGCCTGGCCAAATTTGAAAGTCGCAAAATCAGGGCAATTAGAAAATGTTATTTCTTTAAAAACATCTTGATAAATATTAAGCGCCTCTATAAAACCTTGAGGGTTTTTATCGTTTTTTGCCAGTTCACTTACGTATGCTGCATAGTTTGCTGCTAAACATAGTTTGATTAATAGTGGCTTATCCTTTGGAACAATCTCCAAAACTTTTAATTGCCTACTGATTGCTTGAACCAATGGCTCTCGATCACTCTGGCTCCCGACATAAGCGTTGTAATATGCAGAGGCTGTAGCATCCCAAAGAAAGTACTCAAACTCCTTCAGTGAATCCGGCATTTCCTGTAATAATACATCCAACTTTTTAGCAATTGAGTAGAAGTCAATTACGAACTTACGTTCAAGAAATTCACGAGTATGAGGTGGGTTTAAAATATGACCGTACGCAACAGCCAGAATAACCAAACCAATGTCATTGGAGAATTCTTTAGGCAACACAACCTCATTAATAGTTGCCAGTGAATATGATTTCTTTCCTTCAGTTGAAAAACCTTGATGTTCAAAAAAGATCTTCAAATGCGTATTGGTACAATAGCCCCATACAAGCAAGTCGGCTTTTTTCTCACGCAGTATTCGTCTTGCTTTACTGTGGTTCTTTTCGATACAATCCCGAGGATTAATTTCATCAACATTTAAGTTAATGTTTGGCGCACCATGCACCTCAAGCCATGAGAAGCCCGATACCAATAGTTTCGATACTGTCTTTAGAACAGTCGTATCTTCATCATTCTCAATACTACAAATAATTATTGAGAATTTATCGGGCTTAACTTTCAATAGTCGCCATTTAATTAACTGAATTAAGTTGAGTATTCCTCGTTTAATGTTTCCAATATTAAATAAGCCGGCCAGCACCGCGATTACTAATCCAATAATAATTTGCCCGTGTGCAGAGGTTGGATCAAAAAAATTCATGTACAAAGCCTTAACAATACTCAATAACAGTATTGCCCTAAAGCGCTTATTACGACAATGCGAATATTAAGAAACGCTAATACCGGATCATCGCGTGCATCTCCGTGCCGGCGGGCAGTTTGTCGCGCCCGGCGAGATCCGCCAGTTCAATCATGAACAGCACGGAAACAATATCGGCTTCCAGCGTGTTCAGCAGGTTAATCGTCGCGGCGGCGGTCCCGCCGGTGGCCAGCAGGTCATCCATCACCACCACCCTGCTGCCGCGCGGCACGGCATCGGCCTGCACTTCAATAATGTCGGAGCCGTACTCCAGATCATACTCATGCCGGGCGACCGGGCCGGGCAGTTTGCCCTTTTTACGGATGGGCACAAACCCCACACCCAGTTTGCAGGCCAGCGGCACGCCGAGAATAAACCCTCGGGACTCAATTCCCACAATATAATCCACACTTTTACCCTGCAGGTGCTCCACAAAGTACTGCACCGTCTGGTTCAGCAGATCGCCATCGCGCAGCACCGGCATAATGTCGCGGAAAAGAATGCCTTCAATCGGAAAGTCCGGGATGGCGCGCACGGCGGCCTTAATCCTGTCCACATCCACCGTGGTCGTCGGGGTCGCCATACTCATCGCGTCATCTTCCTTCTTCATCTCAACTTGGCCGGTCTCAATAATATTCCTGGATACAGGTATCAGGCGCTGGCCACAGGCGCCCGGGCATCCGGGGCGGGAGCAGGCCGAACCATCGCAAAATCCGCCTTGATTGTATCAAGACCGCTCTGAATCAGCCACTGACGAAACCGGCCCACCTCGGCCAGCTCGTGCGCAAAGGCGACAAACGCCAGCTGATCGTCCAGACGGCTCAGACTGGCCGTGCCCGGCAGCAAGCGGAGGGTCAGCCGCATGGCGGCCGGGGGTTGTTCCGCCACAGCAGGCGCCACCGCCACGGCAATATGCCCCAGTTTCTCCAGCAGCATCAGGCCATGCATCACCACACGATCACTGGCGGCCATGGTGCTGGCCAGCAGCCCCAGGGTGGTTTCCAGCACCGGCTCCGTGGCGGCCGCCAGTTGCAGCTGCTTCTTCACCCACTGTTTCAGCAGTTGCAGCATCATGGTCAGGTATTTCTCAGGATCCGTCGAAACAGGCTGCGCCTGGTATTTCCCTCCCACCAGATGCACCAGCGAGGGTTGCGTGGTGGCCAGCACCTCGGCAAACAACTCACGGCTGGGCGGCAGATCCCACAGGATCAACTCCTCCACGGGCGCCAGCGCCAGGCGGCTGGCCAGGTGTTCCGTCCTGAGGAAAGGAATTTCCGGCGCGCGCCCCTCGTGATACACCAGCAATTTGCGCTCCCCGGCCACGGGCATCATCAGGTCGCCTACAAACTGCGCCACAGCGTCCCGCTGCCGGTGATCAATCCATTTAACGCCCGGCATTCTGGAAGCGGCCAGTGTGGATGGCTCTGAAACAGAGCTGGCCGGCATCGCCACCGAGACCGGCGCGACGGGTTTTTCTTCGGGCACGGCCGCCCCACCCGCCAGTTTGGCGTCTTCAATCATCAGCTGCACTTTGGCCTGGCCATTAAACACATTCAGCTCAGGCACCACCAGAAAAGAGTAATGGGTTTTGGGCCGGTATTTTTCCGGCCCGGCATTCCAGATCAGGCCATCAATATGGCCTGCCTGCCCGGCATGGGTGAGAATGAGCTTCAGGTGGCGCTGGGCTTCTCCCAGTGGCCGCTGGGCGGAAACCATGACTTTCTCCAGCACGAATTTGGGTGAAGGATTGTCCATGCCGAACGGGGCCATGGTGTTCACCAGCTCAATCAGGTGCGGGTTCAGCTGCGTCCAGTCCAGGGTATCATCCACAGTGCGCACCGGGCACATCTGCGCTTCGGTAATGGTGCTGCCCGTCACGGCATACAGATCCTGCTTGAAGGCCTCCAGCTTATTGAGCGGTATGGTGAACCCCCCGGCGCCGGCATGGCCGCCAAACACGTCAAAATAATGGCTCAGGGGCACCAGCGCATCGTGCAGATGGAAACCCGGAATGGAGCGGGCGGAACAGCGGGCCACGCCTTTTTCCTCATCCACCATCATCATAAAAACCGGCACGTGGTACTTCTCAATAATGCGCGAGGCCACAATGCCGATCACACCCAGATGCCAGTCCGGGCTGGCCAGCACAATGGTTTTGCGTTGCTTCAGGCCGTCCAGCCCGCCGGTGGCCATCAGGTGGTGCTCAGCTTCCAGAAAAATCTTGTCACACAGTTCGCGGCGCTTGCGGTTGAGCTGCTCCAGGTGGGCTGCAATCCGCCGGGCTTCATCGGCATCCTGCGTAATCAGCAGCGGCACCGCCTCCTGCGCGTTATCCAGACGCCCCAGGGCGTTGAGCCGGGGCGCTATGGTAAAAGCGATGCTTTCGCTGGTGAGCGTTGTCTCCGGCGCGGTGCCCGCCTGCGCCAGAATTTCCGTCACACCCAGGCGCTGCCGGGTGTTCAGCACCTTGAGGCCTTCATACACCAGATACCGGTTCTCATCCACCAGCGACGCGAGATCGGCAACCGTGCCGATGGCCGTGAGATCCAGAAGCGCCAGTTTGGCCACTTCGCACGCCTCGCGGCGCTCCGGGTTTTGTTCGGCTTCGCCGTCCAGCAGCAGTTCACACAATTTATAAGCCACCCCGGCGCCGCACAGGGGCGCCAGCGGATGGGACTGATCGCTGAGCAGTTTGGGATTGACGTTGGCGACCGAGGGCGGCAGATTTTCCGGCAGTTCGTGGTGATCGGTCACCACGGTGTCCACGCCCAGGCCTTTCAGCAGGCTGACTTCGGCAAAATTGGTGATCCCGGTATCGGTGGTCACCACCAGTTTGAACTGGCGGCTGCTTTTCAGGCGGATCAGCGCCTGGGTGTTCAGACCGTGTCCCTCGCGCGCGCGATCCGGAATGTAATAAGTCACTTTGGCGCCGAGAAACGTCAGCGCCTCCATCAAGATGGACGTACCCGTGATGCCGTCCACATCAAAATCGCCAAAAATCAGGATGTTTTCCTGCTGATCGATGGCGCGGCGGATGCGCTCCACGGCTTTGTCCATCTCCGGCAGTTCCAGGCCGGTGGTGGGCCGCCAGTCGTCCAGGTTCAGAAACGTGGCGATGGCTTCCGGCGTGGTCAGTCCGCGGCTCTGCAGCAGACGCGCCAGCAGGTGGCTGCCGCGCGCGGCTTCAACCAGTTCCGGGGCGGGTTTGGTCCCCGGCGCCACACGATACTGCCAGATGGTTTGTTGCTGCACAATGCCCCGCCTTCTCTCTGTGATGAGCGTATTGTGCCACAGAGACAGGGGGATTGTCAGCCCGCATGGGGCGTCTAGTGTTCGTCTCCAACCGGGCGGATGGGCGTCACCGTCCCGCTTTTGCTGCCCACGGCCGGGGCATCCTTCAGCTTGAGAATCTCTTCAAGATCAATGACAACCTCATCGTCGTCATCGTCGCCTGCTTCACCCATCATGTTTTCCAGAAACTGCGACACGTGCTCATACTCATCTTCACTGAGCTGTTCATACACTTCCACCACGGCGCCTTCTTCGTTGGTTTCGTGGTTGATCTTCATGACGAAGACTTCTTCCTCTTCCTCGTCGTCCTCCGGCGCATGCAGCTGGCGAACGTTGTCCGGCAGTTCATCCACTTCGTCTTCATCGTCATGGGTGTGCAGGGCCATCAGGGCGTATTCCTGCTCATCAATTTCAAAGGTGTCAATTTTTTCAAAGGCAAACGTTTCGCCGGGCGTGCCATCGTCCAGCACCTCGGTGACATACACCAGAAGCGGACTTTCGTCGCCGTGGTCATGGCCGCAATCGTGGCCGTTGTGCGGGGTGTGGGGCATGGGGAAAGTTTCCTGTTTGATGGACCGAACGAGTGTAGCACGAAAGGGTAATTTTGCCCTAAAAGGAGCTTTTCAACCTGAACTTCCCTAATCACCGTCATTCCCGCGAAAGCGGGAACCCAGCCCAGCGCGTACCTTTTGCGTTCGCCGGCGAGTACCTCACCCCCTTCGGCGAGTACCTCACCCCCGGTCAGTTTTACGTTCACCGGCGAGTACCTCACCCCCCGGCCCCCTCTCCTCCAAGAGGAGAGGGTGTGGCCGTTTGATAGAATCTCGTTATGGAACGAGCTGAAATCGCCAGAATGCTCAGGCAATCACAGACCGAGGCCGAAAAGGCGCTCTGGAGGATGCTGCGCGGGCGGCAACTCAATGGTAAGAAGTTTTACAGGCAGCGACCGATTGACCGTTTTGTGGTGGATTTTTATTGTCCGGCAGCCATGCTGATTGTTGAGCTGGATGGCTCGATTCATGATCGGGAGGATGTGGCCGGTTACGACGAGGTGCGTCAGAGTTTCCTGGAGGCAAAGGGCTTTAAGGTGATTCGCATTCAAAATGACCAGGTATTTAATAACCCATCTTCGGTTAAAGAACAGGTCATGCGTGCGATGAATTGTCCTCCGAACTCCCCCTCTCCTCTTGGAGGAGAGGGGGCCGGGGGGTGAGGTACTCGCCGGTGAACGTAAAACCAGCCGGGGGGTGAGGTACTCGCCGAAGGGGGTGAGGTACTCGCCGGTGAACCTAAAACCGGCCGGGGGGTGAGGTGCTCTCGGACTGGATTCCCGCCTGCGCGGGAATGACGGAAGGGCGGAATATCTACACCCCCACCTCATCCAGATTCAGGCAGGCTTCCGGAATGTCTTCCACCCTGTGGACCACCGGCACGCGCGGCAGGCTGCGCAGAATGGTTTTACCATACCCCTTGCTGAGCATGCGCGGATCGAAAATCGCCACCACGCCGCGATCCGACTTGGAGCGGATCAGGCGGCCAAACCCCTGTTTCAGCCGGATAATCGCCTGGGGCAAAGCGTATTCGCTGAACCAGTCCTGCCCGCGGGCCTTCATCACATCCACCGTCGCCTGGTGCACCGGGTCATTCGGCGCGTTAAAGGGAATCTTGTCCATCATCACGCAGGTCAGGCTGTCGCCGGGAATATCCACCCCCTCCCAGAAGGTTGCCGTGGCGAAAATGACGCTTTCCGGCGTCTCCTTAAACCATTCAATCAGCCGGTGTCGCGGCAGGTCCCCCTGCACCTTGCAGGCAAACGGCAGGCGCGGTATCAGCGCGTCGCTCACCTGCAGCATGTTCTGGTAACTGGTGAAAAGCACAAACGCGCGTCCCCGCGTCGCCAGCACCAGTTTCTCCGCCTCTTCGGCCAGACGCATGACAAACGCCCGGTCATTGGGATCAGGCATATCAGTGGGCAGGTAGAGCACACACTGCCCCGCAAAATGAAACGGACTCTCCAGCACGGCGCTGCCGGCCACCGGAATCCCGAGATCATTCTGCAGGTATTCCAGACGCCCGCCCACGGCCAGCGTGGCGCTGGTGAGCATGCCCTGCTTATGCTGCCAGCAGGTTTCATGCAGCAGGTCCGCCACATTCAGCGGCGTGGATTTCAGTTCGTAGTGCATTTTGTGGCGGTTCAGCTCCGCCCAGTTCACGCGCATCTGGCTGAGGGGATCTTCATACAGAAAAAACCGCCACTTGCTGATGAGCGTTTGCAGCTGCGTGACGAGTTTCCCTTTCTGGATCAGCGCTTTTTCAAACTCACTGTCCTTCATCACCGCGTCATTGAATAGCGGTATCTGCTGCACATCCATGCCGCCCAGCCAGGTTTCCAGCTCCTCCAGCGCGGCAATCTGCCGCTCAATCATGGACAACCACAAGGCATCCGGGTAGATCCGCATGGTTTCCTGGCGGGTCTGAAACAGCCAGGCGAGAATGGCGGCCTCGGTATCGCTGATGGTATGGAACAACCGCTCAGGCACCGGCATCAGGCGACGGTGGATTTTCTGAATCAGTTTGGTGGTGGCGTATTTGCCGATCCGAATGGTAAAGGCATTGGCCGCGTAATGCCGGAACTGATGCGCCTCATCCACAACCACCACCGAGTGGGCGGGCAGCAGACTCTGCCCGCTCACGAGATCCTGCAGGTACAGGGCATGGTTGGCCACAATAATGTCGGCCTTGTCCAGATCCTCCCGCGCCAGGCGGTACGGATTCTCAACAAAAAACTGGCATTTCGGCCCCAGGCAGTCTTCAGAATCCGAACGGATCTCGCGCCACAACCCGGAACCCACCGACCAGTCCAGCGTGGCCATGTCCCCATCCCAACCATCACCCAGTTCGCCCTTCAGCACATTCAGCTGCAGCCGGTCCGGGCTGTGTTTGGGCAGATCGCGCTCGGTTTCAAGCATTTTCTGCATGCACAGATAGTTGCCGCGACCCTTCACCAGCTTAATGCGGACCTTGTCCTCGAGGCCGGCCGCATTCAGCAGAAAAGGCAGGTCCTCCTGCATCAGCTGCTCCTGCAACGTAATGGTCGCTGTGGTAATCACCACCGGCCGGTGATCGCTCAGCTGGTTGAGAATGGGAATGAGATACCCGAAGGACTTACCGGAACCAGTACCGGCTTCAATAATCTGCGTGCGGCCGTTTTCCAGCGCTTCGGCCAGCAGGCGCACCATCGTCTCCTGGGCCGGGCGGGCCTCGTAATCCGGCAGCTGCTGCAATATCTGGTGATAGGTATCGAGAATATCGGTCATAGGGCCGCCGTTTCCACCGCGCCCAGTTTACGGTGGGGCGTTGACACCCCCTCTCCCCCTGCGGGAGAGGGGGAAGGGGGGTGAGGGGAAGGCGCTTTCCGGGCTTTCACGTCCACTTTCAGACAAAGCGCCGCCACCGGGCAGACATCGCACCGGGCGCCAATGGGCTTGCATATCTGCTGACCATGCAGCACCAGCACCTGGTTAATAACTGGCCAGGCGGACTGCGGCAGTTTTTTGCGCAGCTGCATCTCGGTGTCTTCCGGGTCTCTGGAAACCAGGTACCCCAGCCGGTTGCTGATGCGGTGCACATGGGTATCCACGCAAATGGCGGGCAGGCCAAACCCCAGCCCCAACACCAGGTTGGCGGTTTTACGGCCAACCCCCTTAAAAGCCAGCAGGCCTTCCATGGTATCCGGCACCAGGCCATCGTGCTTTTCCAGCAGTTCGCGGGCGATATCCAGCAGAGTTTGCGCTTTGGTTTTATAAAAGCCCACCGGGTAAATCAGTTTTTCCACGGTTGCTTTATCCAAAGTCAGCATGGCCCGGGGGTTGTCCGCCACGGAAAACAGGCGCTCGCTGGCCGGTATCATCACCTCGTCCTTGGTGCGCAGGCTGAGCAGACAGGCCATCAGCACTTTGTAGGGGTTCAGTCGCGTCAGCTCCCCCATCGGGTGGAGATCGTACGTCTCCTGCAGGGTCGTCAGAACACGCATCATCTTGGGTGTGCTCAGCTGAGTCATCTGTCTGTTTCTGAAATTTCCCCTGCCTGTCGTAGGCCAAACGCGCTCCCCTACAGTATCATAAAGGAACTGTGTATTTTTGAGGGAGAGGTGACGCGTTGCAGGCGCACGGCGAACGCTTAGAAGAAGGCATCAGCCTGTACCAGGGAGGTCAGCTGGAAGAAGCGCTGACTGTTTTTCAGGATGTGGCGGCCATGGCGCCCCATGCCGCCGAAGCGCACCTGAACCTCGGCAACGCCCAGTTTAAGCTCAATCTGCTGGATCAGGCCGAAGCCAGCTGGCGCAAGGCGCTGGAACTCGATCCGCTGGAAGCCACCGGCTATATCAACCTGGGCAACCTGTACTTTAAGCAGGAAAAATATGAGCAGGCCATTCTCTACTGGCAGAACCACCGGAAGCTCGTCAAAAACAACGCCACGGTCTGTCTCAACCTGGGCATCGCCTATGACAAGCTGGCCATGCCGGACAAGGCGCTGGAATGCTACTCGCTCTATATCGGCCTGGATTCCCTGAGCCAGGAAACGGCCCGGCTGCGGGCCCGTTTTGACAAAGCCCGGCAGGCGTTTGAAAACAATGTGCGCGTGGCCGAAACGCTGCTGGCCAACCCCAGCGAACCGGCGCGCAGAGAAGCCATCGGGATTCTGGAAAATGCCCTGTCGGCATACCCCGGCACCAACAAAACCTACAAAAAACTCGCCAGTCTGCTGTACCAGAACCAGAATTTCCCCGAAGCCCTTAAGTATTACCTGAAAGCCTATGAGTTGGCCCCCACCGATGCGCCCACGCTGATCAATCTGGGCGTGATTTACGAAAAACTGCAGCAAACCGTGGACAGCCTGTGGGCGTTTGGAACAGCCGCTCATTTACCCTGCAAGGAAAAACCCCAGCTGAGAACCCGCTTTGATGCCGGCATTCAGAAACTGGTGAGCGGGGGAAAACTGGAAAGCTACCTGGAAGAACTGCGCAGCCTGGTGATGCGGCAGCAACTGGAAGAAGCCCGCCGCCGCGGCAGAAGGCTGGATGAACTGCTGAACATGATGCCCAAGGGCACGGCCCCGGCGGCGCTTACTGCTGAACTCGCCGAGCTAATGACCCGTATTGAGGAAGGGCTGGACCCCGCCACCCGCGCCGGCAACACCTACTTCGCCATGGCGCAGGACGCCGAAGCCGCCGGCAGGTTTGACCAGGCGATGCATTTTTACCGGCAGTATCTGGTCGCCCTGCCGGAGGGCAAACATGCCCGTGAAATTAAAAAGAAGCTGGAAGCCCTGACCGACCAGATTGGCGCCGTGGTGAACACCCTGCTCCAGACCCAGGAGTAGGCCCGTTTCAGTTCCGCTCTGTTGGGGCTAGAATGGGGTGATGACCCCACTGATTCCACCCGGCCATACCGAACCCCCCATTGTGGTGGGCATTACCGGCGCGTCCGGCAGCATTCTGGGCCTGCGCCTGGTGGCCGAGCTCCTGCGGCTGCAGCAACGCGTCGCGCTGATTATGACCCAGAAGGCCCTGCCGGTTATTTTTGAAGAAGTCGGGCTTAAAATTCAGGGGCAGGACGACAATCCGGTCTCGGTGCTGGTGGATTTCCTTCAGGTCCCTCCTGAAAGCGCCCCGCTGCTGACAATTTACAGCAGTCACCACCTGGGCGCCCCGCCGGCCAGCGGCACCCACCTGACGCGCGGTATGGTGATTGCGCCCTGCTCCATGGGCACGCTGGGCAAAATTACCGCCGGCATTGCCGATAACCTGGTGACCCGCGCGGCCGATGTAACACTGAAGGAAAACCGCAGGCTGATCCTGGTTCCCCGCGAAACCCCGCTGAACACCATTCATCTGCGCAACATGCATACCCTCAGCCAGATGGGCGTGGTGATGATTCCGCCGATGCTGGCGTTTTACCTGCGCGAGTTTGACTCCCTGGAGGGACAGATTCGCTACACGGTCGGCAAAATTCTGGATCAGCTCGGGTTCACTCAGGACCTGCATCCCCGATGGGGCGATCAGCCCGTCTCACCCGGCTCGCGTGCGGACTGCTCATGAACCCCAGCATGCCCATTACCGATGCCTTCTGGGAAATGGCCGATCAGGACCAGAAAGCTTTTTCCGGCGAGGACGGTCAGTCCATGGCCGTCAACCGGCTTGACCTGGAAAAAATGATCGCCATGGGCCTGGGCAGTTTGCCCGTGGACGCCATCGCACTGCCCGAGCACTCCCCGCTGATTGGCCCCACGGTGCATCAGGGACAGACCACCCATCAGCTCACGGGGCAGTTAAGCCAGTATTTTCCAACGGCCTTTGTGGTGGCTCTGTATGAAATTCAGTCGGCCCTGACCAAACAGAACGTCCAGGCCTATGTCATTGGCGGCATCACCCGGGATCTCATCATGGATCCCGAACGCCGCCTGATTCTCGCCGATGTGGATATCACCGTGGAGGGCGACGCCATCGCCTTTGCCGACTGGCTGGTGCAGCACAGCAAGAATTTTGAGCTTGTGGAGGCCTTTCCCGACTTCGGGACTGTCACGCTGACCTACAAGGATTTTCTGATGCTGGATCTGGCCTCCACGCGGCGCGAGGTTTACGCCGCCTGCGGCGCCCTGCCCGATGTGGTTGCCCGGGGCGTCCCCCTGGCCGAAGATGTTATCCGCCGGGATTTCACCCTCAACGCGCTGGCCTTTTCCATTAATGAACTCGGCACCATCCTCGATTTTTCCGAAGGCATGAACGACATCGCCAACCGGATTATCCGGGTGCTGCACCCCGTCTCCTTTTTTGAGGACCCCAGCCGGATTCTGCGCGCGCTCAAGTTTGCCGCCCGGTTTGATTACACCCTGTCGCCCGGCACACAGCTGCTGATGGAGCGGTTTTTTGAATACGCGGCGCCTTTTTACAAAGGCGGCGGCGACCGGATTAAATATGAACTGAAGTCGTTTCTTTCCCTGGAAGACGTCAGCTCCAAAACGCAGCGCATGCGCTACTTTGTGGATCACAACGCCCTGCGCCTGATCCGCATGGCGATGGGCCCTGAAGAGGCAAGGCAGCGGAGCACCCGGCTCCAGGAGGTTTCCAGACTGGTGGGAACGGTTCAGCAGGCCTTTCACCACTGGGCGGATGACGAGTTCGTTTTCCAGATATACCTGTGCTTTTTGTTTGAGGATGAAGAAAACCTGGATGAGGACGCCACGGCGCACCGGCTGGGTTTAACCCGGCCGGAACGCGATATTATTGAGCGTTTTCAGCGGCTGCGGGAATCCGGCGAGCTGATGCGGCTGAATGAATTTTCGTCGGCGGTCGACATCTATCATCTCTTTCAGCGCAAGCCGGTACCCGCCATTGCCGCAGCCATCATCGTGTCGATCCTCCATCCCTCTGAGAACGAAGCCATGAGCGCCCGGGAGCGGCTGGCGCTGGTGGCCTCGGCGTACAAAACCTACCGGGATCAATGGGCGGAGGCGGCCGTGACGCTCGACGGCAATGACCTGATTGAGATGGGCGTCCCGGAAGGGCCGGATGTCGGGCGTCACCTCCGCGAACTGCTGGATGCCCGCCTGATGAACCGCATCACTGATCGCATGGGCGAAGTGCGCTTCGTACAGTCCCGTCTGAGCGGAGAATCCTTTGAGGCGCTGATGCGCCAGGGCCGGCAGCCCGCAAAAACCGGCGCGGAGGAGCATGATGAGGAATAGTGGTGGTCTGCTGGTGGTGGGCGCCACGCCCCAGTGCGGTAAATCAGCCGTCACCGCAGGCATTGGCCTGGCGCTGGAGCAACTGGGCATGCGGGTGGATGTCGTGAAACCCGTGGATTTTCATAATCACCGACACTACCAGCCCGGCCCCCTGAGTGACGGGGAGTTTCTGGCGCGCTGTCTGCCGCCCTCCCAGTCCGTTCAGTCGGTGTGGCTGCCCAGCGCCATGGAAATGACCGGCCTGCACTGGAACCGCCTGCTGAAGGTCTGCACCGACATGCCCAACCCGGTAATTATTGACACGGTGGGCACCGTTGCCACGCCCATCCGTTTTGACGCCGCCGATCACATCAGTACAGTGCTGGATCTGGCCAAGGCCGTGGGTTTTCCCATTCTGCTGGTGGTGCGTAAATCACCCTGGGTCATTGAGCAGATGGTGCCCGTCCTCACCCTGCTGGCCAAAACGCGCACGCCGGTGATGGGGTGGGTGGCGGTGGAAACCGCACCGGCCGGGCCGCTGCCCTTCTGGGAGAACGACTGCCATTACCTTATGGGCGCCCATCGTATCCCCTGCCTCGGGGAGCTGCCCCATCATCCCTCCATTCAGGTGGGGCAGGGTTACACCGGCGCCCTGCACGACATGACCGAACTCGGCGTGGATCTCCTGCCCATCCAGCAGGCGCTCTCCCTCAGCGTGGTGTAAGGCATCCCCCATTCCGCCAAGGCGGGATACAATAGCCCTATGAGCACTCCCCCCTCACCGTCCCAACCCGGCTCACCCGCCACGCCAGCGGTCAAGGCGGCGCCCAGCCTGCTCAAGGCGGCGGGTCTCATCGCCTTGGTCACCCTGCTCAGTAAATTCCTGGGGTTAATCCGCGACTGGGCCATTATGTATATGTACGGCGCCTCCCTCGCCACAGACGCCTATTACGCCGCTTTCCAGATCCCCAGTTTCGCCATTGTACTGCTGGGCGGCCTGGGGGGGCCCTTTCACACGGCCACCGTCGCCATCTTCGCCAAACTGATACCCGACGCGCAGAAACCGGGCGATCATGCCAACCGGCTCGCCAATGTCTTTCTGCTGCTGACCGGCGGGGCAGGGCTGGTACTGTCGGTACTGGTTTTTCTTCTTGCCGATCCCATCATGAACCTGCTGCTGCCCGGCGCGGATTCGCAGCTGATTCACACCGCCGCTGCGCAGATGCGCGTGATGAGCCCGATTGTGCTGATTGGCAGCCTGGTGGGTATTTATTACGGTCTGCTGAACGTCTACAACAGTTTCCTCTGGCCGTCCCTGTCTCCCACGGCCATGAGCATTGTGATACTCATCGGACTGCTGCTGAATCCCGATGATCAGACCGGGATGGTGCTGGCCTGGGCGACCCTCGGCGGGGCCGTCGGCCAGTTTGTGCTGCAGCTCCCGGATTACACGCGCTTCGGCTTTCGCTGGCGCCTGCCGGCGTGGCTGGGATTATCACGCTGGCGGCGCGAACTGCCGGAGCTGAACCAGCTGGGGGAAATGCTGTTTCCGGCCATGATTGGCACCACCACGGGCCAGCTGAATGTGTATGTGGATATGTTTTTCACCTCCCGCCTGGCTGTGGGCGGCTGGTCGGCCGTCACGCTCAGCAACCGGCTGATGCAGTTTCCCATCGGCATTCTGCAGACCGCGTTACTGGTTCCGATTTTTCCACGTTTCAGCCGTTCGGTGGGCAGCCAGGACTGGGACAACCTGCGCCGCGATTTTCACCTCGGGGTGGTCACACTCTGGCTCATCAGCATTCCCATGCTGGTGGCGCTGATCCTGTATGTCAAACCCATTATCGCGCTGGTTTTTCAGCATGGCCGCTTCTCGGCCGAGGACACCGATCTGGTCAGCATGGCGCTGATTTTCCAGTCGTTTCAGATGCTGCCCTACTTTGCACGCGATTCGATCACCCGGGTTTTTTACGCCTTCGGCGATTCGCGCACCCCGCTGATGGTTGGTCTGGCCTCCATTGTTTTCAAGGCGCTGCTGGACTGGGCGCTGGTGGATCGCTTCGGCGTGGGGGGAATAACCTTTTCCACAGCGCTGGTCACGCTCATCAATATGACGCTCCTGTTTGCGCTTTCCCGGCGGCACATTGCCGATATGGGTTTCCGCCGGCTGATCCTGCCTTTCCTCAAGCTCACGCTGGCCGGCGCACTGATGGCCCTGCTGGTGATCGGGATGGATCACTGGCTGGGCGGGCTGCTGCCGGTTCTGGCGCCGCCGCGCAGTCAGACCCTGATTGTGATGACCCTGACCCTGGCAATGGGGACGCTGCTTTACAGCGCCGCCACGCTTCTGCTTAAGGTAGAGGAAGCGGCCTACCTGTTTGCCCGTCTGCGCGAACCGGTACTGGCCAGACTCAAACGGCGCTGAGACCGGCAGCGGGTATCAGGCCACGCGGCGGTTGCCACCCGGTTTTAACAGGTTGCCCAGTATGTGCCCCACAATATCCGGGTTCTCTTTCAGACGGCGCAGGCAGTAGGCATACCACTCCTCACCGAAGGGAACGTAAATGCGCAGCGGGTGTCCCTCTTCAAGCAGGCTGTCACGCAATGCGGCATCCACACCCAGCAGCATCTGAAACTCGTAACCCGTTTTCGGCACGTTGTATTTCTCAATCAGCGCTTTGGCCCCTGTCACCAGATCGTGATGGTGGGTGGCGATGCCCACATAGGCGCCCTGCTGAAACATCGCTTCCAGCACGTGGAGATAGTTGCGGTTAATATCCTCGTCCTGAAACGCAATGGCGGCCGGCTCTTTGTAAATGCCCTTGCACAGCCGGAAGTGACCGGCGTCTTCGCGCACCAGATCATGCATGTCGTTCAGCGTTCGGTGCAGGTAAGCCTGCAGCACAATGCCCACGTTGTCATACTCCCGGCGCAACGCCAGATAAAGCGCAAGGGTGCGGTCCGTACAGGCGCTGTCTTCCATATCAATGCGTACAAAATTACCCAGTGTTTTTGCATGCGCAACCAAGGTGCGCATATGGGCCAGGCAGGCCGCTTCATCCAGCAGCAGGCCCAGCGCCGTCAGTTTGACAGAGACGTTGGCGTTCAACCCGCGTGCATGCAGCGTATCCAGAATATCCAGGTAGGCTCTCAGCGTCGCCTCCGCCTGATCCATTCCGGTAATAAACTCGCCCAGCAGATCCACGGTGCAGCGGGCGCCGATACCGTTGAGTCGCTGCACCACCGACACCATCTCCGCCATGGATTCCCCGGCGACATAGCGCCGCCCAAAGGTCTTCACCAGGGGGCGGGGAACGACAGGTAAAGTCGTGGCCACCATCCGGTACAGCAATGACTTGGCAGGCATACTGGTTTCCCCTCAGTCTGGATCTGACGTCATTATAGCAATTAGGAGAGGAAGAGAATGCGGTTATCCGCCTGACGCAGGCGGGTGATCAGCACGTTAATAATGCTGCGCACGCCGTCCGGCAACTGATCCACCTGCTTGCGGAAATTGGATTTGGAGATGGCCATCACTTTGGCGAAATCGGAAATCACGCGCACATTGGCCGAGCGTGTCCCGTCCTCGCTGAACAGACACATTTCGCCAATAATTTCATTGGGCCCCAGCGTGGCGATGACCGCATTACGCGTACCCTCACAAAACGATTTGTATACCTCCACCTGGCCGCTCAGGAGAATAAACGCACAATCGCCTTCGTCCCCCTCACGGATGACCAGCTGACCTTTGGTGAACTCAATCACGTCCACGGTCATTTTGGGTCCGGTGTTGCTCGTTTCCATGGCAGCCTCCAGGGGGCGGGTTGTTTTGTGATTTACGGCGTAAACAATGCGTTGGGAGAATTACTGGCCTGGCGGTCCGGCGCAGGCTTACGGCCTGGCTGCCAGGTCGCCGGGGTTTCAGTCAGACCCGCATCCTGGTAGGCAACCGGCACAAAAGCAGGCGCATCGTGCCCGGGTGAAAACGCGGGCAGCCCCCGGTAGCCGGGCTGTATCTTCACAAAGGCCGTCAGCTGGCCCTGTTTCAGTTTGCTTTCCAGTGTGTTCAGCCGGTCCACCAGCGGGTGCGTGGCGGGCGGAATGGTACCCAGTACCGGCTCCAGGCGTTTCAGCCCCATCCACACCTCGGCCTCCCGGGTCCAGCCATCCACTTCCTCCTGTACGGAGTTGTGGGCGTCATTGTGCAGGGATTCATGGGCTATCAGCGCCGCCAGGGCCTCGGGCGGGGCCTCCCTGTGTCGGGAATTGATGTAAATAATCAGCGCGCCACGGTTGGTGAGGTAACTCAGGGCGTCATAACCGCGCAAGCGCTTGTCCCACTTTTCCAGGTCCTTAAACACCACGTGAACGTGGTGACTGATGAGCAGATCCAGCGAGTGACGGCCCTCCGGACTTTTTGCCAGATACTGGCAGGCCTGTACCAGGGGGGTCTCCCGCGTCACAGCGTACAGATCGCTGGCGGTATAGGGCAGGGTGGCCGTCGGCTCACTGAAGCCCGGCGACAGGACACAGCCGGCCATCACGCCCAGGGCGCTCAGCCATCGGATGGGTTGTTCCCGCAATACGCGCATGCTTCCTAACATTCAGTCGGCTCTGAGAGAGGACCGTTTTCGGTCCGTCATACTCGTTCATACAACCGGTATCGGCCGGTTCACCGGTAACTTTCATACACCGGATGTTTGAGTTTCGCCCTTCAGAAACGGGAGTGAGGTCCTGTCCCCTCATGGTAACCGGAATCAGGCCGAAATCAAGCCGTGTCAGGCCAGAAGCAGCCGGCACAAAGCCACCGGCCATCCGCCGCGACGCATTTCAGCCAGAAACCGGGGCTGATGCCCGGTGTAGTATCGCTCCACCAGACGGATGGCCAGCCGGGTCTCGGCCACGCCGGTTTCCGCCAGACCCTGCTGCACAGCCAGTATACGGGCATGCCACGCCGTCAGGGAGGCCGCAATGGTGGCCATCAGCAGCAGATTCGCTATCGGCATGTCATGGGCCAGCACCACGCGGCGCTGTAAAATATTCACCGCAAAGGCGTTTATCAGCCGGTTGGCCGCCGGCGCCAGAGCAGCCTGCCCAGGGGCAGGCAGGGTAACGGTCGCGCCAAAAACCAACGGATCATCCAGCTGCCGGCCCCGCAGCAGCTGCCAGCGGGTCCACAGGCCGTAAGGGTTGCGGGCAAACCAGAACGGCAGACTGCGCCACAGCCACCGCTGCCAAGCGGCAGACGGCAAAGCTTTCAGAGGTTCTTTTTCCTGAAGAAGCCCTGGCAATGCCCGGTTAATCAACCGCAATGTCACCAGGGGGTCGGCATCGCTGTCGCCAATTGCCCGCAGCGCCGGGGCCGGCGCCAGCCAGCGCCGGGTGGAAACCCGACGGAACCTGCCGAAACGCAGGCTTTCAGGCAGCGTCTGGGGTTCTGCGTCTGGATCCGGGAACGTGCCCGGCGCGGGAACCACCGGCGCCAGCAGACCCAGCAGTTCCCCGCTGACAGTCCGGCAGGCCGCCGAAACGTCATAGAGCGTTTCTCCGGCATATCGGACCGAGGCAAACGGAAAACGACGGCATTCCAGAGGCTTCCAGTCCTTCCCGGCGTTCGCTTCAATCAGGCAGCGTTTGTCCCCGGCCAGAAACACACAGCTCCGGTCAGGTTTGAGAGGGAGTATCCACTCGCCGTCATCGTCACCACGGCTTAGCCGGGCGTCATAATCGGCCAGTCGTTTACGAAACCAGGGTTGCTCAGCCAGGTATTCAGCCCGGTATGTGTCAATCGGCATGCGCACACTGGTGCAGCATTCCCCGCAGGCGCTGCATGCAAACACCACAGGCGCCTGCACCAAAGCAGGTTCCGGTCTGTTTTCAGTCAGGGTCGCAGGCTGCGTCATACAGGTCATTGTAGTACAGTAGGGCCATGCATCCTGTTCTCTTTCAGTTTGGCGGCCTCACCATCTACTCTTTTGGCGTGATGGTGGCCATTGCCTTTATGGTGGCCGCCCAGTGGATTGCCCGCCGCGCAGCGGATCGCGGCTGGGTTGCCGACAAGGCGGTGATGATTGCCATCTGGCTGCTGGCTGCCGGGCTGGTGGGCGCCAAGCTGTGGTACGCCCTGTATTTCCCCGCCGAATTTTTAGCTGACCCCGTGGGCATGCTCTTTAGCCAGGGGGGGCTGGTATGGTACGGCGGACTGATTGCCGCATGTCTGGCGGCTGTGGCGCTCTCCCGCTGGGAGTCGTTTTCCATCTGGCAGCTGGGCGATATCATGATGCCCCCACTGGCGCTGGGTATGGCCATCGGCCGTATCGGCTGTTTACTGGCCGGCTGCTGTTACGGCGCGCCCTGCGATCTGAGCGCCATCCCCTGGGCCATTCAGTACCCCGCCGGACACGACACTTTCCCCGCCCATGTGCATCCGGCGCCACTGTATGAGTCACTGGCCATGGTGATGATTATCCCCATGCTGCTGTATGCCGATCGTCATCGCAAAGCCGACGGAACGACGATGGCTCTGTTTTTTGTGCTCTACGGAATAGAGCGCTTTATTGTGGAATACTTCCGCGGCGACCGCCTGGTGTGGATGCAAAGCCTCAACCTCAGCGCCAGCCAGGTCATCAGTATCGGGATGATTGTTCTGGGACTGGGGCTTCTCGCATGGCGCAGCCGTAAACCGAGTCTGAAACAGCAACAGCCGCCGGCCTGTTGTTAGCCAACCCCCTCTTCCCAATGGGCGATGGGGAGAAGTATCACCCTTTGCGCGCCAGCACCGTTACACTGGCCGCAATGGCGTCTCCGGTCCCGATGGGGGCCAGACCTTCGCCGGTTTTGGCCTTGAAAGACACCTGTTCCACCGGAATCTCCAGCAGGCAGGCCAACAGCTCGCGGATCGTCTGTTTATGAGGATAAAGTTTCGGCGCTTCCAGGTGCACGGTGGCATCTACATTGCCCACACGGTATCCGGCCTTGCTGATCAGCTTGAGTGCATGGGCCACAAAACAACTGCTGTCCGCGCCTGCCCATTGGGGGTCACTGGGGGGAAAATGATCGCCGATATCCCCCAGGGCCAGCGCCCCGAGCAGGGCGTCCACCAGGGCATGCAGCAGCACATCCCCGTCAGAGTGCGCATCGCTGCCCACCGGGGATTCTATCGCCAGGCCGCCAATCAGCAGCGGTCTGCCCGGCGTCAGCCGGTGCAGGTCGGTTCCGTAGCCCACGCGCCAGTCACTCATCGGGTCACTCATGGGGTTACTCCCGCTCTGTTGTCCAGCCAGTCATCCAGCAACCCGAAATGCCGCAGCGCATGCACCACCCCATCCTCTTCTATGGGTCGGGTGATAAAATCGGCCACCGCTTTCACATCCTCCGGCGCATTGCCCATGGCCACGCCAATGCCGGCGCCGCTCAGCATGGAAATATCATTGCCCTGATCCCCGATGGCGATGACTTCTGCCGGTGCAATGCCCCAGTCTTTCATCAGAAAGGTCAGCCCCGCCCACTTGGAGACGTCAGGGTGGTTCACCTCGCAGAAGTTATAGCGGGAGCGGCAGCTTCCCAGCTGATCCCCGAAGCGATCGCGGATGTCATCGCGCAGCGTGTTCACCCGCGTGTCGTCAATAATCAGAATTTTGGTGGGCGCCACGGTCAGCTTGCCACGGAGGTCATCGGTCAGGTGCGGTTCAATGCCGGCCGTTTTGGCGTATTCCATATAATACGCGTTGTTGGGGTTGGTCCACAGCACGTCATCCATATAAATATTCACGCTCAGGTGCTCATCCAGCAGGTAATCCACAAGTTCCTGCGCCAGGGGCAGGGGAATGGGCTGGTGAAAAATCGGTTCGCTGTCCGGCAGCGCTTCTTTCACCATAGCGCCCTGGTAGGTGATGATGGGCGTTGTGACGCCCACCTGCCGGGCAAACCGGGTGGCGGAGGGGTGCATCCGCCCCGTGGCGATCACCACCCGGATGTCAGAGCGGGTAATCAGGTGCTGCAGCGCACCCAGCGTCTGCGGGGAAATCGTCAGACGCTCGTCAACAATCGTCCCGTCAAGATCCAGGGCAACAAGGCGCGGCGTGGTCATGGGCTGATGGGTATCCGGAGCAAACGGGCGGTCACACCGTCATGATATCAGAAGCAACCGCCCCACCGAACCCGACGGGTGCGTGCTACTCCCCAAAAGTTATAGCCAGGTGGTGCTATACGCACCCAGATCGTTACGCTACAATACCCCCACCACTGAAAGGAGTGCGAGATGGGATCCGCCTGCGAAAACACCATGCCCGGGCAAGCGACTCAGGGCCAGATTTCCCCCTGCCAGCTGGTCAGCCCGCCGGCTTTTAAAACCTTCTGCGCCGAGAAGCGTCAGCCCGAGTGGCACGACTGGAAGTGGCAGTTCCGCAACCGCATTACCACCCTGGCGCAGCTGAAGGAATACATGCCTGTGCTGCCGGAAGAGGAAAAAGCTTTTCAGGCGGCCGGCAAGAACCTGCCCTTCGCCGTCACGCCCTACTACCTGGATCGGATTGATCCATCCAATCCGTACGATGCCATCCGCAAAACCGTCATTCCCCGCATGGCGGAATTCACCACCGCCCCCAGTGAGATGGTGGATCCCTGCGGCGAGGATCATGATTCTCCGGTGCCCGGGCTGGTGCACCGCTACCCGGACCGCGTCCTGTTTCTGGTGAATGAGACCTGCTCCGTTTACTGCCGCTACTGCACCCGCAGCCGGCTGGTGGGCAGCGGCAAACACCAGGTGGATTACGAAGCCGTGTATGAGTACCTGCGCAACACGCCCGCCGTGCGCGATGTCCTGATCTCCGGCGGTGACCCGCTGGTGATGAGCGACGACAAACTTGAGGGCATCATTGCCAACCTGCGCGCCATTCCGCATCTGGATATCATCCGCATCGGCACAAAAATCCCGGTGGTATTGCCCCAGCGCATTACTGATGACCTGGTGGCGATGCTAAAAAAATACCACCCCTTTTATATGAGCATTCACTTTCTGCATCCGGATGAAATCACCCCGGAAGTGGAAGCGGCCTGCAATAAACTCGCTGATGCCGGTATCCCCACATTCAGCCAGACGGTACTGCTGAAGGGGGTGAATGACGACCCCGAAGTGATGAAAGCCCTGATGCTGAAGCTGTTGAAGCTGCGCGTACGGCCGTATTACATTTACCAGTGCGACCCGGTGCAGGGCACCAGCCACTTCCGCACCAGCGTGGAAACCGGCATCAACATCATGGAGCACCTGCGCGGCCACATCACCGGCTACGGCGTGCCCACCTATGTCATCGACGCCCCCGGCGGCGGGGGTAAAATCCCGGTCTCGCCGGATTACGTGCTGGGGCGCGGCGACGGCACGGTGACCCTGCGCAATTACGCCGGCGAGCAGTACACCTATTTTGATGCGTAGGTTTTTCCCCTCTCCCTTCAGGGGGAGGGGAAGTACAGTTCGACCTATTCAGCCTCTGGCCTGCTTGTGATAAGCTGCCCGCAGCATTGAACGATCTGCCTCAGAGGACCCCCGCGCGATGAAAATTCACGAATACCAGGCCAAAGCCCTTTTCAATGAATATGGCGTTTCCGTTCCCAAGGGTTTTGTCGCCTTCACCCCGGACGAAGCCGTGGAAGCGGCCAAAAAGCTGGCGCCCGGCGTCTACGTGGTCAAAGCGCAGATTCACGCCGGTGGGCGTGGCAAGGGTGGCGGCGTGAAAGTCGTCCAATCCCTGGATGAAGTCAAAACCGCCGCGTCTGAGATTCTCGGCATGCAGCTGGTGACCCACCAGACCGGCCCGGAAGGCAAAAAAGTGAAGAGCGTGCTGGTGGAAGAGGGCTCTAAGATCGCCCGCGAACTCTATCTCAGTATTGTCGTGGATCGCGACACCTCCCGCCCGGTCATTATGGCCAGCCAGGACGGCGGGATGGACATTGAGGAAGTCGCCGCCAAAACGCCCGAGCGCATTCTGAAAGAATACATTCACCCCACCGTGGGCATTCAGCCTTTTGAGGCCCGCAAAATCGCCTATGGCCTGGGCCTGCCCGCTGAAGCCATGAAAGAGGCCACCAGCCTGATTCTGAATCTCTACAAACTCTTTATTGAAAAAGACTGCTCCATGCTGGAAATTAACCCGCTGGTGCTGACCGAGGACAACCGCGTGTTTGCCCTGGATGGCAAGGTGAACTTTGACAGCAACGCGCTGTACCGCCACAAAACCATTGTGGAAATGCGCGACCTCGATGAAGAGGATCCCCTGGAAGTGGAAGCCTCCAAGTACAACCTCAACTACATCAAGCTGGATGGCACGGTGGCCTGTATGGTCAACGGCGCCGGGCTGGCGATGGCCACGATGGACATCATCAAGCTGCACGGCGCCAAGCCCGCCAACTTTCTGGATGTGGGCGGCAGCGCCAGCGGCGAGGCCATTGAGAACGCTTTCCGCATTCTGCTCTCCGATCCGGCCGTGAACGTGATCTTTATCAACATCTTCGGCGGCATTCTGCGCTGCGACCTGCTGGCCCAGGGTGTGGTGAACGCCGCCAAGAAGCTGGATGTGAAGCTGCCGATCGTCATCCGGATGAAAGGCACCAACGTGGACGAGGGCAAGAAGATCCTCGCCGACTCCGGCATTCAGTACGCCGTGGCGGAAGACATGGGTACCGCCGCCGCCAAGGTGGCCGAATACGCCGGGGCTATGCAGCCGGCATAGCCGCCTTGATATCCAATTAAATACCCCCAATATACTCAGCATCCCTGCTGAGTATATTTTTGTGTGATGACATCAAAATCCCATTGTTTGTTTTTATACATTCAACAGGTTGGGAAAAGTCATCAGGGTTACGGGATGGGAAATTCTTTATGCTATTTTCACTTATTACACATGTCTGTTTTACCCTGATGAACCTCAATTGGCTGACTCATAGTTGCCCTTAGCGGCTGATTAGAAATTACTTTACGAACTATAGGAGATTAAGAAAATGTCTTTTATGACGGCAGCAGGTACCATGGTAAAAGCACTGCATCCAGAGGTGCGTTACGTCACCAGATCGGTGGAAAGCACTGCAACAGAGGGGAAGACTTTGCGTAACGCTCTGAATCTCCTCCGGGGAGGTGTATCAGAGGCTGACCGTAATGCTGCGCTGGTCGCGCATTCCGAGGTCATGGGTGCGTTGTCTCATCGGGCTTTTCCGGATGCTGAATTACCTGCTCAATTTACTGAGGCCAGAGAAGTCGCTTTAGGTCGGATTCAGGGTCGCGGAGCCGATGGCGCTAAAGCACTTCGCGAACGCGCAGCTGCTGGCGCAGAAGCCAATTTTGTACCGTTGCGGGAACAGGCTGCTAATGGTCACATCCCTTCACAGAACCAACTGAACCGCCTTGCGGGACGCAATCACCGTCTGCCGTCTTCTTCTCCAGCTTTCTTGTCCGAAGAACTGCCGGTAGCTATGCATGGTAGGACAGGGGGGCTACCTAGTGTTACCTCTACAACCTATCAGGCCGTCCCTCCGGGTACCGGGGCGCGTATCCAGAATGCGGCGCAATATGGTAGTGCTCGTGTCAAACACCCGGATCCTGTATTTCCGGAAACAACGCTGCCTGGCGTTACCGGTATCGATCGCCTGATGCGCTATGGGCAGGAGCGTGGCCACTAAACCGACAGTCATTTCGCTTTGATTACGGCTCTCATTCTTTATGGATGGGAGCCTTTTTCAATTCTGATTCTGCCAGTGGGTTCTCCATCGGTTTTTGGCCTTTGGGAATGATTGATTCCGGCGGACTTTCGGACTAGGGTAGGGGGGTCTTTATCCCTGCGCCCGGTGCCGGGGAGGTTAATCTAAGGAATTTTCCCATCATGGCCGTCCTCGTCAACAAGAACACCAAACTGATTGTCCAGGGCCTTACCGGCAAGGAAGGCACCTTCCACGCAGAACAATGCCTGAAGTACGGCACACAGGTGGTGGGTGGCGTCACCCCCGGCAAGGGCGGCACCACGCATGACGTGGCCGGTACTGCCGTCCCCGTCTTCAACACCGTGGCCGACGCCCGCAAAGCCACCGGCGCCAACACCTCCGTGATTTTTGTGCCCCCGCCGTTCGCCGCCGACGCCATTATGGAAGCCGCCGAAGCGGGCATTGAACTCGTCATCTGCATCACCGAAGGCATTCCCGTGCTGGATATGATGAAGGTGAAGGAATTCCTCAAGGAGTACCCGGAAACCCGCCTCATCGGGCCCAACTGCCCGGGCGTCATTTCCCCCGGCATGGCCAAAATCGGCATCATGCCCGCCCAGATTCACAAGGAAGGCCCCGTCGGCGTCGTCTCGCGCTCCGGCACCCTGACCTACGAAGCGGTCGATCAGCTCACGCAGATGGGCATTGGTCAGTCCACCTGTATCGGGATTGGTGGCGATCCGATCAACGGCACCAACTTTATTGACTGCCTGAAGTTGTTTGAAGCCGACCCGGACACCAAAGCCATTATTATGATTGGCGAGATTGGCGGCAATGCCGAGGAAGAAGCGGCCGCTTACGCCAAGGCGCACGTCACCAAGCCGATGGTCTGCTTTATTGCCGGCCAGACGGCGCCTCCTGGCAAACGGATGGGCCATGCCGGCGCCATTATCTCCGGTGGCAAGGGCACGGCGGCTGAGAAAATGGCCGCCCTGCGCGAAGCAGGTATCGCCGTGGTGGACAGCCCGGCTGATATCGGTAAAACCCTCGCCGGGGTAATGAAGTAGACTGCGGACTGAAGCAACAGCCTTGCTATAGCCTGGCGCCAGCCGGGCTGACGCTAGCCATTCTTTCTGCGGCTGCAACCTGGTAGGCGTGCGCCCTGAATGGTCCGCAGGGCATGCTCGGCCCATTCTGTTTCCCAGGGGCCTTCAATTCTCACGCGGTAATAATACCGGCGCGCTCCCTGTGGGTTCCTGTTCCCCGATTGCTTTCGCTGCCGGGTTACCGTGGTATTGAATCCCGGGATTTCAATGTCATCAACGCGTTTTCTTGAGTCTGCATTGCACGGCACAATGACTGTCTGATGTCCAAACCCAACTGGCTGCATGCAGCACTCCCTCAACCCGAATAAACCACTTAAGCCATGATTATAGGTAAGCCAAGGGTTTTGTCCAGAGAAAAGCTGTTGAGGATTAATACTGTGGGTAAGCCCGTGGGTCGTTCGCATTGGGGCCTGGACGACGCATACCTTCAGGAATATTTCGCAGGAGTTTAGCTAAGACTGATGCTTCGCGATCCGGTTCTCCAGGAAAATCAATAATGATGGTAAGAGGGCGGTACTGTTGTCCCGATTTCGTTCGCCGTTTCCCACCTCTTAAAACTTCGACACCTTCTAGTGATGAATCAGTGGCACGAAGAGACTTAAATACTTCCCAACCTTCACGGGTCGGGTAAACGCGTTTTTGGCCAAACTGGACACCAGTCGATTGGGTCATCATCTTTTCCACCTAATTCTTAGCGACACAGTCGATAAAGTCCAAACCGAACCCGGAATTGCCTTTTGCGTCATCTTGTCTGTACGGCGCTTGCGGAAGGCCAAAACGCCTGCTAGCATGAGGATATAATGCACCTTCTCCGCAGACAATGGATTGGCATACTGCTTGCCACAGCCCTTCTGGCCACGGGCGTTCTGCCCTGGCTGACCGCCCATGCCTGCTGCATGGAGCCGCCTGCACAGGGCGTAATGCTCGACGCTGCCAGTGGTGACGGACCTTTCCCGGCCACCATGGCCTGCTGCGAGGCGACACCCCAAAAGCTCAGCGCCACGGCTAACCTCCCGGCAGGCAGTTGGACCGGCCTGGCCACCGGCCCTGCCGCACAGCCCACAGCGCAAACGGCCCTGAGCGCCGAAGCGCCGCTGACAACCGCGCTGCTGGCACAGATTTACCACAAGAACGACCGAAGACGACACCTCGAACTGTCGGTGCTCCTGAATTAAACCGCGCCCGGACGCACGATTTTGGGCTGAGGCCGGACGGCCTCTTCACAACGCCCCGATAGGCCCAGCCTGTATGCGTGCGCCGACCGTCCGCGTGTTTATTCAATAACAGGAGTATGAATCATGAAAAAATTGATGTCTGTGGCCGCCATTCTGGTGGCGCTGGTTGCCGCCGTGGCGGCCATTAACCCGGCGTTTGCAGCCAGCTGCTGCCCCGGCCACTGCTGTGGCCAGGGTGAGCCCTGCTGCGACTGACGCCTGACCTGACGCCCTCCCCCTCTCCCCTTGCGGGAGAGGGGCCGGGGGTGAGGGGTTGAGCATTTCACTCTGATACGCTGGATTCCCGCCTTCGCGGGAATGACGACGAGTATCTGAGGACATTCCCTCTCCCTTTAGGGGGAGGGTGTCCCGCCAGCGGCGGGACGGGTGGGGGTTAAAAAGGCCGGGACTCGATCCAGGGGAGGGTGTGTGACGGGTGGGGATTACCCCAATAAAAAAGCCCGGCGGCGGACCGGGCTTAGGAAAAGCAAAGGGAACAGAATGGTGACATTGGGATAGGGACGAGCGTCACCACGGGCGCGGTGGGCAACCGCACCCTTTGGGTAGGACAGGGTTACAGTCGGGTCAGCTGGCAGCCTCCGAGGCGGCCTTGTTGGATCGTTTGGCGAGTTTGGCGGGATTCAGCTTGGTGAGGTTTTTGGGATTCAGTTTACCCAGCGCCCAGGTGAACGGCCGGGTCACGAATTTAACCAGTGCTTTGGCGTAGTTGCCCCACAGCTTGGCGTGGCGACCCAGGCGGCCCCCTTCGTGGGTTTTGTAAGCATGCTTTGCCGCCAGAAATTCATCATTGACCTTCACCACCGATGGCAGTGTGCCTTTTTTGGCGAGGTGGCTGACCATGCTGACGGGCTTGGTGATGGCAAACCGTGTCGTGTTCAGTGCGATACCGAGCATTGGGTGTTCCCCTTCCTTTGCGCCGGCCTGTGGATTCATCGGCCGGTGTGCTTTGCTTGTACCCAATAAAGCCCCATGAACGAAATTCGATGTCAGGTTGTTAAGGAATGTTACCGTTATTGCGAGACCACGCAGTGGCCGCGGCAATCTCAGAAGCCCGCTACAGTTTGCCACGTCGGCCTTTCAGGCCTCCTCGCAATATACGTAACCCGTGAATGCGTCAGAATTCCACCGGCACGGGGTGCAGACGGGCGGTATACGCCTTCAGCGCCGCCTCAATATCAGCGAAACAGTCGCCGCCAAACTTGTCCAGCACCGCTTCGGCCAATACCAGAGCGACCATCGCCTCGGCAATCACGCCGCAGGCGGGCACCGCCGTCACGTCGCTGCGCTCAAAATGCGCCGCCTCTTCAGCCAGGGTATCCAGGTTCACGCTCCGCAGCGGGGTGCGCATGGTGGAAATCGGCTTCATCACGGCTTTCACAATCACCGGCATGCCATTCGTCACGCCACCCTCCAGGCCACCGGCCCGGTTGGTGAGACGTGCAACCGTCTGGTTGCCCTTGGCGCCACTCACAATCTCATCGTGGAAATCATGCCCACTGACCTGACTGCCCAGCTCACCCTCGCCAATGGAGACCGCTTTGACGGCCTGAATGCTCATCACGGCCTGGGCCAGTAGGCCATCCAGCTTACGATCCCACTGGGTGTAGCTGCCCAGACCAGGCGGCACATGCAAGGCCACCACTTCAATCTCACCGCCCAGTGTGGTCCCGTCGCGCAGGGCGTCATCAATCACGGTGCGGATGCGCGCCTGGGTTGCCTCAGACGCTCCGCAGCGCAGGTCGTTGGTTTCAACAAGGTCCGCCAGCGCGTTCAGGTCAGCCGGCAGTTCGCTGCGATCCACGCGGATACCACCCAGGACGGTCACATGGCTGAAAATCCGGATGCCGAGCGCCGCCAGCAGACAGCGCGCCACACCGCCAGCCGCCACGCGGGCGGCGGTTTCCCGGGCGCTGGAGCGTTCCAGCGCGTCCCGCAGGTCGGTATGGCCATACTTGTAAAAGCCCGCCAGATCCGCATGACCCGGGCGCGGGCGGATAAAGCGCTTGCCTTCCGCCTCTTCGGTGGGCTCTCCTGTCGCCGACATCACCGGCAGCCAGTTTCTGGCGTCCCGGTTCTCCACCCAGATGGCGATCGGCGCCCCGGTGGATCGTTCAAAGCGGACCCCTCCCTGAAATGTGGCTGTATCGGTCTCAATTTTCTGGCGCGGGCCGCGGCCATAGCCCTGCTGACGACGGGCCAGGTCGGCATTCACTGTGGCCAGGGCGATGGGCACCCCGGCAGGGAAATCGTCAATCAACACGGTCAGCCCCGGTCCGTGGGACTCACCAGCAGTCAGAAAGCGCATGCTTGCCTCTGTGGGTTGGGCTTAGCAAGCCCGGCGGATTTTACCGGCACGGATACAGCTGGTGCACACGCGCAGTGTGGCGCGACCGCCGTTCGGCAGAATCACCTTGCACTTCTGCAGGTTGGGATTCTGGAAAAACCGGTTGTGCTTGTTGGAAAAGCTGACTTTGTTGGACTTGTTGCGCTGCTTGGCGCAGACTTCACATTGAACCGCCATGGCGAGGATCCTATCTAAAACGCGTCTCAATCGCAGGGGATGAGGTAAGGAACAATGGGACCTATTGAACCATCAACACAATGGAATGACAAGCATACCGGCGGCTGGCTGACAACAAGACACTGACAACAAGACCCTGTGTCCGGGTTTTATAGAGAAGGGTCAGACGGTATATCCGGCCGGTATCCACCCACTATCACCCGCCTGACGGACACCCTGTACAGAGTCACCCGGAAATCACGCTGGTTCGCCTGATGGGCATCGCACCTGTAACTTCAGCCATACAACAACCCGTGTTTCCGCCGCAAAGTGAAGCGCCGGAGCATCTCTCAGCGCCGGGTTATGAGGCGCTAAAGGCCGAAATGGTGAAAGATCGCGACCGGTTTTACCAGCCCCGCGGCTATGACTGGAACAAGCTGAAGGATGGGCTTGTGAGCGAAGAAGACCTCAAGCAGCCCATGCTCCGGTTTCGTCCCACCTTCAGGGACCCGGTGCTGAACCACCAGCTGGAAGTTTTCTCGCGGGATCTCTCCAACCTGGTTGAAATGTCCACAGAATCCACACGGGATACCATGCAGGCCGTGGCCAAAGGCGGTTTTTACGGCAGCATAGCCGGGTTTCTGATTTCCTTTTTTGGTTACGGCATTAACAAGCTGGGCAACACCAAAACCTGGCAGGGCATCGGCATTATGACCTTCCTGGGCATGGGGCTGGGCGCCCTGATGCAGGGGGTCAGCGTCGGTTTCGGGCACTTCCGCAATTTCGAACGCTCTCTGCGACAGCATTTTCAGTGATGCTTCAGTTAAAAACCCTGCCAGACATCAGCCTGACAGGGTTCTGTTTTAATCACTAACGAATTAATCGTCCGCGTTGCCTGAGTTTCCGGCGTCGTTACCTGAATTTCCGGCATTGTTACCGGAATTTCCGGCACCACCTGTGTTACCGGAGCCACCAGCACCACCGGTGTTACCCGTGTTTCCTGTATTTCCGGTGCCTCCGGCTTCACCTTCAGCAGCGGCCAGACCATTGGATCCGGCACCGCCAACGCTACCGGCGCTGGCTGCCGCTCCGAGACCACCGCTCTGCAGCAGCTGCATCAGCAGCGTCAGAAACTGGGTCATCACGGCCATCAGCGCGCTGGAACCACCGCCCACAGCGAGCTGGCTGCTCACCGGGCTGGCCGCCAGGCTGGCGCCAGGCAGACCCAGGCCACTGTTCACATCAAAGGCGCCACCGGCGCCGGGTACGGCGGCCACACCAAACGGGTTACTGGCGCTAACGCCGCCCAGTAAAGTGGTTCCGGCGCCGCCAACGGCTGTTCCGGCGCCACCAATCTGAGGGGCTGCGACACTTTGTAATGCTAATGCTCCTCCGGCTCCTCCGGCTCCGCCGGCACCGCCGGCTCCTCCTGCTGCATAGGGCATAGGCTGACTCTCCTTTTATTTGCTCTCTTTTCTCACGTGTAGCTCTGGGTTACCGTGGCCGGACTAAGCCAACGGGGACAAGGAAAAACCACAAAATAAGCTCTCTTTAACAATAAAAACAATTTTTTGAAGCAGATTGCCTTTCTTTCCAATTATTTACAAGCGGTTATGCCGACTGGCGCCAGTCGGCCGGTTTCCGGCTGCTTGCGGGTGGGCAAGCCGTCTGACCCGTCACCATGCAGTCCATCAGCTGATCGATGACGCTCTGCGTTGAAACCCCGGCGTTGATCTGGTCAATGCAAATCTGGCGCAATGCAGGGTCCGGATCATACACACCCATCATTTCAAACAGCGAATCCACCTGCCAGCAGACGTGGGCCTGCCGGACGGGGTCTTTCACATTCGCCTGCCACTGAAAAGCCAGTGGGCTCTCTTCGTCTTCTTCCAGAATTTCCACAGGGTGATTGATGCCAAAACACGCGGACTGCGCCGCTGTTGTGGATGCCTGCAGAATGGGAGACTGCATGCCGGCGGACCGATGACCGGCAACCTGGGGTTTAGTCCAGCAGGTTGATGTAGGTTTGCAGTCGTCTGAAGTCGTGGTCGCAAAGTTCTGCGGTTGCGGCTGTGTGTCCATATACGATCCTTCTTCTGGCTTCACTCTCCTGGAGAATCATCCAAAAACCACCACGGCCTGGACGCGCCCGGAAAGTGCCCGCATCAATCAGCAACATGCCTTACTCCTCATTAATTGCGCGTTGACTCGCACCCGGTATACGCCTCACAAATCCGGGTGGCTGGTGATGAACTCTCTGTGAAAGAATAAAAAACAGACAACCGAGGAAATTGCGCTTTCCCAGACAGAAAGCAGCGTTTAGATTCAAAACTTTATGTCGGTGCAATTAATTCGCCGGGAGAGTGTTAATAGTCCGTTTGAACTGAATTTTAAAATTACGAATTACAGTCACGCGTCGTCCAGGTATTCATATACGAAGATGTTATGATAGTCAGACTTCATTCAAGTTTGGGCACGGAACTGTCGTTAATTGTCCGTCATTGATTAGAGAGAGATGGGTTTTTTACATGTCAAATCAATTGGACCGACGTTGGTATGACCGCAAACCCAACGTCAGTGGTCTGGTCCGCATGGTCGGCGTCAGCCCGCCGGAGGTCCACGGCACCATGGGAAGGTCCATGTCCGCCATCGTCAAACGCGACTGCAAGGCGTTGGTGGTGAACGGTTCCGTCCGCTCCCTGGGCTCCAACCGGGTGCTGGCGCTGTACAAATCCAAAAGCCGCCAGCGAACCCTGGATCACAACAACGATCTCTTCCGCGCGATGAACGAGTTGCTGATTCTCCCCGCCGATCAGCAGGATCACATCGTCGTCTGCTCCCTGGAACTCATCGACAATATCTTCAAATACCTCCAGATTTGTCAGGAAGAACAAAAAATCTATTCCGCATCTGAAATTGAGATCATTGCAAACCAGTATATCCGTTTCGGCCAGGCCCATTGCCAGAATTTCGTTTCTTCATTCAGAGCGGCCGTACTATCCGGTGAGGGCGCCGATCGGCTGCAGTCAAGGACGACACGCCACGCCGATCAGGATCTCGGCGCGCAGTAGCCAGTGACGTCAGGAATCGAATGAAACCACGGGCATGGTTTCTTCCTGCTGGGTCCAGGTTCCCTGGGTGAAGGGCTGCATGTGGTCCACCTGCAGGGCACGGGCAATGAGGGAAGCGGGGAAAATATTGGCCAGCGCATTCAGGATGCGCACCTCATCGTTGTACTGGTTTTTGAGCTGCTGAACCGAAACTTCCACCTGCGCCACCGCTGCTTTCAGGGCTCTCAGGTCATCACTGGTTTCCTTCGCCAGCACGGCCTGAAGAGTGGGCTCCTGCATCCAGCGGCCCAGACTCTCCTGCAGGCGGTTCTCAGCCTCGGTCCAGTCGTTCAGGTCCGGCGAGGATTTTTCACTCAGCGCCCGGCACTCGGCCTCCCACGCTTTCAGCATGCCGGCCATCTCCGCCTGAGAGTCAACAACACGCGCCTCCGCGGCGGCCAGAAACACATGCAAACGCTCAGTGCGGCGGATTGTATGCGGCGAGAGCTGCTTCCAGAGGTCGCGCAGGTGCTGCAGGGTATTGCCAATGCGCCGCGCATGGTGAACCACGTAATACACCACGGCCCCCAGCAGGGCCAGCAGCAACAGGAGAAATGAAAAACCTGTCATCCCGGCATCCATGAACGCACCCGGTATCCAAATTCACAGTACAGGCTCATCCTGCCATTGTAGCAATCTGACGCCCGCCGGGGGTCATGCGGATGGTGGAACTCCGGAGCCCTGGGGCGGGATCTCCGGACTGTTGTAAAATCTCCCCATGAGCACTGCCGACACCCCTGCCGAACCTTGTTTCTGGGAAGACCGATACCGCAATGCCGACACCCCGTGGGATCTGGGGAACGCCTCCCCGCACTGGGGCGGCTGGCTGCAGGCGCACCCCCTGCCGGCGGAAGCGCCCTTACGCCTGCTCACTCCCGGGTGCGGCCGCGGGCACGATGCCGCGTATTTCACCGCTTTGGGACATGCCGTCACCGGGGTGGATTTTTCCGCTCAGGCCATTGCGGAAGCCGCCGCCCGTTATGGCCCGGCGACACAGTTTCTGGAAGCCGATCTGTTTTCACTGGCTATCTCCCACCCGGAACTGGCGGGCGCCTTTGACGGTGTGATTGAACATACCTGCTTCTGCGCGCTGCCGCCCGAACGGCGGACCGACTACCTGCTGACCATGCACGCGCTGCTGAAGCCCGGTGGTTTCATCCGCGGTGTGTTCTGGACCCATCAGCAGCCCGGAGGCCCGCCCTACTCGGTAACGGTGGATGAGCTGACCCGGCTGTGCGAGGGCCAGTTCCACCTGGAAAACATGTGGCGACCTGCGGCAATCACCCCGGGGCGCGGCGGCAGGGAATGGCTTGCTGCGCTGCATCGCCTGCCGTGAAAATAGCCGCTTGCACATGGCAGCCGTTGACATAGAATTGGCTTAGATTTTCCTGAATGCCTGTTTTGAGAGAGGATTGCTTCATGCCCACCCCTGCCCTGTTCCGGTCAACAGCGCTGCTGCTTACTACCGGTGTCCTCAGTGGCCTGCTGTTGTCTGGTTGCGCCCAGTCCACCGATACCTCCGGCCTGGGCAATCAGTCCTCAGGAGAAACAACGACCGCCACAGCCCCCGAGGCGGCCACCTCAGAAACCGCTGCAGAAACCCCACCCGCCGCCGCCGGCGAAGCATCCCCCGCCAAAGCGCCGAACGCCCAGGAAAAAGCCCAGGCGCAAAACCTCTACACAGAAGGCATGGTTGCCGTGAAACAGCAGCAGTGGGATGCCGCCATTCCCAAGCTGCGGGAAGCCGTTTCGCTGGATCCCTACCATGTCGCGGCCAACAGCGCGCTGGGATGGTCTCTGGCTGAAAAGCACAACTGGGACGAAGCCTCCAAATACCTGCATGAAGCGATCCGGCTGGATCCCAAACTGGCCGACGCCCACAACAACCTGGCCTGGGTGTATGCCGAAAAACAACAGTGGAACCTTTCCATTCAGGAAGCCAAACAGGCCACCACGCTTAATCCTGGCAACCCCTATGCGTTCTCCACGCTGGGCTGGGGGCTGAAAGCCACCAATCAGCGCGAGGCCGCCATTGACGCCTACAAAAAAGCGGTGTCGCTGAAGCCGGACATGGCCGATGCGTATTTCTCCATTGCCATGCTGACCTGTGATGGCGGGGACACCACCGGCGCCCAGGCCCAGGTGGCCGGACTGACCCGGCTGGATGCCGGGCTGGCCCAGAAAGTGAAAGCGCGCGTAAGCAAGGGCTGCCCCTGAGCGTCACGGAGCCGTGCGGGGTTAATACCCCAGCTTCCTGAGCAAATCATCCACCTGCTGAACATACCCGCCCCCGAACAGACGCACATGCACTAAGAGCGGGTACAGATTATACACGTGCCGGCGCACCGCCCAGAACCCAGCCTCATCGGCAATCGGGTTCAGCTGGTTGTATCTCTCAAAAAACGGAACGTCCAGGGTGCCAAACAGCGTGCCAAAGGCCAGTTCCATTTCCGGGTGGCCATAATAGATCGCCGGGTCAATCCAACCCACCACGTGATCGCCATCCGCCAGAATATTCCCGCCCCAGCAGTCGCCATGCAGCAGAGCAGGCCGGGTGGGTTCCTGCAGCAGGTTTAAGCCCTGCAGCGCGGCAGCAAACTGCTGACAGCGCGTATACAACGATGGCGGCAGCATCTCTTCCTCCTGCGCGCACTCAGCCATCCGGCACAGCCGCTGTTCTGCAAAAAACGGCACCCACAGCGCAGAAGCGTTATTGGACTGGGGGAGTCCCCCAATGACGGTCTCCCGTTCCAGACCAAACCGTCCATCCGGCGAGGTCACCTGATGCAGGGCAGCCAGTTGCTCAGCGGCATTTTGCTGCGCCGCATCGCTCAGGCCGGGTCTGCCCGGCAGCCGGGTCATCACCAGCAGATGATCTTCGGTGTGTAACACCGCCGGGACCGGCAGGCTGCTGTGCGTCGCCAGGTATTGCAGCATCCAGGCCTCGCAGGCCAGAGGGCTGTCGGCGTCATCATTCACCTTGGCCACCACCGGCCCACGGTCGGCAAAGGTCACTTCAAACACTTCGCTGACGCAGCCGCCGGACATCTCGGCAATGGCCCGGGGTTCTTCACCCATCACTTCGGCCAGGCGTCCGGCCCAGTCTGTGGAAAGCGTCTCATCCATGGGTCGTCATAATCTCCGCCAGCAACCCGTGAGAAGCGTCTTCAATCAGATCATAAACATGATCAAACCCCCGTGCGCCGCCATAGTAGGGATCCGGCACCTCCTCCTCAGAACGATCCGGCGCAAACGCCAGAAAAAGCCGGATTTTAGGATGATGCGACGGATCCGCCGCATTCTTCAGAATCGCCAGATTGGTTTTATCCATCGCCAGGATGTAATCAAACGTTTCAAAGTCGTTCTGCGTAAACTGGCGCGCACGCAGATGATCCAGCGGCACGCCCCGGGCACGGGCGGTCTGGCATGAGCGCGGATCCGGCGGCTCGCCCGTATGGTAGGCATGGGTACCGGCGGAATCCACCCGGATTCGATCCGACCATCCCGCCGCTTCCACAAGATGCGCAAACACCCCGTCCGCCGTTGGCGAACGGCAGATATTGCCCATACACACAAACAAAACCGCAACCATGGCTCAGCATCCCCAGATCAACCCCCACATCATAGCCAATCCAGCGGATTATTGTATGATGAAGGGCAACGCATATTGAGAGGAGGCAGGATGCCATGAAAGTTCTGGTCAGTGGTTCTTCGGGTCTGATTGGCTCGGCGCTCATCGCCGAATTGCAGTCCCACGGGCATGAAGTGGTGCGGCTGGTCCGTGGCGCACGGCCCGGTAGCCTGCCCCAGGTGGTTTGGCACCCCGCCAAAGGGGAACTCAACCCGGATGATCTGGCTGGCATTGACGCCGTGATTCACCTGGCCGGAGAAAACATTGCCAATGGCCGCTGGAATGAGGAAAAGAAGGAACGGATTCTGCAGAGCCGGATGCAGACCACACGCCTGCTGGCTGAAACGCTGGCCGGCATGGAGAATCCCCCGCACACATTTATCAGCGCCTCGGCCATCGGCTTTTACGGCGACCGCCCCGACGAAAACCTGACCGAAGTGTCTCACCCCGGCAAAGGGTTTCTCCCCCGGGTGTGCCAGCTTTGGGAAGAAGCCACCCTGCCCGCCCGCAATAAAGGCATCCGCACCGTCATTGCCCGGACCGGCATTGTGCTCTCCCCGCAGGGTGGCGCGCTGAAAGCCATGCTGCCCGCATTCCGCCTGGGCCTGGCCGGCAACCTCTCCATGGCCGGCAGGCAGCATATGAGCTGGATTTCGCTGCGCGATGAAGTCCGGGCGATTGTCCACCTGCTGGAAACCCCCGGTATTCAGGGCCCCGTAAATCTGACAGCGCCCGCACCGGTGACCAACGCTGAATTCACCAGCACCATGCGCGAACTGCTGATACCCGCCTTTCTCCCCATGCATTACTGGACCCCCCCGGCCCCGGCCCCGGCGGTTTCGCTGCTGCTGGGCGAAATGGGTGATGAGCTGCTGCTGGCCGACACCAAAGTGCTGCCGGTCCGTCTGGAGGAAACCGGTTTCCGGTTCAAGCACCCCACCCTGCGTCAGGCACTGGTCAGCATGGTTTAACCGTCAGTTGTTACTGACGGGCATGGTCTCCAGCTCATCCGCTTCGAGTTGCTCAAAATATTCTCGGAGGGACAGGCTGAGCTGGTTGGCGCCCATAAATTCCAGAATCGGCCAGACCTCATACACTTTATAGTTGGGCTTCACTTCCGGAATTTTACTGCCAACGAGCATGTACACATCCTCATCGGCGGCGCGTCCCAGCACATCAAGTATCTCGTTACTGTGCTTGAGAATCTGCTGGAGAATCTCTTCCGCTTCTTCCGGATCTTCGTGGCACAGGCGCGTGAGCTGACGGTGTACATTGCGCAGGGAGTAATCGGGCTGTGTTCCGCTTTTCTCGGCCTGGCTCTCCAGACGGCTGACCAGGGCGTTGAGACGGGGTTGCGTGGCGATGCCGCCGCCATTCAGCAGACGCTCTTTCATGGACTCGGTGCCGATGGGCACGTGGCCGTCACCATACCCGAGGATCAGCAGGACAGGTTGTTTACCGCTGGTGTTCTTGCGGGCCTGCATCCGCTTCACGGCATCCTCCATTTCGGCCGCCGAGAGTGAGGGTGTCGTCACAATCACTTCGCCGTGTTTGAAGAACGCGCGCGGCACTTTCAGGTGGGTGCTGGCAGACACGTCCGGTCCCACCACTTCGCCGGCCAGATCATGGCCCAGCGTGGACAGATCGAAATCCTCCCCGGGCACGTCGCTGGCCTGATGCCGGCCCAGCATGGCCGCCAGTTTCATCCGCAGCTGCTGCGGCGGAAGGGTCATCTGCTGGTGATCGCCCAGACTGTCCTGCGCATCGGTGGTGGTGGTAACAATGTAAATCTGCTCATCTGTCAGACCTTGAATGGTTTTGGCGAAACGCTCAAACTCGGGATGGTGGCTCAGGCTCCCTTCAATCACAGCGCCGCAGGGTTTCTCCTTGTGACGCAAACGTTCAACCAGGTCATCAAATACTTTGGCAGGGGCCCGTCCGGAAATCAGCACATGCTCAACGTAAGCGGGAGTAAAGCCCCCCGATGGTTGCAACGCCTGGGCATCCCCGGCCTGCCGACGGGCGATAATTTCTTTCCAGTCAGCCAGTTGTGCGGCATCCAGGTGAATATTGTTCTGGTCGTCAAAATAACCAAAAGGCTGATCATTCACGCTGGCGAAATAACTGGAGCGGCCTTTCGGATCGCCGGGAATTCTTGCCGAGGGGTAGGGCGTCTCCGGGCCGGCACGCCAGGGCACCGTGTTGATTTTCTTCAGGCGGGTTCCCAGGTGAATCTGATCGCCAATCACCACGAAAACGCCAGGCACATCCAGATAGGAGGCCAGCAGCTTGGCGCGGTAGGTATTCTGACGCGCATCCGATTCGGCATCCTCATCGCCGGCGAATGAACCGGTCAGCACAACAGGGAAAGGCAATCCCTGATATGACAGCAGGCCGGCATTCTCCTCCATGGTGTCCGTACCCTGGGTCATCACCACACCGGTCTGCATCACGTCATCGTCCAGCGCCAGACCCGCCATGGCCTGCGTGATCTGCGCCTGCTCCACGCGCTCCATGTTGGAGCTGTCAATCATCGTGTCAAAAATGACGGCCGGCCGGTGCGGTAGTTTTGAATCGGCCACTTTGGAGAGCATGTCATCGGCCGTGTGAATCATACCGGGGTAATCACCAATGCTTTTTTTCAGATCCACCGTGCCGCCCGTGGAAATACACCAGGGTTTTCTGCGCGGGGGACCGGACGTCTCAATGGTCACCACCTCAGGCGGAATAACTGAAGGCGGTTCTGACGGTTTATCCGCAGGCATGGCAGCCCCGAAAGTCACCCGGTCAAAACGGTTTATGCTGTCCACGCCAAGCCCTGGCAACCCTGTACCGGCAAAGCGGGGGGGAATCAATCGGTCTGGGGACTGTCCGAGCCTTGTCGCAGCACGGCCAGCAAGCGGCATCAGGGTGGTCATAGGCTATGCCCGTTTTCGTTCCACATAGGTTACCGAGGATATCTGGATAACACCCCTCCAAAACATGGATTGCCAGACAGTCCCCGGAACGTAACAATCGTTACAGGAAGTTAACTTTTCACTTCCTTGTATTTCACCCGACGGCGCACGAGAGGATCGTATTTGGTCAGCTCAATACGGTTGGGGTGTTTCCGTTTATTTTTGGTGGTGTGGTACTTGTGACCGCTTTCTTCGCTTTTCAGCTCAATATGCTGGTTGCCGTCGCCTTTTTTTGCCATGGGTCTGTTCCTTATAAAGCTTTAAGGGTGCCGCCATCTGTGAATGACAACCCTGATATGAGGAGGCCTCCAGCATAACGTGAGGGGGAGGCAGCGTCAAGCCGTTGAGCGGCCCATCAATCGCGTTGAGGCCTTTGATTACAACCTGCCGTTGGCATACAATACGGCAGGGCATGCCCGACGGAAATAGCGCGGCGGCCCGGTCCCGGTGACCCGGCATCAGCCCGGCAGGAGAGGTTTCCACATTATGAGCGACGTACTGCAGAAACTGGGGGTTATCGGCGCCGGCGTGATGGGGCGGGCCCTCATTCAGGGGCTTCTGGCCGCCAGAGTGCTTCCTGCTGCCCGCATATGGGCGGCCGCCAACACCAAAGAGAGCTGCCAGGCCGTCAGGAAGGAGCTCGGCGTCACCGCCACCACCCAGTATAAAGACCTCCTGCCCGGCACGGACACCCTGATGATCTGCGTCAAGCCATCAGGCCTGAAATCCGTACTGAAGCAACTGAAAGACGCCGGACTGAACAAGGATACACTCGTGATATCCATTGTGGCCGGCCACAGCATTGAAGATATGGAAAACGCCCTGGGCGGACAGAATCCGGTGATCCGGGCCATGCCCAACACCCCCTGCCTGGTGGGCTACGGTATGAGCGTCATCTGCCCGGGCAGCCGCGTCAAAAGCCATCACCTCAAAACGGCCCAGCGCATCTTTGAATCCGTGGGCGTCTGCCTGCAGCTGGATGAAAAGCACCTGAACGCCGTGACCGGCCTGAGCGGCAGCGGCCCGGCCTATATGTACCTCATTATGGAGGCGCTCGCCGACGGCGGGGTGCGGGTGGGACTCCCCCGCGAGGAGGCCATGCGCATTGTGACCCAGACGGTACTGGGCGCCGCCATGATGGTGAAACAATCCGGCCGCCACCCGGCCGCCCTGCGCGACGATGTCACCACCCCGGCCGGCTGCACCATTGCAGGCCTGCTGCACATGGAAGACGGTAAGATCCGCTCCACGCTGGCGCGCGCCGTGGAAGAAGCCACCCGCACGGCCGGAGAGCTCGGCCGCGACTCCAAAGCCTAGTTTTATCAACAGATAGATTTGAAGGAGAACCCCCATGAGCGTTCAAACCCAGCTGTCCACCCAGGATTACATCGCCCTTGAGGAGCAATTCGGCGCCCACAACTACCACCCGCTGGATATTGTGATTGACCGCGCCGAAGGCCCCTGGGTCTACGACGTGGAAGGCGGGAAATACCTGGACTGCCTCGCCTCCTATTCAGCCGTGAACCAGGGGCACTGCCATCCCAGAATTCTGCAGACCCTCAGGGATCAGGCCAGCAAAGTCACCCTCACCTCCCGGGCCTTCCGCAACAATCAGCTGCCGCTGCTGTATCAGGATCTGAACCGTCTGAGCGGGATGGACAAAGCCCTGCCGATGAACTCCGGCGCCGAGGCCGTGGAAACCGCCATTAAAATGGCCCGCAAATGGGGCTACACCAAAAAAGGCATCCCAGCCGACAAAGCGGAAATCATTGTCTGCGAGAACAACTTTCACGGCCGCACGACCACCATCATCAGCTTCTCCACGGAGGCAGCCTACCGTGACGGCTTTGGCCCCTTCACCCCCGGGTTTAAGGTGATTCCCTTCGGTGATGTGGAAGCGCTGAAAAAAGCCATCACCCCCAACACCTGCGGCTTTCTGGTGGAACCCATTCAGGCCGAGGCCGGCATTCTGATTCCCCCGGATGGTTACCTGAAGGCCGCCGAAGCCGTGTGCCGCGAGAACAAGGTGCTGTTTATCCTGGATGAAATACAGACCGGACTGGGTCGCACCGGCAAGTTCTTCGCCTTCCAGCACGAAGGCATTCAGCCGGATGTCATCATCATCGGCAAGGCGCTTTCCGGTGGTTTCTACCCGGTTTCCGCCGCGCTGGCCAACAATGACGTGATGGATGTCTTCCATCCCGGCGAACACGGCAGTACCTATGGCGGTAATCCGCTGGGTTGTGCTGTCGCCCGCACGGCGCTTCAGGTGCTGGAGGAAGAGGATCTCGTTAACCGCTCCGCCACACTGGGCGAACACTTCCTGACCCAGCTGCGGGCCATCAAAAGCCCGCACATCAAGGAGATCCGCGGTCGCGGCCTGCTGATTGGGATTGAGCTGAACCAGAAAGCCCGCCCGTTCTGCGAAAAACTGAAATCCCTCGGGGTGCTCTGCAAAGAAACTCACGACAACGTCATTCGTATGGCGCCGCCGCTGGTGGTGACCCAGGCCGACCTCGACTGGGCCCTGGACCATGTGCGTACGGTGCTGAGCGCCTGACAGTCAGCGCCTGAAACCCGGAACCCCCCACCGACGGTGACACACTCGGAACAGCCTCATCACTCCCCACAGTCCGGCCACGCCTGCAGCGGTCATGACCATGCGCACAACCATGCGGATGGCCACGCTCATGCACACCATCACGCGCACGATCACGCGCATGATCGCCCGCATGCCCACGCCAGCCGGAACATGCAGGCCCTGCGCTGGGTATTTGGCCTGACGGCCGGCTTTATGTTTCTGGAGTGGTTTGGCGGCGTCTTTTCCGGCAGCCTGGCCCTGATGGCCGATGCCGCCCATATGCTGGGCGACGCCACCTCGCTGGGGATGGCCCTGTTTGCCGCCTGGTTTGCCCACCTGAAAGCCCCGCCGGACAAAACCTTTGGCTACGGCCGGGTGGAAATTCTGGTGGCGCTTTTTAACGGGCTGCTGCTGGTGGGCATTGCCGCCGGCATTCTCACCCAGGGGCTGCTGCGCCTGGGCCACCCGGCCCCCATTCAGGCCGGGCTGATGTTTGTGGTGGCCCTGGGCGGCCTGGTGGTCAACATTGTGGGAGTGCGGCTCCTGCATGACGATCATCACCACAACCTGAATATGCGCGGGGCCTATCTGCACGTCCTGTCGGATCTGCTGGGATCCGTGGGCGCCATCGCGGCCAGCGTCATGGTCGGCGTGTTTCACCTGCTGTGGGCCGACCCGCTGATCAGCCTGGTGATTGCCGTTTTTGTCACCATCAGCGCCGTGCGGCTGATCCGTGACGCCTTCAATATTCTGCTGGAAGGCACCCCGCCCGATCTCTCGCTGCCGGGCATACAGCAGGCCATACTGGCCCTGCCGGGCGTGCTGGCGGTGCACAATCTGCATGTCTGGCAGATTAACGTCAGCCAGTCGCTGCTGACCGCCCATGTTCTCGTGCAGCCGGAAGCCTATTCAGCCGAAACCCTCTCCCGTCTACAGCACACCCTTCGGCGGGACTTTCACCTGGCTCACTGCACCCTGCAGATGGAGCTGGCTGACCCGGCGGGCTGAAACCCCCTGCTGAGAAACCACGGTGTCGCTGGTGGGGGTTGGCACGCTGGCCGCAGCCCAGTCCGCCAGCCCCGGGCAAACCAGAACCAGCACAGCCGCACACAGCGCCAGGCCAGAGAACTGAACCAGAAACGTTGCCAGAGACTGCGTCATCAGGGCCCACGAAACCGGAGTCTGCCCGGTCGGCAGCGTAACCACACGCAGGGGATGCGTGGCGTTCCGCTTAAAAAACGGGGAGTGGCTGGGTGTGAAGTAAACGCTCATTGCCTGAGGAAACAACCGTCAAAGCCTTCGATTGCTTAGGTCGTCGTTTAAGGGTTGGAATGGGAACGGATGAGGGGAGTGAGATGCAAGGGGACCGGTTTTGGTCTCACTCTATTAGAGGCCAACCCACGCCAAAACGCAATGGGGCCTGCAGGCGTCTGAGGATCAGGGCATCCTGAAGCCGCGCCGGCAGGCGACTCAGCGCAACTTTCAGGCGGATACCCCGGCCGCTGAAATACCGGATGGCCGGCTTTACCGCAGTGAGGGCATGTACCGCCTGGCTGGCGACCACCGACGGTGGCGGCGCCTTGCCGGCGGAATCGGCCGCCAGGGCACGCACACGGTTCATTAACCCGGCATACGCCGACAAAACCCTGGGGTTCAGCCGCTCTGCGCGTTCAGCGGCTTCCTCCATGGCCCGGGACCAGATGGGGGTGCGGATGGGTCCAGGTTCCAGCAGGCTGACATGCACCCGCCATGGTTTCAGTTCCAACCGGAAGGCGTTGGCCACAGCCTCCAGCGCGTGTTTGGAAATACTGTAGGCGCCGGTCACCGGCAGGGTCATCAGCCCGGAGATGGAGCCCATAAAAACCACGCGGCTGTCCGGGCGTTCTTTCAGCAGGGGGAGAAAGCACTGCGTGAGGCGAACCGCCCCCTGCACATTCACCGCCCATTGCAGGGCCAAATCGCCGGGCGGCAGGGTTTCCAGCGGGCCGGCCACCACCAACCCGGCATTGTTAATCAGCGCCCTGAGCACCCGGCGGGGCTGGGTGCGGCTGAGGTTCCGGCGGATGCTGTCCACCGCATTCTGAATATCCGGCTCATGCGTCACATCCAGCCGAACGGGCGTTACCCGCCCGCCAAAGGCGGCGGTCAGGCGCGTCGCATCTTCCGGCTGACGGTACCCGGCAAACACGTGCCAGCCCTCGGCGGTCATCGCCTCCACACAGGCCCAGCCAATACCGCTGGCGCTCCCACTGATCAGGACGGCTGGCTGATCGGCGCGGAGATCCTCCATCCTCAGGCCACCGGCGCGCCGGTCGATTCATCCTGCCCGGTAACCACACACGCCGTTTCAGGCTCAGGTTCGGCATCTGGAACCACCACCGGATTCACGGCCGGTTCGTTGGGCGTCAGTTCACCCTGCAGGGTGCTGTGCAGAATGGGGAGAATCTCATTGCGAAGCGTGCGCACAGCGTCCTGAAAGTACTGACGGTCGACCGAAAAGTTGTGCTGATGATCGGCCAGCGTGGCGGGTTCCATGCGGTACTGCCGCTGGAGCGTCCAGAGTTCGCGCTTGACGAAAAACTGAATCATCGGCTGTTCATCCAGCAGGGCGTTAAAGGCATTGCGGAATTCGCGGTAACGCACCACCAGGTGTTCCCACAGTTGCGGTTTGGCCTCCAGGATATGGTTGAGCTCCTCGACCACGCGTTCGCCCAGGCGTATGGCCTCCTCACACAGGGGCAGCAACCGCTGAATCGCGTCATCGATCACAACCGGATTGAGATGAAAGCGCAATGACGGATCCGCATGATCATAGTCGGGAATGGTGGCCGCCTCCCCGGCAAAGTCGTGACGTTTCAGAATATCAGGCAGGCTCAGGTGCTCAAAACCTTCTACAAAGGCCCCGCCCACCGAGGCGTTGTACAGTTTGCGCGACGTCAGGGACATGGCGTTTTCGCGGGCCAGGGTCTCCAGTTCCATTTTGTATTCAAAGTAATCCGGCATGGTTTTCAGGGTGTTTCCCTGAGCGTCTTTCACTTCCATCAGTCTGGAAACGCGGTCGGCCTGAATCTCCTTGTTTTTGAGGCGGATTTTGGTGGTGCCCTGAAATCGCACATGAATATTTCCGGCGTACTGCTGGGTGCCGCGCAGGGCCAGATCCTGACCCACCAGAATGATGACGGTGCAGCCCATGGCCATGGCCACCCGGGTGGCCATCAGAGAAACAGACCCGCCCGAAGGGAAGCGTGTCAGCCGTTGGCCGGTGACGTTATCCAGCCAGCCGGCAAAGTACGGGTAGTTTTCCAGAGAAACCAGATACCGCGCCAGAGAAGGGACGGTATGGCAGGCAGTTTCCGAAAACGGCCCCAGGATGAACGGAATATCCTCCGTGCCGGCGGCCAGATTTTCCAGCTGCTGACGCGGGCCTTCATAATCCAGAAAGACGGCGTAATCCGGTTTAATGCCGGCAGCCAGCAGAGGCCGTAAGGCGCCACCCACGGCAATCTTCACAAATTTGTCTCCCTGGCTTCTCAGCAGGGGGAGCACGTCATCCAGGGAAGGGCCCGAGGAGATGACCAGCGCAGGTTTGCCGGCATGCACTCCCAGCAGGCGGTCGAAAGGAACCAGGCCGGACAGATACTGCTGGTTGTTAAAGAAGTGACGGATCCAGTTGAGATGAAACACCATGCCGGCCGAAACATCGCCGCGTTTGGACTGAGTCAGCGTAAACAGGCGTTCCATCACCATGGCGATTTCCGAAGACATCAGATACGCATGGCTTTTCAGGATCAGGACATCCATCGGTTCGCCAAAAATATACCGGGCCCCCAGCTGCACCATCAGATCCTGAATGCGTCCGGCCAGGTAGACCCGCCCCGAACCGAAGATCTCGGAAAGATCCACATTCTCCAGCACAAAGCGCAGCAGCGGCAGGTTGGGTTCGTACAGGAAGATTTTACCTTTGGATCGCTGAAACACTTCATCCAGCAGGTAACCCAAACCCAGGCCCAGCACGATATGGTTGCTGCGGACACCGGCGTGGCATTCGGCGTCGCATTGCGCTTTGGCCTCTTTCACCGCACCGGCGAGATCATGCAGCGGCACGCCGTTGACAATCAGGGTATAGTCGCCGGCTGTGGTTTCCTGCAGCAAAAAAGGCAGGGGCGTGTCATCATATTCATCCACTGGCATCACGGTGGGCGGCACCGTCGCCAGCAGATTCAGAATGTTTTCATTCCGGGGTTCCCGGCACAAAGCTTCGCAGTTTTTTTCAAAATACATACAGCAGGTTGTTTCCCGTTTGTAACCCTATGACACGGTTCGGTTATCGGTTGGCATCCGTCGCCGCTGGGAAGAGAACCAGTACTAACGGATAATGATAGCGTATTTAGCCGGCCGGGGGTACCGCCCCCGGGTCGGGAACGCTTTTAAACCGGGTTTTACCGGTTTGATAGCGCCCAGCCAGCCCGGTCCGGCCGGGCAGCGGCATGCCGGTGACGCCACGGGCGCGCAGCAGGGTCTCGGCAATGAGCAGATCTTCCAGGGTGTCCACGTCCACGGAGGCATGCCACGGCATTTCATGGGCAAGCACCCGACCGCTGACCAAAGGCTCGCCAGCCATCAGGCGGGCTGTGGAACCGACATAGACGGCGCCGTTCGGCATCACCAGGTCAATATCCTCGGCAAAGGCGGGCAGCAGCTCCCCGGCCAGCCGCCAGTAGGTCCAGCTGAGGGGTTTGGCGGGCCGGTGCACGCTCACCACCGCATCGCAGGCGTTGCCGGCGTAGATGGCCAGGGCGGACTCAATATCCGCCGCCACACGCAGGGGGGAGGTGGGCTGCAGTAGCACCAACGTATCGGGCCAGTGTTTTCTCGGATAAACATTCAGCAACGCCCTCAGGGTGTCATCCGTGGTGCTGGCGTCCCCACTGATGTGCGGGGGTCTGTCCACCGGCGGCAGTTCAATCCCGGCATCACAGGCCAGCGCCAGAACACCCGGATCATCGGAGTAGACCAGACACCGATCCAGACAGTCGCACGCCAGCGCCGCCTGAAACGTGTAGTGGATCATTGGCTCGCCGTTCACCGGCAGGATCGCCTTGCCCGGCAGGCGTCTGGAATCCCGGCGGGAGGGAATAACACCCCAGACCACACCGGGTTTTTCGGTGCTTGGTAATCCATCCCTCATCGCGCCGCCACCTCCGCCGCCGGCTTTTCACTGACGGCCATCATCGCATCATCCACCCAGACGGCCAGCTGATCGTCCAGGGTACTGAGAATACTTCGGAACAGGGTTGCGACAACTGTCGCATTTTGTTGCTGCTGCTCCGGCGAAGCGGCCCCGGCGTTAAACTGGCGGTTGAAATCACCCGCTGCCCTTGCAAGGGCAACACCCACAAACGGATTTTCCTGCATCATTGTCATAAACCCGTTCAGGCCTTCCTGCAGTTGCATTACCGTATTGACAGTGATTGCACCGGGTTTTGAAGACAGCGCCAGCATTGCCCGCGCTTTGTCCGCAGCTTCGGTAATCACCGTACGCAGCTGTTGCAACTGTCTGTAAATCGCCGTGCGCTTCTGAGCCGGCGATGTCTCAAACCAGACATGTTCACCCGATACCGGCAGCTGGATACTTTCCTGACACCCGGCAAACATCGCGGCCACACTGGCCAGAGAAAGCACCTCAAAACCCTCAATCTGCGCACCACCCACCGAGGCATTGATCAGACGGCGGGGATTTTCACTGAACTGGTTCTCCCGGGCGAAGGCTTCAAAATACTGAATAAACAGCTGGTAGTCCCGCAGCGTCTGAATATTACCGCCATCCTGACCCCGCACCGTAACCACCTCCAGCGCGTGATCCGGCAGCGAAGGAATGTGGCGGGCGATCAGACAGCCCTGTTCATCTATCTCGGCTTCAGGTTCTCCGGCATAATGGCAACCGCCGGGCAGCGCCAGATCCTGCCCCACCATCACTATGGACGGGCAACCCATCAGCAGCGCCAGCTGCACGGCCAGAAACGACACGGTGCCGCCGGTGGGAAGGCGCTGCCGTGACACATCCAATGCGTTGTCCAGCCAGTCTTCCAAGTTGGCGTACTGGGCCAGGGGAACCAGATAGCGCGTCTGGGCCGGAACTGTCATACAGCAGCGTTCGCTGAAAGGACCCAGTGCCAGCGATAAATTTGCCGTCCCCAGTGGCAGGTCCGTCAGCTGCTGGGCCGGCCCCTCGAAGTCCACAAATACAGCCAGGTCTGGCTGAATGCCGTGCTCCTGCAAAAACCGCAGACTCCGGCCCACGGCAATCAGCACCATGGACTTTCCCTGATAAATGCGGCGAACGGCCTCTATATTTTCAGCCAGAGAGGGTCCGGCGCCCAGAATGAGGGCCGGTCGATCCGAAGCACAGTCTTTGAGCAGATCGGATGGCAGGGTACCCACAAGATCCGGCAGATTTTTCAGGAAATGACGGATCCAGTCCAGCGTCAGTTGCCGGCCCACAGACAAAGCGGCCTGTTTACCTGCAATATAGCCGCCCAGTAAATCGGCCAGCGGCTTCAGGCTTTCACCCATCAGGGCGGCATAGCCGGCCGTCACCAATATACCAACCGGCGCGCCGGTCTCATAGTGGGTCTCAACCAGTCGTCCGGCCGCTGCATCGTGATGCGCAAGAAACACCCGGCCACTTCCCAGAAAAGGGGTCAGGTCGATATTCTCCAGCACAAAGCGCAGCAGCGGCAGATGGGGTTCCACCACCACAATCGGTCCCTCACTACGGTGGAACATTTCCTGCAGCACATAGCCAAACCCCAGCCCCAGCAGAACATTCAATGCACGCGGTGATTTCTCCAGAAACTGATCACACAATGCGCGGGCCTCCCGGACCGCACCGGCTTGTTCGTGGAGAAAAACACCCTGATACTCAATGGTCAGCCCACCATCCGCTGTTACTTCAATGGGGCATCCTGTCACGGCCTGCGTTTTCTGCAGGGCCTGGACCAGCGCTTCGTGACCCGGCACCGCTGCCAGTGCGGACAGATTGTTTTCCAGAAAGGACATACCACCACTTCAATTGAGCCCGGCGTATCCACAAACAAGACCTCAAGAGTTGTCAGCCCGGGCTGTACACCCATCATAGGGTTCCGATCACCCGCAAACATCCTCCACCTGCCTGAGGGCGGTCCCCTGAAAATACGCTATAACAGGGAGAACAGACTGGCAGCATGGCCAGAATAGACCCATGGATCAATGTGTGATTCACCCATGGGCCAAGTGAAATCCTTTTGACATGCCCTATGGTGGAGTGAGACACCAACCGAGGGGCTGCGATATGGTTGCCAGCGTCAGCAAAGGCGAACGGATGAAATTCAAATCCCCAATCCGCATTCCGCTCAGCATTCCCAACCTGGGACCGGAGGAAGAGGCGTCAGTCCTGTCGGTCATCCGTTCCGGCTGGGTTTCTTCAGTCAGCCCGGTGGTCCGGGACTTTGAGAAATCCTTCTCCCAGAAAACCAACGCCCTGCATGCCGTGGCCACCAACAACGGCACAGCGGCCATTCATCTGGCGATGCTGGCCCTGGGCGTGGATGAAAATGATGAAGTGATTGTGCCGGCCCTTTCATTTGTGGCCACAGCCAACCCCATCCGCTACGTGGGCGCCACCCCTGTATTTGTGGATGTGGAAGGGGACACCTTCGGACTGGATCCGGACCAGCTGGAGGCCGCCATTACCCCGCGGACCAAGGCTATTGTGGCCACCCACCTGTTCGGTCTGCCCTGCCGCATCCGGGAGATTGTGGCCATTGCCAACCGCTATGGCATTCCCGTGATAGAGGATGCGGCGGAATCACTGGGCACCACGATTGATGGTCAGTATGCCGGCACATTCGGCAGCGTCGGCTGTTTCAGTTTTAACGGCAACAAAACCATCACCTGCGGCGGCGGCGGCATGGCCGTCTCCAATGACCCCGGCCTGGCTGAAAAAATGTTTCACCTGTCCGTACAGGCGCGCGAACCCGGCATTGAGATCTCTCATGACGAAGTGGGTTATAACCTGCGCATGACCGGCCTTCAGGCAGCACTGGGCGTCACCCAGATTCAGAAACTTGCTGGTTTTGTGGACAAAAAACGCCGGATTGCCCGGACCTACGCCCAGAAACTGGCCAACATTCCGGGCATCACCACCTATGTGGACGGGCCGTTTTCAGACGAAGCCTCATACTGGCTGTCCGTCATTCTGGTGGACAACCCGGAACGGCGTGATCAGCTGATTCAGCGGGCTATTGCCTGCGGCATTGAATTCCGCCCCGTTTTCAAACCTTTGCAATTATTGAAGCCTTACAAGCAATTCAGTCATAACCGGACGTTCCCGGTCGCCGAAAAACTCTGGCGTCAGGGCGTCTGTCTGCCCAGTTCCACCACGCTGAGTGAAATTGAGCAACAGGAAATCATCACCCTTATTCAGGCACAGTTCGGTAAAAAAACAGGTTTTCTGAGCGGGTCCCGGATTCAGGCCTGAGCGCCAGCCACTGATCCACAGCCGTCTTCAGCTGCTCATAGCGTTGCCCGTTATATACCCGCATACCAATATAATAGGTGGCCGTGTGCGGTGACAATTGCTGCTTAAAGCGAAAAAGACTGTCATCGTGCTGAAGGCCGCCACCGAGCATATAGCGCCGGAAGGCCTTATCTTTTGCCTTCAGCGCCGTCCGGAACAATAAGTACGCACTGGCGTGAACATTTTTAGCATCCGGGTTATTGGCTCCCAGAAAGTACTCGATGGTTTCGCCCTGATGTAAAAATAGCGCCGTGCTGACGGGCTCTCCATTCAGCAGGACAGTATGCAGCCAGCAGGCTTCGCCGTAACAGAAACGCAATTCATCAAACAGGCGATCATCAAACCGGTAAAATGGCGACGCTTCTTTATCAGCCATCGCCTGCGCGTATTGTGATTTAAAGGTATCAAAGTACTGCCAGTCATCGGAGAATGTCAGGCCGTTTGCCTGCGCCTTGCGAAGATACCGCCGTTTCTGCGGATGCAGATTCTGCCAGAGTTGTTCCCCGGGCACGCTTAGATCCATCCAGACCACATCCCTGACGGCATGAACCGCACAAACATTTGTCATCCACTGATGGTTATTAATCAACGGGTGAAACCGGGTAAATTCAGCCACCACATCATTCTCCGCACACCAGACTGGCCAGAATTCCTGCATCAAACGAACCAGAGCAGTCTCATTACCAGTTATCACGGGCCCGCCGAACCCATAGGCTGAGGTGAGATCATTGCCGGCGATGCCCCAGCGTGACGGCAGAGGCCGCAGCATCACCGGGTACCACAATGCGCTGGGCAGGCCGTCCAGCGCGCCGTAAAAATACAGTACCCGGACCTCACCACCCTCCATCCAGCGGTTGGCCGAAAGATACGCCGGATGATAATAGGGGTCCTGCATTGCCAGGGGCAGTACCTGACAGACCGCCTCCCAGGCAGCCCGGATTGCCTTCGGGTCGCTGAGGACCTGAAGGGTGTTAACGGAGGACAGCACAGTCACGGGGGGTCTCCGGTTGTGCAAATCGCTTGGGTTGACGGACTTGATCCATCGGCAGGTTCGCCAGCCGGTCGCAGACCAGCGGCGCACAGGGCTGCTGCCCGAAGGGATTCTCCAGATGGTTCAGCGTTTGCCGCCAGTTGTGATCGGTCAGTGCTTTGAGCGTACCGGAACGAATCGCTGCGGGTTCCTGAAGGACGCGCAACACATTGGCGGCGCACAGACGGCCTGCCTGCCGGTTGCCAATACTCACCGACGGCTTGTGAAAAAACGGGGTTTCAATCAGCCCACTGCTGGAATTGCCCACCACCACATCACAGGCGGCTATCCAGGATAGGTACTTCTGCCGCCCCAGGGAGTCCACCCAGCGGATGTGACTGTGCTGCGCACGCGAATCCGACAGCACCCGTTCAATGGTTTCCGCAAAGGCATCGCAGTTGGGGTGCGTGGCGACTGTCTGCAGGCCTTCCGTCTCACCCAGCGCCTGCAGCACATCCAGGGTTTCACGGAGATGCTGAACGGTCTGCGGACCGTCGGAAGGCAGCGGGTGCTGTGTCAGCAAGGCGATGGGTTTCGCCGGATCCAGATTCATCTCCCGGCATAATGCCGCTTTATCCACCAGAACGGTCCCTGCAATATTATCGATCACGGGTGAACCGGACACGGCAATCCGCCAGTCTTCCTCGCCCCGCTGCTTCAGGCGTTGCGCGCTGTCTTCTGAAATCGCAAAATGGTACGCGGCAAGGTCGGTGAGAGAAAAACGCAGGATGTCATCCACGCAGCCGCCCTCAGTCACATCCCCGCCGCCCAGATGCGCCACCGGAATACCGCAATAGAATGCCGTTAACGCAGCGGCGTAACTCTCAAACCGATCGCCGAGCACAAAAAACCAGTCCGGCGGGGTGGACTGATCCAGCAGGGCCGGCTGTAACTGCTGCATCACACTAATCGTTGTCTGGCACATGAGGGTGGGCGCATGACTGCGGATGACAGGATCATAGAGAATCGGCGGGTTGGTGATGGCCGATGCGATGGCAAAACCGTCGGCCTCAATTTCACGCACCGTGCCCGTGGAAAGATGATCGCCCCCGACATAGAGCTGCAGACTCAGCGCGGGATGTTCATCAATGGCTTTCAGGATGGGAAAGAGCAGGCCGTATTCCGCGCGGTTGCCGGTAAATACCGCCACCGTTCTGGTATCCCGTTGCCGGCCTGCGGTCATCCGGCCACGTCCTGCGCCACGGGGGAGCCTGCCGGCGCAAACATGCCTTCCTGTATCGGCGAGTCCTCAGGGATATCCTGCGTAGCGATGGCGCCGGCCACCCGCTTGACCTCATTGGGTGGCACACCAATCCCGGGGCGTTTGAAGTCCAGATTCTCCAGGCGGATCAGCTCGCCTTTGCGTACGGCCTGCCGGGTGCAGACACTGCGCCGGAAAGGCGCCACCATGGCGCGTTCACGTTCGGTGGGTTGTTTACCAACCGTGCCCAACGCCTGGTACGCAAGCGTGCCTTCTTCCACAATGCGGCGCATCTCGGCCGGGTCTGCTGAGACGGCCTGATCCGGTCCGGGCATGGTTTTATCCAGTGTGAAATGTTTCTCGATGATGGTGGCGCCCAATGCAATGGCCGCCACACTCGCCCAGCTGCCGATGCTGTGATCCGACCAGCCGGTGGGGATGCCGGGAAACTGCTGACGCAGCGCCGTGATGGCCTGGAGGTTGAGTTCCGACGCTTCCGGCGGGTAGAGCGAGACGCAATGCATGAGCGCCAGATGGGGTGTGACCGTCGTAATCGTATTCACGGCGTCCTGCACTTCCGCCATGGTGGCCATACCGGTGGAGAGAAGGATGGGTTTGCCGGTGCGTGCGGCGTGATCCAGAAAGGCCAGGTGATGCGTATCCGTCGAGCCGATTTTCAGAAAGGGCACGTCGAGGCCGACGAGGAAATCAATGTCGGGGAAGGAGAACGGACTGGACAGAAAAGGGATGCCGATCTGATCGCAATAGGCCTTGAGTTGGCGCTGTTCCTCGTGGGAAATCGACAGCTTCTCCAGCAGTTCGTAAAACGTGCCCTCAAAGCCCAGGGCCTCATCCACGTGGGGGGCGCTCAGGGTGCTGCGGCAGGCCTCGGTATCGGCGGAGAAGGACTGGAATTTGACGGCGTCCGCCCCGCAGGCTTTGGCTTCGTCAATCATCTGTCGGGCGAGCGCCACGTCGCCATTGTGGTTCACGCCAATCTCGGCGATGAAGTAGGGCTTTTTCAGGGTGTCGAAGTATCCTGCCATGCGGTATCCGCTTTCTCTCGTGGGTTCCCAGCCCTCATCATAGCAAAGGAATGCGGACGAAAAACCGGTTATGTGGAGGAGGACACCCCTCACCCGTGAGTCAACGCTCGTGATAAACCTCACCCGCCCTCGGCAAAGCCTCGGGCACCCTCTCCTTCCCAGGAGAGGGATCTGTCGACCGTAAACGCCTCCCTCCTCGTTTAGGAAAGGGGGTTGGAGGGTGAGGTTTCCAGTACAATACCGCTATGCCCACCCTGCACGACACCCTGACCGACTGCCGGCGCTGCCCGCGCCTGGTGGCCTGGCGGGAGCAGGTGGCCGCCGAGAAGGTTAAACGCTTTGCCGAGGACACCTACTGGGGCAGGCCCGTCCCCAGCTTTGGGCCATGGGAGGCCCGCGTGCTGATTGTGGGGCTGGCGCCCGCCGCGCATGGCGCCAACCGGACGGGGCGCATGTTTACCGGCGACCGCAGCGGCGACTGGCTGTACCGCGCGCTGCACAAGGCGGGCCTGGCCAGCCAGCCCACCAGCGTTTGTGCTGAGGACGGACTGCGGTTGAATAACGCACGCATAACCGCCGTGTGCCATTGCGCCCCACCGGCCAACAAACCCCTGCCGGAAGAAATCACCCACTGCCGGCCCTACCTGCAGGAAGAACTGAGCGGCATGCCGAACCTGATGACCATTGTGGCGCTGGGCAAACTGGCGTTTGATCAGGTGCTGCTCGCTTATGGCAACCCGATCAAGCCGCGCCCGACCTTCGGGCACAACGTCCGCGTCACGCTGCCCGATGGCCGAACGCTCATCGGCTCGTACCACCCCAGCCAGCAGAACACCTTTACGGGCAAGCTGACCGAACCCATGCTGGACGCCGTATTTGCCGGGCTCTGATCATCCGCCTATCCCCACCGGGGGGATGGCTTATCGGCGCCTGCGCCAAAGCGCAGAATAACGGCATGAACGAGAGCCGCCAAACATGATGCCCTGCTGTCTGCTGGCCACCCTGCACGATGGGCTGCTTGCCTGCGGTTCTTTTCTACAGGCCGCCTTTAGCAGCGTGCTCCCCATGCTGCACGGGTTTCTGCGTCGGGGTTAGTGGGCTTTTTCTCCGAATGGCTGAAGGCCAACCCCGAGCACATCGAATCCGTCCGTAATTTGATGGGCTAATGAATCAAAACTGCATTATTCTTCGTTAGTAAAAACCGGATGGATGCCTTTTGAAGCAAGATATTCATACATACTTGCAAGTATGTCTTGAGCAGCCGCCTGAACATTGACACATATCTGCCCGAACTGAACAGGGTGCAGATTAATTCTTTCACCTTTCGGAATACTGACAGACTGTTCCTCACCCACCATCTCAAGCTTAAAGTCGCCAGTTTCGCCCATAACATATCTCTCTCTTATACCATTCTCAAACAGTTTATAACCAGTCAGAAAGTTCCAAGTTATTGTCAGGCTATCACCATCATTTAAGTCCTGCTTTCCCGAAGGACCAAGACCTACGATACCCGCCCTATGGGTTAGGCAATGACGAGCTATCAACCATGTTTTCATGTGTGTTAGCTTATCCGTTTTTATTGAGAATTTATCTAATTTTTTTAATTTGTTTTCAAGCCCATCCCACTCAAACTTACGGGTTTCTTCCTCACTAGTATTAATATCATCCGTAGTTAATTGTTGATGACCGTTACTGTTTGTTGACTTTGAGACAAGAACAATTTTTGAATAAACGCAATCCAAAAATATGCCAAACATCTCTATAAGTTCGGTTAATGCATTGCCAATAACCCATTGTAAAAAAACTTCTTTATGTTTCAGGAGTTGAGCGTCGTCCATTTCATCTGGCAATATTTGCACTGGTATACCACCAGCCTCATGCTGCTCATAAGGGTACAGGTCAATAGTTTCATTTTTATAGATATTTAAAGCTAAAGTAACTACAGAAAAAGCTCTCAAAACGCCACTATTGATTGGGTTTGCCACATCAGAAAAATCAATATGATATACAACGTTTTCCTCACTCATAACGCCACTCCAATATTTATTTCTTCCGGCCCACGAAGAGGAAAATGCTCGCGATGCGCGAGGCTTCCGGGTGGAAGCAGAGGATGAAATCCAGCAGCTTGAGCGGCGCAAACACCACCAGAAACGCCAGGCTGAACACCCGGTACAACGGCGCCATGCCCAGCGAACACACCATCGCGCAGAACTCCACCAGCACGCCGGTCAGCGCGGAAGCCGGCCCGGCAATCACCTTCAGCTGCTCGCACGCAAACCCGCGCATGCGGAACAGCAACCCCTTGTGCGTGTACCGCTCAAAATCATTCGGCGCGGCATGGAACCCAAACATAAACGGCATCAGCACAAACACCCGCCCGCCGGGCTTCAGCACGCGGGTCATCTCGGCAATCACGCGCTCAGGCTCCGGCACATGCTCGAGCATCGTCTCGCACACCACCGCGTCCAGGCTGGCGTCCGTAAATGGCAGAAAGTGCGCGTCCCCCACCACCTCCAGGTGTGCATACGGCTCATAATCCAGGTGAATCACCCGCTGAGAGGCGCGGGGCTTCAGTCGGCGCACGCCGCAGCCCAGGTTCAAAATCACCGCGTCATCCGCCTGACGGTTGACGAACGTCTGAGACGTGGGCCCCAACAGCAGCGCCGGCCCGATGACATAAACGAGAAAGCGATACAGCCACGGGCTCTGCCGCAGAAAGAGTTTAATGCGGTTCTGCCAGGCTTCCGTGTCATCCAGTTCCGGCGCGTCGCTCACCGGCCCGGCATCCGGTCGTAAATCCGCCTGCAGTCTCAATGTAGCGTTCTCTTTAAAAACGCGCACGGCAAAGGTCTGTTCACACGCCACGCAGGTGCAGGTGGTCGCTTCGCCAAACGCGGGCGAAACCACCAGCATGGCGCGGCACTGCGGGCAAACCAGCAGCGACTCATTCAGTTCGCTCACCGGAACGGTGCGCGCGGAAGATGCCGAAGGCAGACTCATGCGGCAGCCTCCAGCAGGTAATACACGCCCATCGTCCAAACTTCCCGTAAGAATGGAACGTGGCCCAGCACACCGGCGTTCAGCGCAGGTATCGCATAGCGCACCTTAAACTCAGGGCGCAGGAGATAGTAGGTGTAACCAGCAATTGTCAGTCCGGCGCGGGCAAAAGCCGCCTCCGCCTTACCCAGCGTCATCCGAGTGTGGCGCACGGAACGGATATCATCCAGCGCGTCCTCACGGTTCATGTACACATTGTCTGCTCCGCCCAGCAGCGCGTAAAACAGGCCATCCGGCAGGTAGTGCAGATAGGGCACAATGCGCGTCCAGTCGCCGGCCTCGTGCTGGTGCCCGCCAAAGGGCGAGTAATACGGCGGAAACGAGATAAATATTTTTCCGCCGGGCGCCAGCATGCGCTTCGCGACCGCCAGCGCCGAATGGGTATCCGGCACGTGCTCCAGCACATCACGCAGCAGAATCACATCAAAGCATTGATCCGGCGTCGGGTGTTCCGGCAGCGCAAGTATGTCCCCGGCCTTTAAACGGAAAGCGGCATCCTGATGAAAAGGACTCTGCGCCACCACATCGGCGTTGAGCTCAATGCCCAATCCACCACTGGCGCCGGCCTGACGCAGGGCTTCCAACACACCGCCCTGATGGCAGCCAAAATCCCCAATGCGCTTCCCTCGGATATCCACCCCCTGAGCAGTCAGCCAGGGGATCAAAATCCCGCGCGCCACAGTCACTTCGTAATCAAAATAAGGCATCCCGCCGGAGAGGGATTGTTCGGTCAGCAGTGCGCTCAGCCCGGCCATCAATCGCTATTCCCGGGGAGCGGCGGGCAGGGAGAGCACCGGCAGATCCACCGAGCGGAAATCCGACGGCAGCACCGGCGGCCGATCGTCATCCACGCTCTGGCGCGTGTCCACCCGCTGAATCAGGTACAGCGGACGTCCGCGGGCTTCATCAAAAATGCGGGCCACGTATTCGCCAATCATCCCCAGGCAGATCAGCTGAATGCCGCCGAGCATCAGCACGGTGATCATCACCGAACTCCAGCCGGTAATCACGGGCAGATGCGTAAACAGTTTCAGGCCGATAATCACGACACTCGCCAGAAACGCGAAGGCTGAAATCATAAAGCCCAGTGAGGTAATCATCTGCAGCGGCACTTTGGAGAATGAGAGAATGCCATCCAGGGCGAACCGCAGCATTTTAAAGAGGGTGTATTTGGTCTCGCCCTGCGTACGTTCATCGCGGTGGTAATACACCGCCGTCTGCGGAAAGCCCACCCAGCTGACCAGCCCGCGGATGAAGCGGTTGCGCTCGCGCATGTGCACCAGCGCGTTCACCACCGGGCGCCCCATCAGGCGGAAGTCCCCGGTGTCCAGCGGAATCGGAATATCCGCCAGCTTGTTGAGCAGGCGGTAAAACACTTTGGCGGTCGCCAGTTTAAACGGCGTTTCGCCCTGGCGGTGTTTGCGCGTGGCGTACACCACTTCGTACCCGCGCTCCCACTGCGCCAGCATTTCAATAATCAGTTCCGGCGGATCCTGGAGATCGCCGTCCATCACAATCACGGCATCCCCACGGGCGTAATCAATCCCGGCGCTGATGGCGATCTGGTGGCCGAAGTTGCGCGAGAGGTGCAGCACCGTCAGCCAGGGGGTCTGGTCCGCCAGCGTGGTTAGCGCCAGGTCGGATCCATCGCGGCTGCCGTCGTTCACCAGAATCACTTCCCAGCGGTAGCGCGGCAGTTTCCGGATCACGCTGTGAATCCGGTTGATCAGTTCGGGCAGAAGCAGGACTTCGTTGTAAACGGGAACCACCCACGACACCGTGCGGGACGGTTTGCCGTGGGTGGTTGTATAAGCAGTGTCTGTGGAACCCGCAGGCATGCAGCGCCTCTCCGGTTAGACGGAGCGGCCGAGCATGTCGAGCGCAAGGGTCATGTAGTCTTCCACTTCACGGGTGATGAGGAAGCGCTCAGCCACACGATCGTGTGCAGCCTGACCCATGGCCTTGCGTTTTTCAGGGTTTTTCAGCAGATCGCGGCAGATGGCGATCACTTCGTCATCCGTGCTGACGAGGAAACCGCTTTCCTTATCGACGATCTGATCCTGAATGCCGCCCACCTTGCCGCCAATGACGGGCTGGTATTTCCACATGCCTTCAGAGACGGTCAGGCCGAAACCTTCCTTGCTGGAGTATTGCAGCAGGAGGTCAGCGGCGCGCTGGAAGGCGTTGATTTCGACGTTGCCGACGCCGTGGTAGTTGTTGTAGATGAAGACGTCTTTGTCTTCGCCGGCTTTGCGGAGGCACTGCTCCCAGTAGCCCATGCCTTCCGGATCATCGGTGGCCATGGAACCGGCGTACAGCAGTTGCAGATCCGGGAACTCTTTCTTCAGCTTCTGGTAGATGTCAATCACTTCCAGCGGCTGTTTCCAGGGGTCAAAGCGGGAGACCTGCACCATCAGAGGCTTGTTGGGGTTGATGCCGAATTTCACGAGAACGTCGCTGATTTCCTTCTCGGTGAGATCCGAGTTTTTCAGGCTCAGCGGATCGATCGACGGCGGGATGATGCGGACTTCCTTGAACTGATCGTTGTTCTGCACAAAGGTCTGGCGGGTCCAGATAGCGGCATTGTGCTTCACCGCAAACTGACGGATGAAATCCCAGACGGGCATGTTGGGCGTGGTGGTGTCAATGTGGCAGCGCCATGCCCACTTGTTGGTATGTTCAGGGTAAAGATCAATCAGACCGGCGGGTTGCGGGTCGTGGTTGAAAATCACGTCGTACTCATCCAGCAGGCCGTTGCTGAAGTTTTCCTGCAGCGTCTTTTTGTAGAGCGCTTTGTCGGCTTCCGTCAGTTCGCCTTCGGCGCCCTGCAGGGTGTTGTGCATTTTCTTGGTCACATCATAAAAGGCGGGGTTGTCCACGTGGAGAATAAACCAGTCGGTGTGGAAGCCGGATTGTTTGCCCAGCTGGTTCATCAGGGGAATCTGACGGTGGAGCAGTTCGGCCACGCCGCCGCCGTATGCGGTGGCATTGATATGAGCCACTTTAATGTCCTTGAGCGCCTTTGCTTTGGCCTTGAGGGCGTTGATTTTATCGGCGCCAAGGATCTTCTCGTAGACGCTGACCAGATCAATATCGTCGTCCTGGGTCTGGACCTTTTGCAGGCCGGGGAGCACTTTACCAGGAGCAGTAGCAGTGGTCATATCGGGTCCTTTCTGAGTGGAGGATATATAAATAGTGAAAATTGCCGTTGAATAAGCCAATAAAACCGGAAAGTCAGGCAAATTGCGGGTCCGGGGGAATCCGGGGTTTTCGAGTCGAGGCACCGTTCCGCAAATCTGCAATTCTGTTTGGAAGCTGAGTGTAACAAAGGCAGAGACCCGGCTCAAGCACCGATTTTGAGGGCCGTCTTCCGGGTGGTACAATGGCTTCCGGCCCGTTACCCGCCGGCAGGCTGGCAGACCCCCGACGGGCAGTGAGGAGACCTGACCATGAACATTGCACCCGACATTTCCCGGCTGATTGGCAACACCCCCCTGGTTGGCCTGAACCGCCTTAATGACGGCTGCTTTGGCCGGGTCGTCCTCAAGCTGGAGAGCATGGAGCCCTGCAGCAGCGTGAAAGACCGCATCGGCAGAAGCATGCTGGAAGCGGCTGAAAAGCGCGGGGACATCACCCCCGGTAAAACCATACTGGTGGAGCCGACCAGCGGCAACACCGGCATTGCCCTGGCCATGATGGCCGCCGTGAAAGGCTACAAACTCATTCTGACCATGCCTGAGACCATGAGCATGGAGCGCCGGGTGGTGCTGCTGGCCTTTGGCGCCGAGATTGTCCTCACCCCGGGCCCCAAAGGAATGACCGGCGCGGTGAACAAGGCGAAGGAAATTGTGGCCAACACCCCGGGGGCCGTGATGCTGCAGCAGTTCGCCAACCCCGATAACCCGAAGGTTCATTTTGAAACCACCGGTCCGGAAATCTGGAAAGATACCGACGGCCAGGTGAACTACCTGATCAGCGGCGTGGGCACCGGCGGCACCATCACCGGCGCGGGCGGCTACCTGAAACAGCAGAACCCGGATATCCGCCTGGTGGCCGTTGAGCCGGCCGAAAGCCCGGTGTTATCCGGCGGGCAGCCCGGCCCGCACAAAATACAGGGCATCGGCGCCGGTTTCATACCCGAGATTCTGAACACCGAACTCATTGACGAAGTCATTCAGGTGACCAGCGAGGAGGCCATGCAGATGGCCCGCCGGCTGGCCAGAGAGGAAGGCCTGCTGCTGGGCATCTCCTCCGGCGCCGCCGTGCTGGCGGCCCTGAAGGTGGCGCGACGCCCGGAAACCAAAGACAAGCTGATTGTGGTGATTATTCCCAGCTTTGGTGAGCGCTACCTCTCTTCGGCCCTCTTTGATGAAATCCGTGCCCAGGCCAACGCCCTGGAACCCGTCCCCGTCTAGCCTCAGGGAGGGGAGGGAGCGGCCCCCCGCAATCGTGGCTTACCCTGATTTTTAAAGTGATTATGCCCTCTTTTTTCGAGACAATTCAGGAAGACATCCGTGTGGTGTTTGAGCGCGACCCCGCCGCCCGCAGTACACTGGAAGTGGCGCTCTGTTCTCCCGGCCTGCATGCCGTGTGGCTGCACCGGCTGAACCACGCCTGCTGGCAGGCCGGCTGGCTGACCCTGGGGCGCTTTCTCTCCCACATCACCCGCTTTCTCACCGGCGTGGAGATTCACCCCGGCGCCACGATCGGCCGCCGCTGCTTTATTGATCACGGCATGGGCATTGTCATTGGCGAAACCGCCATCCTCGGCGACGATGTCTCGCTGTTTCAGGGGGTGACCCTGGGCGGCACCGGCAAACAGAAAAACAAGCGCCACCCCACCCTGGAGAATGGCGTGGTGGTGGGTTCGGGCGCCAAAGTCCTGGGAGATATCACCATCGGCGCCGGCAGCCAGATTGGCTCCAGTTCCGTGGTGCTGCGCGATGTACCACCCAATGCCACCGTGGTGGGCATTCCCGGCAGAGTGGTTCAGATCAATGGTCGGAAGGTGGAGGGTACGACGGCTGCATCAGGGCCGGAGAGTGCGGAAAAGCGTCTGCAGTTGCTGGAGGAGCAGATTGTGGCCCTCCAGCGCGAGGTGTTTGACCTGCGGAACACTCTGCAGCCTGACCCGCGTACCGCCTTTGCGCCCTTGAATTAAGTCCTCTCCCCAGGGAAAGAAGGGAGAAAAGCCGCACCTTGCTTTTTGGGCGTGCGCGAGGCAGAATAAGCATTCCGTTTCCCTCACATGCAAAAAGGATGCCCGCATGGCCCGTTTTACGCAGGAAAAAGGCAAAAAACAGTGCTTCTTCCTCGCCAACAAAATTTATGACATCGACCTGTTCGATCTCAAAACCCTGACCCGCTTCATGACCGATCGCGGAAAGATTCTCCCCCGCCGCATCACCGGCACATCGCCCAAAATGCAGCGCAAACTTTCGCGCATCATTAAACGCGCCCGCCAGATTTCCCTGGTGTCTCATACCAGCAACGCCTAGTTTGCCGGCGGCGTCATACCGCCTGAGAGAGCCGTTTCAGAAACCGTCCGGGAATGCCCCCCATGTTTGAAGTTATGGTGGAATCCCTCTTTTCAGCCGCCAACAAACTGGATCACTACACGTTTGAAGGCCGATGCGATGAGCTGCACGGCCATAACTTTGTGGTGCAGGTTTTTGCAGCCGCCCCCACGCTCAATGCGGCCAATGTCTCAGTGGACCGGCACCAGTTAAAGCTGGCGCTTGAGGTGTTGGTTCACCGGCTGGATCACACCAGCCTGACCACCTTCCCCGACTTTGAGGGCAACCCCACCAGTGTTGAGAACACCACCCGCTATTTTTTTCGCCATTTAAAAACGCAGTTTCCTCAGGTCAGCCGGGTCGTCATCCAGGAGACCCCCTCCCAGTCCGCCTGCTATTTTGAGGCCTCATGACGCGGCGCGGCTGGCTGGCGCTGTGGGCCCTGATTCTTTTCGGGGTGGTTTTACGCGCCTGGGGGCTGGATTTCGCCCTGCCCAATGAAGGGCGTCCCGATGAAATGGCGCTGCTGAACGCGGTGATTCAGAACATGGGCACCCCCCTGCAGCAGGGCAGCACGGCGCTGAACCCCGGGTTTTTCTACCATCCGTCCCTGTTTCTCTATTTACTGCTGCCGCCTGTATTGTGTGTGTTTTTTATGGGCGCGGCGGGCCTTCCCGGCATTGCCCATTATGCCGGCTGGCAGGACTTTCTGCTGGCTTACCATGCCGGTGACCCGTCGGTGTATCTGGCGGCCCGCTGGCTGAGCGTGCTTGCCGGCGCACTGGCCATTCCGGCAACGGGTTTGCTCGCTTATCATTTACTGGCTTCGGACAAACCGGCAGACATCGCCCGGGCCCGTCAGACCGGCTGGATCAGCGCCCTGTACGCCACGGTGTGTTACGCACTGGTGCGCAACAGCCACTTTGGCGTGATGGATATGCTGATGGCGACCCTGTGCACAGCCACACTCGCCCTCTGCGTCAGAACGCTGCAGGAAGCGCCCGGATCCTCACAGAGCCGTCGGTGGGCGCTATGGGCCGCCGTGCTTACAGGGCTGAGTCTGGGTACGAAGTATTTTTCAGTCACCCTGCTGGCCCCGCTGCTGTTCACGCTCATCCTCAGCCGGCACAGTTTTGTCGGCATCATCCGCGCCGTGCTGGTTGTCCTGATCGTTTTTGCCGTCACCTCGCCGTGGGTTTTTCTCAGCGGGCCGGAAGCCTGGAGTCACGTGGTATACGGCCTGCGGGCCATGCAGGATAATTTACCCCTGAGTGTGCCCGGCTGGCGGTTTTACCCGGGTTTTGCCCTGCGCCACGGCCTGGGAGAGCTGCTCTGTCTGGCAGCGCTCGCGGGCATGGTGCTCAATGTATGGCTGGGTGTGCGCAAGCAACAGACCGCCTCTGTCAGCAGTCGGTCTGCCGTACTGTGGGCTTTCGGGGTGGCCATCAGTCTACCCCTGGCGCTCAGCCATGTTGGCATGACACGCTATGCGCTCCCCCTGGTTCCGGTTCTGCTGGTGTCCGCCGCGCTGGCCACAGAGTGGATCGCCACCTGTATTACCGACCGCTGGCCCGCCTGCCCGAAACCGGCCATGCTCGGTCTGGTTCTGGCGGGGGTGCTCTGTCTGCAAACCCTGTGGACCAGCCTACAGTTTGACCGCCTGATGGCCACACCGGACACGCGCAACATTGCGCGCGCATGGCTGATCAGCCACGTGCCGCAGATGCAGGCGGTGGCCACCGGACCGCGTATCGGCAAGATTCAGTTGCCCCATGCTTACGGTCAGCTTCAACTGGAGGCCGCTCTGAGCAACCTGAACCTGCAGCCCAGTGATGCCTACCAGGCCGTGGATTTTCAGTCCCGCGTCATTCAGTCCTACCTCAACATGCCGCTGCTGAAGTCATGGGGCATTCAGACCGTGGTGATGTATCAGGGGCAACCCCTCTTCGCCAACCCGCCCCGGGAACTGGCCACGTACAGAGCCGCCCCGGATCGCGCCGCCGAAGTGTTTCGCGTTTCCCCCCTGCCAGACGGAAAGCCTGTTCCCGGTGACGCTCTGTTTGACCCGCTTGACGCCTTTTTTCTGCCCTATGCCGGGTTTGAAGGCTGGCAACGCCCCGGCCCCGCCATCACCATCTTTCAGCTGAAATAATTATCCTGATCAGGCGCAGTCGGGACACAGACCGGTAAATTCAAGCCTGTGCTGGCGGATAACGAACCCACTATCCGTTTCAATGCGTTTCACAAGGGTTTCAATCCCCGGGCAGTGAATCTCTGAAACGCAGTTGCACTGATCGCAGACCAGCAGGTGATGACAATGATCCGACTGCTCGCGGTGACAGTGATCCTCGTGTTCCAGATGGCAGCGGATCACCTTGCCCGTGGCCAGAATACGGTGAATCAGGCCGTTCTCATGCAGACAGTCCAGAATACGGTAAACACTCACCAGATCAATCGACTGCCCCACACCGGCCAGCCGCTCCCGGATTTCGTTGGCGTTGAGAGCTTCATCCGTTTCGGACAACAGACCGGCCACCATGCGGCGCGGCCCGGTAATGCGGTAGCCCTTCTCTTTTAAAACAGCCAGAGCCGCCTGCAGGTAGCCATCATGGTGCTCATGCGGTTGTGCGGATGGGGTCATCGGGTCAGGTTGTCCGGCAGCAATGCCGTTTTCACGCGGAGCGTCATTTTATCGTTGCCGCGGCGTATTCCCAGAGAGAAGGTGGTGCCGGGCTTCTGGGCCTGAATCTGATGCTGGACATCCCGGTTGACCGAAACCGGCTGTCCGTTAATCGAGAGGATCAGATCGCCCTGCTGCAGGCCCGCGCCCGCTGCCGGACTGCCGGACATCACACCGGCCACAACCACACCATCATGCTCTGGCACGCCCAGCTGCTGCGCCATTTCCGGCGTCAGCTGCGCCACGGAGATCCCCACGTAGGCGCGCGCCACTTTGCCGTCTCTGAGCAGGCTGTCCACAATCTGGCGTGCATCGGAAATGGGAATGGAAAAGCCAATATTCTGCGCCATGCCGGACACCGCCGTATTGATGCCGACCACCTCGCCACGGAGGTTGACCAGTGGCCCGCCGGAATTCCCCGGGTTGATGGCGGCATCCGTCTGAATAAAACTGACCTGGCGGTTAATATCGGGCAGATCGCGCGAGAGCGCACTGACGATGCCCAGGGTCACGGTGTGATCAAAACCGAGGGGACTGCCCACGGCAATCACCCACTGACCAGGCCGCAGCGTGCCGCTGTCCCCCAGAATGGCGGGCACCAGGTTCTTCGCATCAATTTTCAGCACAGCGAGATCGGAATACCGGTCCATACCCACCAGCCGGGCAGGCACGCGCCGTTTGTCATTCAGCGTCACCAGAATTTCATCCGCCTTGGCCACCACATGGCTGTTGGTCAGAATGTGCCCCTCGCGATCAATAATGACGCCTGAGCCGCTGCCGGCAATAACGCGCGTGGCGCCGCCGCCCGGGCCCGGGGAACCCTGGGCGCCCTCATCGCCAAAAAAGAAGCGGAAAATATCGCTGAACTCCTGGTAATACACCTTTTCGTGGCGGGCCACATCAATATTCACCACCGAAGGCGCCAGCTGCGTGGCCACATCGGCAATCAGATCCTGATCATCGCCAAACATGCTGGCGAAGGCGTGACGACCCCGCTCCTGATTTTTCTGAGCCAGGGCATCGCTCCGTTGCTCTTTCCCGGTGGTGGGGTGCGAGAGTATATTGTCCAGCCGCTCCATATACGGCTGCGGACTGATCTGAAAAAACGACAGGGCAGCCAGAACCAGCGCCAGTATGGATATCACCCAGGGGCCGCTGATTTTACCCGGGCAGGCCTGCCTGCCGACTTTCCGTTCCTGAACAGCGCACTCATTCTGCATGGGTTCAACCTCCGCCCCGACACCTCTGGTTTATGGTGGGCGCCCCGATTATAACCAATACAGTTTAGGACTCAAAGAATTCAGGAAATGTTCCGGTCGTAGCCGTGGCCGGAGTGACGCAGCCCCCAGGCCGAACTCTTCAGCCAGGCGGTCATTTCCTCGGCAGGAATGGGTTTGCTCATATAAAAACCCTGCGCCAGGTCACAGCCCAGCCCGGTCAGTTCATCAAACGTGGCGGCATCCTCAATGCCTTCGGCCACCACGTGCAGGCCCATGTTTTTACCCAGACTGATCGTGGAGCGCACAATCGCCGCATCATCCGCATTCTGCAGCATATCGCGGATAAAAGAGCGATCGATTTTCAGGTGCGTGACCGGCAACTTCTTCAGATAAAAGATGGAGGTATTGCCCGTTCCGAAATCATCAATGGACAGGGCGATACCCATATCCGTCAGTTTGCGGGTGGTGTCGGAGGCCTTGCCGAGATCGTTGATTATGGCGTCCTCGGTGATTTCCAGTTCCAGCAGCTGGGGCGGAAAACGGTATTCACTCAGTATCTGCCACAGGGCATCCACAAACGTCTGGTCCTCCAGACTTTCCGCCGTAATGTTGATCGAGACGGAGATCCGGGCGCCGTTGCGGTACCACTCACTGGCCTGCTCAATGGATTTACGGAGCATCACCATGGTCAGCTCTTTAATCAGTCCCGTCTGTTCCGCCACCGGAATAAACTTGTCCGGCGCAATCAGTCCCCGTTGCGGATGCATCCAGCGGGCCAGCGCCTCCACACCCTGAATCATGCGCGAATTGCATTCAATTTTGGGCTGGTAAAACGGAATAATTTCATTGTTCTTCAGCGCATCGCGCAGCTCCATTTCAATCACCAGGCGTTCCGAGGAACGTTCATCATTCAGGTGATCAAAGATGGCGAAGTGGCTTTTGTGCTGCCGGGCGCGGTTCATGGCGATGTCCGCGCGGCGGAGCAGCAGGTCAGGATCCCGGCCATGCTCCGGATACAGACTGACGCCCATGGTGGCGTCCACGGTGTAAAAAACGCCTTCAAGGGCAATCGGCTTTTCCAGGGCCGTATGCAGGCGCTCCACCAGACTGTGAATCGCCTTGGGGCTGTCGCCCCCCTGAAAAATAATGGCGAACTCATCGCCACCCATCCGGGCCAGGGTTTCACTTTCACGCGTAATGCTGCGAAAACGGCCGGCCACTTCCTGCAGCAGGTAATCGCCGGCCACATGGCCGAGTGATTCGTTGATTTCCTTGAAGCGCCGCAGGTCAATCATCATTACGCCGAACGGCTGCTGATCCCGGTCGCTCCGTTTGATGGCGGCGGTCAGCCGGTCCTGAAACAGACGGCGGTTGGGCAGCTGCGTCACCGGATCAAACAGCGACTGGTACTCCAGCTGGCGGCTGAGCAGTTGCTGGGCATCCGTCTGCCGTGTCAGCGTATGGTTCAGCCGGATGGAATAGGCCAGCTGCATGGCAAACATACCCAGGGCCAGGCCAAAAGCGATCCAGCCCAGCATTGCGTTTTCTAAAATCATCGTCAGTATTCCCCATTCACCACGCGTCGTCGCCGTGTTCACACCCGCCGCCCAAACACTGGATGCGTTTGCTATCGTGCCTGTCGCCAGCCCAAGGCCGACCGTTAAGCGGTTCAGCACGGGTTGGTGGTTTTCAGGCCGGTGAAACATACCTGGCGCTCTGTTCTTCTTCAGCTTCTTCAAGTAACCGGATTGATGGCATGGTCGGCAGGTCGGTTATCCACCGGGTTTTTAGACCCGGGAGGCCGATCCATCTCATTTGTTTGCAGTATCGGGTCGAGGTACGCCCTTCTTTAACCCGATAACGAAAAGGGGGCGATGCCTTCCTGCCCGGATTGCGTACAATATGACCAAGACCATTGATATGACTGAATTTCAGAGAATCAACAGCGTTGTAAATAAATGTTAACTCACCGTTTAATCACACAGCTTCAGCGGGCATCGGCCCTGAGCGGCATTGGGCTTTTCGGCTTGCTGGCAGCCCTTGTGCTGTGCTGTGGCATGCCCGCTGTGAGCGCCGACAGCCTGCCCGGTTTTGATGATCTGGACCTTCCCCCCGCCATGCCGAGTTCTCAGCTTCAGGAGGCCGTGCCGTTGCCTTCAGGGCTCTATGAAAAGAACCTGGCGCCACTGGGCACCGATATTGAAGCCGCCCAGAAGGCCATTCAGCGGCTGGACGGCATGGATACGCCGCCCGGGGTTCAGAATCCCGACCTGACGGCTCTGAACAACCAGACAGGCAGCCTGCCGGCGCCCCGGGCATACCAGCAGTACGTTCAGCATGCGGCGCAACTGAGTGTGGATCTGCTGAATATCCGCAACCGGATGGATCGCAGCGACTGGACCCTGACGCTCCAGCAGCTGGGGGCGCTGAGCCAGCAGGTTGCACTGGAGAGAAACGCCCTGAAGGCAGGTTTTCAGCACGGAGAGGAGGCCTATTACAGCTTCCGGCTGATGGATGAGGCGATCAGCGGCCTGGAGGAAGCCATTGGCTACTGGCAGATCACCAACCGCTTCCGGCGGGTTCACCGCGCCACGGTGATTGAGAAGGCCGAGGATGATGAAGTGCTGATGCGGAAGCTGCAGACGGCCTTCAGCCGCATAGACGCCCTGGAAAAAGTCCAGAAAACCCGCAGCGGCCTGAACAAGCTGGATGGGGAATATTACCCCCGGTGAGCGGCCTGCTGGCCATTACAGCCTGTCTTTGCTAGAGTGAGGGCCACTGATAGCATTGACCCGCGCAACCAAGCGGCGCAACAGACTGGAGAGAGAGCTGATGGCCACCATGACCACGACCTACCCGACTGACATTAAAGACCCCAAACTGGCCCCCCAGGGTAAAAAACAGATTGAATGGGCCGACCGCGATATGCCGGTGCTCGCCCAGATTCGCGCGCGTTTTGAGAAAGAACAGCCCCTGAAGGGCATCCGCATTGCCGCATGCGCCCACGTGACCAAAGAGACCGCCAACCTGGCCCGCACCCTGAAGGCCGGCGGCGCCGAGGCGCTTCTGATCGCCTCCAACCCGCTGAGCACGCAGGACGATGTGGCGGCCTCGCTGGTGGAAGATTACGGGATTTCCGTCTGCGCCCACAAGGGTGAGACCATTGAAACCTACATCAAGCACGTCAACCTCGCGCTGGATATCAAGCCCCAGATTCTGATTGATGACGGCTCCGACGTGGTGGCCACCCTCGTCAAGGAACGCCCTGATCTGATCGCCGGGGTGCTGGGCTCCACGGAAGAAACCACCACAGGCATTGTGCGCCTGAAGGCGATGGAAAACGACGGCAAACTCCCCTGGCCCGCCATTGCCGTGAACGATGCGATGACCAAGCATATGTTTGACAACCGCTACGGCACCGGTCAGAGCACGATGGACGGCATTGTCCGCGCCACCAATATTCTGATTGCCGGCAAGAACGTGGTGATTGTGGGCTACGGCTGGTGCGGCCGCGGCTGCGCCATGCGCGCCCGGGGCATGGGCGCCAACGTCATTGTCACGGAAGTGGATCCCATTAAAGCCATTGAAGCCGTGCTGGATGGCTACCGCGTGATGCCGATGGCCGAAGCCGCCAAAATCGGCGACCTGTTTGTCACGCTGACCGGCAACCGCCACGTGATCGATCAGAAACACTTTGAAGTGATGAAAGACGGCGCCATTGTCAGTAACTCCGGCCACTTTGACCTGGAGCTGAACCTGGAAGCACTGGCCGGCATGGCCAAGTCCCGCGAACAGATCCGCCCCTTCATGGAGCAGTTTACGCTGGGCAGCGGCAACCGTGTGCTGGTGCTGGGCGAAGGACGTCTGATTAACCTGGCCGCCGCCGAAGGCCACCCGGCCAGCGTGATGGACATGAGTTTCGCCAACCAGGCGCTGGCTGCCGAGTACATTGTGAAGCAGCAGGGCAAGCTCTCCAACGCCGTGCACAAACTGCCCATGGAAGTGGATGTGGAAATCGCCACGCTGAAACTCAAATCCATGGGCGTCACCATCGACCAGCTCTCGCCGGCCATGGTGGAGTACATGAACAGCTGGACCGTGGGCACGTAAACCACCGGTAATACAGCCCCATCTTCTAAAGACCTCGTTCCCTAACGGGAAGGAGGTCTTTTAGTCAATAAAAACCCCCCGCGATGCGGAGGGTAGGCAATCACTAGGAAGTTAATGTCTAAAGAATAGGGTTTGGTAGGTTTAGGTGAGTTGGGTTTAGGGTTCTGGGGTTTGCGGTCTGGCTCAGCCCTGCTTCAGGTAGCCGGCCACCGGGGCGGACAGCATGGCGTCCACCAGTTCACCGGGGTTAATGGAACTCAGATACTCCTGAATACGGCCGGAGTCCACCAGATTCTTCAGCTGGGCCACCTTGTCGCCGTCCGGGGTATCCTGAACGCGCATAGCCAGCCGGGCGTACTTCAGAATTTCACGCTCGGATTCAAAGGCTCTTTTGGCTTCCTCGGACAGTGAGGCGTTGTCGAGATAGTCCACGGTTTTATCCGTAATGGCCACCTCAGCCGCCTGCTGGTTCAGCCGGGCAATATCCTGTGTGGTCTGCACGCCCGCCGCAGCGGCGTCGGGGACCAGGGAAGGGTTTTTTCTGGAAATGCTGTCGACCATGATGCGGCCCTCGCAGGTTGGGGTTGGATTGCCGATGAACCGGGGGCGCCGTTGCGCTCTCACACCGATGAACCCAGTAACTGTCTTTATTATGGCCGTTTCCCTGGGGGCATGCATTCACCATCGGGTTAATTTTTTGGCCGGTCATCTCCACCCATCGGTGGATTTCCCGGGGCCCCTGGCGGCCCGCAAAACCCGCACCGTGGCCTGTGACAACCCCGGTAACGTGGGCTGCGGGGCAAGACCGCAGGCTGGTTTAACGGCAACCCAGCCCCGCGCTGAGAGCACGGATTCCTCAGAGAATGGATGTGGACTATCCGGTGGAGCCTTGCACTGTCCTGTTTTCGGTGGATGAGGTCCTGTGGAATCGCGGCAATACTGAGGATGAATCCACAACAACCACCTCGTTTGTTCCCTCACCCCACGATCACCAGTCGGGGGTGATTTTTATTTTTGGGCGTCGGTCTGAGAAAATTCAAGAGCCCGGAATCCCGACCCGAAGACTGATCGAAGCCATTGAAAATAACCCTCATGCCAAGAACAGTCTGTATTATTATGACTGCCCTGATATTCGGGGTGACCCTGGTCCTTCCGGCTTTGGCCGATAATTACTACAATTATGCGGTCAGGGGTTATCCGGTGTGCCGGGAGATGCCGGTTAAAGTCTATTTCAACCGGACACCCGGCGTCAAAAACTGGAGCTCGAAAAACATGTGGATTGCCCGGAACGCCATGCGTCTCTGGCAGGAAGCCACAAAAAACCGGGTTCGCTTCACCGAAGTTGCAAGCCCTAGCAGCGCCGATGCCATCCTTACATGGCAGGCTACCTATAAAGACCCTGCCAGCGGACAATACTTAGGGGGCATTACCAGTTCAGGCCGGTCTGGCGAGAAAATCACCAATGCACGCACGATCCTGACAACGACACACCCAACCAAAGGCTATGCTTATAACGATACGCAGCTGGCTGCCAACACCAACCATGAATTCGGACATATTCTCGGCATTAAGGGGCACAGCCCCAACCCGACCGACCTGATGTCACATACCCCAACATCCATGCGCAGTTTAAGCCCCACCGCGCGTGATGTGGAAACCCTCAATATGATTTATGACCATTGCGGTCGGTAATAAAGCGATACCGGGGAATAAAAGTACTATAATACCCAGAGTGCCAGAAGTTCATTCATGGCGTTAATTGCCTCAGAGTTTGCGGCCAGCTCAGCACTTTGAGCCTGAAGTAAACCCAGAAAGGCATTGCCGGCCAGGGCAGCCTTCAGTCCGTACATCACCTGCTTGCCGTGCCGGTGCTCCTCCAGCAGGCCCTGTTGCTTGAGGGTTTTCAGGTGCTGGGAGGCCAGTGGCTGACTGATATTCAGGGACTGATGGATGTTCTGGACGCTCAGTTCCCCGCGCTTTTTCAGCAGCAGCAGAATCATCAGGCGGGTGGGGTTGGCCAGGGAACGGAAAAACCCGGCCGAGCGGTCCAGCAGACCCGCCTCGGGCATCTCAAAACCGGCCTCGGGGCGTTCAGCGGGGGCAGGGCGTCGTGTCTGGCGATTCATAAGACGGGATCCAGATAAGGGATAATCAGAATAAAAACCAAAGGAATACCACTGTTTATTGTACTACATATAAGTTTTCGTTTATATGTTAATCTGTTTATTTGTCTGTCCCTTACATTCTAAACAATTTGCCTCTGGAGTTAAACCCCAATGTCCTTCAAACAGTCTCTGCGGCATGATTTTTCAGCCTCCATCGTGGTTTTTCTGGTCGCGCTGCCCCTCTGTCTCGGCATTGCCATCGCCACCGGGTTCCCCCCGGCCGCCGGTCTGATTTCCGGCATTATCGGCGGTATTGTGGTGGGCGCCCTGGCCGGGTGTCCTCTGCAGGTCAGCGGGCCGGCAGCCGGTCTGATCACCATCCTGTGGGAGGCCGTTGAGCAGTTTGGCATTGAAACCGTGGGCCTCATCATCCTGCTGGCTGGTCTGATGCAGGTCGGCATGGGCATACTGGGCCTGGGTCTTTGGTTTCGCGCCGTTTCCCCGGCGGTTATTCGCGGGATGCTGGCCGGTATCGGCATTCTGATTTTCTCCAGCCAGTTTCACGTGATGGTGGACGACAAACCCCGCGCCAGTGGCATTGAGAATTTCCTCAGCATCCCGGAATCCTTTATTAAGGGCGTCATCCCGATGGTTGACTCGGTCCATCATATTGCCGCAGCCATCGGGCTGGTCACCATTGTTTGCATTGCTCTCTGGAAGCTTTCTCCGCAGCGCCTGAAATGGGTGCCGGCACCCTTGTTTGCGGTTATCACTGGCACAGTGCTGGCCAACGTCATGCAATTGCCCATCAACTACGTTCAGGTGCCGGACAGCCTGGCGGGTTCCCTGCACCTGTTTGACTGGAGCCTGCTGAGCCGTATGGGCGAAGGGCCGGTTCTGATCACCGCGCTGAGTATCGCCTTTATCGCCAGCGCGGAAACCCTGCTGACCGCCACGGCCGTGGATCAGATGTCCCCTAAGTGCACCACCAATTACAACCGTGAGATCATCGCCCAGGGCGTGGGCAACGCAATGGCCGGCCTGCTGGGCGTGCTGCCCATTACCGGCGTGATTGTGCGTAGCAGCGCCAATGTGCAGGCCGGGGCGGAAACCCGCCAGTCAGCCATTCTTCACGGCATCTGGATTCTGATGTTTGTCCTGCTGATGCCCTTTGTACTGGAGCTGATTCCCGTGGCCGCCCTGGCCGCCATTCTGGTATACACCGGCTACAAGCTGGTCAACATTCAGGCAGCGCGGCAGCTGCTTCAGTTTGGCCGCAGCGAGCTGATTATCTATATTGTGACCGTTGTCGGCATTGTGGCCACTAACCTGCTTGAGGGCGTGCTGCTGGGCCTGGGGCTGGCCATGCTCAAACAATTCTACATCCATTCCAGGCTGCACATTGAGCAGGTCACCGATGCCGAAACGCAGGACATTCACGTGTTGCTGACCGGCACGGCCAGTTTTGTGACGTTGCCGGTTCTGGCCGCCCGCCTGGAGCAGCTGCCGCCGGGCCGCAAAGTGCATATTCACATCCACAACCTCAACGCCATTGACCACGCCTGTATAGAGCTGCTACAGGGCTGGGAAACCCGCTATGCAGCGAAAGACGGCGCTGTGGTGCTGGAGTGGGAGGCTGTGATGAGCAAGTATGCGCTGATGAATCAGAAGCCGATTGCCCCCAACCCAATCACTGTCCCTGTGGCCGCCACCCAGACCCAGACCGACGCCGTGTCTCAGCAGTAACCGCAGCCCTCCATTTGTCCCCAAAGGATATTCGTCCGATAATGGGCGGACGATGACCATTCTCCTTCAGGATGTCGCCAAGACATTCGCCAACCAACCCCTTTTCACCAACCTCACCCTTCAAATCAACGCCGGCAACCGTGTCGGCCTCGTGGGGCGCAACGGTTGCGGCAAATCCACGCTCCTGCGGATGATCATGGGGCTGGAAGAGCCGGATACCGGTCAGATTACCATCACGCCCGGCATGCAGGTCAACTACCTCTCGCAGGAGCCCCGGATCACCCCGGAACTGACCCTGCTGGAAGAAATGCGCAGCGTGTTCGGGGAGATTGACGCCCTGAAAGCCGAAGAAGCCGAACTGATGGCCAAACTCGAGATTCCGGCCGATGATGATGTATACATGGCTCTGGTGGAGCGCCTCAGCACGGTTGCCCAGGCCATCCAGAACCTGGACGCCGACAGCATGGAGGCGCGCATCAGCCGGATACTCATTGGCCTGGGCTTCTCGGAAGATGATTTCTCCCGCCGGTCCGGGGAGTTCAGCGGCGGCTGGCAGATGCGCATTAACCTGGCCAAGGTCCTGCTGGAAGGTTCGGATTTTCTGCTGCTGGATGAACCGACCAACCACCTGGATCTCGACACCTGTGAGTGGATGGAAGGTTTTCTGCAGTCCTACCCGGGCGGTATCGTGGTCGTCTCGCACGACCGGCATTTTCTGGACCGCACCGTCACCAGCATTGCTGAGCTGGAACTGGGACAGATGACCCTGTGGAACGGGAATTACTCTGCCTATGTTCAGCAGAAAAAGACGGCTTTTGACAACCAGATGGCCGCCCACGAGCGGCAGAAAAAAGAACTGGCCAAACAGACGGCCTTTGTGGAGCGCTTTAAAGCCAGCGCCACCCGGGGCACGCAGGCCAAAAGCCGCGAGAAGCAGCTGGATAAAATCGAGCGGATTGAACCGCCCAAACAGGATCACCGTCGGATGACCGTGCGTTTCCCCTCGCCGGAACCCAGCGGCCGTGAAGTGCTGACCCTCAGCGATTTAAGCAAAGCCTTTGGCGACAAGCAGCTCTTTAAAAACCTGAACGCAGGCATTGAGCGGCGTCAGAAAATTTTTCTGCTGGGAGAAAACGGCGCCGGTAAAACCACCCTGCTGCGTCTTGTCCAGGGGCTGGAACCGCCGGACACCGGTCGCGTTGAAACCGGTTACCACGTGCGGCTGGGGTATTTCTCCCAGAACCAGCTTGAAACCCTCGATCCGAAAGTCAGTGTGGTGGATACCCTGAGAAAAGCCACCGACACCCTGGACAACACGGAAATCCGCAGCATTCTGGGACGCTTTCTGTTTACGGGCGAACAGGTCATGAAGCCGGTGGGCGTGCTCAGCGGCGGCGAAAAAAGCAAACTGGCCCTGGCCCGTCTGATGATTTCCGGCCACAACACCCTGCTCCTGGATGAACCGACCAACCACATGGACATGCCGGCCAAGGAAGTGATTACCGAGGCTTTTAAAGAGTATGACGGCACCATGCTCTGCATCTCTCACGATCGCTACTTTATTGAGGCAGTCGCCACTGACATCTGGGAAATTTACAACGGACGCCTGATTACCTATGGCGGCGATTACGAATTCTACCTGGGCAAGCGCGATGAGTTCCGCGCCCGGTTTGCCGGCAAGCCGGAAAAAAACGGCGACCGGAAATCAGACTCCGCCTCAACAGAAAACGCGGATTCAGAACCCACCGATCATCAGCTGCACCTGGCGCGCAAGGCCGCCCAGAAAGAGTTAGCCCGCCTGGAGAAGAAAATCCTGAAGCTGGAACACGACATTGAAACGCTGCAGCAGGAGATGAGCCGGATCACCGATTTTGAAGTTCTTCAGCCGATGGCGCGGGAACTGGAAAATCAGCAGGCAGCACTGGCCGGCCTGACCCGTGAGTGGGACAGCCTCACCGAACAGCTAAATGCCGGAGCTCAGGCCTAATTTTCTGCTGCCTGCACTTTTAGTAAGTCAGCACCCCATTCTGGTAGATATGGCCATTGCTGCCGGTGGTGGCCCCGCTGGAACCGGTGCTCGTTCTGAGATCGGTGGTGGTCCAGACCTGACTGGCGTTGTAGTTGGGCCGGGTCAGGCTGCCGCCATAGTTAAAGTTGATGGTGCCGCCGTTGCCGCTGGTTTTGCCGGCACCCCGACCGATACCGCCAATGTTATAGACGTAGACCGGGCTGGTGGAACCTGTGGCGTTGGTGAAAGTGATGTTATTGGCTGCAGTGATACCCAGAATGCCGCCGTCACCGCCGTTGGCGGTGCCGCTGGCATAACTGGCGCCGCTCAGGTTCATCTGCTGGGTGACATAGGCCGTAAACAGGGCATTCCGACCGGCGGAAATGCTGATTGATCCCCCGTCGTTGGCGCCACCCAGCCCCTGAGAGCCGTTGTTCACGGAATCCACGCGCATGGTGCCACTCATCAGCACATCGCGGCTGGCGCTCACATTAATGGTGCCACCGCTGCCAGAGCGGGTGTTGCTGTAGGTATAGCCTTCCGCCCGCAGGTAGGTGTTCTGGCTCAGGTTCACGTCCCCGTTGGTGGCCGTCAGGCTGATGTAACCGCCATTACCCCCGTTACCGGTGCTCTGGCCCCGGGCGAGGAAATCGCCCACGGTGGTGATATTCTGCGCTGTGATCTCAATACGGTTGTGGGTGGCGTCCGACAGCCCGTAGGTGTTAAAGCGGGAACCGGTATTGTTCATCGTGAAATCGCCACCAGCCGTAATCTGAATATTGCCGCCCAGCTGATCCGTACCGCCGTAGGTGTTGATATCCGCGTTGCCGGAGAAGGTAATATCATCCGAAGCGCTCAGAATCACATCCCGCCCCATACTGCCGGCGCGGGCGTTCAGGTTGACGGCATTAATCGTAATATCGCCATCCGTCCCGTTGGCCAGAACCGTAATGCCGGTCCCACCCGTCAGCGTGTTGTCAATGATGACATCCCCGTTGGTTGAATTCATCGACAGTGACCCGGCATTGGCCGTAATCGACGCGCCGGTGTCAATGTTATCGCGGGCGGTCAGGTCTATGTTTCCGCTGGTAGAAGTCAGCACGCCGGTGTTGGTGATGTTGCCCGCCTGGGCGTTCAGGGTCATGCTCCCAGTTGTGGCGGTGCTAGTGGACATGGCCATATTCCCGCTGCTGGTGGTCATACTGATGGTCGATGCGGTCGATTTCATCGTGCCGGCCACCGATCCCGACGTCATCGTCACACTGCCGTTGGTCGTCACATCAAACGTACTGGTGATGGTATTACCCGCCAGCGCATAATTGCCGGCCGTATCCACATACACACCGGTCGTGGGCGTGGTCTGGACGGTCCGTCCGTTCACCAGCGTCAGTGTATTGTTACTGAGCGAAATGTCCCCGTCATTCACCGAGGTCATCCGGACTGTATCGGTGTTGTTCACCGTGGAACTGCTCAGTAGCATGTTCCCGTTACCGTTCATCGTGATCAGACCGTTGTTGATTTCCAGATTGCTCAGGCGCACCCCGGCCGTGCCGGCGGTGTTGGTCAACGTTGCGTTGGTGGCCGTCAGGCGGGTCACGTTCAGGTCGGTCGTTCCATCACTGGAAGTAATATTCACCGTGCCCACGTAGTCGGCAGTGCCGGTATTCCCGTAAGCCTCAATCGCACCGCCAAAATTATTGCCGCCTGTGGCGGTTATGCTGGTATCCGCCTGCAGGGTGGATGGACCACCGGTGGTGGCGTTGGCCAGCGTCAGCGTGCTACCGGTGCCGGTGGCGGCCAGAAGGTTGGTGCCGCTGCTGTTCAGCCGGCTGACCAGCAGGTTGCCGGACGTTTTGGTAATGCTGACATTACCGGCGGCATCGCTGGTTCCACCATCACCATACACATCAATGCTCGCCGTGCTCAGCGAGGCGCTGGTGCCATTCAGCGTCAGGTCATTGGCCACGGAGAAGGTCAGACCCGTTGTGGTGAAGTTCGTCGTGTTACCGGCAGCAATGCTGCCGGTGCCTGCACGCAGGGTCATCAATCCGGTGGCGCTCAGGGTGTTGCCGCCTGTGAAGGTCAGCCCGCCGTTATCAGCACTCACACTCATAGTGCCCGACGTGGCGGACAGGTTCTTCAGATTGATGGAGCCACTCGAAGAGGCGATCCCGATGCTGCGCGCCGTGGCATTCAGGGCGCCGGAATAGGAGCCCTGCGTACCGGTGATACTCCCGTTCACGGCAGACAGGGTAATGCCACCCGAACTCCCCGTAAGAGCACCGTTAGTGATGATGTTACCCGATGAAGCCGTGGCCGTCAGCGTACCGGAGGCCGATACCGCCTTGCCGGCTCCGATGCTCATATTACCGGTGGTGGATGTCAGCGCGGTGTTACCCGCCGTGGAAGACACATCGCCCACATTAAACGTACCACTGGCGTTGGTGAGTGTAACGGCACGACCGGTCGCATTCACGGTGCCGGTATGTGCGGCGTTTGAGGTGACCGTGCCATTACCAGCCGTCATCTGCAACGTACTGGAAGTCAGGTTGCCGGTGTTGCTGACATTGCCGGTGGTGGCCGTCATGTTCACCGCCCCGTTGGTGGCGGTCACATTGCCCCCGTTCGTCACAGAGGTACCGGTAAAGGAGAGTACCCCGCCACCCGTCCCGCTGACATCATATGTCGCGGTATTGTCCACCGTCATCACGCCACCCGAGGTCAGGTCAATCAGCCCTCCCAGGCCTGTAATGCCATTCGCCAGAAAACGACTGCCGGCGTATGAGAGTGCGTTGCCGGCGTTGACGTTGATGGTGCCGCCCTTCAGTCCGCTGGCATCCAGTGTAATGGCGTTAAGCGCGATATTATTGGCGGCCGAAATATTCATCAGGCCGCCCAGCGCACCGGAAACACCGGCCACCGTCAGCCGGGCGCCGTTGAGGATACTCACGTTACCGGTGGTGCTTCTTAAATAGATTTCTCCACCCCGGCCGCCATAATGCAGGTCGCCCCAGGCTTCCAGGCTGGCGGTTGGCTGAAGCGTGAGCGCGTTATTCGCCGTGAATGAAATCCGGCCGCCGTCCTGCGCTGCGTTCCGGCCATGCGCCAGGTAACGGCCATCCACCGTCATCGTACTGGCGGAAATATCAATCACGTTCTTCGTGATCGTCGGTCCCGTATAGGACCGGGCGCCGCCGGCATTAAGAATCACGCCGGATTCGGAATAGTAATTGTTCGTGGCGTTCAGGTCGATAACGCCACCATAACCAATGATACCCGCCCCCTGATACTGAGTGCCGTAGGTACGCATTTTAGCAGCACCGTACAGATTGATATTGTTGGCGTTGACGGTGATGGTGCCGCCGTCGGTGCCACTGGACGGGTTAGTGAAAGACCCACGGGCAGAAAGGTAGCCATCCGTGGACATATTAAAATTCTGAGCCGCACTGACGTTGATGATCCCACCGTGGCCGACGCCAATGCCATCCATACCGATATTGGTGTTGACGTTCACATTACCGGTCGAAGCAATCAGATCCATCCGGTGTGCGCCGTCACCGAAACCATAAATATAGCTACCGGTTCCGATGTTCACATCACCCGTGTTGCTGCGCAGGTAGATGGTACCGCCGGACCCGTAGTTACGCATATCCACTTTGGTGAGGTCCAGATTGCCGTTGGTGGCCCGGATATCGATGTGCCCGCCATGGCCGGTACCGGTATCCAGCTTGGAACCGGAAACATCCATCGTAACCCCGGATACGGTGTTATTTACCGTAACCGACCCGGTATTGATCGTGATGCTTCCCCCATTGGAAGCCGCAGCCGAACTGTTGCCACTGGCCAGTAACTTACCACCGCCTGTTTGTGTATAGTGTTTGGTGGATGCACCCGTAATGCTGATTGTGCCGCCCGTGGCATTCCCGGTTCCGGCGGCTGAGTTAATCACCCCTTGGTTGTCCACATTGCCGGTGAGAGTGATATTTCCGCCATTGTTGCTGATGTTCCCCGCCGCAATGATGGACCCGCTGCTGGTGATTGTTACGGCGCCCGTGGATGCGGCAATGGTAATAGTACCGCCTTTGGTGATTCCCCGGCTCTGGGCGTTCAGCTGACCGCCCAGGTTGACCCCACTGCCGGTCATCGAAATCAGATTGTGGGTCGCGTCAGACTCACCCCGGGTGCTGACCACCGACCCGGAATTCATTGTAATCAGACCGGAGCAGTTAAAAGTAACCGAACCGCCCAGGTTATTATTGGTGCCCGCCAGTGCGCTGATATTGGCGGCGCTCCCCAGATTCAGCGTACTTCCGTTGATGGTGATGCTACCGCCATTACCGCCGGCACCCAGGCCATTGGCCTGAATAATTCCGTTAATGGTGATGCTGGAGGCATTAAGAATCAGCGTGCCGCCATTACCGCCTACAATCGTGCCATTAATGATAATGCGCCCTGTCGGGCCAATAATAATCTGCCCGCCGGAAGAGGTGAGGATAATGCTTCCCCCGTTGCCGGTCAGCGCCCCACCGGTTGAAACCCGGTCCCGACCCTGCAGGGTGCCGTTAATGATAATATCTCCGGGGTCCGTATAGGTGTAAGCCGACCCGTTGACGCTATCCATATTAACCGTTGATCCGGCGTTGATGGTCAGGGCGAGCGCCGGAGATCCGGTATAGACGAGTGACACCACCGTCGCCAGAGAACCCGACAGCCACTGCTTCTTCATCTTGGATCTCAAGTCCTGCTTTTCGCTTGGGTAACCTAATCCCGTTAGTCAATTGTTGAGCCGGTAAGGACTGTCACTTACACCTATCAAACTGTAGTACTAATGAATTCGTACCGGATCTTCGACGACTCCCCCCCATAACTTTAGAAAAGCCGAATCCGTGAATCACCCTATTTCAAAGGGATAGACGGATTCTGTTTTTATTTTCAGAAAAAGGCGTTCAGGGCCACTGCAGGACAGTCTACCGCCCGCTATCCGCTGCCCCGGGCCGGTTCCGGCCACTCCGGAAGTTTTCGGCAGGGATTCAGCCAGACCAGTATGCCTCAGATAACCGTGACTACGGGCGGAAAGCCGGACGAATCACGTTATACCCTATACTGACCGTGGTTTGCGGATACTAATGCTTGTCCTGGGGGTGACATGGCGTCTGAATGTCATATCTGCAAGCAGTCCCAGAGTTTCACAAATAGTATCCCAGAGTGCGAGCTTGGAACGGGATTCCTTCAGGTCGTAGCGCAACGCAAAGGGAATCTCACAGACGCCGGCCCCCTGCCGGTGAAGCGCCACCAGCAGTTCCGCCATACAGCCAAACCCGGGCCTGCGCACAGCTGCAGGCTCTGCAAGGAATAAGCGCCATAACGCGCCCAGCCGGTATGCCCGGAAACCACAGGTGTAATCGCGCACGCCCGGCACGCCCACAAAAGCCTGAAACAACACCGCTGCGCCCAGACTGAAAACCTGACGGTGCCAGGCCAGGCCTTTTACCCGGCTGCCCCGCCGATACCGGGAAGCAACCACCACATCCGCCGGCGCATGGCCCTCCAGGGCCTGGAGCAACCGGGGAATATCATCGGGGCGGTGAGACCCGTCGGCATCCATCACCACCACCACGTCAGCCTCTCCGGCCGCCGCATGCCGGACGGCGGCCAGTAAGCCGTCGTTCAGGGTGCGGCCCAGGCCCCTATTGCGGCCATGACGCAGGAGGGTAAGACGATCATCCGGCGCTGCCGTCAGCCAGTCGGCTGAACCATCCGTACTGCCGTCATCCACCAGCACAATATGATGCTGCAGCCCGGCAAGCACACGGTGTATGTCTTCCACCAGCGCCTGAAGCGGCGCCCCCTCGTTGAAACTGGGCAGCACCACCCACACCGTGGTATCGTGTCCCGTAGGTCCGGGTATGGCCGTTGCCCCCGTCATGCCCTGTCTCCGTGGTCTGCGGGCCAACGCTGTCGGCCCTGTCGGGAGGTATTTTAACATAGCCGCGTTGGTTCACCACAGTAACCCCCAACCGCTCCGGGAATCTCAGCAAGCCGGGGCAGGCTTGCGGCCCTGGGCCGGTCTGCTGGTTTGGGTGGCGCTGCTGTCCTACCCGCTGCTGCTGGGCATTGAAACCGATGAGGGACTGTATGCCGCCCAGGGCATGCGTGTCGCCAATGGCCAGTGGCCTGTCAGCGATTTCGCCAGCGCCTACCCCGGCCTGCCGGTGATTCTGCTGGGCGGGCTGTTCCGGTTGCTGGGCATCAGCTTTCTGGTCACCAAGTTATACGCGTTGCTGGTGTTTACCGGCATCGCCGTTATGCTTTACCGGTGGGCGCGCCAACTCCTCGGTGATCAGCGGACTGCAATCCTCAGCACAGCGCTGGCCCTGTTGGTCAGCGTCCCATTCCATCCCCAGATCAACCCGAACTGGGACGCACTGCTGTGGATGCTGGCCGCCACTTGGTTCGCACACCGATCGCTTTCATCGGATAGCCGGCATCCGCGGCGGGACGGCCTGCTTGGCGGCCTGGCCTGGGCAGCCTGTCTGCTGAGTAAACAGAGTCTGGGTATTCTGACGGGCATCACGCTCGGCTGGTTGATTCTGCGCGGCGCACCCGTCACTGTGGAGAGGCGGGAACGACTCGGCATGGTGCTCAGCGCAGCCACCCTGATCCTGACACTCAGTATCGCCCGGGCCCACCCCACACTCATCACCCTCATGGTGGTCGTATTACCCGCCCTGTGGGTCAGCATTGTCCATTTCAGGTCGCTGGGCACACTGGGCACACAAACATCAGCGGCGCACCGCACCCGCGCCATGAGCGCCATGACCATCGGGGCTGCCGGGGGACTGCTGTTGTTTCTGGTTCTCACCACAGCGCACGGCCATGTTTTAACCTGGCTGAATACACTCTTCTGGGCGGGCCCGCAGCAGCACATCGGACTGTATGACAAACCCTACGGGTTCAACCCGATGGCCGGAGGGGTTCTGTGTCTGTATCTGGGCGGCCTGCGGGCGTTTGAGCGGAAACGTCTGTGGCTGGGTGCTTTCGCCATCGGGCTGGTCCTGTGCATTCTTGTTCTCACCACGCATGGCAGCGTCGCGGAAATGCTGGGTTGCGCCATGATGCTGCTCATCTGGCTGCCGGTCGCAGGCCTGCTTCTGGGCAGCAGGGCGCAGGCGACAACCCCACCGGAAGCCAGGACCGCTTTGCTGACGCTGATGCTAAGTGGATGCTGGCTGTGGATCAACTGCTACCCGTATTTTTCCTTTGATTATTTTGCCTACATGGCGCCGGTTTGGACGCTGGTTATTCTGGCGTCTCTTCAGTCAATCGGTCTGCTAAAGTCTCCGGCTCGGTGGGTGATTATCCTGACACTCAGTGTTTACGGCCTGTTTGGTCTGAGCTGTCTTTACCAGGTGCTTAACTTGTATGATCAACGGATTCAACCTTGGCCATGGCAACAATACACCGCATGGTACCCCCTGCCGCACGGGGGATTTTTCGAAACCCCGCAAACCGTTCAGACCATGCAGACCGTCAGCCGGACATTCCAGTCACTCACCCGCAACCTGCCGGATGCAGAAAACCAGCTCTATCTGCTGGGAAACCGGAATATGGAATACTACGCGCTGACGGGCCAGGCGAACCCCACCGCTGTGGAGTACCATAGTTTTTCGCTGGGCGGCGACGGACTGGCGATCACCCGGGGGATCGAGGCCCACCAGACCCGATATCTCTGCCATCAGCCGCAATTGTTCAGCCATCAGAACCCCGAAAAATTCCGGTTACAGCCTGCACTGGTGGCCTATCTGCACGCGCATTACGCCCTCGTCGGGGTCACCCCGGTCTGTGTGTTGTATGAGCGATCGCGCTGAACCACAAGGGCTAGCCGTGACACTCCCCCCGGACAATTTTGTCGCCATTCAGTAGAAACACTTTTTTTCGGCAGTCAACCGCGCTAACCAATGGCGCACTGTACCCCACAAACCAGAGCGCCTTTTTTGATGCCTGAAACCGCTTAAACGCAATGAGTGTGCTGTGTTTTGAAATCGTGTCGTCTCCGGAAACAAAAAAATCCCGATCACTGTTTTTTATGACCATATGGTAAAAGTTTTCCCGGGTCGGATCATAGGATTTTTCCCGGTGATTCCAGCCAAATTCCTGCGGCCTGAAATACCACAGAATCCCCAGATGGTAGTTGTTCAATACCACCAGACCGTCACCCGGCTGAAAGTTCTTTTTCAGCAACAGGCCCTGTTCTCTCCAAAGCTCGTGTCGCAGCGGCCCCTGGAAAGGACAATGCGTTTGCAAGAGAACAAACAGCGCCAGAAGTGCCGTGGGTATGAGGACATGGCAATACTGTCGATAGACATGCCTGAGCCAGACAGCGAATGCAAGATGCAGGGGGAAGACGACAAACAGAAGACTTCGCAACTGATAGATATTGACGCTTAACGCCTTGGAAAGAAGATACACAATCAGCAAAGGCCAGACACCCATGCACAGAAGCAGGTTGAAATCTTTGGGGGCATGTTTTTTTTGAAAAGCACTGAATAAATAGACACACCCTGCCAAAACGCCCATGCCGACAATGACGGCATATCCAATGGGCAGGTCTGCCTCCAGAGGATGGTTTTCAGCCCGCAAAAACAGAAAGTGCGCCGGTCCCATCAGAAAATAACCCAGCGTTGCGGGCTGTCTGACGGTCGCCTGCTCAGAGGTATGCGCAATGTGCCATGGGTGGAAGTAGTGAAGTAAATGTGGGATGGTTGAAAGCGACAACAACAAGCCGGTGATCAGCAATTCAGACAGCCGCTTTTGATTGATCTCATTCGCCCGACTCACCAGATAGAGCGCTTCAAAAAACAACAGGAGAAATGCCGCAGCATGCAGGTGAATGGCAATTAACGTGGTGAGCAGGTACAACCAGAACCAGCGGATGCCCAAGAGACTGCTCGACCTCTCTCCCCGGGCAGCCCGGAGCGATTTCAACAGAAACAGCCAGGAAAAGATGACCGTCGTGTAATACACGCCAAACATGGTCGACAGATAGTGATACTTCACGAGGAGCGGAGAAAAGACCGTCAGCAGTGCGGTCACCAAGCCCACACGCCAGGACTGGGTGAGATCGGTGGCCAGCCAATAAGACCCCCAGATTCCCAGAAGGCCCCAAAACCAGGCATAGGCCCGGACAGCCATGTCATTTTCAGGGAAAAACAGAAGCCATAATTTGACAAGCATATAGGAAGCCGCCGGGTGCGAATCACGGCGATAGAGAAAGTGTCCGATCTCCGAAAAAGACAGTTTCGCCACCGCAACGTGATAGAGCTCATCCCACGTCAGGCCATGGGTTGTGAGATCACCCCACCGCAAACAGCCCGCCATGACCAGAATACCAACCAGACCCAGGTAACGCCACCGTGATGTCCGATCAACGTCCTCCTGCATACCCGTTCACCAACACTCCTCACCAACCGCTTATGGATTCCACAAGTATACCCCGTTGCGGGCCGCTGTAAAGCCCTTCACCAACACTCCTCACCAACCGCTTATGGATTCCACTCCAATTGCTTGATGGTGAGCTGAGGGAACTGTTTCAGCAGCCGGTCATACTGGTCGCCCTCACCTATCACCGACTCGTCCTCAGCCGGATGGCTGGCCTGAAACGACTGGAAGTCAGCGGATGTCTCATCCAGTATCACATTATAGTAGCCATTGTCCGGCATCAGATCATGATACTCCCCAAAGATGCCATGGCTGACCATGTAGGTACCGACGGGGAAGGAACCCACCAGTTTGGCAATCGGATCGCCCGGACGAATGCCTTCGCGGGTGGTGCAGGCGCTGCCGGTCACCCGGACGGTGGAAATCTTCTCAATATTGTCATCACCGGCCATCCGGAAGGTCAGCGTCATCTCGCGCTCGGTTCCGGGCAACAGCCGGTAACCCACCTCGCAGAAGCCCTCATCGCACAGGCGCACCACCTGGCGGTCGGTATCCGGCACCAGCACCAGAAATTCCTCCTTGGTGGTGTTGGGCGTCAGCAGCACCGCAAAATCGGAGAGCCCGACACTGATGCTGTCCTTGTTAATGGCGCAGGCCCCGCCTTCGGGCTGAAACAGTTCCCTGGGCGGCGCCGTGGTCTCCCCGGTTGTCACGGCAGGGGGCGCTGCAGGCGATTCAAGCTCCGGGGGGGTGGCCACAGGCGCCAGAGTGGGCGTAATACCCACCGGTTCGGCAACCGGCAACGGACGGTACTCCTGACTGAAAGCGTTCCAGCAGAGACTGGCGGTGGCGCCCAGCGTCATCAGCAGGAGTATGGCCATTCTCTGGCAGGGTTGGCGGTTCATGTCTGTGGCCCTTCACAGTCAATGCCGGTATCAGTAAGTGGAAAGCGTGCCGGTAGTCAGACTCGAACTGACATGGTTTCCCGCTCGATTTTGAGTCGAGTGCGTCTACCAATTCCGCCATACCGGCACGGCTGGTCGGACCTGTCAGGCGCGTTGCCCTCTCCGTCCTTGCCCCATACTCTACCCCAACCGGTCGGAGGTTGGCAATCATTCCTCAGCTGTCTGCCACCATGCTGCCACTATGAAGTCAGACCCCGGTGCGGGCGGTTGATCCACGCCTGAGCCGCAAAGGCCAGCAGGGTGAGAATAAAAAAGCCGAATGTCAGCGGATAGAGCGTGCCATTGTAGGACTGGCCAATATAAGACCCCAGCACCACGGAAATGGCGGAGGACAGACAGCCGATGACCGCCGCGGCGATCCCGGCCAGATGCCCCATGGGCTCCATGGCGATGGCATTGAGGTTCCCAAACAACAGGCCGAGGCAGAAAAACGTACAGGGCACATACACCATAAACGCCCAGAGGGGAACGTGTCTGGAAAAACCGAGCGAGAGCAGAATAAAGCCGGCCGCCAGCAACACCATGGCCAGCAGCGCATAATGACAGATGGCGCGCATGCCAAAACGCCGGACCAGTTTGGAGTTGACGGCAGAGGCCAGCCCGATGGACAGTGCGGACACCGCAAAATACACCGGAAAGCGCTCACCCACCTGGTAGTACTCCTGAAAAATCTGCTGCGCGGTGGTGAGGTAGCCCACCATGGCGCTGAAAATCATGCCCGAACAGAAGGTATAGGCAAACGTCACCCGGTGGCAGAACACTTCCGACAGACCGCGCAGAATAGACCGCAGACTGTAGGGACGCCGGTTGGCGACAGCCAGCGTTTCCGGTAAACGCAGTCCCATCCAGGTGACGGTCACCGCCGCCATGGCCACAAAGCCGATAAAGATAAACCGCCAGCCGGCCACCAGCATCACAGCCTGGCCCATGGCCGGGGCAATGGCGGGCACAAAAATAAACACGGCCATCACAAAGGACATCACCCGCGCCATGTGTTCGCCCTCGTATAAATCGCGCGTCATCGCCAGACTGACAATGCGGGGCGCCGACGCGCCGAAACCCTGCAGAATGCGGCCCGCCAGCAGCATGGGAAATGTCGTGGCGAAAATACACATCAGGCAGCCCAGCACAAACACCCCAATGCCGCCGTAAATCACCGGCTTGCGGCCGAAACTGTCGGAGAGCGGGCCGGTGACGATCTGACCCAGCGTAAACCCGAGAAACAACCCGCCGATGACAAACTGTACGTGATTGTCATTCACCACGTGCAGGTCGCGCGCCATGGCGGGCAGGGCCGGCAGCACGGCATCAATGGAGAGCGCCGTGAGCGAGAGAAGCATGGCCATTAACGCCACAAACTCCCGGAAGGGAATATCCTGGGGGGAAGCTGATTCTGAGGTCATGGGACCGGCCGGGTGAGGAGGTAAAAGGAGGGTGGATCGAAGAAAAAATGGTGGAGGCGACAGGAGTTGAACCCGCGACATCCTGCGTGCAAAGCAGGCGCTCTACCAACTGAGCTACGCCCCCATACCAGTCTTCGATCCGGGTGAGTGAGCGAGAAACCAACTATACCACGAGGCATTTGCAAGGAAAAGTGGGGTATTTTGCCGAATCAGAAACGGCCCTCATCGGCATCCAGCAGCTGAAACCACGTTTCAACCCGGTGGTTATTGGGCGCCAGTTCCTCGCGCATGGCTTCAAAATGCGGAATCATCGCCTCCGTGGGGCGCCGCCAGCGTTCCTGGTAAGCCCATGTGCGGATGGCTTCCAGTGTGGCATGCTCGTTCAGATGGGCTTCCACCCAGGCCAGCATTTCTTCATCCGTTTTACCGGCGGCCACCTCGGCTTTAAAAGCCTCGGCATCCACTTTAAAGAATTCAAAAAACCGCTTATCCAGCGGGCAGTTAAACTTGTAATCCCCATGGGTGCCTGCCAGCACGGCGCGGCACTTGTCCAGTATCCTCGGAAGGAGCACGAAGGGCCCCAGCATTTCGTTGGGACTGCGCGGATAGCCGGTCACAAGGTTGGGTGCGCCGGGTCTGGCCTGGGTGGTCATGGTCTGCCTCCGGTACTGACGGTATCGTCATTGTACCCAGCCCGGCGCGCTGCGTCATCCCTCCGGCGGCTATTTGCTGCCACTTGCCCGGGGGTTCTTTTTACGACATGAATAGTTTCAGATGTCCCAGCCGCTGTTGCAACTGACCCACCCTGCCCCGGAACCCGATTTTCCCGACTGGCTGACCACCCTGTCGCCCCGACTGGATGTGACGGCAGCCCGCGAAGCCACGGGACGTCAGTTCTGGACGCCGGCGATGCTGAACGCCGTCAGCAGCCTGCCGGCGCCCGGCCGGTTTTGTCCTGCCGGGGACCTCAGCCCGCTGCTGGCGGCAAACCACTGGATTCAGACTTTCACCACCCGCGTGGTGGATAAACCTGCCCAGGGGAAAGACCGGCAGTACGTCGCCGTCAAATGGGAAGCCATCTGCCCCTTTGTGGCACCCGCCACAGCGGAGAACCTTCTCTTTCTCAGCGTGGCGCAGCCCGATGATCCGGCTGACAGTCAGGCCATCTACCGCGAGATGCAGCGCTACCGCTCTTTCTTTCAGACGCTGGCGCCCACCGCCCCACCGCAGCATGTGTTACGGGCCGTGGTGGTTCTCTTTCCGCAAACGCCGGGCGATGTGCTGATGGCCGCCACCAACCACCACAACACGCCGCTGAAATCCGAGCTGATTGCCGACGGGACGATGCTCGGCGAGTTTTACCCGGACAACCCCTTTACCGCCACCTGGCAGGCCGATTTTCCAGTGCTGCAGTCTCCGGTGCCGTTTTATGTGTTGCGCACCCTGATTGAAACCGACTGGCGCTTTATCCACCGGGAGCCTGCGTGGCGGGAGCTTTACAAGGCGCGCTTCGGCGAACCCCCGGACGGCGACCAGTACACATTCTCCGGCCGTTGCCGTTCACTGGCCGGCAGGGTTATCCGGCGGCTAGGGTTTGGATAGCACCGGGCGATACGCCGGATAAAACTGCATTCACATGCGGATACACTCCGGCGCTGCACGGCAATCCCGGCGATAACGTTGTTTTTATTCTGACAGCATGCTTTATGGCATGTGGTAGAGAGCAAACGGATTTTTTCAGGAGATAGGCAATGTACGGGTATTCGTTTTCACGCGCCGCCGGCGCGGGTTGGCTGGGATCCTCCCAGAATCGCAACAGCGCGCCTGCAATGAACACCGCGCGTTCCGGGTGGTCATCACCATGGACATCACCCTGGTCAACACCGTGGTCCTCAGGCATGTCATCGGCGTGGGCGTCACCTTGGTCCGGCGGCTTTTCCGCCTGGGGCGGCGGCAGGCAGCAACGTCTGATGTCTCAGATTTTCGGACAGTTCGGCCTGCTGACGAACCGGACCAATCAACCCGCTGCGGCGCCGGCCGTGAACCCAATCCAGCAGCAACTTCAGGCGCTGCAACAACAGAACGAGGCGCTGAAGAAACAGCTGGCTGCCTTGCAGAAGCCAGCCACAACGCCTGCATCCACGCCGGCCACAACGCCGGCAAACACCCCGCCAGAGGAGGACGATTTGTTGGCGCCGGCCAGTATCAGCACACCGTCTGACACGGCACCAGCGGCAACAACGCCGGCTGTGAAACCCGCAACAACGCCCACCGCAACACCCACAGCCCCGGTCGTCAGCACGCCGAATTTCGGTACCGGCGGATTTCAGCTTCAGTCTTTTCCGGGCTTTTCCACGCTCAGCACCCTCACGGGACAGCCAGCTCAGATTAGCAATCAGTTCTTCACGCAATCAGCCAACACCCCCGGCGCAACGGGCGGCTCGCCCGCGCCGGTGAACGGCGGCAATTTACCCGGTGTCCTGGGGACATTCAATCCCGCCACGGGCACCACATCCGGCGTGTCCGCCATTAATCAGCTGATCAGCATGAACGGCCTGAGCCTGATCAATTCCGGCGGAACCCTCGGCTTCAATCTGGGCGGCGGCTCAGGCATTATCTCCCAGCTCACCAGTGGTCTGGATCAACTGATTCTCAACGATCAGCTGCGCCGTCAGGGGCTGTTGCTGGCCTGATTTGTAAAGACCGGGATCGATGCAGGCGCGAAAAAGGCTATCCGTTGGGCCTGCCAAAGGCGATTCTTCGCGCACGTTCGGTATCAGTTTGCGCAAAAGCCTGCAATTGCTGAATGTAGCTGGTTTTTATTTATCCATCTCGGATAGAGAGCAGGAGACAATGAACGCATGACCTTCTTCTTCGGAGGCGCTGGTCGTGGCCGGGGACCCGGGGGCAGCCCGCCGTCGGGTTCCGGAAAAAGGGGCGCCGGAAACGGCGCCGGATATTTCGGGCGACTGTTCAGTGTCTTCAGAAACAGCCGTCCTGAAAAAACAAATTCCGACACCCCAAGGCCGGCAGCAGCCAACCCGGCTACCCTCAGCCAACTTCCCATAGACACCCTCCAGCTGGGCGCCCTGAACGGCCTTGGCCTGGGCGCCACGCTGCCACTAAACACGGGCGCCATTGTGGGCGGCAATGCCGGCGTGGCCCAGGTCAATCAGCTCATCAGTCTGAACGGTTTAAGCCTGATCCCTGACCCGACTGGCACACTGGGCCCGAATCTGGGCGGCGGCACCGGCATTATTTCCCAGCTCACCAGCGGTCTGGACGATCTCATCCTCAGCGACCAGCTCCGGCGTCAGGGCCTGCTGTAGCAGCGCCATATCCCTCATAACACCCTTTTGTATCCACAATGGCAATTTTGGATATACATCTGTTTTTATTCAGATATAGGCTGTTTATTAACCATGAGGGCTGTGGTCATGGTCTCGATCCATTCACACCAATACCGTTCTGCATCCGCTTCCCAGCAATCCATCGGGCGTGGGGCTAACCAAACCGGTGCAGGCAATGCAGGAAACGCCGCTGAGGGCGTGGAATTACCGGTTAATGGGCCCCTGGCCGCACCCGTGGGAGACACCATGACCATTCAACCCAGGCCCATTGATTTAAGCGGTTTCCCCCCCGGGCTGGCCAAAAAAGACAGTATTCCCGGTCAAGGCAACCCCTTCCGCATCCTGAGAGAGCGTCTGGAAGCAGAAGCCCAGGCCCAAGCCGAAGCCGAAGCCCAGGCTGCCGCTGCAGCGCAAGCCCAGGCTCAGGCGCAGGCGCAGGCCGAAGCCGAAGCCGCCCAGCTCGCCATGTTCGTTGGTTTCACCAGCCAGATGCTGGGAATGCTTCAGGCCTTTCTGAACCCCGCCCCTGCCGCCACAGAACCTGCTGCTGAAGAGATTCCCACCGAGGCGCCACCCGTTGAAGTTACCGGCACTGAAGGGATTGCTGAAGGCGAGGCCACAGTGGCCACCCCGGAAGAAGCGGCTGCGGCCGATACCCCGCCCACTGAGGCAACTGAGGAAGTTCCTGCTGCAGCCACGGCCGTCCGTATGAAAGCCCCCTCGCTGGAGGACCTGGCCACAGCCGCCGCGCTGGCCGCTGAACAGTAGTTTCCGCCTTACCACGTTCTCCCGGGGTAACGCACTGTAAAGGGTGTGTGAGAATCCGGCAATCGACGGCGATACATTGTTTTTATTTGTTATATCCGTGAGAGCGCTGAGGGACATGGTATGCCTTCCATCAACAGCGGGCCGGGCTCGGCTGGCGCAATGAATCGTGCAGGTAACAGCGGCCCTGGAAAATCCCGGGACCGGCTGCCGCCCGGACTGGCCAAGAAAGACGAGATTCCCGGGGTGGGTAACCCTTGGCGGGCCGTCAAAGAAGCCATGGAACGCGTCGCTGAACAGGATGAGCACAGTGAAGATTATGAGGACATGGATGAGGGCAATGAGGATGATGGCGAGGCACAGCGGATGCTTGCCACCATTCTGTTGAACGAAGCCATGGGCACAGGGCAGATCGTACGCCCGACCCAGCCGCCTGCTGTATCCCCTGAAGCCATTATGAATAATGCGTCTGCAGGTATTTTTCAGGTTAACCAGCTCATCAGTCCCAGCGGACTGAGTCTGGTAAGCAGCCAACTCGGACCCAACCTCGGCGGCGGCACAGGCATTATTTCCCAGCTCACCAGCGGCCTGGATCAGTTGATTCTCAGTGACCAGTTAAGACGCCAGGGCGGCTAGCACCCTGGCGCAGATAGAAGGTTGGGTTGTGTGAACGACCTACCAGCGGCCGTGTTTGTAATGGCCGAGGTGACGGCCACGATCATGACGATCATTACAGCCGCGGTTATAATCCCAGCCGTTACGGTACTGGCCTTTTCTCACTTCGTTGGCAAGAAAAGCGCGACGCACCTCAATAGGGACATTCTTATCACGGGCGTAGGCCACCTTGCGGGCATAGTCGTCATTGTAACGACCATAATCGGAACGGTAGTAACGGCCGTCACGCTGTGAACCCGTCACATTGTCCAGCAGGCGATCCAGTGAATTGCCCGTCTGGTAACGATAGTCGTGCGCCTCGGCGGCGGGGGCCATCATCACACCGGCACTCATCATGGCGGTCAGAGCCAGGATACTTAACGTCTTCCTCAACATCAGTCTTCCTCCTTGGCATGAAACCAGTTAACTCAACATCAGGCGTAAACACATTGGGGGAGTATGGCATGCAAGACGCCGGACGGCACGGAAAGGTTCCCGAAAACAAAACCACGCCCCGGAAGGCGTGGTCTGTTCAATACGTCTGAAATACTTTCAGAACACTATCAGAATAAGGTATAAATAAACGGCGCCACAGCGGAACCCTGCGCCAGCACGAGCAGTGCACCCAGCACCAGCAGCAGCAGAATCACCGGCATCAGCCAGAATTTTTTGCGGGCCTTCATAAAATCCACGAGATCCATCATCAAATCGGTCATCAGTAGGGTTTCTCCATACGTTCTATATTGGCTTTCTGGCTGGGTATGCGGTAGCTGGACACACCGGGTTTGGCTTTGCGGTTCATCGGATCCTTGCTCTGGCGCATCACCAGGCCGATGGGCAGCACCACGGCGAAAAACAGCAGACCCAGAATAATTTTACTGTTGATGGCGCCCATCACATCGCCGAATTTCATCCAGAGCTTGTAGAAAGGCGACAGCAATTGCGGCAGAATCAGCCCCATCAGGATGGTGGTCACCCCGATGTAATAGGGAACCGAAGGCACGTCGTGATGGCTGATCAACGGCTTAATGACGCCGAAGAGAAGTATCACGCCACCGCCGAAGATCAGGCCGAACTCGCGCAGGAGTTTGTCATTCGGGGCTTCAAGGGTTTGGGTCATTGTGGACATAGATTAAGATTCCTTACTGGGCTTTTGGCAGTGGGGGCCGTTCCCTCCCCCACACCCCCTCCCTGGGGGCTGTGCAAGCGGGTATTAATCAAGGGCGAATTCTTCCTGCCAGGACTTGTCGCGGTATTTCTCCACGAGCGACTGCGGTTGGGAAGGCTTGAGCATCAGGTAGTTCTCCACCACCAGCGCGTCCATATCCGTGCGCATAAAGCAGCGGTAGGCGTCTTCCGGGGTGCAGACAATCGGTTCGCCACGCACGTTGAACGAGGTGTTCACCACCACCGGGCAGCCGCTCTGCGCTTCAAAAGCGCTCAGCAAGGCGTGGTAACGCGGGTTGGTGGCCTTGTCCACAGTCTGAATACGGGCCGAGTAATCCACGTGGGTGATGGCCGGTACGCTGGAGCGGGTGACCTTCAGTTTGTCGATGCCGAAACGCTGCTGGTCTGCTTCGCTCATGGCGATCCGCACGGATTCTTTCACCGGCGCGGTGACCAGCATGTAAGGACTCACGCGATCGAATTCAAAAATGTCTTCCACGCGCTCGCGCAATACGGATGGCGCAAACGGGCGGAAAGATTCGCGGAACTTGATCTTCAGGTTCATCACGGTCTGCATTTTCTGGCTGCGCGGATCGCCCAGAATGGAGCGACCGCCCAAAGCGCGCGGGCCGAATTCCATACGGCCCTGGAACCAGCCGACGACTTTTTCATCGCCCAGCAGTCCGGCCAGTTCGGGAATCAGCGACGCGTCCTCCAGACGGACGTAAGTCGCGCCGAGATCATCCAGCGCCTTGCGCACCTCAGCATCACTGAAGCGGGGGCCCAGATAGCCGCCCTGCATCGCATCCAGCTCTTCCTTGGGGTTGGCCGAAGCAACGCTTCGGGGCGCGTCGTAATAGCCGTGCCATGCAGCAAGCGCGGCGCCCAGGGCGCCCCCGGCGTCACCGGCAGCCGGCTGAATCCAGATGTGTTCAAACGCGCCGTTTTTAATCAGTTTGCCGTTTGCCACACAGTTCAGGGCGACACCGCCAGCGAGACACAGCGTGTTCAGGCCGGTTTCCTTCTGGACGGTTTCAGCCAGCTTCAGCACAATCTCTTCGGTCACCACCTGAATGGAGCGGGCAATGTCCATCTCGCGCTGCGTCAGCTCGCTTTCCGCCTTGCGTGGCGGGCCGCCGAACAGGGCGTCAAACTTCTTGTTGGTCATCGTCAGGCCGGTGGCGTAGTTAAAGTACTCCATCCGCAGGCGGAAGGTGCCGTCCTCTTTCAGGTCAATCAGATTGTCCTTAATGGTATCGACGTACTTCGGTTCGCCGTAGGGCGCCAGGCCCATCAGTTTGTACTCGCCGGAATTCACCTTGAAGCCCGTGTAATAGGTGAACGCCGAATACAGCAGGCCCAGCGAGTGCGGAAAGTGAATCTCCCACAGGGGCTTGAGCTCGTTGCCCTTGCCGTGCCACACGCTGGTGGTGCTCCATTCGCCCACGCCATCCAGACACATCACGGCGGCTTCCTCATACGGGCTGGGGAAGAAGGCCGAGGCGGCGTGGGACTGGTGGTGTTCGCCAAACAGCAGTTTGGGCAGGTGTTTCTTCTCGTCCCGGGTGGTCAGGCCACCGAGTTTGCAGAGTTCCTTTTTCAGGGTGTCTTTCAGGAAGAGCTTTTCCTTCAGCCAGACGGGCATGGCCATCACAAACGACTGAAAACCCTGCGGGGCATAACTGAGATAGGTTTCCAGCAGGCGCTCAAACTTGAGCAAAGGCTTATCGTAAAAGACAATCGCTTCCAGATCCGTCAGGCGGATGCCGGCTTCTTTCAGGCAGTATTTCACCGCTTCAGCGGGGAAGCCCGGATCATGCTTCTTGCGGGTGAAGCGTTCTTCCTGCGCGGCGGCGATAATCTGGCCGTCGGCGATCAGCGCAGCGGCGCTGTCGTGGTAGTAAGCGGAGATACCGAGAATATACTTGGGCATGGATGGGGTTCTTTCACGTCCTCAAAGGGGGAATATACTGTCAACACGGGTCAAAATCCAGAATTGCTTAGTCTTGGGGTTCCTCAAAACCAAGCCAGCGTTTGGCGGTGTTTCGTGCTTGCTGATAAACACTTTCCAGCCTGTGACCACGATTCTGGAAGGCATAAGCACTTCCACCAATCGTACAACCACTGCCACCCAGGATTATGATGTTATCAGCAAGATTTTCCGCAGGGAGCTCAATGCCATGTCGGTGACGCAAAAAATTGAGGCTCAGCGCCGTAACCCCTCCAGCAGCCACTCTGGCTCCACGATAAAACAATCGTCTACGACTGGCATTCAGTGATGTCGGTAAGACAGATACACCGTTTCCGGCGCTTCGTGAGCCAAATACAGGGGATAACATTGCATACCTCGGTCATGGACAGATATCCATACTAAACCCCTCAAAAACCGGCGGTGCCGGGGTGTTACCGAGTGTTAAGCCGGGTGCCGCTTCATCCACGCTTCCTCATCCCGCAGCCAGCCGCCGGCGGCCATGGTTCCCAGCCCCAGGCCAAGCAGCCACGTTTCCCGCCCCAGATCATTGGGCACCCGCACCGGCGCTGCGGCCGGGCAATCCGACAGGCACAAAGCCGGGGTCGTAACCGGCAGGGCTTCCACATGGAAACTGCCCCCCTGCGCCAGCGTGCTGCCCACCCCCAGCGCAGCGGCAGCGCTCCCCAGGGCAACCAGACCAGCTCCCAGATGACGCCGCGCGCGCGGGCGGCGTGGGGATCCATGGTGGGATCCGGCATACAGCAGAACCGGTGTGCTCATGAGTGCTCCCTCCTAATCTGCGACCGTCTGGCCCTCCTGACGGGCCGCCCATTCATCGCGAAGCTGACGTTGCCGGGTGAACTCCCTGAAAAAATAACCCACCGTCCCGACGCCGGCGCCCCCGGCCACCAGAATGCCCCCCCGGTCAACGGGGGCAGAAACGGGCGCCTCCAGTGGGGCTGGCTCGTTAAAGATATCCCGAACGCCAGCGCCGACACCCAGACCACCCAGCGCCATCAGGGCAGTTCCCGAGATAAAGCCCGCCTTCCGGCGGCGGGTCATGCCCGCCGTCGCACGTCGGCGCGCGCCAAACACGGGGGCATTCCCCGCAATCGTTGAAACCACTTGCATGCCCCCATCATGCCATGCCGATGGGGGTGGGTGTCAAGAAGGATTAAGCATCCGCAGGTGCGTCTGCACTTGCAGCCGGCTCAAACAATATGGACAGGTCACCAGGGGCGTCATCTAGTGGCGAGGGCGGGGCAAGATCATCAGCCAACTGTTGCAGGGCTTCGGCATCATTGTTGCCGTCGTCGGCACCCAACTGAACATTTTTGTTAACGCCTTCGTTATATTCAGCTTCGTCAATACCATTATCCTGATTGGTATCCAGTGTTTTAAAGGCATTCAGCACCGTATCCACATCGGTGTCCACCACACCCACGGCTTCGGATATCGCCATTGTCCGAACAAACTCATCTTTGGTCACAATGCCCGACCGATCATTATCGAAACGTTGAAATCCGTCGTCCAGATCAATCTTTTCGCGTAATTCCGCCATTCGCCAGACAGGATCAAAAAAGGTCATATTATTGCCAATACTCATCTCGCTCTCCTTAATATATTGCAACCACGTAACCAGAATGAAGCGCTGGTATTATGCGGCAAATTCCGGATCTGATCTGTGGTTTACTCTCAGGCTGAATCTTTATGAATAAACAATCGTTATGGCCAGGAATTGCCCGGAGCCTATCATGTAATATCCAGGCCATATCTGGATATGAAGTTTTGAAAAGCGGCTACTGAGGCGTAACTGTCAGCAGCGCCACTCTGTGCAATCCAGGATATTCATCGGCTAGCCAGAATGGCTGTCTGCTTGTCGCCCAGACTCACCACCCGGACATCCGAGAACCCGGCCTCTTTCAGCCAGGCGCTGTATTCTGAGGCCGTAAACACGTTGCCCTCCGGTGTGGAAACCAGCATGCCCGTGGCGAAATGCAGCGGATACCCCGGTTCGGCGCGCCGGTCATCCGGAATAAAATCAACAATGACAATCGTACCGCCGGGTTTCAGCGTGCCGGCCATGGCGGCAATCAGCTTCTGGGAGGCCACCGGCCCCAGGGCATGACAGATGTGCGCCAGTATGGCGCAATCAAACTCTGCCTCGGGGAAGTCATAATTCTCGAGATCTTCGGCCAGGAACGTATACCGGTCAGTCAACCCTTGTTCTGAAAGGTGCGCACTGGAGACCTCGACCACGCGCGGCAGGTCCAGCAGGGTCGCCGTGCGGGACGGGTCTGCCTTCAGCAGCGCAGCCGACCAGACACCCATACCACCCGCCACATCGAGAATCTGCGCCCCGGGTGACAGTGTCAGCTCCTTTGCCAGGGTGGCTGCCACGGGTCGGTTAGTAACGACCAGGCCGGTCACCAGATCCGAAAAAAACGTCTCCATTTCATTCAGGCTCTGCGCCCCGCCGGCCGGCTGCCCGGTCTGCACACATTCGGCGAGGTTGCCCCAGTTTTCGTACAGCCGTCTGGCATGGCGGGCCATGCCTCCCAGGTAATCCGGCTGGCCGGCCACCAGGTACTGGGCCGCCGTGGGCGACAAGGCGTAGACATCGGGTTTACCCGGCGTTTTGGTCAGCACGGAAAGCCCCACCAAGGCATCCAGCAGAATCCGCAGTCCGCGTTCACTGCTGCCGGTTCCGGCCATCAGCGCCGGCAGGGTGGCGCTGCCCGATGCAATGCGGGTAAACAAATCCAGCTCAATCGCCGTGATGAGGGTCTGGCTGATGGTAAAGCCAAACAACGTCCCCAACAGGGTGTCACGGTTCAGCTGAAACATGGGGGTGACCATGGCGCTATTGTAACGCAACCGGCGGACAGGTCACCAGAGCAGAGCAGACTGTAAAGGTCACCGTCATGCAGACAACAACGGGACTTCCCGCTACAATAGGGCAGCCTGCCCGCTCCTTGCGGGCAGCTGCGAGGAATGTGGGAGAATCGACGTTGATGTTCAGTACGCTGTCATCTGCTCCGGGTACAAAATCCCTCACGCCGCTGCATTTTGGCCGGCACGCCCATGACGATACCGGACTGGAGGAACTGCTGAGCCAGCCGCCGTTGCACCTGCCGGAAGAGGTCGAGGCCCGCCGGCACGATCGGCTGGCAACGGAAGACGCCCGGGAACTCAACCCGTCGCGGCATCAGGGCTTATCCAGCCGATGGCGCTTTTCCGCACACAACCTGCTTAACCGGCGTTTCCGGAAGCAGTTTCCCCGCGATTACGGCGTGATGATTATGGCCAGCAGCCGGGTGAAACCGGGCTCGGAGGAATACCATTTTTATCAGCGCGTGGGCAGGGCCATTGCCGAAACCCGGAAACAGGGAAAACCGTTTTTTGTGGTGACCGGCGGTGGCGCCGGAGGGATGCGCGCCGTGGCCGAGGGCGCCCGCAGCGGCGGGGGACACGCCGTGGCCATTGCCCTGCCGCTGGAAAAACATCAGTTTGATGTGAACCCGGAATTTTACATGCACAAGGCCATTTCCAACCGGTTTTACGCCCGCGGCGGACTGGAAGACCGGGCCTGTTACGCCGTGGCGCTGCCGGGTGGGCTGGGAACCGTGCACGAGATTATTAACCGCGCGTTTGACGTGTATTACGACGAAACCCGCCGAACCTGCGCCAAACGGATTATTCTCGTCAACCACAACAATTTCTATGCGCCCGACGGGCCATTCTTCCGGTTCCTGGACCACCTGATCGATCACGGTTACGCCAGCAAGGACATCAGGGATCTGTTCGCCATCGCCAACACGCCGCAGGAAGTGGCCCGGCTGCTGAGCGAGGACGTTCCCTTCTCCCGCACCCGGCACTGAGTGGTGCGAGCCGGACAGTATTAACCGGCGGCAGCCTCGGCCAGTTTTTCCATTTTGGCCTTCTGGTCTGCCAGCGCCAGGGCGTCAATCACCGTCTGCAGGTCGCCTTCCACCACGGGGCTCAGGGCAAAGTTCTCGCCGATGCGGTGATCGGTCACGCGATCCTGCGGGTAGTTGTAGGTACGGATGCGCTCGCTGCGATCGCCCGTGCCCACCTGGGAACGGCGCAGGTCAGAAATTTCCTTGTTCTGGCGTTGCAGCTCAATATCGTACAGCTTGGTCTTCAGGAGGGCCATGGCCTTCTCCTTGTTCTGCAGCTGGCTGCGTTCCTCGGTGCAGTGAATCTGAATGCCCGAAGGCTTGTGAAACAGTCGGACTGCCGTTTCCACCTTGTTCACGTTCTGCCCGCCCGCGCCGCCACTGCGCGCCGTCTGAAACTCAATATCCTGGGGCTTAATCTCAATGCTGACATCTTCCACTTCGGGCATAACCGCCACGGTGGCCGTGCTGGTGTGCACCCGCCCCTGAGACTCCGTGACCGGCACGCGCTGCACGCGGTGCACGCCGGATTCATACTTGAGAAAACGGTAGACGTTGGTGCCCTTCATGCTGATGGACACCTCGCTGACGCCGCCCATCTCGCTTTGGGAGATGCCCAGCACCTGGGTCTGCCAGCCCTGCCCGGCCGCAAAACGGGTGTACATCCGCATGAGATCCCCGGCGAATATGTTGGCTTCATCGCCCCCGGCGCTGCCGCGTATCTCCAGAACCACATCCTTGTCATCGTTGGGGTCCTTGGGCAGCAGGTGGATTTCCAGCGCTTTCTCCAGATCGGTCATCTCGACTTCCAGGCGCTTGATTTCGCCCTGAAGGAACGCTTTCATCTCGGCGTCCGTCTCGCCTTTGAGGAGTTCACGGGAGTCTCCCAGATCGGCGGAGGCCTGTTTCCAGGCGTCAAATGTCTGGATGGTGTCTTCCAGTTCGGCGCGCTTTTTGGCCAGTTCCTGCAGTTTGGCCGAGTTAGAGAGCACCTCGGGGCTGGAGAGCATATCGCCAAGCTGCCGGTAGGTCACTTCCACCTCGCGCAGTTTGGGCATCAGGGTTTCAATATTGCTCATGGTTTTTTCTTTCTGTGGGGGCCATTCCCTCCCCCACACCCCCTCCCCGAAGGTGGTCTCCCTTTCTCCATCGGAGATGGGTCAGGGTGGGGGAATGTCAACAAAAAACGAGCCCCGCGGAACGCTGTGAGCTCGTTTTTGCAAATAGGGGCGCTAGTTCTCGGCAGCCGGGGTTTCCTCGGCAGGCGCCGCATCGGCAGAAACCTCGGCAGCGGGCTCGGCCGGCGCTTCGGCCGCAGTGACGATCTTCTCGGAGACCGGCTGATCCATCGGCTTTTCTTCAGCCACTTTGTCACTGGCCAGGGCTTTTTCCAGCTGTGCTTTTTTCTGCTCGTCGTCTTTAACGGAAATCTTCTCTTCCTTGGCGCGCTGAGCCTTTTCGCGCTCTTCCTTCTGCTTCCGGGCGAATTCCTTGGCCTTTCTGGCCTTTTCGCGTTCAGCTTTTTCGGCCTCTTCCATACGCTTCTGTTCAGCTTCTTTCAGCGCTTTTTCACGCTCAGCCGCTTCAAGCCGCTTGGCCTTTTTGGCGGAAAGCGCTCCTTCTTTCTGCTGCTGCATGCGCTTCTGGAACTTCTCGACCCGACCCTCGGTATCCAGCAGCTTTTGCTGACCGGTGAAGAAGGGGTGGCAGGCGTTACAGATGTCCAGTCTCAGAGCCGGCAGGGTGGTGCCCATAATCAGGACGTTCCCGCAGACGCAGGTGATTTCCATCCGTTGATACTGGGGGTGAATGGCTTCGCGCATGGCAGAATGCTCCGCTAGAGGTTTACAAGTGAAGGAAAGGGCATTCTAGAACGCACAAAACCCGAAAGCAAGCCATTCGGGAGCCGGCCCCGTTTAAATGCTGTTCAGGGTATACCAGTCCGGCAAGGCAGCCGGAACCGGATTGAACACACCGCCGGAATTGGTGGTCAGCGCATCAATCTGACCAATGTCCTGAATCCGGCCGTTGGCATACAACGCCACCATCAGTGATTTCCCATTGCCGGTGGTGGAACCGCTGTAGCCTTCTGAGGGGTCAAAGAAAAAGAAAACACCGTTCGTAGTTCCCGTGCCGGTCATGGAAACAGTAGAATGGTAAAACAGCATGCCGCCGTTCGTCAGACGGAGGCAGGCCACATCCGTGGTGCCACAGGTATATAAAGTTTGGCCGACCACCCCATCGGTCTGTGTGGCGCCGTCGACGATTTTTTTTACGTAGTTCATGTAAGGCAGCAGGTCCTCAAACGTAAAGCTGCTGGTCACTTCGTGATCCAGGCGGTATCGGGTAAATGCCGAAACGACCATCGCCATTTCCTGCTGACACATCTCGTTATACCGCTTTGTCTGCTGTACCATCCAAGCTTCCTTCACTTTCGGGACGGCAAACGTGGCGATCAGGCCGATAATCACCAGCGAGATCAGCAGTTCAGCAATTGTGAAACCAGTCGGTCTTTTCATAAAAACACCCGTCACCATCAATCCCAAGTATACCAATCAGGTATAAAGTTCTGATCGCCGGGGCACCAGTTCTCCATCACGTTGTTCTGGCGTGTCATATCGCCCGCCTCGCAATCTGCATGCACTTTCACTTTACCATCGGTATACACGGCGAAATTCATGGATTTCCCCGGCCCGTTGGTCGTGGTGGGACTGGTCAGTTCCCCATCGGGATCAATTTTGACCCACACATAATAATTGCTGCCGGTGCCGCCAAACTGATTGCCGGTGGACAGTGTGCCGTCGCCATAATAGACCTGCAATATAGCGCCACTCTGCAGCACAAAGCAGGGGTTCCACGTCCCGCAAATCCAATTACCCGTCTGGCTGTGGTCCTGGTCAACCGTTTCCCCGGACGTCAGCATTTTGGTGTAATTCATATACGGCAGAAAGTCATAAAAACTGGTGTCCGCCGTGATGTCATGATCCAGCCGGTAACGCACCATCGCCGAATGCATCAGCGCGACCGAATCACGCATAATTTCATTATTGCGCGTATTCTGCTGTGCAATCCAGGCTGCCTGAAGCTTGGGCACCGTAAACATCGACAACAGCGCCATGATGCCCAGGGAAATCATCAGCTCGGCAATGGTGAAGCCGCTTTGACTCAATTGTCGAAAAACCCATCGCATTCGTTACTCCCAGTGAAACCATTCCGGGTCGGGCACGGTTCCGGCCGGTCCGCCATACAGAATGGTTCCCGGTTTCATGTGACTGCTGCTGGTCACGGTCCCATCGTAATACAGCATCATCTCCAAAGCTTTACTGGGGCCGGAAGTGCTGCCGCCATAGACGCCATCCGGATCAAAATTGATATAGACCGCATGCAGGTCCGTGGTCCCATCAAACTGGGAATTTTTATCGGCCCAGAGGACCCCACCGTTATGGAGTTTGACACAGGCATAGTTGGCCGTATCCGAGCAATCAATCGACGACCACCCGGGATTGTCATCCACCAGCGTCGAGACCGTCTGAACGTTATTCATGTACGGGAAAATGTCGGCGCCATTGGTGTCCACCGTGACGCCCTCCTGCGCCATATAGACGAGGTAGGCCTGTGAAATCGTGGCGAATGCCTCCCGGGCTTCGGCGTTGTAATCCTGGCCGTGCGCAGCGCCCAGAATTTTAGGAATGCTGAAGGCCGCAATCACGCCAAAAATACCCAGGGCAATCATCAGCTCAGCAAGCGTAAAGCCAATGCCATATCTGGAACGTCGGATTGTCGGTATCGGGGACACCGCAAACTTCCTCAGGTTGAATACTCGGGAATCAGGATGGGAAAAGTCATGATCGGTATCGGCCAGAGGTCCTCACGCCTTCAATACCGGCTACCGGCACGATGCACCACTAAATCTGACGATTACAATGAAAATATGCCCCTTCCCGCAAAGCTCAGCCGCCCCTGGCGTCTTTTCAATGCCACACTCGCAGTGGCTCTCCTTGGATGGCTAATCTGGCTGCCTCAGAAACCGGTTTTCAGCGAGGAAGGCGCTCCAAAGCCTTATAACATCTACCTGACTCAGGATCGTATCTGCCGTAAATGCACATGGGTATTGATTCCAGACGGTCGCGTCCGGCTCATCAATCCGCAGGGGCAAAGCGCGGTCTACACACAGGCGGAAATAATCGGCGTGGATAACCGCCCTGTCTGGCGGCGTCTGGTCTGGCGCATGAACCGGGGAAATGGTCTGGCCGGTCAAGTCATTAATCCGGCCGGATACGATCCATGGAATCCGAAGCAGGGCCTTCCTTTCCCGGAATACGAAGACTTTGAGCCGCTGCCTGTGTACCCTGGACACTAAGCTCTGTTTTTTCGGCGTCAAGTATTGTAACAATATGTAACAAGATCTGTATTACTAACTCTGGTTAGGTTGCTTTTTACTGGGGCACCCCGTATATTACTAACCATCGTCAGTAACACCTCACCGCAGTCGGTAGGAAACACTGAACCAAAAGGAATCCTCCAATGTCTCCCGTCAGCCTCAGCGCCCAACCCCAAACCACCCCGGTGCAATTTGCCGGTTGGTACGCCAACAAAGCCAACCCTTTTTTCGGCAAAGCAAACGCTGATCAAGCTCCCACCAAAACCTGGGCCACAACCACTTTCAGCCCCACCTTCGGTGCCGGCTGGGTGGCCTAACCACTCGTAACCAGCAATATCACAATTTTTTAGTCTCCCTCACTACAATATGAAACCCACTTGAATTCAGCCAGGACTTCGGTCCTGGCCTTTCCTTTTGTGGCTGAAACCCCTCACCCCAACCCCCTCGCCCCCTTGGGGAGTGGGGGCATTATGACTCGCGCAGGTGGCTACAAAAATCCACCACCCGGCTAAACCTGGGCATTTCCGGGAACTTACGGCATGGCCACGGCTTCGGTATGTGTGTTGAGGCATTCAGTCGTTCTGCACAGGCACAGGAATACGACTAGGGACATGAGAAAGGAATTCATCATGACATTCAAACAACAGTACGCCGTCACACCCGCTGCAGGAACGCAGTTTACTGCTGCGCCCAGCCAGCCCAGCCAGAATAACCCGGAAACCGGATGGACCCAGCGCGGCACCAGCACCGGCATCCGCAACGGGGGCGCCCTGCGGTTTGCCGGTACCCCCAGCTGGCCTCAACCCGGTATTGAAACCCTCTCCCGCACGGACGACCCCTACCATGCCGTACAACCCTTCTTCGGCTCGCGCTTCCGCTTTCCGGAAGCATCGGGCCATTACCCGCATGGCGGCCGGGATCCTTACCGGATGGACCCCACCAAAGCGGCGTCTGAAGAGGCCCGCGGGAAAACAATTACGGGCCGCAAAGAGTGGATCGCCTAGATTTTCCCTGAAAACCCATGGACCTCAAACACCACTTTCCCCCAAGCCAGGACGCGCAACCTGGCTTTTACTTTGGCGGCCAAATACTCTCCCCTTGCGGGAGAGGGTGGCCCCGAAGGGGCCGGGTGAGGGGGCTTAAATGCCCAACAAAGCCTTGTACTGCTTCTCGCTGAAGCCGGAAAGCGCCCGGCCATCGCTGGTAACAATCGTAGGCCGTTTGATAAACGTGTACTCTTCCTGCATATGTTTCAGCATATCGCCGTCACTCAGGGTCATTTTATCCAGCCCCATGGCGCGGTACTTCATCGCCCGCTTGGAGAACAGCTTATCCACCCCGCCCAGCAGGGCAGCCAGCTCCTGCAGTTCCTTTTTCGTGACAGCCTCTTCCTTGACGTTGATGAAGCGCTTCACCGTGGCCCCGTAGTCTTTCAGGAAAGTCTCCGCCTTCACACAGGTGGAGCAGTAGGGCAGTCCGTACATCCGTTCAATCACAACCTTGGCCATAGGGATTCCTCTCCGGTAAACGCCCTTTCATATTGACCAAAAAGCCAGGGGCAGGCAATATCACCGCTTAACAACTCTTGCATTGAATGCCAGCGGCATTCTGACTATCATGGGGACCCACTGAGAGAGAAAGGAATATGGCGCGCCATGGCGGCCAACCCTTACACCCCCCTGGAAGACAGCGCGCTGGACAGCCCGTTTGAACGCATACCCCCGCAAAGCCTGGAAGCCGAGCAGGGTGTGCTTGGCGCGGCGCTGGTAAACCCGGACGTGCTGAACCAGATTGTGGAAATTATTAAGCCGGCCGATTTTTACCGGCAGGCCCACCAACTGATTTATGAAGCCGTGCTCTCTCTGTTTGACAAAAATGAGCCGGTCGATATCATCACGGTCTCCGAAACGCTGAATGACAAAGGCCTGCTGGATGCCGCCGGCGGGCGCTCGTACATTAACGATCTGGCCATGTCGATCGTGACCACCGAGAACGCCGCCTACTACGCCCGCATTATTCACGCCAAAGCGACCCTGCGTCATCTGGTTTCCGCCGGTACCGACATTGTGGTGACGGCTTATGATGCTGAAGACGCCGAAACCGCCGTGGATCAGGCCCAGCAGACCATCTTTCAGATTGCCCAGCGCGGACTGGGCGATGAACTGACCCACATCAAGGACGTGCTGCCGGCCTCGTATGAGCAGATTGAAGACCGGTTCAACAACAAAGGCTCCCTGATGGGGGTGAGCACCGGCTTTTATGACCTGGACAACTACACCAGCGGCCTGCAGAAATCGGATCTCATTATTCTGGCCGCCCGCCCCTCCATGGGTAAAACCGCCTTCTGTCTCAACATTCTGGCCAACGTGGCGCTGAAGGAGATGAAACCGGTGCTGATGTTCAGCCTGGAGATGAGCAAGGAACAGCTGGTGCTGCGGATGCTCTGCTCTGAGGCGGAGATTGACGCCCAGCGCATCCGCACCGGTGAAATCACCGAGCAGGACTTCGCCCGCCTCTCCATGGCCATGGGCAAACTGGGCGAAGCGCCCATATACATTGATGACACGCCCGGCATGAGCGTGATGGAGATGCGGGCCAAGGCGCGCAAAATTATGATGGAGACCGGCGAGCTGGGGATGATCGTGATCGACTACCTTCAGCTGATGGAAAACAAATCCGGCAACGCCAAGTCCGGCGGAGACAACCGGGTCCAGGAGATCAGCGCCATTTCACGCGGCCTTAAAGGCATTGCCCGGGAGCTGAAAGTACCTGTGATTGCGCTGTCTCAGCTCTCGCGGGCTGTGGAGAGCCGGCAGGACAAAAAACCGATGCTGAGCGACCTGCGGGAATCCGGCTCCATTGAGCAGGACGCCGATATCGTGATGTTCATTTACCGCGATGAGTATTACAACAAGGAATCCGACCGGCCCGGCACGGCGGACATTATCATCGCCAAACAGCGGAACGGCCCGGTGGGCGAGTTCTCCCTCTACTTCCGCCACAACATCACCCGCTTTGTGAACCCGACGCATAATAACGTCCGGATTTTCTGATTCCATATACAATATTGCTATCAGGCCCACCGTCAGCTGACTGCCTCGCTTTGAAAAGAAACGTCATTGGTTTTACGCTTGCTGAACTCCTCATCGCCCTGGCGATCCTGGGGGTGATCGCCACGTATGCTGTGCCCAAAATTCTCACCGCCCAGAGCGACTCCAAAAAACAGGCCATCTGCAAAGAAACCCTGGCAGCCATCGAGACATTAACGTTTAAAATCGCCTTGTTTCGTGAAGACATGAACAATGCGCAGACCATCCGGGAGAACGTCAACGCCGTCAAAATCTGCGACGACGCACTGGCCGACGGCTGCTGGACGGCTGCCATGGTGAATGCCGCCCCGGAGGTGAATGAACCGGGGTTTATACTGGCCAACGGCGCCTACGTGGCCGGCGTTTTTCATAACCCCAGTGACTGGGAGGGCATTGTTATGGACTGGAACGGACCGGAGCCACCGAACGCGCTGGGTGAGGATACTTTTCTGTTCCGGTCCTGTTTTGATCCGAACGGCTGCACCGGGGGCGGCATTTATGGGCGCATGGACAAAACTTACGCCCATTATCAGACAGTCTGGCTGATGGGCAATTAATAAAAAATTCAGAAACACAGGCCAAAGTCAACTTTTTTACATGAATAATTGCCGATTGTAAACAATGCTGAAAACGCTCACACAGAGAGCCTTTACGGTGGTCCGCCTTATATTTTGTTTTTAAAACTATTTTTAAAGTTGAGAATCCTCAGATAGAATATTCCTGTACCGCATCAGTCACGCAACACCGGCTGATGACACGATTTGGAAAAGTGTGGGGAGACAACCATCCGATGAACAGCGCGGGAACACTCGGACTACTGCTGAGCGATGCCGTCCGGTTTGGGGGGAAACCATTTGCGGCCATGGGCCACAGCATTGCGCAGCACCCGGTGGCAGCAGGCATACTGCCGGCCTTCGGGGCCGGTCTGGGCGCCTCCATGGCCAACAACCTGGTGAGTTCCGCGCTGTTTCATCGGAACGGTTCATCCGACGCCAAAGCCGCCAATGCGCACGGAGACACCCTGGTCCTGTTCTCAGGGAATCCCGCCAGTGACGCCACCAGCGGCTACGATGACGTTTTTGAGCGGATAGGCAGAGGGGCCGTCCACAGACTCCGCGAGTGGGACGTGCAGTAACGTTCCGCCAGGCGCAGATTCTCAACACAAGCTTAACCTGCATCATTCATTACCTGCCCATTGCAAACGGACTAGGCTGGACCGTTTGCTTTTTCTTTTTGGGGCTAGCCGATACGCCGGTAAGGCGGCACGGCAAAACCAACCACGCTGCGTTTTGAATTGGCGGCATTCAGATCGTAATGCAGTTCATTGACCGACTCCGGCAGCACGTCCGCCGGATCGGGGACAGTGCCGCTGTTGCCTTCCACGGTGGTGAAGGTGCCATCCCCGTTCCATTCGGTCAGAATGCCTGTATGGCCGTCAAAAAGAACGATATCCCCGGGTTTGGGCTGCCGGGCGCCATCCACGGCCTGAGCCGGAATATACTGCCAGCCCAGTGACTCTCCCTGACCGGGTTGCTGATATGTCGGCGCCATGGCCGGATCCACGCCGGCCTGAGCGGCATTAAAACTGGCGTCAGCAAAGGACTGTATTTCACCCACAGCGATAAAATGACCGTCTGTGGCAACATCAGTGCGACCTTCACCCAGACCACCATGGAACCCCAGTTTGGCCCACTTCTCCTCAAAAGCGGCCTGCATGGCGGTGGAAACAAAATGGGCGCACCAGTCCTCTGTCTCGGGTGCGGCGGCATTTTCGGCTGTGCGCCGCTGCGCGGGGGCATCCATATAGTTGCCGGCCACATACGCTTTATCATCGCGGTCATTCGGCCGGTGTCCGGTGGCGTTCTCAATGTCATCCGCCCGGGCCACCTGTTCTTCGGCCCAGGTCACGGTCTGTTCACGCCGGTTGGCCTCCAGCTGATCCAGCGCCTGCCGGGCTTCGAATTCGGCCTTGGCCGGGTCTGTGGTTGTGGTGGTGGCTGCCGCCTGTGTCGCCTCGGCGGCCTGTGCTTCCAGCGCGGGCTCCTGGGCTTTCAGGGTATCGAGTTGCTGTCCGGGCGTTTCAACCTGCATCGCTCCCGCATCAGCGGCTGCCCAGACGGCATCACTACCCGCCGGGGCGGCCGGCGGCGTTTCGGGCTGCGTCTCAACAGCAGGCGGCGGTGCGGCTGGCGCAACGGGTTCATTCAGCGGCGGGGCGACCACAACCTGCGGGGCCTTCGGGGATCCGATATCCAGCATACTCACACTCCTCAAACACTCCATCCACATTAATAAACAAATAATAAGTACCCGGATTGCCCTTTCGCCCGGATTCGCATACCGCCAGATACACCGCGGACATCGCCTGTCGCGCCGTTGCGTAACATATTGTTATATTTAGACACCGGAGCTGTTCAGGAAGGCAATCCGAGCCTGTAATTTGTTTTTATTAATACGAGAGGCATTTCCATACCCATGCATCTTCAACAGGACATGTTGCAGGTCGGTTAAATTTCGAGAGAGAGCTGAGACAAGATTATCCATGATCGGTCCCATTACATTACAGAGCGGTGACAACCCGTCGTTGCTGATTCAGAAAAGCGGCGGCAACCTCAACCGTTTGGACGCCGTTCTTTCCGACGCAAAGAACCAGGCGCTGATGAACGCGGCGCTGACCCGCGCCGGTGGCGACGGTTTCGCCAACACGGCCGAAGAGCGCATGCTGGCTTCGCGCTACCTGCAGGTGGGCGAGTCTCTGGATATTTCCGCTTCCTTTGATGCGCCGGCAGCAGCGGCGCCCGGCGTGGCGCCCGCCGCTGCAGAGACCCAGGTCGCCGCACCCGGCGATACCAAAGCCTCCAAAGTGGCCCGTGAGACCGCTTCTTTCCGCGCCATTGGCGGCGAGTTTGTGGATATTGCAGGTCGCCCTGACCTGCTGGGCGAACTGCACGGTGATGGCGATGAAATCGTCAACCGGGTCTGGCAGATTCAACCGGACGGCACCCTCAAAGACATTACCGCCCAGCTGGATCAGACCCAGCTGAACGGCTTCCAGGTCATTCACAACGGGGCCAGCACCCCGGGCTCCCCGGCCGCCACCCCGGCGCCGGCGACACCGGCGGCAACCAACCCGATGACCCAGCCGCAGGGCGCTGTGGATGAACAACGCAAGAAAATTATTGAGGAATTTCTGAAAGCCCGTGGGCTGAATCCCAACCTGTTTAACCTGAGCAATATTGACCCCACGGCGGTGACCGGCGTAAACCCGGCCATTACGGACCCCAATTTCGCCAAGGTGTTTGGCAATGTGGACCCGAGCAAATTGGGCAGCAGCAACGGCAGCCTTTCCAGTTTCCTCAACCGCTTTAACGGCGTGCAGAACCTGGGTCCTGAAGCCTTCAAAGCCCTGATCGATTCGATCGTGGACAACCCGCAACCCTTCTTTAAGGTGAACTAGGCGGGTGAGCGCTTCCGGGGTTTACGCAAACTAAACCAGAGCGGTTTCGTTTTCTGTCGCTTCGGCCGCCTCAGGCGCCGAACCGTCGGCATCCAGACGCGGCGCGCCGGCATGCTGTTTTTCAGCTTTCGCTTTTGGCTGGCCTTTGGACGCCTTCTTCGGAGCGGCTTCCTGCAGGGTCAGCTCAATATTCAGCACGCTGTGAGAAACCGGGTCCACCTGGAGCTGCAGCACGCGGGCCTTGCCGGAGAAACCGGCGCCGGTCAGCTGGAATTCCCGCTGACCTTTCAGGAGCATCAGTTCCAGGGCGTGCGCCTTGGTCTGAATATTCTGGGGCTCGCCACCGTTGTTCAGGGTACCGGGCACAAATCCGGCCTTACGCAGCTGGCGTGGGTTCAGGGTGTTATCCCGTTCCATCAGGGACAGTTCTTGCAGAGAATCGGTCATGATTGAGTGAGCTCCGTGGGTCTCGGAATAATCCGGAAGAATAAAAGTATCTCGCGAGTGAGATGTTCCACCGCGCAGCTGCCAGCATAGCAGTGCCATTGGACGTCACCACAAGATAGACGAAGCAGACAGCCGGGTCAAGCGGTAATACCCTCTAAAACAGGCAACCTGCCCCGGAAACGGGACAGGTTGCGGACATGTTCCAGATGGCGACCAGAACAATCGGAGATGCTATTTTTCTGCAGCGGCCGATTTTTTGGTGTAGTTGGCACCGGGCACCTGTTTCCAGTTGGCGGCCATAATCATTTTGTAGGCTTTCAGAGCGGTATCTTCAATCTCGCCCAGCTCATCAGCATCCATAATCAGCGAACGCAGCGGCAGCAGGGCGCGGGCATCGCGGAGGAGGCCCAGCGCAGCGGCGGCGCCGGCGCGCACGAGATCATTTTCATCCGTTTTCTGGAGAACGCGGATGAGCTGAGGCACAGCCTTGCTGTCACCGAGCTTGCCCAGAGACTGAACGGCATAGATGCGAACGTTGACCCATTCGTCATCCAGCACACCCATCAGGGCTTCCACGGCGGTGGCGTCACCCAGTTCACCCAGGGCGCGGGCTGCGTCGCAACGCACATTCACTTTCTCGTGCGTCAGGCTCTTCACGAGCGGACGGACGGCAATCGGTCCGATTTCTATGAGCGCATCGGCGGCGGTCATGCACACCTGGCTGTTGTCATCGCTGAGGGCTTCCACCAGGGGAAGCACCACATCCTCGCCACCCAGGCGACCCAGAGCGCGGGCGGCGCGAACGCGGACATCCACGTTGCGGTCCTGCTCCAGAGACTCGATGAGCGGGTGCGTGGCGGTCACATCGCCGAGTTCTCCAAGGGCGCGGGCGGCATACAGACGCACAGAGCCGTTTTTGTCAAACTTCAGGACTTCGATCAACGGATCGACGGCATCCAGGTTCCCCATTTCGCCGAGGACCCGGGCCGCATTATAGCGAACTTTCTCGGAAGGGCTGTTCTGCAGATCGTGCAGCAGCTCATCATAGGTTTTGCTGCCCTTGGACTTCTTGCTGGTTGCTTTCGTGGTTTTAGTCGCCATAATGTTACGTGTCCTCCCAATGGTCTGTTTGTGACGGATTGGTTGTGATGTGACCTGTGTGTGATGTCAGGTTGACTCCGGTCAGTTTTCGCCCGAACCCTGATGACCGGCCGGCACAAACGGTTGCCCTCCCATCCGTTGAAATTGGGTGATGGGTTTTGTGCTCTTACCAGTATTAAGTTTCAGTCTGGGATTTTTGTGCCACCCGGTCAGACAGAAAAAAAGCGGTGAAGCGGTGTGAAGGTGACGCGAGGGTCGGACCGTTCTCTGTCCAGCGGTTGCTTCCGGAGTTGATAGAGAAATAATACCATTTTTTCGCGTCATCCGGCGCGATCAGAGGCTTTCAGCCGTGTAACAAGAAGCTCACATTGGCTTGACTTGCAGGAATGGCCTAAGTGTGCAGCCCACACAATCACAAAAATATCATGTTAACAATGCTTATCCTGTTTTTTTATTGTTTTGTTTTTATTAAGATTTCGTTACAATAAAGGCGCGCCCGGCACCCCAAAAAGCCTTACAGCGAAAGCCTTCTGGCTTTTTTTAACCCATCATTCCCTTCCTACCAACCACAGGCGGGATTGTGTTCTGAAGTTTTTGAGGTGCGGTTTTTCGGTTTGGGAGGGAACGTTTGGTTTTCAGGTGCGATCCTTCTACAATAAGACCGTTGAACGACCGAGGGTCCAATGCTCATGAGTCAGCCCCGCGCCTCACGCCGCACCGTGTTTGTTACCCTGATCGCCCTTCTGGCGGCTGGTCTGGTCGTCACCGTCCTGACGGTCCGGCGCGGTCACCTGCCCGGCACGGGTTTTCTGAACCGGCTGATGCGCTCCGAAGCGGCCACCGGACAGAACCCGATGTATGCCGGTCTTCAGCCCGTAAAGCCGGCCGTCATGCGCAAGCTGTTTCCGGCTGAACGCGGCAGACCGTTTGTTCTGGTATTCACCTCCCGCTTCTGTCTGGATTGCAAACATCTCAAGCCGGTTCTGGAAAAGCAGTGGGAAGCCTACCCGGGCCTGCGCCACCAAAGCCTGGACGTGATGGAGGACCGTAAATCCCACGCCGCCGTGTTCAGCGCCTTTAAACCCGTCAGCGTCCCCACCCTTGTGCTGGTGCGCGCCGACGGCGCCATTGCCGACGTTCTGTACAACCCGCACAGCAGCGCAGACATTGTCACCGCCTTTGACCGGCTGCTGAAACCCCCGGCGCCCGGAAAGGCCCCCTGATGCCGGGCCTGGAAACACAGCTGCTGGCGCAGCTCCATGCGGAATCCGGGACCGTGCTGCTGCTGGGCTTTCTGGGTGGGGTGCTCAGCTCGCTGCTGCCCTGCTCGGTGGGTATGCTGCCGGTTTTAATTGGTTATGTGGGCGGCTTTGGCGAACTGAGCCGCTGGGGCATACTGCGGCAGGTGCTGCTGTTTATGGTGGGCGTCAGCCTGGTGCTCACGGTTCTGGGTGTTCTGGCCAGCAGCATTGGGTTTGCCTTTGGCAGCCTGGTGGGCGAGGGCTGGTACTGGGTGGTGGGAATCACCGCCATTCTCATGGGCCTGCAACTGCTTGGGTGGATTACCCTGCCCCTGCCGCCCGGACTGACACGGCTGCCGGCAACCCCGGCCGGGCGCTGGCTCTCGCCGCTGATCCTCGGTCTGGCGTTTGGCGCCGCCACCTCACCCTGCGGCACGCCGTTTCTCACCGTCATTCTGGGTTTTATCAGTCAGCAGAAAAACATTCTGCTGGGTGGGGCCGCGCTGTTTGCCTATGGCCTTGGTCAGAGTATTCTGCTGCTGCTGGTGGGGCTGGGTACGGGCCTTATCCGGCACCTGGCGGTTCTCAGGCGTGTGGGCCATGTCATTAACACCCTGAGCGCCGTGGTGTTTATACTGGCCGGCGCACTGCTGATCGCCCAGGGGGCCGGCTGGCTGGATCCGCTGGCCTTCTTCCCATGATCCGCATTGCCGGCGGCCGGCTGCGGGGTCGCCGTTTTCCCTCCCCGCCAGAACAGCCGGGACTGAGACCGACCACCGCCATGGTGCGCGAAAGCGTCATGGCCATGCTCACCCACCCCGATCGCCTGGGGGGATGCCGCTTTCTGGATCTCTGCGCGGGCAGCGGCCTGATGGGCCTTGAAGCCTGGAGCCGAGGCGCCGCCCATATTACGGCCGTGGAGAAAACCGCCGGCCTGTGCCGCACCCTTCGCCGGCAGGCGCAAACCTGCGCCATACCGGAAGACGAGTACACCGTGCTGCAGGCCGATGTATTTCTGCTGAAGCCACGGCCGCCCGGAAGCCCGGCTTTTGACGTGGCCTACTGCGACCCGCCGTATACATTGTGGAGCGAGCAGGCATTCACCAACGCCATGCCCGGCTGGCTGACAAACCTGTGGCGGCAGGGCTGGCTGGCGAAAGACAGTGTGCTGCTGATCGAACACCCGTCATCAGTCGCGCTGCCGGTTGAATTCACCCAGAGCAGGCGTTACGGCGACACGACCGTCAGCTGGCTGACACAGAACGTGACGCCAAACGGGATTCAGAATTACTGACGCGCCGCCGCCGGGATTTCAGCGTCCATCTCCGGCACATAGCGCAGACGCACCAGGCGGGTCTGGTTCTCGCGGAAGAGTGTGCCCCAGCGGTGCGCCGCAAACACAAAGCGGGTCGGCCGGTTCATATGCCACTCCCAGTTGCCTTCTTCCGCGCGGAAAATCCGTTTAAGCCCACTGTCCCACTGGTAATAATGCGCTTCGGCCATCAGGCCCACAGAGGGCGTATCGGGATTCTCCTGCATCAGCGCCAGCCACTCGTGCCCTTCATGGATGGGCACCACAGGGCAGGTCAGGTAATACTGCGCCACGTTCAGCAGGGGCATCTCGGCATCCACCACCACCGTGGTCATGGTCCCGGCCTGACACGCCTTGTTCAGTTCAGCCACCCAGTTGGCGATGACCGGTCGGTGCAGGATGGGAAAGAGGATGAGTTTGATATAGATCAGCAGCAGCAGCCAGCCGCCGGTCAGCACCAGGCCAAAATAGGGCTGTAATTTGCGGATGACCAGCAACAGCAGCACGATGCCGAGCACCAGCATAAACAACGGAATGGGCAGTAACCACAGCTTCCACAACGGAAAGGGATTGGCCAGCGCCACACCCAGCACGTCGGTCAGCACCGGCGGGCCGGCCAGAAAACCGGCCGAACTCTCCCAGAAGCCGGCCGGGTAATTGTCCGGCAGCACTTCAAACAGAAACACTGTGACAAACACGGCGAAAATGGTCAGTATCAGGATACTCAGGTCCAGAGACAGCTTGGTCAGCGCCGTGGCGCCCTTCACCATCGTCCAGCGACCGACATACATACCGCTGGCCAGGGCCAGAGGCCAGGCCGTGGTCAGTAAGGCGCCGGGCCAGGGACGTTCCGGCCGGCCCACAAAAACCGCAGTCAGCAGACCCACCACCAGCCATAACAGGAGAAACAGCAGGGCCGGGCGATCATTGGCAACCGACTTCTGGGTTTCCTTGTGGAAAAACAACTCCACGAGAAAAGGCACCAGAAACACAACCAATGGCAGACTGCCCAGGGTCACCCACATCCAGAACTGGCTCCAGGTGACCACTTTAACGGCGTGGATGCCCGGTAAATGAAACGCACTGATCGCCGCCAGGGGCGAAACCCCAAAGAGCAGCGGCATGGTGACATAGCCCAGAAACAGCACCCCGGCAAACATCATCAGGCATCGCGGGCTCAGCAGCAGGGAGACCATCCGCCAGGAGGCCGTCAGCACGGCATACAGCACCAGCAGGGTCAGAATAATCAGAAACAGACCAGCCCCCTCGGACCAGAACAAAAACGCCAGCAGCATACCGAAACCGGGCGCATAAAAACCCTGCTGGGGCGTGGTATTACGCCGCTGCTGAGAGGCGCTGTGTTCCCAGTCCCACAGCCAGGTGAAGAAAGCGCACAGCACCACGCCCCCCAGCAGGTCGGGTGAAAAGTGATGCGCCGCCCAGAGGTAGTTCAGGCTGCAGCCCAGCGCCGCCAGGGCGAAGGTGGAAATCCAGCGGTTGCCGAACATGCGCTGGGAAAGGACATAAGTCAGAATGAGGCCGGCCAGGGCAAAAGCCACCGAAAGCAGACGCACCACCCACAGGGACGGCCCGCCGGCCTTGACGGCCAGCGCCGCCAGAATGGTGAGTAATGGATTTTCCCACAGCAGCGGGTCGGTCATGCCCTGGGCGCTGCCGTGCAGCACCGGATGCAGCGCCTGTTTCACCGCCAGCAGCCAGGGCAGTTCGCGGGTGGGGTCCAGTGACACGCTGGCGGCATTCACGGCCAGAATCAGAAAGAGACAGCCCATCACCAGCAGTTCCGGCCAGAAGGCCTGCCATGGTTCCGAACCGGTGATGCGGCGTCGCTCAGGTTGGCGGGAGTATTCAGCCATGGAAACTGCCCATCCTCTGCAGTGAACACCGCTGCCAGGCGGGACACTGTCTCTGTCAGACTCTATCTCAGGCAGGCCGCTAAAAGAACCTGCCGCATTCAGTGTAACGGAAGCCCCTCATGGGGGAAAGTAGGCAAAGGTTACGGATGTTCATCGGTTGGGGCGGAATGCCGCGCGCGCGGATGCGCATGCATGTAGGCTTTTTTCAGCCGGTCCGTGCTGACGTGCGTGTAAATCTGGGTGCTGCGGATGCTGGCATGTCCCAGCATCTCCTGGACCAGTCTCAGGTCCACGCCGCTGTTGAGCAGCTGGGTGGCGAAACTGTGCCGGAAAAGATGCGGATGGACGGCGCGATCCAGCCCGGACCGGCTGGCGATGTCCTCCAGGATGCGCCGGACACTGCGAACATCCAGGCGGGTGCCCAGTTTGTTGAGAAACAGGGGACTGGCGGCAGATGGCGTTTCAGGCATCTCGGCGTTACGGCCGGCAAGGCGCGGCCAAAGCCTGAGATAGTCCGACAGCGCGCCCAGGGCAGACTGGCTGACAAACGCCACGCGTTCGCGGTTGCCTTTGCCCACCACGCGCATTTCTCCGGCCTCCCAGCCAATGTTTTCCATATTGAGGGAGACCAGTTCGCTGACGCGCAGGCCGGAGGAAAACAGCATGCCCAGCATGGCCCGGTTGCGCAGCAGATACGGGTCCTCCCAGTCGGCTGGTGACTGGGGGCTGACGGATTGGATCAACGCCTGACAATCCGAGAGGGAAAGAAAGGTGGGAAGCTTCTTCTGCAGTTTGGGGCTGCGGAACGTCAGCGGCAGCAGGTGATCCGGGACCCACTGTTCTTTCATCATATATTTAAAGAAACCCCGGATGCTGGTGGATTTTCTTGCGATGGTGGCGCGGGCCAGCCCTTCCGCCCCCAGGGCCGTAACGTAGGCCGCAGGCAGGGCCCTCAGAGCCGTCTTCGCCTCACGCTGGTTGCGCGGCTGTTCCAGCAGATCCGCACCCGTTGCCTCGGAATCAAACTGGCCCAGACCGTTCAGCCAGCCGGGCAGCCAGAGCAGCAGATGATTCAGATCCGCCTCGTAAGCGCGCACCGTGTTGGCGGACATCGCCCGGTTAACGGCCAGGTGGGTGAGAAACAGCGGCTGTGACTCCTGCAGCTGATCCATCAGGCACAGCCAGACGGGGTGGAGCACCCCGGACTGCGGGGAAACGGATTGTTCAGGCCGCTGAATCATCCCCTTCATTATAATCGGCTTTGTTGCGAAGCCCCCTTGGGTTTGACGGAAAGTTTTGGGTATAATGCGGCCAGCCGACCCAGTGTGGCGGCAAGCGTTTGAATCGTGAGGTACATTTCATGAATTTGTTCAAATCCGCAGCACTCCGGGTCACCCTCTCTTCGGTAACGGTTGCGTTTCTTGTTGGCGCCATGGCCCTGACCGGCACAGGCTGCTCCAAAGCCGGCATCGGGGGCGGCAGCTCTGAAGTGGTGGTAACGGTGGACGGCACCAAGGTCACCAAGGATGAATATGACCGCGTCGCTTCCGACCTGAAAAAATCCTTCAATGTGGATACGGTCTCGGATCCCAAACAGAAAGACATGATTGAGACCACCATCAAGCAGATGGTGCTCAACAAACTGATTGTGAACGCTCTGGTAAAGAATGCCGCTGATCAGGAAGGCATTAAGGTGACCGATGAGGAAGTCGCCAAATTCAAGGAAGATCAGATTTTTAAAAACCCGCAGGCCAAGGAAGAGTTTAAGAAATTCCTCGCCCAGCAGATGATGAGCGAAGAGGAATTCGATAAAGTCATCCGCGAACAGCTGCTGATTGACGAATTTATCAAGCACAAGGCCGGCAAAGCCATTGAAGTTTCCGACAAGGAAGTCAGTGATTTCTACAAGGAAAACGCCCAGCAGTTCTCCGTGCCGGAAAGCATCAACGCCAAACACATTCTGGTGCAGGCCGGCAAGCAGCAGCTGGAGGCTGAACTCAAGAAAGCCGACCCCAAACTGGAGGGGGAAGCCCTGAACAAGGCCGTGGCCGCCAAAAAAGAAGAGAAAAAAGCCGAAGCCCAGAAGCTGCTGGCTGAAGTAAAGGCGGATCCTAAAAAGTTTGGTGAGCTGGCCAAGGCGCATTCCGAGGATCCCGGTTCCGCCAACCGCGGCGGCGAACTGGGCGATATGGTGGAGCGGAGCATTGTTCCCGAATTCTGGGCGGTACTGAAAAGCACCCCGGATCACGCCATTCACCCCAGCCTGGTGGAAACCCAGTTCGGCTATCATATTGTGGAAGTGAACGCCCACAAACCCCCGCACAAGGTTCCCGTGGACCAGGCCAAGGCCGACATCGAAAACTTCCTATCCCAGCAGAAGAAGCAGAAAGTGATGCAGGACTGGTTCACCCAGCAGCGCGAAAAAGCGAAAATTGAGATTGCGCCCAAATACGAGGTGAAGGAACCGCAGATGCCCATGCAACAGGCCGGCGGACAACCCCAGCCGGAATCCGCGCCCGCGCCGAGCAAGCACTAGGCAGCCGATGGGACGCGTCTGCACCCCGAACGAACTCACGAAGGCCCTGACCGCCGAGCGCGATCAGGGTCTTCAGATTGGTGTGACCAATGGTTGCTTTGATTTGATGCACGTGGGGCACCTGCGTTACCTGCAGGCTGCCCGGGAAGAGACCGACCGGCTGGTGGTCCTGGTCAACACCGATGCGTCGGTTCACCGGCTGAAAGGCCCCACACGGCCCATTCTGCCCGAAGACCAGCGCGCCGAACTGCTGGCCGGCCTGGCCTGTGTGGATTACGTGTGCCTGTTTGACGAGCCCACACCGGTGACCATGTTGCAGGCCATTCATCCGGATGTGTACATTAAGGGTGGGGACTACACCGAAGCCACCCTGCCCGAAGCGCCCGCGCTGAAAGCCATGGGCACGGCCATCCGCTTTGTGCCGTTTATTGAGGGGCAATCCACCACGGGTCTGATTGCCCGGATTCAGTCGCTGGCGGATTCGGCGCCCACCTGCGGGTGAGCGCCATGCAGGCGATTGATGCCATCACCCTGCGCCTCTTTGCCGCAGAACTCAACACGCTGCTGACCGGTGCGAAAATTCAGAAAATTCAGCACCCCAACAACAACGAGCTTGTGATTTCCCTGTGGGGTGGTGCGCTGCAGGGAGATCGGCATCTGTTCTACATCAACCTGGATCCGGCAATCAGCGCCTGCTGCCTGGCCGGCAAAGCCGAACTGCAGGATGTCATCATCACCACGCTGGGCAAGCCCACCAACTGGTGCATGCTCCTGCGCAAGCACCTGCAGAACGCCCGCATCCTCGGTGTGGAAACCGTGCCGCATGAACGGGTGCTGAACATCCGTCTGGATAACTTTAACGAACTGGGCAACCGCACGCAGCTGCTCCTCTCTCTGGAGCTGATGGGCAAACACAGCAACATGCTGCTGGTGGATACTATCAGCAGTACGATTCTCGGCGTGGCCCACAGTGTCAGCGAGCGGATGAGCCGCCACCGGGAACTGTCGGCCGGCCTGCCGTATGCGCCCCCACCGCCACCCGAAGGCAAAATCCCCTGGCAGGCCGTCACCCCGGAACGCCTTGCACACTGGCAGGCAGAGAACCCGACAGTGGCCATGCCGGTGCTGGTGAATCAGCAGGTTCTGGGCATCGGCACCGCGATCGCCCAGCAGGCCTGGCATCAGGCCAGTGCATCGCCAGAGTCATTCTGCCGTATCATCGATCAGTTGATCAGCGATGGTCCCTCTCCTGGGAAGGATCCGCAGCCGTTGGCGACGAAGGAGCCTTACGGATGTGATGTCCGAAGGACTAGGGTGGCTGAGGCGCAGCCGAAGCCGGGTGAGGTTCACTACGCTACGCTCAGTGCCGATTATTCCGGGTTCACCCTGCTGACGGTGACAATCGAGCCGGTTGAGGGAGTGACGTATGACAACCTGACGGCTATGCTGCATGATTATGTGCTGTGGCATGTCGCCCGCCGCCGTTTGCAGGAGTACCGCCGCCGCATGCAGCAGGCCCTGAAAACCCCCGTAAAAAAACTGCGCCTGCGCATGGCGGATCACCAACCGGTTGATGCAGCTGAACTGACCGCCTGGCAGCAGGCAGGCGATGAACTCCTCTCGGCTTACAGCAGTGGGGTGCTGCCGGAAAATACCACCAGTGGCCGCATTACGTTTACATCGGTGTTTTCGGGTGAACCCATCACACTCGATATCGACCCGGCGCGCAGCTGGACCGAAAACGCCGAACTGGCGTACCGCAGGGTCCGCAAGGCCCACAACCGGCAGGCGCATTACGAAACCGAGCAGGCCCGGCTGGCCGATGAGTGGGCCTACATGGAAGAGCTGCAGCATTTTATTGAGCAGGCCGACACGCTGAACGAACTGATGGGCGTGTATGACGAAATGGCGGGCCGTGGCTGGCTGCCGCCGCTGGATCTCACCGCAGGCGGCGGCAAACCCGGTAAAAAACCGAATCCGAAAACCGGGCCGGAAGTTCTGCGCCGTGGTATCGCCGAAACCAGCCTGACCGGTCCGGAGGCTGAGGATTTTACCGTTTACATCGGCAAATCCAGTCAGGCCAACGCCGCCATGCTGAGCCGCCTGGCGCAGCCGGAAGACTGGTGGCTGCATGTGCAGCACGGGCCCGGCTCTCATGTGATTGTGAAAACCGGCAGGCGACCGTTACCGGAATCGGTTCTGGAAGCGGCCGCCCGGCTGGCGGTCCGCTTCAGCAAAGCGCGCCAGGGCAACCACGTGCCGGTGGTGTACACGCAGTGTAAACACGTGCGGAAAATTCCGGACAGCTACCCCGGCCATGTCACCTACAAACAGGAGCAGACGCTCTTCATTGCGCCTGACCCTCACCCCTGAGCTCATCGTTGCCCAAAGGAGAAGACTAATGCTACCCCCTCTCATTGAAACCCGGGACCTGGCGCAACGACTGGCCACGGAAGCGGGCCGTCAGAAAACGCGCGTGGTGGACGCCACCTACTTTGTACCGCCTTCGGACAAAAACGCGCTGGCTGAATTTGAAGTCCGGCATATACCCTCGGCGGTGTTTTTTGATATTGATACGGTCAAGGATCCCACCAGCCTGCTGCCTCACATGCTCCCGGAGGCCGACGCTTTTGGCGAAGCGGTGGGCGCGCTGGGCATCGGCAATGAGCACGATGTGGTCGTTTACGATCAGCATGGCATTTTCAGCGCGCCACGCGTCTGGTGGATGTTCCGGGTCTTCGGGCATGAAAACGTGGCGGTCCTCAATGGCGGTCTGCCGCAGTGGCTTTCGGAAAACCGGGAACTCGGCTATGGTCAGCCTGCCGTAACGCCGGCCACATTCTCTGCCACACTGCAGCCCCGGCTGGTGGCGGACGTCCGGGATCTTCAAGCCGTTCTGACTGGTAAACAACCCGGCCGGATTGTGGACATGCGCGGCGAAGGCCGGTTTGAGGGCACGCAGCCCGAACCCCGCCAGGGCATTCCCAGCGGCCACATGCCGGGCGCCGTTAACCTGCCGTGGAACCGTTTTGTGGACCCGGCAACCCACCGGATGAAAACATCCGCTGCGCTCCGGGACATTCTGTCCGCCGCTTCAGCCGGCAGCGACACCCCCATTCTCTGCACCTGCGGCTCCGGCGTCACGGCGTGCATGGCCGCCTTTGCCCTGCATCTGACGGGTGAGGACAACTGGTCCGTTTATGACGGCTCCTGGGCGGAGTGGGCCACCCGCCATGCGGATGACCCCGAAGCCTTCCCCATTGAAGCCCGGAAGCCTACAACCCCAACCGCTTTTTAACGAGGGCATATTCCTCAGGAACTGCCATCAGCTTATCGGAGAGAACAGAAGTCACACCGGTTGGTTTGAGGAATTCGCCAATCCGGCTGCGAACCGGTCGCGCCCTTTTTAGCAAGACCCGGCAGTTTGCCCTTAGCCAACGCTCTCTGTCTTCTAGCTCACAAGTCGCTTCGTAATTCGGATGTGTTATGGCCTCCTGCACAACCGCCAGTTCAGCAGCTAAGCGGCGGGCCAGCCGGGCTTCGTCGCAATCCCCACGTTGGTTGACCACCAGCAACGACTCGCGTAACCCCAGATTGGGATTCCGGGGCAAAAAGACAAACCCCCGGCCTGTTTTAGCGTTCTCCCGGTACCCCTGAGCGCGTCGCAGCGCTCTCAGTGCGCGCAATTCACCTTCCTCACCCAAGCCCAGCCAATCCCGAATTTCATACGATGTTTCAATGCGTCTCCACACTGCGCCAAAACAGGGCATCGTTGCATTGTTGACAGCGATCTGCATGATGCAGCGCATACTAACACACCTCGGCAATGCGGGCGGCTCTGCGGTATAATGCGCGCATCCAGCGGATATCAGAGAGAGGAGTTCCCGATGAAAATCACGGCAACCACCGGCGACATCACCCAGGCCCGAGCCGAGGCCATCATCGTCAATCTGTTTGAAGGCGTCACGAAACCCGGTGGCGGGACCGGTGCCGTGGACAAAGCCCTGGGCGGGCTGATTGCCGATGAACTGAAACACGGTAAGCTCTTCAGCGGCAAACTGGGCGACACCCTGGTGCTGAACACCGCCGGACAACTGCCCGCCCGGTATGTAATTGTGGTGGGCCTCGGCAAAGCCGGAAAACTGACCGCTTTTGAACTGCGCCGGGCCAGCGCGGCCGCCGTGAATGCCTGCAACCGGCTTAAGGTCAAATCGGCAGCCACCCTGCTGCACGGCGCCGGCACCGGCGGTTTTGAAGCCCAGACAGCCGCCAGGACGTTAGCCGAAGGCGCGCTGCTCGGCAATTACCGCTTCACCCGCCGTAAAACCACCCCGAAAGCCGAAGCGCCCTCCCTGCTGGAAAGCCTTAGCGTGGTGGAAGCGGAAAAAAGCAAACTGGCCGCCGTGAAAAAAGGCCTCGCCCAGGGTGAGATTGTGGGCAGACACACCAATGAGGTGCGCGATCTCGTGAACGACAGCGCCAATTATGTGACCCCCACCTACCTCAAAAAAGAGGCCCAGGCCGCCAGCGGCAAAAGCAGCCCGCTGAGCTGCAACGTGCTGGAATTTAAAGACATTAAACGCCTGAAGATGGGCATGTTTGAACTCGTGGCCAAAGGCAGCGATGAACCGCCATATCTCATTCACCTCAGCTATAAACCCAAAGGCAAGGCGAAGAAAAAAGTGGCGCTGGTGGGCAAAGGCCTCACCTTTGACAGCGGCGGTCTATCCCTGAAACCGGCCGGCAGCATGGAAACCATGAAGATGGATATGGGCGGCGCCGCCGTGGTGCTGGCCGTGATGAAAGCCATCGCCGCGCTGGATGCCGCCGGTTTTCCATTGCCCATCCAGGTGGACGGCTTTATGGGGACCTGTGAAAACATGCCCAGCGGCCGCTCCAGCAAACCGGGCGATATTGTGACCTCCATGCGCGGTAAAACCGTGGAAGTGAACAACACCGATGCTGAAGGCAGACTCGTACTTGGGGATGTGCTGCACTACGCGCAGAAAACCGTGAAGCCGGATGAACTGATCGATCTGGCCACGCTGACCGGCGCTGTGGTGGTGGCGCTGGGCGAAGTGGCCTGCGGCATTATGGGGCCCTTCGGCGTCAGCGACACATTGGTTGCCAACCTGCAGGCCTCCGGCAAGGCAGCCGGGGAAAAACTCTGGCAGCTGCCGTTGTATGAGGAATACAAAAGCGGCCTGAAAAGCGATGTGGCCGATCTGATCAACGCGGGCTCCAAAGGGCAGGCAGGCACATGCAGCGCCGGGCTGTTTCTGAAAGAGTTTGTGGATGACGATCAGGTGTGGGCACACCTGGATATCGCCGGGGCGGCGTGGGTCCGCGAGGAATTCCCCGAGCTCAAGAAAGGCGCCAGCGGCTTTGGCGTGCGCACCCTGCTGTACTACCTGTATGGTTTAAATTAGGGAACGGCCCCGCATAAGAAGCTAACCCCCACCCGGCTTCGGCTACGCCTCAGCCACCCTCCCCCTGAAGGGAGAGGGGACTAGCGAAATATACTCAGCACAGCCTCATCAGGTACGGTGTCGCACAACACGCTGGTACCCATCACTCTGGAGGGCAGCACAAAGGTAATGGCGCCGGCGTGCGACTTTTTGTCCTGCCGCATTAATGCCAGCAACTGCGCCGGATCCCAGGCTTCGGGCCGGGTTTGCGGCAGACCGAGTTTACCGGACAAAGCAATCAAGCGATCCGTTTCCGTTTGGGGAAACATTCCCAGTGACGTGGCCAGCCGGCAGGCGTCAATCAGGCCAATGGCCACGGCTTCGCCATGCAGCAGGGTTTTGTAACCACTGATCGCTTCGTAGGCATGGGCAAAGGTGTGCCCCAGATTCAGCAGCGCGCGCAGGCCGGTTTGATCAGTTTCATCCTGCGCCACCACGGCCGCCTTAATGGCGCAGGCGCGGCGGATGATCTCAGGCATCACGGCATTCAGATTGTCCGCGTGTGTTTCCAGAAATGCAAAGAACCCGGCATCTTCCGGCGGATGTCCGAGACAACTGGTTTCAATCAACCCATACTTCACCACTTCAGCCAGACCGGCTTTCACCTCGCGCGCCGGCAGCGTCTGCAACACGTCGGTATCAATCAGCACGACATCCGGCTGGTAAAACGCGCCAATGCCGTTCTTCAGGCGATCAAAATTCACCGCCACCTTGCCGCCCACGGAGGAATCCACCTGCGCCAGCAACGTGGTGGGCGCCTGCACAAAGCGGGCGCCACGCATGTAAGTGGCTGCACAGAAACCGGTGAGATCGCCCATCACGCCGCCGCCCAGCGCCAGAAAAACATCCCTGCGACTCATCCCCGCATCCATGGCCCGGGTAAAAATACGTTCCGCCTCACTCAGCGTTTTGCTCGTCTCACCGACCGGCACGCGGTGCAGGTGCACCTTCAGGCCGGCTGTTTCCAGCGCTTTCTGCACGGCGCCGCCGTATAAAACGGCAACCGCGTCATCAGAAACGATCAGCACCTGGCGGGCACCCGGGCAATGCCGCTGCACCCATTCGGCTGTTCGGCTCAGCAGGCCGCTTTCAATCACGATGGGGTAACTGCGCGGGCTGGCCGGTATGGCGACCGTTAAGGGTTGGGACAGTTTCGGATTCATCCGGCGGTGCTGGGCTCCGGGGGTTGGGGAAAGCTGAGATGATACCGGTTTTCCAGAAAGCGCACAATCTCGTCGGTCACATCTTCAGGTGTGCGCTCCGGTGTGAAGACCGTGAGATGCGCCCGGTGGTAAAAATGCTCCCGTTCGGCGAATCTGGTTTTAAACACCTGCTCGGTATCGGATTGCTCCAGAATGGGACGATCCTTGGGGCTGAAGACCACCCGTTCATAGAGCACCTCAACCGGCGCCTGCAGGTAAACCACCACACCGGTGGCCAGGGCTGTGCTCATCGTTTCCTCGCGCACCAGGGCGCCCCCACCGGTGGAAATCACCACATGCCCCCGGCGGCTGAGTTCACGGATCACCTTGTTTTCCGCTTCCCGGAAAACCGGTTCACCGTGTGTGCTGAAGATTTTAGAAACCGGCATGCCACCGAATCCGCGCACAATCAGCTGATCCGTGTCATACAGTTTCCAGCCGGTGCGCTGGGCCAGCACACGGCCGATGGTCGTTTTTCCCGCGCCCATATAGCCGGTGAGGAAAATCCGGGAGGGGGGGGTATTATTGTCGGGGCTGGAGGGACTCACGATTCTGAACCGGTTCACGGGGGAGGATTTCCTGACGGGGCGAGGCGCCACCACTGGCGGGGATTTCTGAGGCTTCACCCTCCCCGCCGGTATCGTCGGTGGTGTCGGTTTCCTCATCGGTTGCGGCGTCATCCGTTGCAGGCCAGGAGGATTCGATGGCGGGTACGAAACCGGGGAGGGGATTCACCGATTTGACGGGGTCCGCAAACGCTGCGGCGTGCAGCAGCAAAGCGCAACCTGCAAAGGTAACGGCAGGCAGCCAGGCGTGCTTCATTGCTGAGCGGTCTGCCGGGTTTTCTGTGTGGGGTTCGCCAGCTTCATCCAGGGCTTAATGCGGCTGATGCGCTTCTCCACATCGGCTTTATCCGGCGCTTTGGGGGTCAGCTGCAGATAGGCTTCATAGGCTTCCACCGCTTTGCTGTAATCCTTGGTCTGCTCATAGGCTTCACCCAGGTGCAGGTAGATTTCGCCAATGGAGGGATCCAGCTTAAGCGCCTTGTTGTATTCGGCGATGGCTTCCTCATACTTCTGCAGGCCCATCAGCACAAACCCCCGGCTGTCCAGCGCGGCCGCGCTGTCCGGTTTAATCTCCAGCGATTTGTTCACCGCATTCAGGGCTTCATCGTAGCGTTTGAGATGGGCCAGCGCGTAGCCATAGTTGTTGTAGGCCTCGGCAAAATCCAGAATGCCTTTCAGCGCCTGCTCGGAGTGCAGGGCGGATTCGCGGAACATGGAGGATTTGGCGTAAAGCACCCCCAGATCGTAATGAATCAGGTTGTTCTCAGGCTCAATGGACAGGGCCTGCTGCAGGAGATCAATACCCTTCTGGGTTTTGTCCATCGTGTCATACATCAGCCCCAGGCGGTAGTAAGCCAGCACCAGTTTCGGGTTGATATCGATGGCATGCTGATAGGCCTTGATGGCGTCGTCGTATTTTTCGAGCGCTTCCAGCACAATACCGTAATTCAGCGAGGCGGCCGCATCGTCCTTCAGCAGGCCGGTCGCCTTTTTCAGCAGGCCTTCGGCCGCCAGAATTTCACCCCGGGCAGCCATCTGAATCCCCAGCATGTAGTAAAAATCGCCGACGGCGGTGGCCGGCGTGCGGTTGGTATACACATACTGAACCTGCTTCAGGGTATCGGTACGCTGATCAACGAAAAACCCGTCCGGGTTCATCAGCCGGGTGTGTGTCGCGGCTTCGGCCGAGGGGAAGGCCCAGAGGAAAAAGGCGTTCAATCCCATTACCGCCGGGGCGGCAGCAACCAGTGTAAGCCCGGCAAGCCATCTTCCGGCGCGGTGGGACAGGCGGGCAGGCTGGGGCAGCGGATTGAGCGGCATCGGTTTTCCCTCGGTTGAACGGTATGACGGCGCCCTTCTGCTGGGGAGCGGCCGAATTTTGTTGTATTGTACCGTAAAGTCCACACGACGTCTGTAACCGCCTGTACGTTCCACCGAGACCATGACCCAGACCACCCCAGACCACCGGCCCGATCGCCCGAAAACCATTCTGGCCGTTGAATCCAGCTGTGATGAAACCGCCGTGGCCATTGTCCGCGGGGGACGTCAATTAATCGCCGGCACGGTTTTTTCGCAGATTAAAACCCATGAGGCCTTTGGCGGCGTGATTCCCGAAGTGGCCGCCCGGGAGCATATCCAGGCGATGAATGCCTGCCTGGCCGACGCCCTTGCCCAGGCCAGCCCGGCGATGACGCTGAATGATGTGGATGCCTTTGCCGCCACACTGGGCCCCGGCCTGATCGGTTCGCTGCTGGTGGGCGCCAATGCGGCTAAAACCCTAAGCCTGCTGACCGGCAAACCTTTTCTCGGGGTCAACCATTTGTACGGGCACGTGGCCTCCAACTATCTCAACACGGATCTGGAGCCGCCTTTTCTCTGCCTGCTGGTCAGCGGGGGCCACACCCAGCTGATCCACGTGCAAGACTACGCAACAATGCTCATACTGGGAGAAACCCTGGATGACGCCGTGGGCGAGTGTTATGACAAAGTGGCGCGTATTATGGACCTGCCCTACCCGGGCGGGCCGAACATGGACAGACTGGCCACCGGCCGGATGGAAGGCTACCCTGCGGGCGACCCGAAACGGTTTCAGCTACCCAGGGCCCAGACCAACCGGCCTTTTGATTTCAGCTTCAGTGGTCTGAAGACGGCCAGCATGCGGCAGTATGAAGCCGCCCGGAACGCCCTGCCGGCGGGAGACGAACCCGCCATGGCGCAACTCAAAGCGGATTTCGCGGCGTCGTTTCAGCACACGGTGGTAACCACGCTTTTTGAGAAAACGCGCGCCTGCGCCGATGCGCACGAACTGAACACAATCGCCATAGCCGGTGGGGTTTCCGCCAACAGTGGCCTGAGAAAACATTTTGAAAACTTTGTGGCCGCAAACGCTGAATACCGGCTGTTTGTGCCCCCTATGGCCTTCTGTACGGACAACGCCGCCATGATTGGCGCTTCCGCCTACTTCAACCCCATCACCACCGACTGGGCCACGGAAGTGTTCAGCCGTTCCGCCTGAAGGCTATTTCATCTCCCGCACGGAGAGCATGGTCACCATCGGCTGTTTGTCATGAACCACATACGTGATCCAGGCCCCCGGCACCCGGAACTTGAAGGCGGTCCCCTCCTCTTTTCGGGCCGTCATCCGCGTGATTTTGTCCTGATAAACGGTCGGCGACTCCTTGATGACTTCCATGGCCTCCAGAGTGAGGCGTTTGAGCTTTTTGGGAAGCCCCCTGAAATTCACCATGAAGGTGGAAGTTTTAACCAGGTTATAAGCCATAACCCACTCATTATAAAGTGTTTTGCAAAGTGTGGGGACACCCGCAGCGGGGCGGAAGCCTATGCCGGTGTCTTTTTGTAAATGGAAACGATGGGAAGGCCTGTCTTTTCACGCAGCCGGGTTTCCAGAGTCTCTGCCTCGGCCTCACTGAGGGTTTTCAGCGCAATGGTCGGGTAGTCCGCCTGGTCGTGGTTACCGCGTGAATCGGGGAACCAGCCGCGCGGGTATGGCCGCTTCGGCGTATTCAGCTGAACCTCGTCGGGCTGAATCCGGGTGATCAGTGCTGCCATCTGATCGGCTTCGGCCAGGTTGGCGGGCATAAACATACACTGCAGGCAGAGCTTGCCTGTGTAGACCTGCCGGAATGTTTCGGCCCCATGCACAATCTTTTCCAGCGTGATGCCGCCCACCGGCCGGTTCATCTGCTGCAGGCCGGCTTCAGTAGCGGCATCCAGTTTAATGGCGACCGTGTCGGCCTGCTGCAGATCGGCCACCACGGCCGGATCATTCAGCATTGTGCCGTTGGTCAGCACCATCACCGGTTTGTGGCTGTATTCACGGATAAAACGTATCACCTCTCCAAGGTTGGTGGCCAGGGTTGGCTCCCCGCTGCCGCTGAAGGTGATGATATCCGCCTCCTGCCAGCGGCTGTGCTTGAAGTCTTTTTCCACCCTGGCGGTGGGCACATAAATTTTCCGTTCCGCCGTCTTCAGCTGAATATCGCCAAGCTGGCAGTAGATGCAGTTAAAGGAGCACGTGGAGGTTTCCAGCAGGAGATCAATGCCCAGCGAACTGCCCACGCGCCAAGAGCGCACGGGGCCATAGACAGAGGACCGTTGTTCGGTTTCAGAAGCAGTGGCTGCTGCGGGTGTCGTCATCTCCGCATCGTAGCATAAGCGGCCTCAGTCCAGCCAGATGATGCGACCTTCGCGCTGGCGGGGAGCCGCCGGGGGTTGGTGCGCCGGGTAACCGAGCGTGATGCCGCAGACTAACTGTAAATCCGTTTGCGACACGCCCAGAAAACGATCCACCGCGTCCTTCACCTCCAGGGGACTGCCCAGGGGGCAGGCTCCGAGACCTTCGGCATGCGCCGCCAGCAGAATGTTCTGAACCGCCATATACACACTGCCCAGGCCGGTCTGGTTGTTTTCATCCGGGTGGGGTTGATGATACACAAAGACGAGCACCGGCGCGTTGCCCAGGGTATAAAAAAACCGTTCGGTAAATGCCAGCAGGCTGGGCTTCAGCCGTTTCTCCAGCACCGGACGGCTGGCCTCCCATGTTTTCTGGGACAGAGCCAGATAATCCTTCACCCGCTGACCGGTCAGAACAAAAAACCGCCAGTTCTGCATGTTTTTGCCGGAAGGCGCCCACAGGCCGGCCTCCAGAATTTTCTCCATCACGGCTTCGGGCACCGGCCGGTCTTCATACGCCCGGATGCTCCGGCGCGTTTGCATTAAGGTGGCTAAATCCATGCCCCGATCATATCGCAACCCGGAGGGTCGATCAGATTTCCGAGGTCTCCAGAATCCGGCACTCAATACGGTTACGGCCGTTGGTTTTGGCGCGGTACAGTTCATCATCGGCCAGCTTAATGGCGTCCGTAAACTCTTTCACATCGCGGGCATCCGGCTGGCTGAGATCCAGGCTGACCACGCCCATGCTGATTGTGACGCGCAGGTTGGGATCTTCCTCAAACCGCAGGGTGGGGATGGCCCGGTGAATATCTTCCACTGACGGCATACACTCGCGGTTGCGCTTGCCGGGCATAATCAGGGCGAATTCCTCACCGCCAAAACGGCAGGCATAGCAGTCCTTGGGGCAGTTGTCTTTCAGCACCCGGGCCACCTGCTGCAGCACGATGTCCCCCATCAGGTGGCCATACGTATCATTCAGCCGTTTGAAATGATCGATATCGACCATCACCAGGGTAAAGAACTCGTGCTTCTGCTTGGCTTCCTGAAAAATCTGTCCCATCGTCTGAACGAAAAACCGCTTGTTGTACAGCTGGGTCATTTCATCCGTAACAGCCGACGTGGCCAGTTGACTGGCCTCCTTGGACAGGCTCTTGTATTCGTTCTTCAGCTTGGAAATATCCAGAGCGCGCTGTTCGAGCTTCTCCTGGTAGAGGGTCTGCTTCTTGCGCGTATAAGACATCTCAATGAAGATGTTCCAGAACACATTGCGGGCAAAATCAAACAGGGGCTCCACCAGCGCGCCCAGCACCATGTAGCCCGCCAGCGCCACCAGGGTCAGCCAGTCCAGATAGCCCTGAAACACAGCTTTAACCATCGGGTTTTCCAAGATGACGGTCGCCTGCGGGATTGTGGAAGTTGCCGCCTGCAGCTTGATCATCACAGCGGATGCCATCATGCCGGGAAACCACTCATTCTGCGGCACCATGTTCGCCAGAAAACGGGTATAGATTTCGTACACCGGCGTCACCAGGTAACCGGAAACCGTGTACAACGGATCAATCACGTTGCGCCACTGGGTGAAAATCGGCAGGCCCATACTCAGGCTGTTGTTGAGAATCTGCGGATCGGCAAACACCAGCGCAAAGCGCAGCCACAGGATCCACGTGACCAGGGTAAGGGCTGAATTTTTAATCCGCTCGAACATGAAACTCTGACTACCTGCTTCATGACGTTATCGGCAGAAACAGGATTCTGGTCAGGCCTGAACCGGCCGGACCGGGTATATACGTCAAATATCTTTACACATTGTAAATAAAGACGTACCCGTCCCGGATCCGCCGGATTGCGGATTCACCGGGGTGATTTGGTTTATATTTCAGGAGCCGGACCCAACCAGTGTTTCCGGCTCGTCCTCAACCCACTCTCCATCTGCCCTGAGGGCAGGCAGCTCCTTCTCCGAGCGGCAGCCCAGCTGCTCAAACTTCTGCAGATGGGTGACAAAGCCCTGACGGCCCGTAAAAGCCGTCTTGGCCTCGCCGTACTGCCTTCCCAGCTGGTCAATCCGCTCGCCAACCCGGGCAAAACGCTCCACAAACAGTGCTGCCCGCCGGTGCAGCTCCTGGCCCAGGCGCTGTATGGTGCGGGCATTCTCGGAAATCTGCTCCTGATCCCAGGCGGTCGCGACCACTTTCAGGATGGGCATCAGCACCAGCGGGCTGGCCAGCACCACACGCTTCTGAAAGGCCAGGGTCATCAGCTCAGGGCGTTCTTCCAGGGCCACACGCAGCATGGATTCCCTGGGCACAAAAAGCACCACAAAATCCACCGACCCCTCATGCGAGACATCATAGGCCTTGGCGCTGAGCGAGAGAATCTCCTTCTCCAGCGCTGCGGCATGCTTTTTGCGCTGCTTCGCCACATCCGCCGGATCCGCCGACGCTTCCTCAGCCAGCTGGTGAAAATGTTCCAGGTTAACCAGGAGCGTTTTGGCGTCCACAAAAATCAGCCGGTTACCCGGCAAACGAATGGTCACATCGGGGCGCAGGCCACCCTGCCCCGGCAGGCCGGCCATATGCTGCTGGGCCTCATAGTGCACGCCGGGCAACAGACCGGATTCCTCCAGGAGCGTCATCAGGGCCATTTCGCCCCAGTCGCCCCGGCCTTTGCTGTTGCTGAGCGCATCGGCCAGCTTGTCGTTAATACTCACATAGCGGTTGGTCTGATCCACGATGATTTCGATCTGTGTCTTCAGACTGGATGCCTCCGCCCTGTGCTGAGTGGTGTATTCCAGCACCTGCTTGTTGGTGGTTTCCACCCAGGTTTTCAGCGGGTTCAGGAGCTCACCCACGCGTTCATCCAGCCGGGCCTGGCGGGCCGTAAATTCCTGCTCGGTCCGTTGCGCCCATTCCGTCTGTACCTGCTTCAGCGCCTGATGCCCCAGGAGTTCAAACTGGGTCTTCATCTGGGCGCCCATCTCTTCGCGGGCCAGCTCGGTGGCCTGCAGACGGCTTTCCGCCACCAGCCGCGCCGCACTGGCCTGATGCAGGGCGTCCTGCAACGATTTTTCCCGGTTCAGCAGTTCGCTCCGAACCGTCGCCGCCCGGCGCAAAGCCAGCAGATATCCGATCACCCCCCCCACTACCAGAGCCAGGGCGGCAACCACAACCAGCAGCAATCTCACATCCATCATCCGTCAGTATCCTCTCCGGGCGTTTCAGTCAGTGTCTCGGGCGGCGCCGCAACAGGCGTGTAAACAGGCCTCACAGCGCACCTCCATTGTAGTCCAGACACCGGGCGGTTGCATTACCTTCGTGTTTGATGCACCATACTGGCATACCGCGGGGTGGAGCAGTCCGGTAGCTCGTTGGGCTCATAACCCAAAGGTCGCAGGTTCAAATCCTGCCCCCGCTACCATTTTTTAAAAACACGTTTCAAAAATCACCGGCCTGAATGATGACAGACCGGTGATTTTCTGCAAAATCCGCTGTTTACCGGATGAGACCCTTGCCCGGATCGACTACCCTGAGGATGGGCCACTGTGCCCCATGCTTCAGGCCTGTCAACCAACCCGGCAGGCAAACCAAACCGGAAACCACGCAATGTTTTTGGAAAAAAACATGGCAGCGCTTCAGCAAAGTCTGGCGTCCTGCCCGTTCAGCCAGCATTTGCTGCAATTGCTGCCGCACTTACCCCAGGCCACAACCGTTGAGCTTGTGGAAACCTCAGGCGGCGACTACAGCCTGATTGCAGACGGCATTGCCGTACACAGCCTGGAGGGCGCCCAGGCAGAAGCGCTGGCCTGTTTTAAACACCATGGAAAACCCGGACACCGTTCCAATCATTTTATCATTGGCCTGGGTCTGGGTTACCTGCTGCAGGTGGTTTTTGAACAATCTCCCGGCAAAATATTCGTCTATGAGCCCAATCTGCAGATTCTCCGTTTTACGATGGAGAACGTGGATCTGTCGGACTTCCTGGCCTCAGGGCGGCTGAACATTACGCCGGACCCGGATATCCTGACGCAGATGGCAGACCAGCGCGCTGATTTTGGGGAGCAGCACGATATCCTGTTTCTGGAAGGCGCCGCACAGGCGATGCCCGGCGAGCTCACCCGTGTGATCCGCGAGAACATCATTCCCTCGCTGGAGCGGAAAAAGAACAGCATGATCGCCACACTCACCCTGCATCACCAATGGAATGCGGCTTTTTATGACAACCTCCCTTATTTCATGGACACCCTGCCTTTTGGCGCATTATCGCGCCGCTTTGAAGGAAAGCCGGCCCTGATTGTTTCCGCCGGCCCCTCTCTGATGGAAAATCTGGAAACCATCCGCGCCCAGGCCGGTAACATGGTTGTGTTTGCGGTTGGGCGTTGTCTGAAAACCCTGCTGGAAGCGGGCATCATTCCCGACTTTGCAGCTTTTGTAGACTACCAGGGTCCCAGAGAACAACTGATGGATCTGCCGGTTTTGCCGGAAGCCACCGAAAAAATGTCGTTGCTGCTGGGCCTGTTTGCCGAAGGCGTCTGCTTTGATCTGCCATACCGGAAGTACCTGATGCCGATGGAAAACTACGGCGATTTCACAAACTGGCTGGATGAAAACCTCTTCGTCAATCAACCCAGGGTCACCACCGGTGGCACGGTTTCCATGATGTGCTTTCAGGCCGCCCGAATACTGGGATGCAGCACCATCACCCTGGTTGGTCAGGATCTCGCCTTCCGGGGCAACCAGATCTACGCCGATGGTACCCAGGCGGCGTTTGGAGAAGACGACACATTTGCGGTCCACATCAACGAAGAGAGCCGTCACCGGGAAATCACGCAGAAACCTGTAAAACTGGTGCGTGTCCGCGGGCAGAGCGGCGACTGGCTGCGTACCGGACCTGATTACGAAATTTTCCTGAAACATTACCAGGAAATCGCTCAGACCATGCGCCGGCAGCAGGACACAACCCGACTGGTTAACGCTTCCACCGGCGGGGCGTACATTGAAGGCTTTGAACACATCAGCCTTACTGAGCTGGCTCAGCAGGAAGCGTTTCCTGTTCTGGATAAAACGCTGCTGCGACATCCCTATAACCTGCCTGGCATTCCCGACCCGGTGAAAAGTCGCAAGCGACTTGAGCAGGGGATAGAAGGCGCCTTAACAGCCATGACCGAAGCAGGAACCACTGCCGGAAAGACGCTCAGAATCCTCACCCGGCTTCTGCAACAACCCCGACTGAGCACCCGGCAGAAAGAATTTTCAGATTTTGCCCGCCTTGCCGCCATTTTCTCCTGGCAGATACAGTCGCACCCCTTACTGCGTTATGGCCTGGTAAAAGAATGCTGGGCTGTTCATCACAGTTATCATCTGGATGACAACCCTGACCAGGTCATGCTGATAAACAACATGAAAATTGATCGGGAATACTTCACCTCCTGCATCCGAACTATCGATCAGATGCTGGAATGGCTTAAGGAAGCGCAAAAAAGGATCCAACCCAGTCAAAAGTCTGAATCTCTGGTCCGAACGGACTCGACACCCTGCCGTAACTTGGCGACAACCCCCCAAGCGTAGGGTGAACAGGCCTGAGTCACCCTATATTGTAGGAGTGCCAGGGATACCCTGAACCCCAAAAAAACCAACATGGCGCATTGGTATGAGCAAATATGAATTCACACCCAACAGCCCCAAGCATCCGCACGACTGGAGTACGGATGCACTGATTGTCATGTTTCTGATGCTGGGTATTCTCACTCCTTACCTGGTTGTCTATCAGAACACACCACTGATACTCATGCTGGTTCTGACCATTGGCATGCTGATGCTGCTGTTTATCGGGTTTGTGGTGGGAAAAATCGCCCGTACAGAGCGCTCAAAAAAATCGGCCTTTCCGCAGGCTGCCCATCCGCAGCATCACGCCGATCACGGATTGAATTCACCTGTCCACGGGGGGATCATTCCGAACAAGTCCGACTCCGAACAATCAAAACGCCGTTTCAGCGTTCGTTACTGAGTCGGCAACCCGCCCTCAGTGGCCCCCGGGCAGTTGCTGTTCCCGCTGAATCAGCCCCATCACGTTCATCAGCTCTGCATGACACCCTGCGCGCTGCATGGCGTTGACAATCTGCTGAAAGCGGGCCTGAAAGGCGTTGCGATCCATCCCGCCGTCATTCTTCACCGTGGCCAGCAACTGGCGCACCTCCTGCTCGTACTGGGCGCAGTCGGCAAACGCCGGTTGCGCCAGTAACAGGGCGCATACTGCAAATGCGGCCATGCGGATAGAGAAATTCCGTTGTGTTTCAGGCAATATAAAAACCATCGGACGGATTCGGTTGCCTCCTCCGATCAGCCTAGCAAAAGCAACCGTTAAAATCAGCCGTTTTTAACACGTTGTTCACACACGGTATGCCATGGACACCCTTTACCTGAGCGGGCGCCCCGCCACCCCCGAAGACGCCCGGCAACTGACGCTCATCACCGAACTCCTGCGCGATTACGCCTTTCCGGTGGTCGCATCCTTTGAGCGCTTTCCGGCGGACTGCCTCACACCCGATCTGGAATCCCCCATCCGCGACGGCATCCATCACACCGTGATGATGGTGGGCGTTTTCTTCGGGAACACCCTGGACCCCGTTACGTGCTACGAACTCACCTGTGCCCACCAGGCCGCCATTCCCATCGCCGCAGTCTGTGCGCCGGCACTGAACGGGCGCCCACCCGAGGAACTGCCGGCAGCGATCCGCGAGGCGATGGTCCGCCTTATTGATCTGCCAGGTGACCCGGATCTGCTGATTAACCCATTGATTTCAGTCATCAACCGCCACCGGCTGGTGTAAAATCAGGGCGTGAACACACGCCGAATGATATTGCCGCTGCTGTTAAGCGGGTTATTGGCTGCGCTGCTCTGCGCCAGCGCCGAAGACCTGAAACTGCTGTATACCTTCGGGAACGGCCAGCGTTTTTACGTGGATGCCGACAGCTTTCGCACTCTGGATGAAAACACCCTCACCTTCAACGTGGTGGGCTTCACGCAGGATCTGCTGATCAACGGAAAAAAACCACCCAGGCAGCCCGTCACCGGGTATACCGTCACGCAGAACCGGCTGGACTGCGACACAGGCATTTATGAACCGGAGCCGCAATGGCAGCGCTTTGACGATCAGGGTCAGGTGATTGAAGCGCACACGGCCGCCTCGCGCCCGATGAAACTGGCGCCGGGCAATGTAATATACCGACTGGGGCGCAAGGCCTGCCTCAGACTCACCCCCCTCACAGCAGAGACCCTGGGCTGGTAAGGCGCACGGACCGTAACAAAGCGCTACAAAGGGCTGACTCACTGCGACGTTTGTGACAAGTTAATCCGGTCACATTGAACCTCTGTTCCCATGTCCAGCCACATTGTCCTCTGCAGCCGGTCCCCCTGGGCCGTTGAACCGGATCGCCTCAGGCAGCTCACCACTGGCCTGCTGGCGGCACTGCTTGTGGCGGCCGTTCTGAATCTGGCCAGCCTGCTGATGCCTTCCTCACTGGCTGCCGCCGACATCCGAACCGACGAGGACCTGCATGCCGCCTTGGCGGCGCGCCTGACAACATTTTTCTCCGGCCTGACCGGCAGCGTCGCCGTCGGGCGCTCTGTGACCCGCAGCCTGGGCTACGGCAAGGAAACGTTTGATATGCTGCGCGGCGGCGAGTGGAGCAATGATGACCTGGATGCCAACGAGTCCGGCATTATGAGCGTCGCTGCACGGTAAGAATTATTCAAAATCAATCTGACCCTTGCGCATGCCCATGCCGCACTGAAAAGCCAGCGATCCAGCCTGGTGGGGCGGTATTTCAATCACCGTCTCGGGGGCCAGGGTCAGGTCCTTCTTCAGGTTCATCTCAGGGATGGACAGCACCTGAATGCAGTGGGCGATATTCTCCGGGTGCTTAAACGTCAGCATCAGCGGCACACCCGCTTTGGCGCTGATATGGCTGGGTTTGTAAACCGTATCGGCATAGATAATGGCGGCCTGTGTCTTGCCGTCAGCACTGACCGTTGCCGGGACGGCAGGCGCCAGCGCCGACTGTTTCTGTCCGCAGGCGCTCAAGCCAACAGCCATCACACCCATCAGCACCAAAGTCATCAGTTGTTTCATTCCGTCTCTCCGGTCTCTGCTCTGTGCCGTGTACAATACCATCAAGACGCCCGCAACCCAATTGCCACACGCTGATGACCACAACCCCTGCAACCCGTTCAAGACACCTGCCGGAACCTGTCCTGCCCGGCATCTGGCAGTGGTCGGTGTGGAGTGAGGAAAAACAGCTTTATTTTAATGGCCATGCCTGCCTGGTAGGTGAGACGGATCTGTTGCTCATCGATCCGCCTTCAGCGGAACCCGAAGTCGCCAGCGCCCTGAAAGCCCTTGGCCGGCCGATGCTGATTCTGCTGACCAACGGCCACCACGAACGCGAAGCGCAGGCGCTGCGCAAGGCGCTGGAAATTCCCCTCGCCATGCCGATGCAGGATGTCCCCCTGCTGGAAGATTACCCGGACCTGACTTTTCAGGACGGGGACTGGCTGCCGGGCGGCTGGCTGGTCATTCAGCTTGCCGATCAGAAGACGCCCGGAGAGTGCGCCCTCTACCGGGAGGCCGATGGCGTGATGATTCTCGGGGATGCGTTGATCCGCCCGGAAGGGCAGACCCTGCGGATGCTGCCTGCTGATAAATATGATGACCCGGCACTGGCGAAAACCGGTCTGCTGACTCTGGCGCACCCCGAACGGCCTGTGCATGCGCTGCTGCTGGGCGACGGCGAGTCCCTGCTGAAGGATGCAGGGGAACGTTTGCAGGCGGCACTGAAAGCGATGGCTGACCATGACTGAAACCACGACCGAAACGGCGCTGAAAGTCATTGTGTTTCCGGTCGGTCCGCTGCAGTGCAACTGCACCATTATTGGCGACCCGGTCAGCGGCAAGGCCGTTGTGATTGATCCGGGCGGCGATCCGGATGAAATTCTCCTGGTGCTGCATGAGAACCAGTGGACCGCCACACGCATCCTGCACACCCACGCCCACTTTGATCACTTTCTGGCCTCGGGCCTTATCCGCGAAGCGACCGGCGCGCCGCTGGCCCTGCATGCCGCCGACCGGTATCTGTGGGATCACCTGGAAGAACAATGTGCGCGGTTCGCCATCCCGTTCACGCCCGTGCCGCCGCCGGATGAAAAACTGCAGCATGAAGAACCCATTGAAATCCACGGCGTGTGCGGGCACTGTATTCATACACCGGGCCATACACCGGGTTCCATCAGTTTTCATTTTGAAAGCCTGAAACTGCTGGTGGCCGGGGATACCCTGTTTAAAAACGCCATTGGCCGTACGGATCTGTGGGGCGGCGATTACCAGCAGATTGAACGGTCGATTAAAAAGCGACTGTATACCCTGGATGAGGAAACCGCCGTGATTACCGGCCATGGGCCTCCCACCAGCATTGCGCATGAAATGCGGCACAACCCCTACGTGAAAGCCTGATGGACAGCGTATTCACCTGCGCCTACTGCTTTGAAAGCAACAGCATTTTTGTGGATCCGGATGGCGGCGGCACGCAACAGTATGTGGAAGACTGCCAGGTCTGCTGTCGTCCCAACACGCTCAGCATCGGGTGGGATGATGAGCGTGAAATGTTTGTCGCCGAGAGCCAGCCAGCCCAGTAACCTGGCGGGTCAGCCGGGTTATGTTATGAAGCGAGCCGCAGCGTCTGGTATTTATTCACCAGCGTATTAATGCGGTTGCGACTGAGCGGGTGAGAGCGCAGAAACTCGGGCGTGCCGTCCGGGCTGTAGCGCTCAAACACGTTAAACACCTCCAGCGCAGCCTGCGGCTGATAACCGGCAGCCACCAGCAGTTTCATGCCGTTATCATCCGCCTCGTATTCCATACTGCGGGAAAACCGGTTATCCAGCAGAGAGAGCCCGGCAGCAGAGACGAGTTGATAGAGCTGGCTGTTGGGCCGCTCTTCCACATTCAGCCAGCGGTTGAGAATGAGGTAGTTCGCCAGGGAAAAACCCACCCGGCGGAACTGGGTTTTGGCAATATGCCCTTTCTGAATATGGCTGAGTTCATGGGCAATCACAAACGCTTTCTGGTCATTGGTCGTCAGCTTGTCCCAGAGCCCGCTTGAAAAATAGATGGTGTTGCCATCGGTCGCGGCGTTCAGTTCCTCGGCCGGCAGAATGCGGATGGTGTTCACCATATCCGCACTAAGGTTATTGCGCGCCATCACCCGCGCCAGTATTTCAGCGGCCTGGGCGTCTTTGGGGCCGGGCGGCGGCAGCGTTTTGGTCTGCTGCACGGTACCGGTCAGGGTGCCCTCATTGGCCTGCGCCATGTGTGCGGCATGGCCGGACTGGGCCATGGCCGGCAGCAACAGGCCAGAAATGACGGCAAGCGCCAGCATTCCGGCCAGACAACGTTCTCTGAAATGCTTCATGCGTCTATTGACCTCGTTCTGTCAAACTATGTTCCCCGCCACCCACATGATCTCATGGGTTAAAGCGGCGGCGGTGTCTCTTCCGTCTCCGCCGGATCATCGCACAAGAGGCGATCCACACTCAAGCAGGGCGCCTGACGCCCGGCACGCCAGCATAACCAGAGTACCGCCAGCAGCATCAGAATATCGCGCGCCAGCAGCCATCCGTCCACCGGCTCACTCACACCACCCACCAGGCAGCCGCAGTCTATTTCCTCACCGCGAATCAGCACGACCGAGATGGCGCCGATAAAACTCAGCATCAGCGCCGCCGTGCCGGCGGCAGCCAGGCGGGTAAACGCCCCCAACACCAGCATGCCGCCCAGCACAACTTCCAGCCAGGGCACGGCACGGGCCCAGGGCAGCACCAGGTAATCCGGCAGCAGGTTGTAGGCTTTCACCGCCTGGTAGAAGGCATAGGAATTCTGAATCTTGGCCCAGCCGCTCTGTAAGAATATGCCGCCCATGCCCAGACGAACCAGCAGGGTCATCAACGGCATCAGCCAGGGCGCACAACATGGCGTGGCGCACGGAGCGTCTGCCGAAAAACCATCCGGTTCCGCTGGGCTCTGCGAGGTGTCTGTGTTCTCCGCCATCGTTCTATTGTATATTGATCAGCAGAAACGCAGCCGTTGATCTCTGTGAGGAACCCGCCATGGCCAAAACCAAAAAGCCCCTGAAAACAGCATTACTGGTGGTCATCCTCCTGGCTTTTGCGGCCATTGCCGGGTATGCGCTGTTTCAGCCCACCCCGGCCCCCAAACCCCTCATAGTGCAGCCCACAGACAGCACGCCGGTGGCCATTCCCACCCGGCCCCCGGAAGACATGGCGCCCCCCCTGCTGAGCGAGGGAAGCGCCGCACCGGATTTCACCATGCCGGATCTCAACGGCAAACCGGTCTCCCTGAGAGATTACCACGGCAAACAGTGGGTGCTGGTGGAATTTATGTCCCCCAAATGCCCCCACTGTCAAATCAGCACCGCGTTTCTGGATACACTGTATGGCGCTGAGAAAGACCGGCTTGAGATCCTCTCCGTCAATGCCGGCGATCGTCCTGAGGAACCCTCCACCTCAAAGGGCTTTCAGCAGCAGTATCACATCCCCTACCCTATTCTGGAACACCCGGAGATGAGCACCACCACCGCTTACAAACTAAGCGGTTTCCCCACGTTTTATCTGGTGGATCCCTCCGGGGTGATTCGCTGGGCGCACACCGGCCAGATGAGCAACGAGCATGTGACCGCGTTACAAAAGCTCATACACGGATAGCCTCCCGGCACCCAGGGAATATACCTTTGAACACTGGTCCGATATCTGTTAGGACCACTATGGGTTTTACGTGTCAATTTCCGGCTTTTAGTCGTTTTTATTTTAAAAAGATTTATAGTCGTCCCGTCCTACTGATTTAAATTTGCAATTCAATCGGAAATTTCTGGTTGGTGTTCGGGCGTCTGGGCGAAATGGCTAGAGAGAGAGGAGCACCCATGGACATCGGCAATCAGGTGACCCCGTTTTTTCCCGGGCAGGGACTGAGTAAGGCAAATTCTGTCAGCAGTGGTAATGTCAGCGCTGCCGCCATGCCGGATCCCGAATCGCCCGAAGCGAAGATTTTACAGGAAGTTCTGTCCGGCAGCCCGACCCCGGTGTCCGGTTTTCCGTTGTCCAGTATGCTGAGTGAGATTTTTGGCATGATTGGCAACGGTGGCAGCGGCAATGACAATGTCGCGATCACCAACTGCTTCCCAGCTCTGCCATCCATTCTGGGTGGCTCTGCACCCGATCCTGAGAGTCCCGAGGCACAGTTCCCTCCATTGGGGTTAGGCGGTATTCCGTCCCTGATTCCCGGTACCCCACCTCCATTTGGGTCATTGGGAGGTTCGGATGGAATTAAATCTTTTAGTGACAGCCGGCGTGACGCCAGTCTGGATGCCTTTGACGCCGATACGAAACTGACCCCTTCGGGCAAATTTGAACTCAAAGGCATGATCGCAGCTCTGCATGAGATGGACTCGCCGGAGACACCGGAAGCAACCGCACTGCGTGCCCAGATCAACACCCGCGCCACCGAACTGGGCGCCGAAACGACCAGTATGCAGAAATTTGGTCTGAATGAGGAACTTGCCAATAACTATGACAGTACCAAGGCATTGCTGAACGTCCGCAACAACATGGATTCCAGAAGTGCCGAAGCCACTGCGCTGGATGCACGAATAAAAACCATGATGGACCAATCCAATACCATGCTGGACCAACTTGCTACCATTGACCCTGCCAGTGATATTCGTGGACTGAGCGCACCGCCGGACGTGCAGCTGATTCCGCCCCTGTCCGTCAGCAATCCTGATGCCAATGGTGTGGTGACGCCCCCCTTTGATTCGCCCTACCAGCTGGAGACAGAATCTTATCAGAACCTGGCCGACAATCTGATTCTGTCACACCCCAGCCTGGATGCCGCCACGAAAAACGCCATTCAGTCGCTCATTGATCAGCGTGACTTTTTTGGCAGGGTCGCCGAAGGGCCTCATGCCGCAGTGTTTAACGATATGATCTGGAACACGGCCAGCAATGGCGGCGTTCCTGCGGCGGATATCGATCAGGCCCGGAAATTCCAGGGGGCTGCCGCCATCAGCGCCGTGCAGGCCGGGGTCTTTGCGATGTCCGGCGCCTTACCCCAGGGCGCTCCCGGGCAGGATATGATTCAGGCCCGGATGGATGCGCTGGAGGAAGCAAAAAAGAATATCCTGAACGGCAACACCCCCATTCCGGCGCTTGCGCCCGATCAATTCCCGGGTCTGATTATGCCGGGTCTCGGCGGTGATCCGGAACAAATCGGTGCGCTTCAATCCGTTCTCAACAACCTTGCGCCGGGGCCGGAAGCCGACGCACTCAGGGCCCGTATCGCCGCCATGAGCAATCCGTTTGTATGACGGCTGTCAGGCCACCGTCAGGGTAATCGACTGCTGACGGTCCTGAACCTGACGGACACGCCAGGCGTTCTGCATTTCCAGCCAGCCGTGACGAGCCTTATCGTAAAAGCGGATGGCCCGCTCCTGGTATTTCCGCTGCGCCGCGCCGCTCAGCGTCAGCGCAATGGCGGCGTAGAGATCGCCTATCTTTTCGGCGCCTTCAGCAATCATGGGTGAAAAACGGGTTTCCACCAGCGCCGGCCACAGCCCTTCCAGCAGCTGTCCAGCTTCTTTCAGTTTGTCCTGCCGCAGTAAACAGCGGGCGCAGAGCATGGTCAGCAGATATTCTTCCCTGCGGTTTCCAATATCCGACTTGCGCGCAATCATCAGGGCGGAAGCCGCAATCTCATGCGCCACATCCACATAGCCCTGCGAAAGTTCAAACTCAGCCAGAAAACGCCAACCCAGCAACGCGCAGATGGCGAATTTATACTCAGCGCTGTCATTCACGCTTTTCTCCAGCAGCTCGCGGGCCTTCAGCGCATCGCCGCTCAGCGCCGCCAGGTGCCCCGCCCAGGTTTGGGCCAGCAACCAGGTATGGTAATCATTCGCCCTGCGCGACCGGGTCAGCACCGTCATCAGCAGCTGGTCAGCGCTCTGCGCCTCGCCAAAAGCAGCGTGGTACTGAATGGCCAGTAAGCCCCACTGGGCCAGAAACCAGTCGTTATCCGGCATCGCTTCAATCTGGTGCAACAGGGCATCGGCCTGATCATCCACATCGGCATAGCGGCCGATATTCAGCAAACCCTGGCAGCGCGCCATAGCCGCAGCCAGATACAGACTCTGCTGCTGTCGCGAAGCGGCCAGAGACACCAGCTGATTAAGCGTTTCAAAAGCCTCACGATCAAACTGCTCCAGCTGGGCGCGGGCCTGAAGCAGCCGGCCATTCAGCACAGCCGCTTCGGTTTCCGGCTGGCGCTGGCGGCCATGACGATCGGAAAGCGTCGTCAGTTGTTCTGCTGCTTCCAGCGCCGGTCCCAGACGCCCCAGTGTGTAATGGTATTCCGTTTTGGTGGCCAGCAGAACAGCCGCCTCCTCGGGGTACTCATCCTCGGCAACACGCGCCAGTGAATGTTCCACAGCCGCCAGCGCTTCTTCATAGCGACCCTCATACTCCAGCGCGGACGCCAGAAAACCAAGGGTCTCCACAAAGCGCGCCTGATCCGGTTCATCCTGGCGGGCAAAAGCCACCCAGCGGAACAGCGACGCCGACAGACCGGGGTTGGCATACAGGTTGAGCATGCCGAGGTTCTCCTGCAGACCCAGCCTCAGGGCCTGGCTTTCGGCGTCTGCTTCTTCCGGCGCGGGCAGATAGGCCAGCGCCGCGAACAGCGCCATGTTCGCGCCCTCCAGCACACCCAGCTGGGCAGCCTGAACGCCCGTCATATTCCAGTAGGTGAATGCCCGGTTCGGCAGATTTCCCTGCTCGGCATGATAAGCCATCAGCGCAGGACGCACGGCCAGCTGCTGGCGGGCATCATTCTCAAGCGCCTGACTAACCAGCTGGTGGCTTTTTTCCAGCAGGTCGGCCGGCATGGAGGCATACACCGTCCGCCACAACCGGGCATGCCGGAAGCGCCCGGTCTGCAGAGGACTGGGAACAATATAGCCCTGCTGCTCCAGCAACTGCAGCTGCTCGCCAAACAGGCCCGCTTCCATCTGCACCATCAGCTGCAGCAGATTCAGCGGAAACCGTTCGCCCAGCACACTGGCCATCTGCAACACATAGCGTGTTTCATCCGCAAGGTGATTCAGTCGCCGCTGAACGAGAATCGTCACATCCTCGGGAAACACTTCAAAATTCAGCGGCTGATCCGGCGCGGGCATAAACCGCCCCTGATCATCCAGGGTCAGCTTGCCCTCCCAGTGCAGCAGGCGCAGGGCTTCCTCCAGATACAGGGGGCGTCCCTTGGCGCGGGCGAAAAACGGGGTGAGAAAATCAGACGGCACCTGATGAATATTCTTGCCGAACGGCCCGCCTTCCAGAAAGCGGTGCATCTGATCGGCGGTCAGGTCCGAAACCACCACCTCGCGGTAGGGCAGTCCGCGCAGCGTATTGGCCAGCTCACCGCCCCAGTAAAAATTCAGCGGCTGACTGACCAGCAGTAATACCGGCAGGCGCGTAAGGCCCATACTGAGCAGGGCGTACAGCACATCCACCGAGGCCGCATCGGCGCGGTCCATATCCTCCAGCACCAGCACCACCGGCTTGTGCACGGACAAAGCCTGAAAGACCGAAAAAACAGCCTCGGCCAGGCGTCCCTGCCGGCTGACGGTTTCCACGGTCAGGGGTTCGGGGGGTTCAACGCCCATCAGAACTTCCAGCGTGGCCGTCACGCCGTCATCCTGGATTCCCAGTTCGGCGAGCGTCGTGCGGATAGCCTGACGCATGTCATTCGGCGGCTGTCCTTCCGGCAGCAGACCAAACAGCGTACTGAACACATCCATCCACAACTGCAGGGGCAGGGGGGTTTCCGGCGGGCTGTCGTAAGCCTGCCCCCAGAACCAGAACAACCGGTCGAGTTCCGGATCGGCGGCCTCACGGGCCATATGGAGAATATTGGTTTTCCCCAGGCCATCGCTGGCGCACAGGGCGACCATTTTGCCGCCCGCGCCCTGCGGGTCAGCGCCGCTCAGGGACTGCAGCTCATGGGTGAGCACCTGACTGGCTTCCTCGTAAGAGGCGTTGGCAATGCGGTTGCTCTTGATGACTGAGACGATGGCGGGTGCGTATTGCGGCAGATCCGCCGGTTGTTCAAACCGGGGCAGGCTTTTGGGTGTCGGCTTTGGTTTGTCCCTGGCCACCGTGGTCACCGGGTCCGGTTTTACTGGCGTTTCTGCAGGCGGCACCATGGCTCTGGCTGGCGTCGGAGCACTGACAGCCGGTTCAGGCGGTTTTCCGGTGGGTGCCGGCGGCGCCGGGGTTTCCAGTGAAGGCCGGACCGTGGGCTCGGGCCTGATAACCAGATACCATTGTTGTCCAGCCACCGGCGGCTGGGTTTGTGTTGTGAGCTGATCGCCCAGCAGCTCAAACAAACCGGCATCACAGCTGATATGTCCGGCCTCGCAGGCACTCAGGAGGGCCTCCGCAGGCTGCGCCATCACAGGCGAAACCGCCGGCGATGAAACCAGTATGGCCAGCTGCAGGCGGTGACCATCCTCATCAGCCAGGGGGGTGGTTTTCAGTTGAAAGGCCGCCGTCAGGGCAGTCATCCCGGTGGTCAGGAGATCCGGCTCCGGCCTGAACACAAACGACAGCCACGTGCCCTTGACGGCAACCAGGGCCCCGCCATAGGCGCTGACAACACCGTGGACTTTTTCCGTGGAGCGCGTTTTCAGCACATTCAGATGATCCTCCGGCATGCCGGCGGCCAGCAGTTCATCCATCCCCCGCCACTGTATGCTCAGTTGCACGGTGCGCAGCCCGGCTTCAGCAGCCGGGGGCGGTGGCGTTTCTTCTGTCACAAGGGCTGGCGGCGCTACGGGAGCCGGAGCCGGCGGCGGCACAGGGGCAAGATCTTCCGCGGCCGGAGGGGCTTCCGGCATGGGGGCTGGCACCGAAGGCACAGGCGGTGAAGTCTGGGCAGGTTCATCATCATAAAAGCCGGGGGCAATGTCCGCCTCTTCTGACGCCAGCTGCAGGCCGCAACTGCCACAGAAGGGCTGGTTGGGCAGGTTTTTGAAATGGCAGGCGGGACACCACTGCAGCATTTTGTACCCACACTGGCTACAAAACTGGCTCTCTTCGGGGTTGACGCTGTCACATTGCGGACAGGCCTGCATAACTACTACCTCTCAACAGTCCGCCTGGGGGGAAAGGACGGCGGCGCAGCCCGGCGAAAGGAACGAAAACCGGCTCTTACCAGTATATCGCAAGGACCCGGCTTCAACGGACGTGCCACCGAACGGGGTAACATTTCTTTATTGCGGGTCTTCCGGCTGGTTCAACGGAATGTCCATCAGGGTGCGGTGCATGATATGCGCCGGTACTCTGTGGCCATCCGTATGATCATAAGCATCGGGAACGGTGCCGATGATCCGGAAACCCAGCGACTCCCACAAGCCGATGGCGGCGACATTGGCGCCCACCACGAAATTAAACACCATGGCCTCATATCCCAGCCTTCTGGCTTCCCGGAGGGCGAATTCACCCATCAACCGTCCCACGCCACGCCCCCGAGCAGAGATCCCCACCATAAACCCGGCGTTGGCGATATGTCCGGCCGGACCCGCGCCATAATTTGGCCGGATGTAAAAGGTCCCCGCCACTTCGCCATTAAAAAGCGCTTTATACACCCGCTTCTCGGGCGCCATCCAGATGGCCCGCAACTCGGCGTCGGTAAAGGCGGGGTTGTAGGTATAAGTCTGCCGGGCACTCACCACGGCCTGAACAACCGACCGTAAGACCGGCCAGTCATACGGCTGGGCCGGCTCAATCCGTAATGCCTGTTTTACAGCGTCCATAGACCTCTCCCCAGTATCAGCAAACCAAACCCATTGTAAGCAAAGTGATACAACGGGTGAACCCCTCCAGGAATGTGACGATACAACCATAGTGGTGTATTAACCGGATACGGGAACCGGATGGAGACCAGGCAGCCAACCAGACGAACCATGTATGGCTTACCACACAGCGGCCATGCGATGTCTGAATATGGGCTGATCGGCGCGCTGATTGCCGTGACGTGCATGTCCGGTATCGGCCTGGTGGGAACCGGACTGTTCTCCTGGATGAACGACGCCCGGAGCACGATGGTGAAAACGGACGGAAGCCTGGCGACCGGGAGCAAACAAACCGCGCACGACTTTAAAAATAGCCAGGCAGCCTACCCGAAACCAGATCTGAGCAATCTGGAATCTCTGAATACAGAAGAACTGATGGCCCACTTTGAAAACACCGGTATCGGACAACGCCTTGAAGCCGTGGGCGCCAACGGCACCGCCGCAGAGCTGGCCGCCAGCATTGAGCTGCTGGCCAGAAAACTGAAAGCTGATGGCCAGATTAATGATGCACAATATAACAACCTCATCTCACTGGCCAATAAAGGGCATGATGTGGCGACCGAAATCGACGCATTGCTGGCGATATCGGCCGGCAGCGACAGCCCGGATCCCACGCTGGCCGGCAATCTGATTCACGTGGAGTTTGCCGCCGGCATGACCAACGTGCTGGCCAGCAACCCCCTGGAAGGCGAGCCCAGAAGCCTGGGTATGGCCGGCGCCACCCTCAAAAACTTTCTGACGTTTCAGCAGACGGTGACGCAGGACACCAGCATACCACCGGAAATACAGGCTTTTGTCGCGGCCCAGGCGGATCAGATTGCCATGCTGGCGAGAGCGTCCGGCAACGGATTTGTCACGGCCGCCACCAGTGGGGTGCAGCGCAGCGCCAACGATACCGCCGTGAAGCAAACCATGAATGAGGCGCTTCTTGCCGATATGAGCACGTATTACAACGTGCAGACCCCTTCACAGATCAACCGCAGGGCAGGCAATATCTGCAATGCCGGCAACGGCAGAGACAGCGGCACTGCCTGCCGGTAATCAGCCGGAACCCAGCAGACCCAGGGTCGCTTCGTTCTGCTCGCGCAGGGCATCGGCCAGCGCAGGGTGATCGTGCAGATACCCCGGCGTGCTGACCACCGTTTCTGCTTCATCGCGGGCAGCGCTCAGGAGCTCGGCATCGGTGATCAGATCGGCCAGCTGCAATTCCGGCAGACCACTCTGGCGGGTGCCGAGAAATTCTCCCGGACCGCGCAGCGCCAGATCCTCTTCGGCGATTTCAAAACCATCCTGCGTTCTGACCATAATCCCCAAACGGGTGCGGGTCTCTTCAGAGCTGCTGTCTGACACCAGGACGCAGTAGGAGGCGTGCTGACCGCGACCCACCCGACCGCGCAGCTGGTGCAGTTGCGCCAGGCCAAAGCGGTCGGCGTTTTCAATCACCATCACCGTGGCGTTGGGCACATCCACCCCCACCTCAATCACCGTGGTGGAAACCAGCAGCCGGATATCCCCATCGGCAAAGCGACTCATCACCGCCTCTTTTTCCTGCGGTTTCATTTTGCCGTGCAGCAGGCCCACTGTGTGTTCAGTGAATATTTTCTGCAACTGCTCATACTCGGAGGTGGCCGCTTTGGCCGCCAGGGTTTCCGATTCCTCGATTAACGGAAAAACCACATAGGCCTGTCGTCCCTGCTGCAATTCCAGCCGCAGCAGCTGGATGACCTGCTGACGCTGTGTGTTGGCGAGCAGTATGGTTTTAATCGGCTGGCGGCCGGGCGGCAGTTCATCCAGCACGGAGACATCCAGATCGCCGTGCACCGTCATGGCCAGCGTGCGGGGAATGGGCGTGGCTGTCATGGTGAGCAGATCCGGGTGTTCCCCCTTGGCTTTCAGCAGCATGCGCTGGCGCACCCCAAAACGGTGCTGTTCATCAATCACCACCATGCCCAGGCGGTGAAACTGCACCTCATCCTGGATGAGGGCATGCGTACCCACCGCCACATGAATCTGTCCGTTAAACAGTCCCTGCTGCATTTCCCGCCGTTCGCGCGCGCCGGCCTTTCCCAGAAAAAGACCGACTTTCAGGCCCAGCGGGGTCAGCCAGCGGATCATGTTTTTGTAATGCTGTTCGGCTAGCACCTCGGTGGGCGCCATCAGGGCGGCCTGGCAGCCATTGTCCACGGCCATCAGCATACACAAAACCGCCACCACGGTTTTACCGGCGCCCACATCGCCCTGCAGTAGGCGGTACATCGGCATGGCAGTGGCCATGTCGGCATAAATTTCAGCCAGCACGCGTTGCTGGGCATTGGTCAGCTTGTAGGGCAACTGCGCAATAAACCGATCCAGCAGGCCCTCCGGCCGGCGGGTAAACACCTGCCCCTGAGACACATGGCGGTACTGCTGCCGCACAGTGGCCAGCCGCACCTGCATCATAAACAGCTCGTCAAAGGCCAGGCGCTGGCGCGCTTCTTCATACTGCGCCTGGCTCTCCGGAAAATGAATCTGCCGGATCGCCTGGGTGAGTGGCAGGAGGCGCTGACGGGCCAGAATGGCTTCCGGCATCGGGTCGGTCAGTGTGGCGGCGTAATCCTGCAGGGCCCCATGCACCAGCTTCCGGAAGGTTCTGAGATGAAGCCCTTCCGCCAGCGCATACACGGGCACAATACGACCGGCATGCAGCGAGTCGGCCTGTCCTGCTTCCGGTTCATCCCCGGCATGACTGATCACTTCGACCACCGGCCGGTCAATCGCGTAGCGCTTTTTAAACCGATCCCATTTGGTGCGCCCCGAAAGCATGACCAGCATACCTTTTTCAAAACGGCCTTTGTGAGACTCCAGCTGGGCACGACTGATTTTGTTATAAAACCAGTTCACCATCACGCTGCCGGTTTCATCCGCCACGGTCATACTCACAATGGAAAGTCCCCGCTGCCGTGTGGTGTGCGCGCTGATGCTGCTCACGCGGCCGATCACCGTCACATCCTGTCCTTCGCTCAGGCCGGCGATCGGGGCGCGCGTCTGGTAGTCCAGGTAACGGCGGGGGTAGTGGTGCAGCAGGTCGCGCACGGTCAGAATATTCAGCTGCGAGAGGATAGCGGCCACTTTTGGGCCCACGCCCGGCAGAAACTGAACCGGCGTTTTCATGGACCGCTGGTGCTGGGAAGGCGGCGGAATACCCTCTGCCGCTGCATCCATCATCTGTGCCCGCCGGCTGAACACCCGCAGGAAGTCGCGGGTTTCCTCCAGCAGCGACATCCGCTGAGGCATGCCCATAAAGGCATACTGCCGGTACTGCTGCTTCAGCCGGTCCAGTTCGCCGAGCCTGTCTCTGGGTAGTGGCAAATCGGCGAAACCGCGCAATGTAGCGGCCATATACTGCGAAAATTTCTTCTGACGCCCCTGCACATCCACATAGCGGTGATCCTGCTCAATCTGCAGCGCCTGGCGGATATCCTTCAGCTTCAGTTGTGCTTCTTCCAGTGCCGGATGCATTCTCTTCCGTCCGTGATTGCGCCGCCGCCTCCCCCTCCGGGCCAAATTGCAGTACAATGAGAGGTGCGGTTGCCCGCCTTCAGCCTGCCGGCTCCCGACGACCGCCCCATTGTATCCCGAAATCGGGACCCCGTCCGCCAGTTCATGGCGGCAGCCTCAACCCCACATCAAACCCCCAGGGAAGGAACTTATTATGACCCGCATGACGCTGTCCCGTTCACTGCTGGCTCTCAGCCTCTCACTGGCCACCGGCTTGTGCAGCATCTCCCATGCCGCCGCCGTGCAGAGCCCGGAAGCCATTAAGCAGTACAACCAGGGTATACAGGCCTATACCAATGGTGAGAACGCCAAGGCGCTTGAACTTTTCCAGAAGGCGGTCGCCGTGGACCCGCGTTATGGTGACGCCTATTACAACATGGGCTCCATCTACTTTCAGTCCCGCGCCTACCCCAAGGCCGAGGAAGCGTTCCGCGCCGCGCTGAACGTGAACCCGACCGATGCGCAGGCCATTTACAACCTGGCGCTCACTGAGGAAAAACTCAGCAAGCCGGAAGAAGCCCGCAAATTGTACATGAGCATTCCGGCCACGGATCCCAAGTTTGTGAAAGCCCAGCAACGCGCCGCTGTGCTGGAAAAACAGATTGCCAGCGGCAACAGCCAGGCGCCCATTTCCACACAGCCGGTGAATAACCCCGCCACCGGTACGCCGGTTGCCGGCGACCCGCTGGACAACAAAAAGCTGACTGTGGAGACCTTCTCCAAGGGGTATTTCGGCCCCACCGGCATGACGATTGGTCCCGGCGGTTATCTGTTTGTCGCCAACTACTCCAAAAATCTCATCAGCAAGGTGGGCGCCAATGGCGACAAAGCCACCTTCATTCAGGGCAACGGCCTGAACGGCCCGATGGGCATGGCGTTCAATCCCAAAACCGGCGATATGTTTGTGGCCAACTACCTGGACAACAACATTGCCCGAATCAAGAACACCGGCCAGGTGGATGTCATCGCCAGCGGCCTGAAAAAGCCCTACAGCCTGTTTTTTGACGGCACCAACAACGCGTTGTACGTTACCGAGCAGGAAACCAACAGCATCTCGCGGATTGACCTGCCATGATGCCGCGTCTCTGCAGTGTGAGCGCGCTTATCATGCTAAGCATGGCGTCAACCATCTGCTTTGCGAAAGACTGGAGCTCCCCCGAGCAGCTGTTAACCGCTGCCGAACTGACAACCTTTGTGGACGATCAGACGGATGAACCAACGTCAAACGACATCATTGATGGTCGCCTGAATAATTACTTCAGGGAGCAGGGCTCGCCGCTTCACGGGAGGGTTGTTGAACATACCTTTGTCAAAGACAAGGAAATCAGCCGGATCACACTGCTGTTTTCCGATGGCCGTCAAATCCGCTACGCGTACTCCCGCCAGATGGTGCCGGGCGGGGTCGCTTTTAAATTGATTCCGGGTTCAGTCTCGGAAGAATAGACGACTAAACCGACTGTTTCGCAGCGACAGCAGCCTGTTCGGCAGCGGCTTTCACTTCGTTCAGCTTGCCCTGTAGCAGGGGCGTGATTCTGGCGCGGTTTTTAAAGGCGAGAATACCGCCCAGCAGCAGTGCGGTTTTGAAAAAGAAACCCCGGATGCGATCACCGATGGTTTTGTGGCGGGCGCCACGCACTTCACGCACCGGCGGCATCACGCCCATCGCCGGGCCGTAACCCGGCGCAAAACCGGGGCCGGCGGCCGGCAGCGGCTGCGCATACATGCAGGTGGCTGGTTGCGCCATAGGCCTTGGCGCGGGACGGCGACCGAAATGAACAGCAGACATTCTGTATTCCCCCTGAAAATGGCTTGGTGAACTGGTAACACGGTTGGACTTACCCACCCTAAGCGTGCTCAAGCCAAAGGGTTGTTAGTTTATAACAGAGTGTTTCAGCCGGGATATACGGCGCACATCCACTGGCTACATCCGCTCCGGCGCGGAAACCCCCAGCAGCGCCAGACCGGCGGCCAGCGTGCGCTGCAGGGCGCGAATCAGCATCAGACGCACCCGGGTGGTTTTCACATCCGGGGTGATAATGCGGCACTGGTTATAAAACGAGTGGAAATCCGCCGCGAGATCCAGCAGGTAGCGCGCCACAATGTGCGGAGAACGAATTTTAGCCGCATCGGCCACCACATCGCCAAAGGCATCCAGACGCAGAACCAGCTCCTTCAGGGATTGCAGCGCTTTCGCGTCATCCAGCCCCTCCCACAAAGCCAGCAGATCATCCGGCGTGAGGTTGGCGGCAAACGCCGCCAGTTCACCGGCGGGCAGCACAGCAGCGACCGTTTCTCCGGTTTCAGGGTGGGTGTGGCTCTCGGTGGCGTTGCGCAGAATACTGGCGCAGCGGGCATGCGCATACTGCACATAATAAACCGGGTTTTCGTTGGTGGCGCTCATCGCCAGGTCCACGTCAAAATCCAGGCCGGTATCCGCGGATTTGCTCACCATCCAGAACCGGGTGGCATCCACGCCCACCTCATCCACCACATCTTCCAGGGTCAGCATTTTGCGACGTTTGCCCATGCGGGTTTTTTCACCGTCAATAATCAGGTTCACCAGCTGCCCCAGTATCACCTCAAAGCGGGGATCCTGCGTTTTGCCTTCATCGTGAATGTGGCCCAGGGCGTTCAGGGCAGCGCGCATGCGCGGAATATACCCATGGTGATCCGCCCCCCAGATGTTGATAAAACGGTTATAGGGCGCCTGAGCGCCAGGGGCGGTCCGGTTGAATTTCTGATCGTGATAGGCAATGTCCGGTGTGAAGTACGTCAGGCTGCCGTCGGTTTTCTTCAGCACCCGATCCTTTTCATCCCCGTAACGGCTGGACTCAAACCAGATGGCGTTGTCTTCCTCACGCACCATGCCCGTGGCGCGCAGTTTCTCCAGCACCCGGCGCGGCAGGTCCTGATCATACAGATCCTCCTGTTCGGAGAACCACACGTCAAACGTCACCCCGAGGCGATTCAGCAGGGCCTGCTGCTGCGCCAGCATCCGGTCGCGCAGCGGGGGAATCAGCCATTTCAGATCCGGAAACAGACCTTCCTCCACGCTGGCGGCGGCCGAGGTCAGACTGCTTTTCATGGCGGGGTCGGCCAGCAGTTCAGCGGCCAGAACAGCCACATAATCACCGGGGTAGGGCGGGTCTCCCAGGGCGGCCGTGGGCTGCCCGAGCTGTTCCAGCATGCGGATGTACACGGAGCGGGCAATCTTGTGCATCTGCTCGCCGGCATCGTTGATATAAAATTCCGGCGTCACCAGCGCGCCGCAGTGGCGCATCAACCGCACCAGCGAGTCGCCCAGCGCAGCCCAGCGCCCATGCCCCACGTGCAGGGGGCCTGTGGGGTTGGCCGAAACATACTCCAGCAGCACCCGCTGATCCGCCATACTCGCGTTCGCGCCGGGCTCAGAAGCCGTCAGGACGCCATGCAGGGCCTCGGCCAGCCAGCGGGACGGCAGAGTGAAATTCACAAACCCGGCCACCACGCTCACCTCAGGAGACGCATCGTCACCGGTCTGCGCGGACTGCCGGGTCAGCGCACCGGCCACCGTTTCGGCGATTTGGGGGGGCGCCATGCGGGTCTGTCGCGCCAGAGGCGATACGTTGACCGCAAAGTCGCCATGGTCGGCGTTCCGCGGACGTTCCACCACCAGCTGTCCTGCCGGCACCGCCGCCACGTCGAGATCGTTCAGTCCGTCTGCGGCCGCCGTGAGGGCGCGCATCACTTCATCGGCTAGGCGTTGTTTAATCATGGAGAGTCACGAGTGGGCGGCCAGACTACCGGCTAGCGGGAATACAGTTTCTGGCGGGTTTCTTCCAGCTGCTGCGCGGCCAGAGAACGTTCCTGGGTGCGCTGGACGCCATTCAGCACGTTGTTTTTCTCAACCTGCAGCAGGCAGTTTCTGAGCTGCTCAATATCGTTTTTGAAATACTGGCGCATCACCTTCTGGATAGCCAGGATACCGGCGTCATCGCGGTTGACGATGGACTTGTAGAGGTATTTTTTTCCATCCTTTTCGCGGACGGCGATCTCTTTGTCCACCAGGCGATCCAGCACGGTTTTCACCGTGGTGTAGGCCCACTTCTTCTTGGCGGTTTTAATCCGCTCCTGAATGTCGCCGACAAAGATTTTTTCGCTGCCTTCCAGCTCGAGATCCCAAAGTGCGTTCAGGATAATGTTTTCCAGATCGCCTTGCTTCAAATCCATACTGCTCACGTGCCTCCAGCCGAAAAAATCTCATTGAGGGCCGATCAATCATCACAGCCAACCTGCCTATGGGCGAACCCCCCGGGGAGACCAAACCCACCGCTGACTTCGTCGACGGTGACAATCCGGCCCTCTTCGATAGGGTGAACACAGTATATGGAAAACGCGGCGCAAAAATCAATGGATTTATGCAAACGTATCGAACTGTTTTGAAGCCGTTATAACGCTTGACATCCCACCGGCTTTGCGTTCCGGGGGTATCGTGTCCGCGTGTTATACGTCCGGCACCTGCATCTCGGGAACCTGTTCCGGCACGATCAGATCGGCGGCGGTTTTGGCCTGAATCTCCGCCACGCTGACGCCCGGGGCGCGCTCCAGCAGGTGAAACTGTCCGTCTTTCAGGTCCATCACCGCCAGATCCGTAAAAACCTTGTTGATGCAATGCACACCGGTCAGCGGCAAGGTGCATTCCTTCAGAATTTTGGAATTGCCGTGTTTGTCCGCATGGGCCATGGCCACCAGAATATACGGCGCGCTGGCCACCAGATCCATGGCGCCCCCCATGCCCTTGACCAGTTTGCCCGGAATCATCCAGCTGGCGATGCTGCCCGTCTGGTCCACCTCAAAGGCGCCCAGAACGGTGAGATCCACATGGCCGCCGCGGATCATGGCGAAACTCTCGGCCGAGGAGAAGAAACTGGCCCCGGTAACGGCAGTGACGGTCTGCTTGCCCGCATTGATCAGATCCGGATCCAGCGCTGCTTCGGCAGGGAACTCTCCCATGCCCAGCAGGCCGTTCTCAGACTGAAACATCACGGCCATGCCCTCGGGAATGTAATTGGCCACCAGCGTGGGAATGCCAATACCCAGATTGACGTAATACCCGTCCTGCATCTCCTGGGCAATGCGGTAAGCAATTTGATTTCGACTGAGTACCATCTCGATTCCTTTTTTCTACTCCCCCTCTCCCCCTGCGGGAGAGGGGGCCGGGGGGTGAGGGGTCAGGCGCGGATCGTCCGCTGCTCCACACGTTTCTCAAACGTTCCCTGAATCACCCGGTCCACATAAATGCCGGGCGTCTGAATATGATCCGGATCCAACGCGCCAGCCGGCACGATTTCCTCCACCTCGGCCACCGTGATACGACCGGCGGTGGCCATCATGGGGTTAAAGTTGCGCGCCGTTTTTCGGTACACCAGATTGCCCATGGTATCGGCCTTCCACGCTTTCACCAGCGCAAAATCCGCCGTCATTCCGGCTTCCATCACATACATTTTGCCGTTGAATTCACGGGTCTCCTTGCCTTCGGCCACCTGGGTGCCATACCCCGTGGGCGTATAAAAAGCCGGTATGCCCGCGCCGCCGGCGCGAATCCGCTCGGCCAGCGTGCCCTGCGGGGTGAGCTGGACTGTCATCTCCCCGGAGAGAAATAGTTGTTCAAACAAGGCGTTTTCGCCCACGTACGAGGCAATCATCGTTTTGATCTGGCGTTTTTCCAGCCAGAGACCCAGACCGAAACCATCCACGCCCGCATTGTTGGAGATGCAGGTCAGCCCTCTGTATCCGGCGTCACAAACGGCTTTAATCAGGCCTTCGGGAATACCGCACAGGCCAAACCCGCCGACCATCACAGTCATGTCATCGGCAAAACCGGCAATGGCGTCCGTATAGGAGGTGACGACTTTGTTAAAACCGGCCACAGCAGGGTACTCTCATTTCTTAACAACTGCCACTATTTTAACGCGTTTTTTGATGTGGGGTCCGTTCCCTCCCTCACACCCCCTCCCTGTGGAGGAAATTATTCTCTCAGATGCACGCGCAGGGCGCCGTCATAAATCAGCTCCAGTGGCAGCACGTCGCCCTGCTGCACAACACGCGGTCTGGGCAGCGTAAAGGTCAGCTGCGTCCAGTGGGTGGTGGGCGCCCAGGGGGAATTGGTCAGAATCGTTTCCTCGTCCAGATGCGCCTTGAAGTAGCCGCAGAACCCCGTCACCTCACCCTTGTGCAGCATCGTGAGATCAAACGGTTCGGCAAACACGGTGCTTTCCAGCGTGCGGAAATCCAGCTTTTTGACGCAGAACGGCTCACTCATTGCTGTATTGGCCATGGGGCTGTAGCGTTCGGTGCGTGTCATGGTTTTCTGGCAGAGCACCTCGCCGAGAATGGAAAAATCCAGATTGTAGAGATCATTGACCTCCACCACTTCCTGCATTTTGTCCTGCTTCAGGCCGGAGTCATACGCAAAGAAGTAGATATCCAGACCCCAGGGAATCATCCGCCCGCCCTGTTTCAGAAACCGATCACGGGCATCGAGGGTGAACTCCAGCACATTCTCTTCCAGTATGCCGTTGCCCAGAATCTCGGCGATCATCAGATCCGGTTTAGGCTGCAGGTCCTCGGCCTTGATCATGCTGGACGGCTTGCCGATGAACTCAATCTGATCCGCCACATGATTCACACGGGCCAGCTCCTCGGCCAGCATCACCATATCCGGCCGGCGCTCAATGGCGTAGATGTGTTTGGCGCCCGCCCGGGCGGCAAAAAACGACAGCACCCCGGAACCGGCACCCAGATCCATCGCAATTGTCTCGGGCGTCACGGCGCGCTCAATGGCGCGTCGGTAGGATGTCATCCGCACATGGTCGCGCAGCATGGCATGGTGATTCTCCACGTTAATGTGGATTTTGCTGCCCAGAAACTGGGACAGACCGCTCTCGGAAACCTCAACGTCCTCATCACCCACGGCATGCTGATCCACAATAATGCGGGCGTGATCCAGCATCTCCAGGTGATTCAGGATCTTCTGCTGATCGGCCGGCGGCCAGGGCGCAATGAGATCGCCCACCGTGATCCAGTCAACCATCTCATAGAGAATCAGCATAATGTCATACAGCACCGTCATCGCCTCGGGCGAATGGATGTTCTGCATCGTCACATGCCGGGTGCCGTCAAAACGCAGGTAGGTATCCGGGTTAATGCGGATTTTCAGACTATGGTCCTGAAACTTGCTCATGACGCCACCTCAGCCGGGCTCACCGGGGTCGTTTGTGTGGGCGCACACCACAGGCCGGGCTGAAAGGCCAGGACTTTCTCGCGCGTGAGGGCCACGTGAGGGTAATGGTGCTCTTCGCGGAAACTCATACGGCGGTAGAGTTTGATGGCCGCGATGTTGTCGGTGTCATGCGTGGCGCTGATGCGCAGCATGCCGATGCGGCCGCCGAGTATGCCGTCCAGCACGCCTTCCAGGGTAAATTTCAACAGTTGGCTGCCAAAGCCTTTGTGCTTTTCATCGGGATGCACGCCGATGAGGGGAATGTTGCCTTCCTCCATGGTGGCCTGAATGAGAAAACAGAAACCCACCACCTGGCCGCCGTCGGGGTTGTCCCTCACCAGCAGGGCGGTGCACCCGCTCAGGTGCGGACCCATCAGATCCCCGGTGATCATGGCGACCACCTTGCGGCAACCCATCAGCGTACGGAAGCGCGGATCCCAGAGCGCATCGGCGGAGTGCTGAAACGCGGCATGCACACAGGCGGCGGCCTCACCGGCCAATGCCGGCTGCCACCGGACCAGACGATAGCCGGGCGGCAACGCCGGGAGCTGCTGCTGCTTGAGTATCTGCAGGCTGACCATGTCCATAATGTCATACTGGGTTACGGCCTGCCCCACGGGCCGGAAGCCATACCAGGGCAGGGTCTGCACAAGAAAATCCTGGGCGCCCAGCATGGCGTAGCTGACCACGTCATAATTCTGTCGGGGTTTCAGGTCGGCAATCAGCCGGCGCATCAGCGTATCGGTGATCGCTTTCCATCGGGTCTCCCGGTGGGGTGCGGCGATGTGAATGATGTTGATCTCATAGGCGCGGTGCGCCTCCAGCACCAGCAGCATAAAGGCCAGTGGCTCAGGCTCGGCATCATCCAGCACCAGGTACCCCTCAAAAAAGCCCTGGCGAACCCCCTGAGCCAGCTGTTCAAAGGCAATGGCGTCATGACCCAGCCGGTAAAGGTCGCGCGCATTGGCCCGGTAGTCCTCGTACAGGGCTGCCAGCAGGGCGATGTTGTCGGCTGTCAGGGGTTGCGCGCTCAGCATCCGGTCCACACCCGCCATGGCTTCAGGGCCGGGGCGGGTCACCTCCGTTCAACGTTGATTGAAATGGATATCCAGTGTATTGATTGTAGCGGTTTTCCCCCACGCGCTGCAGCACGGCGGCGCAAATTCCCCTGTTCAGAGGAGACCACGTCAAACCAACGCGGGGCCGTGTGGATCTATTGTTGCTCCGGGGCCGGTGCTGCTTCCGGCGGCAGCGTCGGCAGGCCCTTGGCCTGAAGGGCCTTGTCGGTCCAGCGGGTGAGGGCCGGCAGCACCACATGGTGCTGCGCCTTATCCAGCAACTTATCAAACACGGCGGTAAACACCCCAATGGCCGCCAGACCCACCACAAACTTGCGGCCGGTCATCTTCACCATTTCGCGGCTGTTTTCCGCAATGAGGTCTTTACCCAGCACACGCAGGCCTTTTTTGCCCAGCGTCTCAATCTCGGCTGTGCGGCCTTCGGCAATCAGGTGGGCTTTGGCCCTGCGGGTGGTCATGGGGTTATGCACCAGCTTCTTCTGGGCGGCATGCACCAGCAACACCGGGCCAAACAGACTGCCGGCCATCTGCCACAGGGTGGCGGCAATGCCGTCTCGGGCGGCGTAATATCCCGCCGAAGTGCTGTTGCCGGTTTTCTCCAGGGCCTCATGGTAGCCCTGAACCGTCTTGTGCATCACATCGCGCAGGGCATACACACTCACAGCCCCCCAGCCCAGAGCATTAAAGCCCTTGCTGGCCACCCATTCGGCCCCGGAGCGGATGCCGCCCGGCAACCCCTGACCATAGTGGGTCACCAGGGACTTGGTATAGGCATTGGCCGCTTCAGAAAACTCATTGCTGAAACCCCAGTTGCGCCAGGCGAAGACAGGCATCCAGTCTTTCAGGCCATCGGCCGGGGTGGTTCTGGTGGTTTCGGCGGCTGATTTCAGCCCGGCAGGGGTACTCAGCACATCGGCCTTCTGCAACGGCAGGCCGACACTGTTTAAATCAAAGCCGGGGGCGGCAGTGACCGGCAGGGTTGGCGGCGCCAGCCCCTGCTGATGATTGGCCAGATGCTGAAAAGGCGTCGGCTGGGTCATTGGAATGTTCAGTTGAGGCGATGAAAGGGACATTCGGACTCGATTTATTACAGATCCAAGTACAGGAAGTCATTATAACCGTAGCGGCGTCACAACCACAAGACCAGAGTAGCTACCATTACAACGCCAATCAATTTGTTTTTGTGCGGCAGGAAGAAAGTGTTAAATCAACACAAAAGTCGCACTAAATAAGAGCTCACCAGTTAATCAGTTCTGCCTGATAGCTTCCTGGGCGGCAGTGTGGGCAGACCCCGGGCTTGCAGTGCATGGTCCGTCCAGCGCGTAAGCACCGGGTCCAGCCAATGTTCCCTGGCATAGTCCAGCAGCTGGTCAAAGATTTTGGTAAACACACCAATCGCTGCAATACCGGCTGCCAGTTTTCCGGCATTCATCCTCATCAGCAGACGGGAGTCGTGTTGGATCAGGTTTTTCCCAAGTCTCTGAAGGTTACTGTTCAAGTAGGGATCCGTCTGTGGCAGAGCCAGAATAGCCGCAGCTGCCTTGGTCCCTTTGGTTTCGGCCAAAAGACGGAGTTCCGGGTGCAATTCCGGATGCGGTCGCCTCAGCCAGCGGGCGATACCTTTCTGCTGGGTGTGCATTTCCTTCATCGCCATTTCCGATAACACACGATTGAGCAGTTTTCGTTCTGCGCCGTCCGGGTTCAGCCTGGCCTGAGACAATATGCTGAGGGCATGGCGGGTTGTCGTGCGTTTTTCCACCAGATGTTTCTGAAAACTTCGGACAAGCATAACCGGGCCGATTTCGCTCCCGGCAACCTGCCAGACGGTGGATGCCAGACCGTTTTTGGCGGCATAAAAAGCCGCTGAGGTATTATTGTCGGTAGTTTCACGGGCAGACTGATATGTTTTCAGGGTCTCATGGAAAATATCCCGGAGCGCGTAGAGGCTGACCGTCGTCCAGCCCAGAATATTAAAGCCTTTCCCCGTCAGAAACTCCAGCCCTTTGCGCACCTGTGGATTCCAAGCCTGGCCAACATGTCCGGTCAGGGCGGAAAAGAACTCATGACTGGCCTCAGTCACTTCATTGCTGAAGCCCCACAGACGTCCGGAAAAGAAAGGTAGCCAAGAGGTTAAACCCTCCGGTTGCTGAGAAACATCCATAATTCCGGGCTTCATGGCCTCAGGAGGCATGGCGCTATTCAACCCAGGCTGCACCGGTAACCCCTTCGGTGAGTCCGCTAAAGGAAGCTGACTGGCGAAATGACGGAAGACAGAATTCTGACCGGGAGGTGTGGTGGTTGATGAAGTGGTCGGTATCACGGCAGGTTGCCCAGAAGAATACAGAGGATGGAAAAACTCTAGCCTGATTATGCACGACATTCAAGGCCAGTAACTATACCTAAACCGGCATGACCTCAGAAAGTGTCCTTTCATTCACACGCGGACTCAAAGCAGAGCTCAGCACCTCCTCCAGGCTGGCGGCATTCACCGGCTTATCCAGAATGTGACGGATACGTGTGGCTTCCAGCTGCTCGGCCGTAATGGCATGCCGGTAACCCGTGGTCATTACAATCGGCACATCGGCAACCAGGTCATGAATTTTCTCTGACATCTCAATGCCGGTCAGTTCCGGCATATTATGGTCGGTCAGAATCAGGTCAAACCGTTTGGGATTCTGCCGGAACAGATTGAGCGCCTGCTGACCGTTTTCAACCACCGTCACTTCGTTCCCCATGTTTTCCAGCATGCGCTGCAGCATCATGCGGATGGCCGGTTCATCATCCACCACCAGTACACTGTGGCCTGTAAAATGTCCGTCATCAACCGCTGAAAATACGCCACGATCAGCAGACACGGGCAGACAGATTGAAAAAGTCGTGCCCTGATCCAGTTCGCTGGAAACCTCGATACTGCCCTTCATATCCTTGATGATGCCCAGACACGTGGATAAACCCAGCCCGGTACCCTGACCGACGGCTTTGGTGGTGAAAAACGGCTCAAAAATATTTTCAATGATATCCGGTGATATGCCGGATCCGCTGTCGGATACCTGAATAACAGCGTAGTCACCTTCCGTCCTCAGCCCGGCATGGGACTTCACTGCCTCATGGGATAACCAGATTTTATCGACGGTGACTGAAATTCTGCCCTTATTGCCACTGCCAATCGCATGGTAGGCATTGGCCAGCAGATTCATGAGAACCTGGTGCATTTTATTCGGATCGCCGCTCACCATCAGATCGTTAACCCGCAGATCAACCTCCAGATCAATCGTGGTCGGAATGGTGGAGCGAATGAGTTTCATGGTTTCCTTGGCCAGCATGGAGACGGAGAATTCCACCTCGTCTGACTTCTGTCCCCGGCTGAAATCCAGCAGCTGCTGGACAAGCCCTTTACCGCGTTCCGCCGCACAGTGAATGTCCCGTTGAATCTCGTGCTCCAGAGACTGATCCGGCAACGTATTCAGCAGCAATTCGGAATTTCCGATAATCATCCAGAGGATATTGTTAAAATCGTGGGCAATACCGCCGGTCAATGTGCCAATGGCGTCCATTTTTTGCGCCTGCAGCAGGGTGTGCTGCATCTTTTCATTCTGCGCCATTTCCTCAGTCAAACGCAGATTGACGGCAGTCACCTCGTCGTGCGCCAGGTGCAGAAGTTCCTCCTGTTCCTTCAGCGCCGTGATATCGTGACGGATTGCAATATACCGTTTGGGTTTACCATCGGCACCCAACTGGGGCACAATAGTGGAATCCACCCAGTAATAGCCTCCGTTTTTGGCCTTATTCTTAACTTCGCCACGCCAGATACCCCCCCTGGCAATGGTGTGCCACATGTTTTCAAAAAATTCCCTGGGGTGATACCCCGCGTTGAGAATACGGTGATTCTGTCCAAGCACTTCTTCACGGGTATAACCGGAGATTTCGCAGAACGTATCGTTCACATAGGAAATATTTCCCTGCACATCGGTCACAGCCACAATGGTGGAAACGTCCAGCGCCTGACGAATTTCCTCCGTCTCTTTCAGCGAGTTTTTCAGTTGCTCGGACTGCTCCTGAATCGTCATATAGAGTACTTCACGCTCGCTGTTGTCTTTCAGAAAGGTTTTCGCCATCACGTAACCGTAACGTGAAACGCCCACCACCACCAGCAACAGCAGAAACAGAATCAGATACTCGTAGTGACGATGTTCTTCAAGATGGGCGATTTTAAGCCGTTTTTTTTCAGTGTCCGCCACCCGCAGTATGTTTTCCATTTCCCGCTTTTCATTCAGAAGCGATGTATAGGCAATGTCCAGACGGGCCATATGGACCGCAGCCTGGGTTTCGTTACCACGCTGAAATTCCAGAAACGTCCGTGCGCCGGCGTCCGCCATTTCACCAGCTTTCTGGCGCATTGATTCCAGATACCGCTGATACTGAACATCATTGGTAAGAGTGCTGTTATGACGAATGTGGTCAATCTGTTCCAGAAACGCCTGATAACCCGCTTCAAAGGCCTTTCTGTTCGTTGTCGCATCCCGGTCCTCAAACACCCGGTTCCCCGGCTCGTCCATCTCACCGGCATATACCGCCAGTGCAGAGAGCATTTTCATTTCCTGATCCCACTGCAGTTGGGCATTCAACGTTTCATTAAAATCGCTGAGGCTACTGTGAATCAGAAACATCGCGCCGGCAATGGTCACCAGATTAAGCACTCCCAGAAGCAGTGTGGCTCTGAGCCATGACGGCAAGGTCGCCATTCTTTCTGTTACGGCGCTGACAAGCATGCGGACCCGATGAGGCATCATTCTCAGTTACCCGGTTACATCATGTTGAAACTGGGGGCAGTGCCCCTGTCTGGTAATACTCGGCAAACCCTTGACTCACCTGAGTCTTCAGCCCTCCAAAAGGATAAGAAACACTACTTTCCACCCTCCTCTCGTTGCACAACAATGGTATACTACGTGTGAGTTTATCGGGTTTCATTAATCGCCATTGAGGGTTTCAGATGCGCGTTCCCGCACCGGGTGCAGGCGCCGGCCATCCGTCCTGTAGTGCGCTGCCCGGCTTCAGCAAACGAACCAGCCGGTCTGATCGCACGCCGGTGCTGCTGCTGCAGGGGGCGTTCGCAGGGCCGGAAAGCATGACGAGCCTGGGGGACACGCTGCGTGAAGACGGTTTTGAGCCCCATTACCCCATCCGGGGGCTGCACCTGCCGTTGGTGCCGGCTGCACGGGATCGCCGGATTGCCGGGGCTGTCGAGGAAATCCGGCAGGAAACCGGTGAGGAGCCCTTTGCCGTAGGCTGGAGCTGGGGCGGGATGAGCGGCCGGCGCCATGCCCGCCGCGGGCTGGTCACGATGGGTTCTCCCCTGGCCCTGCCGGACCGGCATGCCCGGCATGCACTCCCCACCGTTTCCCTGTATAGCCCGGCGGACGTAGTCATCCTGCCGCCACTGTCGATGGTCAGCGGGCAGAAGGTCCACTCTGAAGCCTTGTCACCCGTGCTGCACTGGGATTTACCGGCGCATCCGGGGGTGATCCGCCGGGTCCGCCAGGCGCTGAACGACCTGCGCATTCAGGAACAGGCTGTCGCGCCCGCCCCCGCAGGCCGGTCGCGTCGCCGGCAGTCGGCCTGAATTCGCTCCCCGGAGGGGAAGAAAGTGGCGGAGCGGGAGAGATTCGAACTCTCGGTTGGGTATAAGCCAACACAGTCTTTCCAGGACAATCGCCCTTCGGGCTTGCACCTTGTGCTTGCTTGTTTTGGACCTTACGCATGACCCTATGATTGCTCCCTTGCGTCACTTTTGCGTCACTTTGTTTCCACTTGGTTTGAGGTTACCTCTTTGGGGGCCGTATGGCAAGCCCCATAGTTAGGCCCCAGATTATACGTAAGCTTCATAAGCAACGATTAATCCGCCAAGTTACACCAAGTGGATTAGTTACCCCTTGCCGTGGTGTATGGGCTTAAAAAACATCCCGGAATTTCGACCATACTCAAGCGCCGTGAATATGTCCTGATATATTCTGTGAAAATCTTTGAGGTTAATTGGTCGAATAGGAACCCTGTAAACTGACGATACTGCCTCGTTCAATTGTTTTGATAGCTTGTCACAATATGCGCTCCGACAATCAGGGCTGGCATCAAGTAGACTTGGGGTAAACCCTTTTTGAATTGTTTCAATTATACTCACTAATTTCTTCCGAACAGCCTTCATACGAACGGAATCGGGTGCTTCTAAAGCCTCAGAAAATGCTTTTGTGAATAACTCATTCAACGTTTTGCTAATCTTCTTCACTTGTTCCGGGTTATCTTCTAAAGCTCTCCAAGTGCATAGCAGCATCCAATGAGGTGTGAAAAATTTCACCCTTAGTCGAACATGTTTCCGCATAATAATTTTTACAACCGGATTTTCAGCTATCCAAGCTTTTTGTCTGTCTCTAAAACTTTTAGATTCTTTCAACTTATCGTCAGAGAGCCATCTACCGTTAAATTTAAACATTCCGGTATTATCGTCAAGCTCCTCGAATTCAGGATTTGACCTGCAAAATTGCTGAAATCTTTCTTCTTGGGAAGAAAAGGCCTTTTTCCCTTTGCTAACCCATTCGTGAATTGTTCTGTAAGAATACCTGCTCTTTCCTAACTGATGTTCAATGCCTGCCTCTAATATGTAGCTTTCTATTTTTTCGGCTATCTGACGATATTTATAGTTCTTATCGTGCAACCGCACAGCCAGGAACTTAACCCAATCCTGAAAAACATCTTTTGGCCTCTCTTCAAGAGTCCGATGTCCATTTTTGCATATATATCGTTTTATTTTCTCAGTAACAGCCCCACAAGTTCGAGGAACAGAACCGCATGGGCTGAGTTCTGAGTGACATTTAGTACAGGTTTTGGCATTGGATTCCACACCTTTATTATTGCTCGTTTTTTGAACAAATACTAGTGGACAACTCCGAAAAGAGTAAATATGGGGATACAGCAAGCTTGTTGGTCAGAAATAAAGAAGAAGGAATATTTTTATGGAAAACCACAAAAAAGAGCCATTGCTTGAAAAATTAATTGCTGAAGCAACAAAACTAGTAGCAGAAAGGGGCCATATAGTGCCGGAACCGGACGGCATTTTGACACCTCAAGGGGCCTACGCAAAGGGCATGAGCCTCGCAGAATACATTCACCATCTCAATGCCCCTCTCAACACAGTCTGCAATGGTCTTGGAGTAAGCCATGACGCATTTATGAAACTGACACGTCAAGAGCAATTGCTTGCATTCCTAGTCTACGATGGCACTTTGTCTCATAGGAAAGCGGCTTTTGTCTACCGCGATTACAGACTCAGCGGCAGCATCGAACAATTCCGAAAAAGAAATACACCGGAACTTTATATCGACACATTAAGGACCCCCACATCTCGCGGCTCTGGATGGGCTACCTACTTTTTGACAAATCGAAAGCCGGAACTCACAGACACAAGCTCCGAGGAAGAGTAGAAATGTACATCATATAGTAGCGGAGGGCTGCCCGCGGTGGGTGTCTCCCCTATCTCAACCTACCGGGTTTCATACTCTCAATACGCCTACCTACAATCATTGATGGGAGAGTTGACCCGGACAAACTGCCGTCTGTTCTGTCACTTGTTGGTGTCTACCATCATCCAGTTCCGGCAAATCCATAAAACCGACAAAGGGTGGATGCCCATCCCCAAGCGGTTCATCCAGGACAAATTCCGCAACGCCAGCCCGGCCCGCCTCGCCCGCCATGGCCTCATCGACATCGACCGGAAGTACGTCCCGGGCAAACGCCCCCGCCGGTACCGGCTCAGGGATTGGGTGTTGGATGGCTTTATCGAGGCCAGTATCGCCGCGCAGGACACCTCCCCACGGCTCGTCTCTATCCTTACAGGAAAGCCCCTGAGAGCCTCCCAGAAGGCCCCAGAAGCGGCGGAGTCATCCTCAGGCGACCCAACCCCGCCGGACCTTATTCAACGCGCCATGGGCATGTTCACTGCCTGCACCGTGGACCGCCCCGCCATCGTTGAACGCCTCAACCGACTCCGAGCAGTCTATCAGGACAACCCCACACCCAAAAACCGCTTTCGCTACCTGAATGACTGGTTCATCTGGGACACCCTGAACAAGCTGGCCGAGCCCACTGACACGCCCGGCATCGTCCGATTCACCCCGCGCTACACCATGCAGGCCACCGGGCGCATCGGCACACCCCTGCAAAACGCCTCCCGCGCCATGAAACAGGCCGCCTACGCCGCAATTCCAAACGTCCATAACTATGACCTCGCCTCCTCCCAAATGGCCCTTTGTCTGCATGAAATGACCCGCCATGGCATCGACTGCCCATGGATACGGACCTACCTGGACGAGCCGGGCACCCGGGCCGCACTGGCGGAACAGGTGGGCGTGTCTGACGCCACGTGGAAAGAATGCCTTTACTCGGTCCTGATGACGGCCCATCTCCCCACCAATACCGTCTGGAAAGGCTCGCCCGTGGTGGAGGCCCTGGCCGAAGAAATCACCGACTCCGCCGCTTTAAAGGAAACGCTTGCTCGTCTCCGGGAGGTACTCAAGCCCCTCGTCCCGCCCCTCAAAAAATGGCACAAGCAGGTTGAATCGGAGGGACGGGCCGCCGGGTGTATCGTGAATCGACTCGGCATCTCGCGGCCCGTGGAAAGCTTCGACAAAACCTCCGCTATGGTGGCGCACATACTACAGGGGAGCGAAGCGTACTTTATCCACACCCTCACGGTGCTGGCCGAACGATACGGGTATACGCCCCTCGGCAATGAGCATGATGGACTGCTCACCATCGGCCCCATCCCCGATGCCGCGATTCAGCAGGCGCAGCGGCTTACGGGTCTGGATTGTCTGGAACTGAGGGAGAAACCTTTTTGTGAATAATTGAATCAATATCGCAGTTCTGATAGTTAGCAGCAAAAACTTCAAATACCTCTCCCACTAATAACTTTTCATCTGATTTAAGCAAAAAACCTTCCAAGTCCTTTACAAGCTGTGCAGCTTCATCAATACCTCTCAATAGGGCCAGCTTGCCCCATAAGTATGACTTGATAAAAGATACTTCTACTCCACTACCGATACGATAGGCTTTTGCGAGAGCCAACATAGCTATAGAGTTTCCTTCAATAGCTTTTGAATTGTATTTTCTTACACTTGCACGAGCATAAATATTAGATATCTCTTCTGGTGAAGGCGAACTCCCATCGGGGTAAAGACTCACTAACTCTTCAAGTACTCCACCTGATTCTTCTACTGTCAATTCTACTTGTTCAGCTTCTAACTTTTCATGCCATTCATTTACCTTTTCTTGCTCTCTTTTTAGGTCAAGTGCACCACAAACTTTCAGAGCGCGCACGTTTCCAATTTGCGCAGCCCTTGTTAGAAGTGCCATACCGGCTAAACCTCTGTCCTCGCCGTCTCTTAAAAAGTCATTAAGGTAGATACTGGCTAATTCACACATTGCCTCAGTATTATCCTTGGCAATTGCCAGTTTGAAGAACAACTCTGCTTGGTGGTATTCCTCACGCTTAACGCAGATTAAACCTCGATACAATTCCATATCACCGTTATCGCTAGCACGACCTGACGAAGATTTGGGTTTCTTGAAAAGAAACATTGCAATCAAAAGAGCAGCCAATACGAAGAACTCAACTGGATGAATAATGTCATTCATATCATCCGCCCTAGCTACTCAACAAAAAAGGACGCCCAATAGGGCAGCCGGGAGTTAGAAAGTCGTAGCGAGACGACCGCGACACTCTTTAGCCAAGAGGCCTGGACATACAGCGCCGCCTCCCGGCAAAACCGGAAAACGGCATCTGTTATGGTCGATGCGGACCACTCGCTACGGGGTTTCTAAGCCCCGGTCGTGACTGCGGCCACGACACCTCTACTATAGCTCATTCCTTGGGGTCGGGCATGCGACACCCGCAGGCGGCCCACTGAAGGCGCTCAGAATCGGACACGCTGCCAGCAAACGGAAACACACCCAATCCGCGCTGCATGAAAAATGGGTCGCAAAATTGTGGAGCCAATAGCAAGCGCGAAACCCGCTTTTACCCCCTCTCCCCGCCACCCCCTCCCTACGGGCTACCGCGTGTCATGGTAAAGATAGCACTACCCGCTGGCCCGTCCCCATGGCCCGCGCTACCTTAAGAACACACCCTCCCGCATGGCCTGAGCAAAGCCACTTTCCCATGGCCCGGGCGAAAGCCACTGACACGGAAAAGATATCCCCACAGGAGAAGGATACGGCGTTCCAAAAACCCCTTAAAAAAAGACGGCGCAAACCCTCTCGGCATCACACCCGAAACACTGATTATTTTTGTTCCATAAAGTATTGATTATGGAACATTAAAAGTCTATAATTCAGAGATTAACGAGCTTTGTGTCAATGGAAATACATTCATTCAGATATTCAAATCGGCTCTGCTGGACATCAACCGTAGTCGGGGCAATGCTTAGCCTTTTAGTACTTTGGGGCATATTTTGGGTTGCCAGCCACCGACATTACTTCCCTGAATCTATCTACTCCAATAGCTATAGTCTCCAGTTACATCTCAGTATCCTTATTCCTTTCATTCTCATTCTCTCTTTAAGGCTTTGGAGACCATGCCTCAAAGTTTCTATGGATGGCATTAGTACACAGTCCCGGATGCTTATCCCTTGGGGGAGAATTCGCGATGTTACCCTCTTGAAACGCAACCGATGCCTTCTTATCGAAACTTCGGACAGCCGTATAACCCTTATCCCCTGGCCTTTAAACAAACCAATTGCGTTTCAGGAATTATGCCGAGAGTTCGCCACTCCTGATAACCCCCTGAATATTTTTCTCTGTGCTTGTTCACATTCAGAGTTGCTCCGGGGAGGCGCTCCACCCTCTTATATAGATACTAAATGGCAAAACCCAAAAGCACTCTGGAGAAAGTTGGATGAAAAATGATACAGTGAAACAGCAACGCGTGGCCTTCTACCTGCGGGTCTCCACAGACGGGCAGACCATAGAGAACCAGCAAAAGGAACTGGACTTGCTGGCGAAGCTGGAACGCTGGAATGACGTTGAAATCTTTCAGGATGAAGGCGTGTCGGGCTCACTGGGCCGGGAGGCGCGCCCCGGCTTTAATGAGCTGCTCCACCGGGCCGAACGGGGCCACTTTGACGTGGTGGCGGCATGGAGTCTCGACCGGCTGGGCCGCGAACCCAAGGACGTGTTTGAACTGACGGCCCTGGCCAGCAAGAAAGGCTTTACCATCTACCTGCACAAGGACCGCATTGACACCAGCACGGCAGCGGGCGAGTTGTTCTTTACCATCATGGCGGGTATGGCGAAGTTTGAGCGCCGCCGCTTGCAGGAGCGGGTGAAGGCGGGCTTGGCACGCGCCCGGGCGCAAGGTAAAACGTTGGGCCGCCCCGTTTCGGTGGGGGGTGATACGAAAAGCCGCATCATTCAGTTACGCGCCGAAGGGAAAACGGTCCGGCAAATCGCCTCGGAGGTGGGGGTCGGCGTGGGCAGCGTGGCGAGGACGATAAAATAGCTCAGCTATACACTTATCTGTATTCACATCTGTGTTCACAAAAAATATCGCAATTCCAGAATAGAATAATTGAGACTATTTAAACTTCAATACAACCAACCTCTACATAGTTCCTACGTTTTTTAGACTCGACAAAACCATAAAATATCTTATAGAAAGATTTATAGTTTGAATAACCACCAATTATTTCATCACTAGGTCGCCATCCGAAACGCAGGCAGAAAAATGCTTTTAACGTTTCCTTATAGATAGATGTAAGATAGTTGATTTGAGCTGGGTCATTTATCATATGGAAATATGACAACCAAGAGTACTGCACTAATACACCTTGTTCATCAAACTTTTCTGTAAAAAATTCAAGCACCTCATCCAAATAATATTTAAACGCCAGTTGTGATAACCATTGCTTAGAGGAAAGATAAATTCCTTTATTTTCATATCTACTGGGCGGTTGACCCATGAGCCTAAAGCAGTTGTCACTATATTTATACAAATCATACTTGTATTTAGCTTTCCGTCTCTCCGTTTCAGTAGTTTTTTCATACAAAACAAGTGTTCGTATTTTTTCTACAAATCGTTCAATATTTTTCTGCTTGGCTAATATCGTTCCGTTTCTAAAAACAAATCCAACAAAAGCAAAGCCAGGCTTATGGCTTATTTCAGGGTAATCACGCTCACATCTTATTTCTGTTTTCTTCTTATTAAGAGTGACACCTAATGCTTGCAGTTCTGACTCAATCCAGGTCTCGATAGACCGAATATCCTTTTCTGATTTACCCATTACCACAAAATCGTCTGCATATCGGACATATCTGAACAACTCGTGCTTAGTAAACTTTAAGTCAAACTCATGTAGAAAAAGGTTTGCCAAATAACCTGAAAGTATACCTCCTTGAGGAATGCCAACATTAGGATTATCAATATCCCTAACCCGACAATATTTACCTGAACGGACTTTTCCTCTAATAGCTTGCACTTCTCTTGCTGAAAATTTTTCAATAGGTCGTATCTTTGTCTTTAAAAATTTTTCTATCAATTTTAGAAATGCATCATCAGAAGGAAACCTTTCTGAAATTTTCGATAATAAGAGGTTGTGTGGAATAGTATCAAAAAATTTCGACAAATCAGCATCATACACCCAGACATAACCATCGTTAACGGCTGTTCTAACTGCTTGTGCAGCTTTCAAGGGTGATTTACCTCTTTGATACGCGTAACTTGTTTTAACAAACCTAACACCAGATTTTTTTTCAAAGTACTCGAGCAAAATCATTTGCACAATTGAATCTCGTATTGTGGCTTGAGCTATTGGTCGTGAATTATCCTCAGATAATGGTTTGCTTTTTTCTTTAGGAATATGGGTTTGAAGAAATGGCGTGAATACATATCGAGGTTTTGGTCTATCAGTCAATTTGTTAAAAATAATTTGAGCTTCCTTTATTAAGAAGTCTCTATCATCTCTGTATTTTGAAAATGCTTGCTTATCTAGTCCTGGGGCTCTTCCATTAGGTTTTTTTTCAAGATAGTCATCAAAGACATCAACAACTTTTCTTAGACCTTTTTCCTTAAGCCAAAGCTGAAACACTACGAAACCCTTCCTTGTGAAAAGCCAGACCCTTACGGACCTGGCTCTACCCTTGCGGCTTTCTCACTAATCACTAGGAATACCTGAATGACTGAACGAAACCGTTCACCACCAGTTCCTGCCGAGTGGCCATTGGCCCGAGACAATATGTCCCGACCGTTTGGCGTGACTGTCTGTTGACAATCACATACCCGGTTAGTAAACACTACCTTTCGTCATCAGAGTGCGATAGGACTTACAGTAAGCAAGCGCAGAGTATAAGAACTCTAACTATGTCTATGCTGAAAATAGCGCATACTGTCAAAATGGTAAATACTTTATTAAGTATAGTTAAATAAGACTAGAATTCATCACCATACAAAATATGGGGAATAACATCTCTTCTAACAACAAAGTTTTTAACTCAAGTGGTGCAACCTAATCATCTAAATACGGTTAACACTTACCAACAAATTGCGCAGCATAGGGCCAACTACTTATGAACACTTTTCACCATAGACTGACTAGCAAATAGTAATCAATAAGTTTCATTGTCGGAATTTACCACCCCTTCATCGCCTCAATCACCTCCGCCTCACTCGTCAAACAATAGCCCCGCGTGGTTTTAATGTCGCTGTGCCCGCAGGCGATTTGAAGCATCTGTAAGGGCCGCCCTTTGTTGGCGTTCAGCGTCACAAACGCCCGCCGCAACGCATGGGGCGTCACCTCCACACCTGCCCGCACCCCCAGCCGCCGCAATCGCCCGTACAAACTCGTCCTGCTCACCGGCGTTCCCGTTTCATCAGCAAACACCCACTCACTGCGCGAGGCCGTCCGATGCGCCGTCATCACGTCCAGCAGGTGCGGTCCCAATCCCAGGGAGCGTGTTTTGTTGCCTTTCCCCCGGCGCACGGTCAATGTCCCGCGTTCAAAATCCACATCCCCCCAGCGCAACGCCACGGCCTCACAGGCGCGTAAACCGGTCCCGGCCAGCAACACCACCGCCATCTTCTGAAAAGGCGTTCTCGTGGCGGCAAACAGCCGCTCAAGCTGCTCCGTTGTCAGGCCCGCCCGCTTCGGGGGCAAATGCCGCTTGGGAAACAGGGGCTTCACGGCCACGCGAAACGAATCATCCAACGCCCCCACCCGGATGAGGTACTTGGCGAAACACACCACACCCTTATACAGCTTAAAGCGCTTACCGTACTGCATGGCCGGTATCGCCAACAGGGCCGCTTCCAAGGTTTCCGGCGACACGGTGACATACACCGTCACAAAGGCCCCGACAGAGGTCCGGTAGTCGCGCACGGTCAGCGGGCTAAACGGTCGCCCCGTCATCAGCCCCTTTTCCATGGCGGCAATCCACGCCTCCAAAAACAACCCGTGTGGCTGGCCCGTTCGCTGGCGTTCCATACGTGCCGCCCGGGCTTCCACCTGCACGGTTTCCATCAACTCCAGCGCGGCGGCAGGAATGCGGTAGGTGAGTTTACGCCCGTATTGCGTGGGATGGGCCGGAAGCCGCCCCGATTCACACCATCGAAGCACGGTATCCGTAGACACCCCAAGGGTACTCGCCGTTTCCGATACGGACAACCATCCCCCAGCCCGCGAAACTTTTTGCGGCACTTTTGCGGCACTTTGGGCAAAATTCGTTCTGGTTTCTTTTAAGGTTTGAACGCCCGGGCCGCTCCCGGCGCCCCCTTCCGAATGCCCAAAACCCTCTGTCTGACTGAAAAGTGGCGGAGCGGGAGAGATTCGAACTCTCGGTTGGGTATAAGCCAACACAGTCTTTCCAGGACTGCACCATAGACCACTCGGACACCGCTCCATTGCCGGTTCCAGTGTACCCGTCACTATAAACCGGCCATCCGGGGAAGTCAAAACCAACGGGGGCTGCTACGATAGGGCCCGCATTCCCTTTGCCCTATAATCGCCTGTATGATGACCGCAACCCGCCCCGCCGACCAGATTGCCAGCCTCCGCGATGCCCTGAACCGGCACAACTACCTGTACTACGTACTGGACGCCCCGGAAATACCGGATGCCGAGTATGACCGGCTTTACCGGCAGCTCGTGGATCTCGAGGCGGCCCACCCGGAACTCATCACCCCGGACAGCCCCACCCAACGCGTAGGCGACAGGCCACTGGACGCCTTTGAAAAGGTGACGCATCCGTTCCCTTTATATAGTCTGGATAACATTTTTAACGAGACTGAGCTGCAGGAATGGGAAAACCGCCTTCTGAAGCTGCTGGACACCGAGAAAGGCCAGCCGGACGGCTTTATGGCTGAAATGAAGATTGACGGCCTGGCGGTCTCACTGCTTTACACCCGCAATGACGCCACCGGCAGGCTGCTGCTGACCCATGCCGCCACCCGCGGTGATGGCGTGACCGGCGAGAACATCACCCAGAATATACGCACCATTCGCGGCGTGCCGCTGGCCATTGAGCATGCCGGCAATTTGGATGCCCTGGAGATTCGCGGTGAAGCGGTGATGCCCATCGCCAGCTTTCTGCGGCTGAACGAGGAGCAGCGCCTTAAAGGCCTGCCTGAGTATGCCAATCCCCGCAATGCCGGGGCGGGCGCCGTGCGTCAGCTAGACTCGCGCATTACAGCCAGCCGCAACCTGGATGTTCTTTTTTATGATGTGACGGTGCTGAGCCCCGAAGGCGCCGGGCTGCCGTCACAATCGGCCGTGTATGACTTTCTGAAAGCCAATCACTTTAAGGTCAATCCGGCCCACCAGCTGTGCGGCTCCCTGAACGATGTGGAGTCGTTCATCGCAACCTGGGCCACGAAGCGCCACGACCTGCCCTTCGCCACGGATGGCGTGGTGATTAAAGTCAACAGCAAGCCCCTTCAGAAAGCGCTGGGCTATACCGCCAAGGCGCCGCGCTGGGCGGCCGCCTGGAAATACCCCACGGAAGTCCGGCAGACTGTGGTGATTGATATTCTGCACAGCGTGGGACGTACCGGGGTGATTACCCCTGTGGCGTTAATGCAGCCGGTTAAAATCGCCGGCTCCACCGTGCAACGCGCCAGCCTGCACAATTACGAGGAGTTGGCCAAAAAAGACGTCCGCGTGGGCGATACGGTCAACGTCCACAAGGCGGCCGAAATCATCCCGGAAGTCCTGAGCGTGGTGATGGAAAACCGCCCCAAAGACGCGAAAGCCATCCCGGCGCCAGAGACTTGTCCGATCTGTGGGACGCCCGTGGTGCAGCGTGAAGGCGAGGTGGCCCACCGCTGCCCCAACCGGCAGGGCTGCCCGGCCCAGGTGACCGGCAAACTGGCGCACTGGGTGGGCAAGCACGCCATGGATATGGACGGCGTGGGCCCGGCGCTGATTGAACAGCTGGTGGAGGCCGGCCTGGTGGAAACCCCGGCGGACTTCTACACACTGACCGCCGAACAGCTGCTGGGGCTGGAGCGCATGGCCGAAAAATCCGCACAGAACGCGCTGGCCGCCATTGAAGCAAGCAAAACCCGCCCGCTGGACCGGATGATCAACGGCCTGGGCATTCAGCACGTGGGCCGTGAGACGGCCATCCTACTGGCCAGCGCCTTCGGCTCACTGGATCGCCTGATGAACGCCACGGTGGAGGCGCTGGAAGCCATTGACGGCATTGGCCCGCAGACGGCGGAAACTGTGGTGGCCTTTTTCGCCGACCCGGAAACACAAAGCCTCATCGCCCGTTTGAAAGCAGCAGGCATGCATGCCGCCACCGTGGACAACCCGCCTGCGCTGACAACCGGCGCGAACGCCGCAGACGGCGTACTGAGCGGTAAAACGGTGGTCCTGACCGGCACCCTGCCCACCCTCACCCGCAACGAGGCTGAGGATCTGATCCGCGCCCATGGCGGCAAGGTCAGCAGCGCCGTGAGTAAAAAAACCCACTACGTGCTGGCCGGCGCCGAAGCCGGCAGCAAATTGACGAAAGCCGAAAATCTTGGTGTTACAATACTGGATGAATCCGCTTTCAGACAGTTACTGGATTCCATGTAATTCTCGGGGTAGATGCCATGCACGTGTTTCAGTTCAAAGGATTCTCCGGCCTGATGATGTTTATGCTGGCCGTTTTCAGCACCCTGGTGGTGGCCTTTGTTCTGCCCACGGCATTCACCACCGTCACCTGGAACGCCATTGTGTTTGAAGGCTTCGGCGGCCCGGAAATCGCCTTCAGCCAGGGTTTCATCCTGTGGATGGCCATCCTGGTGCTGCTGAAAATCATTTTCAAACCCCAGTTTCAGTTCCGCCGGGTGAACGACCCCGCGGAATTTGAACAGACCCTCAACGATCTGCGGGATAAACAGGACCAGGGCCGTCCCTAGTCCCTCGCGCCGCCCGGCGTTTTCTTCCGGGATGCCTCCGTATTTTCAACGACTGCGTTTGCACGCCTGACGTCATGGAACTCAACGACTACCAACTGCTGTTCTGGATCAAGGAACGCCTGCTCGAAGCCGGAATGGTGGAGGAGCTCAAGGCGCTCAGCGTTTACCTGTGGACCATCAACCCCCACAGCGATCCGATCATTCTGGGCATCGACACGACACTCAATCCGTCTGTGGATGTGCCCAAGCTGGAAGCCCTGCTGCAGTTTGTGCTGAAAGAGGCCCCCCGTCCCATTCACCTCCAGCCGCTGTCCATTAAAAAGCAGTGCTGCTACGGCAACTGTTTCGGCTGTCTCAACGGCTCACCGGAGGACCAGCCTGTCTGGGTCGGTCGCACGTTCTAGTTAGTCAGGTTCCTGGGCTTTTTTATCCAGCGGCTCCACAAATTCAATGGCCTCCACAGCCACCTGCACCAGGGCATGATTTGTGGGCGGCGCCAGCGGCTCATTCACCAGCCAGCGTTTCACTTCAATCATCGGCATAAACCGCCGGTCCATATTCAGGGTGTCGGACAGGCGGCGGTTTTCACGGCCAAGCTTGACCTTGTGAATGTAGCCCTCAAAAAGGTAGGTGCGGGTGGCCACCCGGACTTTCACTTTGTCCACATCGGAAACCGGACTGCTGTTATTGGCCATGGGAACGCTCCCTCAACGCGACAGTCCTTATTATAGCCCGTTCGCTCCGAATGACCCGCCGTTTGTTATGATAAATCATCATGAGCCCTCCGCCCCGCACGCCCGAACAACCCTCATCCGCGCCGTTTGACCTGGCCACCGCCCTGAAAAACCTGCCTACGGAGCCTGGCGTGTACCGCATGTACAACGTCAAAGAGAAACTGATCTATGTGGGCAAGGCCAAAAACCTGCGCAACCGCGTCCGCAGTTATTTCCAGAAAAACGCCGGTCACAGTCCCAAGGTCAGCGCCATGGTGGCCAAAATCGCCCGGTTTGACACCATCATCACCGACAGCGAAGTCGAGGCGCTGATTGTTGAGAACAACCTCATCAAGCGCCACAAACCCCGCTACAACGTGCTGATGAAGGACGACAGCTACCCGTGGCTGGGCTTCACGCAGGATGAATTCCCCCGGATTTTTGTGACGCGCAGCCGCGACAACGCCCGCTCCCGCAGCCGTTACTTCGGCCCCTTTCTGAATACCGGCGATATGTACCGCATTCTGGAAGTCATTAAAAAAAACTTTCCCCTGCGCCAGCGCAAAACCCCCATGTTCAGGCACCGGCCCTGCATGAACTATTACATCGGCACCTGCCCGGGGCCCTGTCAGGGTTTGATTACCGCCGAGGAATACCGCGAAACCATGGAGCAGGTCGGCCTGTTTCTGCGTGGCCGGGCGGATAAACTGCTGGAAGTGCTGGAAACCCAGATGCAGTCTGCCAGCGAGCACCTGCAGTATGAGCGGGCCGCCACCCTGCGCAACCGCTACCGGGCGGTCCAGCAGATGGCCACCCGGCAGAAAACGTTTTACGATAACCCCACGGTTTCTCAGGACATCGTGGCTGCCGTCAGCAGCGAAACCAGCGCGATGATCCAGGTGCTGAATATCCGTCGCGGAAAACTGATTGGCAGCCATCACCATGAGGTGGCGCTGACGGAACAGACGACGCTGAGCGAAGCCTTTGACGGTTTCCTGGAGCGGTATTACGTGGATCTGGACACCGAAGATCTGCCGGATGAAATTGTACTGGGAATGTCCATCGGCAACCCGGACACCCGGGACACACTCAGCGCCCTGCTGAAACAGAAGCGCGGCCGGAAACTGCCGATGGTGGTGCCCAGCCTGGGCGTTAAGGAGGAGCTGGTGCAGCTTGCCCTGAAAAATGCGCGTGAGCAGTTGCATCAGGCGCAACTTCAGGCGGCCCATAAACTGCGGAGCGACCCCACACCGGCGCTGATGCAGCTGCAGGAGCAGCTGAAACTGCCGCAGTTTCCCGCCCGCATGGAATGCTATGACATCTCGCATTTTCAGGGGCAGGAGACCGTGGCCAGCATGGTGGTGTTTGAAAACGGCGTTCCCAACCGGCAGGAATACCGCCGGTTTAAAATCCGCAGTGCCGAAGGCAGACCCGATGACTTTAAAAGCATGGGCGAGGTCATCCGGCGCCGCTTTCAGCACAGCAGCGCCCAGGAGGATGCCAGCCAGCGCTGGCCGGATCCGGACCTCGTGATCATTGACGGCGGCAAGGGCCAGCTGGCCGCCGCCGTGGCCGCCATGGAAGCGCTGGGCGTCCGGGACCAGGCCGTGATTTCACTGGCCAAGAAATTCGAGGAGATCTTCGTGCCCGATCAACCCCGGCCGGTCCTGCTCGCCCGCGACTCCCGCGCGCTTTTTTTGCTGCAGCAGATCCGCGACGAAGCCCACCGCTTTGCCATCACCTACCACCGCAAACGGCGCGAGAAAGCCGCCACGCAGACCACGCTGGACACCATACCCGGGGTGGGCCCCAAAATGAAACAGAAACTCCTGACCCGTTTCGGTTCGCTCACCGCCATGAACGCCATGAGCGAACAGGAACTGCGGGAATCGCTGGGCGGTGTGCCGGGCCTGCCGGCCAGAACGGCAGCGGCCATTGTAAACGCGCTTCAACCCCTTGAGTCGGATCCGGCAAACCCGGTATGATGCCCCCATGACCTCACAGAACGCACCCAGACTCACTGAAAACGCACTGACCGTGCTTCAGCAGCGCTACCTGCTGAAGGATGACACCGGCCGGACCCGGGAAACGCCGGCAGAACTGTTTACCCGGGTGGCCCGGCACATTGCGGCCGGAGACCGTGCCGGTGATGTTTCAGCGGATACGGACGCACTGACGGACGCCTTTTATGATCTGATGGCGACCGGCGCCTTCCTGCCCAACAGCCCCACGCTGATGAATGCCGGCCGTCCGGAACCGGACAGTCTTGCGCAGCTTTCCGCCTGTTTTGTGTTGCCGGTGGCCGATGATCTGGCCGGCATTTTTGAAACCCTCACCCATGCCGCGCTCATTCATCAGAGTGGCGGCGGCACCGGCTTTGCTTTCACCCGCCTGCGCCCCCAGGGCGATGTGGTCCGCTCCACAATGGGTATTTCCTCCGGGCCGATTGCCTTTATGGGCGTGTTTAACGCCGCCACAGACGCCATTAAACAGGGCGGTGCCCGGCGCGGCGCCAATATGGGCATCCTCCGCGTCGATCATCCGGACATCGGCGCGTTTATTGCCTGTAAGAACGACCTGCGGGCGCTGACCAACTTCAACATCTCAGTATCCGTGCCGGACGCCTTTATGACTGCCGTGAAACAAAACGCCGACTGGCCGCTGAGCATGCACCCGGCCACCAGTATTCAGCGGGTGGTGAAGGCCGGCGTTTTATTTGAGGAACTGGTGCAGAGCGCCTGGCGCACGGGCGAGCCGGGACTGATTTTTCTGGACGCCATCAACCGCGACAACCCCACGCCGCAACTGGGCGATATTGAAGCGACCAACCCCTGCGGTGAGGTGCCGCTGCTTCCCTATGAGGCCTGCAATCTCGGCTCCATCAATCTGGGCCGCCTGATGACGAATGAACGGCAGATCGACTGGGACCGCTTCCGCCGGGTGATTCACCAGTCGGTTCACTTTCTGGATAACGTCATCACGCAGAACCATTACCCCATTCCCCAGATTGCGCCGATGGTTAACGGCAACCGTAAAATCGGACTCGGCCTGATGGGCTGGGCCGATGTGCTCCTCTCGATGAATATTCCCTACGACAGTGAGGAGGCGGTTGCGCTTGCCCGCGAAGTCGCCGCGTTTCTGGATTATGAATCCAAGCGGGCCTCCGTGGCGCTCGCGCAGAGCCGGGGGGCATTCCCGAATTTTGCCGGCAGCCGCTTCAGCGATCCCGGCTGGCTGACCAGCCGCCGTCAGCCCACAGCCCGGATCAGCGCCGATGACTGGCGCCGGCTGGCGCAGGACATTGCACAAAACGGTATCCGCAACGCCACCACCACCTGTATCGCACCCACGGGCACCATCAGCATTATTGCCGGAGCCTCCGGGGGCATTGAACCCCTGTTCGCCTTTGAATTCACCCGGGAGATACTGGACGGCGCCCGCCTGCCGGAAACATACCCGGGCTATGCCGCCGTGGCCGGCCTGCCACCCTCACAGCGCCGGGCGTGGGTAACCGCCCTGGACATTGCCCCGGAATGGCATATCCGCATGCAGGCCGCTTTCCAGGCCTGCACTGATAACGGCGTCTCCAAAACCATCAACTTTCCGGAAAACGCCACCCCAACCCAGGTGGCCGAGACCTTCCGGCTGGCCCACACGCTGGGGGTGAAAGGCATTACGGTCTACCGCAACAACAGCCGGCAGGGACAGCCCATGCAGGCAACGCCCTCCGGGGTTGCCGCCTGCGATACAGCCAGTGCCTGCGAGGCCTGTGACTGATCGTTTCACTGTAACGATCCGGTTACAAAGGCCATCCGATCTCACCATTCTTCCAACCGTTGCTTGCCAGCGGTTACTAAATAAGGTATAGTGGTCTCAACACATTTGGGAGGGTTTTGTGGTTTCATGATCACTGGGTCAGACATGATGAAATATGACGCGCGAATGCGAATGCCGGTTTCAGCACCCGCTGCTCATTTTGGTTTTGCCCCCGCCGCTGCTGCCACCCGCGCACTTAAACCGGTGACTGAAAACGATACAGCGGCTGCCGCACTTGGTGATTTCATCCGCGGCCTGACCAACATGTTTTTTGCCTCGAAACAGATCAAGCCCCAGGCCACACACCCAATCCGCGGACTCAACATTCAGGCCTGATCCCATTTATTGAACCTTCATCGTTGCGAAACCCCGCAAGGGTTGTGGCAATCTTGCTTCAGTGGACCGCGGCCGCCAGGGGAACAAAGCTGTCTGCCGTAACGCCCTGACACCAGGGTCTGAACGTCAGCGGAATCGCCGACTCATCCAGCAGCGAGCCTGGCGGGATGAAATGATGAATCTCGGCATAGGTTTTCACTTCCATGTGGCTGATACGCCGGTGGATGTGCTCCGGCCGCAGTTCATCGGGTGAGCTGAGACCGGAGGCGCCCAGAATTTCCATCAGGCTGCTGACCACCCCATGGTGAAAATTGGCGACCCGGTCGCGTTTGGCGGAAACCACCAGGCCCTGGTACAACTGGGGATCCTGCGTGGCCACACCGGTGGGACAGTGGTTGGTGTTACAGGTCAGCGCCTGGATGCACCCCAGCGCAAACATCATGCCTCGGGCGGAATAACAGGCATCGGCGCCCAGCGCCAGGCGGCTGACCATGTCAAAACCGGTGGTGATTTTACCGGCCGCCATCACCCGGATGTGTGGGCGCAGGTTATACCCCACCAGCGCATTGATCATAAACGCCAAGCCGTCTTCCAGCGGGTGGCCCACTGAATTGGAGAATTCCATGGGCGCGGCGCCGGTGCCGCCCTCACCGCCATCCACGGAGATATAGTCCGGGTAAATCCCGGTCTCATGCATCGCTTTGCACAGGGCAATGATTTCACGCCGGTAACCCACGCACATTTTGATGCCAACGGGCTTCCCGCCAGACCGATCGCGCAGCACCGTCACAAATTCAAGCAGGCCCCGTGGCGTGGAGAACGCCGTATGCGCCGGCGGCGAGAGGACATCCATTCCCATCGGCACGCCCCGGATTTCTGCAATCTCCGGGGTAAGTTTCTGCGCCGGCAGAATGCCGCCATGGCCGGGCTTGGCGCCCTGGGACAGCTTGATCTCAATCATTTTAACGGTGGGCAGGGCGGCTTTTTCACTGAAGCGTTCCGGGCAGAAGGTGCCATCTTTGGGATTGCGGCTGCCAAAGTACCCGGTGCCCAGCTGGTAAATCAGGTCGCCGCCACCCTGCAGGTGGTAGGGGCTGATACCCCCTTCGCCCGTATTGTGCGCAAAATTCCCGATCCGCGCCCCTTCATTCAGCGCCAGCACCGCATTGGGACTGAGCGACCCGTAACTCATGGCCGAGACATTCAGCAGCGAGGCATTGTATGGCTGGCTGCAATGCGGGCCACCAATCATGATGCGGGGATCGATGTTGTGATTGGACCTGGCCAGAATGGAGTGATCAATCCACTCGTAGCCGGGCTGGTACATGTCCCGCTGGGCTCCGAAGGGGAGGGTATCCAGCTGGCGCTTGGCGCGCTGGTACATTTTATCGCGGCGCAGGCGGTCAAACGGCAGGCCGTTGGTGTTGGATTCAATAAAGTACTGGTGCAGCTCCGGGCGCAGGCTCTCCATCAGATACCGCCCATGGCCGAGGACAGGAAAATTCCTGAGAATCGATCGCCGCTTCTGGAAAATATCAGACAGGCCCACAATGGTGAGGGGCAGCAGGGGGATGAGCAGCAGCAGCAGGGGGCGCCAGTATAACCAGCCCAGCACAGCGGCCACAATATTGGTGGGCACGGCCCCGAAGATCAGAAAACGGCGAATCACCCGCCCGGCGCGTACATCCATGGCCTTACCCTCGGCAACTCAACAAACTCTCAACCTGTTAAGGCTACACACTATTATAACGGCTTGCCGTGCGTTCAGGCGTTGATGCTATCCGAAAGTCTTATAGACCCGGGCGAATCGACATTCACCCCTCACCCGGCTCCTGCGGGGGCACCCTCTCCCACATGGGGAGAGGGTTTTGCGACTTTCGTCAATGATTTAATCCATGATAATGGTCTGGAAATTTACGGCATATGCCCCCTCTCCCCTTGCGGGAGAGGGGGTTGGGGGTGAGGGGTTTACACCCTACGGGGCATGGTCCGGCATGTGGACCAAGATGCCCCCGTCGGTCTGCATATGAATGGTGCTCTGCGGCAGAAAGCGCTGATACCGGCTGATGAAGAAGGTCATATGCTCTCTGGGCTTCAGGGCGGCAATCTGAATACGGGTATTCTGCATACTCAGCTGACCAAACCGGGTGACCCCGCCCTGCAGGTAAATAAAGTTTTTGGCGGCCGGCTCTGGGATCCCCTGAAAATCCGTGTCTTTTCCCGCAAAGCGGATGCGCAGCATGCGCGGCGTTACGGCAATGGCGTCCAGGTTGCCGTGCAGGCGCGGCGGCGGAAACAACCCAAAGGGCTTCACCCGGATTTCATTGCCCGTAATGGTGAGGTGGTGGTTGGCGGGCAATGGCAGCAATTCATCCAGCTCAAAGGGCTTAATACCCAGCAGCCATTTGGCGGGCAACACGCCCAGTACCTTCAGATCGTGCACGCGAATGACAATGGTGTTGGTTTTCTTGTCCACAGAGAGGTCTGTGTCCATGCCGAACGGCACCCACACCGCATAATTCAGCTGCCCGCTGACATGCACCTTGGGCCGGGCGTTCTTCTCCCCGACCGGTGTGGTGATGCTCACCGACAAATCTTTCAGCTTGGAACCCGGATAGTTGAACACGCTTTCGTTAAACATGCCCTCCAGAATTTCCGGCGTGATGCGGGCTTCGGCCTGCTGGACGGTCACGCGGAAGCGATCGGGCGCGTCAAAATTCACCGGTTCGCCTTTGGCTTCACTCTGCAGCAGCGCCGTCAGCTGATCCACCGTCACACAGACCTTGGGCGTCCAGCAGTACTGCATGTTTTTCATCAGCAGTCGCGTCCCCTGCCCACCTCCGGCCTGGGGCGGCGCCGCGTTCACGTGAGACTGCTTTTCCCCGGCGCTTTCGCGCGCTTCGGCCGATTCCACGGCAACACTGTCCGCCCGCTGCGCGGAATAGAGCATCACCCCTTCCACCACCACGGCCGTGGCCAGCAGCGCCATCACCAGGGCAATTACCCAACCCGTCGGGCTGAGGAGTTGAAAAATTTTTTCACGCAGGGTGTGCATTCAGCAGGCCAAAACACGGTGACATGCCGCCACCGTGCCATAGCTGCTTCACTTTTTCAATCCCGCATTCAGGCAAAACTACTAAATGCGAAGTCAACGCTTTGAGCCAATAATAACTCTTCAGGACCTGGACCCGTTAAACCTGCTGACGCTGTTGCCTTCGCTAACTCAAGCCATTTTTTTGGCTGAGCAGGATGTGAACTTTGTGAGGGCAGCGATGGGGGAATTGCGGCCATAATGAATACTCCTTCTGTCAACCACTCTGACATCTACTAGTTAATAAAAACAATCTTTATGCCAAGATTGCCAAAACCCCAGCCGGCTGGGTGGGGTTTACCTATTTTTAAGCGATTGCGAGTGTGGCTTTACCTGCAACTTGTGCAGCCTCTTTTCCAAAATGGCCCCGCGAAGCCAGAATCGATAGTCCAAAGAATGGCACAGCGGCTCCTGCTAAACTCATCAGTCCAAACTTCTGCATCTTATCGGCGAGTTTTCCGTGATCAGACTTGCGCAGAAATGAGCTGGCTGTGACCGAAGCCAGTCCACCAATGCCGAATGCGCCCATTGCGAATAATCCTGCTTTTCCAATATTCATCGTTCCATCCCCCATTTTGTCCCATCCGGCAGTACAACTGCCTCACATGGATATAAAAACAACCGAGCGAGAATAGACGTTAGATTGTAAAGTCACCGTTACACCCCTCTCCCTTCAGGGGGAGGGTGGCTGAGGCAACGCCGAAGCCGGGTGGGGGTTCACTACGGCGTATCGCTGAAAGTAATATCCGGATTCTGCTCCAGCAGGTAGTTCAGCGCCCACTCCCCCTTCACCAGCGCCACGGGGCGGCCCAGCGCATCCTCGGCCGGGCGGGCGTTCACAATCCAGCTCATCGCCTTCATGGCTTCCGGGCTGCCGCTCAGCCAGCGCACATGCGTAAACTCCGGCAACGCCTCCACCTGGGTATCCACACTGTACTCACTCAGCATACGGTACTGCACCACCTCAAACTGCAGGCGACCCACGGCGGCCAGCACGGGGTTGCGCTGCACGCCGTCACTGAAGTACATCACCTGAATCGCGCCCTCCTGCATCAGCTGCTCCAGCCCCTTCTGAAACTGCTTGTACTTGGAGGGATTCGGATTTTTCAGCAGGGCGAAATGCTCCGGCGAAAAAGTGGGAATCGGATCGAACTGAACGCTTTTACCCGTGCACAGCGTATCGCCGATGGCGAAGGTATCCCCGCTGACCAGGCCCACAATATCGCCGGCATAGGCTTCTTCAATAATCTCGCGCTCGGCGCCAAACAGTTTGTTGGCATGAGACAGGCGCACCATCTTGCCTGTACGCGGATGCTTCACCTGCATATCGCGCTCAAACTTACCGGAGCACACGCGGATAAAGGCAATCCGGTTGCGGTGATTGGGGTCCATATTCGCCTGAATTTTAAACACAAACCCGGCAAACTCAGGGTCGGCCGGATCCCGTGGCCCGGCATCCGTACCCCGGGCGGTGGGCCTGGGCGCCATCGGCAGAAACTGATTGAGAAACAGCTCAACGCCAAAGTTGGTCACGGCGCTGCCGAAAAACACGGGCGTCTGCAGCCCGGCGCGGTACTCGTCCATGCTAAAGGGATCGCCCGCCCCTTCGAGAATCGCCACCTCTTCCAGCAGCTGGGCATACACATCCGGCGCCACAGAGGCTTTGAAGGACTCATCATGCAGATCGGCCAGGGCCACCGGTGCACGGTGCTTACCGTGCGCCGTGCGCTCAAAGGTATGCAGCTGCTTGTCAATGCGGTCATACACGCCGGTGAAGGTGGGACCCATACCAATCGGCCAGTTAAACGGGTAGGTTTTTATGCCAAACAACGACTCGATTTCATCCAGCAGCTCCAGGGGCTCGCGGCCCGGGCGATCCATTTTATTGATGAAGGTCACCACGGGAATTTGACGTTTTTTGGCGACCTGGAACAGCTTTTTGGTCTGCTCCTCCACGCCCTTGGCGTTGTCAATCAGCATAATCACGCTGTCGGCCGCCATCAGGGTGCGGTAGGTGTCCTCACTGAAGTCCTGGTGACCCGGGGTGTCCAGCAGATTGACCTTGTACCCGGCATAGTCAAAATTCAGCACGGTGGAGGTAATGGAGATACCGCGCTGCTTTTCCAGGTCCATCCAGTCGCTGGTTGCCTGCCGCTGGGCTTTTTTGGCCGTCACCGAGCCCGCCAGATGAATGGCGCCGCCATACAGCAGGAGTTTCTCGGTCAGCGTGGTCTTACCGGCATCCGGGTGAGAAATGATGGCGAAGGTGCGCCGTTGGTCCACTTCGGCCTGCAGGGCGGTGGCAGTCAGTGAGGTCGTCATGGCGCTGATTGTAACAAAAGCGCAGCCAAAAGCGGAACCGGATCCGGCGCCTCGGGGCTTGCCGCAGGCAAGCCGGCGCAACGCCCTGGATATTACGGAACGTTAAGCCCTGACGGGGGAATGTTTCAGATGACCGCTGCCGCGTCCGATACGCCCACAGGGGCCATGCGTCCCTGCAAACAGTGGCATAGGACGGTTGACGAATGGGGTTAGCGGCAAGTCAGGCACGCTTTCTGCAACTGACGGCGTACAAGAATGATCTGGAGCTGACCGGGCTTCAGATTAACGAGTCGCGCATGCAGCTGGCCAACGCCGTGACGCAGCTGTTTGGCATGACCACCAACCTGGAACCGGAATCCCCCATGGGCGTCAGCCTGCAGCTGCGTATCAGCGCCCTGCAGGCCCTGGATAAAAGCCTGGAGTTACAGCTGCGCCGTGTGGATACCCAGCAGCAGGCGGTTCAGACCGAGATTGATGCGGTCCAGAAGGTCATTGATAAGAACATCGACATGAGTTTCAAAACCTTCGGCTGATTTTTCCCGCGGCTCCTGACGCACCACCAGCCAGGCATGCCGCAACTGATACCCGTGCGGGTTTTCCAGGGGTTCACGCTTGAATGAACAGCCCCCGCACCCGCCGCAATGGCTGGCGTCCCGGGGCACAAGGCGGCGGCAGTGCGCACAGCGAGAAACCTGCCAGCTGACCAGCAGACCCCGGCCGCAATCCATGCAGTAACACTTCCCCTCAAACAACGGCGTGCGGAAATGACGGCAGGACAGCCGAGTGAATGGCCCCGGCCTGTGGCTGAGAAACCTGTACACGTTGAACGCCACGTCTTTCAGCCTTGATTGATTCAGCGCCATCCGGCCTCCATCCTGGTTGATGGGAGTGTAATCAGGTTTACAAACCGTGCAACTGTTTTTACTTTCAGAGAGCAAACCGGTATAATGGGGATGTAGTGAATTCTCAGGTTCGGCGCTGAATTCAGCCGGACCGGGAATCGGAAGCGTATCGCCGCGTTTGTATTCTTCATACTGGGTTGTTTCGGGGATTACCGCCATGCTGGTGTATTGGATTGACAAGTTAAAACATGCGCTGAGAACCCATCAGTGCCAGCACTGCGCCGCCCGGCTGGAAAGCCAGACCGACGCCTTCTGCCCGGACTGCCAGGCCGCCCTGGATTTCCGGGATTCGCACCCGTTGTTTAAAATCAACGCCAGTTCACCCACCGTCTGTTATGCCGCCACGCTGATGAACCCGCTGGTGAAGAAAATTCTGTACGGGTATAAATTCTATCTGAAGCCGGATGCCCGCCGGAAACTGGGAGAAATACTCTGTCACTACTGGCAGCATCTCAGCGAACGCCCCCCGTCTGGGAACACCCTTGTGATCAGCATTCCCCCGCATACCGGTAAACTGGATACCGTGCGTTACCTGGCCCGGCAGCTGGCCCACCGGTTTGATTACGACTGGCGCACCGATGGCCTGAGCTGGACCCGTGAGGTGGCCACGCAGCATGATTTATCGCAGCGGCATGCCCGTTTTCACAACATTAACCACAGCATGGCCTGCACGCTGGAGAAACTGCCCGGGCACGTGATTGTGATTGATGACCTGACCACCACCGGCGCCACCCTGATTGAGGCCCTGCGCGCCGTGCATGAACGCGCCAGCGAACTGGGCCGGCCGGTTGAAGTCGTCGGGCTGGCCGCTTCTCACGTGCCGCTCACCTTCCAGCGCTCACGTCATCAGAACAAGTCACGGTATGAACCGCTGGATCCGTCGCCATCTCAGCCGCTGCAGGATGCTGTTTTCCCGCTGGACTAGACGCGTTGCCGCACCAGTGTCTGCCAGTCGGCCAGGGTGACCGAGGCGACGTTGGCGTCCTGCCCGGCCAGGGCCACAATATCCTGCAGGCTGATGCCCGCCGCCTTATCGCTGGCCGACAGATCATCAAAGTGATCCTGAAGCGCCGTCATCAGGCGGTGCTGCGGGGTGCCCGGCTGCGCCTTCTCCAGTGCGGCGCTCAGTTCAACCTGAGAAAGCGCGCCGTCGTGGTTGGAATCCAGCTGCTGAATCATCGCCAGCACTTCTCCGGTGGGGGCGCCGGCCACACCGGCCGCCATTGCGCTGCCGGCTGCCGGGGCGCCTGTGAGCACCGCATGCCGCTCGGCATGGCTCAGGGTCATCAGCTGTTCTCCGGCCCGCTGCAGCACCCCGGGCAGTTTGTTAACAACCTGTTCGGCCAGCAGACCTGCCGGTTTGCCATACTGCGCGCTGACAAACCCGCCCGCCAGCTTGGCCAGCGAGAACGATTTGCCACCGACAACGGACAGGGCGTTTCCCTGTCGGACGAGATCCGCAGCAACCATTGAGGCCACACCTGCCGAGCGGGCAATATTCATTCACTATCCCTTCTGAGAAGCGCTTGGAACCCTGTTTCGTGAGATTCAGCAGGCGGAAAGGCCCGGAATCATACCCATTTGAACTATCAACGAGCCAGAATGACCCTTGTGCACTCAGAATAGCCCGAGCCGGAGCCTGCTGCCTCATCCGGGCGGATTAGTTTTTACTACATTAGTAGCCGATTATTCAAACAGGCGCTGGATACTCATATCCGGCTTGAGGGCGCACTGTTCGTCAAAACGATACACCTGAACCGGCCGGTAAGGGTTGACCAGGTACTGGCGGATCACAAATTCAAAAGTGCCGTCCATCTCAATGTCTTCAATAATGTAGGGGGCATCGTTGGCGTCAAAAGCGCCCACAGACTGATCCTGACTGTTGGTAACTACCACCCGGTAAGCGGCCGGCGCCCCGGAGGCTCCGGCAGAGGCCACCTCAACCGGCTGTCGGTAGAAACGGACTTTTAGGGGCTGGCCGTTATTGGTCAGATCGGCCTCCGTGGTGTGAATGAGATTGCCCGCCAGGTCCGGTCCGGGCACAAACACGTCGCCACCCCGGGGAGAACAACTGCGGCGGGTGATTTCCCCGGTGGTTTCGGCGCGCGCGGCAACAGACTGTTCTTCCGGCTGACTCAGCGCCGAAGCGGTCTCCAGCGGGCGGCTGACCGGCCCACCCAATTCGCTGTCGCCATCCGGGATCGGCTCATCCGCTCTGGCCAGAGCGCCCACCGGTTCGTCAAAGCCGGGCAGTTTTGCAGCTGCGGGGCTGGCGGCCGGTTGTGCAGCCTGCACCGGCCTGAGATCCGAGGAAGAGGAGATCGTTGTCGAGACGGAATCGGTGATGGTCCCGGGCCCGGCGTCATCACTCAGCATGGCGCGCACCTGGGCCATCAGGGCATCCAGCTCAGAGGAAACCTGCCCGCCCACCCCGGCAATGGGCGGCGTGTTGTTGCCGTAAGGCACATACTCCACGCTGTAATCCAGACTCAGGAGATCGGAATAGGCGGGCAGCGGTTTCAGTTGTTCAATATCCCGCACAAAGCCCGGCCAGAAACCCGCCACATGGTTTTTTGCGTCACGGTGCACCGCCTGGCGCAGCAGGTACAGCACATCCAGTTTACGGGTATTCATGGAGTCGGCCAGGCCATCCTCCACCTCTAAATCAATCTCGGCCTGGGCGCTGGCGTACGCCTGGGCGGTAAACTGGGTCCGCAGGTAATCGTTGGCCTTCCGCAAAAAGTACAGGCCGGTTTTGTTGTGCTCAAACACCACCTGGGCGTACCCCAGATCAAAATAAAGCTTCGGGTCCCCGTCATCCTCGCGGTGGCGCTCCATCAGATCGTTCAGCAGCGCCTTGCGGTCCACCTCGCCCAGCTGATGGTAGGCCCGCCGGATAGCTTCCATATGCAGCAGCTGGTTATCAGTCCCGTTCAGCACCGACATAACGGCTTCCGGTGAAGAGAAGGCGGCCGGAAAGGCCCCACTTGACTCGTAGGACTTCACTTCCAGCGGCACGGAGCGCAGCAGGTCCAGTGCATGGGCCGCCGGGGCTGCCAGGCAAACGGTTCCCGCCATGGCCACCACGGCCAGTTTCACGGCATGCGACATCGATCTGTAGAAACCAACCATGGCAAACTCCCTTGCTTCCAGTCATTGCGACTTAACCCTTCCATTCTACCCAACGAACGCCCTGCCGGACAACCCGCCCTCCCTTTTTTGCGCCGTTTATCGGATGATGGGCGCATGGCTGCCGACACCCGCAATCCCCAAATTGCCGCCGTTACGGACACCGCCGCCATGGCCCGTCTCTGGCCGCCCCTGCTGCTGACGCTGCTGCTGTATGTCGGATTCGCCTGGTTTTACCATAGCCCCCTCTGCGGACCGCGCCTGAACCGGGAACTCTTTTTATGGCCGGCCTGCCTCCTGCAGATCGGCCTGTATATCTGGGGGTATGTGCAATGCCGCAACCAGAGCGAAGGCAGCGCCACACTCACCATTCTGGGCTTCGGCGCGGTGATTCTTCTGGCCGCCTGGTGGATCCCGCCGTTTCATTCCACCGATGTGTTTGGGTATATCAACCGCGGGTGGCAGCAGATCCATTACCATCTCAATCCCTATGCCGTGGTGGTGGAGCAGATACCCGGCTGGCAGCATGATCCGATGCTGACCGATCACTGGGTGAGCAACCCCAGTCCTTATGGCTTTCTGTTTATGGGGCTGACCAAACTGCTGTGCCTGCTGGGGGGCGGCGATAAAACAGGCACGCTGCTCTGGTTTAAATCGCTCAACGTTCTGGTCCACGGCCTCACCGCATGGCTGGTTTTCCGCATTGCCCGGCGGCTGGGACACCCGCGCCCGGAACTGTCCCTGTACCTGTATCTGCTCAATCCGCTCATTCTGATTCATCACATTGCCAACGGCCACAATGATATTGTGATGACACTGTTTGTGGTGCTGGGTTTCTATGCTGTTCTGAGAAAGCACGCCTGGGCCCTGCTCCCCTGCCTGACGGCGGCCGTGCTGATTAAATACCTTCCCGTAATTCTGCTGCCGTTTGCGCTGGTCTATCTCATTCGTATGCGGCTGTGGCGCGATCTGGCCACCGGGCTTGTACTTTCAGTTCTGCTGACCGGTCTGTGCGGCTACCCCTACCTGAAAGACTGGGAGGCCATCCGTTTCAATCAGATTCAGCACAATGCCCTGGTTTCCCACTCATCGCTGCACCACTTTCTATACAGCCTGTTTAAACAGATCGCCAATGCCCTGCCGGGGCTGTTGCCCTACAAGCTGCTGGTGCGTCAGCAACTCAAAAACCTGCTGCTACTGGGCTATGGCGTGATTTATGGCGGTATGCTCTATTCCTTCTGGCTGTTTTTCCGGCCCGCGCTGCCCACGCTCAGCAGCGCCGTGGCCAGACTGGCGCGCCTCAGCGGCTGGGTGATGGTGCTGCTGGTTTGCGGGGTCAGCCTGAAGTTTTACCCGTGGTACGTGGGGATGGTGCTTGCGCTGGGCTTTTTCCTGCCGCCGGGCAACTGGCTGCGGCGCGCCGTGGTGCTGCTCAGCATCGCCCAGGTTTTCGCCCTGACGTTTCTGGGGCAAGCGCATTTTGTGAATTTTGTCCTGCTGACGGCTTTGCCTGTTATAGTGGTGATAGGTCGGCGCTGGCAGCAGGAGGGTCCCCCCCGGCTGAATCACCGGCCGTCATCCACCGTGTGAGAGGTTTTGGAAAGAACGATTCGCAGCCATGAGTGACCACGCCCGACTGGGAATGCCCGCCCCTGAGGTTCATCAGGACCGTTTTCTCTGGGTCATCCTGCTCATATTCATTATCATCATCGGCCTGTTTTTCCGGGTGAACAACCTGAGCGCCAAAAGCCTCTGGAGCGACGAATTCGCAACAATCGCCTCGGTCAACGGCCAGTCTATTGATCCGACCGCTTTTGAGCGGACCGGCAAATCACTGGATCCGCAGATGCCGGAGCCGGCCGTGGATTACCGGGGCAAAGCCACCCTGCCGATGATTCCCACACTGGACTGTGGCCCCACCATTCGCGTTCTGCGCAACAACATCCATCCGCCGCTGTTTTTCTGTATGATGCAGCCGGTGCTGCGCACCGTCGGCAGCAATCCGGTCTCGCTGCGCATACTGCCCATCGTGTTCGCCACACTCTGTCTGCCGATGATCTTTCTGCTGGGCCGGGGGCTGCGCGTTTACGCACTGGATGACGAGGACACCCTGCAGGCCCGTCAGCGGCGGGGCAATGCCCTGGGGCTGGTCACGGCGGCCATTTTTGCGCTTTCGGCCTACCAGGTGGCCCATGCGCAGGACGCCCGGCCTTACACGCTGACCCTGCTGATCGCCATCACCTCAGCCTGGTGGCTGCTGCGCACCATTCATTTTGTGGCCACCCACCCCTCGGGCGATCCGGCGCGCTCACCCTGGTACCCATGGGTGGTGATGTCGCTTCTGTCGGCGGTGGGTCTGTATTCCCAGTACTTTTACGGGTTTTATCTTGTCTTTCTCTATGCCTTCGCCCTGTGGATGGTGCGTCCTTTCGGTCCGAAACTCCGCCTGCGCGTGCTGGTCTCTGCGGGCCTCACCACCCTGCTGTTTCTGCCCTGGCTGCCCATTCTGCTGCACCAGCTCTCTTTCTTCCGCGAGGGGGGGCACTACACCATGGGCCTCTGGAACCCGCTGCACGTGCCGGAAAAACTCTGGCGGGTGTTCGCCGCATTCATCATGCCGGAATCCGCCATCGGCAGCATTTTTATGCTGGTGGTCTGCCTCAGCGTCTCGGTGGTTTACCTCCGCAAGTTATTCAGCCGCGAAGCCTACGGACGGCGAATCTCCTATGCCGTGCAGATGGCCCTGGCCTGGATGGCCACGCTGATTGTGATGCAGATTGTCCTGGATCTGGTTCAGAACACCCACACCCTGAGCATCAAACGGTATCTGATTCTGGCCAGTCCCGCGTTCGCCCTGCTGGTGGCCCACAGCCTTCTGGTTCTGCAGCGCCTGCTGCGGCAGACCTTTCCCGCGCTGACCAGGCTGCCCAAATACTGGCTGGTGATGACCTTCTGTGTCTGGATGGGCGTGCACACCTGGCAACTGCAGTCGGGCGACGCGCTGATCTCCGAGGATTTCCTGAACGCCGCCGGCTATATCAACGATCATGTTCAGATCCGCGAGGCCGTTCTGGTGCATAAGTCCGGCGCTCCGGCCATTGGCATTGCCTATTACCTCAACGACGCCATTCCCGTCCGGGGGCTGCATGAGGACCACAAGAAAGGCCTCCCCCTGAGTGATCTGGGTGCAATCAGCGCGGACTATGACGGTTTGTGGGTGGTGTATTCCCACGCGGCGGAAAGCAACACGGTGCGCATTAACAACGCCCTGATGCACCTGGGCTACACTGTGGCCGAAACCCAGCCTTTCAAAGGCATCACCCTCATCCGCTACCGCCGTCCCTGAGGCCTTTTCAGGGTTTTTCAGCCCACCCCTAGCACAAGAATCCTCCAATTTGTTTTTATACATACAGGAGGTCCAATCCTCCCAACGATAGGGCAAACAGGAAGGCAATGGCGCGGCTTTGCTTTGGCAGGCGCGTCCGAGGGGGTTACCCGGATGGGTCCATACGCATACAATTCAATGGGTTACGGGGGCTACCCCTACAGCCCCTACGGCGCGGGCTACGGCAATTACGGCTACGGCCCCGCAATACCGGGATATTATTATCCCAACACGCCGGATGAACAGGCCCGCGGCCGGTACTTCCATCAGCTGGAAACCGCCAAGGGACGCAGCAAGTTTGGCATTCTGGGCGCCGTGATGGGCGCCGTGGGCGGTGGCCTCATCGCCAAAACACTTTCACGCGGACACGCCAGCACCACGCTGATTGGCGGCCTGATGGGCGGCGCGCTGGGCTTTATGCTGGGCAAAAACGTGGGCGGTCTCACCAGCGGCATTAACGCCACTGAAAGGGACGCTGGCGATAACGGCCGTATTGACGGATCCATTTTCAGCGTTCAGGCCTAGGTGGCCACACAGATTTAATGGGGGAAACACATCGTTCCGGTTGTTGGTTGTCAACCAATTTTGAATGACCTGCAACACGCCCGGCCAAGGCCGGGTTTTTTATTGGAGCACCTCACCCCCGCCTGTGGCGGCAGGGGCTCGGAAGCAAGTCGGCAGTGTGGTCTGTTTTGGATACAATAGATACGTTCCTTTAATCTGATTCGGTGAAGTCAGAAAGGATGAGTGTTTTTCAATGTCCACACCAGCTCAGGCCCGGCCCTCCGGTAAAGCCCCGGCCATTTCCCCCGCCGATCTGCTGACCCCCTTTACATGGCAGCGCCGCCATCTGACCGACTCCGCCCAGCTGACCCGCCCCGAGGTGGAAGAGATTCTGAGAACCGCGCAGACCTTTGCCGGCATTCTCAACCGCCCGGTTAAAAAAGTCCCCACCCTGCAGGGCAAGGTGGTGGTCAACATGTTTTATGAAAACTCCACCCGCACGCTGACCAGCTTTGAGCTGGCGGCCAAATACCTGAGCGCCGAAACCATTAACTTTTCCGTCGGCGCCTCCTCCATTAAAAAAGGCGAAAGCCTGCTGGACACCGCCGAGACCCTGCGCGCCATGGGCGTGGATGCCGTGGTGATGCGACACCCGCACTCGGGTGCAGCCCACCAGCTGGCGCGTTATTATGGCGATCGCGTGGCGGTGGTGAATGCCGGCGATGGCTGCCACGATCACCCCACCCAGGGCCTGCTGGATTTATACAGCCTCACGCAGCGGCTGGAATCCCTGGAGGGGCAGAAGATAGTGATTGTCGGGGATATTCTGCACAGCCGGGTGGCCCGAAGCAACATTGCCATGCTGAAACTGTTTGGCGCAGATGTCCATGTGGTGGGTCCGGCCACCCTGCTGCCCCCCGAGGTGGGGGCGCTGGGATGCACCGTGCATACCCGCATACAACCCGCGCTGCAGGATGCCGATGTGGTGATGTGCCTGCGCATGCAGATGGAACGCCAGACACTGGGACTGATTCCTCCGCTGGGCGAATACAGCCGGCTGTACTGCATTACCCAGGAACGGCTGGACACCCACTGCAAGCCGGACGTGCTGGTGATGCACCCCGGCCCGATGAACCGCGGCGTTGAAATCGACAGCGCGGTGGCCGACAACGTGGATCATTCGCTGATCACCAACCAGGTCACCAGCGGCGTGGCCATCCGCATGGCCGTGCTGTACCTGCTGATGACCCAGCCCGGCAAAGTGTAACCCCAAGGATGCTGCCATGAGCCCACCATCGCCTGACAACCCCCTGCTGCTGCGAGGCGGCCGCGTGATTGACCCGGCCGGCGGCCTGGACTCCCGGCGGGATGTCCTGATTGAAGACGGCCGTATCAGCGCCATCGGCGAACGGGTGGACGCCCCGAAAGGCACAGACGTGATAGACCTGCCGGAACATTACTGGGTGACGCCCGGCCTGGTGGACATTCACGTCCACTTCCGCGATCCCGGTCAGTCCGCCAAGGAAACCACCATGACCGGCGCGGCGGCGGCGATCGCCGGTGGGTTCACCACGGTGTGCATTATGCCCAACACCAGCCCGGCCATTGATAATGTACAGACCCTGCAGTACGTCAACCGCATCGGCGCCGAAACGGGAATCCGGATTATTCCGGTGCCCGGGGTCACCAAGGATCTGGATGGGAAAGAATTAACCGCCATGGGCACCATGGTGGATTACGGCGCCGTGGCCTTCACGGATGACGGCATGCCAATCGTCAGCGCTCAGATGATGCGCAAGGCGCTGCAGTATGCCGCCATGTTTGACGTGCCGATCGTCTGCCACGCCGAAGACCCGACCCTGTGCGGCTGCGGCGTGATGAACGAAGGGCTGGTCTCCACGCGTCTGGGTCTGCCCGGCATTCCCGGCGTGGCGGAAAGTACCATGGTGGCCCGCGATATTATTCTGGCGCGCGATACGGGCGGCCACGTCCACTTTGCCCACCTCTCCACGGCGGAAAGCGTCCGGCTGGTGCGCGAGGCCAAAGCGGAAGGCCTGAAAATCACGGCCGAAAGCACGCCCCACAATCTCACACTCACCGATGACACGCTGAGTGATTACAACCCGGATTACAAAATGTACGGCCCCATCCGCACGGAAGCGGATCGCCAGGCGCTGGTGGAAGGCCTGCTGGACGGCACCATTGACGCCATCGCCACCGACCACGCCCCGCACACCCCCGAGGAAAAAGCGCGCACCGTGGATGAAGCCCCCCGCGGCGTGATTGGTCTGGAGACCTCCCTGGGCGCCATACTCACTTTTCTGTATCATCAGCCTCAGGGTCACAGGGCGCTCACGCCGGTGGAAGTGATTCGCCTGATGGGCTGGGGCGGGGTGCAGGCCTACGGCATTGACCGGAAAATACCCGACTGCGGCCGGCTGCAGGTGGGCGGCCGGGCGGACATCACGGTGATCGATCCGGATCGCACATGGCGCGTGAATCCCGATGAGTTCCGCAGCAAGTCCCGCAACTGCCCGTTTAACGGCATGGTGCTTACAGGCCGGGCCGTGATGACCATTGCCGCCGGAGCGTGTATGATGGACAGACGAGAGGAAGCCATGTGCGTGGGAGCAACCTGATGGGCGGGCGGAACGGAAAACACCGGCAGGCTGGTTTTACACTGGCGGAATTGCTGATTGCCCTGGCCATCATGGGCGTCATCATTACCATGGTCATCCCCAAAGTGCTGACCGCACAGGGCAACCGTTATTCGGCCGTGGGCAGCGAAATGGCCGCCACCGTCTCCGGGGCGGTGAATGTATACCGGCGGGAAAGCGCGCTCGGCGCGGACACCACCATGGCGGATCTCGCCCAGTACATGAACTACGTGACGGTGGACGCCACCAGCATTATTGATGACATTGAGGGAAATACGTCACTGGATTGTTCCGCCGCCACCTGCCTGCGCTTTGTGAATGACGGGGTGCTGTATTTTGACCCGACGGTGAGTTTTGGCGGCACGGAAACCACCAATGCGCTCTGGATGGTGGTGGACCCGGATGGCCGGTACTGTGGCAGCACCAACTGCGCCGGTAAATCCATGGAGTATTTTGTGTATTACAACAGCCGCGTCACCACGTTGCAGAACATCACGCCCGGCACCGTCTCCAGTGACGCCACCCGCAACCCGGTCGCCAACGCCGACCCGGCCTGGTCCCCCTGGCGGTATTAATGTGCCGGCAGTGGATTAATGACCACCGCGTGGATTCAGGTGTGGGTATCTTTCTCTGAACCTTTGATTGGACGCTTCTACCTGATCCAAGTGTCTATTCTCTGGCACTTTTTTTGGATCTTCTTCTTTCGGTTCTTCTTGTTTTGCGCCAAAGGTCATCACCGGCATGCTCATACCAATTCGCATGGTCTTACTCCTTATACAATATGAACCTCCCGGCCATTAAAGCAGAGGACATTGGGTTTGCCAAGGAAAAGGGCGGAAATTGTTAAGCCGTGGTGAAAACCCCTCACCCGGTCACGCCTCCGGCGTGCCCACCCTCTCCCGCAAGGGGAGAGGGTTTTACGGCGATTCTTCTCCCCCTCTCCCCTTGAGGGGGAGGGGGTCGGGGGTGGGGGGTGGTAGTCAGGAGAGACAGATTCCGCAAAGAACGCCGCCATGAAAGCACAGGCACGCCGGAGGCGTGACCGGGTGAGGGGTCACTGTTCGTACCGGCCTCTAAGCTGGGTTATCCGGCAGAAACTGCTTGATTTCCAGCAGCTTGCCCGGGCGGCGGGGCAGCGAGTCCATGAATTCGGCCAGGCGGGAGCCTTCCACGTGGTAGTTATCCACGCGGATGTGATCCTTGTGGTGTTCAATAAGCTTCACCACATAATGCCGGGAATCGGCAATCTGCAATGCTTCCAGCTCGTGGTGGCTGGAGGCGTCCGCACCGGCGTACTTGAAACTCACATATTCAAAGCCATCCGGGCTGGTCACCATTTCACCGCCATCACCCAGCTCGTGGTGAAAGGCGTCGCCCCGGCGATGTTTCTGAAAGATGCTCACCACTTTGTTGTGGGGATCATGGGTATCCACAGCCATGCACCAAACTCCTGCACTCATTCAAAACGCCGCGGGCCACAGGGCGGGCGCGCCTCCTTATTATACCTGCAAGGGGGCAAACCACCCAGTTACGGGCTTTTTCCAACAACAGAGCGCCCCTGCGCCCCCAGCACCGCGCGGAAAGTTTGCAGCGGCGTAAACCGGTAACCGCAGGCATCGGCCAGCTCGCCGCCATACAGCAGCGTGTGTTCCGTGGGGTAACGCCGGCAGAATCCGGGACGATCGGCGTAGATCCCACAGGACTGGTCGGCGCGCAGGTGCACACAGGTAAACCGCAGGTCCGCCTCACCGGTTTCCGGGTGTAACGTCGTCTCCGGCACGAAATACTCATATTCCGGAAACTCCCGTTTCAGGCGTTCAAATTCATCGAGGGATGCGATAATACGCGTATGGTGCAGCAGGTGAATGTTGGCGCAGCATTTGCCGCAGGCCCCGCACTGGCCTTCGCGCAGGTAGTATTTACCCCGGACAGGCCCGGACTGGGGCGCCGGACGCCAGGACCGGAACATTCCTAAATTGCGCAACCAGGCCAGCATGGCCCCATCCTAACAGGAACACACATTGTAAATATTTGTAATAAACCGGTACAGACTTTCAGGCAGGGTCCGAGACCGGATACAGGACGAATGGTGGTTTCCGGGGACAGGAATAACAGACACCAAGGAGAAGAACAGGTGCCAAGAGAGAGAACAGGGTTTACAGGCGTGTTTTACACTGCGACGGTGCGGGGACAGAGCTCGACGGAGTATGCCTTTGCCCTGGCGATGGTGACTGTGGTGTGTCTGGGCGCGTTATGGTATTTCGGCGATGAACTCCTGAGCGGCATGACGGGCATGCGCGCACAGATGTCCGGTGACAGCAGCGCCACGGTAGCACAGGCGCCCATCCCAACCAACCCCGTCCCGGTCGCCGCAGGGCAGCCTGTCCCACCAGCCCCGGCCTACCCGGGTGCGCCCAACCTGACGGCAACGCTGGCGAACGGGCAGATTGTTTCCCTCCCGGGTTACCCAGATGACATTGAGAAACTGGTGGAAACCGCCGGCAGCAATGGCGCCACGGAAGCGCTGCTGGCGCAGCTGGACAGCCTGATTGCACAGATGAAAGCAATTGAGCCTGTAGACACGGAGCAGATTAACCGTCTACAGGAACTCTCTGCGCAAGGCCACCGCATCGCCAATATTGAAAAACTCCTCGAAGATTCAGTGATGGCTTCTGAAGCCTACACCACCAGTGTGGACAAGATGATTCCCTTTGACGGAAAGACATACCTGTTTACGGATCTCGCCAGTTTGATTGGGTATGCGGCCTGGCCTGATCAGGTAGGCCCGCCCTTGTCGTCGCAAAACCCGTATTCGACCAGTTCTGAGCTACGGACTTTTGTGGATTTATACACCGAAGCCGTCAACAGTGGCACACTGAATGACCCGGCGGTACACGACATTGTGACAGATGCCGCCACCAAAATCGCGATTGTGGCGGAAACCACGGAGCACATGGTGAACACCATGCACGGTCAGGTGGATGAAAAAGCGTATTTTAAAGAATATTCACCTTCCACCACCACCTATATGGAGTCCAGGCGTATCTGTGAGGCGGGCGGCGGCCCGACTGTCAGCTGCAAACCCGCTCCCTGAAGGAACTAAGAACCCCAACGCAAGTTTTTGACGGCAGGACCGCCTTTATGGCAGAATACCAGTATCACTCTGGTCCGGGCCGTAGCGCAGCTTGGTAGCGCACTTCCTTGGGGTGGAAGGGGTCGCAGGTTCAAATCCTGTCGGTCCGACCAGAGGGTTATTTTCGCCGAACGGTAGGGGTTTGGGCGGTTTTGGGGTGAGGAATGGGGTTAAGGGACTCCTCTGGCTATACATGGCTATCTTTGACGGCAATAGAACCAATCACCATCAGGGTTAGAGGAGAGCTGTATAGAAGCCTCATGCCGAGGAAAACAATAGAAAACAGTGTATCCAGCAAGACGGAAACGGATTTTTTGGTTATAAACTCGCAGATTTGATTCAGTTCCCGGATCCGCGCCACAATCTTCCCCACCTTGCAGGATTCAATATACGTAAACGACAGTGAAAACAGATGCCGGTATACTTATACTGTAGCACAACACTGAGTAACTACCAGGAAGACAACAAACATTGTGAAAGTCGGAAAAGTTTTGTGAAAACCTGTTGATAGACATGCTGGGTCCATTCGAAGCTTTGAATTGAACGCAATCTTTCAATGGTAATATTTCACATCAGCAGCTACTGATTCTAGTAATTAATCCTTATTCACGACCCGGTATTTAGTCCCGACAATAGCAGAAAGGATTACAATGCCAGAGGATACAGTATGTCAATTACTTTACCTAATAAAACAACCCAATATGCTTCATCAGAATTGATGAAAGTTATGACAGGTTTTTGGGCCTCACAATGCTTAATTACAGCGGCAAAGCTTGAGATCGCTGACACCCTTAAAGAGGGGCCACAACACATTTCAGAGATAGCCCTCGCTAAAGGCCTGCATGAAGCACACTTATACCGGGTGATGCGAGCATTATCCTGCTTCGGCATTTTCAGTGAATCGGATGATAAGATTTTTTCTCTGACACCACTTTCAGAACTGCTAACCTCCGATCATCCAGACTCCATGAAGTCAATCGCTATTATGCTGGGGAGTGAGAACTACCAATCTTGGGCCAACCTTTCAGTTGCTCTAACAGAAGGAAAGTCGCCGTTTCAGCACACCTATAAATCAGACGTCTATAGTTATTTCCGAAATAATTTAAACGCGGGTACTGTCTTTAATGAAGCAATGTCAGCAATAGCAAAAAACGACGCCCAGGCTGTCATTTCAGCCTTCCCATTTGATGGCTATAATCATATTGTCGATATCGGCGGGGGGCAGGGGATTTTACTCTGTCAATTACTCAAGGAATACCCACATGCAAAGGCAACTTTATTTGAACAACCAGAGGTGATTGAGCAAGCGATACCCATATTCAGGCAGAGTGGCTTGGATTTAAGATGTAGTCTTGTAAGTGGTGATTTTTTCGAAGAAATCCCTAAAGACGGGGATATATATATAATGTCCCGGATTCTACATACATTCGACGATGAAAATGCCGTTCGTATTCTTCAAAAAGTCTCTTCCAGTTTAAATGAGATATCTGAATTATTAATCCTGGAATGGGTTATTGAACCCGGAAATCATCCTGAAACGACAGCAGCAAAATTAATGGACGTCAACATGATGGTCTTTGCAGCTAACGGAAAAGACCGCACCTTGAAGGAACTGGAGGAGCTTTTTATGGCTGCAGGATTAAAGATCAATAGAACGCTGAAGTGTTCAACAGGCATTCACTGCTTTGCCCTGGTAAAAGACTTTTAAGCCATAGCCGGCATAATTGATTCCATAACCTTACCGGCGTCCCCCTTATCAAAAAGCAGCTCAGATTGTGAGATCAATCCATTGGTGTCAAAAGTAAACCACTCCATCATTGGAATCGTTGTGATAACAGGCTTTTGAACAATCCAATCAAAGCGAACAACCACTTCATTTTCAGACTCGATCGTATTGATAAGCTTAATATCGTAATCCAGGGCATTCATAACACGAAGCATATCAATATATTGATCGGCTGAGTCTGCCGTATGAAAAGGATCTTCAAAGGAAAAGTCATCAGACATATAAGGTTTCATGCCGTCAAAATCTTTTCTTGAGAAAGCTTCGTAATAAGAACGAATTGCTTTAATCTGTGATGTCATAACCAAACCTCACTCAAGCCAATAAAAACCAAAGTATACGAGAGGACAAACATATTCACAAGCGTCAAAGTCATCATAAGTTGTGTTTATTAAATTATATAATACATAGATTATAGTTATTTTGGACTAGATATTTGGCAAACCCTCTATAGTAGCATTCTAATGTGCCAAATAACTCGATATCATATACTTCAAGTGTGAGGGAGTGGCAATTATGCCATTTGAATATTGGGCCTGCGCTAGGGCCCTTGAATCATCCTGTTATGTCGGGTTTTGTCGAGCGACTTGATGAAATGAATCAACTTGCCTATGAAAGCCCCGGGTTTATCTGGCACCTCATAATCGACATCAATGACCCTGTGCAGTTAGCAATGTATGGAGAGCCAGGGATGCTCTTTAATCTTTCTGTGTGGGAGTCAGTCGAGGCATTACACAACTACGTTTATAACAGCATGCATGTCAAAATGCTTCAGAGACGGAAAGAATGGTTTGCTCCTATGAGCACGTCAAGTTATGTACTATGGTGGAAACCCAAAGGGGAATTGCCCACTCTCAGTGAAGCCAAAGAAAAACTTAAGCATCTAGATTTAATAGGTCCTACTATAGATGCATTTACTTTCAAAAAGCAGTTTATGCCTGCACAGGCTAACCCTACCTGCGTGACAGTCGCTTGCCAGCAATAAACTTTCAGAAAACACACATCCGTATGCCACTTCTTGCATGTTAAAGCTACTTCTAATTGATGACGAACCAAATCTAATTAGAGACATATTAACTCTCTACGGATTTGAAGTTGACCTAGCCAAAAACGGGCTCGAAGGCTTAAAGCTTATTCAAGAGCATAATTACGATCTCGTCATTCTAGACCTCATGATGCCAGTCATGGATGGTTGGGAGGTATTAAATGTTATTAGGCATGACCCTATCCATGGACAGCTGCCGATCATTATGCTGACATCATGCAATAACGATACCAGTAAAGCCAGGGGACTGAACCGTGGCGCGGATATGTACCTTACAAAACCTGTTGATCCAACAGCATTAATAGCTCAGATAAAGGCTCTACATCGCAGAATAGACTGGCAGAAAACAAAATCAGTTTCAGAAACAGTTGCAGAGACGTCCTTCGAGAAATATCCAATTAAATGCCTCACAGAGAGAGAGAACGAAATATTAGACTATATCGCCCAAGGTAGATCAAGTCAATGGATTGCCGATAATCTAGTAATTTCAATACTTACTGTAAAAAACCATATAGCCAATATTTTTAAAAAACTAAACGTAAGCAACAGAACGCAAGCCGCTTCACTGGTATTTACCGCTAAACGACCAGTATCCAAAAGCTAGTTCAGTACAAAACTGCCTAATGAGTATGGCGCCAGCAAAGCCTTTGCCCCTCCCAACTGGTATGCACTGTGCCACTCCAGGAGTGTGCTTTTAGGAATTCCATACTCAGCAGAGACTGCTTCTGGACAAGCACCACGCAATAAACAGCCTACTGTATCAAAACGCAGTAGTTCTTCTTGCTCTTCTAACGTAAGACTATTTTTCTTTGGTTTTTCCATGTGTCATTAATGACACAATGATTATTTCGTTGGCAATATCCTCATCAGAAATGAGCTTTTTGAATCATGCGTCTATGCAATCATCATTACAGAAACAACGGGTTTGTTTCTTACTTCAATTGTTAGATGTGACTCATTGGCCACCAATGAACATAGTCCACTGGACTCTATTTCAGAAAGAATACCCTCAGAAACAACTGGAGTATTAATGTTACTAAAACCTATATTCTCAAGTCTGCTAGTCCATTGAAAAGCCGTTTCATATAGCTCCACACTGTTCGTTGACAAGACATCCTGTATCTCCCTACCAAAAAAAATCGTCTTAACCATATTCTTATTTGTTTCATCTACATCAATCTGATCAATGACATGAAACACACGCTCATAATGATCCCAGGCATTATCATATTTCAGAAGCATATCATCGATAAGATAATCTGCGTCTGGTTCGGTAATGACAAACAAGTCAGGTTTAAGATTATAAATATTATGAAGCACCTCATCCCGCTTCAACAGTGGTGTGTGATGAAGTGAGAATGATGCGTTTGCAATAAGTGGACCTTCTTCTTCTAGAACTTGCCGACGAATATTTAGCCAGTCCTGGTCTGAGAGATCCTCTACGGCAGAAAGAATTGTGACTAAATCAATATTAATATTATATCTGTTTTCGAGAGTTTTAACTCTAGACAGCAGTTTATTTTTACTCTCAATAGATGGCTCAATACCTATAATTTTTATCAGTGGAAGATCTCCATTTGAAGAGTAATATTCCTGGATCATTCTTTCGATTTGAAGGCCAGTACCGATACCTACATCGAGTAAAAGAACCGATCTTTCGCCTTTCATAACATTAGCGATCGCTTCATTGGCGATCTTCTGCACATATGACACAAGAGGAAACTGATTTGCCATAAAGTTGAAAACAGACATTTGCTGATTAGAATCATTCAAGAGGTAAAGATTAGGCACTTTCCAAGAAGACCCTTCAATACGCTTTCTAATGGCATTAACAAAATATATTGGCAACAGCATGCTCTTGTCATAAGTATGAGCAAGACGATCTTCAATGAGTTCTATATCCTTTTCAGCACTTTTAATATCTCCATTAATAATCTTCGATAAGGTATCTCTTAGTTCATGACGATATAAGTCAGCACCTTCACAGATTAATACCATAGTAGACTCACCTCGCTTCATTAGAACTGATTATGTTTTGCAGTTTTCCAGTCTTGTCTTATTGACGACGGTATTCTCCAGTTAATATAGCTATTCAGTGACCCCTCAGGAATATTTTGATAAAGCTCAGAGAGCATACGCGTTTCTGTCACGCTGATTCTCTTCTGCACATGTTTCATGCTGATACCATTTGTCGAGATAAGGCCCATTACTGATAATATTTCTGATAGTCCCTGCATTGTCATCTCATGAAAGTTTCTTACTCTTCGGGTCGCCTTCTCACAATCAAAATTGCTCAATAACTTTGGGTCTTGAGTTGCAATGCCTTTATTACAAGTACCTTTATAGCACTCTAATTGTTGGTCACACCCAGTTGCTATTAAGATAGACCTTGCAGTGGCACAAATATCTGCTCCTCGCGCCATTTTAGATACAATATCTCGTTCAGAAAACACACGACCAGACGCAATTATTTTTAAATGCTTCCTTAATCCACACCCTATCAGAATGTTATTTGCAAAGACCAATGACTCATCTAACGTAGATCCCATAAAACCAGTCACACTCCGAGAACTCCCTGATGTTCCAGCCTCCATTCCGTCAATAGTCAAGAAATCAGGAACAATTTTTGTGACCAGCATCGCCTTACATAAAGACATAAATTGTCGCTTATTACCAACAGAAAGTTTTATACCAATTGGCTTACACCCTGATAAGATTCTCAACCTTTCCACAAATTTAAGCAGTTCCACTGGATTAGAAAACTCTCTGTGGGAAGTTGGGAGAGCCACAATACTGGAAGGTGATACCCCCAACACCTTAGCAATACCAGGCGTCAGCCTCTTTACAGGAAGCCTTTTAGATGGCTCAAGACCTTGAGATAATTTGATCTCAATCATCTTTATTGAAGGCAGCGCGGCTTTTAAGCGATAAAGGCTTTCATCAAACTTCCCCTGAACAGTGCAACAACCATAATAGCCACTACCAATCTCCCACACTAAGTCACCTGCAGAATACTCTTCGCAATGCTTCCTATTAAAATATTCATCAATATCAAACCCAGATGCTTCAATGTCAATATCATCACCAAAATGGTAAGGACTAATCCCAGCCTCTCCTGTATTCTGGTAAAAGCCTTGCTCTTTTGCTGCCTGGTTAACAGAAAGGATAAATTTTTTCCCAATCGGACCAAAACTAAGTGCTGATACATTATATACAGAAGCACTATAGGGTTTTTTGCAATTAGGCCCGCCTATTAGCACTCTAAAGTCATGGTTTTCAATCAACGACTTTTGAAAAGAAGGTATTACGGTTTCATACCCGATTTCGTATGGATTTTCGGCACTACCAAACACTGCAAGATCTTGAACACCACTGGATCGTTCTTCAATAATCTTAACAATCGAATCAGCAATTGGTTTTAAATGTTTTTCACTCTGAATCTCATTATTCGATTCAAGCTCTTGAGTAACTATCGGTAAATCATACTGCTCCAGCAGCTCCCTCATGATATGACTTGAGTTTTGATATTGAATTACCACTTTCGGCCCTCTAATAAACGCGGCTCTTTTAAATGATTAATTTGAATCACATGCCGCATTTCTATTTTCAGGTTTACCAAAAAAGGATAAAATGAATCTAAGTTACTATGGGCTAGTTACTTTTTCATATTGATTAGCCAGAGGGGCAATAATGACGTACCTTTTAGTTAGTAAAGATCTTGAGTTTATAAATTCACTAACTCATCTTTCTAATGAAAAAGGTATATCTTTTACTGTCGAGAACAATGTATCAGACCTTCAATCCAAGATAGCCAATCATGCGATCAGCATTATTATTCTCGATAAAGAAGCTATCGAATTAGCTGACATTGCAAAAATATCTACAGATAGTGAAAATATCCCTATCTGGATAGCCACTCAATATTTTGAAGCCAATTTTGTTTCAACAATTCTTGCTGCAGGAATTACAAACCTATTCCTAAAGAGTCAGGTTAAATCAATTCTATTAACCCTTCAACAGCATTATGCTTTTAACAACATTTTACCTTCAGATGCTCCACACTTAGAGGTCTCTGGAAAATATCAATATATTCTTCAAGCGTTCCTTCATAATGCAACAGATGTTATATGGGCTAAAGACAGAACAGGACGATATGAGTTCATCAATGAGGCTGGTGCTAACTTTCTGGGAAGTACTATCCAGAATGTACTCGGAAAGTCAGATTTAGACCTTTTTACTTTTGAAACTGCCAGTCGAATTAAGGCAACTGACCTAGAGGTACTGACTACGGGGAAACCAAGTACCGTTGAGTTCCAACTTGACTCACAACATGGAAATAGTGGGCGTTACTATCTCGCTATGAAGGCACCGTATTTTAGCTCAGACAATGAAATAGAAGGATTAATTGGCATTGTCAGAGACATTACTGATAGAAAATGCTTAGAAGAAAAAATCCTTGAAGCCAAGATTTTTGCAGAAACAGCAAATCAAAGAAAAAGTGATTTTCTTGCTAATATGTCTCACGAATTAAGAACCCCTTTGCATAATATTATTACTTCGTCGTCCATAGTGATTAACAGGCTAGTTTCTCCTGATAGTGAAAAAGCACTCGAGTATTTCTCAATTATAAACAGGAATGGAAAACATCTACTTCAGATAATTGATGATCTATTAGATATTTCTTCGATTGAGGCTGGGAAGTATACTATTTCTAAAGATACCTTTGTCCTTGAAGATTTTATTGCTGACACCGTGTCATTAATTGACTCTTTAGTTAGTAAGAATAGCCAGACATTAGAAATATGTTTATCAAGTAATTTGCCTGTGAAAATCAATGCAGACTCAACAAAGTTACGACAAGCGTTAGTTAATATTCTTTCCAACGCTATTAAATATTCTCCGCCACGCTCTAAGATAGTCCTTACATTTAAACAAGAGAGTGGATATTTACTGATCTCTGTTGAAGATCATGGACCTGGAATTCCGACACAAGACTTGCAGCGAATCTTTCTGCCATTTGAACAAGGCCACAGTCCAAGCGTTGGATACATTAAAGGAACTGGACTCGGTCTGCCACTTACAAGAAGAATTATAGAACTACACGGAGGACGAATATCCGTCGAGTCTATAGTTGGACAAGGAACTAAATTTTCAATATTTATTCCTATCGAGAAGATTTTTATACAAAAGCAACAAAAAGTTGTTCTGAAAACAAAACTCTCTACACTAATGAGTTTTTAAAAGTATTTTTATGGCTATTAATATACTCACAACAAATTTATCAATCTTAATTGTTGAAGATGATAAAGATTGTGCACAGCTTCTAGAATCAGTGCTCAATGAGAAAGGGCATTCAGTACAGATTGCATCGTGCCAGGATACTGCTATTAAATTATTCTCAGAATCCAACTTTGACATCGTTATGCTTGATATCAGCCTGCCTGATGGTCTTGGGTACCATTTAATTTGCCATTTTCAGGCAAAAAAAGCCACTACAAGAATTATTATCACTTCTGCACTCTCGGAAAGCGAAATAAGACAAAACCTAAAAACAATTGGTTGTCATGTCGAAGGTATATTCATTAAGCCGTTCGATATTGGCGTGTTACTGCGGAATTTGATTAAAGGCGCTGAACCGGATTTCTCCTGTTTCTAGTCTGATCATTTGCGGGTATTGATTAGAGAATATTTGTGAGTAAAGCCTGGTTTATTTCTGACTGAAAAAATTATACAGCCAGGCCACAAGGGCGCCGAACACAAAACCGTCGGCAAAGCCCCACAGCAATCCAATCAAGGCGCCTGCCACGGTGGGGGCATACCCAATGTAAAAACCACTGAACAAATCCACCCACGGCGTGCCGTAATGCCAGTATGCCGCGGTGAAAGCAATCATCATGGTGGAAACGCCCCAGTAGGCGCCAAAAGCCAGGCCGGCGGCTTTGGGTTGTATGTTCATTCTCTGTACTCCTGTTCCAAAAGCAAACAACGCCATTACCGGAATAATGAAACACCGTTTGCGACAGACCAACGGTATAATACCATTATCGTCGTAAAACCCGTTGTTGCCGCCAGAGACCCGAAACACTGACTTCACTGTTCACCACCCGCAGACCCAGCCAGCGCTATTTCACACTGGATGCCCTGCGTTCCCTGGCCATCGCGCTGGTCCTCTGCAGGCACGCCCTGCAGCCCCTGCCATGGCCGGCGCTTCTGTCTCGCCACCCGGGGAGCCCTCTCCTGCAGACGGGCGCTTATCTGGCAGCCACCGGGTGGATCGGTGTCGATCTCTTTTTTGTCCTCAGCGGCTTTCTGATTGGCAGCCAGTTGCTGCGCTTTTTTGAGAACGGCCAGCACCCCGCACAACTCTGGCGGTTTTTTGCCCACCGGGCATTGCGGATTCTCCCGGCCTATTACACGCTGCTGCTGCTCATTCAGTTTGCGCTGCCCCGCAACGGCCTGCTGCGCGAGGCGGTCTTTTTTCAGCATATACCTCAGCACATGCACTGGCACTGGCTACTGCTGCAGGATTATACCGGCGCTTACATCTACCCGGTTCTCTGGTCTCTGGGCGTGGAGGAAAAATTCTACCTGATGGCCCCACTGCTGATAGCCGGGCTGTTACTGGCCTCACGTCGCGCCGGGCGACACCGGCATACTCTGATACTGATCGCACTCTCCGTGCTGCTGGTCATTCCTGCAGCCGCCAGATTGATCACCTGCCTGCACAATCCCTCAGAAAGCGTCGAGATGTACCGGCATTTTCGCTTCAGCATGCTCCACCTGCGGTGTGACGGGCTGATCGCCGGCCTGATGGTGGCCTTTGTCCTGCGATACCTGAGGGCACGGCTTCAGTGGCTGAACGCCCCCCGCCTGCCGGGCGCGCTGATGCTGCTGGGTCTGCTGGTCGTCTGGCGCACATCACTCTGGTTACCCGGCGACATGGATCCCACTTTCTCCGTGGTTGCCCTGTCAGTCACCGGCCTGCTGCTCGCCGTGGGATTCGGCCTGATGGTGCTGGGTGGCGTGCTGCTTCCCAACCCGTCAGCCGGTTGGCTGGGCAGCCGGATTTTCTATGGCATTGCAACCATTTCCTACAGTCTGTATCTGCTGCACAGCATGCTGGTGGCGCCGGTATCTCAGGCATGGTTTGCCTTCAGTTACCCGCTCAGCTGGCCCGTTGAAGCGCAGCTGGCTGCTTACCTGCTGCTGTTCTGTCTGGCGGCGGGCATCATCGCAACCGGGTATTATGGGCTGGTGGAAAAACCGTTTCTGGTTCTAAAAAAACGCATCCAGTAAAACGTCCCTGAAAAGGATATTTCATTGGTCGTGCCGACCGGCACTTCTTCGGTGTAACCGTCTCATCGTAAAAAGGCCACCATTATTTCAGTTTTTTGGGCGCTCTCTCAAACGGACAGACATCGGAATCGTTCAGTTGTGAAAACCAAGAAGTGGGCTTGACGTGGACTTCAATTTGTCGGCTCGCTTCAAGATCGAGGTTTTTCATCGTACCGACTTTGCGGCAGAGCTGCACAGAATCCCCCAGGTGCCACTTAGCCGCATGGGCGGTATCCATAGAATGCACGCGCCAAGAAGTGCGATTGTCCAGCTGAACAATCTGACCGCAATCAGATATCCCAGAAACCCAATGTTCTTCGCAGTCTTCCGCAAGCACGGGCAGGACAAACCCTGCAACAACTGTCATGGCGAGTATCAGACCAGTCAGTAGTCTCATTGTGGTTCCTCCGGTTTTCAGGGGCATCATGCGGTTACTGTAACCCTTTCCGGCCTGCGTGACATTGGCCATTTGCCGAATGTTTGAGGGTAATCACTAAAGTGGTATGGTTACCCTGTCAACCACCGTGATACCCATGTCTGTAATAACCGGAACAGAAACCACCCAGACCGGCTGGCAGCTGGAAAACAGCTATGCCGGCCTGCCGGATGTCTTTTTCCGGCAGTGCCTCCCCACCCCCGTTGTTCAGCCGGCTCCGGTTATTCTCAACCACACCCTGGCCAGAACCCTGGGCCTGGAGCCCGACTCTCTGATGCAGTCCGCGGGTCTGGCCGTTCTGGCGGGCAACCAGTCGCCACCCGGCGCACAGCCGATTGCACAGGCTTACGCCGGGCATCAGTTCGGCCACTTCACCATGCTGGGCGACGGCCGCGCCCTGCTGCTGGGCGAGCAGCGGACGCCGGATGGCAGGCTGACGGACATCCAGCTGAAGGGCGCCGGGCCAACGCCTTACTCACGCCGGGGAGATGGCCGCGCCGCGCTGGGGCCCATGCTCCGGGAGTATCTGATCAGTGAAGCCATGCATGCCCTGGGGATTCCCACCACCCGCAGCCTGGCGGTGGTCACCACCGGAGAGCCCGTTTACCGCGAAACGCCGCTCGCCGGGGCCGTTCTGACCCGGGTGGCGGCCAGTCACATCCGTGTAGGAACCTTTGAGTACGCCGCCGCCCTGGACCAGCCTGATCGGCTGAGGGCGCTGGCGGATTATACGATACACCGCCATGACCCCGCGCTGGCCGAAGCCGGCAATCCCTGCCTGGAACTGCTCAGGGCCGCCATTCAACGGCAGGCTGCCCTGGTGGCCCTTTGGCAGAGCGTGGGTTTTATACACGGCGTGATGAACACCGATAATATGACCCTGAGTGGTGAGACCATCGACTACGGACCCTGCGCGTTTATGGACGTTTATGACCCGGCCACGGTGTTCAGCAGCATTGATCATCACGGCCGGTATGCCTATGCCAACCAGCCGCCCATTGCACAGTGGAACCTCTCGCGTCTGGCCATCAGTCTGCTGCCGCTTCTGGACACTGACCCCCGGAAAGCTGCAGAACTGGCGCAGGAGGCTGTGGATGCCTTTGAGACGGTGTACCACCAGGCCTGGCTGTCGTGTTTTCGCGCCAAGCTGGGGCTCATGCCTGACGACAACGTAAACACCGAAGAAGACAGCCGGCTCATCGGTGATCTGCTGGCCTGGATGCACAGCAACCGGCAGGATTTCACCCTGACCTTTGAGCGTCTGACAACCGGCGGGCAGAATTCATTGAGCGCTATCAGCGGTTTTACTGACTGGGAGAACCGCTGGCAGGCGCGGCTGCAGACCCAGGCAGACCCAGATGGCGCAGGCGCAATGATGCGCAGCGCCAATCCGGTGATTATTCCGCGCAACCGGCACGTGGAAGCGGCATTGACTGCGGCCGCCCACGGGAATGATCTGCAACCTTTTCGGAAATTATTAGAAGCCCTTCAGTCCCCGTACAACGACTCCCCCGACAAGGACGCTTACCGGGAGCCCGGCCCGGAAACACCCCATTACCGGACCTTCTGCGGCACCTGATCCCGCGCCGGGCCGCCTGATTCCTCCGGAAGAAGGATACGCTGGCGCCAGCCGCCGGACACAATAAGAAAAACCCCGCCGTGGCGGGGTATCCTCCGTATGGACGAGCACCCGCCTCACTGAGAAAGGACATTCCATGAGCATTCCCATGGCCGATGAAACCGGCGTGATTCTCACCAACATTGAAGAAATTCCCGGCAGACGCGTCACCCGTCACCATGGCCTGGTCTGCGGCAGCCTTGTCCGCTCCAAACATGCCGGCTCGGATCTGCTGGCGGGTATACAGAACGTGTTTGGCGGCGAGCTCGGTGGCTACACCAAACTGCTGGATGAAACCCGCGAGGAAGCCACCAAGCGCATGATCACCCAGGCGAAGTCCCTGGGCGCCAACGCCGTGCTGAATGTCCGGTTCTCCACCTCTTCGGTCGCACAGGGCGCCGCAGAAATCTACGTCTACGGCACGGCCGTCACGGTGGAATAGACGCCGTGGAACACATTATTCAGCTCGTCACCTTTATTGTCCTGATGACCGTGGGCTACATTGCCGGATCCCTGAATGAGCAGCGGCACATCCGATCCCTGCGCGAGCGCGAAGCCCGCTTCATCAGCATGCCCAGCGTGCCGATGTCCTACAAACACATGGACCCGGGCAAAACCCAACCCATTGCCCGCGCCGAAATGGTGGCAGGTTCGGTCGTACTGGCTGAAGATTACTTCAAGGGTTTTCTCGCCAAGCTGAAATCTTTCTTCGGCGGCAACCTCACCTCGTACGAGAGCCTGCTGGACCGCGCCCGACGCGAAGCCATCCTCCGCATGAAGGAGCAGGCCGGCGGCGCGGACATCATCGTCAACACGCGCATTGAATCATCTTCCATCAGTGGCGGCAACGCGGGCGCCGAAGGCGTTGTGCCTTCCATTGAGGCCATTGCCTTTGGCACAGCCCTGTGGTTTGAGAAATACTGAGGAATGATTGCCTACACCCCACAGCTGCCGGATGATGAAGCGAACGTCTCCCGCGATCATCCCCTGGGGGAACTGGGAAAACTGATTGCAGGCAGCCTGCTGAGTCTGCTTCTCCTGTATTATCTGCTGGGCATCGCGGTGGATCTGGGGGTCCGCTACGCGCCCGACCAGATTGATCACTGGTTCGCCGGCTGGCATCCCTGCGCCAAGAGCGCCGGGACCAGCAACCCTCAGCAAAAACGGGTTAACCGGATTCTGTCGCGGCTGACCGGCAATCTGCCGCCAGGCAGTCCTGCCTATTGCGTGGATGTCAGCCCGGACAAAGACATCAACGCCTTTGCCCTCCCCGGCGGACACATTCAGTTCAATCAGGGTCTCCTGCGACTCGCTGACTCTGATGAGGAAGTGGCGTATGTGCTTGGGCACGAGCTGGGACATTTCGCCCACCGGGATCACCTGCGCAGCATGGGCCGTGGGTTGTTACTGGGTTTACTCGCAGGCGCCGCCGGCATCGGCAGTCAGGATCTGGGGAACATGACCGCCGGCATTCTGAATCTCTCCGAACGCCAGTTCAGCCGGGATCAGGAAGCCGCTGCGGACGCCTTTGGTCTGGACTTGCTCAGTCAAACATACGGTGGTGTGGATGGCGCCATCCGCTTCCACCAGCATCTGCTGGCCCTGAGAGATGATCCGGTCACCCGGGCGCTGAGCTTTGCCGCCACCCACCCCAGTGACGAAGAACGACTGGCGAAGATCCGGACGATGATCCGCCGTAAGGGCTACCGGTTATCCGGAGAAAGCCAGCCCGGCAGACCCTAGTCAGCCTGCATCAGCGAAAACGCGGCCCTGGCTTCCGGCTTGCCCTCCGCCGGATTGAAATACATGCGCCGGGTCGGGTAGGCAAAATCGATGTCATCCGCTTTGGCAAAGGCATTCAGTATAGCGGCGTTGATGGCATGGGCGGTGTCCCGTCGTTTTTTGGGCGGGCACAGGTAGCGCAGCGTCAGTTTCACGCCGGAATCCTCAATCGTGATGTAAACGGACGGCGTGAGCGTTGAGTAAAATATCATCATCTTCTTGGAGGCTTTGCGGATGTTGTCTTCCGCCTGCCTGGAGAGATGAAGCGCATGCTCGTTGACGATATCTTCCAGCAGCCCTCTGGCTTTCTGCCAGTTGCTTTCATAGGTAAGGGTCACACCCAGCTCGTGCCACACAAACTGAAACCCCCGGTTGTAGTTGGCCAACACCTCGGTGAATATTTTACCGTTCGGTATGTGGATGATCCGCCCGGTGCTCTGATAGGCATCCACCCAGTTGCCAATCTCCATCAGTGAGAAGGAAAACAACCGGATATCAATCACGTCACCCTTATTATCGCTCAGCTGAATACGATCGCCCAGCGTGAAAGGCTTGCGCCACAGGATAAACCCCCATGCAGCCAGATTCACCAGCGGATCTTTCAGCGCAAAAGCCAGCGCGGCGGACAGCAAGCCAAAAAAGGTGACAATCGTCTGAACCCCGGCAAACCAGAGTCTGGCAATCAGTACAATGCCAATAGAGGTGATGGTGTATTCCATCACCCGATTCCACATGTACATCTTGTTTCCGTCACGAATACGCCGCGAGAGAATAAAACCGGCAACCATCCTGGTCAGGGTCATGGCGGCAAGAATGAAGACGGTGCCAATCACCTGTGAGAGCAACGGCTCGGACAACCCAGTGGCTTCTGTCAGCAGTTGATGTAAATTCAAAACACACTTTCCCGGGTCACGACACCCCCATTGTATCAGAGTCCCCATCCGGGAAAGTCGGTCGATGCTACAATAAGACTGGTCATACCCTCTGGAATCCGCCCATGCATTACCATCAGCCGGTCAGCAAAATTATGAAGCGCAGCAAGGTGCTGGACGTGGCCGAAACGGATTCGGTGGCGCGCGCCATTCAGCTGCTGGATCAGTGTGATGTCAGCGCGTTGCCCGTGAAAAGCGCACCGGATCACTTCAGCGGGGTGATCTCCAAGAGCGATATCGCCAGCATGAAACTGCTGAAGCACCTGCAGGCGGGCCGCTCACCGGCGCAGATCCGGGTCTCCGAAATTATGAATCACACCCCGCCGCTCTATGTCTTTGATGTGGACGCCATCCAGAAAGCCATCACCCTGATGCACCAGCGGCACATACACCGCCTGTTTGTGGCCGATGAACAGTACGAGATGATCGGCGTCATCAGCACGTCGGACATCCTGCGGATGCTGGTGGTGAACCAGTAAATCAGTGCAGCGTCTCCGGCCCCTGCAGCAGGGGTTTGCCCGTGGCCTCGGCAATACCGCGCAACATCCCGCTGAACACAAAATGGTGCAGCGGCGTGACGGCCCACCAGTAAAGCAGCCCGCCCAGCCCATTGGGCACATACCAGGCCGTCTGCGTTAATTCGGTGGTATCCGCGTTCACCTGCCGCAACTGAAAATCCAGCAGCGCCAGGCCCGGCACTTTCATCTCGGCCAGCAGGCGCAAACGCTGCCCCGGCATGACCGACAACACGCGCCAGAAATCCAGGGCGTCCCCGGGGTAAACCACTGTGGGATGACGACGCCCCCGGCTGGTGCCCACCCCGCCCAGAAAGCGGTCCATCAGGCCACGGATGTGCCAGAGCAGATCGCCGTAATACCAGCCGGTCTCCCCGCCAATACGCACAATGGTGCGCCACACCTCGGCGGAAGACGCACCCACTACAATCCGGCGCTGATCGTTATACACCGCCCCCCCGGACCAGGCCGGATCGCCCGGATAGACCGTTTCCGGCGGCGGGAGAAAGCCCGCATCCGTCCAGTGGGTTTCTTCCGAATGCCGGCGGTTGTTCTGGATGGCCAGATGAATCGCCTCACGGCAACTGAGAATGTCCTGCGGAATCAGATCCCGGATCCGGTTCTCCTGGCACACCACGGGATTCTTCAGTCCCTCAGCCAGCGGCCGGGCGATCACGGCGGGAACCGGGGTGACAAAGTGGATCCAGTAGGAGCTGAGCTTGGGTGTAAAGACCGGCACGGGCAACACCTGGCGCCTCGGCAGGCCGGCCTCCTCGGCGTAAATGCGCATCAGCTCCAGATACGTCACCACATCCGCCCCGCCAATATCAAAGGTCTGCCCCAGCGCGCCGGGGTTCAGCAGGCACCCCTGCAGGTAGCCCAGCACGTTACGCACGGCAATCGGCTGGGAGGGCGTGGAAACCCAGCGGGGCGTGATCATCACGGGGAGCCGGTCCACCAGATAACGCAGAATCTCAAAAGAGGCGCTGCCGGATCCGATAATCATCGCGGCGCGCAGAGTGGTCACCGGCACCGTCCCGGTTCCTAATATGGAGGCCACTTCGGCGCGCGAACGCAGGTGCTTGCTGAGATCCGGATCATCCTCACCCAGCCCGCTGAGATAGATAATCTGACGCAAGCCGCAGCGTTGCGCAACATCGCGCATGTTTTCAGCAGCCTCGCGGTCGGCAGCGGCGAAGTTGGCATGATCGGCATTCATGGAATGCACCAGATAATACGCCGCCGAACAACCCGCCAGCGCTTTTTCCAGGGAAGCGGCATCCATCACATCAGCAGCCACCAGGGTGACGCCGGGATGGGTGGCCCACGGACGACTCTGCATCTTGGTGGTGGAGCGGGCAATGGCCCGCACCTGAAAACCCGCATTCAGCAGGCGCGGCACCAGCCGGCCACCCACATACCCCGTGGCGCCCAATACTGCAATCACATTATTCTCAGGCGACATGGGGCACCAGCCTTTCATCGGACTGGATATGACCATCCAGCAGCGTAATCTTGCGATCCGTTTTATCGGCCAGCGCCTGTTCGTGGGTCACAATCACAAACGCCACGTCTTCCGTGCGGTTCATTTTCCGCAGCAGTTCATACACGGCCACGCTGGTTTTGGAATCCAGGGCGCCGGTCGGCTCATCGGCAAACACCACCGCAGGTGTGTTCATCAGCGCGCGGGCAATGGCCACCCGCTGGTTCTGTCCGCCGGAGAGTTCCGTCGGACGGAAATCAATCCGATCCGCCAGGCCAATCTGCTCCAGCAACGATTTGGCCTTATCCACCATCTGCGGCGAATAGGTCTGGGCAATGCGCGTGGGCATCAGCACATTCTCCAGCGCCGTGAATTCGGGCATGAGCATATGCGCCTGAAAAATAAAGCCGATGGACTGGTTGCGGAACAGCGCCTTCTGCCTTGCGTCCCAGCGCGCCGCATCCTGCCCCTTATAAACCAGCCGCCCGGAGGTCGGCGTATCCAGCAGGCCGAGAATGTGCATCAGCGTGCTCTTGCCCGAACCGCTGGGACCAATGACACTGAGAAATTCGCCATGTTCAATGGTGAGCGTGATATCCCGGATGGCGTACACCGGCTGAATGCCCTCATACACCTTGGTCAGTTGTTCGGTTTGCAGAAGCGGGGTCATCGTTCACCTACTGTCCAAACGCCTTGACGGGATCCAGACTGCCGGCGCGCCAGGCGGGAAAAATACTGGCGAAAATACTGCTCAGCATCGCGTAAAAAATGGCGTAGCCGGTATACTCCAGGTTCAGCGTCACCGGTTGCCGGGCGATCCCCAGAAACGTTTCCGCCTTGGAGTACGGCGTGGCGTTGTAGAGTTCAATGAGGCCCATCCCTCCGAAAACGCCGGCAATGGCCCCCAATATACTGAGAAAGATGGCCTGAAACAGAAACAGCTGAACAATCGCGCCGGAAGTGGTCCCCATCGCCTTGAGAATGCCAATCTCCTTGGCCTTGCTGGAAACCAGCATGATGAGAATACTGGTGATGCTGCTGGCGGCGGCAAACACAATAAGAAAGCTGATAAATGCGATAATAACGCGGAACATGCGGATCTGATCGAGAATCACTTCATTGTCTTCCATCCAGGTGCGGGTTTTATACCCGTAAGCGGACTGAATGACTGAAGCCACTTTGTCCGCCGCGTTGATATCATCCACCTTCAGGCTGATGCCGCTGACCTGATTGGGCAGATCAAACAGTGTCTGTGCGGTGCGCAGGGCAATGTACATGGTGTCCATGTCCTGCATGTAGATACCGGTGCGGATTAAGCCCGCGATTTTAAAACTGCGCTTGTTGTTGACCGACACCAGCTGAATGCGGTCTCCCATCCCCACACCCAGTTCATCGGCCAGTCGCCAGCCAATAAAAATCTGGTCGCCGCTGAGCTTGTCCAGGTTGCCCTGCTGGATATCATCCTTGATCGGATGAATCTGAGCTTCCTGCAGGGGTTCAATCCCCTGCACCGTGGCGCCGCGATCCTGGCTGCCTCGCACCACGATCACCCGCTCATTAATATAGGGGGCAGCCGCCGTCACGCCGGGAATGGCGGTCAGCCGATCCATGGCGTCCCGGTAGGCGGTGATTTTCCGGTTGCGGGTCATCGTCTGGTCTGAATACAGAATCTGCGCCGTCCGTCCCCAGATCGGGGCCATCAGGGTTTTGTTGCGCGGCATGGTTTCCACTTCACGCGTTACGCGGATGTGGGCGGCGTTTTCCACCGTTTCGTGCAGAAAGTAATCAAAAAAGCTGAGGTTAACCGATGGGATAAAAATAATAATGGACACGCCAATACCCACGGCCAGCGCAACAATGGCGGACTGCCGCAGATTATGGCGGATGTAATGCCAGGCAATATAAAGGGGCAGAGGCAGCTGCATCACAGGCCCTTCTGCTTTTTCTTCGTTCCTGTGGCGTTGTCGGTTTCTGCGGCTTCAATTACATGCGGGGCCACGCTGCGTTTTTCCAGCAGGCCCGGCCGGGCAACGGCCGCAATCCGGTCACCCGCAGCCACGCCGGAGAGAATTTCAACGCGATCGGCGGTGATTTTACGGATGGTCACCGTCACGGGTTTCAGATGATTCCCGTCAAAGCGATACACCTGCGTCACGCCATCCACGTTACGCACGGCCATGGTGGGCACCACCAGCACGTTTTTCAGCTCACCCCGCAGGATATTCACATCACAGGTCATTCCCGGCAGCAGGCTGAAGTTATTCAGCGCATCGGCCGTAAAACGGATCGTCACTTCCACGGTTCCGTTCTCAGGGTTCACCCGGCTGCCTCTGCGCACCACCTGACCCGTAAGTACGGTGTCCGGGTGGGCATCCAGCACCACATAAGCTTTCTGTCTGAGCTGAATGTCGGCAATGTCCGCCTCTTCCACAAACGCCACCACCTCCATACTGTCCGGGGCGGCCAGCTGCAGAATGCTCTGGCCGGCAGTCACCATATCGCCGGGTTCGTGGAAGCGGGCGGTCACCACACCGGAAAAACCGGCGTGAATATTCCGCTGATCCAGTTCCGACTGCGCCGCTTCCGCCGCGCCCTGGGCGCTGCGCACATTGGCGCTGGCCTGACTGATCGCCGGGGCCGTGGGACCGTTTCTGGCGATGGCGAGATCCGCCTGCGCCTGCTTCAGGCGGGCTGCCGCCTGCTGCTGCTGGGCCCTTACGGCAGCCGTATTCTCAGAGCTGGCGCCGGCCCGGCTGGTCACTTCATCCAGTTCCTGACGGCTGATAAATTCCTGCTGATACAGCTTTTCATACCGGGCCCGGGTGGCGGTATCCAGACCACTCTGGGTCTGTGCTGATTTCATCTGGGCATTGGCCTGAGCCAGAGCCTGCCGTGCTTCCTCCACGCGGGCGCCCAGTTGCGTGATTTCCTCCTGACGGCGCCACTGGCGCAGATCCGCCAGCGCTGCCTGACTGACCGCCACATTGGCCCGGGCCTGCGCAGCCTGGGCCTGCACGGCGCCCTGCTCCATGCGCACCAGCAGCTGACCCTTCAGGACGGCATCACCTTCATCCACGGCAATTTCCGTAATACGGGCCGTGGCTGGGGCGCCCAGGTTGGTCGTCTGATCGGCACGAACCTCCCCCGTGATGGTGAGGCTGGCCAGAAAATCCGAGCGCCGGAGCTCAAGCGCGTCCACCTCGTCCGGCTTGGTTTTAAACCAGACAAAGCCCAGAATGAGCATAACGCCCAGCACCCCGGCCAGACCCAGCCAGAATCGCTTGCTGGTGAGAAAAGGTAACGTCTTGAGCACGGTCTCACGTCCTGCATGGTCAATAGCGGGCAAAACCCGTGCTGAACAGGCCACAGGGAGTCATCCAGTCTGGTTCTGCCGCTGCTCTCGGGGTATGATACCACCAATCCACGGGCCTGTCCCTGCACCGGCCGGGGTGGCGTCATCCACCCAGCCACTGAAACTTCCCGGGCCGCTTCCGGCGTAGTAACGATAGAGAAAGACGGAACTTCAGACACACCTTTCCAGTCGAAAAGAACCGCTATCTTTTGATAAGCGCTTCCATGAGTCCCCTTCCCATGCGTGCCCACATCATCCCGACTGCTTTCAACCGGCTGACCCTCGGTCTGCTGACCACCAGTGTCTTACTGACACAACCGGTTCTGGTCAGTGCCCATGCGGAAGCAATGCCGGTTGATCAGAACGGTGTTCAGAACAATGACAGCCGGCCGGAAACAATTCAACTGCAGACGGGGATTCTCAAATCGGAAACCCTCCCCATTGATCTGGCCACAGTGCTAGCCCTGGCCGACCGGCAGAATCTGCTGATCGCCCGGCAATCCAAAAACAGCGAAATAATGGCCAACCGCGCATGGCAACGCGGCGCCGCTCTGCTGCCCAACATAGAAGGCTCATACAACCAGAGCCGCCTGGAGGGCGGGCAGCAGATTTTTGGTGAAGTGGTCACCGTTGTCCGTAAAACCGCGCAACCGCAACTCACAGCCAGCTGGACGCTATACCCCGGCGGACGCAATGTGTATGAACTCCTGGCCGCCCGGCAGCGCAGCAAGGCCGCTGAATCCACAATGGCCGGCACCCGGCAGGAGCAGCTGGCCCTGGCCGCCGGCGATTATTACAGCCTGCTGGCGGCTTACCAGCAGCGCACCGTGGTGCAGCGCAACCTCGCCGAGGCGCAGGAGCAGATCAACATTAACCAGGCCCGCGTGGATGTGGGCAACGGCATTCCCCTGGATCTTTCCCGCGCGAAAACAACCTATGCCCAGCAGCAGAGCGCCATGATCGAAGCGGACAATGCCGTGGCGCTGGCTGAGCAGACCTTACTGAACCGGCTGAATCTGGATGTGGATGTCCATCTGACGCCCGATGAGCGCGAAGCCCGGGAGAACACGCTGCTCCAGACGCCCACGACCGTGAATGCGCTGATCGGTATCGCCGTGGCCAGCAACCCCACCCTGGCCGCCAGCGCGGAAACCCTCAAAGCCATCGGGCATGATTACCGCACCGTGCGCTCCGATCTCATTCCCAGCGTCACCCTGCGCAGTTACGTCAACGGCACCGGTCCGGATCTGCAGAACCTGACCCGAACCACATTCGGCGGCCTCACGGTGAATATCAACCTGCTGGACAACCTGGGCCTGCAGACGCCGCTGCGGATGCAGGAACAGAAAAAACTGATGGCCCAGCAGGAACTCGTCCGCCAGGCGGAGAAACGCGATATCGAAACCGCCGTCAGCAGCGCTTACCTCAGCAGCGAAACCTACCGGCAGGCCATGGCTGCGGCCGACACCGCCGTTCAGTCCGCCGAGGAAAGTTATGAACTCGCCACGGGCCGTTTTCAGGCCGGCTACGGCGTTAACCTGGATGTTCTGACCGCGCTGAGCGAACTGGCGGCGGCGCGAAAATCCCGTATAGACGCCATTCTGAATTACAACCGCGCCCAGGTGCAGCTGCTGAGCGCGCTGGGTGTGGCGACACCGGAAACTCTGGTGAACGGCTGGCAACCCACCAACGCGAAAGGAAACGCAACCCCATGACCCCCGCGACCCCGTTTTCAAAAACCCGTGTGTGGATCAGGATTGTGTTGGCAGCCCTTGTGTTCTTGGCGGCTGTCGTTTTTTTCTGGCCGAAGGGCGAAAAAACGCCGCCACTGGAAACCTTTCACGCAGAAAACCGCACCCTGGTTAAAACGGTGCTGACCACCGGGCGGGTGGTTCCCAACTTCGAGGTGGAGATCAAGGGCAAGGCCAGCGGCAAAATCATCCGGCTGCCCTTTGATGTCAGCGATCCTGTGCATGAAGGCGATCTGCTCGTGGAACTGGACCCCATTGATGAAAGCCGCTCGGTCAGCCAGGCGGCTGCTTCGCTCAGCGGGCTTCAGAACCGCGTAGGCCAGAGCCGGCTGAACCTGCAGGTGGCCCGGCAAACGCTCAGCACTGATCTGGCCCGCGCCCAGGCGGATCTCACCGCTGCCCGGGCCAAGGCCGGAGAGGATGAGGCCAGGGCCAGGCGACTTCAGGCCCTGGTGGACAAGCGCTATATCAGCCAGGAGGAATATGAAACCGGAATGAGCCAGGCCACGCAAAGCGGCAGTGCCCTCGCCAATGCGCAAACCAGGCTGAAAGAGCTGCAGACACAGAAAGTGGCGCTGGAAGCGCAGGCGAAAGATGTCAGTATTGCCGCCGCCGATGCCCGCGCCCAGTCCGTGGCCCTGGCTTCTTCACAGCAGCGGCTGAGCGAAACGCGGATTCTGGCGCCCATCAGTGGCGTGGTCACCACCCGCAGCGGGCAGATCGGACAGATTGTCGCTTCGGGCATCAACAACGTCAGCGGCGGCACCGCCATTATGACGATTGCGGACCTCTCGCGGATCTTCGTGCTGGCCTCCGTGGATGAAAGCGACATCGGCCAGGTACGCCTCCGCCAGCACGTCAGCATCACCGTGGATGCCTTTCCCGGGGAAACTTTTCAGGGCGCCGTCACGCGCATCTCCCCCAAAGGCGTGGAAGAATCCAACGTGGTCACCTTTGAAGTGCAGATTGAAATCACGGGCGCCAACAAAACCCTGCTGAAACCTGAGATGACGGCCAACGCTGAGATTCTGATTGAACGCAGAAAAGACGTACTCAGCGTACCGGTGGACGCCATTGTGACCCGCAACGGCAAAACGTTTGTCACCACGCTGAACGCCCGGAATAAACCCAGCCTCGTTCCTGTGGTCACCGGTCTGAATGACGGCGCCCACATTGAAATCATCAGCGGTATTACAGAACAAACCACGCTGGTGGAAAACGTCGATGACGGACAGCCCGACAGCAAGTGGCGCAAGGATCGCAATGGAAAACCCGGACCCAGTGACGCCACGAAGCGCCAGCAGGGCCAGCGGATGATGATGCGCAGCATGGGACGCCGGTGATGCCCCCCGTACTCAGCACCACAGCCCTCACCAAATCCTACGCCATCGGCGACAGCCACGTGCCGGTCCTGCACGGTGTGGATCTCTCGGTGGCGCGCGGGGAAATGATCGCCCTCACCGGATCATCAGGCAGCGGCAAATCCACCCTGATGAACATACTCGGCTGCCTGGACCGGCCGGACAGCGGGGCATACCTGCTGGACGGCCGCGATGTGGCGCAGATGGACGATGATGAACTGGCGGGCATCCGCAATCAGAAAATCGGTTTTGTCTTTCAGACCTTTAATCTGCTGCCACGCATGTCCGCGCTGGAAAACGTGGGACTGCCCCTGCTGTATGCCGGCATCGCCCGGCCGGAGGCCCAGGCAAAGGCGGCGCTGGCGCGGGTGGGCCTTGCCGACCGCACCCACCACGAGCCCAACCAGCTTTCCGGCGGCCAGCGTCAGCGCGTGGCCATCGCCCGGGCGCTGGTCAACAATCCCAGCATCATACTGGCCGATGAACCCACCGGCAACCTGGACACCCACACCAGTGCAGAGGTCATGGCGCTATTCAGCGAACTCCACGCCGAGGGGCGCACCATCATTATCGTCACGCACGAGCCGGAAGTCGCTGAGTACTGCACCCGGCAAATCCGCATGCGCGATGGGCGCATTACCGACGCCACGGAAACCGGAGGGCGCGCCTGATGCTGTTGTGGACCATTCTGAGGGTCGCCCTCAAAAGCCTGATGGCCAACAAACTGCGCACGCTTCTTTCCATGCTGGGCATCATCATCGGCGTGGGCGCCGTCATCTCCATGCTGGCGCTGGGCGCCGGCGCGCAGAAGCAGGTTCTGGACAGCATTCAGTCCATGGGCACCAACCTGCTGGTGGTCCGGGCCGGGCAGGCCGGCCTGCGCGGCGTCTCGGTCGGCAATCAGGACAACCTGACCCTGCTGGACGCCCAGGCCCTCCTGAAGGAAATGGACAATATTGATCAGATGGCCCCCGTGGTCAGCGGCAGCACCCAGCTGAAGTACTTTAACCGCAACAGCCGCACCAACACCACCGGCACAGTCATCACGTATTTTCCCATCCGTAATTTTGAAGTGGATACAGGCCGACCCTTCACCGAAAGCGAAGTGAACACCCATGCCCGCGTGGCCGTTCTGGGCACCGTCACGGTGGAGAACCTGTTTGGCCGGGAAAAGCCCCTGGGCAAAACCATCAAGATGAACGGCATTAATTTTAAAGTCATTGGCGTGCTCAAGTCCAAAGGCGATCAGGGCTGGTTCAACCCGGACGATCAGATCATCATCCCCCTCACCACCGCCATGAAGCAGGTGCTGGGTCTCGATTATCTGCGGGAGATTGACATACAGGTTTCCGACGGTGCCGACGTGAACGCCGTTCAGGAAGAGGCTGCGCGTATTCTGCGCCGCACCCACCGCATACCCGAAGGTGACGAGGATGATTTCAACATCCGTAACCAGGCCGAATTCATTGAAACCGCTTCCAGTTTCAGCCGTATCTTCACCGTACTGCTCGGCAGCATTGCCAGCATTTCGCTGCTCGTGGGCGGTATCGGCATCATGAATATCATGCTGGTGACCGTGACCGAGCGCACCCGGGAGATTGGCGTCCGCAAGGCCATCGGCGCCCGCAGACGCGATATCCTGCTGCAGTTTTTGCTGGAGGCCCTGCTGCTCAGCAGCATTGGCGGCATTCTGGGCGTGCTGGGCGGTGTGGTCGTGGCGCTGCTCATCAATCAGTTCACGGAGTTCCCGACCATACTGCAGCCCTTCAGCATCATCCTGGCCTTTGGCGTGGCGGTGGGCGTCGGCGTTTTCTTCGGTTTTTACCCGGCGAATCGCGCCGCCGCCCTCGATCCCATCGAAGCGCTTCGCTACGAGTAGACTTCCTTACGCAAAAATAAAGTCGCTGGCGTCAATCACAGCGCTGTCGATATTATCCAGCGTAATCATCTCGCCGCCCGAAGCACCGGCAAAGGTAATGGTGGTATCGGCGCCCGCCATCGCAATGGTGAGATCGCCAAAGCCGCTCAGCCCCCAACCCGAAATATCAAGATGATCCAGCCCGTTCTGGAAGTCCTGAATAAGATCGGATCCGCAGCCCAGCCCAAACGTAAAAGTATCATTGCCGCCCAGTCCCAGCAACACATCGTTGCCGCCCCGGCCGTCAATAATATTGTCGCCAGCGTTGCCGTAAATCACGTTGGCGGCGCTGTTGCCGGTAGCGTTCAGGTTGGCGGCGCCCTGCAGTCGCAATGTCTCCACATTGGCGGACAACGTATGGTTGGCGTACGCCAGCACCGTATCATTGCCTTCTCCGGCATTCTCGGTCACCACATCCAGCGAGCTGTCCACCACGTAGACGTCATCGCCCATGCCGCCAATCATCGTATCCGCGCCGGCGCCGCCGTCAAGGTAATCATTCCCGCCCATGCCAGTCAGCGTGTTGTTGCCCACGTTGCCGTAAAGCTGATTGTTCTCGGCATTGCCCGTGGCGTTAATGTGGCTGTTGCCCTGCATCCGCAGCCGCTCCACGTTGGCGCCCAGGGTGTAATCCACATAGGTGAAGGCGTAGTCGTTCCCCTCACCGCTATTTTCAGTAATCACATCGCTGCTGTTGCGTATAATGTACCAGTCATCGCCCGTGCCGCCAATCAGGGTGTCCACGCCCAGACCGCCATCCAGAATATCATTGCCGTCACCGCCGGTGAGAATATTGTTGCCGTTGTTGCCGGTCAGTGTGTTGGCATCCGCATTGCCCGTAGCGTTGATGTTGCCACTGCCCAGCAGTCGCAGGCTCTCCACGTTATCGGCAATGGTATAGGACACACTGGCGTAAATGATGTCGGTGCCTTCGCCGCTGTTCTCGGTCACAACATCGCCCACGTTGTCCACAAAGTAAATATCGTTCCCCAGGCCGCCAATCATCGTGTCCGCGCCGGCCCCGCCGTCCAGCGTGTCGTTGCCGCCCAGGCCGGTCAGCACATTGGCGCCGCTGTTGCCGGTCAGATAATTGTCACTGCCGTTGCCGGTGGCATTGATATTGCCGCTGCCCTGCAAACGGAGATTCTCCAGCGCACTGCTCAGCGTGTAGGTCACATAGGACATCACGGTGTCTGTCCCTTCGCCGGCATTCTCGGTAATGGTGTCGTTAATTGAGTTGACAATATAGGTATCGTTGCCCAGACCGCCAATCAGCGTATTTGTGCCGGCCCCGCCGTCGAGGTAATCGTTGCCGGCCCCGCCATCCAGAATGTTGTCGGCGCTGTTGCCATATATATTGTTGTTCAGGCTGTTACCGGTGCCGTTAATGGCGTCGCTGCCCAGCAGCCGCAGGTTCTCCAGATTGGCGCCAAGGGTATAGGTAATGCTGGACTGCACGGTATCCACCCCACCGGCGGAAGAGACTTCCTGAACGTCATCGCCCACGTTGTCCACCACGTAGGTGTCGTTGCCGTAGCCGCCAATCATCGTGTCGGCGCCGGCCCCGCCATCCAGGTAATCATTGCCGGCCTTGCCATCCAGCAGGTTAACGCCGCTGTTACCATACATGGCATTGTCCGCCGTGTTGCCGCTGCCGTTTAAATCCAGGGTGCCCTGCAAGCGCAGGCGTTCAATGTTATCCGCCAGCGCATAGGAGATGTAGGAAAGTACAGTGTCTGTACCCTCGTTGGCGCCTTCAATCACCTGGTCAAAGTTGTGATCGACCACATAGGTGTCATCCCCGTCGCCGCCATCCATAATGTCGCGGCCCTCGCCGCCGTCCATGAAATCATTGCCGAGACCACCCAGCAGCGTGTCATCGCCGTAACGGCCGTACAGCACATCATCGCCCCCCATGCCGTTAAGGATGTTGGCGTTGCCGTTGCCCTGCATGGTCTCGCTGCTGTCAGTCCCGGTCACACTCAGGCCGCCACCCACAATATGCAGTTCTTCCACGTTGGCGCTCAGCACATAATTGGCGATAGATGAATAAACAATGTCGTGGCCTTCGTTGGCGTATTCAATGATGACATCCGACAGGCTGTCCACATAATAAATGTCGTCGCCCTTGCCGCCAATCAGCGTATCAATCCCGCCGCCACCGTCCAGCGTATCGTTGCCACGCCCACCCACTAGGGTGTTGGCGGCGCTGTTGCCGGTAATCACGTCATTGCCGTCCCCGCCAATGGCGTTTTCAATCTGGGTGCCATTGTTGATATGCACCGTGTTGCCGGCAATGGTGCTGTCCTGACCCGCATTCAGGTTAATAATAGAATTGCCGGTCACGGCCGCGGCGTTAATCGTATCGGTGCCGGAGGCATCCGACAGCGTTCGGCGGGCGGCATCGCCCCCGGCCGTAAAACTGGCGAACTCGTTGGTATACACATAGGTATCGTCCGCGCTGGCCGTATCCCCCCAAAGCTTCAGGGTCCAGCCTGTCAGGGTTCCCGCGTTGCCGGCCGCCGAATCAGTGATCCGCAGCGTCCAGTTACCGGTACCCACCTCGCCCCAGTGGTGGGTACTGGACAGGGACCAGTTGGACTGATAGGTGGTGATGACGGACCCGTAACTGTTGCTGGCCGGCGGATGATCAAACAGGACACTGCTGGTGCCGTCGGGAGACACCAGTTCAATCTGCAGTTGCGGTACATAGTTGTGAGAAAAACTCAGCACCACTTCCACGTGATCAATATCGATTGCGCCGCTTATATTCAGCACGTTCTGAATCGTGTTGTTATCCACCACCTGGTTCATGGCGCCGGACGAGACCGTGATGTTGGCTTCGTTACTGAAGACGTGGGCGCTGTTGCCGGTGATCAGCCAGGTTTCCGCCAGACGCACGGCCGCCGTGGCGTCAATCAGGCCGTAGCCCAGACCATCGTTCACGTGCATGCCGCCACCGTTCCAGTTGGTCGCGCCATTGGTGGCCCAGCCGGGGTCCCCGGCATCGGTTTTGATGGCCGAATAGGCCAGAATTTCCTGAACGTCCCGGTAGCCCAGACTGCTGTTGGCTTCCAACATCAGCGCCACCACCGCCGAGGTGATGGGAGCAGAGAAGCTGGTCCCGTACATGCTGGCGTAGTTGCCGCTGGCATACCCGCCGCTGCCGGTTACATCCGTGGTGTAAACGGCGGCGCCCGGCGCACTGACAAGGACCGGGGCCCCGGGCGTGCTGAAAGAGGTCAGGGTGCCGTCCTGGTTGGTGGCGCCCACGCCAATGGTAAAGCGCGAATTCAGCATTTCGCTGTAGTTGGCGTTGTCCGCTTCCGCCCCGGAGTTGCCCGCCGAGAACACAAACACCGTTCCCAGCCCGCCCCGGTTGTTGGTCACCGCCGACTGCAGGGTGCTTTCAATGCCGCTGGTAAAGCCGTGGGCGGCAAACGGCTGTGTCCAACCCCAGCTGTTATTGGAGACATCCACATTCTGGGAGAGTGCGCCCTGCACCTGGCTGAGATAAATACCACTGCCGCCCAGCAGCTTGAAACTGGTGATGGTCGCCCCGTAGGCCACCCCGGTGGTGCCGGTGCCGTCGTTGGCGGCGGCAATACAGCCGGCAACGCTGGTCCCGTGAGTCACATACTGCGTCACATTCGATGTGCCGGCGACAAAATCGTAATCGATGCTGGCGTCATAATTTCCGGCCAGTTCGGGGTGATTGGCCTGAATCCCGTCATCCACAACGCCCACGGTGACACCCGCGCCGGTGTAATCCGCCCAGACCGGCAATACGTTAATGTCATACCCACTGTTGGTGCTGAGATGCCACTGATTGTCCGTGGCGCCGGCAAACGCAATGGGGATGGCGACCTCGCTCAGCGTTTCGGCGTTCATCAGCGCCACTGCGCCCGTGGGGGCTGCGGCCACACCGGCGGACGCATCCGCCGTCAGCAGTCCGAGCACGTCAGCGGACAACCCTTCCCAGGAGAGCACCGTCGGTGTCTCATCATGGGCCTGGGCGGCAGCCATTGACTCGGTTTCCACAGCCTGTTTATCCACCATCGAAGCGCATCATTCCGGTTGTATCTGATTACGGGGACGCACGTCACCATGAGCCGGTTGGCCCGCGTTCCCATGGGTATCGGCCCACCCCCCTGAAAAATGAACCCCCGGAGGCCGACGCGCCGTGTGAAAACCACACAAAGCCGCCCCGTGCGGAGCCCGCCGGGCGCCGGGTGTTTACATACCGTTAACAATCACCGGCTAAGGCGCTTCGGATACCGCCGTGACCCCAAGCCGCTGTGGGGTCAGATCGCCGGCCTCAAACAACAGTTTCAGCTGGGCCACATTATAGGCCTGCACGGCATCAAAATAGGTCTGCCGGGCCTGCACCAGCTGGGTCTGCGCCTGGGTCACCTCCAGGTTAATACCCACCCCGTGCGCCTTTCTGGCCCCCGCAATCCGGTAAGCCTCCTGCGCGCTGTTCAGCTTGGCCGTCATGGCTTCCAGCTGCCGCTGCGCCAGCTGCCACTGAAAATACGCATCCGCCAGCTCGCGCTTAATACGGTTCAGCTCTTTTTCGCGGGTCAACAGGGCTGCTTTCACCTGATCGTGCTGCACCACCAGCGTGCTGGCGTAGTTCAGTCCGAGAAAACGCAGGACATCCACGCTCAGGCGTACGCCCCGCTGATAACTGCGGCGGTACTCCCCAGGTTCCGGCCCGGTGTTGCCCACATAGGCCGTCAGCTGCATTTTGGGAATGGCGTCACTCGCCGCCGCCCAGAAAGAAGCCCGGGCTTCCTCAATCATCGCCGTCATGGCCTTCAGATCCGGCCGGTTTTCCATGGCATAGGTCAGCCAGTCATTCAGTGTGGCCGTGTGCACGGCCCCGTCCTGCAGCCAGTCCCGGGGGAGCAGCGGAGCCGCATCATCCGCCATTGCCAGGGTCGTGGGCACGTTCAGCGTCAGGCGCAGATCCAGCTTGCTCATCGCCTGCTTATTAATGGCCTGGTTAAAATCGCTCTGGCGTTCCGCGGCAACCACGGCCGACTGTTCAATATCCAGCCGGGTGCCGAATCCGGTTTCAAAGCGGCTCTCACTCAGGGCTTTCTGCTCACGGGCTTCTTTCAGGCTCTGCTGCGCCACGGCCACGCCCGCCAGATCCCGCTTCCACTGATAATACCCAGTCAGGGCATCCAGCAGCACCTGCTGCCGGGTCTGATCCAGAATCTGCGCCGACTGCCGGTGGCGCGCGCTGGCCACACGCCACTGCAGCAGAGGCTTCACGCTCAGATCATAATCCAGATAAACCCGCGGCTGTCGCGTCACCCGGTTAATGGACAAGGGAATCTGATCGAGAATCACCGTGCTGCCCGTCAGTTTCTCCATATACCACTCGCCACGAATGCTGGGCAGCATCTGAGACGCCACGGCAAAACGCTCCCACCCGGCCTGGTGTTTCCGGTTCTCCGCCAGCGCCACATCCAGGTTATCCGCCACGCCGGCCACCAGGTTCGGAATCGTCATCAGCACCGCCGGACCTTCCCCGGTCTCCACATAGGGCTCCAGCTGCTCCAGGCTGGCCGAGGCTTTCAGGGTTAATGAGACATCGTGAAAAAACGCTGCCTGATCCGTTGCAGGGGTGAGTCCGATGGGTTCCGGCACGGATTCGCTGACGGTCTCCGGCGCTGCTTCTGAAGCTGTTTCCGGCGGTAAAGCCGCCTCAGGCGGAGGAGACAGATGCACCACGGGACGATCCTCCAGCGTATGCAAGCCATCGCCTGCAGACGCTTGCTGATCATCCGGCACTTCGGGCATTGACTCTGTACTGCCGGTGGCGGCCAGTAAACTGAGCGCCTCGGCATCCGCGGCAGAAAGCAGGGCGCTTGCCGGTTCAGACGCTGTGGTCTGAACCGGCAATGTCTCCGGTTCGGTTTTGTCAACCACGCGATCGGGTAGTTCCGCCGGCAGTTCCGCCCGTTCCTCAGCCGACACCGGCAGGCACAGAGACGGGCACAGAGGGAGGGACAGGATCAGGCTCACCAGCAACAGAGCCAGCATCCAGACCAACGCCGGTTGGGTTCGGGCTGATTTCAGGGGTATGATTGGACAGAAACGCAAGGGGTGATTCCTCAACGGGTTGTCGGGTCTTTAAAGGCCATCATCAGATGATGAAACACCGGCTCGGTGAAAAAGCTCAGCAGGTTTTTCTCACGCGTGATCAGATCCGCCGACAGCGTCATGCCCGAGCGCAATGGCATGTGACGGCCGTTTTTCAGCAGTTCGCTTCTCTCCGGGCGGATGCTCACCCGGTAAAAGAGCCGCCCATTGCTGTCACTGATCGTGGAGGGTGAGATCGACACCACCTCGCCATGGATACGCCCGAAGGTCTGATACGGGAAGGCATCCAGTCGCAGTGCGGCCGGCTGGTGGACATAAATGAAGGACATATCCTGGTTGGGCACCTGCACCTCCGCCACCAGCGGCGTGTTTTTCGGCACAATGGAAATCAGCGTCTCCCCGCCGGATACAATCTCGTTGGCGCCGTGCACCTCCATGCGATGCACAATGCCATCCACGGGCGAAACAATCCGGTGGTGCGCCCGCGTCCAGTCCGTGGATTCCAGATCGCCGGAGACCACCGCAATTTTCTGCGTCACCGTATTAAGCCGATCCAGCACCGTCTGCTGAAACTCGGCGCGGATGAGATCCGGCGCATGGCGGGCTTCCTCCAGCTCCAGGCCCTTGGCGGCCACCGCCTCGCGGGCGGCATTCAGTTCGCCCTCCTGGTGCAGCACGTTCTGCTCAAAGTTTTTCACCTCATTGGCGGAAAGGCCTCCCTGAGCAAACAGGGACTGGTACTCTCTGAGCAGGTCGCGGCTGTTGGCCAGCAACTGGGTCAGTTTGTCCTGCTGCGCCATGGCCTGTTCATGCTCATGGGTCAGGCGTTCCACACGGGTGTTGGCCGCCAGCAGCTGTTCACTCAGGCGTCGGCGGGAGCTCTCCAGCCATGCCTGCTGCAGGGCCTGGTACCGTGTATCCGGTGCAACCGCCATGCCTGCGGGCCGTGGCGGCCGGTGTCCGGTGGCGGCCGTCTGCAGTGTGGCGGACTCATCCAGAAACTGATTCAGTTGCGTACTCAGGGTGCTTTCCCGGATATCCGAGGTTCCGGTGTCGAGTTCCAGGAGCACCTGCCCCTTTTTCACTTCCTCGTTCTCTTCCACATGAATGGCGGCAACAATGCCGCTGACCGGTGCCATCACGCGGCGAACCTTCGCCAGCGGCGCCAGCTGTCCCTGAACCGTCATGGATTCCTCGAGCCTGCCCCAGTAGAGCCAGCCGACCAGCACCCCAATAAACGCCAGCAGCGAGCCCAGAAAAATCAGACTCACCCAGTAATGTCCCGGCGTGGGCTGCTCCGGCGGCGTTGCCGGTCTGCGATCGGCTTTTTTATCTGAGGCTTTGCGCATCAGGCGTTGCCTCCCGGCTGCGGGGTGGCGTACAGATGATAGTACGTACCCCGGGCCGCCAGCAGACTTTCAAACCCGCCGGCTTCCACCAGTTTTCCGCCATCCATCACCAGTATCCGGTCCGCCTGCTGATGTAATGGCAGGTACTGCGTCACAAAAATCAGGGTGGCCTTCGGGCAGTGGGTCTGCAGGTTGTTCAGGACTTCAATACGCAGATCGGCCGGAAACCGGTTGAAGACCGAATCGAGAATCACCACAGCCGGTTGCATCAGAAACAGCCGGGCCAGCAGCACCTGCTTCTTGACGCCTTCCGAAAGATTCATACCCATCGGCGAGACAACCGACTGAATGCCCTGCGCGCTGGCCTGCAGCATGGACTGAAGACCCGCCAGGCGGGCGGCTTCCAGAATATCCTTCAGGTTGGCCTCCGGCCGGGCCAGGGCAATGTTCTCTTCCAGGGTCCCGCTCAGCAGACCCGGGTTCTGCGGCAGGTACGTCACGGCGCGCCGGAAACTTTCATCGGCAATGGCGCCAATGGGCGACCCGTCCAGCGTAATTAACCCGTGAGACGGCGTGAGCAGGCGGGCCAGCAGATGACACAGCGTACTTTTCCCCGAGCCGCTGCGACCGGCCAGCACAATCCGCTCGCCCGGCTGCAGGGTAAAACTGATGCCCTGCACGGCCGCAGTCTCATCGCCGCCTGCCGGGTCACTCGCATTGGCGCTGACTCTGGCGTAGGCATACCGAAGATCCGTTACCGACAAGCCGCCTGCAGGCGATTCGAGAATCACTTCGGCAGGCGCCGCCGTGGCCCGGAGCAGGATCCGCTGGGGGGGTCTGGCCATCAGCACCGGCGCAATTTTTCCGGCCAGCGTGTCGGACAGTTCCTGGTACTGCAGCCAGGCCGACAACGCTTTCTGCACGGAGCCCAGCACATTGCGGCTGATCATGTTAATCGCCAGATAGACCCCGAACGACAACTGACCGGCCAGCACCAGGTGCGCCCCCACATACAGGGTAACCATGCTGCCCAGGTTAATAAAAAAGCCCGGGATATTGCCCTGCCCCATCTGATCAAGCCGGGCATGGCGGTTTTCATTCTGAATATCATTCAGCTGCCGGTTCAGCGCATCGCGCTGCCGTGTGGCGCCAGCCACCATGGTGATGGTATCGCGCTGGGTGAGGATTTCCAGCAGGCGGGCTTTGTAGCGTTCCATCTGCTGGGCGGCCTGGCGGGCCCGTTGCTTTTCGCGGGGCGCATGCCACACCTGGTACAGCATCACCGGCACCACCGGCGCCAGGGCCACCAGCGCCATCACCGGGTGCATCAGCAGCAACACCACCAGAATCACCAGCGCAAATCCGGCGTCAAACAACCCGGAGAATATCAGCATCAGGGTGCTCTGGTTTTTCTGCAGCTGGCCCAGCAGGGCTTCCACCCAAACGGCTGGCGCAATGCGTTCCTGCTGTACAGCACGGGTGTCATCCGTCATGGCGGCGTTCAGAATCAGCCGCGCGCTGTGCGCGTTCAGCCGGGCCACCTGAAAATTCATCAGCCAGGCGCGCAACACCTTCACCACCAGGTCAAACAGCAGCACCGCCAGCACGCCAATGGCGATCACATCAAGGGTCGCCAGGTTACTGCGCCCGAACACCCGGTCAAAAATCACAATGTAGAAAAACGGCAGCGTCAGCCCGAACAGTTCAATCAGCAGGGTGGCCGCCACCAGCTGAACCGAGATCAGACCGCCCCGCCACAAAGTCGTGGCATACCATCGCCACGAAAAATCCAGCTGCTTCCAATCCGGTGTATCGGACACTGGGCGTTTCCCGTCTCAAACCTTCTCCCTCATTATAAGAGTGGGCTGACACGGCCAGAAAGTCTCAGATAAAAACTACGGTATCAGAAGGAGATCCAACAGTTCCGGGTCCTCCGGATGCAGGGGATGTGGATTGAGGAAAATTCGAGACAACCCAAACCGTGATCAGATCTGAGGCAGCATGCGATCAGCCGCCACAAAGTACTGCCGGGCATGCTTAATAACCTGACCATCGGAAGGATGATCGGAACTTTCGACCGATAACACCTTGTCCGCAAGCGCCTTATGATGCTGCTGGGCATGCTTGAATAGCGATAGTTTGGCCTGGCCCGGCCCCATCACCAAGATGGCCGAGGCGCCATCCAACGCCTGCAGCACTTCATCATAATAGTGCTGATCTTCCCTGGCGTTTCCTGACCCCGTGGCGCCACTTTTATGATGGAGATGGCGCGCCGGATGATCCGGATGAATCACGGTTTTCTCGGCATCCATCGCGTTAATGTGAAACACCCGGGCTTCGTTATGATCCAACCAGACCACGGCATGATACTCAGACATCATTCTCTCCTTGTACTGTCAGTCACCGCGTCCGTCTTAGCTCAAAAGGCAACGGCACAGGCTTATTTCAACACTTGTATTACATTCAGAAGACAAGGGCATTCACCGTTGGCCCTAGCCCATTGCTCTAATGGCGGTTGTGCAGGAAATTAAGACAGTGAGGCAGAACCCTTACAGGCCCGGCAGAGCGCGGAACAGGTTGGCCAGCTGTCCCCAGAATAACAACAGCGGCAGCAGCGAAATCAGCAAGGCCAGCATCTGGCTCCAGAACGAGTTCCAAGCGCCGAAGCCCTGCACCTCGGCAATGGTTTCCACCATCAGATGGAAACTGAACAGATAAAACAGCCCCTGAATGAGATCCGGCAGCGGCAGGCCGCCCAGAGGAAAAGCGCCCAGGACAAACGCCACCACGGTCCCGGCAATAGCCGGCACCATCGGCCACACCATGGCCGCAGAGAGCTCGGCAAAACCCGCCCTGCCGCCAAAAGGCTTACCGGTCAGCCACAACAGCCATGCCATGGAGTACACACTGACCACGGAGAGCATAAAGTTGAGCACCACCTCCAGCAGCACCATATCCATCCCGTAGGCAAGGGCCATCAGTCCGCTCACACCGGATAAAACCAGCAGAATCTCCGCCTGACCGAACCAGGGGTTATAGTCCACCACCGTGCGCACCACCCGCCGCGGATGCTTCCAGACATCCTGCGCCAGCGGCATGATTGCCGGGGCGGTGGGCTTTTTCCTGAAAGGGGAGGACACGGTCAGATCCGGTTGCGGGTGTGTCTTATCACCATAGCATTTTTTCAGCCCAAACCCCATCACGCCACAAAAGCCTCATATCACAAGCTTTCCTGCAGACGGCAGCCTCTCAATCAAAGCGTTCCGGCCTGACAGGAAGGCGTGCGGATTTTTAAATGTAACAGATTGTAACAGGATCGTTTAAGTTTTTGAGAACCTGTCGAACACACAGCAAGCATATATCATTTATATCATCACGAAAGAGGTTACCCATCATGAGATTACATCACCTCACCCATCAGTCGGCAGATTTCAGCCTGAACGGACACAAACTGACACGCAGTAAGCGGCGCGCCCGGAAAGCAGCCCATACTGTAAGCCAGACCGCAAGCAGTACGAACGCCTCAGCGCCAACCAGCCAAAACGTAACAACGGTTCAGAACACCGCACCCACCCCGGTGGCCCCGGCGCCCGATACGCAGAACGTCCTGCAGAATACGCTGGACACCCTTGCAAACCAGAACCTGGTTCTGGTTCAACCCGTCAGCCAGCCGCCGGTAGCCGCACCAGGCGGTTCCACCTCCCAGGCGCCCGCCTTTCCCGGCGCCGCCAGTGTCGGTGTTCCCGCAACCATGTTAAACAGCCTGACGCCCGGCGGGTCCATGGTGATTACCAAAGCAGGCACCGTGATCGACGCCATGGACATTAAAGGCAGCATCATTATCAAGGCGGACAATGTCACCATCCGGAACTCACGCGTCAGCAGCAATGACTTCTGGACGATCCGGATTGAAGAGGGCTATAAAGGCGCCGTCATTGAAAACACGGAAGTCATTGGCGGGCGCGATGCGGCCATTGGGGGCGCAAACTGGACAGGCCGCAACTTAAACATCCATGGCAGCGTGGATGGGGTGAAAGCCGACGGCAATGTGCTCATCGAAAACTCCTGGATTCACGATCTGGCGGAGGGACCTGATACCCACAATGACGGGGTGCAGATTATGGGCGGCGACAACATCACCATCCGGGGCACCCGGATTGAAGGGGCCAGCAATGCGGCCGTCTTTATGAAAGGCGAGGGTGGCGCCGTCATTCATAACGTCACTTTGGAAGGCAACCACTTCATTGGCGGCGGCTGGACCGTTTATGACCAGGGTATCGGTAACGTCATAAAAAATAACGTGTTTGAAGACAGCGGATACGGCCCAATCTCTTATGATGGCACCAATACGGTGTTTTCGGGTAACACTTACAACGGCAAGCCCATCAGCAGTTAGTCATTCGTATTTATTTTCAGCATTCCCCTGCCTCTCTAAAGAGAGGCAGGGGAATCTGTCATAACCGGTCTTCTGATGCCTGAATACAGGTAAAATAGGGAAAGGTGTTTGTTGACGTCGTCAACATATTCAAATATTCTTATATGTCATTTCGTTTACCTTCTGGCTTCGATCCTTACCATGAGCGCTATAAAACCCGTTCAACGATTCTGGGATATACTCCGTGAGGATAAGCGCGATCTTATTGTACTCATTGTATACACCGTACTATCAGGTTTGCTGTCGCTCGTCATTCCGCTGACCGCCCAGGCCCTGGTAAACACCATTGCCGCCGGGGTTTTTCTGCAACCACTGGCAGTTCTCACGCTGATTCTGTTTGTGGTCTTAATTTTTGTCGGTGCTTTGCGTGCATCACAATTCTTTCTTGTCGAAATTCTACAGCGCCGCATTTTCGCCAAAGTTTCACTGAATCTTTCCGAGCGGGTCCCATTAATTCAGCACAGGGCCTGGTTGACAGAATACATGCCGGAAGTGATGAACCGGTTTTTTGATGTGGTCAATGCTCAGAAAACCATGGCGAAAATTCTGCTGGAAGCACCCGCTGCGCTTTTACAGATTTCCATCGGTCTGCTGCTTATGGCGGTTTACAGTCCGGTATTACTGGCTTTCGATCTGTTTATCATCTTTTTTATTATATTCGTAGCATTTGTTCTGGGTAAAAACGGCGTTAATACCAGTATTCAGGAGTCCGAGGAAAAATACCGGGTAGCCGGCTGGCTGGAAGAGCTCGCCCGCTGTCAGATCAGCTTCAAAGTGGATGGCGTACCGGGCTATCTTTACCAGAGAACCGATAACCATGTGGTTGCCTATCTGAATGCCCGCCGGGGACATTTTCAGATCCTGTTCCGCCAGGCCATCGCCAATCATCTTTTCCAGGCCCTGGCCACCGCTGGCATCCTGGGCATTGGCGGCTGGCTGGTCATAGAACGCCAGCTAACCCTGGGGCAGCTGGTTGCTTCCGAACTCGTTATTCTGATCCTGCTGACGGCCTTAGAAAAACTGGTTGCGCTGTTTCAGGACTGGTACGACCTGCTGACATCGCTCACAAAAATCGGTCACATCACGGACCTTCCGATCGAAAGGACGGATGGCATCCGGCTGGAAACAGCGCCAAACGGCATTGCCGTCCACTGCCAGGCAGTCAATTTTTCATACAAACCACCCACCCCTGTTCTGAGCAATCTGAGTCTCACCGTTCAGCCTGGCGAAGTGGTCAGCCTGGTTGGCCCCAGTGGCGCCGGCAAATCCACGCTGGCCGCCATGCTGTGCGGCTTTCTTGAGCCCGATCAGGGACTGATTGAACTGAACGGGATTGATGTGAGAACCCTCCAACTGCAAAGTCTGAGACAGTCCGTCTCCCTGGTCAGCGATACCAACGAGATCTTTGAGGGCACCATTGCAGAAAACATTGGTCTGGGTCGCAAAAATGTTTCCGCTCAGGATATCCGCTGGGCGCTTGAGATCAGTCAGCTCACGGAAAAAATACAGACACTGCCGGAAGGCATGCAAACCCCACTGCTGAGCAGCGGGGTCAATCTCTCGCGTGGTCAGAAACAGAAGCTGATGATCGCCCGCGGTATTGTGTCGCGTCCAAAGCTGCTGATTCTGGATGAAGCGTTTACCGGCATTGACGAACGAAAAAAACTCCGGATACTCGATGCACTGCTCTCACCGGACAACCAGTGGACGGTAATAGATATTTCTCATGATTCCGACGTGGTGATGCGTTCACACCGGATGATGGTGCTATCCGACGGCAGGATTCAGGAAACAGGTCCCCCCAAGGCGCTTATCAGAAATCAGGACAGCCTGTTTGCCTCCTTCTTTCCGGAACTCGCTTCGCGTTTTGGAAGGAGGCTGAAATGACCGGGTTTCTGCTTTCAGCGTCAAGCCGCTTGGTACGCTCTCCCCGCAGTTTTTTTATTATCTCTCTCTGGCTGCTGGTACTGCTTGGCGTGGTATTGCTTGCTCTGGTTTTGGTACCCTGGCAGCAGACGGTCATTGGCACCGGACGGGTCACCGTTTTTTCGCCCATGCACCGCCCGCAGAACCTGGAAGCCCAGATACCGGCCCGTCTGGAAGAATGGAAAGTGGTTGAAGGTCAGCATGTAAAAAAAGGACAGATGATTGCCAAACTGTCCGACATTGATCCGAAGTTTCTGGATGCAAACCAAATCCGTAATCTGCAGGAACAGCAGAAAGCCCTGCTGGCCAGACGCGACGCTGCTGAAAGCCGTATCACTTCCCTCCGGCTGCAGGAAAAAGCCCTGAGTCAGTCGAAACTGGCCGCCATTCCCGCGGCCGGCCAGAAAGTCGTCCAGAATCAGGAAAACCAGCTCGCAGCCAGTCAGGCGCTGGATACCGCCCGGTTTAATTACAAACGTATCCAGGATCTGTATCAGCAAGGCCTGCGTTCCAGGCGGGATTACGAGCTGGCCGAACTCGATCTGATTCGCGCCGAAACCGGACTGCGTCAGGCCAGGGCTCAGGTGAGCACCTCCCGTTTTGATCAGGACAAAGTCAGCGGGGATACCTCTGCCGCCGTCGCCAACGTGTCGGCATCCATCGCCTCTGCTTATGAAACCATTGCCGGCATCAACAGCGATCTGGCAAAGCTGACTGTGGAAATCGAAAACCTGAAGCAACGGAAAGCGCAGCAGTTCATCATAGCCCCCATGGATGGCCGGGTGGTTCGTTTACTCCAGGTGGGGAGTGGTGAAACAGTTTCAGAAGGTGAAGTACTGGCAACCCTTGTTCCCAATTCAGAAGATCAGGCAGTGGAACTTTACATTTCGGCATGGGATGTTCCTTTGGTTTCAGAAGGGCGTTTAGTAAGGTTGCAGTTTGCCGGCTGGCCAGCCATTCAGTTTGCCGGTTGGCCCATGATCGCCACAGGTACGTTTGGCGGCCGGGTTTCCGTCATCGATGCCGTGGATGACGGTATGGGCAAGTACCGTATTCTGGTCCAACCGGATAAGCAGGCCATTCAGAAAGGAGAGGACCAGGCATGGCCCTCTCCGCAATTTCTGCGCCCCGGCGCTGAAGCACAGGGATGGATTCTACTGGACACGGTGCCGCTGGGCTATGAACTCTGGCGTCAGTTCAATGCCTTTCCGCCAAGCCTGAAAGCCAAACCTGAAGAAACCACCAAGCCGACAAAGCCCGTTAAACGAAAAACCAAAAAGTGATCGATTGTCGTAAAGCATTACTGTTCCTCCTCTTGTTCCTCCTGTTTCCGGGGAACATGCTGATGACTTTCGGCGATGAAATCACCCTGACGGATCCGCAACCTGCCGATGGGGTTATCCTCCTTGACGATCTGCTCAGACAGGTCAGGCAACATCATCCTAAAATTCTGAGCGCCGATTTAGAACGTCGCATAGCCGGGGCAAAACTGCTGGAAAAACAAGGCGCTTTTGACCCCGGCATCGCGCTGGATTCGGATTATCTTCGCTACAACGATTTCACCAATCGTGGCAAACTCAGCAAAGCCTGGGACAATGATCTCAGTATGAACTGGCTCACCCGCTCAGGGCTCAAATTCTCCTTAGGCGGCCGTTACAATACCGGCGATGTGAAACCGCCACTGTATCCCACGGGACAGAGCGGCGAGTACTTCATGGGCATCCGCATGCCGTTGTTACGTGGATTCAGGGTAAATGACAAAGTGGCCGCCGAAATGCAGGCCGAACTGGGCATCCCTCTTGCCGATGCTGCTTTTAATGAAACGCGTCTGGCCATGCTGCTGCAGACCGCCTATACCTATTGGGAGTGGATCGCCGCCGGGCAAAAGCAGGCCATTGCGCAGGATGTGCTCACACTGTCCGAGACACGCTTTAACGCCATTCAGCAACGCGTCGCCCAGGGGGATCTACCTGTAATTGATGCAACTGAAGCGGAGCAGGAAATGCAGCGCCGGCAGTCTGCACGGATAAAAGCCGTCAGGGAGTTTGAAAAATGGTCCTATCAATTATCCCGTTACCGCTGGGAGCCCAATGGCACGCCGAGTCCTGCTTTACAAAGCGACAATGCGCCCCGGAACATTGCCGAACCAGAAGCAATCAGTGACGAAGACTGGATGGCTGGCCGGCAGAATGCGCTCGAGGAACGACCTGAAATAAAGTCTCTGGGCTTACAGAAAGAAATTGTGGATGTTGATCTCAGATTCGCAAAGAATCAACGACTCCCCATCACGGATCTGTTTGCCACGCCCGGCTATGATACCGGTGGACAGTCCGTCGGACTGACCCTGAAGGCAGGCGTGTCGCTTGTGGTGCCGTTAAGGCAGCGAACCGCCAACGGTCTCATCCGGGCGGCAGAGTATAAAATACAGAAACTGGATTTGGATCAGCGTCTCTTGCTGCAGCAGGTCCTTCTGGAAGTGGACGATGCCGTGTCGGCGGTCAATGCCGCATATCAGCAATATCTGGCGGCCAAACAGGAGCTGAAGCTGGCCAGAGAGATGGAAGCGGGTGAAAGAACCCGTTTTGAGTATGGGGACAGCAATTTGTTTCTGGTGAATCAGAGGGAGCGCATGACGGCTGAAACATTCTCAAAAGTCGTGGATATCCAAACCGAGTATTACCAAGCAGTTTCCCTGTTCAATGCTGTTACAGGCCGGTTACTGCGGAACGCACCGGGTCGGTGAGACCATCAATAGTCGCCTTAACCTAAGGTATACCATGTTGAACGCCCCTGCCCGTGACGAACAAGCTGACCACCTGCTACCAAATCACTCAGACGGGCCTTAATCGTGCTTCGGCTTTCTCCGGTCAGTGTTTGAATGTCGGCGGTTTTAATCCGGCCTCGCGCCTTGGCCAGCTCCAGAATGTTTACGGCCAGTGCCGGTAAGCTCCTGGTTAACAGGGCTTCCTGATCCATCTTGGCTTCCAGACGCGTTTTCTGCTTGTGCATAGAGCGCAGAAAAAAGAGCACCCACGGCTGCCAGTCCGGCATCTCATCGTCCAGGGTACCCTGGGTTCGCCGCAAGGCCAGGTAATAGCTGTCCTTGCTGGCTTCCACAATGCTCTCCAACGAGCAGTAGGGGACATAGCCATACCCGGCCTGGAGCAACAGCAAGGTCGTCAGAATCCGGGACAACCGACCATTGCCATCCTGGAAGGGATGAATCTTCAGAAACACCACAATAAAGAGTGCAATCACCAACAGAGGGTGCAGGATTTTGTCCGCCATCGCCTCCCGTGTCCAGCTCACCAATTCACCCATAAGCCGGGAAGTATCGAACGGGCTGGCCGTTTCAAACACCACGCCCAGGCTTTCCCCGTCTGGGCCAAAAGCCTCCACGTTGTTAGACAGACTTTTATACGTTCCCCGGTGTCGTTCATCCTTGGTGCTATGGCGCAACAACATGGCATTGAGCTGCCTGATGTGGTTTTCTGTCAGCGGGATATTTTCCCAACTCTCAAAAACCTGTTCCATCACTTCGGCATAACCGGCCACTTCCTCCTCATCCCGGGAACGGAATGCCTGGGTATTCAGCCTTGAGAGGAGGGACTCCACCTCTTTATCGGTCAGTTTCACCCCTTCAATGCGGGTGGATGAACCGACGCTTTCAATGGTGGCCACCCTGCGCAAGGCGGCCAATCGATCCGGAGCCAGATTTTTCAGCACGCGCCAGGCCCCTTTAAAGGAGTCTAAATCCGCGATAAGCTGGAGTATTTCGGGGGTGATCGTCAGGCTGTGGGCTTGAATTGGCATCGTATGTCCATATTTCCGGCCAAATATGTCCAATTATAGCCGATTATGTCCAAATAAGTCCACTTTATTAATGATTATCAAAATCGTTATAAGGTGTTTCCAGTACAATCGCGCAGTAAATTTCCAGTAGAGCCTGACGGGTAGGATCCGCTTCTTCAACAAACCGGAATGACATATTCCTTATTCTTGCTTTAGCTGCGGTAAAAGCAGCTTTGAAATCTGGATAACGTTTACTCTGCAACCCGGTCTCCCGACGAGCCAGTTTAATAGCAAATGCTGCACTCTTTGGGCCCGAACCCGGGTTGCAGTGATTCCCCCATCGGGACCGAACATGGTTGGTTCGCCCGACATATAAATGGTGAGTTCCTTCGCTGAACAAATAAACACCGGGTCTTTTATCTTTAACCGGAAATGATTGAATCAGAACAGGCACCATCTCAGTAAGCGCTTTGAATTTCGATTCAAGCTGGTCTAACAAAGATGTAAAACGAGCATCCAACGTTCATTTACCTTCACTTCCCGTTTCGCTGCTTTTCAGCAGACGAAACATCCCCAATCAAACCCAATAGCCAATATAAAGTGGTACCCTTTGCTGGAAGCCTTCCGAGAGGCTTTGCTGGTAGCGGAAGCCCAGATTGTCGATGATATCCGGGAACTGATCCGGGATTATCCTGACCCTCAGCCCGTTTAATCCCTATCACGCAAAAATGCGCCACATTGCGCCATGAAAACCGGCGTTTTGTTGCGCATTTTACGCCGCCAAAAGACCAAACCGAGGACAAAAAAGGCTTTCAAAATCCCCAATAATATTAAAGAACAATCATTATTGACCTTAAAGTAAGGTCAGTTGACCGTGGTTTAAGGTCAGGGATTCTACCCCTTTTTGGGCTTCGAGGCGGGCTTTGGTGAGGCCTTTTTGGCCGCCTTGGCCGCATTCCGAAGGGCTTCTGTGGCCACCTTCTCAATCTTTTGGCGCATCTCACCAAACTGACCGGATTGAGGCTCTCGCTTTTTAGACTGGCTCATGGGGAAGTACCTCCGGTAATTTGAGACCAAACACTTTCACTATAAACGCGGGGCATGGGCATCGATTGCTCCCCATAGGCCACCAGGTAAGGGCGTTCGTTCGAGTTATCAAAGGCCATCCAGGTATCCGCCAGGGGAATATACTTTTTGGTCAGGTTATGAACGCTTCGCTCGTAACGGCGTAAAACGTCTTCCTCCGGGATATCGTGCCCACCGGAAGCTACCCGATGCCGAACTCTTTGCAGAGCCAGTTGGGGAGAAGACAACCAGAAATAGAGGAGCACTACCAAAAATCCCTGTGTCTTGGCGGAAGCGATGAGCTTTTCCGGGGTAGTGCCTGCCGCCAGGGTGCTTTCAAAGCCGAAGGATACTTTCTTACGAATAAAGCCATGGGCGCGTTCCAGCATGATCTTGCTGGCTTGGATTCGGACGGACGTTGGGTTTAAGGGGGACAAGCCCTTGGCAATTTCATCCGCATTAAGAAATTCAAGCATTTGCAGCGCATCCGGAAGCACGGCCATGGCGGCAGTCGTTTTCCCGGCTCCGTTTGGGCCGCCGATTAGGATCATTAGAGGTGGTCTTGTGGGCATCTACGCAATCAACTCTTCCGCTGTAAGGGCTTCGGCTTGTTCCATCACAGTCTGAGTAGCCGCCTCCTGCTTATCCGGAGGGTAATTATACTTCCTAAGAATGCGCTTCACCATAATGCGAAGCTTAGCCCGGACGCTTTCCTTCTTAGCCCAATCAATGGTGGCGTTTCGACGTACTGTTTCCACCAGATCCCGCGCAATAGCCTTTAGTGTCTCATCCCCAAGCTCCATCACAGCACTGTCATTCACTTCAAGGGCTTCATAGAAGGCCGTTTCATCTTCTCCCAGCCCAAGTTTCTCGCCACGCTGGCCTGCTGCCCGAAAGTCCTTGGCCATGTCCACCAATTCTTGAATCACCTGAGCGGTCTCAATTTGCTTGGCATAATAGCGTTTAATCGCATTCTCCAGCATCTCAGAGAATTTTCTAGCCTGAACCAAATGTTTTTTAGCACGGGTCTTAATCGCATCCGTCAGAAGTTTTTGCAAAAGCGCCAACGCCAGGTTTTTCTTTTCCATCCCCTGCACTTCAGCCAGAAACTCATCCGAAAGAATGGAAATATCAGGCGTTTTCAGGCCAGCCGCCACAAAGATATCCACAATCTCCGTAGAAGAAACAGCCCTTGAAACTATTTGTTGAATCGCCGTATCCAATTGGGCCAAGGTCTTACCTGAGCTGGGGGTGCTTTTGGCGAAAGCCGCTCGGATCGTTTGAAAGAAGCCGACTTCATCCCGGATCTCAATGGCTTCGTCGCTGGTGGATGCGAGGGAATAAGCATGCGATAGCTCCAAAACCATTTGCATAAAACGCTGTTTACCATCCTCCAGACTCAGAATGTGCTCCATGGCCTCCGCAATGGCTGTCAGACGCTCTGAGGGCGTACCCGTGAGTCCTTTGGCATAAGGATGCCCCCGGAACAAGTTGCGGGTCAGATCAAACTTTTCCAACATGATAGCAATGGCTTCTTCAATGGGAATACCCGCTTCCCGTCGGTCGCCTTCCGTATAATCCATTAGAGCCTTCTTGAGCAGATCGGCAATGCCGATATAATCCACCACCAAGCCACCCTGCTTATCCTTAAAAACTCGGTTCACCCGTGCAATAGCTTGCATGAGGTTATGGCCTTTCATTGGCTTATCCACATACATGGTATGCAGGCAGGGCGCATCAAAACCAGTCAGCCACATATCCCTGACAATCACCAGTTTTAAGGGGTCAGCGGGATCTTTTAAACGCTTGGCCAAAGCATCCCGTTTTTCCTTGCTTCGCACATGGCGCTGCCAGTTTTCAGGGTCCGAGGAAGAGCCTGTCATGATGACCTTGATTGCCCCTTGGGTCTCCTCATCACTATGCCAAGCCGGACGAAGCGCAATAATCGCATCATAAAGGGCTACGCAAATGCGACGGCTCATGCCCACAATCATCCCTTTACCGGCCATGGCGGCAGTGCGGGTTTCAAAATGTGTCACAATGTCCTGAGCAATCAGGTTTACGCGTTTTTCAGCGCCCACCAGGGCTTCCATACGAGACCACTTGGATTTTCCTTTTTCTTTCCGTTCCGTCTCTTCGCCTTCGGTGACTTCCTCAAAATCGTCATCCAATTTGGGCTTTTCGTCTTCATCCAGCTCAATCTTGGCCAAACGGCTTTCATAGAAAATGCGTACGGTTGCCCCATCCTCCACAGCCCGTTGAATGTCATATATATCAATGTATTCACCAAACACCGCCGGGGTGTTTTTATCCGTCCCTTCCACCGGGGTACCCGTAAAACCGATAAATGAGGCATTCGGTAAGGCTTGGCGGATCATGGCCGCAAAGCCAACCGTCTTTTTTCCAGTCTTTGGATCAATTTTAGCTTTAAACCCATACTGACTCCGGTGGGCTTCATCGGCAATCACTACAATGTTGGATCGATCCGATAGTTCCGGAAAAGTCTCTTCCCCTTCCACCAGGGCGAATTTTTGAATGGTGGTAAAGATGACGCCCCCGGAGCCGGTTTGCAAGAGCTTCCGCAAGTTATCCCGATCTTCCACCTGCATGGGTTTCTGCCTCAGAAGCTCATGACAGCTTCCGAAGGTGCCGAACAATTGCTCATCGAGATCGTTCCGATCGGTCAGGATGACCAGTGTAGGGTTTTTCATATCCGGGTGTTGGATAACCTTGCCCGCATAGAAGACCATGGTAAGGCTTTTACCGGAGCCTTGGGTATGCCAAACCACCCCGGCTTTGTGTGTACCCTGAATCGCCTCTACCGTGCACTCAATAGCCTTATTGACGGCATGGTACTGGTGGTATCCGGCAATTTTCTTAATGATCTGCTTGCCGTCGTCCTCAAACACCGTAAAATGGCGCAACAAATCCAATAAAACCAACTTTTCAAACACCCCCTTAATGAGAGTCTCCAGCTCTGAAATACCTTTGGGTGCAACATTCTTTCCGTCCACCGTCCGCCATGGCATAAAGCGCTCGAAGTCTGCGGATAATGTCCCCACACGCGCTTCGAGGCCATCTGAGATCAACAGTACCCCGTTGGTGTTAAACAGGGAGGCAATATCCTTCTTGTAGTTCTGAAGCTGGGTATATGCCCTGTCAATTGTGGCGTGCTCATCACCGGCGTTTTTCAGTTCAATGACGCCCACCGGCAGGCCATTGAGGAAAACAACCACGTCCGGGCGCTTGGTTTTACCGCCTTGCTCTACCGAAAACTGGTTGATGACCACCCAGTCGTTGTTGTCTGGCTTCTCAAAGTCCACCAGTTTGATGGACAAGGTAGCCGGACTGCCATCGTCCCGACGGGTTTCCAGCGGGATGCCATCGACCAAGTACTTAAAAAAGGTTCGGTTGGTTTCAATAAGGCTTGGCAGTTCCATGCGGTTGAGCTGGCGGATGGCCTCTTCCACCTGATCAGGCGTGATACCGGGGTTAATGACCTCCAGACTGCGTTTTAACCGGCGGTTGAGCACCACCTCTTTATAATCTTCGCGCTCGGCCCACATTTCGCCGGGCGCTACGTCCGGGCCAAAAAGCACCTCATAACCTAGGCCTTGCAGCCATTCCAGGCAGGCCTGCTCAATCGTTTCTTCAATAATGACAGGCATGCATTATTCCGGATTCTCTAAATTTAATCCATACTTTGTAGACAAGTCAAAAAGCTCATTACAATAGCTTGACGAGCCTATTAAGTCCGGAAAAAGACTACCATGGTGTATATTCATTTTTCGAAGCCATTTTAGACACCCAATGCGTTCATCATCATCTTTTGTTGCGACATGCATTTTACAGATAAATTGTCGCAGTTCATCTGGATTGTCAACATCGATATCAGCACCTGCTAATTGATTTATTATATGGTTTTCCAGTGATTCTTGACCATACGGGGACACAGTAAATGACCCTGCTTGACTAATCAGTCGTGTATGGTCATTTTGAAGCGGCTCATGAAATAAAATGGAAAGATCCGGAAGGACTTCCAATAATTTATCTTTATTAATGGCATATACAACACGGCTATAATTAACTGGTTTTTCATCAGGCTTGTCTTGCCTTTCAAAGGCAAAAAACAAAGCCACAAAAGGAGAAAACGTCCAATCCAAAAGGTTTGTTTTAAGCCCATGGTGCTGACCTAGAGCCATTAAATCATTGTCTTCCCAATTCATTACAGAGTCAGATGCTCGGCCACGAATTGCAAATTTAAACCCCTTTACTTGCCGCTCCAGATCTTTTTTTGTATATACTCCAGCCTCAGAATATCTAGCTATGGAGGGAGTCAATGCCCAATTAAAACGTCTCTGACCGCGGAATATATGCTTAAAGTCTTCAGAGGAAAAATCATTAAAAATTGCTTTTTCAAAATCACGCCAGCCCCGAAGACAACTCACGGGTAAAGCTCCGTCTTCCTTGTTGTTAAAAATCTCAAACTTTGGATATTTTGGAACTGATTTGTAATATTTTCGGTGATCGGACACCTAAATATCCTCCATCAATGCTTCGACATCCTTCACCCGTAAATCTCCGCTCATTAGTTTAGGGAGGAGAGAATCGCGTAAGATTGATAATTTTGATGACTGAAAAAAACTAATAATCATTTTTTTACGCAGTGGAATAACAATGTCCTCAAAATATTCTTGAATTCCAAAAGGGGGTACAAGTATTTTCAAATTAGAAAGATTTTCTCTGCTTAATTCTGTTTGCCCAGTACTACCCTCACCCATAGCTTCAATGTCAGCTTCTTTTCCGAGAAGACCAATGCCCAACACATTAGGTTTAATAGTCTCTGGGTTAGGTCTCACAATGGTAACGTGAGAGTCTACGATCATAGTCTCAGGCATATCTAAAACTTGGGCAACACGACCAAGAGTTCCTACACCCGTGGAATTTACCAGGATGTCGCCAATTTCAATTTCCCGTCCTTCAACAGACCTAAGTTCTGAATTATGTCTCCTTGCCTTAGAGATGTCTAACCAACCATTTCTAATACACTTTTGATTTATAACGCATACTCCTCCTTCCTCAACATACTTTGGAGAAATACCCCTTTTCAGATAATTAGATATTATGCCTAATGTTTTTACTTCCCAACCCCTCGGAATCTCCCCTAGCTCGCTGTCCTCAAAACCATCTGGGAACAAGTCGGCAATCTCAGGAGCCAAACCCTCCGGCTGACGGCCTTCCGCCTTAGCGCGAATAGGGTCAAAGTCCACAAACCAGCTTTTAAACAAGGCTTTTGCCATGGCTTCCAGCGTCTCGTTCATCCGCCGGTTCAGCTCAATCTTTAATGAAAGATAATAAAAGTAATCTCCAATTAATTTTTGATATTCTGGCTTAGGTATAGGTATATCAAGTTTATCAAAATCTCCTTTTTTAAAATGAGGTATTAAAGTTCCAACATGCATATTTTCAATTTTTGTTTGAATACTTGGAGAGCGTAGTACCGCAAATAGGTAACGTGAATTAACTTTTTTTTCATCGACTCGAAAAGCCACCATATCCTGAGCAATACAAAAATCTACTGGATCAGGTGCTAAACAAACTTGCCCAGGAGAGCCTTTAGTAACAAAAATTAAATCTCCTGGCTCTGGATGACCTCGAAACCAATTACTATATGTCTCTTGAGAAATATATCGCACTTTTTCATAAGAAGGATAAAGAGTATCATTTTTCACACAATTTGTAGCAATTAAGGGAATTCCGACAGATGATGTTGGACAAGTTTTACCTCTGTTATCGATAATTTTTGATGATAATGATAAAAAAGTGTGGTACTCAAATTGCATAACCTACCCTCGTCAATTGCTTCTTAATCTCATCATCCAAACGGTGGCTTTCGGCCATTTGTTCTTTGAGTAATCCAGTCAGGCGCTTCATTTTTTCATCAAAAGGCTCGGCGTCCTCTTCAGCCTCCGCCGCCCCTACGTAACGACCAGGGGTCAGTACAAAGCCATGTTTGCTGACTTCATCGAGAGTAGCGCTTTTGCAAAAGCCAGGAATGTCCTTGTAGCCATCGGCAAACTCGCTTTGGTAGGGCGAGTCATCTTCCAGAAGATGATGAGGATCTTTGATAGGCTCACCCCGCCAGCTATGGTAGGCATCCGCAATCTTGTAAATATCCGCATTGGCCAGGCTCCGGTGCACCCGGTCTTCCATAAAGCCCAATTGGCGGGCATCAATAAAGAGAATTTCTCCCCGGCGATCCCGGAGCTTGGTTTCCCCGTTGTAGGGATACTTAATCAACCCATTGCTCCGATCTTTCGCTAAAAACCAAAGGCAAACCGGAATCTGGGTGCTGTAAAACAACTGGCCCGGTAAGGCCACCATACAATCCACCAGGTTGGCTTCAATAAGGGCCTTCCGAATCTCTCCTTCGCCGCTGGTGTTGGAACTCATGGAGCCATTGGCCAGCACAAATCCCGCATAGCCGCGCGGGGAAAGATGGTGAACCATGTGCTGCACCCAGGCCATATTGGCATTGCCCACCGGGGGCACACCATAACGCCAGCGGGCATCATCCCGCAAATGCTGGCCGCCCCAATCACTAATATTAAAGGGCGGATTGGCCATAATAAATTCGGCCTGTAGGTCTTTGTGGAGGTCGTTATGGAAGCTGTCCGCATTCTGCTTTCCAATATTCGCCTCAATGCCCCGAATCGCCAGGTTCATCTTGCACAAGCGCCAGGTGGTCGGGTTGCTTTCCTGCCCAAAAATGGAGAGGTCATTTTTCATGCCACCGTGCACGTTAATAAACTTCTCGGATTGCACAAACATCCCACCCGATCCGCAGCATGGGTCATACACCCTGCCTTTGTAGGGTTCCAGCATTTCTACCAACACTTGCACCACAGGTTCCGGCGTGTAAAACTCGCCACCTCCTTTACCTTCCGCACTGGCAAAGCGCTTCAAAAAGTATTCGTACACCCGGCCCAACATATCTTTTTTGCGGCTGGCCGCATCCCCAAGGCCCAGGTTGCCGATCAAATCAATCAATTCCCCCAAGCGGGTTTTGTCCAGAGAGGGGCGGTTGTAATCCTTGGAGAGGACGCCTTTTAATGTCGGGTTTTCCCGTTCTATGGCCAGCATGGCTTCATCAATAATAGAGCCGATGGTGGGCAGTTTGGCGCTGTCCAAAATATGCTTCCAGCGGGCAGATGGCGGGACATAAAAAATATTCTCAGCGGTATATTCATCCCGGTCTTCCGGGTCAGCCCCTTCGGCGGCTTGAGCTTGAAGAATCTCGTATTGCTCTTCAAACGCATCGGAGATGTATTTCAGGAAGATGAGACCCAAGGCCACATGCTTATACTCTGCCGGATCCATGTGTCCGCGCATTTTATCCGCCGTGGCCCAAAGCTTTTGCTCAAAATCAAGCGTGGCGACTTTGCCCTTCTGCGAAGGCTTTTTTCCTGCCATGGCTAACTCCCAGTGATGGATCGGACACTCTGTTCTTAACACTAGTTTACATTCAAATGGCAAAGCGGGGAACGCCTTTCAATCCTCGTTAATTCTGAACCAACCAATACATCATCCGCGCCAGCCTGCTTTTAGGGAGCTCGGAAGTCGCAACCATGAAATGCAGCAATGTATTCTGCCGCGCCAGGCGTTTCAAAGCCCCACGCTCCAGGTAATTGACCGGAAGGGGGTATCCCAAAACATGATTAACCGCCACTTGAACCGCTCGCTGACAATACTCTCCGGAAACCGGGCGCTTTCGTCTCCCGCCATGGCCGCTGATAAAGAGATAGCCTTTTGTTCTACTCGTAGTAACCCCAGACCAATAGTGCTTCAGCCAGGGAAGCGTTAAATCCAGCGTCATCTCACACTCACCCATCCCGCCGCGGGAAGGCCGTCGATCCGAATAAACAAGCCTACCCGGCTGATCCGTCAGACAGAGCAAGGGAAGGCTTTTCAAGGGTAAGCCATACCCCAATACCAATGTCAGCATCAAACCCGCCATGGCGGGTAGCTGGCCAGCTTCCAGGGCATCAAAAAGCCATTCCACCTCCTCTGAGCTGGCCGACTGGTTCACCCCCAGTATCCGAGGCGCGGAAACGGTGACATCGGGCACCACATACCCGCCATTAATAACTTCTTTGTAGTAGTGGAAGACGGACCGTAAACTCCCCAGGATTTTCTGTTTGGCGGCATTGCTTTGCCCGCAAGCCCGATCCAGCAGGTAGCGGGATAGCGCCACGTTGCCAATGGCCGATAAGCCTTGAATCTCCTTGTCCGCCATCCAATGCCGGAGCTTTTGGTACTCCCGCAGAATATCCACCAGCGATCGGGGAGAGAACCCCTTCTCACAAGCCCAGCGGATAAAGTCCACTAGAAAGCCCTGCTCAATGGTATGAAAGGCTTGCACCCGCCTCCAAAGCGTCAGCCATGGCCGAAACCTTTCAAGGTCGGCCTCCACTTGGCCATGACGGGCAAGGAGCAGAAAAACCCATTCCAACGCCAGCCGTATCTCTTTTTTGGCCAGTTGCGGACAAACCCGAATTAAAAAAGCCTCGGCTTCCCCAAGGGATTGAATATCCCTCAGGGCTGGAAGAACCACCCTATCCGCCATGACTTTAATCGTTTGCCAGTGTTGGCAGTCGTTGCGTGTTACGTGTTCTTCCGCTTCCAGCGCCTCCAAAACCACCAGGAGAAAAGCTCCGTTATGAACCCGACTAGGGGGAAGGACGGCCTCCATGCCATAGGCCAGCACGTACCGATAATCCTGCATGAAGTCGGGGAGCCGCACCATTAGAAAAACTGCCCCGGATCGCTCATGAAAGAAGGGTTAACAACGGTCTTCTTGCCGTAAGGTTGAATCAGGCCGCCCTCAGTCTTGATGACCGGCTCCGGCGTGACGATTAAATAGGCTTCCAGGGGACGCTGAAGGAGCGTACACAGAATTTGCGCCGTCTCCATCCGCAGGCTGGCCGGGGTTTCCCCCATGAGCTTACCCAGTGCCGCCCGGCTGATCGTAATGCCCAACGTTTCTTCCAGGGCCGCTTTCAGACGGGAAGGATTCGGGATGCCCGCCTCTTCCAACGCTTGTTGTAAGCGCCATTCAACCGCCATGGCCGCCCCCCGGCGAAGGAAGCAACGGACGCGGGGAGACCCTCCCTGCCATCAACGGTGGCCCACCGGGACAAGCCATTTGCTTACTGTCCCCCAAGTAATGAGAAATGGTGCTTGTCCACGTCCAGCCGGTATTCCGTTTCAAATCAAAAACGTTGCCCTCACGCTCAAGGTACAGGCGGGTATACGTCCGGCGGAAAGCATGCCATCCAAAGCCCTTCTCAATGAGAATAGGAAGGCCAGCCTTTTGAATTTCAGCAATTAGCTCATCCATCCAATGGTGAGCGGTGCTTGCGCTTAATCGCTGGCCATGGCTGGTTTGGAAAACCGGCTCGCCTTTCCGGCGGGGGAAGCGCCGGAAGAATTCTTCCAGCGTGGCCTTCAGTAAAGCACTGATCGGAACCGACCGCTTTCGGTGGCCGGAACCGTTGGAACCCTTCCCCCTCGTCACCAGCAACTGCCCATCCTTCAGGTTGATATGCTCCGGCTGAAGCCCCAGAATTTCCTGCAAACGCAAGCCGCTCTCTCCGGCAACCACACACATGACATGCAACTGGGTTGCCTTTAAAAGCTGACGGGGTGATAGTCCGGCATGAATCCGGCTCCAGGTAAACCGTAACCAGGTTTTGTACTCGGATTCCTCCAGGAAGTTCCGGTTGGGCGTCCTGTCCGGCTTGTTGCGCGGGAGTGTGTACTGGTTGACCGGCGATTCAATCGGGCCGTACAGCTCAGGCAGGTAAAGGGATTTTTGCCCCGGCAGGTGAATTGTCGGGCATTCCCTCAAATACCGGCAATAGCGGTCAATGGCCTTCAGGCAGGCTCTCGCCCTCTCTTTGGATGGCAAATCTCGCCAGCAGGCTTCCCGAATCCGACCGGCCCAGTGAGGGTTGGTCAGGTCAAAGGTATCAACCGTGCGCCGGACAGAGGGCAATTTCGGATCGGCAATCATTACCCAGCGAAAAACGTCCTCCAGCCGCCGGAACTCGGTTTTCAAATATCGTTCCGTCAGATTGCGGAAACCGAACGAATCCCGGTAAGCGGCCATGGCCAGATCGTGGTGCAAAGGCCGGTCAACTTGGTAGACCTCAGCGGAAAGTGTCCGGTTAGTTTGCATGGAACCGCCCCCCTGCAACCAACGGTTTCATTTTGGGGTGCAACCAACGGTTTACATCCGGCTTAAATCCCCGTTGGAAGCGGATCTTCCGAAAACAAAACCGGAAGATAATGGGTAGTATCTTCCGAATCGATTGCGGGAAATCGAGCGGCGCACCCTCCCAATCCGTTTTACTCTTCATCGTCCGCCCCCTGTTTTTGGCTGGCGAGGTAGGGCTCCACCCATTCGGAAAGAAGCTCGATATATGCCCCCCAGTTGACGAGAATCTCTTCGCCATCCGCTTGTGTGAGCAGCTCCTCATAGTAGGGTTGCCACGCCTGGATCGCCCCTTCGACTGCTTCCTGGTTTGCCATGGCTACCCCTCGACCGGTTGTTTGTAAGTCATCTGCTTGAGGAAGGCTTCCAGCACCTCGTACTCAATCAGATACTGTTTGCCGATTTTCGCCGCCGCCAGCTTCCCCTGCCGGATGTACTTACGAATGGTGTACGGGGTGGTGAATAGCTTTTCAGCGGCCAATTCCGTGGTAACGTAGTTCATGCTTTAATCCCAACAATAAATACTAATAACACATACATAAATACCATTTTCACCTGTTGACACGCAAGGGGTATTCGTATTTAAATATGTGTTAATACGTTATCCGATCGAGGTAAACTCCATGAATGAGCTTGAATTTGGAATCAAAATTAAAGCCCGTCGTGAAGAGTTAGGCTTATCTCAAAAAGATTTGGCTTCGGCCCTTAATTTAGATCAGGGGAAAGTGAGCCTGATTGAGCGCGGCGGAAGAAAAATAGACGGAGTGCAAGAAATCCCAATATTGGCAAAAGTACTTAAGAAGCCAATTAGTTGGTTCTATGAAGACATTCAAGACATTGAGCAGGAAAAAGATTCATTGAAGGGCTTACTTAAGGAATATCTGCCGGATCTAGAATTTTCTGACTTTGAAGTTAAAAAGATGAGGAAAATTTTGGAACCGGTTGTTAGCTCTTTAGCAACTTCATATGTAGAGGTTATACGGAAGGCAAAAAGTAAGTAAGTAAGTAAGACAGGGGGAGGCGACTATGGCAAGTGAGGAAACACCCATTCAAATGAAAATTGTTGAATCACCCGATTCTTCAATGCCTAACATACAAAATGCAGCAAACAAAAAAAGACAAAAACAACTTGCGGAAGAACGAGATCGGAATGAAATATATAGAGACGCGGTAAGAGATGCCGTATCTCAGTTAGACCAAAAAATCCTAAATCAACTCGAAAGCACCGAAAAAGAACTGAAAGCCACTAAAGAAGAACTCCTGGAAACTAGGACTAGTCAAAATCGTTTGGCTTCAACCATTGATAAACAATCTCAAAAAAGTGATGCCTTACTAGAACAGAACAAAAGATATCAGAACACACTCGATAAACTCCTACCTTCCATAACTGAGATGGTCATCAACAACAAAGACCCTCACGTTGTTTACAGTTCTTCGGAATGGGCAACTCCAGATGTCGTTATGACTGGAGGGAAAATTCCAACTGAGGTTGTTTACAACTATACGGCTGGTATTCTTGGTCAATTTGTTGGCATAAATGCTGCCAGGATGGGAATAATTTTCAGAAAATTTGAGATTTTCAACGACCCTGTTTATCATCACGCCTTACCGACTGGGGGCAGGAGCGTATGCCATAAATATAAACTTTCAGCTTTGAAAGAAATTTATTTCCGCAGGAATGACCCAAAATACTCAGATATTTTAAAACACTACGAAATACAACAGATTCAAACATTTTTACAAATGAAGGCTAAAGAAAATGCGCTCTAATTGTGTCATCTATGCCCGCGTGTCCTCCAAGGAGCAGGAGAAGGAAGGCTTCAGCATTCCGGCCCAGCTTAAGCTCCTTCAGGAATACGCCAGCCGCCATGGCCTGACCGTGGTGGAGGAGTTCACCGATGCGGAAACCGCCAAGAAGGTGGGCCGAACCAACTTCAAGGCCATGTGCGACCTCATCAAGAAGCGAAAAGACATCCAGGTCATCTTGGTGGAAAAGACCGACCGCCTAACCCGTAACTTCCAGGACTACGTACTGGTGGATGAGCTGATCCAGAAGCTGGATATCGAAGTTCACATGGTCAAGGAAGGTGAAGTCCTCTCCCAGCGCTCCAAAAGCCATACCAAGCTGATCCACGGGATCAAGGTCGTCCTCTCCAAAAACTTTATCGACAACCTGTCCGAGGAAACCGCCAAGGGCATGATGGAAAAAGCGGCGCAAGGCCACTGGCCAACCACCGCCCCTTACGGCTACCGAAACAACAAGGACACCCGGCTGGTAGAGCTGGATGAACAAAAATCCCTGTACGTAAAACGCGCCTTTGAGTTATACGCCCAAGGCCGATACTCGCTGAAGCGCCTGGTGGATACCCTGCATGAGGAGGGCTTCCGCTTCCGTCCGTCCACCCCCAAGCCTTCCTTGAGCAACATCCACCACATCCTGACAAACAAGTTTTATACCGGTCATTTCGTTTTCAAGGGCCTGCAACGGATCGGACACCACCCGCCGATCATCACCCTGGAAATGTTTCACAAGGTACAGCGGCATTTGAAGGCGGGCAACAAGCCTGATTACACCCGACGGGATATCGCCTTTGCCAACCTCCTGACGTGTGGGCATTGCGGATGCACGGTCACGGGCGAGATTAAAAATCAGGGCCGGTATATATACTACCGTTGCACCCATTACAAGCAAAAATGCCCCGACAAATACATCCGGGAAGAGCGCCTGACGGAACAGTTTGAGGAAATGGTCAAGTCCTTCACCATTACGGACGATCAACACCGCTGGATGGTTACCAGCCTGAAGGATGTAAACGGTATCAAAGACGAGGAACTGGCCACCCGACGGACGTATTACAACGAGGAAATCACCCGCCTCAACAACCGGCTTTCCCAGCTTTATGAGGACAAGCTGGACGGCCTGATCAGCTCCGGGTTCTACAAGGACAAGGCCAAGGAAAGCCAGGATCGCCTCCAGGAATTGCAGGCCAGCCTGGAACGGGTGCAATACGCCAGCGAAAAGCAGATGGAATTGGGCCTTCAGATTCTGGAATTCGCCAGGAACGCCTCAGGGATGTTTTCTTGGCAGGAGACGCCGGAAAAGGCCAAACTCCTGAGAATCGTACTTTCGAAATGCTTCCTGAAGGACGGAAAGCTCACCCCTGTCTACGTGAAACCCTTCGACGCACTGGCCCAAAATGGCCAAAATGAAAGTAATTACCCCCAAGGGAATTCGAATCCCTGTCTACTCCGTGAAAGGGAGTTGTCCTAGGCCTCTAGACGATGGGGGCACGAGTGACCAGCGGACCGCAGGCCTGCTGAACTCCCCCAAGATACGCAAAGCAGACCGGGCCGTCAAGACACCGCCACACCCGCAACCCAAACCGGGCCGCCGCCATCGCAATCAGGCCAGCGTCAGCTGATCCTGCACGGTGATCGCCAGGCGCCCGCCCTCCAGGCTCAGCAGGTCCAGCGTAATCTCATACCGCGCCACGGGCAGCACCAGCTCCCGCGCCAGGCAGGTCACCAGCTCGCCCATATTGCTCGTCAGCGGGTCATCCTCACTGATGGTATGCCCCAGACGCTGCACGTCGCCCACGGAGAACAGCAGCTGCTCCGGCAGCACCGTTATCTCCTCGTCCGCCCGGAAACGCACGAAATGCACGCCAATCACCGAACCCGGCCCGACATTGTTCTGAATATCAAAGGCCATGCCGTCGGGCTGCAGCCGCAGGCTGCCCGACCGGTACATCCGCTTGATAATAAAATTCGGTATCGCAATCATGCGAGCCAGTATACCCCACCCCGGGTTTACAGCGCCACATAACGCCAGCGCACCGGCGCCGTCAGGCGAACATCCGCCAGTTGCACCCTGAGCTGACTGAGCGACAGCGCACTCTCAAAACGGCGCAGCTGTAAAACCAGTGTGTTCTGCCCGGCCGGCTTCAGCAAACCTTCCGGCAGGTAAAACACGCGGGCATCCGGTGTCTGCGCCCAGTACCGGCCAATCCAGTCACCGTTCAGGTTCACATTCACCCGCCGCGCCAGGTCCGCCGGCAGGGTCAGCGTCAGCGGCATTTCCCAGCCATGCCGCTCCGGCAGATCAAACCGCGTTGTCACCGCATACCCGTGGCTTTCTGCCGGCGCCACTGTTGATGCCGCTGATGAGGCCTCTGACAGCGCGTCCGGACAGAAGGTCCAGACCGGCTGATCAACGGGCTCACTGAACACCGCAGACAGCAGGCCCTGGGGCTGTTGCTGATCATCGTGAAAACCCTTGGGATGCCCCAGACTGTCCACAAAAATCACCACTTCATTGTCAGTACCAGCCCGCAAACTTTCCGGCGGAAGCAGAATGGTCTGCGGCGTGATCAGGGTTTCCCCCGCCACCGGCAAAGGCTCTTCACCGTGGCCCATCAGGGCGCCGTTCAGCCACACGGCCCAGTGGTGCTGGGCCGTCAGGGTCAGGGATTCCGGCATCTCCCCGGTCAGGATGACCCGGTACCAGGCCCCCCCGTTGCCGGAGAGCCACAGACCGTTACTGGCAAAATCAAGCCCCTGCGGGCTCACCGGCCGGCAGGGCGCCGCCCCGCTCAGGCCGGGAAGATTCTCCTGCACTTCCCAGGCCAGGGTCTCCGGCAAAGCGGGCGGGTTCTCAAACGGTTCTGCATCCGGGGTGAGCGTGCGCACGCGCCAGTGGGTCTCCTCCCGGGCAATCTGCAGTATCTGCGCCTCCGGATGGGGCGTTGCCCACTCATCCTCAGCGCGGTGGGCCAGCGGCCCCAGCAGCAGGCGTTCATCCGTGTCCACCCACAAACGGTCGCACAGACCCTGACCCAGCAGCACCACGGTCAGCCCGGCCGATTCAAACACACTGAAGTCATCGTCTCCCAGCGCCGCCGAGGCAAACGTCTCGGATCCGCGCCCGGCTTCCAGGCGGATCATCCCCTCGCGGTTCCCGCGCAGCACCACCAAGCCCGCCTGCTGGTAAACCGGCTCCAGCGTGCTTTTCAGCAAACGCTGCCCACCGGCCAGTGTCACCCCGTAAGGCAGTATCACGCATTCCTGCGGGTACAGGGTCAGCGTCTCGCCTTCCCACGGCACGCTCACCACACTACCGGTCATATTGCGGAAGAAACACCAGGTGTCATTGCCCGCAACAGTGTTCCGGACTTTCAGCAGATGGGCTTTCAGCGAATCACCGCATTCAAACGGCGCCGCCTGCGCACAGTCCACCGGCTCGGTCGCCGCCAGGTCAAAACTGGCCAGCAGCAGATTCAGCAGCCTGGCTTCGGCCTGGTTGGATTCCGGCAGACCCGGCTCGCTCAGCCCGGCGGTGAATTCATAACTCGTCACCGTCTCCGGGCACCCCAGCGTGCCCCAGTTGGTGCCCCCCACCGCCAGATAGTGGTTAAAAACGGTCAGGCCCTGGGCAATCGCGCTGCGTGTGCTGACGGCGATGTGCCCACGTCCCAGCGCGTCTCTGATCTGCGCATTCGTTGCGCCATGCCAACCTGCAAACCAGCCGCCCTGAAGCTCGGCGGCAATCAGAGGCCGGTCGGCGCAGAAGGCGCGCACAGTCTGCTCCAGATGATCAAGCACGCCGAACACGTTGGGGTTGGCGCGCCAGTCCTTCTCAAAATGCGTGACGGAATAATTGTCAAAGGCGTACAGATCCACGCACTCTTCGTACAGGCCGGCGGCAAATACGTCGTTGTGAGACAGCGGAACCTTCACGCCCAGCTGGCGTGACAGCTCATACAGCGCCTGCATCGGTTCCGGTTCGGCTTCCAGCGTGCTGTACTCGTTTTCAATCTGCATCATCAGAATGTGATCGTGTCCGTTGATCTTCGGCACAATCTGCCGCCACCATTCCGTCACGGCCGCCATGTAGTCATCGGACCATTTAAACGCACCGTCACGCCGGTGCCGCAGCGGGAGATCGCGCCGGGCCAGCAGCCAGCCGGGAAAGCCCCCGCCACTCACCTCGGCGTTAATGTAAGGTCCCGGGCGGGCAATCACCCACAGGCCCACCTCACGCGTCATGGCCAGCAGCGCGTCTACATCGCGGCAGCCGGTGAAGTCGTACTCACCCGGGACGTTGCTGTGGTAACCCCAGTTGAAGTACAGATCCACCGTGTTGTAGCCTGCGGCTTTGAGTTTCAGCAGCCGGTCGCGCCACATGGCCTGGCCGGGCAGGCGGAAGTAATGCATGGCCCCGCTGCGGATAAACAGGCGCTGTCCGTTGATCAGAAACGAATAGCGGTCGTAGCTGATGTCAGGCGAGGGCTCGCCGGGTGTGACGTCAAAAAGCATCTCTCAGTGGCTCTGTCGGGTCAATTTATATATGATAAGCGATATCCCACGGAGGCAAAAGGCAGCAATGGCCGTTTCCGATCAATCCACCCCGTCTGAACCCTCTCCTTGTAGGAGAGGGTGGCCCCGTAGGGGCCGGGAGAGGTCAGCGCCTCCGGGTGACGGTACCTCTCCCCCCAACCCCCTCCCCTACAAGGGGAGGGGGAGAAGCTTTATACTTCTGACTCTCCTCACCCTCCTCATTCTCGCCTCCCCCATTCCCGCGCTGGCCATAGATAACCCGCAGGCGGACCAGAACCTCTCCACCACGCTCACACTCCATTTTCAGCAGGAGCGGCAAGCCGTGCTGGATGACGCGAAAGCGCACCTTACGGCCATTCCCTGGTGGCGCCGCCGCCACAGCGCCGTGGTGTTTGATCTCGATGAAACCCTGATGGACACCCGCGCTTATTACGCCATTTATAAAGTGTACGATCCCGCAAGCTGGGACGCCTGGATGGACCGGCGCGACTGCCCGGCCATTCCCGAGGTGCTAAGCTTTTTAGAATGGGTACAGCGCAAGGGGTTTCAGGTGTACTTTCTCACCGGACGGCGCGAGCACCAGCGCGCGCAAACGCTGGAAAACCTGACGGCCATGGGCGTGAATATGGCCCGCGTGACGCAGCTGATCCTGAAGCCGGATGACTACACGAACACTTCGGCCATCGCTTACAAAGTAGGCGCGCGCCAGCGCATTGAAGCCTCAGGATTTACAGTCGTCGCCACTCTCGGCGATCAGCAATCGGACATCACCGGCGAGGCCACCGGCCGCGGCTTCAAACTCCCAAACCCGATTTATACGATTCCCTGACCCGAAAGCATCCCGCTGTGCTGCGTTTTCTGAACAAGTTTCTTCCGTACCCTCTCCTTGCAGGAGAGGGTGGCCCCGCAGGGGCCGGGAGAGGTCAGGGCCTCCGGGCAACGATACCTCTCCCCTTGCCGAAGCCGGGTTGGGGTCAGCGCCTCCGGGCAACGGTACCTCTCCCCCCAGCCCCCTCCCCTGCAAGGGGAGGGGGAGCACTGTTCCCCCTCATTCTGGCCCTCCTCCTCGTCCTCACCCTCACCGGGTGCGGCGCCCCCCACACAGCCGGCAACGACCACAGCGACGCGGGCGGGCGCGTTTTCCGGATGAACCTGGGCACCGAGCCCCCCGATCTCGACCCGGCCAAGATCACGGATTTGACTTCTTATACGGTCATTCAGCAACTGCTCAAAGGCCTCACCCAGTTTGATGAAAAACTCAATGTGGCGCCCGCCATGGCCGAACGCTGGACAGTGAGCCCCGATGGCCTGCACTACACGTTTTATTTAAAGCGGAACGCCGTCTGGTCCGACGGCCAACCCGTCACTACCAAAAACTTTACGGATGCCTGGCGGCGCGCGCTCGATCCCAACCTTGCCGCCGAGTACGCATTCTTCCTCTTTGAACTCAAAAACGCCAAACCGTACTTTGAAGGCAAACTCACCAACTTTGCCGAAGTCGGCGTGCATGCCGTGGATGACCACACGCTCACCGTCACGCTGGAACGTCCCACACCGTTCTTTCTCGCGCTCCTGGCCAACCCCATCGCGCTCCCCGTCCGGCAGGATCTCATTGATCAGTTTGGCGACCGCTGGGTGGAAGCGGGGCACATGGTTTCCAACGGCGCGTATCTCCTCAAACAATGGCGGCACGAGGAAAAAATCACGCTTGTCCCCAACCCGCGCTCCGGCCTCACCCCGCCGGCTGTGGACCGCGTGGACATGCTGATGGTGAATGACGCCAACACCAGTGTGGTGATGTATGAAAACAATGAGCTCGATTTTATTGAAACCACCACCAGCATTCCCTCGTTTGATGTGCGCCGCCTGCGGAAAAACCCGGACGCCCATGTGCTGAACATTCACCGGCTGAACTACTTCGGCTTCAACACCCAAAAGCCGCCGATGGATAACCTGAAAGTCCGCCAGGCGTTTGCCCATGCGCTGGATCGCTCCTATTTCCCGCGCCTGATGCAGAGCGGCCAGACACCCATCGCGTCATGGATTACTCCCGGACTGGTGGGCTACAACCCCAACGTCGGGCTGCCGTATGATCCGAAAAAAGCGCAGCAGCTTCTGGCTGAAGCGGGCTACCCGGGTGGCAAAGGGTTCCCCGAGGTGGAACTGGGCTACCCCACGCATTACGACATTCAGAAGGAATGCGAGATTGCGCAGTTTCTTTGGAAACACAATTTACATGTACCCGTGCGGCTGGCCAACATGGAATGGAAGGTGTATCTCTCGCGGCTGAATCAGGACGCCCCGCAGCTGTACCGACTGGGCTGGTTTGTGGATTACCCCGACGCCGACAGTTTTATGAGCCTGTTCACCAAAGACAACGGCAACAACCACACCGGCTGGTCTTCGCCCGTGTATGATGCCCTGATTCAGAAAGCCGTGGTGGAAACCAACCCCGCCGTCCGCCAGAAACTCTACGATGAAGCGCAGCGCATTCTGCTGGAGAAAGACACGGCGATTATTCCGATGGTGATGGTGCAGAAAACCTACCTGGCCAAACCCCGCGTCCACGGCCTGGTCGTCACCCCGATGAACCTCATCAACCTGGATCATCTGAGCATCGGTCGACGATAACCGTTATCCCTCTCCTGAGAAGGAGAGGGTGGCTGAGGCGCAGCCGAAGCCGGGTGGGGGTCATCACGAGCGTCTCAGCTGGATTCCCGCCTTCGCGGGAATGACGAGATATGCGTGAAATCCCCTCTCCCTTCAGGGGGAGGGTGGCTGAGGCGCAGCCGAAGCCGGGTGGGGGTCATCACGAGCGTCTCAGCTGGATTCCCGCCTTCGCGGGAATGACGGGGTGGCTGAGGCGCAGCCGAAGCCGGGTGGGGGTCAAAAAACTATCCCGGTCTGTGATCTCCTCAGACAGACCGGGATAATATGAAGCGGGTAAACCTGGCCGGTGGAATCAGCGAGCACAGAGAGTCAAAGTCCCGGCCAGGCGTGAATGCTTTGGTTGCCCCTACGTCACCCGCCCGCCTCCAGAGTTTGCGCCGGCAGCCTGCGCGGCCGCGGCAGAAGAAGGTGTGGAAGTGGCGGGTGACTGCGCACCCGCCGTGCTTACTCTACGAACATCTGTGGTGGTGGCTGCGGCCGCGCCGCCCACCTTAAAGGGATTGTCGCCCGGCTGACGATCCATGCTCTGGCGCATCAGATCAATCATGGCGCTCACCTGCGCCTGCATCCCGCTCACCTCGTGCATAGAGCGGTTCAGTTGGGCAGACAGCCCCGGCGCATGTTTCATATCAAGGCCCAGTTGTTGCAGCATGGCCTGGGCCTGGCCCACCACCTGGGTGAGCTGTTGAATCCTGGCGGAAGACTCCACCGACGAACCTGGCACACCGGCCAGCGACAATGATTTGGCCAGCACGCCGCGCAGTTCAGGCAGCGCCTGTTGCGCGTTCTGTGCGCTGATGGCTTCCGGTGTGGCGCCGGCCGCCCCCAGGGCGAAATCCTTCATCGGCGAGAAATCCGTCTTATCGCGGGTGGAACGCGTGCCACCGGTATAACCGGCTTCGTAGCCGCTGGCCACGTTGCTTTCCAGCGTGGGGGTGCCTTTCAGTCCTGCCGAGCGACCTTTAACAGCCCGTGCAGCGTTCAGCATTGAAATGTCCGAAATGGACCCAGCCATATGCCCTTGCGCTCTCTCTTAAATCCTAATCTCTCACGGAATGGGGTGTTCTCTCTATCCGTGTTTGTATAAAAACAAATGTTTGCGATCCTGGAACAGATTGTGAAGGAATGTAAATACCGGTTTTATTAATCCCGGGATCTTTTTCATTCAGACCCCGTCAGAAGTCAGTCCCTGCTGGGATTGTCCGCCCGTGCGTGCGCCCCGTCTTTGACTGATAATAGATCCCGCCCGCCCCCATTGCTGATGGATAGAGATCCCCATGCCCCGCAAAGCCGCCACCAAAACCCCCGCCGCACCCAAACCCAAACCCAAAACCAAAGCCACCCCCCCGGCGGTCCGGCCAGCCCCCCACGGCCACATCCGCATTCAGGGCGCGCGAGTCAACAACCTCAAAAACATCAGCTGCGATCTGCCGCTGGAACAGTTCATCGTGGTCACCGGCCCCTCCGGCTCGGGCAAATCCTCCCTCGCTTTTGATACGCTCTTTGCCGAGGGACAGCGCCGCTACATTGAATCCATGTCCTCTTACGCCCGGCAGTTTCTCGCGCGTATTGAAAAGCCGGACGTCGACGCCATCGATCACATTCTGCCCGCCATTGCCCTGGAACAGAAAAACAGCATCAAAAACGCGCGCTCCACGGTTGGCACCGCCACGGAGATTTATGATTACCTGCGCATCCTCTTCGCCCACCTCGGGCAGGTGCGCTGCCTGGCGTGCGGCGGCACGGTGAAAAAACGCGATGCGCAGACCATCGTTCAGGCCATCCTCAAACAGCACGGCGATGGGGACAAACTGCTGCTCATCGCCCCGGTCTCCGCGCTGCATGTCTCACCGGAAACGCTGGTGCGCCAAGGGTTTATCCGCCAGTGGCAGGCTGGTGAAGTCACCGACATTCAGCCTGATGACACCCTGAGCGACGCCGGTACGCTCGCCGTTGTCGCTGACCGTCTGATCGTCCGGCACACCGAAGCCTTTGAGGCCCGCCTGCTGGAAGCCGTGGGCCAGGCCATGGATCTCAGCACCCGTTTTGGCGCCGGAGATACGAATGGTGACATTCAGGTCGTCCCGCCGGATCAGCCGGAGGCCCTCACCACCTATACCACGCGCTTTGCCTGCATGGAGTGCGGCGCCAGTTACGCCGAGCCCACACCGGATCTGTTTTCTTTTAACAGCCCGCTGGGCGCCTGCCCCACCTGCGAAGGGTACGGCCGCATCATTGGTCTGGATCTCGGCAAGGTGATTCCCAACAGCGATCTCTCCTTAAAGGAAGGTGCCATCCACCCCTTCACCATGCCCAGCAACCAGGAGCTGCAGCAGGAGATGCTGCGCCTATGCAAAAAAGAGGACATCCCCACCGATCGGCCGTACAGCACCCTCACCACACAGCAGAAGGCGCTCATCCTCAACGGCCGCGATTATTTTATGGGCGTCCATGGTCTGTTCAATTATCTGGAATCCAAAAAATACAAAGTGCACGTGCGGGTAATGCTCGCCAAATACCGCGGTTATTACGACTGCCCCGACTGCGCCGGCTCCCGGCTGAGACCCGAAGCGCTGGCCGTGAGCCTGCGCGGGCACAGTATCGATTCGCTGTGCCGCCTGAGCATCGCCGATCTGCGCGACTGGTTTGCCGGTATCGCCTGGACGCCTGCCGAAGAAAAACTGGCCGCCCGCATGGTGGAAGCCGTCACCGATCGGCTGAACACCCTGGCGGCGATGGGGCTGGTTTACCTCACGCTCTCGCGGCAGTCGCGCACGCTCTCCGGCGGGGAGGCGCAGCGCATCAATTTATCCGCCGCGCTGGGTTGCGGCCTGACCGACACGCTCTACGTGCTGGATGAACCCACCGTCGGCCTGCATGCCCGCGATACCGACCGGCTGATTGGCACGCTGCAGTCCCTGCGCTCGCGCGGCAACACAGTGCTGGTGGTAGAGCATGATCCCGAAGTGATGCTCGCCGCCGATCACCTGATCGATCTCGGTCCGGGCGGCGGCGCCGAAGGCGGACGCATTCTCTACGAAGGCGCACCGGCTGGCCTGCTGAAAGCGCCCCTGTCGCCCACCGCACAGGCCCTGCGTCACCGCGGCGATGCCGCCGCGCCGCAAGCCCTCAGACAACGCAAACTGCCGGTGAGCGGCTCCCACACACCCATCGACATTCTGGGCGCCAGTGGACACAACCTCAAACGCATCGCCGTTTCGCTGCCCGCCGGCCGGCTGGTCTGCATCACCGGCGTTTCCGGCTCCGGCAAATCATCGCTCATCAAAGGTACGCTGCTGGCCAACCACGAGCACAAACAGGGCCGTTCGCTGCAGATGGACGCCCTGCCCTGTCAGTCCATCAAAGGTCTGGAGCAGTTTGAGGATCTCATCTTTATTGATCAGACCCCGCCGGGGCGATCGGTGCGCTCCAACCCGGCCACCTATGTCAAAGCGTGGGATGACATCCGGACCCTGTTTGCCGCGCAACGCAAAGCCATGGTGCTGGGCATCACCGCCAGTCATTTTTCCTTCAATGCGCCCGGCGGCCGTTGTGAGACCTGCGAAGGCCTGGGCACGCTCACCATCGACATGCAGTTTATGGCGGATGTGACGGTCACCTGCCACGACTGCCAGGGGCGCCGCTTTAACCCCAACGTCCTGCAGGTGGATGTGGACGGCAAAACCATTGTGGACATTCTGCGCATGACCGTGGATGACGCCATCACGTTTTTCGCACGGCACGCCCAGGCGGTGGTGAGAAAACTCCAGCCCCTGCAGCAGATTGGCCTGGGGTATCTGCAACTCGGACAGTCCACGGATACGCTCTCGGGCGGCGAGGCGCAGCGGCTGAAATTAGCGCTCTATCTCAAAGCCGCCATTGCGGCTGAAGAAGCCACGGAGAACAAAAAGAAAAACCGCAAAGCCACGCCCAAATATCTCTTTCTGTTTGATGAACCCACCACGGGCCTTCACCTCACGGATATCGACCGGCTGGTGGTGGCCCTGCGCCAGGTGTTGTCGGCTGGACACAGTGTGGTGGTCATTGAACACAATCTGGACTTTGTGGCGCATGCCGACTGGGTGATCGATCTGGGTCCCGAGGGCGGCGCCGGCGGCGGCCATGTGGTCGCCGAGGGTACTGTCGCGGACATCATCGCCAACCCGGCCAGCGTCACGGGTCGCTATCTCAAAAAGGCGATGCAGGGTTAACTGCTCAACCGCTCCGGCAAACGTACATCACCCCCAACCCCCTCTCCTCCAAGAGGAGAGGGGAATTCCCTGGACGCAGCACACCCCGTCTGAACCCTCTCCTTGTAGGAGAGGGTGGCCGAGCGCAGCGAGGTCGGGTGAGGTCCAAGGAGATTGCCGCGTCGGGCCTCAGGCCATCCTCGCAATGACGGAGAGCGTGTCACCCCGTCTGAACCCTCTCCTTGTAGGAGAGGGTGGCCGAGCGCAGCGAGGCCGGGTGAGGTCCAAGGAGCGCTGACCGCAGGCCGGGAGTCCCTGGACGCAGCGAGGCCGGGTGAGGTCCAAGGAGCGCTGACCGCAGGCCGGGAGTCCCTGGACGCAGCGAGGCCGGGTGAGGTCCAAGGAGATTGCCACCTCAGACCTGCTGCCTTCCCCGCAATAACAGCGGGATCCTAGTACCCCGGCGGATACAGTCCCATCGGCGGGCCATACGCCTGCGGGGCCGCATAGGCGCCATACCCATAAGGAGCGGCCGGGTACAAATTCCCCGTCGCCGGGTTCACCAGGCCGGAGGCGCCATAGGGCACCGGGTATACCGGCATCACGCCATAGTTTGCCGGGTAACCGTTTCCGTATCCATACGGGTTCATCCCATAGGCCGGCGGCGCATAGTAGCGCGGGTAGGCGTTGCTGTAGGCATCGCCCGGCTGGGCCGCACCGCCGCCCCATTTTTTATTGAGGAAATGATTGCCCGCCAGCACCCCGGCCAGCATCGCCAGGTTCCCCAGCGCCTTCACCGTGGCGGCCGCCGCGCCACCGGCCTGCGCCTGAGCCATGCTCTGTCCCGTATGCGGCGGCTGCACCTGGCGGGTCTGCACATCATAGGGCGCATACGCCGGGTAAGCGTTCTCCGGGTAGGGGGTATACGGGTTCACGGCAGAAGGCGGCGCTTCAGGCGGCAGCGATTCCGGAATCATCATGCCCGGCGTCACCGGGCTGCCCATCAGCGGGCCATTCAACGCCAGCTGCTGTCTGCCCGTCTCCGCAGCGCCAGGTTTTGCAGCCGGGGCATGCGGGTCAGCGCCGGCGTTGCGGCCACCGGTGGCCGTTTCAATCAGTTCTTCGGAGAACCCGTTATCGCGCAGCCACTGGCGGGTGGCCGCCTCCTTGGCATCCAGCGCCGGCTGGGCAGGCACAGCAGAACTGGCCGGTTGCGCGGGTCGGGCTGGCTGGGTCGGTTGCACGGGCGCCACAGAAGTCACCGTGGCCGGTGCGCTGTAAGCCAGCGCAGCAGCGGGCGGGGGCGCTGGATTCATCGGCGTCAGGTTCGCATCCGGTGTGGCGCTCGCCGTCTCAGGCTCGGGTGTGCTGAGTGGGGGCAGCGCGTAAGCTTTTTCCGGTTCCGCTTTTTTCTTGCGGCTGGCGGTTTTACGGGTCGGACGCGTTTTGGCGTCGGGGGTTTTCCGGGCCACGCTGGCCGCCGGCGTTTCATCCACCATGCTCAGCGCCACAGGCGGCTCCAGAATCTCCGCCTTTTTCGGCAGGGCCGCAGGCTTCAGCGGGGCGGCCTTTTGAGCCACCGGTTTCACCGCCGGCGCCGGTGCGGAGGCCAGCTCCGGCAGGGGCTTGTAAGCCGGCAGAACTTTCGGCTGAGCGGTTGCCGTTTTAGCGGCTTTTTCGGCAGCCGGCTTTTTAGCCACTGCGGGCAATTGTTTCGCTGGCCTGGGCTCTTCCCTGGTCTGGGCCTTGGCCACCGGGGCCGGCTGAATGGCCGCCGGCGGTTTGGCCGCCAGTCCCTGACGCAGACGCATCATGTCGGCAAACAGCGCCTGGCGCATCACTTCGGCTTCTTCAGGAAAGAGCTCGGCCAGTTTATGCAGCAGGGCGCCGGCGTCACTGAACTGCTGGTCCCCAAGCACCACACCCTGAATACGGTTGAGACGGGCAACCAGCGTGGCCCCGGCATCCGGGGTCACCTGCAGCCTGGTCTCCAGCGCCTCCACAAACGGGCGAATGGGCTGCAGCTGCGCCTCGGCTTCCTGATCCGTGGGGAGGATGCCCGCATTGGGGGCGGGATTCTTCAGCGGCCGGGCGTCCCAGCCATCCCCGAACGAAGCCGCCAGCACCGGGAGCACGGGCGCCATCAGCAGGCCGGTGGCCAGCATGGCCGCCACGCCACGGCGAACCGAACGTCTGGAATGCATCGAGAAAAGGTGGATCATGTGAGGCGTAACAATCCCCGCAGTTGCTGCATGACCATTATGTGGAGACAAGGCAGCGAGGCAAGGGTTCGTAACGCATGTAAAGCAATGAAGAGCGTCAAGGCCGTGACGCCTTTCCGGCGGCCGGGGCGCACGCCCCGGAAAGATATTCCGCCCGGATATCCTGAAAACCGTTGTCCCAGGCGGCCAGGGCAGCCATGGCGGCTTCCTGCGGCTGCAGCGTCATGGCGGCCACCTCAGCACGGGTAAACCAGGCCAGCTCATTCAGATTTTCCGTGGTTTCCATGCACAGGGTTCCCTGCGGGTTGTCGCCCAGAAAAAGCACATCAATGGTCTGGCGGGGGCCATCGGCCGTGTCGCGGAAGAATTCAGACACACTCAGCAAAGGACCGATCGCCACGGTCAGTCCCGTTTCCTCCCGTATCTCGCGGGCGCCGCAGGCAGCCAGGGTTTCACCGGCTTCCAGCGTACCGCCGGGAAACACCCAGAAAGGCCGGTCATTCTGGCGCGCCAGCAGCAGCCGGTCGGCATGCACCAGCACCACGCCCACGCGCACCTTGTGGATATACGCCCCTGGCTGGTGAGTCACCGTAACTACCCTGTCTCTCTGTGCGAGGCTTCCCGCCTCACACGCTTTCCGTCCGCACTCGCTGTGGTTCGCTCTGTCCGGTTTCAGGAAACCGGTCTGGAGGGCTCCGAAGCGCTCTTTCCCGAAAAAATCCGACCTAAAAATTGGAATATGATGATAAACGGTTTAAACAACCCCAAAAACCAGTTCCGCAGGCCATTGTACCACGCCACGCCCGACTCAATTTTGTTGAGCATCTGCAGCGATGAGACATGCGCCTTCAGGTTTTCGTCCTTCTGGCCGTCTTCCAGAAACTGTTGCAGCGTTTCACTGTCATCGCGCTCCAGAAAGAGCTGACCCAGCGCCGCCAGGGCCTTTTTCTCAGCCTGGCGGTCCACGCCAATGCCAAACTCCAGGGCCAGCAGCTTCAGCAGGGAAGGATCCTTCGAGGAGGCGATCTGCATAATGCGTTCGCGCTGGCTTTCGGTCAGAATGCGACCCGTCCGCTTCTGGTAGGCGCGGATATAACGCTCAATCTCGTTGGGGTTAAACGCCGTAATCTCGGTGGACTGCAGCAGCTCGGCGTAGCTGCTCTCCAGTTGCGCCAGCGCGCGGGCAGCGGGCGACTGCGCCTGAGCCGCCGTGCTGGCGGTGAAAAACGGCTGGCCGGACTCTCCCTGAAAAGGCAGCAGACGCTTGCCGGTAACCGGCGCAGACTTCGGGGCCTGGGGCTCAAAACGGGGAGCGGAAGACGGGGCCTTGTCCCCGGACACACCTGAAATAACCATCGTGGACGTCAGTGTCCTCTCAACAGACTCAATAGGTGGGGTGATTGCTTGAAAACTCTATCCTGTTTCCGGTGAGGGTTGCGGAAAATCACACCGCATGGTGTGCTAACCACAATATCCTTTCTGGAGTGAACGAATTGTAACAACTTGCATTTACGAGTGAAATAGTACGACGAATTTTTTTTGAACTTTTCTTTTGGATCGCGGCGTGATCCTCGATCCAGAGCCAGCGATCCATTAGAGCTTACCACACGTCTGAACCCGTGACTACAAGAGCCTTCCAAGGCTCTATGAAGAAACATTACATTTTATTACCAACTGATCACATATATGCTATAAGTAGGGGTGTCATTCGCCGGATATCGGGTTGATCCGCGTTCCGGCAGCCGTGTTCAGTCATCAGGATTTTGGGGGTCTCACAGACCGTGGTCGATCGAGTTAACAAAACAGGGTTCGGTTCCCGCATTTCGGGGCAGGCCGGTACGCATCGCAGCGATAACGCCGCAGCCGTCAGTCCCGCCTTTGGCGTTTCACCGTTTGCCGCTGTCGGGGCCATGGCCGGTAAAACCATGGCCACCCTGCAGCAGCGCATGCCGGTCTTCGGACCCTCCTCGGGCGCCAGGGCGCTGAGTTTCCTCTCCAACCCGGATGCAGCCCGCCTGTGTTTCGGTCTTCAGCAGGACAGCCGCAAGCTGACCAACGCCCCGCAGGCCACCCTGATGTTCTCCCGGGCGCCGCGATAAAGGAAACGGGCGCAAAGCATAGAGAAGGGGTTGAGTTGATGTTGCCACCGGATGCCGAACCACCGATCGATGCGATCGACCTGTCGGATCTGGGCATGATTTCCGATGAGAATGCCGACGCCGTGCTGGCGCGCATGGCCGCGCCCGTCAGCGTAAAAGCCCCGCCCGGCGCAGCAGCGCAAAGCAACGCAGCGGAAAACATAGAAGACGGCAGCTGGGTGATCACCGGCGAGGAGGCTGAGAAGCCCACTCCGGTCCCGCCAAAAGCGCCGCCCTCTGAATTGCCGGACGCACGCCGCAACAGCGCCGCTGAACACCCCGCAGCCGCCTCTGCGGAGCCTGAGGGAAAGCCTGTGGAAATGCCGGAACCGCCCGTACCGGCGCCGTCGGCCAACGAAGTGAAACCCGCCAACCGCTTTGCGCTGCCCAAACCCCCGGCCGATAAAACGACCGCCCGCACGCCGCGCGATGTGGAGGCCCGGGTGATTTATCACCAGCCGATTCAGGACAACCAGGTGCTCACCCAGGCCATGCGCCTGCCCACGGACAAAGCCAGGCAGGTCACCGACTTCGCCTACGATCCCGAGTCGGATGCGCTGGTCTCCAAAGCGAACTTTAAACTGGCTGGTATAAAACACGAGACCTCACCGGCGCTCTTTCGCCTGCTGCGGTGGTTCCGCAGCTGGCTGCCCAGCAAAAACCCCCTCCGGCTGAGTATTGACCGGCGCGCCACAGTGCGGCTGGGCACCCGGTTTGCATGGCGGCCGGCTATCCGCTGGAAAAACAGCCACAACAAGCCGGTGCGGTACTACCAGCTGGTGCGCCTGCCCAGCGGTGTGGTGGTGCAGGTCCAGTCTCAGAAAGTGCTGGGAAAGCTGGCCGGAGACGATCTCAAAGACAAGGAAGGCCGCCACGCCGCCAAAGAGGAAATGCTGGCGATGATTCAGCAGGTGGAGCACGAAGGCTACACCCTGCAGAACGATCAGGCCGGACTGTCAGGGAAACCCGGTCTGTAAGTCAGCACCGCCAGGCGCACGCGGCGGCAGAAGTCGTGAAAGCTTTCCTCAACCCAGCCGCGGCGTTTAAAAATAAAGGGCCGCCGGTTCAGCCCGGGTGCGCTGTCCCACGGGGCGCCATGCCGCCATACTTTGATCACGGGACCGCCATTGACGCTAATCACGGCCACATCATCCGGCACCACCACATAAAAAGGACCCCGGCGCCGCGCCCGCGTAAAATGAACCGACAGCGGCTCAGTATCGGCCGGTAAGGGCAGCTGAGACAGCGTGTGCAGGGCTTCCTGCGCCTTGTCTTCGGCGCGCGTATCATGCCAGGGGTAGGCAAAGGACACCTGGCAAGGCACAAGGCCACGGTAGGGAATGAAAACCTTCATCAGAGAACTCCCGACTGAGACAGCCGCTGACTGTCCGGAGCAACCAGTGCCAATAAAACCCGGACAGCGCAGGCAATTGCCAGTCATCAGCGCAAAAAAGAGCCCCCGGACCCAGAAGCTTGCCTGGATTGGGGGCTCTGCTCCTCAGGCAAGACTCGAACTTGCAACCCTGCGGTTAACAGCCGCATGCTCTGCCATTGAGCTACTGAGGAATACGAGACCGGCAGGCTCAACCACCGCCGTTAGGGTGAGTATACCGGGGCCAATCTGCAATGTAAAGACACCAGACAGTGGAAAAATTTTCGCCACTTTCGCATTCCTACTTGCAACTAATTCTCATATAGGGTACTGTGGGGTCAGTCAGTTGAGAATAATTATCATTAGACCGGGTCATAAGGCCCGGTTTTTTTTTATGGCCGCTGTCCTGCCCGGCTATTCAAAATCGGTCAATTTTCTTTCAAAAAGCGTTTTTATTGAAATACAGCCTATACAACGACGTTTCCGGTCCAATTTCAGTCCAGCCCGATCCCTGCCAGAGAGCGCACCCGAGAGAGAGAACCCGCCCGATGGGTATTATCGAGCCGTTCGGCATGGGCACGCCGCCCCCGCCGCCGCCCCGCGAGAAAACCGATGCCGAGAAAGCCGCCGAGCAGGCGGCCAATGACGCCATGTTTATGTCCGCCGATGGCGCCGGCCTGGGCGATGCCGCCACAGAAACGGCCGGCGAGGCCGGGGTGGCCGCCGAGACTGAGGCCAAAGCCGCGGCCGATAGTGCAGAGCGCGACGCCATCCGGCAGCTTGTGGCCGATAACGAGGAAGGCAAACAACTCTCCGACTCCGATGTGGAGTGGGTGATGCAGAATGGCGGCGCGGACAAGCTGGCCGGGGATTACAACAACAAAAAAATGGAAGCCGCGCAGAAGCCATGGCCATGCAGGCCAGGAAGGCGGAGGAAGAAGAAATCCGCAACCTGGTGTTTTTCAATCAGGGCATTACGCTTAATCCGGACAACCCCGACGACCAGTTTAAGGTGGACTGGGTGATGCAGAATGGCGGCGCCGAAAAGCTGGGTGCCGATTTCATGGCGGAACAGGAAGCCGCCATGAAAGTTCAGGAAGCCAACGCATTGGGTACCGCCGCCATGGCCGATGCCGCCGGACTGGGTGTTGAGATCACCGTTCCGGATCAGGGGCTGAGCACAGTGGAGAATAACGTGGGTGTGGCGCTGATGGATGAGGCCGGCCAGCTGACCGACGAGAACAAGGCCAACCTGCAGCGCGGCGAAGAAATCACCCAGCAGACCGCGCAGGGTCTGATGGAAATGAAGACGCTTCTGGATGATGCGATGGACCTGCAGCTGGCCGATCAGGGCGTGACGGCCATGGCCGATGCCGGATCCCTCGGCGTGGACATTCCCGTTATCACGGATTTCGGCATGGACAAGCCGGAACAGAACCTCGCCGTTGATATCAACATCAACGGCGCCCGCCTGACGGTGGAAGAATCGACCGCACTGGGCGCCATCGCCATGGCGGACGCCGCCGGCCTGGGCGTGGAGATACCGGCCATTGACGCCGGCTTCAACAAGGCGGAAACCAACCTCGGAATCATCCTGAAAAGCGAACAGTCGGATATGCCATTGAATCAGCTGGGCTACCTGAAAGCCGGTGAAATCACCGCAGAGATCAGCGCCGAGGTGGATATGGCCATGGCCCGCGCGGAAAAAGCGATGGCCGAAAGTAGCGCCATCGCCGATGATGTGAACCGCGCCTTTGCCGATGCCGCCGGGGTGAATGATCTCCGTGGGAGCGCCGAGAATCTGCGCGATAAATACCAGAACGGCACCGGCCCGTCGGCCATGATCAGCAACCGGATGAACCTGTTTCTGGATAATCTCACTGAGAATCCAAGTGTGGACGAAGTTGACAAACTGCGCGGTGAACTGAACGATATCTGGCTGAACCCGGAGCACCCCTTCAGTCACCAGCTGCCCGAGGATCAGAAAGCAGCGCTGAAAGCATTCCAGGCGCAACTGGATGGCGCCACCGGCGAGTCCATCGCCGAGAAAACCGGCGGGCAGTTCCTCAGCGATCTCAGCCAGCTGGCCGCCGACAGCCTGCGCGACGCCACAGCGCGATTTGATGTTCTGGCGGACGGCAAAGGAACCGATCCGATCGGACGCTTCGGCAGCGATTTTGTGAAGACCGGCGGTGGCTCCGGCATGGTGGAAATCACCGATTACCTGAAGGGACGTGAAGAGGAACTGACCGCGCTGCGCATTCTCAACAGCATTCCTGATGATCGGCGCACACTGGAGCAAACCATTCAGCTCAGTAAACTCAACAGCGCCCTGACCGGCGTGGATGAAAGCCTGAGTACGGGCGAACGGATCGTCACGCCCTTCTCCAACATCGCCGAAGCCGAACGGCGCATCGCCAACTTTAAGGAAGTGGCCAAAGACGGCGCCAAAGTTGTCGCCGTCGCTGCCGCCGCCGGCACCGGCGCCCTGGTGGCCGGCACGAGCGGACTGCCGGCCAGCCCGGCCGTGGCCGCCGAAGCCATGATTGTGGGTGGTTCTGCAGGGGCCAGCGTCGCCACCGCCATTCTTGGCATCAGTGATGCGGGCGGTGCAGACTACAGCCTGAAGGATTACGCTGAAATCGCGAAAAAAGGCCGGCAGCGGGCAGAGATCGCCGCCGGCGCCACAGTCGCCGGCGACGGCATTGCCGGAAAACTCTTAACCGCCGGGCAGGTCAGTGGCCCCTCTGCAGCCGTGGTGGCGGAAACCAGCGCCGGCGTCATCAACAGCAAGGTCACCAAACTGGCCAACGGGGAATTTCATTCCCCCACCGATCTGCTCCCAAAAAACCAGTATGATGTTGTGGATTTGGTACTGGATGCCGGCACATCCGCCATTGGCGGTTCCACACTCAGTCCTTTTAATTCGGCAATCGATTCCGCGCGTGAAGTCCATGCCACCACCATTACAGAAAGCACAATCCCCAAAACCCATGCGCAGATTGAAGCGGATCAGACCAAAATACTCACGGCCGTGCGCGAGCGGAAAAACCCCTTCAGCCAGAGCACCAGCCCGGATGTGGAAAGCGAAACCCGGAAAGCCGTCAACGCCATCCTGTTTCGCTGGCTGGACGGCACCAGCCCCCTGGGCCTGATGCTTGAAGGCGATTATGCGCCTGCCCCCGAAGCGCCGCCCGAGGCAGTTGCCGCAGGCTGACCTTGCCCTGCCCCCGTCTTTCCTCTAAGGTGTTCCCAAATCAGGAGTACCAGAGAGGAGCGCACCCCCCATGGCGGCATTCACCTTTACCGATGAACCGATGAACAAAGCGGAGATTGGTGTTTTCGGCGGCTCAGGCTTCTACAATTTTATTGATAACCCGGAAACCGTGAAGATTGAAACGCCCTACGGCAGTCCCAGCGCGGCCCTCACCATCGGAGACATCGGCGGCAAACGGGTGGCGTTTCTGCCCCGTCACGGCGCCGATCATTCCCTGCCGCCCCACAAAATCAACTACCGCGCCAATGTGTGGGCCATGAAAGCCATCGGCTGCAAACGCGTCATTTCCCCCTGCGCCGCCGGCAGCCTGCAGAAGCATGTGAAACCCGGCGACTTTGTCATCTGCGACCAGTATGTGGACCGCACCAGCGGCCGCGCCGATACGTTTTACGACGGCCCCATCACCACCCATGTCAGCGCGGCCGATCCCTATGCGGAGAACCTGCGGAAGCTCGCCATTCAGGCCGCCAGGGAAACCGGCATCACCATCCACGAGACCGGCACCATTGTGGTCATTCAGGGCCCGCGTTTCAGCACCCGCTCGGAATCCAAATGGTTCAAGGATCAGGGCTGGGAAGTGATTAATATGACCCAGTACCCGGAAGTCCACCTCGTAAAAGAGCTGGAAATGGATCCGCTGAACATCTCGCTCATCACCGACTACGACACCGGTGTGGAAGGCGTTCCCCCGGTCAGCCATCAAGAAGTGATTGAAGTATTCACCCAAAACAACGAAAAGCTGCGCAAGCTGCTGTTCCGTCTCATTGAACTGATTCCCGCCAGCAAGGCCCAGGCCGCCGACAACGAGTTCGCCAATATTCTGGTCAGCTCGCGACACGGTTAACCAGGAAAAAAACCACCCGTGCAAAGTATCGCCATTCTGCTCTACCGTGCTCTGGATCTGTATACCTGGATCCTGATTGCCCGCATTCTATTGTCCTGGCTGCCTTCCATAGACTGGTACCGGCAACCCGCCCGCTTCCTGAACGATATCACCGATCCGGTGCTGCGGATTTTCCGCGGCATCATTCCCCCGCTGGGTGGGCTGGATCTGTCGCCCATCCTGCTGTTTGTGGCCATTGAGATCGTCAAATCCCTCCTGCTTTCCGTGGCGGCTATCGTCCACTAGCGCAATTTACCCCTGCAGGGTAACCGTGCGGCTGCGCACCACCTGGCCTTCCACCACGCCCGGCTGGCCGTTAAAACGCGTGAATGGATTCACCGACTCGTCCGTTTCATCCGGCACCCAGCGGCAGGTGGCGTAGGGCACTTCGTGCGCCAGCAGTGTGGCCTTCTGTATACGCCGGACCGCACGGGCGCCGCAGTGCGTGCAGAACGTTTCCACCGGCGCCGTCTGGCCATCCAGCCGGCTGCAGGCCCTGCGTCGCGCCAGGCAGTGCCGGCACCGCAGCAGGGTCCACACCAGCCGCACCGCATCGCCGCAGTCCGGGCAAAACCGTTTTCCCGTCGTTTTCTGCCCCTGCATGCCGGCGGTTAACTCCCGGCTGAGCATCCGGGCATGGGTACATCCGTTGTCGGTCAGCGTGCTGTAAAACGCCGCCATTGCGCGCCACAAATTCATCCGTTTTCCACCCCGTTTTCAAAAAAACCCCGTTGGCGAGGCAAGCAGAGAACCTGCAAGCCCGCCGTCATTCCAAGCTACCAGTTTATGCCGGCGCTGAAAAGCAGGCCAACCGTGAATTCACCCACGCGATGGAGAAACGGGTCATCGTATGCACACCTGAACCCTCTCCTTGTAGGAGAGGGTGGACCGCCGCAGGCGGGCCGGGTGAGGTCCGAGGAGAGCGAGCGGACTGGATTCCCGCTTTCGCGGGAATGACGTGGATTGCCGAATGAGGTCCAAGGAGCGCTTCAAAGCTGTTAAGAAACATTACGCCCTGATGGGCCACGTTTGCTATAATCGGCATCAGCCGCGCATGTTTGGTGTTTGAGTCCTTGATACCAACCGTGGAAGTCGCCCCGTGCCCAGCACCACCCGCATTCTGATTATCGTCCTCCTGACCCTGGCCGGTCTGTCTGTTGCACCGGCCCGGGCGTACGAGCTGCGCGAAAGCTACATACCGCCCGAAGTGGCCTATGCCCGCGAACTGGCGCAGAAGATCACCGTGCCGCGCAAGGTCAATCTCAATCAGGCCGACGTCAACGAACTGATCACCCTGCCCGGCGTGGATGAAAACATCGCCTTAAAAATGATCCGCCTGCGCACCAGAGGCCCCATGGAAGGCGTAAAAGATCTCTACCAGCTCCCCTGGCTGCAACCCCGCGATGTCCAGCGCTTGATTTACCAGATCCAGTCCCACGTGGTGTTTTAATGACTGCCATTTTTCCTACCCCCCTCCCCCGTTCAGACATTCAGTTTTGCGCAAAAAGAAAACGCAGTGAAAGCGGATCTGCAGTCCCGGGGCTTACAGTCGGTGATTTTCTGCGTTTCGCCGAAACATTAAATTACGAGATACGCGTAAAGGGCGGGGCTGGTGGTGGTAATTTTATCGTTATCAGTGGTAACGGGTTGACTGCGCCAATCACTGTTGTTAACGACCTCAATACAAACTTACCAAGGGATACTCTCTCAGCAGCGGCAAAAGCGAGTGGTTTTTCTGCAGCTCGAATTGAAGCTGGCATTCGTAAATCCAAAGGTAAAAGATGAGTAAAAGCCGCCTGGCCGGAGCGGGCCAGACGGCTTTTTCAGAGTGAGCGATGAGTGATAACTACAGGTTGACTGACACGGGCTGCTCGAGCTGAATGCTCATCCGCGAACCGGCCGGCACCACCACTTCCTTTCCCTTGCGCATCACGGCATAACCCATGCCGCCGATGGCGCCCATACTCAAACCAAACAACGCACCGGCGCCCGCGCTGCCAATCAGCGAACCGGCCGCCAGACCGCCCAGCGTTCCCAGGCCGGTGCCACCGGCGGCAATCGCCACGCCTTTCAGCACGTCTTTGGAGTAGGTGTCACCCTTCAGCACGCCGGTCTGATCGCTCGTCACCACGTGGGCGCGGATGGGGACCATGTTGCCGCTGGGCGTTTTAATGCTGCTGAAACGGACATCAATGGAGCCGTGGGCGCCCATGTGGCCCGAGGGTTTCACATTGGCCACTTCGCCCTGCACTTCGCTGCCGGCGGGAATGGCGATCACATCATTGATAAAAATGTCATTCTCCAGCGTCGCCGTCACCGGCTCGCCAATGCGGGTGCTGAAGGAGCTGACCGGCTGCTCCACCTTGATCATCAGCATGGTGCCGCTGGGCACAGTGCTGATGCGGCCGCGCAGTTCAATGGGTTCATCGGAATGAATATTCACCCCGCTGGTGTTGCTGTCGGCAGCCGGGGCCGGCTGCAACGGCTTGAGATCAATGTACTGCTGACCCCAGGCATGCAGAGACAGTGCCGGGGTGACCAGCAGGTTGGCGGCCATCACGGCGGCACACAGGGTTTGTCGGTTAAAACCAAACTGTTTCATAACGCTCACTCTCCAATGGATTGATACGGGTGACGAAGTCTGTCTGCGCGAATGAACGGGCGGACAGTGTCCTGTCTTGTCAAAACAACCTAGTCGGATAAAAAAAGGAACACACCCTTCACGGATCCCAATGATCCCGCGAAGCTCATTCTATTATCATGGCACTCGCCGAAAAGGGGAAGGGGTTCCCGGACGCAGCTTCCGCTGCAAAACCCTCTCCTCTCAGGAGAGGGTGGACCCGCCGAAGGTGGGGCCGGGTGAGGTCCGAGGAGGGCTCGTTCCTCGCCCAAGGCTGAAGACCTCCCCTCGCGCTTCCCTCCCTGGCTTATCGCGCTTCTCGGGGGATTCGGTTGGACTGAATCGACGGGCGATCGATACAGCTGGCCGAATGCCACAACGCATCCGGGTTGCCCAGCGCCGTGGCGGATTCCTGATACAGCGCGCGCGCATCATCCAGTTTGTTCTCCCGGCACAGCAGGCGCATCAGCTGCTGACGCACGTCAATGTTTTTCGGATCGTCTTTCAGCAGGGTGCTGTATTCGGCAATCGCCTGGTCCGGCCTGCCGTTAAAATCATACGTCTGACTCAACTTGATACGGATATCCGTGTTCTCCGGATCACTGGCGAGGATGCGTTCCGCAATTTCCTCACGCAGGGGCAGATTCCCGATGTTCACAGTTTCAAAGTGCGCCAGCAGCTGCCTCTGATCACAACCCGTGCAATGTTCATCATGCACAGGGGGAAACACATCCGCTTTGGCCTGCTCGGCCATATGGCTGGCCTGCAGCCGGCGCCCCTTCTCCGAGGAGAACAGCCAGATCAGCCAGACGATCGCCAGAACAGCCAGCAGAATAATCAGTATCTGGCAGCCCGGGGCCGTGGCCGGCTTCATCCGTTGGCGCTCGCGCAGCCGTTCCTGTTCATACGCGTCATCATCCGAGAGCGGGGGGCGGCTCATCATGGTCGGGCAGTCATCCTTCGACGGTTCGTTTCTAATTGCACGGGTAGGTTACCGGAAAAGCGCCCGCATGGAAACGATCCAGCGCTTCAGCAATCCGCTCTGCTGCCAGGCCGTCTCCATAGGGGTTGGCCGCCTGGGCCATGGCCGCATACGCCGCCGGATCATCCAGCAGCGTGTTGGTGGTGCTCAGCACCGTGTCATAATCCGTTCCCACCAGTTTCACCGTCCCCATCTCCACGGCTTCGGGGCGTTCCGTTTCTTCACGCAGCACCAGCACCGGTTTGCTGAGCGAGGGCGCCTCTTCCTGCACGCCGCCGGAATCCGTGAGGATCAGATGCGCGCGCGCCATCAGGGCGCAGAAAGGCTCATACTCCTGCGGCGTAATCAGGTGAATCCGCGCATGCCCGCCCAGCACTTCTTCCACCACCGCCTTCACATTGGGGTTGGGGTGCACGGGCAGCACCACTTCGATGTCCGGGTGGCTGTCGGTTGCGGCGCGGATGGCCCGGCAGACGTTGGCCATCGGCTCGCCGAAATTCTCGCGGCGGTGGGCCGTCACCAGGATCAGCCGCTTATTGGGATCCAGCGTGACCGGCAGCGGGGTGGGCGCCGTCTTCTGGCGCGCCAGGGTATAAAACAGCGCGTCAATCACGGTGTTGCCGGTCAGAATCACCCGCTCATCCGGCGCGCCGGTCTTCAGCAGGTTCTGGCGGCTGCGTTCCGTCGGAGCGAAAAACAGGCTGCATACCGTGTCGGTCAGCACCCGGTTCATTTCTTCCGGGTAGGGGTAAAAGGCGTTCCAGGTCCGCAGCCCCGCTTCCACGTGCCCCACGGGAATTTTCAGGTAAAAGCAGGCGAGACTCGTGGCCATCGTGGTGGTCGTGTCGCCGTGCACCAGCACAATGTCCGGCCGGTCGGCTTCCAGCACGGCGCGCATGCCGTTCAGCACGTTGGTGGTGATGTGAAAGAGATCCTGGTTCGGCTTCATCAGATCCAGATCGTGATCCGGCTGAATCTCAAACAGCTTCAGCACCTGATCCAGCATGTCGCGGTGCTGGGCGGTCACGCACACGCGGCTGTCAAAACGGTCCGGGTATTCCGCCAGCTTCAGGACCACCGGGGCCATTTTAATGGCCTCCGGCCGGGTGCCGAAGACGGACAGCACTTTAAGTTTGCGGTGGGGGGCGGCCATGGCGGGGTTCGAGCGGGTCAACTGTCCCCTGATTATACGCCACCCGCCCCATGGCGGGGAGGGTGTTTGCATTCCTGTCCGGATTATCCTTTAATCAATCATCAGAAATGGTCACTCAAACCAACGAGGGTTCTAGCCATGATCAGCCTTAGTAACAACAGCATTCAGTTCGGAACTCGGGGCGGTGCTGGTCCGAAAAATTCTCCAGGTGGAAAAGCCGTCCAGCGTCAACAACGTGAAGCTGAAAAGGAAGTCAGAAGACTCACCGGTGGTGCAAAGCGCGGTGGACGCCGCGGGGGTGACTCTGATGAAGAAAAGACTGAAAACTGAATTACACAAGCTGGAGTTCAAATAGAATGTCGCTGAATTTACCGCCTCTTTTTGGTGCAAAAAGAACCCCATCGGGAGGACCCAGGGGCTCTTCCAACCGCCGAGAAGCCGATCGGCGGCAACAGGCGGCTCAGGATGATGTCAGAAGATTGACCGGCGGTGCCCCACGACGTCGTCGCGGTGGCGACTCTGATGAAGAGAAGACCGAAGAAACTTAACCCATACCCTCTCACCCTCATCTCGTTAACCTCATAAGGAAGCAACCTATCATGATGATCAGTTTTGGCGTCAGGCCACTCACCCCCGGGCCAAGCCCCACCCCACAAAGACCATTACCGGAACGTCCCCCTCTGTTGCCGGGAAGGCCAATACCACCTCAACAGCCCCAGCAACCTCAGCGACCGGGTGGTTAGTCCGTCCCCCTCTCTTTAAAGGATGTCACCCCGGGCCCTGTTCATTAGAATGGGGCCTGGTGGTTTTTGTAAACAAAGTTTAAGCGATTCACGGGAGCACTCCCGAGAGAGGAACCGGCCATGGCCTCCATTCCCGTCTGCCCGCTGCTCAGCAGCAACGCCAACCCGGACAGCGCCTACGCCCTGTGCGTTCAGGAGGACTGCGCCCTGTACCTGCCGCCGGCCAAAAAGTGCTCGCTGGTCTACCTGGGCTACCAGGCCATGCTGGAAGTGCAGAAACTGCAGGGCGGCCAGGCCCCTAAGGCCCCCCAAAAGGCCCAGTAAACCGGTCGGAAAGCACCCCTTACTACAACAAGTGTAAACGATCGGCAACAATGCGTTAACCGGATCGGTCTCAGGGGAATATTACCGGTGTAAGGGATCAGCATCCCCGACAAACCGCAAACAAAGCCTTATCTATCGATACTAAGTTTACGTATCTCCTTTTTCGTGTGATTCATCAGGGAAAGCTTGGCATGGAGCTTTCCTTTTTTATTTGGAAAGTTTTTAGGCTGCCGTCTTTCCCGCGAAAGCGGGAATCCAGGTCGTTTCCCTCATCATGGGACCTCTCCCCCCTGCCCCCTCCCCTGCAAGGGGAGGGGGTAACGTTGTGTCCACAAAACCCTCTCCTCTTAGGAGAGGGTGGACCGCCGCAGGCGGGCCGGGTGAGGTCTGAGGAAAGCTCACCACACTCCGGGAATACCTCACCGCGCAAAACCCTCCCCTGCAAGGGGAGGGGGTGACGTTGTGTCCACAAAACCCTCTCCTCTTAGGAGAGGGTGGACCGCCGCAGGCGGGCCGGGTGAGGTCCAAGGAAAGCTCACCACACTCCGGGAATACCTCACCGCGCAAAACCCTCTCCTTGCAGGGGCGGGGAGAGGTTATCGCTATCGGAGAAACTGCTTCACTGCATTTCCCGCTTTCGCGGGAATGACGTGGTTGGCCGGGTGAAGCCCGAGATTGCCGCGTCGGGCCTGCGGCCCTCCTCGCAATGACGAACCGGCGCCCCGCCCTGAGAACCTAGTTCTGCAGGTGCTTGTCCAGCAGCTCGGCCAGCACGGATTTCTTCTGGTTGCCCACCAGCTGATCGACCGGCTCGCCGTTCTTGAAGAGGATCAGCGAGGGAATGCCGCTGATGCGGTAATTCTGGGCCAGGCTCACGTTGTCGTCCGTGTTCACTTTCACCACCTTCACCTTGCCGGCGTAATCGGTGGCCAGTTCCTCAATCACCGGCGCCAGCGCCTTGCAGGGGCCACACCAGGGCGCCCAGAAATCCACGAGCACGGGCTCGCTGGCATTCTTCACTTCCTGTTCAAAATTGGTTTCGGTGATTTCGAGCAACGCGCCCATGAAGCATCTCCTTTTGTGGCTAGACTTGTGACAGCCAGTGTATCACAATGATTTCGCCCCCCGGTTTTCCTTCCGATTTTGTTAATGATTTTGCGGTGGAGAGCGACCGATTGAATTTCAGACTGCTGGACCGTTATCTTTTCAGGCAACTGCTTGATTTCTTCCTGCTCGGCATTATCGTCTTCACCCTTGTGGCGTTCTTCTCGGACGCCCTGCTGGACCTCGTGCGCGACATTCAGAAGTACGGTATTTCCCCGATGACCATGATGACCGTCGTTGGTCTGCAACTGCCCAAGTCCATCGCTCTCATCCTGCCGGCCAGCTCGTTTCTGGCCGTGCTGATGGTATACAACAAGCTGAACAACCAGTTTGAAATCATCGCCATGCGCTCGGGCGGCATCAGCCTGCAGCGTATGATCCGACCGGCGCTGTGGCTGGGCTTGATTACCGCGCTGCTTTCCTACGGTCTGTACGATTATGTGGTGCCCTACTGCAACGCGCAAACCGCCGTGCTGAAGCGCCGCGCCATTGAAGAGGCCCACCTGCCCTCCAGCCAGTCCAGCTTTCTCTACAAAGCCTACGATGACCGCCACAACCTGCTGCAGCTGATTTACGTGGGGCATTACAAAGGCCGCCGGCTGGGTGAAAGCACCATCATCGATCTCTCCAAACCCAAGGTGATGAAGATTGTGCAGGCGCGCTCGGGCTACTGGCACCCGGAACAGGGCTGGCTGTTTAAAAACGCCAATATATACGCCGTGCTGCAGCAGTCGGAGTACTCCACGGCCGGGCACTCGGACAGCTACTTTGTCAAAAACCTGCTCAACAAGGATCGCCAGAAGATTAAAGACGCCGAGATTGAAGAACGCGAAGCCCTCGGCATCAACGTCCAGTCGGACCTCCAGCCGTTTGTGGAGTTGTGGGGCAATATTCAGCGCCGCGAGGCCATTGGCAAGCGCGTGGCCCGCAAGTCATATCTGTCGCTGTGGAAAAAAATCACCCTGCCCCTCAGCTGTGTGGTGCTCATTCTGCTGGCCATTCCCCTGGCCATAACGCCACCGCGCCAGGGCAGCCAGCGGGGCTTTGTGTTCTCCCTGGCCGTGCTGTTTCTGTATTACCTGCTGCAAAGCGTGTTTGAGGCCCTGGGGCGGGGCAATCTGTTCACCTTTGGGGGGATGCTGCCGGTCAGTCAGTCCCTCATTATCGCCGCCTGGCTGCCCGTTGCGCTCATGGGCCTCGCGGCGGTTCTGCTGATCCGGCGCAAAGCCCATGTACTTTAAACTATATTTGTAGTATTTTAACGGAAAGCCTGTAACCCTGAGGATTCCGTTGTGTCTATCCCTGTTTCTGCCGGTATCGCTGCCCCTGTGTCATTTGGCGTGCGCCACCTTGGGCGTAGCGATGCAGCTGCTTTATTAACGGGTGCCTCGCTTGCACTGGGGGCCTGCAGTGCGGGCGGCGCCCCGGCAGCAACGGAAACAACCAGAATACCGGTTGCTGTGGATAAAGAGCAGGCAACGCAGTTTAAGGTGTTGCAGCACAACCTTGCCACCGAATGGATTAACTGCACCGAACAGCCCTTGGGCAGCCAGGGGTCAATGCTGACGTGCGGAAACAATACCTACAGCGCCAATCTGCTGCTCGGACCCAGTCATCACAGCTTCAAAAACGGTGTGACACAAAGTGATACTTTCCGTATGAACAATGAGCGTTATTCATTGGATTACGGTCAGCTGTGCCAGTTGTTCGGCTATGCGGATAATCCCGGGCAACCCCTGCAGTTTCTGATTTGCCAGGGAGACACTGAAACTGTGAAAGAACCCGTCATTTATTCTGATGGGTCAGTGGACACCAGGAATAAGTTGTTGGGTCCCTGGATCAGTTTGAGTCTGATGGACAATACCAATCCGGCGCCCTCAAGCACCCAGCCCGGCAATGCAGTGAGTCCAACAACGCTCCCTGGCGATCCGTCCACCACCACAAGCACCACTCAGGGGTGACACTGGATCCACCCGGTCAGATCGGGTTTAATAGAGAGAGACAGCGTTGGAGAGGGCATCATGGTTTTGGCCGAAACGGACGACATTGAAAAACCCGGCGATCTGCCTGCCGACCAGGTGGAGAACGAACTGTACAACCCGGAGTTTGACCGCCGGGGCTACATTCAGGTGTACACCGGTGACGGCAAGGGCAAAACCACCGCCTCTCTGGGCCTGGCCTTCCGCGCGCTGGGCCGGGGCATGAACGTCCTGATGATCCTCTTCACCAAGGGCGGCGATCACTACGGGGAAATTTACTCCGCCCGCCACCTCAGCCCGGAACTGTCCAAACGCTTCACCATAGTGCAGGCCGGCCTCAACCGCATCGTCTTCACCAAAAACATGAAGCAGGAAGACGCCATTGAAATCAGCAACGGCTGGGAGATCGCCAAACGCGCCATCCAGTCCGGCCACTACGATCTGATCATCATGGACGAAGCCAACATCGCCATCGATCTGGGACTCATCCCCGTGGAAGAAATGAAAGAGGTTCTGCGCAACAAGCCGGAGAATCTGGAAATCGTTCTCACAGGCCGGCGCGCCCACCCGGAGATTATCGATATCGCCCACCTCGTCACGGAAATGCGCCCCATCAAGCACTACTGGGATATCGGCGTGAAGGCCCGCAAGGGAATTGAATACTAAAGCGCCTCTCCTCCACATGGAGGGGCCCCATGCGACCTCTGGGCCGTACGGCCGAATCTGAAAACCCGCGCCGCCAAAGCGTTTGACCGCATGGCCGGGGTCAAACTCGACCATGTGGTTGATGAAGGCCTGCCCCCGGCGCAGTAGTGTAAAAGTGTGGATTCATCCCAATCGAAGGGGCCGTATGCCCGGGTGGCCTGTCCCGGAATCCGCACTGAGGTTCTGCAAAGAGAGTGGTGGTTTCTGCCCATGACCAACAGACTGATTCAGGGTGTGTCTCAACGGGGTTCTGTGCGCCGCGCGGTCAGCGCCGGTCTGATCAGCATCGCCCTGATGGCCGCAACCATACCGGCCGTTCTGGCCGCCACGGTGAATCTGGAGAAAATCGACTTTCTCTCCAGCCCCGGCGTTACCGACGTGATACTGCACACCGGCGCCAAAGTACCCACCAACATTGTGCTGGCCACAGAAAATAAACTGGTCATCGACATCCACGACGTGCGCCAGGACAGCACCGTGCGCACCGACTTTGTGGATGCCATCAATATCTCCCACGTGGTGGTTCAGCCGATCTCGGATACCGACATCCGCCTGATCATCCGTGGTGAAAGCCTCGCCGCGCCGCGCATCACCTATGGCGCAATCCGCACGGAAGACGGCGGACCCACCGGCAGTCTGCGCGACCTGCCGGCGGTCAGCAGCCTGCAGGTGCCCCACGCCCATGAGGGCAGCGGAAACCGCCCGCCCCTGACCGAACAGGGCCGCAAAATCCGCGATGATATCGCCGCAGACCACGGCATTCTGGATCAGGACACGGTGCTGGCGGAAAAAACGCAGCCCATCCTCAAACCGGATGCCCGCGACATTTCCGGTATGGATGACCCCAGAGAAAAGCCGGAATCCGAGGGCGTCAACGGGTTTATCCGCCAGTCCGGCGGGCTCATCCTGCAAATCGCCCTGCTCATCGGCATCGCCATCGGCTTTATCGCCTTCCTGCGCAACAAGCTCATCAGCCTGCGGTTTGATAAACCCCGGCATACCGTGTCCTCTGCCCAAACGCCCGGTGGGGCGACCGCCGGCAGAGGCGGCATTGGCGCCCTGCTGAACGCCTACCGCGACAGCAAAACCAACGACGGACCGGCCGAGGACATTCAGCCGCAACGGCCGGCTGCCAGACAGCCACAGCGCGGCGATTCCCTGATCGGCCTTGGCGCTCTCCACGTCAGCGAGGAGCCCGTGATCGCCCAGCAGCCCAATTACCAGAGCGTGCAGAACCGCGCCCAGCAGGAACTGATGCAGCAGCAGGCCCCCAAAGCCGGCTATGCCCAGCGCCCGGCGGCGCCGCGCGTGAAACCCCCGCAGGCGCCCAGCCAGCAGGTGGTCAGCCAGTACCGCCAGCAGGAAGGCCTGCCGCCCGCGCAGCCGGTTAATCAGTCCGCCATGACGCGCAAGCGCCGCGTGGATGACACCATCCTGCAGCAGGAGATTGAACGCGCCCGGGGTCAGCAGCGCCAGGTGAACAACCCGTCGCCGCGCGAACCGCAACAGGCCGCCAAGCCCTTCACGCCGCCGCAGGCCGCCCGCCGGGTCAACCAGCTCCAGCCGGTCACCAACCCCGCCAAAAACGGCCCCCTGCCGGACAACCCGGAAGTGCTGAACTTTCTGCGCAACGTGGCCGACCTGATGGAGAAAGAGGGCAAACCCAACCTGGCCCGCAGCATCCAGAAAAACATCAACCCCAGCTGAATTCAGACATCACCTGACAACACGAACAGCCCGTCGGTTCCCCTGGGGGCCGGCGGGTTATTTCATCGGGACATGGCAACGAAGGTAAACGAACCGCACCGACCCCGTCTGACCCCTCTCCTTTTAGGAGAGGGTGGACCGCCGCAGGCGGGCCGGGTGAGGTCCGAGGAGAGCGGGCCGCAGCCCGGAAGTACCTCACCCCCCAACCCCCTCTCCTTGTAGGAGAGGGTGGACCGCCGCAGGCGGGCCGGGTGAGGTCCGAGGAGAGCTGGCCGCAGCCCGGAAATACCTAACCCCCAACCCCCTCTCCTTGTAGGAGAGGGTGGCCGAGCGCAGCGAGGTCGGGTGAGGTCCGAGGAGAGCGGGCCGCAGCCCGGAAGTACCTCACCCCCCAACCCCCTCTCCTTGTAGGAGAGGGTGGACCGCCGCAGGCGGGCCGGGTGAGGTCCGAGGAGAGCTGGCCGCAGCCCGGAAATACCTCACCCCCCAACCCCCTCTCCTTGTAGGAGAGGGTGGACCGCCGCAGGCGGGCCGGGTGAGGTCCGGGGATCTATCGCTTTTTGCGGCGGCTGCCCGGCCTGCGCGGATATTCCCGGGGGGTTGGCGCACTCTTGGTCACCACCACCAGGGCTGCCTCATCAAAAGCCGGGCTGCTGTAAACGTGTATATCGCTGATCTGCCCGCCCAGCGTTTCACAAAGCGCCTCGCCTTCCGCCATCTCTGCCGGCAGGCCGGGCCCTTTCAGCGCCAGCAGAACGCCCCCCTCGCGTAAAAACGGCAGTCCCCATTCCAGCAGCGCGGGCATAGCGCCCACCGCCTTGGCGGTCACCGCATCCAGCTGTTCGCGGTAGGCCTTATCATGTCCGAGATCCTCAAAACGGCCGTGCACAGCGCTCAGGCGCGCCAGCCCCAGCGCGGCGGCCACGCTGGTCACAAAATCACACTTCTTGCCCACGGCATCCACGGCCGTCACCGTTAAATCCGGCCGCACAATGGCCAGGGGAACCGCCGGAATCCCGGCGCCGCTGCCCATATCCAGCACGCGCGCGCCCTGCGGCAGGTACGGCGACAGCACCAGGCTGTCCAGCACCAGTTTATAGAGGAAATCCGCCGGCGCTGTCAGCCGCGTCAGGTTCATCCGGGCGTTGGTCTCCAGCAGCAGCGCATAAAACGCCGCCAGCTTTTCCTTCTGCGGAGCGTCCACCGGGCAGCCCACGGCCTCACAGGCAGTTTCAAAGGCCGTTGTCAGCGCCGCGCTTTCAAACAGGGCGGGGGCGGTGGGGGGCAGGCTCATCAAGGCTCCATAATCCGGTTGACACGGTAAAGTCCCTAACAGTGTACAATGAAGCGGGTGAAGGGACACCTTTTCCGCAATGTGAGGGAGTCAGAGGCGTGGCGGACACTCTCCGGCCAGACAATACCATCTCCGGGCCGGCCTGCCGCTTTGTCAGCCCGCAGGTCATCCAGCGACTGCAGGATGGCCGGTTCGTTCCTGAGCGCCGCAGCAAACCCGCCGCCCTCACCATGGCGGACCGCCGCGATACCGTCTCGCCGCTGGCCGTGGCCAAACACTGCCTGCGCTATGAGCCCCGCGTCTTCCGGGTGTACCGGCCGGAAATTCTCCATCTGGTCCACGCCCTCAACAACCCGGACTGCAAAATGGTGATGATCGGCGGGGATCAGGGCACGGGGAAATCCAGCCTGATGCGCGGCGTGATTGAACTGATGGGCGGCGGCGCCGAACAGCTGCTGTGGTTTGACGCCAACCGCCACACCGACTATGAGGAAATTATCCGGTTTCTCGTCAACTACATCCCCTACGTCTGCGCCCAGGAGAGCAACCCGCTGGACGCCCATCCGGACAATGATCCGTTTGAACGGCTGAACGCTCTGCTGGGGCACATTGCCGGGATTCCCCTGCTGCTGGTCATCGACAACACGGAATTTATCGTCGATGGGCAGCTCCGGTTTGAATCGCAGCCGTTCAAGGAAGTGCTCAATTTTCTGCTCTCCTTCCCCAACATTAAAATGGTGCTCATCGGTCAGCGCCTGCCGCATGCGGATATGGGCAGCAGTGAGTCGCTGCGCCAGGGACGCGTGGTGGAACTGAAACTCGGCGGCCTGAAAGCGGCCGACGCCACCGCCTGGCTGTCACACGCGCCGCTGCCGCTCACGCCGGACGCCATTGATCGTCTGGTTCAGCGGGCTGCGGGATACCCCTGGCTGCTCAAGGCGTTTCTGTTTCTGCTGGTGCGCGGCGGGGTCAGCGTGGCGGACTTACTGGCGCGCCTGGATGAACCGGAAGAAGCCTCTCCCGTGGCAGTCGTGCTGGCGTGCATCGGCCACAGCCTGTCGCCCGTCGAACGCAAACTGCTGTGCATTCTCACGCTGGTGCGCCACCCCGTGGACAGTCATACCCTGATGACCATGGCCCGCCGCGCCTTTCCCAACGAAGCCGACCTGTTTGATCCGCGCTGGCGCACGGGCGATGCCCTGACGGAGAACGGCATGCTGCGTCCGGTGGTCCGCCAGATGGTCCCCCCCCAGGCCGTGCTGGATCTCCTGCATCAGCGACAGCTGCAACGCGCCCAGTCCCCGTTTCAGCTCACGCCAAGCGGCAACGCGCCGTCATTTCAGCCCGCCTATGAAATTTACGATCTCGCACGCAAAACGTATTACCGCCAGCTGTCTGAATTTGAACAGCACCGCCTGCATGGCGTGCTGTATGACTTTTATCTGCAGGAACGCGAAAAACCGGAGCGCGATCGCATCAGTGGCCTGAAAACCACCGCGCTGATTCAGGAGACGCGCTTTCACGCCCAGCGCGGCCGCATCCGCCGGGAAAACAACCCCGTGCCCCTGACGCCCACCACCCTGCCCTTTGCCGCTTCTCAGGGATTTGCCGCCACGGGCTGGGGGGTTCCGCCCACGCCGGGGTATGATGCCCGGGATACCGGACATGAAGCGGCCTACACGCATGATGATGAGGATCTCGCTGAGGCCATGGCCGGCTTTGGCGAACCCGTCCCGCCATTCCCTTCCGGTTCTGCGCCCGGGCATCCTGTACTCCGCGCCTGGCCTGCAGACGCCCCGGCGCAGCCGCAGGGTTACCCGGAGAGTCACTCAGAGGGTCACTGGAGTCCCGAGGAGCTGGCCCTGCTGTGGGGCCGCGAGTCGAACGGCGAACGCGACGCCGGCGCCCCCCCGCCAAGTGAACGCCCGGAGGACCAGACACCGGATTATCCGGCAGCCGCACCGCAAGCGGCGGAACCACAAACCACATCCGTCAGCGATACCGAGAAAGCCATTCAGCAACGGCTGGCTGCCGCTGCGGCCACCCACCACCCGGCCGAAATGCTGCGTCAGCTGGAAGCCCTGGGCGCGCACCGCATGGACCTCGGTGACTATGACCGCGCCGAAGAATCCTTTAAAAAAGCGCTCACGCTGCTCTCAAAGATCCCGCCCGGCGAGCTCACCGAGAACGAACGCCTGACGCGCACGCTGTCGGTCCGCCAGCAACTGGGCGCCTGCTTCCACCAGACCCACCGCGATCACGACGCGCGGCTGTGTCTCACGCAGGTGGTCGGCAGCGCGGATGCCGGTCTTTCCAGCCTGAACGGCGACGGACAGCGTGCGGTGATTTTCGCCCACCGGGATCTGGCCAGCCTGGCCGACCGGCGCGGGGAGGCCGGCGTGGCCGTCACTCACTACCGGGCGGCCCTGAATGCGCTGGCGCAGAACCGTGAGCCCACGGCCGCCTGGCGCGAGGGCCTGGCCGCCGAACTCGAATTTCGTCTGGCCGCCGTGCTGGAAGATGCCGACCGCTGGCCTGAAGCCCTTGAAGCCTACCAGGCCAGCTTTGATCTGGATCAGGCCGCCGGCAACGCGGCCAGCTGTGCGGCCACCCGCGCCAACATGGCTGGTCTGCTGCACCGCATGGGCCGCACCGAAGACGCCCTGAACATGCTGCAGGAAGCGCTGCAGTGGGATCAGCGCGCCGGCAACCGCGAGGGGCAGTGGCAGACACTGCTGACGCTGGGACGCTGGCAGGCCCAGCGCGGCGATTTCCGGCAGGCGCTTCAAATATACAATCAGGCGCTGGCGCTCGCGCTGGCTGAATCCAACGCGCTGTGGCAGGCCAACCTGTACCTGAAGCGCGGAGACCTTTACATGAGCCTGCGAGACTGGGACAATGCTCTCAGAGCGTTCCAGGCTGCCGACTCACTCAGCCGCTCCGGGCAGGTGGAACTCTCCGAGGACAGCAACCAGACCATCCGCGAGCGGCTGGAGGAGGTTTCCCATGTCATCCGTCAGCAATCCCCCCAAACCGGGCCATGAGAAAGTTGCCATCCATGGCGAGCACCACCATATCTGCCGCCTGGCCGCCCAGCTGAATGTAATGGCGGAAACCGCCCGTTACGCCGAACTCAAACAGATTATCAAATCCCTGTCGCTCAAGCGCGGTCACTTCACGCTGTCCTCCGGGCAGCAGTCCAGCTTTTATCTCGACTGCCGGATGACGACCCTCTCCGCGCGCGGCAGCAGCCTGATCGGCGAAATGCTGTATGAACTGATGGCCCCGCTGCACATTGACGCCGTGGGCGGGATGACACTGGGCGCCGACCCCATAGTCACCGCCGTCTCCCTCACCAGCACCCGCCATGGCGACGCCATCAACGGGTTTCTGGTGCGCAAGGAAACCAAGGCGCACGGCACGGGCAAAACCGTGGAAGGCCACATCGGCCCATGGATGCGCGTGGTGCTGGTGGAAGATGTGGTGACCACGGGCGAATCCACACTCAACGCCATTCAGGCGGTCAAAAAAATCAGCCCCTCCATTGAGATCGCCCACGTCATCGCCCTGGTAGATCGCAAACAGGGCGCTGCGGAAGCTTTCAGTCAGGCTGGGATTCCGTTTCTGGCGCTGTATGACATTGACGCAATTCTTCAGGAATAAACCGGATCCAGCTGGCATCCAGCCCTGAAAAGAAATGGTGTGCATCCAGCACATCGTCTTCGCGGATGGTGTCAAACTTCGCCAGGCGCTCCCGTTCGGCAGGCGTCAGTTCAGGGTCTTCATACCCCGGGTGCAGTTCCAGGTTGTGGCCTTCCAGGAAGGCGGCCAGGCCTTCCTCGCTCATCTCGCGCGTCTGCACGCCCACCAGCGCCACGCCGTTCTGGGTGTCGCAGTGGTGGCAGAACACATTCACCACGTACATTTCATGATCATGCCGCAGCAGGCGGATGTCATCCGGCTCAAAATGCTGGTCGCAGAACTGACAGTGCATCTGCGTGAAAAAACTCTGGATAATCTCAAAAACGTCCATCAGGTCTCTCTGGGCAAAGCCCGTTTGTTTGAGGGGGGTGGGAAACCGCACCGGTGGCATCCGCAGGGGACGCATACGTTCAACTGACAATTTAGATTATAGCGATTTTGTGAGAGTATGCGAAGGCCCTTCCCATTTTCTTAATATTCAGAGCCTGCCGCCTGCATCCGGCATGTTCGTACCCCGGACGCCTCAGTCCGGGCAAGGTTCCCGAAGTGAATCCAGAAGGCCGACCACCGTGACTGCAGCCCCCACCCCCGCCCCGCCCACCCGCACGCTCTCCCACAGCCTCACGCTGGATGTTCAGATTTTTGACACCGACTGCTTCGGGGTGATGTGGCACGGGGCCTATATTAAATGGCTGGAGATGGGCCGCGTGAAGCTTCTGGAGGAACGCGGGATGAAGCTCTCCAAACCCGGCGATGCCGAAGGCTATATTTACCCGGTGGTGGAACAGAACCTGCGCTACAAATCGCCCGGCTGGTATCAGGACACCCTGACGATGACCACCACCCTGCGCGTGGAAGGCTACAAACTGATTTTCGATCAGGTCTTCACCAGCCACACGCACCAGAAAACCACCCTGGAAGCCACCACCACCGTGGTGGTGCTGGATATGAACTGGCAGCTGCAGCGCCGCCTGCCGCCCGTGTTACAGGCCGCCCTGGCCTGAACGACTCTGATGACGCAACGCACCCCGTCTGAACCCTCTCCTCGTAGGAGAGGGTGGCCGAGCACAGCGAGGCCGGGTGAGGTCCGAGGAGAGCGGGCGGACTGGATTCCCGCTTTCGCGGGAATGACGTGGATTACCGGGTGAGGTCCGAGGAAAGCTCACCGCAGCCCGGGAATACCTCCCCTCGCGCTCCCCTCCCTGTATACTATAGCGCGACCAGCTCACCCTTGGAATGGCTGGCATGCCGGCCCACATGCTCGGTGCGGTGCCAGGTCAGCGCGTTGTTACGGCGAAACAGCACCTTAAACATCATAATGAAGGTGATGGGAAACCACACGGCCGACAGGTAAATCCCCGTCAGCAGCCCCCAGCCAATGGCCTTGGGCAGCGAGAGTTCCGTGAAGCGTTTGATGCCCACCACCAGCACCAGGCCGCCGCAGAACACAAACACCGGCAGCGCCGCCAGGGAACTGATCATCCGCACGCGCGACAAATCCCCGCCTGAGGACGCCTGAAAAGCCAGGCTCAGCAGGTCAAACACAATCCACAACGGCAGCAGAAACTGAACGACATAGTTCAGCATGTCCCACACGGTGCGTTTGGAGATTTTACGCGAGGTGAGAATGGCGCCCGCATGCTCCAGGTAGCGCATCAGCATGCCCTCACTCCAGCGCAGCCGCTGCCGGATAAACGGCTTCAGCGTGGTGATGCCTTCTTCATACACATTCACCTTGCGCGCAAAACGAATATCCCACCCGGCCAGGTGCAGCCGCGTGGCCAGATCGAGATCATCGGTCAGGGTGTGCTCGTTCCAGCCGCCCACTTCATCCAGCGCCACGCGCTTCACCAGCTGGCCGTTTCCGCGCAGCTCCACCGCACCGTAAACAGACTCCCGGCCGCACTGGTAGTGGGCATCGCCGGCATACTCATAATTCTGAAAACGGGTGAGAAGATTCTCCTCAGCGTTGATAATGACCTTACGCGCCTGCACGGCGCCCACGTTCTCATCGGCCAGCAGCGGAACAATCCGCTGCAGAAAATCCGGCTCCACCATGGCGTCGGCGTCAAACACGCACAGCACGTCACCGTTGGTAATCCGCAGCGCATCGTTCAGCACGGCGGACTTACCCGGCGTGCTTTGCGGCGAACGGGAATGATAGCGGTACAGGGTGGCCGGCAGATGGTCCGCGAGCGCCGCCAGAATTTTGGGCGTGTCGTCCTCACTGCGGTCATCCATCACCAGAATTTCAAAGTCCGGATAATTCAGCCGCGAGAGCGTCAGCACCGTTTCTCGGATCACGCTCTCCTCGTTGTGCGCCGCCACCACCACACTCACACGGGGCAGGTACTGCGTGTTGACGGGTTTGGGGAATTTCATCTCAAGGCGCTTGTGGTGCACCATCGCCAAGGTCATCAGCCACGTGTACAGGGCCAGTCCGGCCAGAATCGTCATACCGGCCGACATCCACGGCAGCACGTGGTTCACGAGAAAAACCAGCAGCCCCACCGAGGCAATCAGCAGAAATAAAAGCAATCGTTGCACGCAGAGAATTATCCTTACTCAACCATCAACACGTTCACCAACGCCTAGTAGGCATGCAGGCGTCCTGCATATTCCTGCAGCAGCCGCGCCGTGTGCCGCGCGCCCTGCAGCAGCCGCGCCCGCTCGGCAAAATCCCGGGCCGTATTGCGGTAGTCCGGCGTGTTCAGCACTTCCAGCACCGCCTGCTTCAGAATCGCCTGATGCGGAATCATCAGATCCTCGTAGGCGATTTTCCGCGCCACACCCAGGGCTTCCATCCGGATGGCGTTGTTTTCCTGTTCAATCTGCCGCGTGTCGGGAATCGTCACACAGGGCACGCCCAGCGTCAGCAGCTCCATGGCCGTGCTGTGCCCGGACTGCGTGATCACCGCATCGGCCGCTTTCAGGTAGGGCGCGGCCGTGGGCACTTTGTCCAGCAGGCGCACATTCGCCGGCACGTCCGCCACGGTGAAGGGCGAAATAATAATGAAATCGATGTCGCTCAGCAGGCCCGCCACCTCAATGACGGCATCAAACATGGGACGCCGGTAACTGTGCCCGCCCGTACAGGCCACCACCAGCGGCCGGTCCGGACTCGGTTTCACCACCGGCTGAATCTGATCCGGCTCCCAGGCCACCAGCGGCCCCACAAAGCGCGTCCGTTTCTTCACCTGGTACTGTGCCGATAAATTGGGCAGGCACACCGTATACGGCGGCGGAAAGTCGGGAATCAGAATTTCCTCGGCGCTGGAGAGCCAGAGTTTCATCACCCACTCAAACGACCAGCCAAACAGTTTGACGAGTTCGGACTCTTTTTCAAAAAACGGGTAGAAGGCGCTCTGGTTGGTGATCACCACACAGGGCACATTCAGCTTGCTGGCCGCCAGCACAGGCGCCATCCGGCCATCGGCCACCACCAGGGAGATATCATTCTGGCGGATGATATTCACCTCCTCCTGAATGATGTGATTAAAGCTCAGCGCCCGGGTGGGATTCTGCAGAATCGTCTGCCCCACATCAAAGGAGCCTTGCGTGCCGATAAATTTCAGCTCCTGGCTGACCTCCACGCTGTTGCGCTTTGGATCCAGACCCGGGCAGGCGCGCACACGGTCCAGCGCGTAACTGTAGGTGCCAATCAGCACGTTCTCGGCAGGCAGGTGGGCGGTAATGGCCAGCGCGCGGCTGGAGTGCCCGTACCCCTCACTGCTGCACGAGAGGTAAATGCGTCCCGGTGCGCGCCCGGTTTCCATGCCATCGGGTCGCCCCGTTTCCGCGGCGCCATGTTTGCGTTTACCCAGTTGCTTACCAATTTGCAGGAGCGACATGGCTTGGTCCGTCTTGTTGCGTATCGGCAGATTGCTGCAGGGGAATGGGCACAGGCTGCCCGCGTGTGATAAAACCACCCAGACCCAGCAGCAGCAGCGGAATGCCGATGAGCAGGAACATGGTGTTCACCCCAGTATACTCCACGGCCAGCCCGGCCACCACGACCGGCAGCGTACTGGCGGTACTGAGGAGGGTGAACTGAACGCCCAGCACCTTGCCGCGTTTGTCTTCGGGTATCAGTTCATGCAGCAGGGCCTGCAGGGGCACTGCCACCAGCGATCCGGCGACACCCATGATCATCGCCAGGGTGTAGGTATACACCATCCGGGTCGTCAGCGTGAAACGATCGAGATAAACAAACAGGCTGGTGGTCGGCGGAAAATTCAGCACGTTCTCATGCTTTGGCATCCAGCTGACCATGGTGAGCAGCGCCAGGCACAACCCGGTCACCACAAAGCCGCCGTACACCATCGTGCTCTGGCGGTTGCGCTGTAAAAACTTACCGATACACACCGAACCCACGGCCATGCCGATGCCGCTGAAAGCCACAATGTAGGAGAATTTGCTGGCCGCCACCAGGGCGTTGTCGTACAGGTAGACCTTCGCAAAATTGATGAACAGAAAGCAGACCGAAACCACCGTGGTGAAGAGCACGGCCAGTTTCAGCATGGCCGCCAGCACCATCGGGTGGGAGCGGATATAATCGGCGCCTTCGCGGATTTCAGCAAAGAAGCGCGTCCAGGCCTCACCCAGGGTGGCGCTGCTGCTGCGGGCCACACTGCTGGGCGGCACCTTTACAAAGCAGAGGGCCGCACTGGCCATCAGAAAAAGACCCACAATGGCCCAGTGCACCTGCTTCAGGGAAAAAATATTAATCAGGGGATCCCCCAGCGCGAACCCGAATATCAGCGACGCCATCATGGTGGTGAGAAACAGCGAGTTGGCCTGCAGCAGGTGCCGCTTGTCCACAATGGTGGGAATGGTGGCCGCTTCGGCCGGCACAAAAAACTGGGTGGCGCAGGAAACCAGAAACGCCATCATGTACAGGGGAAACAACGTCATGCTGCGGGCGGCGGCCCAGGGCAGCATGGCGATAAACCCGGCGCGCAGCACGTTGGTGGTCACCAGCACGGCGCGGCGCGGCCACCGGTCCACAAACACGCCCGCCACGGCCGTCAGCAGAATAGCCGGAATGGTGAAGGCCACATACAGGTAACTGTTGTAACTGTCACTGGTGCCGAAATAATGCACAATCATGGCGATAAACACCACAAAGACGACCCGATCGCCCAGCTGAGAGAAGATCTGCCCCAGCCAGAGGGCCACAAAGTTGCGGTTTTTCAGCAGCGCGGCATACCCGTCGTCAGCCACCGCCAGATCCGGGGTGGCCGGGCGTTCTGCAACTGGGGTCTGTAGGGTCATACGAAAACTCCCGAACCGGTTCTCCGGGCATTCAATCCAGGGCATAAAAACCGGTCAACCAACGCTGATGCCATCTCCGAACTCATTTATCCTACTCCAAGCAGGGGCTGAAAGGAACGCGGAAACGCGTTTGGGCACTCACCCGCCGGTTTCCAGCAGCTGCAGCACAAACGGCAGGGTCTGCAGCGGACGGTGCAGCCGGTGCGCCCAGTAATAACCCAGAAATTTCTGCACCTTCACCGGGTCGGCCGCCAGCCAGTCCTGCGGGTTCAGGGTCTCCAGACAGCGCAGCGTGGGGGTGGAAACGTTCACCACCTGGCTGTCCGGCAGCTGGCCCCGCATCTCGGGCATCAGCACCCCACCGGCCTCGGCGGAAAAGGGGTAAAAGGGCTCGGGCGCCTCCCACGGCAGGGGATCATCCGTGATGACGCACCGCGCCAGGCAGGGCTGATAGCCCGACCAGCCCAGTGTCACCATCTGAAAAACCGCCGCCTCATAGGCCACCATGCCGTCCTCAGCCTTGGCCATCCGCCCCAGGCCGTCCACCAGCGCGTCAAACAGGCCTTCGCTGCAGTCATCGTGCGGGGTGCCAATGGCCATCAGCAGTTCGGCAAACAGGGAGACATACGCCAGCTTCAGAATATCGGCGTGCAGCGCGGAAAACGAGCGCCGGTTCTCATACTGGGAAACAACATCCAGGCTCTGGCCGCGCGTCAGCAGCATGGCGTTCACGGCCATCCGCTCGGCGGCGCCGCCCAGCCGGCTGCCCGGGCGTCGTATGCCCTTGGCGATGGCGTGAATCAGCCCATGCTCCCGGGAGTACAAATGCAGCACCCGGTCCGCCTCACCGGCGTCAAAGGCTTTCAGGCAGACCACGGTGGCAGCGTACTGCCGCTCGGGCTGATGGCTCAGGGCTGTGGACGGTAACGTTTCAAGATTCCCCATCCCCCTATTCTACATCCGAAACCACCGCCACGGGGAAGGTTTCCACGATCATCCCACCCCGTCTGACCCCTCTCCTTGCAGGATCCACAGCCGTTGCCCGTTAGGGCTTACGGATGTGATGTCCGAAGGACAAGGGTGGACCGCCGCAAGCGGGCCGGGTGAGGTCTGCGCCGGCCCGGGAGTACCTCACCCCCCAACCCCCTCTCCTCCAAGAGGAGAGGGGGAGTGCCTGGACGCAGCGCACCCCGTCTGAACCCTCTCCTCGCAGGAGAGGGTGGACCGCCGCAGGCGGGCCGGGTGAGGTCTGCGCCGACCCGGGAGAATCCTTACGAAACCAGATCGGCCGTCCAGTCGGGGGTTATCCGGGTTCTGGGCGGGGCCATAAACAGAGAGGGCTGATCGGCGCCCAGGCCATCGGCCAGATCAATACCGGCTTCGGTCTGCTTCAGCTGCGCCAGTGCGGCCAGCACCATCTGGGTTTCCGGGTGGTTAAACCCGTGCCGCACCTTGAGAATTTCCAGAGCGCGCGTGAGGTGCTCCTCGGCATCGCTGTAACGGTGTATCGCCATCAGAAAATCACCCAGCCGCGAAAGCACCACCGGAATCACGCTGTTGTAGGCGCCATCCATCTGTTCACAAATGCGCAGGGCTTCCAGGTAACAGTTTTCCGCCTCACAATAACGGCCTTCCACGTGGTACAGATCGGCCAGCAGGCGCAGCAGCTCTGGATCGCCATGCCCCAACTGGCGTCTGGCCACCGCCATGGCGTTCAGCAGATACTGTTCGGCCCGTTCCCCTTCATGCACGGTCTGGCTCAGCAGGGCCAGCTTTTTCAGCGCCGGCAGTTGCTGCGGGGCCTCACTGCCGTAAGCCTGCCGGGTCATGCCCAGGCCCAGCTGGTACAACCGACGGGCCTTGTCATACAACTGCAGGCTCTCATAATAGCCGCCCAGGCGGTTCATGGCCGCCGGCAGCTCATCCGGGCGTCCGGCATAGGCCTGCTCAAACACCTGGCGGGCCAGGTCATAGTAGTATTCGGCACGATCCACGGCGCCACGCTGGCGGTAAAAGTCCCCGGCAGCCAGCAGGGCCTGGCTTTGCTGGGCATGGTCCGGGCTGCCGGCCGGATAGGCCTCTTCGTAAATTTCAATGGCATGCATAAAGCGCTTCTCAGCCGATTCCGGCTGGTACTGCTGAGCCAGCAGGCGGGCTTCCAGCAGGTACAGGCGGGCCACGGCCGGATGATTGTGCCCCTGCTGCATGGCCAGGGGCCGGGCCTCGGCAACCATCACCGCCGCAGATTCAATGTCACGGGCGTTCAGGGCTTCGCCGGCCAGGCGCAGGCTTTCCTCCAGGCGGTCGGCCGCCAGCGTCTGCCGGGCATTGCCCAGGCAGCGGCGAAACCATTCGAGCAGGCCTTCAATTACGGGGTTGGCGGGCATCACATCCCTCGGTTACGCTTGGGGCAGTCCGTGTCAGTCTACGAGTCCGTCAGGGTCTGTCTTCCATTGTGACCGCCCCGGCCCGGCAATTTATCCGCCGGGCGGTGGAATTTGTACGGATTGATGCTCCCTCTCCCTTTAGGGGGAGGGTGGCTGAGGCGCAGCCGAAGCCGGGTGGGGGTGACTGAGGGCCGGGTGGGGGGCAAAGCGTGGATGGAGAAAACGCACAAAATCCCGCCGGACGGGTTTAATGCCCCTAAGAGGCAACAGGGATGGAATCAGGCATGCCGGTCATCACCGGACAATCAGGGCCTTTCGGCAATGTTCCGGGAACTCCGGGCGCTCAGGGCGCTCAGGGTGTATGGGGCGGCAATGCGGCGCACAACGCGCTGAGCAAGCTCGGCAACCTCAGCGATCAGGTTGAACTCGCCCTGTCCACCATCCAGGTGACGCCCGGCGATACCTTCCAGACGCAGGGGCTCTCCCCGGACGGCCTGGCCAACTATTTCCGCTTTGCCGAGACGGAAATTGCGCATTTTGACCGCAACGGCGACCGCCAGCTGGATGTTTCGGAGTTACAACCCATTTTTGGCGACAACGCCGCCACTTTCAAGCAGGCCATCGATCAAGACGGTATTGACGGCGTGGGGGTGCTGGACGCCACGGCTTACCTGATGGCTCAGGACGGCACCCGGCAACTGCTGCACAAGCCGGATTTTGAAACTTTTCGCAAGCTGTGCCCCGACAAATCGCGCCAGGAGCAGCAAGCGATTTACAACAGCATTCCTGACGTGAAGGATTATATGGCGCTAGCCCAGCAGACCTATGCCGACATCTACCAAAACGAATTTCCGGGCGAAACCCTGCCGGAGATGGCCTTTGACGGCCAGGTGACCCCAGCCGAAGCGCACGCCTTCAACCGCATCATTCAGAATCAGCAGCTCAACGCCGCTGCCGGCGCGGGCATGCAACTGCTCCAGGAAAAACTCGGCCTGCAAGACCGTTATCTGCAGTATCTGGACCGGCAGTAAACCGCAACAGAGCGCTTTTTAACGGGCCGCCTTATCCAGCAGCGCCTCGCGTTTGGCCAGCAGTTTACGCGTGGCCTCATCCTGGCCTTGCCCGTCCACAATCAGCCCACGGTGGTAGGCTTGCTGCACGGCCCGCTCCACGCCGGCCAGGCGGTGACTGCGCAAACCGCCCAGAATGGCCTTCCGGCCGGTAACGGCCAGCGCCGCGGCCGCACCCAGCAGGGTAAGGCCGGCGCCGGTGGGAGTGACCACAAAAGGCTTTGCGGCCGGGTCCGGCCGGTTATGCAGTTTCGCTTTCGCTTCGCGACGCAGCCGGTTTTCGGTCTGTTTCTGCTCGGCATGCCAGCGCGCCTCCTGCGCCAGGCCTTCCATCCGCCACTTTTCGCGCTCAGTATTATAGCGGTCTCGGGGTTTGCGCCGGGATGCTCCCGGGGCCACCGGATTGGGACTCTCCTGCTCCAGCCATTGTTTATAAGTTCTGAAGGGTGAGCGGGGTTCCTTCTGCTCACGCCGGGCAGCTGGGCGGTAACGGCCCTGTTTGCTGTCCAGAAAAGGCATCGGCTCCTGGGATGCAGGGTCTGCATTAAAGCGTTCCAGGCCCTGCGCCACATACGTCTCAATAAAAGCAGCGTCCAGTTTTGCATCACCGCGGGCGGGCACGGCAGGTTCCGGTTTCTCGGTTCGTCTGTTCAGCGAAACCAGTCCAGGTACCTGAACTTGAAAATAACCATCCGGAATACTCATGGGAGATAGCCCTGGTCGATGACACTTGCTGGTAAAACACCCGTCAACGCAAAAAAGTGCCACCAGCAAAGCTGATGGCGCTTTCAAAAGGGTGACTGAGGGCGAACCGGGCTATGCCAGCGCGGCCTGGGCCTTGTCGGCAATGGCTTTAAAGGCAACGGCGTCCTTCACGGCCACATCGGCCAGAAACTTGCGGTTGACCGGAATGCCCGCCTTGGCCAGCCCGTTCATCAGGCGGCTGTAGGAAAGCCCATGAATCCGCGCCGCGGCGTTGATGCGGGTGATCCACAACCGGCGCAGGCTGCGGCGCTTGTTGCGGCGATCCCGGTAGGCATGCTTGAGCGCCTTCTGCACGGCCTGGCTGGCCACGCGGAAGATTTTGCTGCGGGAGCCGCGGAAGCCCTTGGCGAGCTTCAGAAGCTTTTTGTGACGCTGTCTGGAGACATTTCCTCGTTTAACGCGCATCGCGTGAATCCTTCTTGGGTTTGAAAGGGGAAATCAGGGGAATCAGTTAGGCTTAGAGGTACTGCAGGTAGGGCAGTTCCAGGGCCAGTTTTTTCATGTTGGTTTCGTGAACCACGGTGTCCTTGTCCAGGCGGCGCTTGCGCTTGGAGGACATGTGCGTGTTCAGGTGGCTCCGGCCGGCCTTGGCGCGCACCAGCTTGCCGGTGGCGGTGGACTTGAACCGCTTGGAGGCGGACTTGTGGGTTTTCATTTTAATCTTGGCCATGGGGCAATGCTTTCTTCAGGTTGGTCAATCGGGTGGGGTCTTGCAAGGGGTGGTAAGCGGACTAATCGTCGGCGGGTGTTGCCGGGGTCTCCGCATCAGCAGCCGGGGCAGGCGCCGGGGCAGCTGCATCTTTGGGGGCAGCGGCCTTGGCCGGGGCGGGTTTTTCAGCCGTCTTGGGCTTTTTGGGAGACAGGTTGATGGTGAGGGTGCGCCCTTCCTTGCGGATGGTGCCGTCCAGCGTGGCGCAATCTTCCAAGTCTAATACAAACCGGTTGGCAAGATCAAATGCCAGTTCCGCGTGCTGGGTTTCGCGCCCTTTCAGGCGGATGGTGACTTTCACCTTGTTGCCTTCCACCAGGAACTTGGCGGCGTGGTTTTTCTTGGTGGCGTAGTCGTGCTTGTCAATGCGGATGCCCATCTTGATCTCTTTGACATCCACGACGTGCTGCTTTTTCTTGGCCTCTTTGGCCTTTTTCTCGGCTTCAAACTTAAACTTGCCGTAGTCCACCAGGCGCACCACCGGCGGGCTGGAATCCAGGCTGACAATCACCAGGTCCAGGCCACGCTCTTCGGCCAGCTGCTCGGCTTCGGCGCGCGAGACAATGCGGGTTTCCTCGCCGTCAATCAGGCGAAGCTCCTCGGCGCGCACGCGGGAAGTGAGAATCTGAGGGCCTTTGCCGGCCGGGGGTTTCTGGTTGGTAAAACGGGGTGGAATAGGAAGCTCCTCCTGAACTGCACCGGGGCAGGGAACGGGCCAAAACGTCTGACGGTACCGAGTGAGAGATATGCGGAAGGGGGGACTCGAACCCCCACGACCGAAGCCACATGCACCTGAAGCATGCGTGTATACCAATTTCACCACTTCCGCATGGTCGGGGTCTCGGTTTTGGCTGGATTTCCTCTGTCTCAGACGTTAAAACTCCCCACGGGTGGGGTACTGCGATACTCTAATTCAAGGCCAACCGTAAATCAAGGGGGCAGTGGGGCCCCTGCCGCTTAAAAAACGGACCATTAACCCCATGGTCAATAGCCAGATCCCCTGAAATCTGAGATAAATGTAACGTTCCGGCTTCTGCAACGGGGTTTGCGTCAATTCCAGGCCTGCAACGGGTTTTATTGATATAAGGCGTATTTCCTCCGTCAGTCGCCCCGACTGTGAATGCCTATGCCCCCCAAACGGAAAAATCCCGCTCCCGCAGCCCCCGGGTTGCTGAGACGGCGCACTGATCAGAGTGGCGCCGATGCCGTCGCGCGTCTGGATGAACGCGAGGAGAAGGCGCTGAGAAGCCGTCTGGCGCTGGCGGCCGGTGTCCGTCAGGGCAGCATCAGCGAGGAGCATCTGGATCAGCTGCTGAAGGCGGCCGATGATCCCACCCACTACCAGATTGATCTGGTGCTGAGAGAAGTGGAATGCGCCCGCGCCCTGAATTTTGATGTGAGCGCCGATGCCGATCTGGTGGCCACCATCGAGCAGCTGGAAACAGCCGTCAGCCAGGTGACCGGCACGCGCAAAAACCTGCTGCTGCTGTTTGAGGAAGAAACCGGGGTCTACACCTGCCTCAACGACGAAAAGGCCGTGGGGGCCCGCCCGCGCGAACTCACCCGGATTTCGGATGATTTTCTGGGCGACTTCATCGGCTCAGAGCAAACGCTGCATGTCCATCTCATTCACAACAACACGCTGGTGGGTCTGCTGGCTGTGGCGGAAAAAACCAACGGCCTCCCCTTCTACGTGGTGGATGAAATCACCCTGGAGCTGCTGGCGCCCTATCTGGCCAGCAAGCTGCTGGCGGTGCAGGCCCTCAAAAAAGCCATTGTGGAACCCTTTTATCAGCGCGTGGTGAATGAAGCCGCCGTGCGTCTGGTGAGCGCCGTGGATGCCGAACACATCCTCATCAACACGCTGGATCTCTTCCGCGCGCGGCTGGGCTTTGAGGTGTGCCAGTACGTGGCCCTGCACGAGGATGGTTCGGGCGTCATTCTCTATGAGAACGTCAACGGTAAACTGAAGAGTTACGCCCACGCCGGCCTGGAGGGCAAACGCCAGATTGTGGGCGAATTTATCGGCATCGTCAGCATGCTGGCTTCCGGCCTGCGGCAGGACAGCTACCTGCACCTCAGCGGGGGCATGCTGGGGGAACGCAAACTCTCGGAAATTTTTAAAGTGAAAAACAGCCAGTCGGCCATCATCCTGCCAGTCGTGGATCTCAAAACAGGCCAGATTCAGGGCACCCTGAATCTCTTCCACACCACGCCGGTGGATATCCCCAAGGAAAACCTGGCCATCGCCAGTGAAATCGCCCGCATTGTGGCCCAGGCGCTTACCCGCGCCCGCGTGCTGGAGAAAGCCCTGGCCATGGCCACCATTGATGAACTGACCGGCCTGATGAACCGCCGGGGACTGTACGAACGCTTCGAAGCCGAAATTGAACGGGCGCGCCGGCATCCCACGCCCATCTGCGTCGCCCTGATGGATGTGGATCATTTCAAGACGTTTAACGACACCTATGGCCACCTCACCGGCGACGCCCTGCTGCGTCAGCTGGGCGAACTGCTTTCCGGCAGCGTGCGCCGCAGTGACGTTGTCTGCCGCTTCGGCGGCGAAGAGTTTGCCATCATGCTCCCCGATACCGAGGAGGGCGCCGCCGTGGATCTGATGGAACGCCTGCGCGCCCTGGTGGCCGATATGACGGTTACGGGAGAGAACGGCGAACAGCTGAACGTCACCATCAGCATCGGCCTGGCCGCCGTGGCGCTGGCGCCCGGCAGCGAGAAGGTCACCAAGTCCGTCATCTCGGAAACCCTGGCCGCCGCCGACAGCAAACTCTACGAGGCCAAGCACGGCGGCCGAAACCGGCTCTGCCATTAGGCACCCACTGACACCCGATCCCTCTCCTGGGAAGGAGAGGGTGGCCGAGCGCAGCGAGGTCGGGTGAGGTTTATCACGAGCGTGACACCCCGAAGGGAGGGTGGACCGCCGCAGGCGGGCCGGATGCGGTCTGCGCCAACCCGGAAGTACCTCACCCCCCAACCCCCTCTCCTCCAAGAGGAGAGGGGGAGCAGTGTGCCTTCATTCCCTCTCCCTTCAGGGGGAGGGTGGCTGAGGCGCAGCCGAAGCCGGGTGGGGGTGACAGAGGGCCGGGTGCGGTCCGCGCCAACCCAGAAGTACCTCACCCCCCAACCCCCTCTCCTCCAAGAGGAAAGGGGGAGCAGTGTGCCTTCATTCCCTCTCCCTTCAGGGGGAGGGTGGCTGAGGCGCAACCGAAGCCGGGTGGGGGTAGAGGGTGGACCCGCCGTAGGCGGGCCGGGTGGGGGTACGCACATTTATCCATTGAGGGGCTTTTAAAGGGAAGAAACAAACAAAAAGTATATCCACACCCTTGTTGCATCCCTATTTCCGGCCCACACCATGACCTCACTCACCCCAATTCAGAACACCCTGCCGCCGCGCGGCGCATGGCCGTCGCGCCAGGCGCCGGTGCTGTTCGGCCAGAACATCGAGCAGATTCAGCAGGACACCTACCAGGCGCTCAGCCGCGAAAGCGCCCACCGCAACCAGGCGGAATCCTTTGTCCGGGATCTCATCATTGAAAACAACCGCGACCCGCTCACCAACGTCTACAACCGCCGCTTTCTGGATCGGCAGCTGCAGCATGAATTTGAAACCGCCCGGGAAAAAGAAACGCCGCTCGGGCTGCTCTACATGGATCTCGACCGGTTCAAACCCATCAACGATCTCTACGGACACGAAGTCGGCGATGCCGCGCTGATTCAGTTCAGCCGTGTGCTCACGGAACTCACGCCCGCCGGCAGTTATGTGTGCCGGCTTGGCGGCGATGAGTTTGTGATTATTATGCCCGGACGCAGCGCCGGGGAAACCGCCACGCTGGCCAGCGAGGTGATCGAAAAACTGCGCCAGACCAACCTGATGGACGTGCAATCCATTCAGCCGTTGCTGGAGCGCAACATTGCCGCACCGCACTGGCGCAAGGACTTTCACCTCGGCACCAGCATCGGTCTGGTGCATTGCGATTTCGGCTCCGAGGCCGGAAAGGCCTTTGCCGGGGAAACATTATTCGCCAGCAATTTTCTCGATCTGGCCGATCACGAACAGCAGAAAGCCAAAGGCATCGGACGCCAGCAGGAAAAACCCTCCCTGCTGTTTCAGCTGGCCAGCAAGTGGGAGGACAACCGCCAGCGCCTGTCCTTCACGCGCGAAAAAGCCTCCGACCTGAGAACGCGCGCCCGCAATCAGATCTCGTCGCTGATTATTGGCGACCTGGACTAAGCGTCCTTACGAGCATTTCACCCCGTCTGACCCCTCTCCTCGCAGGAAAAGTCGGGTGAGGTCCGCGGAGATTGCCGCGTCGGGCTTTCAGCCCTCCTCGCAATGACGGAAAGCTTATTTCACAAAGCCCAGTTTGCGCAGCATCCAGAACATCGGATCGTAGAAGCGATCCACGACGCGCTCCTTCAGCGGAATAATGGCGTTGTCCGTAATGTGAATTTCTTCCGGGCAGACTTCCGTACAGCACTTGGTGATGTTGCACAACCCGATACCGGCTTCATCCTTCAGGAAGGCCAGGCGATCCGCCGTGTCCATGGGGTGCATTTCCAGACCCGCCATGCGGACCATAAAGCGCGGCCCGGCAAACTGGGGCATCTGCTGGTGGTTGCGCAATACGTGGCACACATCCTGACAGAGAAAGCACTCAATACATTTGCGGAATTCCTGGGCCCGGTCCACATCCGCCTGGTAGTAGCGCCAGCTGTCCACATCCTCGTTGGGCGGGGTGAAGCCCTGAATGCGCTTGTTCATCTCATAGTTCCAGGAGACATCCGCCACCAAATCTTTAATCAGCGGGAAGGTCTTAATCGGCTCCACCTTAATGGGCTGCGTCAGGTCGAGATCATCCAGTCGCGTTTTGCACATCAGGCTGGGCATGCCGTTCACCTCGGCGCTGCAGCTGCCGCATTTGGCCGCCTTGCAGTTCCAGCGTACGGAGAGATCAGGCGACTGAAACCCCTGAATCTGGTGCATGGCGTCCAGAACAACCATCCCGTCCTCCACGGGCACTTTGTACTCCTGTAAAGAAGTGCCGTCTTCCGTGGTGCCGCGGGAAACGAGAAATGTGGCTGTGGTGCTGCTCATGGCGAGTCCTTCTATAATCCTACAGGGTCTTGCAAACGGTTGCGTTACTTTTTAACGAACAACTGGGCCAGGTCGTCCGGCATCGGCTCCTTGGCCAGCGTCCCCACGGACATCTGATCGCCGTCTTTGCTGACGATGGAGTTGACGCTTTCCCAGTGCGGATCGTAACTCGGGTAATCCTCGCGGGTGTGGCCACCACGGCTTTCCTTGCGCTGCAGGGCGCAACGCGCCACCGCCTCGGAGACCACCAGCATGTTCTTCAGATCCTGAGCAAGGTGCCAGCCCGGGTTAAACTGACGCGACCCGTGGACCGCCATTTTTTCAACGCGCGGCTTCAGCGCCTGCAAATCACGCACAGCTTCTTCCAGCTCGCTTTCCACGCGGATAATGCCCACCTTGTTCTGCATAATTTCCTGCAGGTCGCGGTGAATTTCATACGGTCCTTCGCCGCTGCGTTCAAAAGGCGCTTCCATCTCGCGGGCCGCCGCATTCACGTCATCCGCATTCACGGCAGGCATGCTGTTGGCTTTGGCGTATTCAATGGCGCCCAGCCCGGCCCGGCGACCAAAGACGAGCAGGTCAGAGAGCGAGTTGCCGCCCAGACGGTTGGCCCCGTGCATACCGCCGCCACATTCGCCGGCGGCAAATAAACCGGGCACCCGGCTCATCGCGGTTTCCGGATCCACCTTCACGCCGCCCATGGTGTAGTGCAGCGTGGGGCCCACTTCCATGGGCTCCTTGGTAATGTCCACGTCGGCCAGTTCCTTGAACTGGTGATACATGCTGGGCAGTTTTTTCTTAATGCGCTCGGGCGTGTTCAGCTCGTTGCCGTAGCGCGTTTTGGTGCCGGCAATATTGAGGAAAACCCCGCCGTGCGGGCTGCCGCGACCGGCCTTCACTTCCGAGTTGATCGCCTTGGCCACGATGTCGCGCGTGGAGAGTTCCATCCGCTCCTTATCGTAATTGGCCATAAAGCGTTCGCCGTTGCTGTTGGTCAGTATCCCGCCCTCGCCGCGCACTGCTTCGGTCACAAGAATGCCTTTCACGCCCGGCGGCCACACCATCCCGGTGGGGTGAAACTGGACAAACTCGCTGTCCACCAGCTCGGCGCCCGCTTCGTAAGCCATCGCATGGCCGTCACCGGTGTACTCCCAGGAGTTGGAGGTGATTTTCCAGGCCTTGCCGATGCCGCCGGTGGCCAGCACCACGGCTTTGGATTTAAAGACGATAAACCGGCCGCTCTCGCGCCAGTAGCCAAAGGCCCCGCTCACCGCGTCGCCGTCTTTCAGCAGCTGGGTGATGGTGCATTCCATAAACACGTCAATGCCCATGTGCACGCCGCGATCCTGCAGGGTGCGGATCATCTCCAGACCGGTGCGGTCGCCCACGTGGCAGAGACGCCGATAAGTGTGGCCGCCAAAAGGACGCTGGTTGATCTTGCCTTCCTTGGTGCGGTCAAAAATCGCGCCCCACAACTCCAGTTCGCGGATGCGGTCGGCGGATTCCTGCGCGTGGAGTCTGGCCATGCGCCAGTTGTTCATAAACTTGCCGCCGTGCATCGTGTCATGGAAGTGGGTCTTCCAGTCATCGGCCGCATCCACGTTGCCCATCGCGGCCGCGGCGCCGCCTTCGGCCATCACGGTGTGCGCCTTGCCCAGCAGGGACTTACAGACCAGGGCGACTTTCAGGCCGCTGGCGGAAACCTCAATGGCGGCCCGCAGGCCGGCGCCGCCGGCGCCAATGACAATAACGTCATATTCTTTGGTATCGAAGTTGTAGGACATGGGGAAACCTTCCGGGTGGTTAATGTCGTGAATGCGGTGAACGCAGCGGATCAGCGGACCGCGGCTAGAAAGGGAGGTACAGGGTGAACGCCTTGACGGGCGGCAGAATGGTGATGTCAGGGATGTTGCCCTGCGCCACCTGCCAGATGTAGAAATCGGTGAAGCCGACCCACACCAGGCTGATCCAGGCGAAGAGCATGTGGTGTTCGTTCAGTTTGCTCTGGCGCTGCCATGCATGGTTGCGCATCAGGCCCACGGCGCCGCAGGCGGAGTAGTTGTCGATCATGCCGCCCAGGAAATGCCGCCAGCTGTGGCAGGAGAACGTGTACAGACCGAGAAACAGGGCGTTCAGCGTGAGGACAATGCTGCCCGCACGGATGCCGAACTGAAAGCCGCCGTCGGCGGTTTTAAAGAAGTAGCCAATCAGCGCATCAATGCTGAGTATGAGAATAAAGAGCGCGGAAATGTAGAAGAAGTACCGGTGCAGGTTCTGCATCACCATCGGGAATGCCTTCTCCCCCAGGTACCGCTGACCGCGGCCCAGCAGCGCGCCGAGCGGGTTGCTGGTATCCGGGCCCACGGCGCAGGCCGGCGGGCTGGCGAAGAATGAACGGTAGTAGGCCTTGCGGTAGTAATAACAGGTCAGGCGGAAACCACCGGGCACCCAGAGAATCCACAGAGCGGGGGAAATGACGAACCACTGCCATCCGGTGATGCTGCGCACAAAGTTATTCACCGGTTGCACAACCGGCGCGAGGATTGGGGAGAGATCCGGCGAGGCGAACGGGGAGATGTAGTGCGCCCCGTTGCCGTAATAGGCATAGCCCAGCATTTCGGCAAACTGATGATGATGATTGATGAACAGCTGACTGAGTTCCGGGCTGGTAAAGCCAAAACCCACCAGGGCGCGGAAGGTGGCGTACACGGCAAAAGCGCCCAGGCCGCCAAATACCATCAGGGGTTCCAGCCACCAGTTGTCTTCTCGCTGGGTGCCGGGGTTGTGTATCCGGGTCGTCGGGGCGGTCGTGGCCACAATCAGGGTCTCCAATTCGTGTCAATCAATCGGAACAGGCAGGGTTGCTCTCAATACAGGGGCTCTCAGGGGGAACGTTCCAAACCAAACAGTGCCGGGAGGCCGGTCAGCCAGGCGGGTATCGGGGTATTTCCTCAGGGTGGGGGACTGAAGCCAGTGAAAAAATAACCTGCCTGCGTCTCGGGAATGCGGTAAGAGCTTAAAATAAGCGCCACTGCATTTCTGTGAGCCTGCTCACATACCCGGAGTATAGCCTCTGTAGACATTAGTATAAAGCGGATTTTCAAAACAGGGGAGCGCACCCGTCAAACGGCCCACTCACTATAAACATTTGTAAACAATGCCCCAACAAATTGATGTGTTTGGACTTGAAGCGTTTGATCACACAGCCCTGTTAGCCTGTACCCATGCGCATCCCGCTGATTCAATCCCGAAAACCCGATAACGACGCGAAACTCGCCGCCGCCCGGCGCGACGCCGAGGTCATGATCCGCAGAGTTGGCAGGCTCGACGACGCCAGCAGCGAGCAGGTCGCAGATGCATTGCTCAGTGTGCACCGCAACACGCGGATCCAGCGCCATGGTTTCCGCGATGAAGCGGACACGGAGAATGCGCCTGCGGCCCGGTATCTCAGAGAAGCCGATGGGCGCAGTTGGATCCTGTTCAACCCGTATCAGCCCAGAGAAGTTGTGCGGAAAGATTTACTGGCGGAATCGGTTACCGCCATTCAGTATAAACACCTCTTGAATTATAACGAAGGCTTGCCGGACACCTGGCAGAAGGCGGAGGTTGTTCTGGGTGAGCTTTACAGACCCGAGGATATCAAGCCTGCTGAGCTGACCAGGGTCCGCAAATGGACCCGACGCAAAAAAGTGCTGCCGCACCGCCGCAACCAGGCGGAACGCACTCAGGTTGAAATCGAACGGCTGGAGAATGCCGGGAATCAAGCTATAAAACGAATTCGCGACAAGTCCGCGCACATCGGCGGTTTAAGCAATGCGGAGCTGGACACCCTGGATCTGCGCGTGCGGATGGAAACGCAAAAGCATGAACTGCTTCTGGATAAACAAAAGTCGCTGGGCCTGGATCCACACAGCCGCATTGCGGCCGCCGCCGCTGAAGATCAACTGATCTTCATCAAAGAACAGCTGGATGCCGAGCGCGCCAAACGTCAGGCGCAGGGCAGCTACCCGAGATACCAGAGCCTGTCGGATCTGAAAGAATCACCCGCCCTGCCGGTGGTCGCGGCGGTGCCGCTGGTGGCCAGCGCCGGCGTGCTCGCCCGGGGACTCTACACCCGCTTTATCGCCCGGCCGGAAAAACTACGTAAAGCCTACCTGGCGCTCATCAGCAAACCCTCGCTCAATGCCGTGGAGCGTAAGGTACTGCAGAACCTGGAATGGGCCATGAACGCCCGCAGCGTCAGCACGGAACTGCCAAACAGCTGAGCCGGTTTATACGGCCTGTCCGGCCTTGATGGCGTTCAGGCGGGCGAGGATGGCCTCGTCATTCTCTGCTTCCAGGGCAATCTGCTGGAAGGTCGCCCCGTCAATGCCCAGCTGCGCCAGCAGCGTCTGGTCCATCGGGCAGGGATATTCGAGATCCAGGGCGTCAATGGTGCCTGCAGCCTCCAGACGGGCCTTGTCAATCATCCGGGCCAGCCAGGGAATACCCCCGATGGCGATATGGCCCCCGCGGGGCTTCTGAATGGTTGTACTTAAACTCTCGGACATCGTCGTCCCCTCCATGGTGTGTTCTGGCGTGGCTTTACAGGGATTCTAGCACGTTTTTCCCGGGGTTTACAGGCTTTTCGGCACAGATGTTCCCAGATTGTGAAAAACCCGTTACAATAGTGCAAATGCTTGATTTTTTGAAGAAGAGAATGGTTGGGGCCCCTTCGCGCGACCTGCACGTTGGCAAAAACTTTAAAATCCCGGCGGAACTGTACGCCACCACGGGCGAACGCGACGCGATCCTGGCTTCCAGCGGTATGGGCAAGTCCTATCTCACCGGCGTGCTCATTGAGCAGACCCTGGAGATCGGCAGCCTCATCTGCGTGATTGACCCCGAGGGGGAGCACTTCACGCTGGCCGAGCGCTACCCCATGCTGATTATTGGCGGCGAACACGCCAACCTCCCCTTGGAGGAGGACGCCATTGACCTCTATATCGAGGCCATGCTGGAGCACCGGATGTCCGCCGTGTTTGACCTCTCCGACTTCCTGGACGAGGAGCAGCAGCACCTCTACGGCGTCATTGCCGAGCACCTCTTCAATCTGGAGCAGAAATTCCGCACCAAAATCAGGCTTGTGGTGGAGGAGGCCCAGATTTACGCCCCGCAGCGCATGGGCATGTCCCCCAGCCGCAGCAAAAAAAAGAAAGACCCCGTACAGGCCAGCCAGAAAATCGCCAAACGGGGCCGCAAACGCGCCATTGACAGCCTGTGGGCCACCCAGCGCCCGGCCTCGCTCAACAAGGATATTCTCAGCCAGTGCAACCGCTTCTGGTTCGGCGGCATCACCAGCGAGCAGGATTACAAGGCCATCCGCCCCTTCCTCAACGAAGCCGGCATTTCCTTCGCGGCCATCAAGTCGCTGAAGCCCGGCCAGTTTTTCTATTACGGCAAGGGCGATACCCGGCTGATTCAGGTGCGCAAGCGGATGTGCAAGCACGCGGGCGCCACGCCGGAGGTGGGGGTGAACTTCCACGCGGCGGCCAACACGAGTATTGAAACGGCCCTGTCCTCGCTGACCAAGATGGTGGCGCACCGCACGCAGCAGCGCGCCGCCGAGGACAACGAACTGAACCAGATGAAAGCGGTGATCCGCGAGCTGGAGAAGCAGAACAAAAAACTCGCGCAGGAGCTGGAGGAAGAGCGCATGGCCACCAAGGTCATCGAGCGCCTGGGCAGCACGCCCACCGCCGCCACGCGCAAGCGCCAGAACAAAAGCGCGTATGAAATGATGGACGAGCTGGAAGAGGCCAAACCGGGCCGCAGCAAAATCCGCCTGCCTAAGGATTACAAACCGGTCCTCTCGGAAGCCAGCGGCTAGTTTTTTGAGTTCCCCCGATCCCTCTCCTCGTAGGAGAGGGTGGCCGAGCGCAGCGAGGTCGGGTGAGGTCTCTGGAGGGCTGGCCGCAGCACGGAAATACCTCACCCCCCAACCCCCTCTCCTCCAAGAGGAGAGGGGGAGCAGCTTACCTTCATTCCCTCTCCCTTTAGGGGGAGGGTGGCCGAGCGCAGCGAGGTCGGGTGAGGTCTCTGGAGGGCTGGCCGCAGCACGGAAATACCTCACCCCCCAACCCCCTCTCCTCCAAGAGGAGAGGGGGAGCAGCTTACCTTCATTCCCTCT
>JBFWUP010000001.1:764999-936080 GCA_050247195.1 Candidatus Melainabacteria bacterium | reverse complement strand
TTTAACCGGCTCAAGAACTTCCGGAGGGTGGCCACACGGTATGACAAGCTGGATGTGACGTACCTGGGGTTTATCTATCTGGCAGCCATCTGGATATGGCTTCAATGAATGTAGACACTACCTAGTCACTTCCAACGCCAACAGCCAATTCAATAAAGGCTTACCAATGCAATACCCGGTCAGGATAAAACCGCGTTGCCCTGTTAAGAAAATGAAACAACAATTTCACAAGACGTAACATGGGGTTTGGGAAAGGAGGGTGATTGGTACTATACCTGTGTGAGAAGTGAGTGAGTTTGGCTATGGCTTGCCGCTTCCTGAGTGTTGGTTCAAATCTCTGAATCCCTCTCCTAACCCTCGTTTCCCTTGTGTAACCCTCGTTCATCAACCGGAAGAGACGCATCCTGTGCGTGACGGTCTCAAGACTGAACGGGTTGCCGGCAGGCAGCACTAACCCTACCGCTACAGAGGAGTGTTGACGATGATCGCTTCAAGTAAACTCTATGCCGGTATGGACCACGCCGCAGGCTTCTCAAAGACCAGAACCCTTCAGGGTGACCTGTTGGAGGAACTGCTGGATGATCTGTTCAGTACACGGCCGCTGGGAACCCCGGGCTTCACCATTCTGGATTCCCAGTTGCTGGAATTGATGGGGTAAAGCACCGTCATCCGGCATGGCAGGATGCCGTCAACCGAGACACCCTGAATATCACCGGTTTGCCGCTGTCACGGGTTCAGTCCCCGGCGGTGGCAGACTGGTGATCCTTTTTCTGGCGTTCATGGCTCATCAGCGTCAGTGCCGCACTCACTGCCGCTTCCAGGCTCGCCGTATCGGCAATCCCCTTGCCGGCAATATCCTGCGCCGTGCCATGACTTACGGAGGTTCTGAGAAAGGGCAGGCCCACCGTCACATTCACGGCCGCCATCCCGGCCAGCAGCTTAAAAGGAATCAGTCCCTGATCGTGGTAGGTCGCCACCACGGCATCCGCAGGGGGCTTCCCCGCATCAAACCCGCGAAAAAAAGCATCCGCAGGGAGCGGTCCGGAAAACGCCACGGCAACGCCCTCGCCTTGCCAGTAATCCTTCACAGCCGCCATGGCCGGTTTCAGGATGGTTTCTTCTTCATTGGGCACGCCGTCCGCCACAATTTCTCCCGCATGAGGATTTACCCCCAGCATGGCGATACGGGGTGCCGGAATGCCGGCATGACGGACCAGAAACGCCACCAGCGTATTCAGCGATTGCCTGACGCCTCTGACAGTCAGCGTGCGACTCACATCGCGCAGGGGAACATGGCGCGTCAGCAGCAACAGACGAAACGGTCCATGAACGAACAGCATATCGGACTGATACGCCCGTCCATTCTCTGGCGACCAATACTGGTTGGCGAGATCCTGAAGGATTTCCGTGTGGCCGGTGGCCGCATAACCCTCTCGGGCCAGTTGCTCCTTGGCGATGGGGCCGGTCACCATCACAGCCTGTCCACCCGCATGCAGAAGCCGATGAATGTCTGATACCGCCGCTTCAATCGCCCGGTAGGAGATCACACCGGGTAAATCACCGCCCGCCATTGAACCCGTCTCGCAATAGTCGAGTTCCGGCAGGGATTTTCCCAGCCGCTCTGCCGTGAGGCGCAGGGAGGCAATATCCCCGAACACCCGCCAGTCCGCATCCACGTATTGGCTGAACGCCGGGGAGGTCAGAAATTTCACAGCAATCTCAGGCCCGATACCATCGGCATCACCGATGGTCAGGCAAACCGTTGGCGGCGATTCGGAAACGGGTGTCATGAGACCGGTTGCTGCTCGTGCTTCCTGAAAAATTCCAGAATATGCGCCAGCGTCATGGGCGTGCCGAAGTTGCCGCTCTTGGTTACCAGCCAGCGGCCCTGCGTATCGCGCAACAAGGGAATGGCAGGCTCCACTTCAGCCACCAGCGTCAGCCGGCCACACTCCAACGCCTGGCATACTTCATAGGTGGTTTCTCCGCCAATCAGCACCAGCCTGGGATCCTCCTGATCCATCGGCAGCCCTTCCATCACCTCGGCGGCCATGTGCGCCATAACGGCCTGCACTTTATGAGGCACGGCGGTCGCAGGGATATCATGTTCTTTCGCCACGGCCAGCGTTTGCATGTAACGGTCTTTCTGCAACGCGGAACCCAGCACCACCGAATTCCCGGCACGCAAAGCCTCACGGATACGCTGAATGTCGCGATCAACCGATTCAACCCCGATGAGTTTTTCCGGCGACAGTTCGACCATCACCAGCTCGGTGCCCCGGGCATAGTAACTGAAGTGCTCGGCCAGTTCGCGGATCTGACGCCGGGACAACGGCGTGATGCTGCCACTGATGATCAGCAGCGGGGAAGCAGTCATCGCCAGTTCCGGGGCATCGCCTGCCTCATCGTCTTTATCCGGACACCAGGATTCCGCCAGTACGCCCGCCAGACCCGCGGAGCCACAAGGCAGGACACGTATCGGATCCGGCATTTTGTTAATCGCCAGCGCAATCTGCGCCAGGTCTTCATCCGAGGTGGCATCCACCACCACCAGCTTACGCCCTTCCTCCACCCGATCCGTCAGTTCCTTGAGAATGGGACCGGCGCCGTGGAGCACGGTGGACAACGGGATAAATCCCACCTGATCGTCGTTCTCGCCGTATTCCGCCAGCGCCTGCCTGAGCAGGGTGGGAATATGGGAGGAGCGGACGGGAAACAACGGGTCGCGGGCAACGGCCGTGCGTTCCACCGGCACCCCGTCCACCAGCTGATACCCGCCCACCGTCAGCCGCCCCTGACTGGGGTAGGCCGGCACAATCACGGCGCAGTCAAACCCCAGCACATTGATCAGCGTCAGGCATTCAGCCACCACATTGCCGCGCAGGGTAGAATCCATCTTTTTGTAAAACAGTTCCACGCCAAAGGTGCTGGTGAGACGTTTGACGGCCTGCCGGACCTGCTGTTCGGCCTGACTGGCCAGCAGATGCCGCGACTGCGTGTTGACGGAAAACGTCCCCTGAACGGATTCTTCCGCACGGCCGGAGGCCAGCAGACTGACATCGGGAATGACGGTGGTGGGGGAGCCGGCCATAAAAAAAGCCAGCGCCGTATCATTGGCGCCTGTCATATCGTCGGCAAGAATACCGATATTAAGGCCTGCAACCTGCACCTGCGCGCGGAGCCGCCTAGTAAGCCGGTTGCGACATCATGTCGCCGCCGCCGGCATTATCGCGCTTGCCGCCGGCAAAACGGACGTCGCTGGCCTTGATGCTCAGCCATTCCTTGGGGTTGCCCGCCTGATCGTTGTACTGGTTGACATCCAGCTGGCCGGTCACAATCACCTGGGTGCCTTTTTTAACCCACTCGCCGACAAACTCGGCGGTGCGGCCCCACACTTCAATGTTGAACCAGTCGGTGATTTTGTTTTCCTTGCTGAAGTTGCGGTCCACCGCCACGCTGAATTTGGCTTTGACGCTGCCGCTTTCAAAATACTTGAGTTCGGGGTCCTGGCCGAGACGGCCTAAAATTACGACGGAGTTCATCGGGTCATCGTCTCCCTTCCTTCATACAGGCTGATCGCCTCTCGGGTCGTATTATACCGAAAACAGACCGGGAGGTCAGGCGTTCAGAACATCCGCAATGGCCTCACCGAGGGCCGGGGTGGCGGCCGCCAGAATGTTGATGCGCCGCTGACTGAGATCAATGGGCTGACCGGCATAATCACTCACCACGCCACCGGCTTCCTGCACCAACAGCAGGCCTGCCGCCACATCCCAGGAAGACAGTCGCAGCTCCCAGAAGCCGTCCAGCCGGCCGGCAGCCGTATACGCCAGATCCAGCGCGGCGGCGCCAACCCGGCGGACGCCACGGATCTGCCTGCGGAGCGCCACAAACTCGGTCAGGTTGTTGTCCGGGTTCGTGCCCGTATCATAGGGAAAACCCGTGGCCAGAATGGCCTCCGGCAGGGCTGTGCAGCCCGTCACCCGCAGCGGCCGGTCATTCAGCCGCGCCCCGTGGCCCCGGAGGGCGGTGAACAACTCGTTTTTGAAGGGGTCAAAGACCACGCCCGCCTGCACCTGGCCCTGCACCACATAGGCAATGGAAACGGCAAAGTGCGGAAAGGCGTGGGCGTAATTGTTGGTGCCGTCCAGCGGGTCCACAATCCAGGCGTGATCCACGGCCATGGCGTCGCCTTCGGTGTAGGTCTCCTCGGTCAGCAGGCTGACCCCCGGTGCCCCTTCGGTCAGCATGGCGCGAATCATCGCGTCACAGGCGGTGTCCACCTGGGTCACCAGGTCATTGGCGTTGCTTTTGGTGTGGATTTCCAGCACCTGCCCAAAGTGGGCCATCTGATGCGCGCCCGCCGCCCGCGAGGCTTTCACGGCCAGTTCGAGCGCGATTGCGGGACCCAGTTGCACAGGGGGTGTCATGGCCGTCCACTCCGGGATTGAGGTAACGTTTGGTTACAATCCTCCCGCAAACACGGCCGATTTGACATCTCAGCGCCACCCCGGTATTTGTTTACTCTATCCCTCCTCACACACATCGAAGGCACTTGCACCATGACAACATCTATCGCATTCAGCGGCGCTCTGTCACAGAATCAATACGTCGGCACGCAACGGCGGGTTGATGGCGTGCTATGTTTTGTACCCGACGGCCCTCTGCTTGAAGGAGACGAGCACCGCGTGGAGTTCAACAATGGGGTTTCAACAATTGTCTACCCCGATACCAGAGAAGCCCGCCCTGGTCGAGCCGGACGTTTCAGAACCTCGAATGACACATTTCACAATGCAGTCAGAGTCATTTATGACGTCAAAACTGACGCGGTCAACTGACTGTTTGCTACAATTGACCGAAATCAACACACCCTCACAGACTGATCCATGACCAACCCCTTAGCCACACCATTACAAATCGGCGGCACGGCCATTCAGAGCCGGGTGATGCTGGCACCCATGGCCGGGGTGACGGACGTAATTTTCCGCGCCATTGTGCGCGAATGGGCGCGCGACTCGCTCATCTGCACGGAAATGATCAGCTCCAACGGGCTGGTGTATTCCAAACGCTGGGATGCGGACATCCTGGATCAGAGTCAGAACGATCAACCCATCGCCTACCAGTTCTCCGCCAGCCGCGTTGAGGTGCTGACCGAAGCCGCCAAACGCATTGAAGCTGACCACCGGCCCGCTACCATTGATCTCAACATGGGTTGTCCCGTCAAAAAAATCACAGGCAACTTTGAGGGCTGCGCCCTGATGAAAGAGCCCGAGAAGGCCTATGAACTCATCAGCGCCCTGGTGAAGGCCGTTGAAACCCCGGTGACGGTAAAATTCCGCCTTGGCTGGGACAGTGAATCCATGAACTATGTGGCTTTCGGCAGAATGTGTGAAGAAGCCGGGGCCTCCATGGTGACCCTGCATGCCCGCACCCGCGCGCAGGGCTATAAACCGGGCGTGAAGTGGGAAGCGTTCGGCGAACTCAAAGAGGCACTCAGCATCCCTGTGATCGCCAACGGCGACATCATCTCTCTGGAGGACGCCCTGACCGTAATGAATACTTACGGCGTGGATGGCGTGATGATCGGCCGCGGCGCGCTGGGCCAGCCCTGGCTGCTCGGGCAGATTGACCGCGCGCTGAAAACCGGCGTCATGCCGGCCGACCTCACCCTCCCCGAAAAGATGGAGATCGCCTGGCGCCACGCCGTCCGTCTGGCGGAGTACAAAGGGGAAGTCTCCGGCGTGCGTGAAATGCGCCGCCACCTGACGGATTACATGAAGGGCTTCCGCGGCGCCAGCCGCATGCGCACCGCCATTGTCCAGGTGAATACGCTCCAGGACGTGCGCGCCATCCTGGACGAGGTCATCGCCGGCAGCGAAACCCTGGCCCTGGCTGTTTAGCACTACCTCACCGGGCTTTGCTTCGATGCAGCAGCGTAAAATTTTGTATCAATACCGGCGGATTTCCCCCCGGGTGAGGATACGTTTTTCTGCCGTTGGCGCTATGGTGAGCGAAGCGGGCAGGCCGGATTTTTCCCTGTTGTTCCCTGTGGAAAGGCCGCCCCTGCAACCCTGTGCCCCCAGGGGCGACAGAGACGTCAGAGAGACGGTAAGAGAAAGATGGTTTACCCCTACCGGGCGCGCTGGCGCCTCCGGAAGCATTGGATGTCAGCCCTGCTGGCCTGCTGTCTGCTCTCTTTTTCGACGCTGTCCGGGTTCACTACGTCCGCCGCCCGGGCCGCCGTACCCGTCAAACCTGTAACATCCAAGGCGCAGCAGACCGACTGGTATACCTTGCGCGCCAACGGCGCCCCGGTGGGCTCCCTGCGTATCCAGCAGCAACCCGGGCAGGTGGTGCTGGAGAGCCGTCACCACTTCCGTCGCGACGGCGCGCCCTATGTTGTAACTGCCATCGCCACCTTTGAGGAGTCACCGGATCACCAGCCAGAGGGCTTCCGTTACGCCTTCACCTGGGGAGACACAGCGGCCGGAGCGTTGCAACCCGGGGCCAGCCCGCTCCCCAACCGTCTGACCTTCACCGGCACTGTCGCTGGCAACCAGCTGTACATCACCCGGAATTCGCAGTCGCCCGATACGACAGGCAGCGGTTTTCATCCGGTCAGCTACCAGCCGTCACCGCCGGAATCATCGCCTGACACCGGCAGTATCGCCATTGAACCCGGCCGGTTTTACTTCCCGGCCGGACAGCGTCTGGAAAAACTTTTCGCATCGCATTTTGACGACACCGACGGCCAGGCCTTCGCTTATGAAACACTGCACCTAGGGGTCACACCCGAACTCTGTCACACGGTTGCCCGCCCCACACGGCATTACAAAACCGTTCGCGCGCTGGGGGCCAGCCACCGGCTGCGGGAATTCGTGCTGGAAGCCGCCGGCGGCCATGCCCCGGCCATTCACGAATGGCGCAGTGAAAAAGGCCGGCTGATGGTCGCCTCGGAAACCGCCGCCCCCGCTATGGAAATGACCATGAGCTTCGCCAGCGAAATGGAAGTCGCCCGGCAGAATACGCAAAGCACCCCGGTCGACAGCGTGCTCGGCACACAGATCACCACCAGCATCATTCCCAAACCCCGCGCCACCTACCACGGCGTTTACGTCATCATGCCGCTGCGGCAGTCCGGCGATCTGGCGCTCAATGACCTCTTTCCGGCCAACCGGGATCAGCAAAGCGCACCCGTAACCCAGGGCGGGGTCAGCGGTCTCCGGCTGACCGTAAACCCGCAGCTGCCACTGGACAGTCTGTCGCCCTTTCCGGTGAAACCCACCGAGGCCAATGCCGCTTACCTGAAGCCGGGACCGTTCATTCAGTCGGATGACCGGCGCATCCGCGAGACGGCGCGCAGCCTGGTGGGATTACCCGCAACCCCGCTCCCCGGAACGCCGGATGAACCACAACCGGCCTATGCGGCCATGCTGAAACTGCAGCAATGGGTGTTGACGCATGTGGAAGAAAAAAACCTCAGCCAGAATTTCACCTCGGCGCTGGATACCTTTAACAACCGTGAAGGCGACTGCACGGAGCATGCCGTGCTGCTGGCCGCCATGGCGCGCAGCCTCGGCATACCCGCCCGCGTGGCGGTGGGGCTGGTGTATGTGCCCGTCAGTCGCAACGCCCTGGCGGTGGGTAAGTTTCAGTACCACATGTGGACAGAAGCCTGGATCGGCCGCGACGAACGCGGACAGTGGGTCGGCTTTGACGCCACGCAGAGCGGCTCGCCCATGGATGCCACCCACCTGAAAATGGATGACAGTGCGCTGGCGACCCTGAACGACGTGGAACGACTCAGCACCCGGGTGGCCGGTGGCATGGGCAATATCCGCATTCAGGTGGAGCAGGCGCTGGCCAACGGCACCAGCGTGGTGGATCTGGGTGACGCCCCAGCCAACGAGCCGGACACCGATACACGCAATGGCGCCGCAGCCACCCAGGCGCCGTGGGATCTCAACCGGCTGGCCATGCAGAGCCGCGCCACCATCAAAACTGTCGATGTCACGAGTGATTTCGGTGCGGTGGTTTCCCCGGCGCACCAGTTTGCCCGCGCGCTGTCCCTGCTCTATCACCCGGAAAATCCCGGCAACTACGCGCAGGCGGTGACCCTGCTGGAGAAAGTGGGACGGGATAAAACCACCGGCAGAGAACAACTTACTTTTGCACGGATGCTGGCCGGCATAGAAGTCTATACCCTGGCGGATCAGTGGCTGGGTCTGGCGGAACAGAGCGAGCCCGGCCTGGCCGGCCAGGTGGCCGTGGAACGCCAACGCCTTCCGGCAAGCCCGCTGCCTCCTGCCGATGAAGAAAAATACCTGAAAGCCCGCGCTTACAGCGTGCTCCGCCTGCCGGAAGACGCCCTGGCCATGCTGGCTGAAATTCAGGCGGCCTACCCCACCTTTGGGCCAGCCTGGCTGCTGCAGGCCGACCTGCTGAAACAACAGGACGACACCGCGGGCGTGACGGCAGCCTACCAGTATTATCTCGGCATCCGCCCGATGGACCCGGCGGGTTACGAACACCTGGCCGACTGGTACCTGAACCGGGACGATCCCCGGGCTGCACTGCCTTATGCTGAGCAGGCCGCCAGCCTGACCGCAGCGCAGAATGACCCTGTGAATCGTCAGCTGCGGATCCGGCGGCAGGCGAATGTGACCCTGGCCATTGCGCGGATCCGGCTGGAGGAAAACCCCGGCCGCATTCAGGACTGGCTGAATGCAGGCGAGGCGCTGCTTGCCAAGGGACAAAGCGAAGACGCCCTGGCCGTTTACTTACAGGTCCTCAAACGGCAGCCCCGCAACCGCACCGCGGCCCTGCGCGCTTTTGATCTGATGCTCGCCCGCAACGAATGGGACCTGCTGAAAGATCAGGGCCTTTCACTTCTGGCGCCGTCGCTGGGAACCGCCGAAGGCCTGACCCTGCGCGCCGCCTACGATCTGAAGACCCGTCAGTATCAGGCCGCTGCGCAGAAACTGCAACGGGCGCTGGCGATGCAGCCGGATAACGTTCGCGCCACCCTCCTGCTGGCGACAACCCGGCAACGGCTGGGTCAACCGGCGCTGGCCATCCGTGCGCTCCGGGAAGGCGCACAGCGCGTTAACGGCGTGGCGCAAACACGTTTACAACTGGCGCTGGCCCGTCTGCTGAGTGATACCACACCGGCTGAAGCGGAAGCAGTGCTGAATGCCATCACCGTCACGCCGGAAACCAGCGCCGATTTGCTGGCCGGACAGGCCGCGCTGCTGGGCAAGGTCGCGCTCCGGCAGAACCGCCCTGAAGACGCAGAGCAACGTCTGGAAACCGCCCTGAGTCTCAGTCCGGGGAATGCCGAAGCACTGTACTTACTGGGCCAGGCCGCCGAACGCCGGGACGATCCGCAGCTGGCGCTGGCCTATTATCAGCTGGCCCTGGCGCATGACACCGACAGCGGCGAAAGCCAGAACGCCCTGCGCTCGCTGATTGACCAGTATCAGCTGTCGCTGAAAAAACCGGCCAGCCACTGGCAGCCCAGCGAAGACGAATTTGATTTTCTCGTGCAGTGGCTGCAGGAGACCAACCGTTTTGCCCGCGATTACCAGTACCTGAGCGATGCCGTATTGCGGCTGGCCGAACCGCAGACCAGCCTGCTGACTCAGCAGGCCGCCGCCCAGGCGCTCAGCGAGCAACTGGGGCGTGTCAATCAGCGCCTGACAGCCTACAAAAACACCCTGCGCACGCAGGCCATTCAGGGGGACTTTGCTCCCTTCCTGCAAACCGCGCTGCTGGATGTGGAGACCACGCAGCAGATTCTCGAACAGCTGGCCTTATGGATGCCCAATCTCACCCGTTTCAGTTCCGCTGAGAAGCGCGCCGCCATGAAAGAGAGCATTGAGCTGTGGCTGCCCCGCCTGCAGAAAACCCAGCATGTGATGAACACCTTTGCCCTGGCCATGGAAAGTCATCTGCCGCCGGCCACCCTGAAACGCCTGAGTGCCGAAAGCGGCGTGAGTTCCATGACCGCCCTTTTAAAACGCGCGCATCAGCCCACGCGTCAACTGGTCAGCCGGTTACTGAGCACCCCCGGTGAGACGGCAACCCAAAGCCCGGGCGGCGGCTTGTCTGCCGGCGCCAACCCTACCACGGTGATCCCCACCACAGCCGATGGCCGCGTGGATCCGAAATGGATTCAGTCGCTCATTCCGAAATCACCGTCACTGCCTTAAGCTGCCGGGGTATTCATCAGCACGGCTTTAATGCGCGCCGCGTAAAACATACACAGCTCAATCTGGGCATGCGTCCGCATCGCCTTGAGGTGGTTGTCATCCTTCCAGGATTTCCAGGCGCATTTATCGTAGATGAATGACAGCGGCGTCTCCGGGTAACGCGCACAAATCCCGGGGCGGCGGGTCGTGCCGTAAATACTGCACCGGTTGTCCTCGGCAATAAACGGACAGTGATAAAAATACACTGCTGCCGAATCACTCGCCGTACCCGTTGCGTCATCACCATTCTGCAGCCGGGCCTCACGGCGAATGGCCGTCACCAGTTCGGGAAAAGCCGCACTGGCCGCTTCATCACTGGCATAGGGCAGAAACACGCTGGTAAACTGTGCGGCAAAGGCATCCCCCTGCCGGGCTTTTTCACAGAGGGTTTCCCATGAAAACTCCGAACTGGCGAAACGACAGCACACCCCGCACTGATGACAGTCCACCCGGTTTTTCTCAGCATCCATGCCGTCCAGCGCGGTCAGAATCTCCCGGCCCGTCTCCTGCTCCAGAAAATGAAGGCAGGCCTGCTGCCACCGCCGCCGGCCACAGGAGGCCGGATAGACTGACAGCAGCGCATCCTCCGCCTGCGCCTCGGCACAGGTGCAGCCGGGCGCCGCACAGGGCTCACTGCCGGCCAGACGGCTTAAATCCGCCGTCAGTTCGGCCTGAACGTCGAGAAAAAGTTCGCGGTAATGCTGCTTGATGTAGGATAATTCATACTGGAGGCTCATACCCACCATCTTAACAGTTCCCCAGAGGCCATGTCCCGGTCCAATCCGCAGGCACCCCTGATTGAAAGCTTTTTTTGCCAGACAACACCAGCAACCCACCCGCGGGTGGGTCACCCTGCTGAAACCCCTCAGCTGGGTGTACGGTCTGACCGTCCGGTTGCGGCTGACTGCTTACCAGCGCGGCTGGCTGGCCTCCCACCGGGTCGGCGTGCCGGTCATCAGCGTGGGCAATCTCACGACGGGCGGAACGGGTAAAACACCCATTATTATGGCGCTGGCAGACAGCCTGGTGCGCGCCGGGGTCCGGGTGGTCATTCTGTCGCGCGGCTATGGCGCCAAAGTGCGCACCCGCTATGCCCGCGCCATCCATCCGGATTTTGGCGATGAGGCCTGCTGGATACAGCAGCAGGTTCCTGAAGCCGTGGTGATTGTGGGTGCGGACCGCGTCCATACTGCGCAACGGGCCATTACGGATTTCTCGCCGGATTTGATTCTGCTGGATGACGGTTTTCAGCATCTGCGGCTGCAGCGCGATCTCGACATTGTGCTGGTGGATGGCGCCCTGCGCTTCGGCAACAATGCGCTGCTCCCCGCCGGGCCTCTCCGGGAGCCCCTGAGCGGACTGGGTCGGGCCAGCCTGGTGCTGCTCACCAAAAACGCCTCGCCGGAAACACTGCACTGGATGGAAACATTGAAAGCACGCTACGGCCCCGCCTGTCCCATACTCCCCGTGCTGTTCCGCCCCCATTCACTCATCTCAGTCAGCGGATCCGCACACCACACCACTGTGCTGCCCGAAGACCGGGCCGTGGTGTTCAGCGGTATCGCCAACCCGTCCCTGTTTGAAGCCAACCTGCAGGAACTCGGCATCCTGGTGGACGAGCCGATCCGTTTTGAGGATCACCACATTTACACCCAGGCTGATGTCTCCCGCCTGCTCCACCGGGGGAACACGCTGGCTGAAAACAACAACCGAACCATTTTCATCACCACGGACAAGGACTGGGTGAAACTGAGACATCTGTTTCCCACCGAGCTGCACAATATGATGTACACCCTGCAAACAAAACCACTGCTGGATGTTCCCTGGTTTCTCGGGGAATTCATTCTACCCCTGTTGCAGCACCCCACCGCCAGTCTGGTGCATCAATCCACCGGAGCCAGCGAGGCCCGGCCATGAACCGGCCGGCCGCCGGACGCATTCTGGTGATGCGCTATCGGTTTATCGGCGACACGTTACTCACGGTCCCTTTTCTGAGAAACCTGCGCGCCGCCTATCCCGAGGCTCAGATCGACATGCTCGTCGGTCCCGGCTCGGGGGAGGTCCTGTCGGCCTGTCCCTACCTGGATGAACGGCTTGTTTTTGACACCACGCGCAAACACCGCTATGAGAATACCGGCGATCACCCGCCCACGTCTTTCTGGGCGTATGCCCGGCTGCTCAAACATCGGCAGTATGACCTCGCCTTTGTGCTCAAGCGCTCCTTCTCCTCGGCGGCGCTGGCGTTGCTGGCCGGTATTCCCAGGCGGGTGGGCTTTAACACGGAAGGCCGCGGCCTGCTGCTGACCGACCGGGCGCCATACGACCCCACCCAGCCGGAAGTCGAGTCATTTCTCAGCGTATTGTCCTGCGTGGATATTCCGGTCACCGATCGTCATCTGGAAGCCTGGTGGCCGCCGGCCGATGGCGCACGCACCGCTGAAGCCCTGGCGCCCTATACCGGCACAAACTGGTTACTTCACCTCAGCGCCTCCAACCCCGGTAAACAGTGGCCGGCCGCCCACGCGGCCGAACTGGCGCAACGCCTGCTGAATGATGATCCGCAGCTGACCCTGCACGCCCTTGGCGACGCAAGGGATCAGCCCGTCTACGAAACCCTGCGGCAGGCGCTCTCCCCATCACTGGCGGATCGGCTGATCAGCTGGTGTGGCCGTTGGACCCTTAGCGAGAGTCTGGCCTTTATCAGCCAGCTGGATGGCGCTGTGGGGGTGGATTCCGGCACGCTGCACATGGCTGCTGCATGCGGTGTGCCCGTGGTAGCCTTGTTTGGCCCGATGGATGCGCGAAAATGGGCGCCACCCGGCGCCCGGGTCATCAAGACAGAACTGGCCTGCCAGCCCTGTGGCCTGAAACGCCCCTGCCGGTTTGACTTTGAATGTATGCGCGCCCTCACCCCGCAGGAAGTCCTCACCGCATGTCACACCCACCTCCGGCCATAAACCCGACCTTACCGGACAGTCTCGACTGTCTGGAATGGCCGCGCCTGATGGAACATCTGCAGCGCCACTGCCTTACGCCCTATGGCCTGGCGGCATGGCAGCAGCCGTTTCTCACCGCCGGTGATGAAGCCGCCCTGATTGAAAGCATTGAAACTCACATGGCGGCTGCCGACAGCCTCCGCGTGATTGTGACACGCTATCCGATCCCCACATTATCCCCGGTGGCCGACTGCCGGCCGGTCATTCAGCGGCTGGCGCACGGCGGGGAACTGACGCTGAGTGAAGCGGCCCTGCTGGTGCAGGCGCTCACCGAATCTCATCGCCTGACAGCGTATCTGGAACGTCACCGCGACATCGCCAAACCGGAAACCAGCCGGGGCGATCACATGGCGGAGGCGCTTGGCAACCTGCTGACTGTCCTGCCCGATCTGACCGAACTGATGACCAGCCTGGCCACCGGTTTTGAACCCGACGGCCAGCTGCGTGAAGACGCCACCCCCGAACTGGCCAGGCTGTTTGCCGGCCAGCGCCAGAAACGCCGGCAGACAGAGCAGTTTCTCACACGGCTGCTGCAGGACAGCGCGTATGCCGGGATGTTTCAGGGCGACACCATTACTGAACGGGAAGGCCGGATGGTGCTGCCGGTGAGAGCCACGCATAAAAACCAGGTGGATGGCCTGGTGCATGGGGCATCCGCCACGGGGGGCACCTACTTTATTGAACCGGCCCAGGCCGTGGCGCTGAACAACGCCGTTATTGCCCTGGAAGGCGATATTGCCGCCGAGATCACACGGTTTCTGAAAGTCATCAGCACACAGCTCCATCCGCAGACCGATGATATTCTGGCGTTCTTTGACGGCGTGGGCGCTCTGGATCGCCATCTGGCAGCCGCCTGCCTGGCGCGGGATCTCGGCGCCGCCATACCTCACGTGCTCCCTGCCGGCCCGCAAGGCCCACAGCTTCACCTGGCGGATGCCCGGCATCCGCTGCTGGTTTTGCAGCTGGGCCGTGAGAACACCATGGCCAATACCCTTACCCTGGGCGCCGGGGATACGTACAGTCACGAAAAAACGACGCAGAATGCCGAATGCGACACCCCCATCCGTACACTGGTGATTACCGGACCCAACACCGGCGGTAAAACCGTGCTGCTTAAAATGGCGGGGCTGCTGGCGCTGATGGTGCGCGCCGGACTGCCCCTACCCTCCTCATCGCAGTCGGCCCTGACCCTGTTTCAGCCGGTACTGGCTGAAATCGGCGATCATCAGAACATTGCCCAGGGCCTTTCCAGTTTTTCGGCACATCTCACCACATTGCGCGATTTTCTCCGGGATGAGTCCTCGCTTGAAAACGCTCTGATTCTGATTGACGAAATCGCTGCCGGCACCGACCCCTCGGAAGGCGCGCCGCTGGCCACCGCCCTGCTGGATGCCTTTTACCGGCGCGGGGCCACCACCCTGGTCACCACCCACTGGTCGGATCTCAAACTGGTCGCACACGAACATCCCGGTTATCTCAACGCCAGCGTTGAATTCGACATTGAGACGCTCAGTCCCACTTACCGCCTGATGCTGGGCATGCCCGGCACCAGCAACGCCCTCAACATAGCCGCACGCCTCGGCCTGCCTGCGGATATTATTGAGGCCGCCCGGCGTCACCTGACCCAGCCCGTGCAGGACACCGCCAACCTGATTGAAACCCTGGAACGCAAGCACCACGCCCTGCAGAAAGAACTGGACCAGGCCGAATCGTTCCGCAGAGAAACCCAGGCGGAGTATGAATCCGTTTCGCTGACACGGCATCAGATTGAAGCCGAAAAGCGCAAGGTGCTCAGCCAGTTCCGCACCAGTCTCAAATCCCGTCTGCACGTTCTGGAAAGCCAGGTGAAACGTTTCCGCAAGACGATGCTGCAGAACGAAGACGGCGCCGTCTCCAATCCGGATCATGCCGTCGACCGGCTGCAGCAGTTACAGAAAAACGCCGACACCATTTTTCAGGACACGGAGAGCCATATTGAGAGCGCACCGGGTCTGGCCGCCAGTCAGATCTATGTGGGGCAGACGCTGTACAGCAAAAAAATGAGTATCAGCGGGGAGGTGGTGGATTTATCCCAGCTGGCAACCGACGGCCTGGTTGGCCTGCAGGCGGGCATTATGCGCATGACGCTGCCCGTTGACGATTTACAGCTGAACCCGGGCGGCAGGGCACCGGAAATTCCCCGCAGCGCGCGCGCCACATCCGGCGGCAAAGAGACAACCACAGCAGGACGCGGCGCCGCCAGCCTGTGTGACGTGCGCGGGCAGCGCCTGCAGGATGCCCTGGATCAGGTCACCCAGTTTCTCGATGATGCCGTCCATGCAGGTCTGGAGCAGGTCGCCATTATTCACGGCCTCGGCACCGGCACGTTAAAGCAACACATACGAGACTACCTGCGCGAATCCTCCTATGTCCGGTCTTTTCAGGCGGCCGAAGCCGTTGACGGCGGCGACGGTAAAACGATCATCCGCCTCCGGTAAAAACCCCGACGATCCCGGCGGTCTTTCTGCTAAACTGACCATGTTTCCAGTGGCACCGAGGGGAGTCCGCAAACGATGGCCAACGAGCGCTGGCAGGGCTGCAAAGAAACCCTGCAATCCATGCAACTGTCCGTATTCGGCATCTGTCTGATGCTCGGGCTGATTGTCTCGGCCGGTATTCTCGCCGGCACCACCATGGCCTTCCGCAAATACCCCGATCAGGTGGTGGGTGTCACCGGCGCCGCCGCCCAGCAGATCACCTCCGATGCGGCCGAATGGCAGGGCACTTTCTCGCGGCGCAGCGCCAGTATGACCGATGCCTTTGCCGCCGTGAAACAGGATCAGGCGGTCGTCCAGCAGTTTCTCATCAAGGCCGGCGTTCCCAAGGAGGCGATGACTTTCTCCGCCGTGGAGACCAATGTGCTGTATGAACAGACCAGCAACGGGATGAACACCAACACCATCACGGGCTACGAGCTCAGTCAGACCGTCCACATCAACACCAGAGACGTGGATAAAGTGGCCGGTGTGGCCGAACGGGCCAGCGAGCTGATGAGCCAGGGGGTGTTCCTCACCTCGGAAGCGCCCCAGTTTCTCTACACCAAACTGGATGATCTCAAGGTGAAAATGCTGGGGCTGGCCACCAAAAACGCTTATGAGCGCGCCCGCAGCATGGCCGAAAGCTCAGGACGCCACATCGGCAATCTGCGCAGCGCCTACATGGGCGTGTTTCAGATCACGCCGGAAAATTCCACCGACGTCTCGGATTATGGCATCAACGACACCTCCTCGCGCGTCAAACGTGTGAATGCGGTTGTGAACGCCACCTTTGAGATGCAGTAACCGGCTTTCCGCCTCTGATTAAGGTCCGGGGGCTTCCGGTCGATACTGTTTGCGGAGAACGCGCTGTTCTCCGCAGCCAGGAACGGTAACGATGAGCACAGGTGGATATCCTCCCAACAGGCAGCAAAACCGCCGCTGGTACGACCGCATCGGTCAGGTCACCATGGCGATTCATCTCAGCGCGCACCTGCCGCCGGAAATCCAGATGATGGTGGCTTCTCACCTGGAGCTGATGATTGAAGAGCATATGGAGCGGGAACGCGCCAAGCGTGGCGTACTTTCCATCGGCCAGGAGCGTGTTATGGGGCTGCACAAGGCTTCCGCTGGCGGCCGATGGTATGACTCCCAGCAGCTGCCATTCCGAAGAAGCTACAACCGTCTCTGTTTCCTGCCGGACCGGATGCTGGAAGGCTATTCCGAACGGGTGATTGATGTGGTGCGACATGTGGCCGGCAGTCAGGACGGCCGATTGTACTACAACCCCTATGATCTGGCCGTTCAGGTCACGGATCTCCTCAAACCCCTCACCGAACGCAGCCCGCGCCCGGTCATTATTATGGACGGGGAAACGGGTTTCCGCATTACCGGCGAGTCCTGAACCGCCAGCGGCATCGGGTTTCCGGTAATCAGCAGCGGCGAAAGCGGTACAATGGGGTTGTACCGTTTCCGGAATTATCGCCATGCCTTCCACACCCAAGCCCTGCGGGGTGATAGACCGCTTTGAGACGCTCGCCCCGATTGACAACCCCTCGGGTGAGGAAGCCGTCATCCGCGAGCATATCCTTGCAGCTCTCGCTGTTTCAGGCATCCGAGACACCACGGTCGATGCGGCGGGCAACCTGATTGCCCGGGTACCGGGCAAAGCCCACTGCCCGACGGTCATGCTCTCGGCCCATATGGACAGCGTGCCGCCCTGTCGGGGTATCCGGCCGGTCCGCGATACTTTTCAGGATCGTCCCATTATCCGTTCGGAAGGCAAAACCATTCTCGGCGCCGATGACAAGGCCGGTATCGCCGTGATTCTGGAAGTGATCGATCAGCTGACCGCCGGCGGCTTTCAGGAGAATCCGCCCCTGGAGCTGTTCTTCTCGGTTCAGGAGGAAGTGGGCCTGCAGGGTGGCAAAGCCCTGGATACCTCTGCCTGCCAGGCCACCATGGCCCTGGTGCTGGACGGCGAGGGGCGCGCCGGCATGATATTTAATCAGGGTCCCACCCAGACCCAGCTGCGTGCCGGCATCACGGGTAAATCCTCTCACGCCGGCATCAGCCCGGAGGCAGGCATCAGCGCCATTGAGGCGCTCGCCCTCTTCTGCACGCTGGTGCCTTCCGGCAGGCCGGGTGGCGCCTATGGCCCGGAGACCACCACCAACCTGGGCGTGGTACACGGCGGAGAAGGTCTCAATGTGGTGCCATGCGGCGCAAGTGTGGTGGCCGACGCCCGCACGCACACCGAAGACAGCGCACGTCTGATTCGCGCCGCGTGGGATCAGGCAGGCGAAGCGGTGAGTCAGCGCTTCGCGGGTGTCCAGGTGCAATTGGAATTTGACCAGCGCTACCAGGGTTTCCGGCTCAGTGCGGGTCACCCGCTGATCCGTCTGACAGAAGATGCCGCCCGCGATGTGGCGCTCAGCCCGGCGGTGGCGCCGATGAACATCGGCTCTGATGCCCACTGGCTGAATCTCAAGGGAATACCCACCGTGGTGCTGGGCATGGGATTTCATCAGTCCCACAGCCTGGGAGAATATCTTTATGTGGAGGAGCTCGAGCAGGTGGTGGCCTGGACGATGGCCGTTCTGGCCAGGGTGACCCGGGAGGATTAATTTGGCCGGGGGTGCATACCGGGGGAAAATTGCTTACAATGGGGGGATGCATTCACCCGATTCAAAAGGCTCTGCCCACTACCAACAATGTGTGAAAGGTTTGCTGGCCTGCCTTTCGGCATTCTGCCTGTTGCTTTTTACCGGTTTTCCTGGCCATGCGGAAAAACAGCCCAAAGCAACGCCGCATGAACCACCCACCATGGTCCTGGATCCCGCACTGTTGCCGGGCAAAACCGACATGCTGATCGGTGTGGAACGCTTTCATCTGGAGGTGGCCCGCACCCCGGAGGAAATGATGCAGGGCCTGATGCACCGGAAAAAACTGGCCCGGCAGACCGGTATGCTCTTTCCGCTGATTGTCGAGCGCAAAGTTAGTTTCTGGATGAAGAACACCCTGATCCCGCTGGATATGATTTTTATCCGCAACTACCGCGTGGTGCATATTCAGGAGAACGCCCAGCCATGCACCGCCGATCCCTGTCCCACCTTCTCCTCGCGATACCCGGTGGACATGGTGGTTGAACTGGCCGGCGGCTCGGCGTCGCGTTACGGCATTGAGACCGACACGCCGGTCGCCATACTCCCCCTGGAATACCCCGCTGCCACCCTGATGAAAAAAGGGATGAAAAAGCCAACCCGACAGGCGCCCACACCCGACTGATGCAGACCAATTCCCGTACCTCCTCATCCATGCCACCATCGGCCGCCCACCCCGGCCCGGATCTCATTCTGCAACGGTTCAGCCAGAGCGACTGGTTTGAGCAGCTCGGCAGACAGATGGCGCAATGGCAGCCCGGACGTTCCGCCAGCGAATGCCACATTGAAAACCTCGCCAACCCTTCGGTCAAGGTCCTGCTAATGGCGGCACTGTACCGGCAGCAACCGGCCACGCCTCAGATCGTCATCTGCCCGGATCCCAGCACGGCGCGAAAATACCATTTTGAACTCACCCAGTTTTTTGATCCGCATGACATCCACCTGTATCCTGCCGAGGAATTTTCTCCCTATGATCTTTCGGAATTTCCCGTTCAGGCATTACGGCTTCAGTATGATCTGCTCAAGCGGCTGAAAGCCGGAGAAGCCGGTATTTATCTGGTCTCAGCCAAAAACCTGCTGCTCAAGCATTTTTCGCTGAATACCCTGGAGTCTCTGCAGATTACGCTGAAAAAAGGGATGGAGATTTCTCCAGACGCGCTGACCCAGCAATGTCTGGCGCTGGGCTATCTGCGCACCAGCCTGATTCAGGATCCCGGTGAATTCAGCAGCCGTGGTGATATTTTTGATTTATACCCCGTGCAGGGTCGCCCGGTGCGGATTGAATTCTTTGGCGACACCATCGACAGCATCCGCATCATCGACATTGATAATCAGCGTTCGGTTGAAAACGTGACGCAGATCACAGCCATACCCAGGAGCGGCATTGTGCTGGATGCCGCCAACCGCGAGCGCCTGAAAGATGCGCTGCAGTTACGGCTGAAACAGCAGGGCAAATACCTCAGTGAACTGGAACTGGAAGGCCTGCAGGCCACAATTGATAACCAGCTGCAGGCGCTGGAGCAGACTTTTCTGCCGGACGGCATTGATTATTACGGCCCCCTGCTGCACACGGAGTCGGCTTACGCCTCCCTGCTGGACTACCTGCCGGACAACGGCCTGTGCGTGGTGGATGACTGGCATGTGCTGGAAAACAACCTAGGCGGCCTCAGCGACCGGTTAACGCGTCAACATCAGGAGGGCATCCAGAAGGGGCGACTGCTGGATCTGGATTTTTCCTATCATCTCTCCGCCGAGGAAGCGCTGGGCCGTCTGGGCCAGGCCATGCCGAAACGAATCTTCCTGGACACGCTGCCATTAAATGCAGATGCCCAGCTGCCGCAGACTGCCGTCATCCCTGTCCTGCAGATTGACGTGCAGGGTGTGGAGGGTTTTAAGGCCAACATGCGGCAGGCCTGCGAACATTTTCTGGACCTGCGTCGCCGGCACATGCAGATCCTCATCACCACAAGCCACCCCCAGCGCGTGCTGGATGCCTGCAAGGAATGGGATGTACCGGCGCAATACCTGGCCGATGAGAGCGGGGCCGCCAAAACGCCGGCGCATACCGACCTAGATATTCTGATTTCAAAAACCGGCCCCCTGCAGGGCTTTCAGCTGCCTGAACAGGCCATTGCCCATTTTACGGATGCCGAGCTGTTTGGCCGCAAGCAGAAAAAACGCTATCTTGACGCGACCGAACAAAAACACCGCGACGACATGGAGGTTATCAACTCCATCCACGATCTGCGCCAGGGCGATTACGTGGTACATGTCAAGCACGGTATCGGCCAGTTCGTGGATCTGGTCAAAATCACCATTGATGGCGAAGTGCGTGAGTACCTGACGGTTCAGTACGCCGGCAACGACAAACTCCACGTTCCCATTGATCAGGTCAACCTCCTGTCGCGGTATCGCGGCGCAGGCGAGGCGGCTCCCAAGCTCAGCAAAATGGGCGGCATTGAGTGGAGCAAGGTCAAATCCAAAGTCAAAAAATCCATTCAGGTCATCGCCAAGGATCTGCAGGCATTGTATGCGGCGCGGGCCAAGGCGCGCGGCGTCATGTTTGAACCGGACTCGCCATGGCAGGTGGAGATGGAGGAAGCCTTTCCCTATACGGAAACACCAGATCAGTGGCAGGCGATCCTGGACACGAAAGGCGACATGGAATCCGACAAACCAATGGATCGCCTGGTGTGCGGCGATGTGGGCTTTGGTAAAACGGAGGTGGCCCTGCGCGCCGTTTTCAAGTGTGTTCTCTCTGGCCGGCAGGCTGCCGTCCTGGTGCCCACCACCATTCTGGCCCAGCAGCATTTCAACACCCTGTCCGAGCGGTTTCAGCCCTATCCGGTCCGCATGGGACTGCTTTCGCGTTTTCGCTCGCCCAAAGAGCAGAAGGAAGTCGCTTCCCGCATCAGCGAAGGCGAATGTGACGTGGTGGTGGGGACGCACCGGCTGCTGCAGAAAGACGTGCGGTTCAAGAATCTGGGCCTGGTGGTGATTGATGAAGAGCAGCGCTTTGGGGTGACCCATAAGGAAAAACTCAAACAATTGCGGATGGAAGTGGATGTGCTGACCCTCTCTGCCACACCCATCCCCAGAACGCTGTATATGGCCCTTTCCGGTATCCGGGAAATGAGCCTTATCAATACGCCGCCCACCAACCGGGCGCCCATTAAAACATTCGTGGGGCCCTACAACCCGGCGCAAATCCGGATGGCGATTCTTCAGGAAATTGATCGCGGCGGGCAGGTGTACTTTGTGCACAACCGCGTGAAAACGATTTACGAAAAACTCAGCGAACTGCAGCAGCTGATTCCCGAAGTGCGCTTCGGGGTTGGCCACGGGCAGATGAATGAGAATCAGCTGGAAAACGTGATGCTGGATTTTGAGCAGCAGCAGTTCGACGTGCTGGTGTGCACCACCATCATTGAGAGTGGTCTGGACATTCCCAACGTCAACACGATTATCGTGGATCGCGCTGACCGGTTTGGCCTGGCGCAGCTCTACCAGATTCGTGGCCGGGTGGGCCGCAGTGAGGTGCAGGCTTACGCCTATTGCTATTACGACCCCGAACGCCAGCTCACCAAGGATGCCCAGGATCGGCTCCGCGCCATCCGTGAATTCACCACACTGGGCAGTGGATACCAGATTGCGCTGCGGGATCTCGAAATCCGCGGCGTGGGAAATATTCTGGGCTCTGAGCAGCACGGCCACATGGTGGCTGTCGGCTTCGATCTTTACTGCCAGATGCTGGAAGAGACCATTACCGAGATTCAGCAGGGCGAACCGGTCGAAGAAAAAGAACAGTCCATTATCGATCTCAACGTGACTGCGTTTATGCCCGACAAGTGGGTGGGCGACCGCGACGTGAAGATGATGGAATACAAACGTCTGGCCGCCATCGATACCGATCTGGCCCTGGAGATCATTCAGGCCGAGTGGAAGGATCGCTTTGGCGACATCCCCAAAGAGACCCTCCGGCTTGTGGATCTTGTCCGCCTGAAGCTCAGCGCCACGGCACTGGGCATACCGCTGGTGCGCTCGGATGACGAACATATCCGCGTTTCCATTCCCTACACGCTGCAGGAGTGGCTTTATCTGCAACGCAACATGAAGGGCGACCTCGGCAAAAAAGCCCGCTGGGTGCCTGCCGTCAACACCTCACAGGGCAGCATGCCAACCCTGCTGATTAAACAACTGGGCATGACGGGTGAGGATCAGATTGATTTTCTGATGAAGTTCTTCAGGGAACTTAAAAAACTCGTGGACAAAGCGTTTCAGGAAAAAATCAAAAAGTGATCAGACGACGGCCAGCGGCGGCAACGTGGACAGAGGTTCTTTTTTTGACCGGGAAAGCATCACCTGCAGCACGCCGATATCGGCCGGCGTGATGCCCGGAATCGCCGCCGCCTGCCCCAGGGTGACCGGCCTCAGCCGTCCCAGCTTTTCTCGGGCCTCGTTGGATAACTGGGCAATCCCCTGGTAATCGAGCTCCGCCGGCAGCGTCATACGCTGCGCGTCACTCTGTTTGGCGATGGTGCGCGTCTGGCGCTGAATGTAGCCTTCATACTGAATTTCCGTCGTGACGTATTCCGCCACATCCGCCGGTATGGCTCTGAGTGACGTCGCATCACCCTCGCATTCAAGCTGTGTCAGAATCCCGAGGTTGAGAGAAGGGCGTTTGAGCAACTGGAAGACCGACGTTTTCTCTTCCACACTCTCACCAGCCAGCCCGTTCAGGCGCTGGTTATTGGTGGGCGAGGGCAGCACTTTTGTCCTCCTGAGGAGTTCACGGGTATTCTCAATCGCCGTACCCTTCCGTTCAAAAACCTCCCAGCGGTGAGCATCCACCAGACCTATTCCGCGTCCGATGGGCGTCAGCCGCTGATCGGCATTATCCTGGCGGAGCAGCAGGCGATACTCGCTGCGCGAAGTCAACATCCGGTAGGGCTCTCGGATTTCCTTGGTCACCAGATCATCGATCAGCGTACCCATATAAGAAGAGTCGCGGCTCAGCACGAGGGGTTCCTGATCGCCGGCATACCGGGCAGCGTTAATGCCGGCCACAAGACCCTGGGCAGCCGCCTCTTCATACCCGCTGGTGCCATTAATCTGACCAGCCAGAAAGATGCCGGGCGCCGCTTTGGCCATCAGCGACGGATACAGCTGGTAGGCGGGGAAATAATCATATTCCACCGCGCAGGCGGGCCGGATAATTCTGGCGGCCTCCAGCCCGGGCAGGGTGTTCACCATGGCCACCTGCACATCATAGGGCAGGCAGGTGGAAAAACCCTGCAGGTATACTTCGTAGGTCTGCCGGCCCTCGGGCTCAATAAACAGATGATGGCTGTCCTTGTCGCGGAAGCGCGTCACCTTGTCCTCAATCGAGGGACAATACCGGGGCCCCGTATCCGCTTCCATCAAGCCTGCCATCATCGGCGAGCGGTGCAGGTTGGCGTCAATCAGACGGTGGGTGGCCTCGCTGGTGCGCGTGAGATGACAGGGCATCTGGGGCAGCACAGGGCGATCGGGCAGAAACGAAAAATGGCGGACATCGGTATCGCCCGGGTGTACTTCCAGGCCCTGGTAGTCAATTGTGCGGCCATCCAGCCGCGGCGGGGTTCCGGTTTTCAGGCGGCCCGTGGTCAGCCCGAGAGCCGCCAGACTGGCTGTTAAACCACCGGCAGGCCCCTCGCCCGGGCGGCCGCCGCCCACGCTTTTCTCACCCACCCACAGCCGGCCGTTCAGAAACGTTCCGGTGGTGACCACCAGCGCTGCAGCCTGGTAAACAATGCCGAGATTGTCCTCCACGCCCAGAAAGCGTTGTGTACTGGGTTCGGTCAGAATGCGGGTAATCATCGTCTGACGAACAGACAGATTGGGTTCGGCCTCCACCAGCATGCGGGCATAAGCCCGGTACTCGGCTTTGTCCGACTGGGCGCGCAGCGCGCGCACCGCCGGGCCCTTGCTGGCGTTCAGGGTTTTCATCTGCAGGTAGGTCGCATCCGCGCAGAGTCCCATCACCCCACCCAGGGCATCCACCTCTTTAACCAGCTGGCTTTTGGCCGGACCGCCGATGGCAGGGTTACAACTCATCTGGCCGATCGTGTCCAGATTCATGGTCATCAGGAGGGTTTTACAGCCCAGCCGGGCAGCGGCCACCGCCGCTTCAATGCCCGCATGGCCAGCGCCAATCACAATCACATCAACGCTTTCAGCCGTACCGGTAAGTGGCAGGCCGCAATGTGCAGCGGAATCAGGGAGGCCGGTCATGCAAAGAAAAATCCAGGTGAGGGCAGCAAGTAGGACCATTGTAGGAAAACAGGACCTAAACAGCAACCAGGACGGAGTCCCCGCTGAGGCGGGGATCGGACTCAGCAGGCGTGTCGGCGGGTTTTTTCTGTAACTGGCGGAGGCGCTGCTGCTGAAAGAGCTTGTCCACGGCGCGGTACTGCAGCGCTTCGGCCACATGGGCGCTGCTGATACGCTCTGCGGCGCCCAGGTCCGCAATGGTTCGCGCCAGCCTCAGTATCCGGTCAAAAGCGCGGGCGGAGAGATTCATCTTCTGCACAGCGCGCTTCAGCAACTGCCGGGAGGTATCATCCAGAGCACAGTGCGTCTGAATTTCGCGGCTTGTCATGGTGGCATTGGTGAACCGGCCGGTTCCGGCAAAGCGCGCCAGCTGAATCTGGCGGGCGGCAATCACCCGCTCCCTGACCGTTTCAGACGATTCCACCGAACCCAGTTGCGATGCCGGGCTGAGCAGCTCATTCTCCTGCAGACGGGGCACCTCCAGGTGAATATCTATCCGGTCCAGAAGCGGGCCTGAAATACGGTGCAGATAGCGGAATATCTGAAGTTCGGGGCATGTGCACCCCTTGCCGGAATCCCCGAAATAACCGCAGGGGCAGGGATTCATGGCGGCAACCAGCTGAAACTGCGCCGGATACGTCATGCTCTGCTGCGCGCGGCTGATGGTCACGGTGCCGTCTTCAATCGGCTGGCGCAGCACCTCCAGCACGGAGCGGGGAAATTCTACAAACTCATCCAGAAACAGCACGCCGTGGTGCGCCAGGGTGATTTCTCCGGGTTTGGGCTGGCTGCCGCCACCGGTCAGCCCCGCCTTGGAGGCCCCGTGGTGCGGCGAGCGGAAAGGGCGGTTCACAATCAGGCTCTGGCCGGCTGGCAACAGATTGGCCACCGAGTAGATGCGGCTGACCGCCAGGGTTTCATCAAACGTCATGGGCGGCAGAATACCGGCAAACGCCTTAGCCAGCATGGATTTTCCGCTGCCCGGCGGTCCCATCATCAGCAGGTTGTGACCGCCGGCGGCGGCGATTTCCAGGGCGCGTTTACAGGCCGTTTGTCCTTTCACATCGGCAAAATCAATCTGGGCGCGGCACTGGCCCTCGCGCGCCTCGGTCAGCACGGCCTGATGATCCACCGGTTCGGCATAGGAATGTGGGTGCAGGAAGAAAACGGGGAGTTCACTGAGATGCCGGAGGCCGAACACCTCAATGCCCTCCACCAGGGATGCTTCCCGTACATTTTCAGCCGGCACCACCAGGTAGCGGAACCCTTCTGCCCGGGCCATCAGCGCCATGGAGAGCGCACCGCTGACCGGACGGATGCTGCCCTCCAGCGAGACCTCCCCCACAAAACAGGTCTGATCCAGAAACTCGGTGGGCGCAAGCAACTCACCGGCCAGCAGTATCGCCACACACAGCGGCAGATCAAAACCGGTCCCCTCTTTGCGCAGGGCGGCGGGCGCGAGGTTAATGATGATTTTTTTCAGCGGAAAGGCGAACCCGCTGTTTTTTACGGCGGACTTCACACGTTCCCTGGATTCATTCACTCCGGTATCCGGCAGGCCCACAATCGTCAGGCCGGGAATACCGTTGTTGAGATCCACCTCCACCGTCACCGGGTGGGCATCCAGCCCGCTGAGACACCCTGTAAACACCTTGGCAACCATCTCTGTTCTCCTGATCACATATCGAAAATTCATTTGATGTCATCAGGGTATCGTTTGATTTTTGTCTTGTATAGGTGTCTATACTCGGTTTTTTTAGATGCTGCCCAAGCCAGCAAGTGGCAAACATACGCTACAATGATACGGTGCAGGTTCTGCCCGGGCCGGGCAAAGGAGGCATCCCCGTGAGCGTTGAGGACAACGATTTTCTGAATTCCCCCAATAAAGTGGCTCTGTCCATTCTCGTGGTGTGTCTGCTGGCGCTGGGCCTGGGTGTATTTAACGCGGTGCGCACCAAAGCGCCGCCGCCCAGCAACGCCGAAGAACTCGACGGCTCGGTCTCTTCCCTGTTTGAAAAAAAAGGCGACCAGATCATGCTGGTCGATCTCTCCGGCCCTATCACCATGGACGCCCCGGGCGATTCCAGCGGCCTGTTTGATTCCGACACCAACGCCATGAAAGCCCTGAAAGCCCTGAACAAGGCGGAAAAAGAACCCAGGGTCAAAGCCGTACTGCTGCGCGTCAACTCACCGGGCGGTACGGTGGGTATGAGCCAGGAACTGAATGCGGCCGTCAGACGTGTCAGCCTTAAAAAGCCGGTGGTGGCCAGCTTTGGCGATACCGCCGCCAGCGGGGGTTACTACACCGCCTGCGCGGCCGACAAAATTGTCACCAACCCAGGCACCCTGACCGCCTCTATCGGTGTCATCATCAGCACCATTAACATGCAGCGCCTGTTTGAGGACAAACTGGGTCTGCAGCCGGTCACCATTAAAAGCGGCAAGTTTAAGGACATTCTCTCACCCTACCGCCAACCCACCGAGGACGACAAGAAGCTGATCCAGGGCATTATTGACGACAGCTATGCTGATTTTCTCAGCACAGTGCTTGAAGGCCGCACCCGCTTTGTCAAAGACCCCGTCAAGAAAGCGGCGCTCACGGCCAAAATCAAGGCCATTGCCGATGGCCGGGTTGTCAGCGGCCGTCAGGCCATTGCAGCCGGCCTGGCCGATGAACTGGGCGATCTGAAAGCCGCATACGAGCTGACCAATAAAATGGCGAAAGAGCGTCATCACCTCTCCGGCGACAAACAGCTGCCACTGGTGCCTTTTGAAGAGCACGCCACCCTGCTGGAAATGCTGGGACTGCCCACCCTGATGCAGCACCTGCCGGCGCCACGCAGCGCCAGCGGCGCTGATATGGCGAGCGCCGAAGTTCTGGGCGGCATGCTGCCCTTCAGTGTGCGCTATCCCAACCAGCCGCTGTGGATTCTGGAGTAGCAGCGATGAATGGCTTTCTGACACTGGTCTACAATGGCCTGTTCCACCCGCAAACCACCTATGAAAAAATGGCTGAAACGGAAGAGCCCGGTCGCAATCTGCTTTACGGCCTCATCCTTGTCTTCCTGATTTCCGCCATCGCCCCGCCGCTGCATACCATGCAGAGCGGCGCCACGGATGACAACCTGCTGCTGATTATGCCGTTGCATGGGTTCCTTGGTTTGCTGGGCTGGGTGCTGATGGCTTCCGTGATTGCCCTGATGGCGTTTGCTTTCCGCGGCCACGGCCGCTTCAAGCCGTTTCTCCTGCTCTCCAGCCTGGCCACCCTGCCGTGGATTTTACTGGCGCCTGCCCTGCTGATTGAAAACAGTCTGGGGGCCACCGGCAGTTTTCTCGGCATCTGCCTGAGCATGGGCCTGTGGGCCTGGTCCGCCATTTTGTTTGGCATGGCCGTGGCGCGCACCTACGCGCTGAATGTGGAGCAAACCCTCTCGGTCCTGGTCATGCCTTTCCTGATGTTTGGCGTGTTTATCGCCTGGACCGCCGGGTTTATGAAAAACATCATTCAGATTTTCGGCAGCTGACCGGGCCTCAACTGTCTCAGTCCGACGTGAAACGAAAGAGGCACTGGGTGCAGTGCGCTTTCAGCACATCCAGAACCTCGTTGTTGAGATCGCGCCGTTCATACTGCTGCACGGAAAGCGGACTCTGACACAAAGGGCACGACTGAAGCGCGCCGGGATCGCGCGCCATGGCCGCCAGCAGGTTGGCCGCCCAACGGCGGCGGGTCGCCAGTGTTCCTTCCGACGGGTCGCCGGACCATTCGGAGAGCGCCGGCACCACTTCAAAAGCCTGAATCTCCGAGGATTTTACGCGCAGCACACGCGCCAGACGCGAGCGCACCAGAGGCGACAGAAACGGTTCAATACCGGTTTCAATGTCGTGGATCTGTTCCACGCTCAGGTGGGTTCTGGCTGCAAGCTGACGCTGCGTCAGGTCACGGGCTTCCCGGCGCTGCTGAATAAACTGCGCCAGCGAACGCGGCGGGGAAGCGGGTTCTGTCAGATGTCCGGCGAGGGTCCTGGCGGGGTTTTCCGCCGGGTTCACAAGCGACAAATGATCCTTGCTGGTCATCGGACCACTTTACCACAAGACAGCGCCGGCGTCGGGCTAGCGGCTCAGTTCGGCATGCAGGATGACGGCATCCTCATCACTGCTGATGATGCCCTGCCAGGAGCCCACACGGGTGATGTACATGTCCTTGTCGCCCGCCGTCCCTTCGCGCATGGCGCTAAATTCAGTGCCGGAAGGCATCAGGGGGGACTGATCGAATATCTTGAGCACGGCGATCTCGGGATTGCTCATGGCGCCGGATTGGGCCATCAGGGCAAAACGGGGCGGGCCGGCGGCGTCCGTGGCCGTCTCCACCAGAAGCAGCCGTTTATCATGGCTCAGTTCACACACGTTTAATACCCGCAGCTGTTCCGGGTCGGCGCACAGGTCAGCACTCAGGCCGGCAAAACCGGCTGCCGACGGTTGAGGCATGGGCGGCGGCACCGCAGGCTGACTGGCAGGCCGGGCGGCAGGCGCTTCAGACAGTTCAGACAAAGCGTTCGGTATGTCTGCCGCAGCGCCTGTGGGGGTAAACGGGTCAACTGCCGGGTCGGGAGTTCCCCAGCCCAGGTCATCAAAACCCGGCGCGCGCGGTACGTCGTCCTCAGACTGATTCGTCACATCAATCAGCAGGGAGTCATCCGGCTCCAGCGGCTCATAAAAATCAAAATCATCGGCGTCATTCTCCAGTGGCGCCGGCGGGGGCGGCATCACCTCAGGAATCACTTCCTCGGGCGCCGGCAGCAGCCCGGCCATTTCCACCGACAGGCCAGGCGATGAGATCTCAGGGGTTGTTTCTTCAAAGCCAAAGGCTTCGTTATCCGGCAGCAGCAGCGTGGCGGCTTCATCCAGCGCCGTCTCGGTTTCGGCCAGAACATCCTCATTCAGCAGGGAGAAATCATCCGGGTAATACGCCGATTCCACCCCGTCGAGAAAAGCGCCGCCGCCTTCACCCACGGCACTGGTCTGAGCATTGGTCTGAAAAGGCCCGGCGGCTGCACCCCCCGTGGGTGCAAACGTGTCATCGTCCTCAACGCCAAAGTCGTCGCGCAGGGAGTACACACCCTCATCCGCAGCAGAAAACGCGGCGGTGGCAAACGTATCGTCAGCACCGGGCGCGTTCAGAAAATCCGACAGACCATCGCTGTGCGCGCCCGTCTCCAGCAACGCGCCAAACGCATCACCGGCATCACCGGCTGAAAAATCTTCCTCCCATGCCCCGGCGGCATCCACTGCAAAGGGGTCACTCACAGGCTCGGCTGGGGCGGATTCCCTGACCGGATCCGGCTGCAGCACCGGCTGAACAGGCGCGGGGGAAAGCGCCGCCGGAAAATCCTCGGCAGGCGGCGGCATCAGTTCCAGCTCGGCCACCGGCGATGCCATGGGCGGCAGATGGGATATGGGTTGCGCCCCTGTCAGCCCCCAGTCCTCTTCCCCGTTTTCCTCGTGCAGGGCGTCTTCCACCTCATACGGCGTAACTGTCTGGCTGAGTGGAACATCCGGAACCGTCGGCTCTGAGACGGTGGGCGCCATTTTAAGGTGCGGCGGCAGGGGTTCGGCCGTGGGCGAGAACAATGCTTCCAGGTCATCCTCAGGCGCCGCTTCCTGCGGAAACTGAACGGCGGTTTCCTGCAGCAGATCGCCGTAACCCGCTGCATTCATGTCTTCCTGCCACCGGGGCTCTGCCGCTTCGGTCGGGCTGAAATCATCCGGCAGGTAAGGCAGGGTCTCCGGCAGATAATCTTCTTCATCCGGCGTTGTAACGGGCAACGGGTCCGCAACGGAAGCCGGCGCACCCGCCGCCTGCCGTTCAAATCCGAAACGAACCGGGGCAGCCGCAATATTCAGCTCCGAGGCAAACAGACTGCGGGATCCACCGGGAGCCATGCCCTGAGAGCCCGAAGGGTCGTTGTCTTTGTTTTTGGACTGACCGAACATGCCCGTCTTTTCCCTGATTTCGCCGATCTGCTGCGGATCAATTATAGCAAAACGGCAGGTCTGAAAGCATCAGCCCGGCACCCGATGCCGTCCATCCGGAGGAGAAGCGCTCGCCGCAGCAGGCGGCCCCGCTGGTCAGACGGTTGTCTCTGCCGTATGATGCCGGGCACGATGACCTGCCCGACCCCGCCCATTTCTGCCGGATCCACCGGCCTGACGCTGAACCCGGCCCTGCTGCCAAACCAGGCGCTGTATGGCGCTGCAGAGAATGGTCAGCCCGGCTGGGTGCTGGCCGCACAGCCCTTTACCCTGAGCAGAACCCAGCATCAGACGCTGAACCGCCTGGGTGGCGTGCTCGTTCAGTTTATCAGCGGGGTGGAAACCCTGTACCGAGATAGCCTGGCCGGCAGGGCGCCGGACTGGGTGAGCGCCTGGCTGGATGCCGGTAAGCCGGAAGCCCTGCGGCAGTTTGCCGCCATGAAACGCTTAAAACCCGTCATGCCAATGCTCCTCCGGCCGGATCTGCTGATCACCGAGTCGGGTTTCGCCCTGACGGAAATTGACAGCGTACCCGGTGGTCTGGGATTCACGGCCATGCTCAACCACACCTACCGCGAAAGCGGGTTTGCGGTGCTGGAAGGCCCTCACCCCCTGCCCCGGCTGTGGCTGGACAGCCTGCTGAACTGGTATGCCGCCCAGAAACAGTCCCGTACCGGACAACCGTTTATCGCTGTGGTGATTTCCGACGAAGCGGGCGATTACCGCCCCGAGTGGCGCTGGTTTACCCAGGCCGTTCAGGCAGAATACCCCGGTATCGCCGTGGTTCATCCTCGGGAACTCCAGCTGCAGGGCGAAGCCCTCGTGTGGCGGACGCCGGAAGGGACCACGCAGACCATCGATTTAATCTACCGGTTTTTCGAACTCTTTGACCTGCCCAACATTCCCAATGCGGAGCTGATACAGTTTGCCGTGAAAAAAGGCTGGGTTGCCCTCACGCCCCCGTACAAGCCCGTGCATGAGGAAAAACTCAACCTTGCGCTGCTGCATCACCCCATGCTGGCAGCCTTCTGGCAGGGCCGGCTTGGCGAAGATTTTGACTGGCTGAAGCGCCTCGTCCCACCCACCTGGGTTATGGATCCCACCCCCCTGTCCGGCGCCGGCGTGATCCCCGGCCTGAACCCGGAGGGCAACGCCATACAAAGTTTTGAGGCGCTGAAAACCCTGGGGCAAAAAGGACGTCGGCTGGTTATCAAGCCCTCCGGTTTTTCCCCGCTGGCCTGGGGCAGCCGGGGGGTGGCCATTGGGCATGATATGGCCCAGGGAGACTGGGCTGATGCCATTGACACCGCGCTGAAGGCCTTTCCCAGCACACCGTATGTGCTGCAGCCCTTTGAAAACACAGCCGTACAAACCATCCGCAGCCTGAACCCGGACACTGGGAGGCAGCAGGAACTGCGCGTCCGCACACGCCTCTGCCCGTATTACCTGGTCAGCGCAGACGCGGTGAAACTGGGCGGCATCCTGGCCACGGCCTGTCCGGCCGACAAAAAAATCATTCACGGCATGCAGGATGCCATTCTGGCGCCCGCCATGCTGGACAGTGACCTCACTGACCACTGAAACGTTCCGAAACACCGCCCCGGGATGCCGGCTCCCTGGACGGCTACGAACGTCGTATGATATCCTTCATTCAGGGGAAAAACGCACCGGCGCCCTCGATTTTCTTGCGAACTGCCGATATCTGGTTAGTGTGAGAACAGGCATCCGCCCGTCCGCACACCCCCTCCGACATCAACCGGCGTGAAACTGCTCTCTTATGGCCGCTTTTCAATACCGACTGCAACAGGTTTTTGAACTGCGCGAGCGTAAGAAAAAAGAGCAGGAACAGCGGGTGATCCAGGCAAGACGCCATGTCCGCGAGGTGGAACAAGCGATCCAGCAGAAAAAAGATGAGATCCGCAGCGTCCGCGACCATATGCTGAAATCCCCGCACACCATGATGGCCAGCCACGACGAGTACCTGTACGTGCTGAACCAGGAGCTGGATAAGCTCTACCAGGACCTGGACGCCGCCAAACAGCAACTGGCCTACGAACAACAGATGTTACAGAAAGCCCAGGCCGACGTGGAAGCCCTGCTGAAACACAAGGATAAAGCCCTCGAAGAATGGCAGGAAGAACAGAAGCGCATTGAGATGAAGCAACTGGATGAAGTGGCCTCCCAGCGCTTTTTCAGGGCACAGCAGGCGGCCCTGGATGAAGAGACAGAAGACCTGAATAACCTGCTCAACTCCCTGGAATAATCTTTTCCGTCAGGTACGACAGAAGGAACCCGGAATGGACATTCAGAACGCCCAACTGAAAGCCTATGCCCTGCAATACGGCGGACGCGTGCAGCGTGTCCAGGGCAGCACGGCCCAGAGTGGCCTGGACGCACTGGATCTGGCGTTTCTGGATTTACTGGGCAGCGTCCAGGAAGCCGGTCTTCCCCAGCCCGGCGCCACCAGCCGCACGGCCGAACCCCCTGCCGCCGAGAAACCGGCTGCAAACGCGCAGAGAGAAACCACCCCCGCGCCGGTCGTTCAGCCGGCGGTGACTGACGCCGATAATCCTGGCCCGGTTCAACGCAGGACGGGCGCCGATGATCAGGATCTCTCCCCGCAGGATCTCACCCTGCTGATGCACCAGCTGGGCCCCGATGACCTGAGTTACCTGAAGCAGGTTGTGATACCCGCCCTGCCCATTGTGATGGGCAGCGTACCGCTGGACACCGTATTTAAAACCACGGGCAGCGGCCAGCTGGATTTCGGCGGGTACACGCTCTCCGACAATATGACCCGCCTGATTGAAAAAGGCTATAAAACCGGACAGGCCATCCGTATCGATATGGACAAGGACTCTTCGCTGATTCTGCGCATCGTCAACGGGCAGGTGTCCGCCAGCTTCGTCTCAGCCGACCGCGCCGGCGCCTTCTACATCAAGCAGCAACTGGATGACCTGCGCCAGCGCATGATTGCCCGCAATCTGCCTGTCGGCACGCTGGAATACCAGGATCAGTCACCGGAACAGGACGGCCATCCCCGTCGTCAGCAGTCATCACCGTGGGATTTGGAATAACGACGCCAACGCCGTGTTTGGCGCAACCAGGAGTAACCCGGCATGTTTGACCCCTTCATTACAGCGCTGAACTCCCAGAAGGCCGCCCAGGGCTGGATTGGCACCCTGAGCCAGAATCTCTCCAATATGTACACACCGGGCTACCGGGAGGTCACCTCCACGTTCTCGGATTATGTGAACGGCGTGCGGCTGAGTGAGACCCCGCGCAGTACGGAACAGGGCAAAGCCATACCCGGCACCGCGCCCACCAACATGTTTATTGAGGGCAACGGCATGTTTGCCGTGCGCAAGCCCGATGGCGGGCTTTTCTTCACCCGCCTGGGCGACTTTCGCTTCAATGCTGAAGGCAATCTGGTCAACAGCAAGGGTTATGCCCTGCAGGGCTACATGCTGGGCGATGACGGCAATCCGGTGAGTACGGGCGGCGCCACCAACCCGGGCGGCACGGCCAATAACCCCAGCCACAGCCAGGGCGGACCGGGACACACCCCCACCGTGGGCATTAACCTGTGGGTGGACCCCGCCAACGGCAAGTTCCTGGGCAAGTATGATGAATTCAAAACCCGTTCCGACGGCACCCTCGTGGGCATTGCCGAACAGGGCCGTGTGGTCACCCCGCTGTACAAAGTGGCTCTCGTCAACTTTGTGAACCCCGGTGGCCTTGCGGAAACAGAAGATCAGATGTTCCAGACCACAGCCCTCTCCGGCGAGCCGGTGGCCGGCACAGGTGAAATCCGGGAAGGCCTGCTGGAAAAATCCAACGTGGATATCCGCGGCAGCGTGGCGCTACTGCAGCAGGCCAAGCTGCAGATGGATTTCACCTCAAAACTGATTTCCACCAACAAAAACCTGCTGGAAGAAGCCCTGCGGTTGATCCAGTAATTGATGCCGTCAGCGTTTTTTCAGACGCCGCCCCGCCGGTGAGAAGCTGGTAAACTGTGGGGTATGAGCGACACTGCCGTGGCACTGAAACCAACCCCATGGGTGTTTTTTCACACCCACTGGGACCGGGAATGGTATGAACCCTTCCGGACCTACCAGTTGCGTCTGGCTGAGGTGATTGACGCCATTCTCGAACGGCTGGATGCCGGGCAGATGGACTGCTTTGCCCTGGACGGCCAGACGGTGCTGCTGTCTGACTATCTGGCCCTGCGGCCCGATCAGACGGATCGTCTGCTCGGGGCGGTTCAGCAGGGCAGACTCACCATCGGCCCCTGGTTTGTGATGCCGGATGAACTGCTGATCAGCGGCGAAGCGCTACTGCGGAATCTGATCCGGGGAATCCGCACCGCCCGCAGCTGGGGCTGTCATGACTTCACGGGGTATCTGCCGGATACCTTTGGCCACAGCGCTCACATGCCGCTGATGTTGAATATGTGCGGCATCCGCTCAGCCATCGTCTGGCGCGGGGTAAACCCCGGGCAGAACATGTTCTGGTGGCAGAGCCCCGACGGCAGCCGTGTCCTCACCGCGCACCTGAGCGAGGGCTATTTCCAGTGGCCTTTTCAGGATCCCGATTTGTCTGAGGACGACGCGCGCCGGCGCGCGCTGGACGCCCTGCGCGATAAGCTGGTCGCCGCCACCCCGGCGGGTCAGCCGGGTTTTCTGCTACCCCTGGGCGGAGACCACCTCGGGCCCCTCACTCCCGACGCGCTTACCAGCCTGGCGGCCTGGCTGCCCGGCATGCAAACCACCACCCCGGATCGTTTTATGCAGGCCATGCAGACCCACTGGCAGCAGCAACCCACCGGCACACTGGAAACCGTTCCCGGAGAACTCACCGACTGCAGCGCCCAGTTTCTGCTGCCGGGCGTATACAGTGCGCGCATACCGCTTAAACAGGCGCAGCGCCAGCTGGAGCACCAACTGACGCGTGTGATTGAACCTCTCATGGTCATCAGCCCGCCTGAAAATGACGCCGAAGTGATGGCGCTGGAAACGGCCTGGGAGCTGCTGCTGCTGAACACCCCGCACGACAGCATCTGCGGCTGCAGCGTGGATTCCGTTCACCGGGCCAATATGGCCCGCTACGATGAAATCCGGGACATCGCCGCCGGCCTGCAGCATCGTGCGCTGCACCGTCTCACGGCCGCCACGGGAGAGCCTGTCCTCGTCAATACGGGCAGTATGCCTTTTACCGGTGCTGTTCCTGTACAGTTTTATGGCGACGACAACGCCGCTGATTTCGATCAGACCGGTGCAACTGAAACCACTTTAATCCGGCACGATCGCACCAGCCACCAGATTGTTCCGCTTGCCCACCGCACCACCACTGTTCGCAACGGCTGGGTGTGGGTGGAGAACGTACCGCCCTTATCGGCAGCGCCGCTCTCATCGTCTCGAAAGCCTGTATCGCAGCCTGTGGTGTCCATCCAGTCGGGTACGGTCCGGCAGAAAACCATCCGCCTTGAAAATGGTCTGGTGGCTGCTGAAATCCATCTGCCCACCGGAAAAAACGCCGCCACCGGTGGAACGGTTACTTTGACGGACTGCCGGCGTAACCTGCGTTATGAACACACCCACCGCATTCTGGATTATCCCGATCAGGGAGACTCCTACAATCGTGCGCCGGTGCCCGGCAGCCACCCCACAGCATACCGGTTGTGTGACGCCCGGCTGACACAGACCGGTCCCCTGGTGGCCGAAGTTGAACTCACCTACTCGCGCACCGGCAAGGCCACGGGCCACCACCTGCTGCACACCACACTGACCGTGACTGCCGGCAGCCCCCGAATCACCGCCCACAGCCGCTGGATTAACCACGACCCCGGCCATACGCTTCAGGTGGTCTTCCCGACCAAAGGACCCATGACCTGTGTGCTGGCCGAAGGCCATTTCGGCACGGTGACACGCACTTACAACCCGGATTACCGGATGGCCGAGGCCATGCCGGTGGCGCCGTGGAAAGAACTGAAAACCAGCACAGGCCCGGTTCAGCGCTTTGCAGCCGCCAACGATCAGGCGTGGATTACCGAAGGCCTGTGTGAATATGAAGTAATGGGCGCGGACTTCCACATCACGCTGATGCGCGCGTTCGGGCTGCTCTCCAGCAATGAAACCGGGGTGCGCGGCGCGCAGGCCGGCCCCCCACTGCCCACGCCCGAAGCCCAGTATCCCGAATCACCCATGGAAGCCCGCTATGCCTGGCTGCCCCAGCCGGAAGAAACCCACCGGCTTTACACGGAAGCCGATCACTTTTACGGCGACTGTTTCACGGTCTCCCCCACAGCCTACCTGCCTGCCTCACCCACCAGCGAGACACCCGCCGGGCACAGCGTTTTTTCCTGGGATGCCCCGGAAGTGATCATGAGCGCTTTGTACCGGGAAAACAACCAGATTATCCTGCGACTGATCAATACCACTGACCAGACTGTACCCGTCACACTCTCCACAAGCCTGCAACTGCAGAACGCCCTGCCGACCAATGCCCTGGGAGAACCCCTCCCCGATGCCGCCATTTCCGGCAGGGAGGGTGTCCTCGCGTTCACATTCCCACCGCTGTCGGTGCGGACCCTTGTCTTTTCGGTACAATAGAAACGGTTTGCAAACGGAATGGCCTGACATGACTTTGAAACGACTGATTCCCATGCTGCTCCTGGCGGGTCTGCTCATCAGCCCGGCGTTTCTCGCACCAGAAGCCAGCGCTCTGAAAATCTGGCCCGGAAAGCATGCCGAGGAACCCGGTATTGAAAACTACGAACCCCTCCCGCCCGATGATTTTTCAACACGCTGCGAACCCATCCGGCAGCGGGTGCAGGACATTTATGACAAGCCGGCCTGGATCCGCGGCCTCTACATTCCTCAGCGCGAATTGTGGATTGCCCGTCACCGCCGCTGTAAAAAAGGCGTGTACACCCGCGAGTACGACTACCTGAAGCACGTCAATATTCCCAACCCCTCGCTGGAGAAACTGGATGACGGGGACGAGGCAACCCCCGCTGCACCGCAAAACGGGGAGACAAATCCGTGATGACCGGACTGGGATGGATACTGCTGGCATTGCTCCAGATCATCATTCTGGTCATGCTGGCTTACGCCCTGCCGCAGGTCACCGGCTGGAGCCATCAGTGGAAGACGCGTCGGCGTCACTGGCTGGCCCAGATTATTCAGGTGCGGCACGCCATGCGCGACAGCCGGCGCAAACTGGGCGTGATGGCCCACGAGGCGGAAATCTGGCAGTTCAGGCCCAAATCACCCAAACTCAAAATACTCTGGTTTCTCTGGCGGCAGGCACTGGCCCGCACGGCCCGGCATGCTTAGCCAGATTACCTAGCCCGGTCAGACTTGACGGGCAGGGAGACGTCTCCTAGACTGGTAGAGTCCTGAAAGGGACATTCAGCAAGAAGGAATGGCACCTCATGGCAAACGATGATCGCAGCAGTATTGGTTCCTTTGTTCTGGGCATGCTGGCCGGACTGGTTGGCGGCACCATTCTGGGTGTGCTGTACGCGCCCAAATCCGGCAACGAAATCCGCAGCGATGTTGAGGATTTCGTCAAGGATCTGCCTGAAAAACTGTCTGATGAAATCAGCGACCCCAAAACCCGCGAAATTTTTGACCGCACCCGCTACGGCATTGAGAACCAGGTTGAAAAAGTGAAGCGGGATCGTCGCGCCGAAAAACTGGCCCGCGCCAAGCAGGCCGAAGAAATGGCCAGCGGCTACGACATGTAGCCCCCCACTCATTGATCACCCGGGAGTCTCCCATGGACAACGGTATTTCCCAACTCATCCAGCTCAACCTCATCCTTTTTGTGCCTGTGGCGCTGCTGCTGGCGGTGCTGCTGTACAAACTGGTCATGCTGCTGCACCGGGTGAATGAGTTTATGACCGTGGCCCAGTACGAACTCTCACCCCTGCTGCAGGAAACCCGGCTGACCGTCAGCCACCTGGAAACCCTGAGCGCCAAGGCCGTGCAGAGCGTGAATGCCATTGAGCGGGGGGTGGAAGCCACCAGACCCACTTTCAGCAAAGGCGCCGAAGGCTTAAAAGCTGTGTCCAGCGGACTCAAAATGGGCGTATCGGCCGTTGGCGGGGCCCTGTTTAACGGGCTGCTCCAGTCATTCACCCGCCGCAAGGCATAACGCTTTACCCCCCTGTTTTTACAGACAACCGAATAAGCAGAAAGAAGGAGGAAGACAATGTCGTCATTCGAAAAATTCGTCATGGGCTCTCTGATGGGCATCGGCGTGGGCGCCGTGGTGGGCATGCTGCTGGCGCCCCGCAAAGGTGAAGAAACCCGCCGCCTGATCCGCGAAGATCTCGCCCAGCGTGTGGCCGCCTCCAAGGAGAAAGTGTCCCACACCGCCCAGGATGTGGCCCAGAAAGTCACCACGGACGTGAAGTCCAAAGTGGCCACCCTCTCCGACAAAGCCCGGGAAATTTCTTCGGAGCTGGAATCCGTGGGCCGAAAAACCATGGAGCGCTTTGACAACGCCAACGGCAATGGCGGCACCGGCGCCCTGAAACCGGCCGACGCCACCCCGCTGTAGCGCAAAAGCGCTGACACCCGCTTTCAAAGGCTCTCCCCCATCCAGGGGAGGGCCTTTGGTTTTACGCATCGGTTGCGGCGGGCTTGTTGGTTATAATGAAACCATGCCATCGGACGGTAATGAGGCGTATGACCCGACTTTATATCTCCGCAGATCTGGAAGGCGTGTGTGGCGTCACGGCGCCGCAGCAATGCGACCCTGCCCGCGACCGCGAGGCCTACACCCTGGCCGTGGCTCAGCTGGCGCTGGAAGTCAACACAGTGGTGGATGCCGCCCGCCAGGCCGGCGCCACGGCAATCACGGTCAATGATTCCCATTACGGCATGACCAACCTGCGCCAGGACATGCTGCGCGACGGCGTGACCCTGGTGAGCGGCAAACCCAAACCATGCGCGATGGCTGCGGGGCTGACCTCTGAATTTGACGGCGCCATCTACCTTGGTTACCACGCCAAAGCAGGCAGTGAGCGCGGCATACTCAACCACTCCTTTCACAGCGCCATCTTTGATTTACGCGTGAACGGCGTTTCCTATGGCGAGGGGGGTATCAACGCCCTGTACGCCAGCCTGGTTCATCAGGTGCCGGTTATCCTCGCCAGCGGGGATGACACCTTCTGCCGGGAGATCACCGGACTCCTGCCAGGTCTCAGTACCGTCTGCACCAAGGAAAGTCTCTCCACCACAGCGGCCGTCTGTAAGCCTGTCGACACCGTCCTCAGCGAATTCACCCATGTCATGGGCGCGCTGATGCAGAATCGTGACCGCTGGCCGCAAAACCGTCTTGCCCTGAAAGGGCCCTACCGGCTGGAAGTCACCCTGACCACCAGCGTTCAGGCGGATGTGGCCATGCTGATGCCCTGGCTGAGCCGCATCGATGGCCGGACTGTGGCCTGGCAGACCGACGATTTTGAAGCCCTGTACCGCGCGCTGCAATCCATCTACGGCATCCTCGCCTACGGCAGCTACCTGGCCTACTAGAGTGTAAGCCAGCCCGATTTTCACACCCAACCTGGCGGGGTGGGCGGCCCTGGGTTGTAACAATTCATTCATAAATGGCCCGCTGGGGCCGTCGATTCTTTTTAATAGAAGCTGTCGGCCTAGAGCCGCCTCTTTCTCCAGTGTTCCCCCGCTAATGAATGATGTGGAGTTTCCCCGCCATGAACGTGATGTTTGGTTCGTCCCCCGGTGCGATGTGCACCAACCGCGCACAGAATGCCTTCAGCGCCAAAGCCAAGGAAGGGATGGTTCTCTTCGGGTGCTCGCAGGATGCGGTTAGCTTTGGGAAACGCGGCCCCAGAGAATTCGAACGTGAAGAAGATGATGAAAAGCCTAAATTTGCTTAGGCTTGGTTTCTGGTTTTTACTTTAGGGGCGATTTTTTCCAGTAGCTTGTTGGCGGCTGTGGCTGCAACGGCACCAACGACCATGCCGCCCAGTGGCAGGTGATGACTGCCAATATTAAAACCGGGTAATACTTTACGGCCAATGGCCAGACCTGCGCCTGCCACTTCCCAGGTGATCAGGGACTTGGTGAACTGCTTGCCGACTTTATTGGCTGAATAGCTTATATTGGTTTACCTTTATTTACATCGCTGCCTTTTCAAGCGATCTGGCGGTATGTTGGGGGTTGATTCAACGTGTGTTTCCCCATAACCCCGTAAGGTAAACAATCATGAATGTCTCTATGGGTCACTTTTCCGCCGCGTCCCCGCTTCGGTTTCAAGGTCGGCAAGTAAACCGACCTGTTTTGCATAATTACAGACCTGCAACTTTTGCAGGTGGACCCCTTGAGGGTTCCCGACCCAACACGCCTCCTCCTCCCCCTCCTCCTCCAAATGAATAAGTTAATTCAGGTGCTTTTTTGGTTTTGGTGCGACTCGCTCCAAAACTTGGTTCATTCCGGTTGCCAGTAATGCGCCAACCACCATGCCACCCAGTGGGATGTGATGGTTGCCAATATTAACCCCTGGCAAAACTTTGCGCCCAACGGCAAGGCCCGCGCCAGCTATTTCCCAAGTAATGAGGCTTTTGGTAGCTTGCTTGGCGAACTCTTTGCCGGTCTCGGCAGCAATGGAAACCGTGGCGGCCCCATCTTCGTGGCGGGCGTTGTCGTAAGCGGTCTTCGTTGTTTTGGCGATATCCCAGCCAAACAGGCCCAATCCGAGCGCCTGCGCCACACCAGCGCCGGAGATTTTTCCAAGACCTGACGCCTCGGCTTTGATCAGGTTGGCCGGGCGAATGGGATCGATATTGCGACCCCACAGGGTTTTGGTGAAGTAATCCTTTAGGCCGAATTTAAAAAGACCTTCACCTTGTGCCATCTGATGACGCAGATTAGACGGACGATAGAATTCCAAGTGAGGCTTAAAGTTGTAATGCAACAGGTCTTTATAAGCTTTCGGGCTACGCAGATATGCAGGTGTAACATCCTGAGCACCACGTAGTGAGAATAAGCCCTCATAACCATATGGGTAGGTTTTAGAAATGCTCTTTGTTAAATCTGGCTTACCCAGTAGTAAGGTATTTTCCATAGATGTATTCAGTACTGGATCAAAGCCGCGTTTGCCCATGGATTCAAACGCGTGATCAAAGAGCTCGCCGGCGCCCATGCGCGAGGCCCAGATGCCGGCCTTGTGGGTAAAAACATCCCCAAAGGTGCGGTCGGCCGCCCGGCGGCCGGACAGATCGATGACCGGCGAACGACGCAGCAGGGCGGTCTCTTCGGCCACGCTGCGGGTGCCCCCGGTAAAGGCAAACGGAGAAATTCCTGAAACCAAGGCGGACGGTGGCTGACCACTGCCCGGGGTGATCCCGGCCCGGGCGAAAGTGGTGGATGTGGCTGGGGAAGGGGCCGCCAGTCCGGCCAGGGAAGCCTCACCGGGGTGACCCGGTGCGCTCACCCCGACCGAACGTGACGGAGCAGTTGTCTGGTTGGCCGGACCCCCGAAAATAGACGGTAGGCCGGTAAAGTGGGTTGTGCTGCCGATGGTGCTCAAAAAAACGCTGCCTCTCGCTGTATCCGCAGGTGAATAGTCCGGTGACGCTGCCTGCGCCAGGTGCGGAACGCTGATACTGCTTTCAGATATCGCCCACCCCTGGATCGAAGGGTGCAGGGTGCCGGGTGTGACCGGATCAGACTTCCCCCACTGGCATAAAAACGGTTTTTCCCATTTTTGTGCGGGTAAGGCGCTTGACGACTTCCCCGGTGAAAACCGCAAACGCGACCACCAGCGTTCACGCAAAACAGCGCGGTACCCGGTAAAAAATTGCCTGCATTTTCTGATCGCGCCCCTCTTGAAATTTTCAAACCCGCTCAGGGCGTGAATTTGGCGCGCATCAGACCCTGAAAATTTTGTAACAATTTGGTAACACTTACCCCGGAAAGTCGCAAATCTTCATTAAAAAATGTTTTTATATTTATAGGATATGATTTTGATTCATGTCATGTCCGCGAGAAGAGGAAAACAACCGTGTTTATTTCACCCACCAACGTGGCAGCCGCCGCAGCGGGTGCCTACTATAAAGCCAGAGAAACCGCCGACAAACAGGAGGCGGTGGAGAACGCACGGTTCATTCAGGGGCGGGTGGCCGAAACCGAACAGGCCAAAACCAGCCAGGAGAAAGTCACCCGACGCGAGGAAGAAAGCCGCCGGCAGCAACAGCATGGTGGTCAGCATCAGCAGGGGCAGCCACAGAAAAAACCACAGGAGCAACGCCTGCCACGGCGTGGCTATCTGGCCTGAGCGTCATTCACCCGGGAATGAGCCCGGCAGGTTTGCGCCCGGCCTGCATGGCCACAGAGCGCATGCTGCGCAACTGCGTCTGCACCTCGCTGAGACCGGCCTCTTCAAACACCCGCTCTAACTCGGCCGGGGGTAAAAATGCGCGCGTGGATCGCGACAGGTAAGCATATGCTGAAGGATCGCCTGAGATCCAGCGGCCCAGGGTGGGCATCACCAGCGAAAAATACAGCCAGTAACCGGGCATTCCCGGCTCGGGGCAGGTATCCAGATTCACCACCCAGCCGCCCGGCTTCACCACCCGGGTCATTTCAGCAATGGCGCGCGGCACGTCCAGCACATTGCGCAACCCAAAACTGATGATCGCCCCGTCAAAACAGTGATCCTCATACGGCAGCTGCATGGCGTCGCCCTGATCAAAACGGACATTGCCGCGCCCGCCAAAACGGTGACGCGCCACAGCGAGCATGTCGGCTGAAAAGTCCAGCCCGGTCACCTGACCGGCTTCTCCAACGGCGGACAACAGCCACCGGCACAAATCCCCCGTGCCGGTACACACGTCCAGCACGTGGCTGCCGGGTTTCAGTTTCAGCAAGCCGCAGGCTTCCTGTTTCCAGCCCCGGTGCATGCCCATGGAAATGACATCGTTCAGCAAATCATAACGGCGGGCAATCCGGTCAAACATCGCCTGCACCTGAACATCCTTGCGGGTGTTCTGATCCTCCGCCCGCGGCACCACGCCGGCCAGTGCGCTCAGGGCTGCTTCCTCGGCCACGCCATGCACCTCAGGCCACCGGCCGGCCCTGGATGTAATCCAGCTTGGGCGTGGGCACCACGCCATACACCACCCGGTTCTTACCCTGGTTCTTCGCTTCGTACAGGCAGGCATCCGCCTGCTCCACCAGTTCAAAAGCGGTCATGCGCTCAGGATCCATCTGCACCAGCCCCACGCTGACGCTCAGCGTGATCGGGTTATCCGGCAGACAGAAGACGGTCTGCTCAATCATGGCGCGCAGCCGTTCCAGAATGTCATAGGCTTCCAGCTGACGGGTCTCCGGCAGAATCAGGGCGAATTCCTCACCACCGTAGCGGGCAGGAATATCAGATTCCCTCACATTGCCTTTCACCAGGGCGCACAGTTCCTTCAGAATCCGATCGCCCATGGGATGGCCGTAAAAATCGTTCAGCTTCTTGAAATCATCAATATCAAACAGGGCCAGCGTCAGCGGGGTGTTTGCCCGGCGGGCGCGCGCAATTTCCGAATGGAGCTGGTGGTTGAACTGCCGGCGGTTGATTAAGCCGGTCAGGCCATCGGTGGCCGCCAGGGACTGCAATTTACTCGCCCGGTCCATGGTGTGATTCACCAGATAGGCCGACAGGCTGTTGTAGAAAAACAGGGTCAGTACAAAGGGCGCCAGAATGGCCACAGCAACCGCCCAGGGCATGGCATGGCCAAAGGCGCTGGCCAGCCCGATACTGCGCGGATACCCCAGCGGCATGGTGGCCAGGGCCACCAGCAGACTGACCAGAGTCAGCGTCCAGGCGAGACGGCGATGACCGAACAACTGGGCCAGCATCACGCCGAATGCCTGTAACAGCAGGAGCCCGGCCTGACCGGTCGCCAGGTAGACGGCCACCAGCCCCCCCTGCATCACCATGGGGAGCACCAGTCCCATTTTGTCAGCCAGCACGGGATCCAGCTTACGGAAGCGCTGAACGGAGGCATAGACCAGCTCATTGCCAACAACGAGTGCGATGACCGCCAGCAGGGCGACGCCAAACAGCACCGGCCCGAGAATATGCTGCCAGTCCACCGGCACCTGAAAGAGCCCCACCACCAGGTAAAACATGGCGGCTGCCGCCACGGCCCGGTTCAGGCGGAACCCCTGTTTGAGATGCAGTTCATTCATCGCCCCATTATCCCCAAACGCCCCACGGATGTCGATCCGGCGATGAAATCAGATTCATATTAAAGTACTTATTTGAAAATCCCTTTGCGGGACTTTCTGGCTTTCTCCGGCGCCTGAGCTGCCTCAGAGCCGCCCGTCCCCGTGGCGTCCTCCCCCTCGCGGCGCGCCAGCTCCGCCTCAATGGCCTGCACCCGGTTAATGGCTTCCAGGCCAATGGTATTGCCCACCTCAGCGCCCTTGGCCTGTTGATAGTAGCTCAGGGCTTCCTGCAACTGCCCCTGATTTTCTTTCAGGGTGCCCAGGTTAAACAGGGTGCGCTGATCCTCAGGGTTGATATTGAGGGCCTGCTGATACGCCCCCTGTGCCTCCTCAAAACGACCGGCCTTCTGCAGAACGGCGCCCTTGTTAAAGTAAAACTGGGTATTTGCAGGATCCAGCGTCGTTAACTGATCAAATGTTCGGATGGCACCAGCAATGTCATCTTCAAACGCATAGGCCGTGGCCAGCCCGTTGAGGGTGTTGAGGTGGTTTGGATTCATGGCCAGCGCCTTCTGGAAGGCTTTAACGGCCTTGCCGTAGTTGTTCTCGGTCAGGTACACAAAACCGATGTTGCTCTGCGCTTCCACCAGGGCGGGCTCTTCTTTCAGGGCATCCTCAAAAGCCTGCACGCTGGCCTTCAGCAGGCGCTTGCGGGCAGCCACATTGCCTTTGGACTCATGAAACTTGGCGTTGCCGAAATGGCTGAGCCCCTGATGATAAAAATCAAGCGCTTTTGCATTGTGCTCCCCCGCCGGGGATTCCGGCCCGATGCCGGCGGTCTGCCCGCCCGGATCCGGCCCGATCACGGCGTCATCCTGCGCCGGGGCGCTGGCGGGCAGTAAAACCAGCAGCAGGACAGCCAACAGTGCAGGCAGGCAGCGGGCGGAAAGGCAGGAACGGGTCAGGGTCACGGGGACGTTAAACAATGTCAGTCCATTTTTCATGCTGATTCAGAATATCCCGGTTGAGTTCGCCCTCACCCGCAGCCACAATGGCGGCGACAGAACAGCTGCTCAACACATTCACAACGGTACGGCACATGTCCAGAACACGGTCAATGGACCAGATCATAGCCAGTCCACCGGCAAACACAAGCGGGTCGGTGATCCCGATGCTCTTGAAAACGATGGCGATGGTGATCAGACCGGCGCTCGGCACCCCGGCCGCCCCAATCGAGGCGATGATCGAAAAGATAATGATCATGCCCAGATGGTACGGTGTGAGCTGGATACCATAGGCCTGGGCCAGAAAGATGACGGCAATGGCTTCAAACATGGTGGTTCCGGTTTTGTTAATGGTGGCGCCGGTGGGCAGAACAAAGCTGGCGATCCGGTTGGAGATGCCGGCCCGGCGCTCGCAGCAGGCGATGGTGATGGGCAGGGTCGCCGAGCTGCTGGCGGTGCCGAAGGCCACCATAATGGCTTCCGATACGGCGCGGTAAAGGTTCATGACGCTGATACGGGCAAACAGTTTCAGGGCCAGCGGAAACACCACCAGCAGCTGAATCAGCAACCCGCCAAGGATAATCGTCATGTAAGGGTACAGCTTAATAAAGATTTCGGGGCCCGCTTTGGCCACCGTCACAAACGCCAGCGAGAACACCCCGGGTACGGCCAGAACCATAATCCAGTCGGTCAGGCGCATGGTGGCCGTAAACAGGCCTTCAAAAAACGCGGTAATGGGTTTGCCGGCATCCCCGATACTGGCAATGGCCACCGCAAAGAACATGGTGAAGATGATTACCGGCACCAGATCTCCGTTGGCCAGAGCGCCGATGGGGTTGGCGGGAATCATATTAAAGAACAGCTCTTTCAGACTGGGTGTGCTGGCCGCCAGTTTGGCAATGGCCGTGTGATCCACCAGACCCATCGTATCAATGCTGCTGCGAATCTGTTCTCCCGGCGCCATAGTGATGGCCAGAACACTGCCCAGAACGGCTGCCACCAGCATAAACAGCAGGAAGTACATCAGCACCTTGGCGCCCATCCGGCCCAGCTGTCGGGAGTCTCCCAGAGACGTGACGCCCACCACCAGGGAACTGACCACCAGGGGGATCACAATCATGGTAATCAGGCGGATGAACACCTGGCCGACCACTTCAAACACTTTGTGGATCAGCGGAAAATCATCCGGCGACAGACCCCGGTCTATGGGCAGAAACAGGCCCAGCACAATGCCCGCAATAATGGCGATCAGAATATGCCAGTGCCGCTTGGTACCCAGGCCGATAGCGACCAGAAACAACCAGAAAGCACGCATGGGGGGTTCCTTATTTCTCACGGGCGGCCGGCCATGGGTGCAAGCCCTGTATGCCGACGGGTACCTACCATTATAGGCGATGTCGCCGGATTCTGCTGAGCCGCTGGCAGAATCCCCCTTGGGGGGATGAAATTTCAGACCGGGCCGGTCTTCTCCTCCCGATGGTCGACCAGGGCGCCGGCTCATTCGCTATAATAGAGGGGATCGATCCAGAGTCTGAATTCTGAAACGCGTTAACACTGAGGGAGTACTGCTATGGGCGCCACACACGTTAATTCAAGCACCTGCACCGAGATCAGCCCGCTGCCCAGCAGCAGCCAGAGCGAATTTCTCAATCTGATTGGCGGTCAGTGGCGACCCGCCGCCAGCGGCAAAACTTTCCAGAGTTTTAACCCGGCCAAACCGGATGAGGTGATTGGGACCTTTCCTTCTTCCGCAAAGGAAGATGTGCTGGCTGCCGTGGAAGCCGCCAAAAAAGGCTTTGAAATCTGGCGCCTGACACCCGCGCCCAAACGCGGAGAAATTCTCTACCGCGCCGCTGAAATTCTCGTGGCGCGCAAAGAGCAGCTGGCGCGCGAAATGACCCGCGAAATGGGCAAGGTGCTGGCTGAGGCCCGTGGTGACGTTCAGGAAGCCATTGATTTCACCTATTACGCTGCTGGCGAGGGACGCCGCCTTTACGGCCAGACAACGCCCTCTGAACTCAAAAACAAATTCGCCATGTCCGTGCGCGTGCCGCTGGGCGTGGTTGGCCTCATCACCCCCTGGAACTTCCCCATGGCCATTCCCAGCTGGAAAGCCATGCATGCCCTCATCTGCGGGAATGCCCTGGTGATTAAACCGGCAACGGACACCCCGCTGCTGGCGCACCGGCTGATTGAGATCCTTGCCGAAGCCGGCGTGCCCGATGGCGTGATTAACATTGTGCATGGCGGCGGCACCGCCGTGGGCGAACCGCTCATCAACCATCCCGATGTGAAACTCATCTCATTCACCGGCTCCAATGAGGTTGGCAGGCACGTCAGCACACTCTGCGCCCCCACCCTCAAGCATGTCTCCCTGGAGCTGGGCGGCAAAAACGCCATCATTGTGATGGAAGACGCCAACCTGGATCTCGCCGCCGAAGGCATTATCTGGGCCGCGTTCGGCACTTCGGGCCAGCGCTGCACGGCCGCCAGCCGCATTATTGTCCACAAGGACATTCACGCCGAGCTGCGCGAGCGGCTGGTCAGGAAAATCAACACGCTGAAACTGGGCTTTGGCCTGGAAGATGGCGTACAGATTGGCCCGGTGGTCAATGAAGCCGCGATGAAACGGATTCTTGAATACGTGGAAATCGGCAAACAGGACGGCGCCACCCTGCTGACCGGCGGGCAGCGCGACACCGCCGCCGGGCCCGGCTGGTTTATTCAACCCACGCTTTTTGACAACGTCAAATCCGGGATGCGCATCGCCCAGGAAGAAATCTTCGGACCGGTGACGGCCCTGATGCCCGTCAGCAGCCTGGAGGAAGCCATTCAGGTGGCCAACGGCATTGAATTCGGCCTGTCCACCGCCATCTATACCCGCAACGTCAACCGGGCCTTCCAGGCCATGCGGGATCTGGAATCCGGCATCACCTACGTCAACGCCCCCACCATCGGCGCCGAAGTCCACCTGCCGTTTGGCGGCGTGAAAGGCACCGGTAACGGGCACCGCGAGGCCGGCACCACGGGTCTCGATATTTTCTGCGAGTGGAAAACGCTGTACGTCGATCACAGCGATCAACTGCAGCGCGCCCAGATCGACGACTAGACCCTTTTTTGATTTCCAAATCCATCCGGGGCTCCTGCGCCGGGTGGATTTCTGCAGCGCCGGTTTCCTGTGTCCTCTCCAACAGGCAGTGTATTTTCCGGAATCGCTGATAAACCGGAACGACTGAATATCCGGCAGATAGTGGATCAGGGATCCCCTGAAGCGTTGTTATCATACAGATACGAAGGGACTGACACCGGGCCGGCCGCAGGCCACCGGGAGAACACAAGGTAGGTATCCACGGCGCCCCGTTTGGGTGAAGCCGTCTCCAGTCCGGAAAGAGGCACCATGGTTGTCCGCAGACGCCCCAAAAAAGTTCTGATCCAGTTTGTGCTGGCCGGCGTTCTGGCGGTCATTATCGGTATCGGCGCCATTGCCCTCACGTTTATGGTCATCAGCAACGCCACCACGGCGGCCAACAAAAAAACCGAGGAAACCGAGGCGATCGCCAAAAAGCTGAAAGCCGAGAATGAACGGCTGATGAAGGAAACCACCGAGAAAAAAGCCGTTGAAAACTACATGGAAGTTCAGGCCATTCGCGATATTGACCCCGGTGAAGTGATTACCAAAGCCATGGTGGAAGCCGTGAAAGTGGAAAACCCGCCGCCGGCCGTCGTGCTCAAACGCACCTCGGATGCCGTGGGCAAATACGCCGTGGGTCGCCTGCTGGCCGGGGAAACCCTCACGCGGGACAAAGTCCGCAAGTATGACAACATGCTGCAGGTGGATGAAGGCATGCGGGCCGTGACGATTCCGGTGGACAACATCGGCAGTGTGGGCGGAGCGCTCATGCCCGGCTCGCTGGTCGATATTCTGACCACCATCAGCCAGAACAACCAGACTTTCAGTAAAACCCTTCTGCAGGGTATCCAGGTCATCAGCATGGGCAGCGCCTTGGCAGCGCCCACACCCGGTGCAGCCGCCATGGCCCCTACCAGCGGCGCAGTGACGGTGGCCGTAACCCCGCAGCAGGCCGAGCTACTCACCCTGGCACAGAATATCGGCAAGTTTCAGCTGACGCTCCGCAATTTTAAAGACCATCAGAAAGTCAAAGTCTCCGGCGCCGACCTGGACTACCTGATTACGGGCCGGATGGCGCCGCTGCCGCTGGTGCCGGCCAACCTGCCCGCCATGCAACTGCCGGCCGGCGGCAATATTCTGCCAGCCAACCTCACGCAGAGTGACCTGCCCAACCCCACCGACGACAGCGGCATGGGCAGCAAGGGCGGCTTCACCATGGAGATCTACAAAGGCAGTGGGAAAGACTCCTACAACTTTGACCAACCCTGAAAGGATTCTGGCTTTGACCATGCCGTCACAACGGATACGCACCCTGCGGTTCATGCCGCGGCGGATGATCGCTTTTCTGCTGGTGGCCCTGCTGCTTGCCGGCTGCAGCCTGTGGCGCGGCGCGCGCACCTACGCGCAGACAACGCCACCTGAAGAAACCACCACCCTTCAGGGTGGCGTGACCAGCCTGCGGGTTACCAAGGGGCGTTCACAGATCATCAAGTTCGCCCAGCCCATTCCCCGTGTTTCCATCGCCGACCCGGCGCTGGCCGAAGTGGTGCCTCTCGGACCGGACGAGATCATGATTCACGGCAAGGCGCGGGGCGTCACCAGTTTTATTGTCTGGGATGAAAACGGGCAGGAAGGCATTTTTGATCTGTATGTTGAAAATGACACCTCGGAACTGCTGAAAGCCATTGGCATGGTGGCTCCCAACGAAAAAATCCAGGCGCGCGTCACCGATGACTCCTTTATCCTGTCCGGCCAGGTCTCCAACTCCGTCATTCTCGATGAAATCCGCCGCACGGCCGCCGCTTATGGTTACCGCGACAAAAACTTTATTGACCTGACCGAATCCCCCGTGCCGCAGGTGTACCTGGAAGTGAAAATCGCCGAAACCAACAAATCAACCGCGCGGCAAATCAAAACCTCCTTCTCCACGGATTCCGGCAATTCGCTCTCGCTGACCCGCCTGGGCCAGGCGATTGACGACACGGTGCTGACCGCTGTGGGCCGCACCACCCAGGGCCTGGTGCCTCTCAGGCCCATCCGCCTGAACCAGGCCGGTACCAACGCCGGCGGCATTACGGGCGCATTCTCGCCGTTCGGTGAGAATTTCCAGGCCGCCTGGGACCTGCTGGAAACCGAAGGCAAAATTACTGTTCTGGCGGAACCCACCCTGGTCTGCACCCACGGCCGGACCGCCAGTTTCCTGGCAGGCGGCGAATTCCCCTTTGTGGCCTCAACGGACCAGAACGGCAGTCCCATTATCCAGTTCAAGGACTTTGGCGTAAAGCTGAACTTCACCCCGTGGATCGCCATCCGATCCAAGCGGATTGAAGTGAAGGTGGAACCGGAAGTCAGCAGCCTGGATACCTCCAGCTGCGTCACCGGCGCGGGCGGCACCCAGGTGTGCGGCCTGCTGAAACGCACCACCTCCACCACCGTGGAGCTGGAAGATGGCGAGAGCCTGATGATTTCCGGCATCCTCACCCGCGAGGAGCGCAACACCATGTCCAAAGTGCCCTTTGCCGGCGACCTGCCCATCCTCGGCGGTCTCTTCCGCAACACGGACAACACCAAAGTGGATAAAGAACTCATCGTGGTTGTAACGCCCCGCATTGTGAAACAGGGCGATTACGGCCATATTCTGGGCCGTGATAAACAGGCCCTGAAGTAGTCCCCACCTTAAAGGCGAATCAAATCCCCATGTCCAATCCCATCCGCATAGTCATCATCGACGAAGACGAGGCCGCACGCGGCGTTATCCGCAGCACGGTGGAAGGCGCCTATGAAAACGGCGAAGTGCTGGCTGAGACGGACAGTCTGGTTTACGGCTACGAAGTCATCCGACACAACCGGCCCAACATGGTGTTTGTGGATCTGAGAAAAGACCCGCAGAAATCCATTGAACTGATCAACCGGATTTCAACCTACTTCAGGGAAAGCGTCATCATTGTCTCGGGTGAAACCGTTTCCATGGACCTGGTTATGGCCCTGATGCAGGCCGGCGCACGGGAATTCATCCGCCGTCCCTTCCAGCCGGAAGACGTGCAGAGGGTCATCGACAAATACCAGATGTCCCTCAACATCGATCACGGCATGGGCGACAACTCCGGCCGCATTGTCACCGTTTTCAGCAACAAGGGTGGGCTGGGCAAAACCACCATTGCCGTCAATACGGCGCTCGCCCTGTCCAAGGCCATTCACAAACCCGTGGTTATTGTCGATCTGAACCTGCAGCTGGGTGACATCACGACTTTTCTGGACATTGAACCCAAGCAGACCATTGTTGACATTGCGCGCAACATCGGCCGGGTGGATAAAAGCTATCTGGAAAGCTCCCTGGCCGAATTCAACGACGGCCAGGCTCAGGTCTATATTCTGGCCGACCCGATGAACGTTGAAGAGGCCGAGGACCTGACGGCGGAACAGATTAACGCGGTGCTGACCGTTCTGCGCGCCAGCTTTGAGTATGTGGTGATTGACACGACCACCTCCTTTGACTCCAAAACCCTGACCGCCCTGGACCTGGCGGACGATATTCTGCTGGTCTCCATTGTCAATCTGCCCAGCATCCGCAGCAGCCAGCGTCTGCTCGGCTTGTTTGAGCGCCTGGGATATGACAAGCACAAGATCAAACTGGTGGTGAACCGTTACGTCAACGATGATGAAATCACCATTGACGACGTGGAGGACACGCTGGAGCACCCTGTCTTCTGGCAGTTTCCCAACGCCTACCACGTCATCATGACGGCCATCAACCGGGGAATCCCCATCGACAAGGTGGATGGCAGCAGGCAGATTGTCCAGAACTATATGGACTTTGCCTACAAGCTGTGCGGCAAAGTCAGCGGGGATGAGGCCGGTGAAACCACGCTGGAAAACACCCTGAAACCCACCCGTCTGCTGGGCAATCTGTTCGGCAAGCATTAACCGGTTCAGTAACACCCCATAGGTTTTATGTCTTTACGCGACCGCCTGAATAAACCCAGCCCCAAAGCGCCCCAGTCCTTTGGCGCGCCTGCGCCGGGCGGCTCTTACAGCCAGCCTGCGCCCGCACCGGCTTCAGCGCAACCCCCGCAGAACACCTATCAGGCGCCGGCCCAGACTGCCGCTCCGGCACAAACGCAGAGCCAGTCCGCCATTCATGATATTCCGCTGAGTAACCGCGGCGAACGGTTTGAAGAACTTAAAATGAAAGTCCACAGCCTGCTGGTGGACAACCTCAACATTGCCTCCTCCGAACAGCTCCGCCCCGAGGAAGTCCATGTGGCTGCCCAGCAGTTCCTGGAACAATACCTGGTGAAGGAAAAAATACCCATGGGGCAGTCCGAGCGGAATGCCCTGGTTCAGGAGCTTGTTGAAGAAATTATCGGCCTGGGTCCGCTGGAAACCCTGCTGCGCGACCCCCTGATTTCAGAAATCATGATCAACGGCTCACAGAAAATCTATGTGGAGCGCAACGGAAAACTGGAACGCACCATGGTGCGTTTTCGCAACGATGCGCACCTGATGCACATTATTGAACGCATCGTTTCGGCTGTGGGCCGACGCGTGGATGAGAAAAACCCGATGGTGGACGCCCGCCTGAAGGACGGATCGCGTTTTAACGCCATCATTCCGCCACTGGCGCTGGACGGGCCCTCGGTCTCCATCCGCCGATTCAAACAGGATGCCGGCACCCTGGAGAAACTGATCAACTGGGGCTCCATGACGCCGGATATGGCCATGCTGCTGGATGCGGCGGTCAAATGTCACCTCAACATCGTCATCTCTGGAGGAACGGGCTCCGGTAAAACCACCCTGCTCAACAGCCTGTCCTCGCTCATCAGCCACAACGAGCGGATCGTCACCATCGAAGACTCTGCGGAACTGCAGCTTCAGCAGGATCATGTGGTGCGACTGGAGACCCGCCCGCCCAACATTGAGGGCGAAGGCCAGATTACGGCCCGCCAGCTGCTCATCAACTCTCTGCGGATGCGCCCGGACCGGATTGTGATTGGGGAGTGCCGGGGCGGTGAAACCCTGGAAATGCTGCAGGCCATGAACACGGGTCACGATGGATCGCTGACCACGCTGCACGCCAACACTCCGCGCGACGCACTCTCTCGGATTGTGACCATGTGCATGATGAACGACAACCCTCTGCCGGAAAAAACCATTAACCAGCAGATTTCCTCAGCCGTCCACATCATTGTGCAGGTCAGCCGGCTGATGGACGGCCAGCGGAAAACCACCAGCATTGCGGAACTGACCGGCATGGAAGGCGAGAAGGTCACCATGCAGGAAATTTTTAAATACGAACAGCAGGGCCTGGATGAAGAGGGCCGGGTCATCGGGCGCCATGTCGCCACCGGTATCCGTCCCCGCTTTCTGGAAATCGCCAAGGCCAAAGGCATTCAGATCCCCGAGCACATATTTGCCCGACCGGTGGAATAGGAGGAGTGTGACGTGCTGGAACTTGTCAGCATTATCGCGCTGTTCGCCCTCGTGGCCATCGCTCTGGGTTTCAGCGTGTTTTTTATGCAGCGCTACTTCAACCCGGAACCCAGCCTGATTGAAGAGCGCCTGACCACGCTGAAAACCACCCAATCCACCATCCGCACGGGCGCCGATCTGCAGGAAACCGTTTCCATTGAACGGTATATCAAGAAATCCGATTACAGGAATCCGCAGACCGGCCAGGCCCTGGAAAAAATTGCCCTGTTCCGCCATTTCAAAAACACGGTCCGCCAGACGGACCTTCAGCTGAAGTCCGACGAACTGGCCGTCAAATACATCCTCATGCCCATGATGATCCTCCTTCTGCTGGGCCTGGTGGTAAAAAATATGGTCATGATGCTGGGCGGTCTGGTCGTGCCGGTTCTGGTCAACCTGTTTGTCACCTTTAAAAAGAATCAGCGCCTGCAAAAATTCACCGTGCAGTTTCCCGAAGCGCTTAACCTGATTACCAGCGCCCTCAAGGCGGGGCACTCCTTTCAGTCGGCACTCACTGTGGTCTCCACGGAAATGTCGGCGCCAATCGGGGTTGAATTCTCCGCCCTGGTCAGTGACATTAACCTGGGCGTGCCCGTTAAGGAGGCGCTGTACCGGATGACGGAAACCCTCGATGAGTCCCCCGACATCCGGATGTTCGCCACCGCCGTGATGATTCAGCGGGAAACCGGCGGCAACCTTGCCGAACTGCTCAACAAACTAAGCTATACCATCCGGGAACGCTTTAAACTCAAAGGGCAGGTCGCCGCGCTCACCGGGCAGTCCCGCCTGACAGGCTATGTACTGGGCGCCGCGCCGATTCTGCTCTTTTTTGGCCTGTCTCTCTTTATGCCGGGCTACATGGACCCCCTGCTCCAGAAACCGCTGGGTAACCTCGCCCTGGGCGTGGCGGTGCTGATGCAGTGTATCGGCGGCTTCATCATCAGTAAAATTGTCGATATCCGCGTGTAACCGATGTTTCATTTTCCGCAACTTGATTTCACCATGATTCTCACGCTCGGCATAGCCGGCGTGATTGCAGCCATTGCAGTGTTTATTTTCACCCTGCTGGCTATTTCCAGCGCCACGTACAAGGAGAACCTGCTGAAAGAACGGCTGCTGGCCATGAAAGATGCCGGCGAACCGACAGCGCAGCAGGGCCCGCCTGTGGAAAAAGGGTTGTTTGACGATATGTTCCGCGAAGTGAATACCTTCTCGGAGCCCATTTCTCACAAACTGTATGGTAACAACACCAAGTTCCAGCAGGAAATTAAAACGCTTCTGACCGAAGCCGGCCGGCCGGACAGCGATCAGCACGTCTGGAAATTCATCACCCATCGCGTGGCCGTGGGGCTGATCTGTGGTGTGATAGGGCTGCCCCTGGGGCTCATTCTGGGCAAAACCATGACCATGGCCCTGGGTGGGGCCATTGTGGGTATGCTGGGCGGCAGCATGATGCCTCAGATGAAACTGCGGGGCCTGGCCGGCAAACGGAAAAAAGAAATTCAGTACCGCCTGCCCGATGCGCTGGATCTGATGGTCATCTGCGTGGAATCCGGCCTGGGTCTGGATTCCACGATTTTCCGGGTGGCTGAGGAAATGAAACACATCTCCCCGGAACTGGCCGGGGAATTCTCCCGGCTCAACCTGGAGCTGAACGCCGGCATCAAGCGGCAGGAAGCCTTTCACAACCTGGGCTCGCGGTCCGGTGTGGAAGAACTGAAAACCCTCTGCTCCCTGATTGTGCAGAGCGACAAGCTGGGCACCAGCATTGCCGATACCCTGCGCGTCTGCGCCGATGACATGCGCGTGCGCCGCAAACAGAAAGCCGAGGAGCTCGCCAGCAAGGCGAGCGTCAAAATGACCATTCCGCTGGTATTCTTTATTTTTCCGCCGATTTTTATCGTGCTGATGGGGCCCACCGTGCTGACCGCCATGGACACGTTCCTGGCCAAATAGCCGGGCTCAGACCCGCAAAACCGGCTGGAGTCCCCCGGCGTGACGGGGTATAATGACGGACCTGTCCCCGAGTCCACCCCCACCCATTGGCCGGATACCCGGATGCCTGTCCTCACCCACAATGCCCTGCAGATTAACGAAACACCCGTCACGCTGGCGAGGCTGCCGCGCGCACTGGACGGGCTGAGGATTCTACAGCTCTCCGACACTCACTTTTACGAACGCACGGACAAAGACTACTATCAGCGCGTGATGGATGCGGTGGCCGCACTCAGTGTGGACTGCGTGGTGCTCACCGGGGATATCATTCACCATGGCGTCCGGTTTCTGCCCCTGGCCGCTTCGTACCTGGGGCAACTGCAGACCATTCACCCGCACGCACCCCGGTTCGCCATCCTGGGCAACCACGATTACGCCGATCATGCCCAGGGCGCCCGCACCACCGCCATGCTGGAAAGCTGCGGCTATGACGTGCTGATTAACCGGCATACCCCCGTGACGCTGCGGGGTGAAACCATCACCATTGCCGGGCTGGATGACCTGTGGTGCGGTTACCCGGACATTGACGCCTCACTGGCCGGCAGTGACCCGCAACGGTTTACGCTGATGCTGGGCCACAACCCGCTGCTGTTTGACCCGGTGGTGCGCTTCACGCAGCATCACGGGCGGCCGGTCGATCTCCTGCTGAGTGGCCACACCCATGCCGGCCATGTGTTTATTCCCTGGCTGATGCCCATCCACCGCCACATTTTTAATATGAAGTACCGCTACGGGCTGTATGAGCGGGAGAAGACACAGCTCTACGTCACCAGTGGTCTCGGTTCAGCCGCCTTCTACTTCAAGGACCCCAACCAGCCTTTTGGTTTTCCGCGATTCCGCTTTAACACCCACCCGGAAATCGCCGTGCTCACGCTCCGCTGCGCCTAATTGGGGGGGGCCGGGGTCTCTTCAGCCGCGTCGGAATCATCCGGGTTGTCGTTCAGATCCGCCTGCCATTCATACTGTTTGTAGGCTTTCACCCAGGCATCCGGCAGACCGGCCTCACTCATCAGGCACATGCGCAACAGCAGGTCGGCATACCAAGCGCCCAGCGCCAGGGTGGGGGCGCCGGCAAACATGGTCCCACCTGAATAATCACACTGGCCATCGTCATCGCAGTACATGGCCTGGCCGTGGACCAGACTGTAAACAGCGCCAAGATTTTTCTGCGCGGCATCCAGCGTGGCCGCAAAATCAATGGCCGCCAGATCCTCTTTTTTATAGAGACGCGGCGCCGCTTCCAGAACCAGATTTTTCACACACGTCGTATACCGGTCCGCCTCCGCCACCATACTGGCGGTAAACCAGGCATTGCTGTCCACATAGGCTTTATCGCAGGCCTGCTTGGCATGCAGCAGGGTGTCCCGGACATACGCATCCCGGCTTTCGGCCTGAACGATGGGCGACAGAAACAGAAGACCCAGTAAGAGCAGACGGGCTGTCAGAGTTCGCATCGCTTATTCCTCCAGCGTTGAGGTATCACCCTCGGGCAAGCCGAGTTCGCGGGCCTTGAGCAGACGGCGCATGATTTTGCCGCTGCGGGTTTTGGGCAGACCCGGTAACACCTGGATTTCTCGCGGATAGGCGTGGGCCGCAAGGCGGGTCCGCACAAAATCCTTGATCTCTTTCAGCAGGGCGTCGCTTTCGGAATACCCTTCCTTCAGCGAGATAAACGCCTTCACAATTTCCATGCGTTCTTCATCCGGTTTGCCAATCACCCCGGCCTCAGCCACCGCCGGGTGTTCAATCAGCGCGCTTTCCACCTCAAAGGGGCCCACCAGGTGACCGGCGGTGTTGATCACATCGTCGGCCCGGCCGATAAACCAGAAATACCCGTCCGTATCTTCGCGCGCCCGGTCGCCGGTCAGGTACCAGCCCTTGCGGAAACGCGACTGGTAGAGTTCATCGCGCTGCCAGTAGGTCCGGAAAAAAGACGGCGCATCGGGGCGCAGCGCCAGATGGCCCTCTTCGCCCCGGGGCAGGGGGTTGCCTTCCTCGTCAATAATGGCGGCCGTCACGCCGGGAAAGGGCCGTCCCATCGAACCCGGCTTCACAGCCAGGCACGGGTAATTGCAGATGTGCATGGCCCCGGTTTCGGTCTGCCACCAGGTATCGTGAAACACATGGCTGTAAACCTTCTGGCCCCAAACCACGGCTTCCGGGTTCAGGGGTTCCCCCACACTGCACAGGTGCCTCAGGGACGAAAGATCATACCGCGTCACCACGTCATCGCCCGCCTTCATCAGCATGCGGATGGCTGTGGGCGCCGTGTACCAGACCGTCACTTTTTCTTCCTGCAACACTTCGTACCAGTTATCGGCGCTGAAACCGCCTTCAATCACCACCTGGGTGACCCCCAGAGACCACGGGCCAAACATGCCGTAACTGGTGCCGGTCACCCAGCCCGGGTCGGCGGTGCACCAGTAAATATCGGTCTCCGGCCGCAGATCCAGAATGTACTTGGCCGTGGCGTTCTGCGCCAGTACGGCCAGGTGCCGGTGCACCGCCCCTTTGGGCTTGCCAGTGGTGCCTGAGGTGTAATGAATAATCGAGTAATCATCCGGATCGGTCTGAACCACGCTGAAGTGATCGCCGGCGCGGGCCATGGCCTCCTCATAACTGTATTCATCCTCCGCCAGGGGATGCATATATTCCTTGCGGCGATCCACAAGCACCACGCTCTCCAGCGCCGGCAGGTCAGCACGCACGCTGTCCAGCCGTGATTTCAGGGAAGGGCTGGTCACCACCAGTTTCGCCCCGCTGTCTTCCAGCCGGTCCTTAATCGCCTCGGGACCAAAGGCTGAGAACAGCGGCCCCACCACGGCGCCTAATTTCAGCGCGCCAAACAGGGTGATAAAGACTTCAGGGATGCGTTCCAGATAGACAAACACCCGGTCGCCCTTCTGAATGCCAAGACTCGTCAGCACATTGGCGAAACGGTTCGACTCCCGGCTGAGATCGGCAAAGGTATACGCCTCCCGGCCGCCATCGGCACTGCGCCAGATGAGTGCGGTGCGGGCCATCACCTCGGGCGGGTGTCCATCCAGACAGATGGTGGCCTGATTGACGCCGTTGGCCCTTGGGAGTTGCAGCGCCGCCTCAATCTGCCGCCAGTCAAACGAAGCGCACATCGCCTCGTAGTCAGTCATGTTCGGCTGAAGACCATCTGCCGCCAACGCTTTAACAATCGTGGCGTACCCGTCCGCCGGCGCATTCGACTGGCTCATGGCCATTCCCTCTCACAAAAACCACAATCTGATGAATGGCCATTATACACCCCGCAGCGCAAAGCGGTCATGCGCCGGGCGGGGGAGACAGAAACGAAAGCGGGGCCTACACCACCACAAACAGGCGTGGCTGCGCGCCGCCGCCGGCCGTGTTAAACACCGGGGAACGCTGGCCGTTGAAGGCCTGCATAACATGGCCATTGCGTTCGCGCATGCCATGGTGGGCCGCAGCGTGCAAGGCGTCAGACACCGTAAAGCTGTCACCCGCAGGCGCATGCAGCTGCCTGTAGGCGGGATACGGCAGGTGAGAACACCCTTCCGATTTATCGCAAAGGTCGTCGCGGATACCGCCTCTGACCACACCGGCCAGATCGTGCAAAATACTGAACATCGTTTGAATTCCTATAAAGCTGCACGATAAAACGTGCCTGTTTCTTTCTTGTCTGAGCAGGCTTTGTTGCAAAGCCTCACTGTTTATTCCCAGAGCGGTACGCGCCTCTTACGGCCAATTACCCGGTTGCGGGATGCCTGCGGCCACGCCAGGTTATGGGGTCAACCTCACTGGAGGTTCGAGTATAGCACACACTATGAGAATTTTCAACGACGCATGGCTTATCGGTGGTAGGGACGGTACCGGTAGGTCCTGGCTGATTCGCTCTGATCCTGACGGCGCATGCGGCGCACAATATTGGCCGCTGTTTCGCCCACCCAGCGGAAGGGCTTCAGCAAGGTGTCCACAACATGCCCGGCAAACGCTTTGCCACGGGCCATCGCCGATCCGGGCTCAACGGCGCCGGGATGAATCGTCTGCGGACCACCACCAGTGGCCGGGCTGTAGACAAACACCCGGAATCCCATCGGAGGCATCACCGTGCCGTTCAAGGCTGTGTACCCCTGCCTTGGATAGAGTGAAGGGGCCATTGGCTGGGCCATGGTCATCCCAAACGCCGGTTCCGGCATTCGCTCCCGAGCGGGTTGCTGACGGAGGGTCTTAAATTGGGACACGGGTAAAGCCAGCGTTAAACCATGCATTGCACTATCTCCTGCTTCAATATTGGCTGGGAAAATACCTGTGCTCAGGCAGCAGTTGGTCTTACTGCTGATCCACCGGAGATCGCTTTCAACGGGTGGCGCCGCAAATGTATGCAGTGGGGGCCCTGTCTGCCCGAATCAGGCAGCCGGTGGTTTGGTTGTCGGCGCCGGAATGGTGGCGGCCGTGGTCATCTTCAGGGTCAGTTTGCTGAGAGAATGAGCCATTTCCCTTACTGAGATATATCATACGAAATGACCGGTCAGTTGTGGGCGATATGAATCAATTATTTACAAACCCGGCTCATAAACCCGCGCCACCTGCGTGGGGTTGTCTGCCCTGCCGCTGCTGGTCCATCATCACCTGCGCCATGCCCATCATGGCGAATGCCTGGGCCGCCACGGACTTGTCCGCACCGGACATATCCGCACCCGGCGCCTGTGCGGCCGCGGCAATCTGCTTATATGCCGCTAGGCTGCCCGCCGGGTCTGCGGGGTTCAGTCCCGGCATGGCGATCTGAACGAACCCGCCCGTGGCGATGCCCATGCTGTTGGTGAGGATATTGATCGGCCCGGCGTATGCGCCGGCCGCCGCCGCGTGGGCTGCTTCGTGCGTGTAGACTTCGTTGTGGCTTTCGCTGCGGGCCTGCCGGAGCCATGCCTGAAAAGCGCGCTGCTGCTCGGCATCCGGATTCAGGGGCAGGCCAACGGGCAACATCGTTTTTCCCTCTTTTGCTTGGCAGTACTCGCTTTCCCACAGGTGATCGTCTCACCGGATCTTCAGACTAACCGATGACGCGCCGGTTGTGGGCAACTTTAACAAAAAATTTGGAATCGAATATCCAATTTACCCTCCCCCACCCCCTCCACCTCAGGGGGAGAGGGGGCGCGACACCAGAAAAGCGACTCCTCGGGTTACAATGTTGATGTGAGCACTGTCCCCAGCCAAACCACACCACAGTCAAGCGACACCACGCCGCTGGTGCGCATTGAACATCTGAGCAAGGATTTTCCCATCCGCAAGGGGTTTTTCAGCCGCCAGGTCGGTCAGGTGCAGGCCGTCACGGATGTCTCACTGGATATTCTGGCCGGAGAGACCCTGGGCGTGGTGGGTGAAAGCGGCTGCGGCAAGTCCACCCTGGGCCGTTGCATTCTCCAGCTCATCCCCCCGTCGCAAGGCCAGGTGTACCTGGAAGGCGCCGAACTGACCCACCTGAGCCCCGGCGCCCTGCGCCCCCTGCGGCGCCATATGCAGATTGTTTTTCAGAATCCCTACGCCAGCCTGAACCCCCGCATGAGCATTGGGGACGCCATTGCCGAACCCCTGCAGGTGCACCGTATACTGAAGGGGACTGCCCTGACGGCCCGGGTGGCCGAGCTGCTGGACCGGGTTGGCCTGCCAAAGGACGCCGCCCAGCGCTATCCGCACGAGTTTTCCGGCGGGCAGCGCCAGCGGGTGGGCATTGCCCGGGCTCTGGCGCTCAACCCCAAATTCATTGTGGCCGATGAACCCGTCAGCGCGCTGGATGTCTCGATTCAGGCCCAGATTCTGAACCTGCTGGATGATTTAAAGCACGAACTGGGGCTGACCTACCTGTTCATCGCCCACAACCTCAGCGTGGTGGAGTACATCAGTGACCGTGTTGCCGTGATGTACCTGGGGCGGATTGTGGAGCTTGCCCCGGCGGCATCCCTTTACAGCAGGCCGCTGCACCCCTACACGCAGGCGCTGATGTCCGCCATACCGCTCCCGGACCCCAGCCAGCGGCATAAAGAACGCCTGCTGCTTGAAGGCGACCTGCCCAGCCCGTCCAACCCGCCCAGAGGCTGCCGTTTTCATACACGGTGCCCGTACGTGGTTGAGCAGTGCCGCACGGAAGTCCCCGCAGCGCGGGAATACCTGCCCGGCCATATCGCCTGGTGCCACCGCGCCGCGGAACTGAGCGGCCTGGAAGCATAACCCGCATCCCCCCTCGGACATCTCATCCGTAACGGCTGAGCATCCCCCTCAAGGGGAAAGGGGGCAATCAAGCTTAACCTGGCCTCAAGTTTTCTGCCGGGGGAACGATACTGACTGCACGCAGCGGGAGTGGCTGCCTACCGCCCCCTTTGCGATTTTTTGAGTGCAAGGAGAACGATGACCAATGAACGGGGAATTTCTCTCGCAGGCGGATACTGGCCTGCAGGACGGTTTGTTTCTGGACGCAATCACTGAAGATGAGGGATCCAACGAGACGCCCGACTGGGACGAGGAAGACAAAGACCTCTGGGACGAGGATGACGAAGACTGGGATGAGCTGGTGCTGCAGGACCTGGAGGAAGGCGAAGGCAAGGTGTTTCTGGCCGAGGCGCACGAGGCGATTGAACGCTTGCAGCAGCGCACCAACAAGCGTGGCCAGGCAATGAAAAAACCCCGCCGCGCCGAAAGCTGGCAGTAGTCTCTAGGTTTCGGACTTCAACCAATCTTCTGGAATTGTCCAGTCACCGGCGCGCATTTTATAGCCCAGAAAGCCCGCCATGGCAGTAATTTCAGCCATGTGAGCCGAATCACTCAGGCTTTCCCGTGTGGCGTCCTGCTCCCGCCCCAGCGCGAGTTCAGCCGCCAGTATCCGGGGCTCCAGCGCAAGATTGTGCCGCTGCCGGCCGGCCGTATCCTCGAGGTAACTTACCAGCCACTGCTGATCATCAAAGGGCAGGGGTTCCGTGCCCGAGCGCGTCAGAATGTCCTGCTGCCGGGGGCTGACCAAGGGTAGCTCTGCCTTCTGTGCGATCAGACCGTTTACTTTGGTCTCCTGAGTGCCTGATTGAAAGTAATGCCAGCCAGAGCTTGCAGCAAACCCTGTTGTCACAATGCTGCCAGCCAAAAAAGCATAATGGGGCCATGGTTTTTTCTTCAGGGAGCCGGCAAACCCGGGTGACAACGCTGGCGGATTGCAGATTTTCATTGATTGGGGTCCCACAGTCAGTAAGGCGTTATTGAAGCGCAGAAACGCACCCGGTGAAACCCGGCAACACGGCATATGACAGAATCAGTTGGCTTTCTGTTGGCGCCGGCGGCGCCATGGCAGACCCAGCCAAACGCCCAGCCGGCCCAGCACCCCCACACCCGTTGCCGCAGCGTCCACTTTCAGCCAGGTATCCGGCTGCTGATCCTCAGACCACGCGCTCACCGAGGCATAGGCGTCCGTCTTGCCCAGGTCTTCGTGGTAGCGCGTCAGCACATCCACATCCGACTGAGAAGGCACACCGGTAAATATCTCCTGATAAGCCCGGGTTTGCGTCTGCCCGTAAGGGCGTTGGGTGTCAGGGCTTTCCGCCGCCACATAAGCGCCTGTATCTCCGAATGCGCTGTGCGCCCCATAATTGTACAAACCATGCGCCACGCCAGCCGCACTCAAAACCGTGAAACCCAGCCCGGCCGCACGGCGTTTGCGGCTCCGCTCGCCGGCAAACTGGAGTGGCGTCGTCTCAGGCATCGTCACAGAAAAAAAACCGTTCATCATCCTCTCCCCCGTTTTGTCCCGGCGGCAGGGCAATCACAATGCGCAACAACCCACCTCACTGAGTGTATCATACCGCCACCGGATGGCTGTTCAGCGGGACTGTGTTCCCACCTTCCGGCGGGCGCGGCGGGCACGGCGGCGGGCATTCTTGTCCGGACGTTCCGCGGGGAGCATGGCAACAGCACGATCGACCGCCCGGCGTTCCAACACATCCAGCTGGTGTTTCACTTCGCGCACAACATCCGCCTCACGGGGAGTGAGGGTCCGCGGGACGAGAACCGGCGCCTGCGCCAGCCGGTGCAGCCAGGCCAGGTCATCCTCTGCCTTTAGAGGCTGCTTCCGGATCCCGACCGGGGTTTCAGCCTGAACCAGACTGCCTCTGAGCTGCGCCCGCAGTTGCCGGATGTTCAGAATTTTCCGGGCATCCTCGCCGTTGGCATAAATATAACCACCCGAAACCGGCAGATGCCCCTGTGTCTGCGCCCGCGCGGAATCAATCCAGACAGGAACGGCCGGGCCTTCCTCGGGTGGCAGATCTTCGGCATCATAGCCAACCGCCATGCCAAACTGGACATCACCCGGCGGGGTTTGCCGGGCAACACCCAGCGGGTATGATGAGGTGACAGGCTGAACAAACATCGGCGCGGTCCGTCGTTCCACCGGGACAGTATGAATACAAGACGCCTGAAATGCAAAAATTGCACCCGGCGCCCGCCCATGAGAGGACCCCGAATGGCCCCACTCCCGAAGGAAACCCACCCGGACCACCACCCACATCCCGGCATACGCCGCGCCAAAACGCTGGCCCGCCTGATGGACCGGGCCATTGAAATCCCGTTCACCAAACAACGCATCGGCCTGGACCCGTTGCTGGGCGTTCTGCCGGTGGGCGGCGAGGTGGTTGCTGCGCTGCTTTCACTCTACCCGGTGTGGGTGGCGTATGAACTCGGCTTTCCGGGTCATGTTCACGCCCGCCTGGCCGCCAATATTCTGATTGATATCCTCATCGGCAGCATTCCCCTGCTGGGCGATGTCAGCGACGCCTTCTGGCGCGCCAACACGCGCAACGTGCGCATTCTGGAAGAGGCCTACACCCTCTACGGCGAACCGCCCGTCATGCAACCCGGCAGCACCGTGGTGGATGTCCAGGCCGAGGCAGTCGATACCTGAAACCCTCTCCTTGCAGGAGCGGGTGGCCCCGAAGGGGCCGGGAGAGGCCAGCGCTCACGGGGAAACAGCTGCTAGCCCAGATCCTGTGTGTGATCCACGTCGCCAATGCGATAGATTTTCACAACATCGGCCAGCCATTTTAAAGGGGTTTTACCGGCGCAGAACACAATCCGATCGCCATGCTGCAGCAGGCCCTTTTCCAGAATCAGGTTTTCGGCCATCTCCATCGTCTCATCCGAACTGCCGGTAATGGGCGACTCCACCGGCGTGACGCCCCACAGGAGGCACATTTTGTTGGCCACGGCATGGTGCGGCGTCACGGCAATCATCGCCCGGTAAGGCTTCAGTTTGGAAATCCGCCGGGCCATGCTGCCCGAGTTGGAGAGCACCACCAGCGCGTTGACGTTGGATTTGGTCGCCGCGTAACTGGCGGCATGCGCAATGGTGTGCTGATCGTGCGGCGAGATCATCGCGCTGGACTCATGCGGACGGTAGCGCTTGGCCAGATGGCTGGCCTCCACTTCCTGAATAATCTTGCGCATCATCGTCACGCATTCCACCGGGTACTCACCCATCGCCGTCTCACCGGAGAGCATCAGCGCGTCGGCCCGGTCCAGCACGGCATTGGCAATGTCACTCACGTCCGAGCGCGCCGGTTGCAGGGAATCAACCATGGACTCCAGCATCTGCGTGGCGATGATGACGGGAATGCCATAGTGGTTGGCAATCTCCACCAGTTGTTTCTGAATAATCGGCACGCGCTCAGGCGGCAGTTCCACACCGAGATCCCCGCGCGCCACCATCAGGCCGTCGGAGACTTCCAGAATTTCGGGGATATGCTCCACGGCGTGCGGGCGTTCAATTTTCGCGATAATCGGCGGGCAGGTCAGACCGGCTTCCGTTACATATTTTCTCAGGGCCACCACATCGTCAGCCTGCTGAACAAACGACAGCGCGAGATAATCCACCCCGGCTTTCACCCCAAACAGGGCATCGGCCAGATCTTTTTCGGTCAGCGCCGGCACCTGGATATGGGAATCCGGCAGGTTAATGCCTTTGCGGGAACCCAGCGGACCGCCATCCACCACACGGCACTCGGCCAGCAACGACTCCGGCTTGTTCAGCACCGTCAGCCGGATGGTGCCATCGGCCATCAGCACCGTATCGCCGGGTTTCACCGCTTCCACCAGCTGCGGATAATTACACCCGATCACCGTCACGCCATCGGCGGCCACACCGGTAATCTGCTGCTGGGCGGTAAAGCGAACCGTCTGACCATTCTCGAGCTCAACAGGCATGTCATTCTCCAGCATGCCGGTGCGAAACTTGGGCCCCTGCAGGTCACCCAGAATGGCAACGTGGGTATCCAGCCGGGCGGAAACCTGACGGATATTGGCGATATTGGCGGCATGCTCTTCGTGAGAGCCATGGGAAAAATTGAGGCGGAAGACGGCCACCCCGGCCAGAAGCAACTTTTCCATCACCTGGGGTGATGTGGAGGCTGGGCCCAGTGTGGCCACAATTTTGGTGCGGTTTTTATCGGCCAGTGTCACCGGGGTGTGCAGCAGGGCGCCCGGTTCGCTGGACTCAGCGGCTGTCAAAGTCACGGTACTCCCTTCGGTCCGTCTGTTCGGTATCGGGCGTAATGACCGGCGCCGATACTTTGTAGGGACCATAATACAACTGATAATCCGCCACATCCCCGTTCAGTGGCAGCTGATAAATCACGTAGCGCTCCGCGCGTATCTGGGGATTCACGGTCAGATCCTGTTTTTCAATGAGGCGGTCCTGTTTGTCCCGGCCGTACTGATAGCGAAAATCGCTGCCCAGAAAGCGTTCGGGCGGAAACGAAAACCGTTCCTTCTCATTATCCGTAATGTTTTGCAGCACCAGCTCCGGTGGCGAAATGGTAATGGCCTTGTTGCTGACGTTGGCAAACACAGCGCGGATCACCACGTACTGGCCGTCGGCCGTTGTGCGGCCAAGACGGGTCATCTGGTCCACCTGGGGTACGGTGATCTCCAGCGGGGGCGGTCCCTCTTCCTTGGTCTCGCCGCCCATGGCCATGCCGCCTTCACCGGAGCAGCCCATCGCCGTTAAACCCAGAAAGGCAGCCACGGCCAGCATCAGCCCCATCCCCGGCCAGGATGACCGGTTAACCCTACCTTGGGTGGCGATATCTTGCATCAAACGATCAACTCTCAGTATCGGCAACACGCAACGTCTGAGCCCATTGTAACAAAAACGGGCGGTCGTCCTGTCGCGGCCGCCGGTAAAACCCACCACGCAAACGAGACCGAATGGTCAGTGCGCCTGCGCGCAACCCACCAGATCCTGCAAATGCGCCACGCCTTCCCGCGCGCACCAGGCGCGCAGTTCCTCGTGAACATGCGCAAAGACCATCGGGTCCCGGAAACAGGCTGTTCCCACCTGCACGACCGAGGCGCCGGCCATCATAAAGGCCAGCACGTCCTCACTGGTGGCAATACCGCCCACCCCCAGAATGGGCGTGCCGGGGAAATGCTGATACAGGCGGTAAACATGGTGTAAGGCCACCGGCCGCACACCCGGTCCGCTGTACCCGCCGGATACCCGGGGAAGCACGGGGCGGCGCGTTTTCACGTCAATGTGAGTGCCTAACAACGTATTGATGGCGGTCAGACCATCGGCCCCGCCCTCCAAAGCGCCGGCGGCAATGGGCACCATGTCCCCCACATTGGGCGTCAGTTTGGCGAAAACCGGCCGATCAAAAACGGATTTGACGGCGGCAACCGCTTCGCGCACCATCACCGGCGAGCTGCCGAATTCCACCCCGCCGGCATGGATATTGGGGCAGGACAGGTTCAGTTCAATGGCCGCCACGACCGACCCGTTGGCATGCTCGCGGCAGGCATGGGCCATGGCGCCAAACGCCTCGGAGGATTCCGCTGAAATGCTGAGAATAACCGGCACGCCCAACGCCGCAAAACCGGGGCCCTCGGTCTCCAGAAAATGCGCCAGACCGGCGTTCTGTATGCCGATGCTGTTGAGCATCCCCATGCCCGGCAACTCCACAGTGCGGTACTGGGCGTTGCCCACGCGCGGCTGGGCCGTCACCGTCTTGGTGACAATGGCGCCCAGGGTTCCCTGAAGCGGGAAAAGCCGGTTAAACATCGGCGGGTTGAACGCACCGGATGCGTTCAGCAGGGGGCTGGCGAGTGTCAGCCCGGCCAGATGACTTTTCAGCGCGTGGCTTGTCAGCGCACTCACCGGCAGACCTCCTTCGCCGCACAGGGTTGTGACGGCATCACGTCCGCCCAGGCATCCTCCCACACCAGCTGAGACGCCTCAAACACCGGGCCTTCAACACAGACCTTGCTGGGCAGCAGCTGATCCGCCCGGCGCACCACACACCCGGTGCAGGCGCCGGTGCCACAGGGCATATGCTCCTCCAGGGAAACCTCCACGCGACAGGCCGGATTCAGACGTTTCACCAGCGCTACGGTTGCGCGCATCATCGGTGTGGGGCCACACACCAGCACCCGCTGCACGCCGGTCACCCAGTCCGGGGCGGATTCCAGAAACTGACAGACGTTGCCGGTAAAGCCCAGCGATCCGTCATCGGTGGTGAAGCGGAACCGGTCAGGATGAAACACGGATTCGATCCGGACGGTGGGTCCGAGATCCGCCACGCTGCGGGCGCCATACACGCCATAAACCCCACCGGCTGAAGCCGCATGACGGCCGGCCCAGCAATACAGGGGAGCCATACCAATACCACCGCCCACCAGCAGGAGTTTCTCGCCGGCAGCGGGTGGCGCAAAAGCATTGCCCAGCGGCGCCAACACCCGGATGATGTCTCCGGGGCGAATTTCGGCCATGCGCCGCGTGCCGCGCCCCATCACCTTGTAAAAAACCTCAAACACGCCGGGTTCCGGCACAGCAAGAATGCTCATCGGCCGGCGGAAGAAAAACGCCGATTCCGGCAGATCGATCATCACAAACTGACCCGGTTCGGCGTTAAAATCCGGGCATTCCGTCCGGAAACGGATGACGTATAAGCACGCCGGGTTTCCCGGGCGGGAATCGCACGGGGTATTGGATTCCACCGTGCAGCGGTGATCGGCTGGGGACAGGGAAGACACGCGGGCAGTCAGCTTTCTCTCTGTAAGGGTGACCCCACGGTGAGGTCTATCCTGTTGTAGCATAGCCAGCCGCTCCGGCCAACTGCTCCGCACACGCTGCGGAGAACTCGGGCACTCAGCGGATTTTACCGGAGATGGTTCAAAAAACAGGGCGCTTTGCCCTATAATGGTGCATGACACGGTGAAAACAGCAGGCCTGTCTCAGAAAGCGGCCTGCACCGGAAAGGAAACGATGCCATATGGCGGTTCTCAAGGTTATTGAATACGGCGATGAATTGCTGCGGGGCCAGACAGAAAAAATCACCAAGGTCTCCGCCAAAATCCATACCCTCATTGAGGACATGTTTGACACCATGTACGCCCACAACGGGGTGGGCCTGGCCGCACCGCAGGTCGGGGTGATGAAACAGCTTTTTGTGCTGGATTGTTCACCCGAGGACCCCAGCCTGGGCCAGATGATTTTTATTAATCCGGTGATCGTCCGTAAAACCGGCGCCTGCCAGAGTTTTGAAGGTTGCCTGAGTTTCCCCGGCGTGTATACCGATGTGCGCCGCTACGCCGACATTACCGTGCGGTTTATGGATATCAAGGGCAAACAGCGTCAGCTGGATGTGGGCGGCGGCACCCTGCTGGCCCGCGCCATTCAGCATGAACTGGATCACCTCAACGGCGTGCTGTTTGTGGATCATGTGATTGACCGCTTTACCGCCGAACAGCAGCTCCAGGAAAACAAGCTGCCTCCCATCGATCCCGAACGGCTGCTGGATGAGCCGGAGATTGAGTCGCTTCTGGCCTGACGCTCATGACCGGACAGCCTGCTTTGGGTATGATGAGGCCATGACAACCTCACCTATCCCCGCTGACGAGCCGATCCGCGTGGTGTTTCTGGGCACCCCCGCTTTTTCCGTGCCCACGCTGCAGGCGCTGCAGTCGGAGCCGCGCATCACCGTGTGCGCCGTGGTCACCCCGCCGGATAAACCGGCCGGGCGCGGCAAAAAGCTCACCGCCCCGCCGGTCAAAGAGACCGCGCAATCTCTGGGGCTGCCGGTGCATCAGACCGCCAGTATCCGCAAGGATGACGCCCTGCAGGCCACGCTCAGTTCCCTGAACCCCCACTTTTTTGTCACCGCCGCCTTCGGCCAGATCCTCAGCCAGGCCGTGCTCGACATTCCCAGCCACGGCACAGTGAATGTGCACGCCTCGCTGCTGCCGGCATTTCGCGGCGCCAACCCCATTCAGCACGCCATTCTGCAGGGCCTCCCTCAAACCGGCATTACCACCATGCTGACCGATATCGGCGTGGACACGGGCGACATTCTGCTTAAGCGTGTGGTGCCCATTACGGCGGAAGACACCACCGCCAGCCTGACCGAAAAAATGGCCGCCGCCGGTGGCCCGTTGCTGGTGGCCACCCTGCTGCAACGCGCCGACGGCTCTCTGGCCAGCACGCCCCAGGATGGCGCCCAAGCCACCCACGCCGGCAAATGCACCCGGGAGGATGGCTGGCTGGACTGGACCCAACCGGCGGACGCCCTGCATAACCGTATTCGCGCGTTTCAGCCCTGGCCGGCCACGCAAACCCGCCTGGGTGAGGAGACCCTCAAAATCATCCGCAGCACCCCGCCCGGGGCCCCCGCGCCGGCCAGTCTGCCGTCCGGCCAACCCGGCGCAATCCTGGGCGCCAGCGCCAACGGCCTCTGGGTCCAGACCGGCTCGGGCCCCATCGAGATCCTGACCCTGCAGCCGCCCGGGAAAGCCACCATGGAAGCGCGGGCCTGGTTCAACGGCATCCGCTCCCGCCTGGGCCAAGCGTCCCTGAGGTTTGAACCCATGACCACCGGCTGTGGTTCCGCCCCGGTCTCATGAGCACGCCGAGCAAACGGTTTCCCCCCACGGCGCGCGGCGTCTGTCTCGCCGTGCTTTCCGCCTTTGAGCAGAATCTGAGCCGCCCCCAGCCGTTGCGCCTCAAAGCCGATCAACTGCTGGGTGAACAGCTGGGCCGCTGCAGACCCGAACTGTCCGGTGCAGACCGGGCCCTGGCCCGGCAGCTTATGATGACCGCCCTGCGACACTGGCCGATGCACAATGAATGGATGCTGCTGCAAAGCGGCGCCCGGCGGCTGAAGGATATTCCACCCCTCAGCCGCAGCCTCCTGCGGCTGGGCATGGTTCAGCTGAGCGCCATGGATCAGGTCCCGGACTATGCCGCCATTGACGAAACCATCCGTCTGGCGCGCGCGCTGAAAACCCCCACCCGGGCCATCGGCTTTCTCAACGGCATGCTGCGCGGCATTCAGCGGCGGCGAGATGCGGGTGACCTGCCCCGGGCCTCCGATCAGCAGGTACAGGGCATTCCCCGGTGGTTTCTGGACTTACTGGCCTCCCGGCAGCCCGGCACGCCGGAAGTCGATCTCATCGCCCGCATCCAGACCCCCAAAGCGCTCACCCTACGCGTCAATACCCTCCAGGTAACGCCACAGGCCTACCAGCAAACACTGGAAGCCGCGGACATTGCCTGGCTGCCCCTGGCCAGTGACCACCCGGAACTGCTGGTTCTGCCCGGCTGGCAGGGCAACCCGGCCACACTGCCCGGCTTTGCCGAAGGCCAGATCTATCTCCAGGATCCCCATTCGGCCGCGGTGGCCTATGCCGTGGCCCCCCGGGCCGGCATGCGTATTCTGGACGCCTGCGCCGCCCCGGGCTCCAAAACCACCCATATGGCGGCCCTCAGCGCCAACCAGGCCCGTATTACAGCGCTTGAGCCCATGCCTGAGCGCGCCGGACAACTTCAGGAAAACTGCAGCCGGCTGGGCGCCCAGGGCGTCACCATTCACGGGCAGTCCCTGGCGGACTATGCCGCCACAGCCACCGATCTGCCGGAGGGCGGGTTTGACGCCGTCCTGGTGGATGCCCCATGCTCTGGACTGGGAACAGTGCGTCAGCATCCCGAGATTCTGCTTCAGTGCTCACCGGCGGCCATGCCGGCTTTCACCGCCAAACAATGGGAACTGCTGCAAACGGCGGGAAGCCTGGTCCGAGAGGGTGGGACGCTGGTATACAGCACCTGCAGCGTTCACCCGGCAGAAAATGAGGAACTCATTGACCGGTACCTTGCGGCCCACCCGCAGTTCAGTCTGAACCGGGAATCGGGCCTGCCGCTCAGCGCCCACGGAGACGGGTTTTACCTGGCGGTACTGACCCGCCGGGCGGACTAATCTAGCTGCTCTTAAGCATAAACCAGGCATCGGAGGCCTGCCGGATGCCATCGGCCAGTTCCTCAACCTGTTGATAGGGCAGAATGTTTTTCTCCTGGCTTTTCAGAGCCACATGATGCCGGAGACGCGCCCGCCAGACCCGCGTATCAAGCATGTCCGCCAGGCGGACCATCGGGCCGGTGAACCGGGCAAAAGCATCCTGCAGACGCTTGCCGTGCAGGTACTCATCGCGCTGCCGGGGGGTCATCAGGGGCAGTATGGCGTCCAGAACCGTCCTGGAATGCTCCTGCCAGGGTTTGGTATGCAGATAAGCGACTTTTTCCGGAGGCTTCATCTGACGGACCAGGGACATAATCACGCCGTCACCCGCCGCTTCGGCATAGGTCAGCGCCAGTTGCTGTTCCTCGGGGGTCAGGCGGTGAAAACGGATGGGTTTTTCATTGGCGTCCAGTATGGCCGGACCCTGTGGCCGGCCGCCAAAGGCTGGCTGCCGGGGATCTGGGTGCACTGGCGGCACAGGATGCATGGGAGCAATCCGGGTCATTTCCGTTCCTTTACGGTCTGCTGAGCACAGAAAACCCAAACCCGGTAAAATGGTGCGCGCTTTAACGGATTAATCCGCCTTCACATCCACAATCTGTCGCGAGGGCGTGGGAACCGTGTCCGCAGCGGCCTTCTGTTCAGACCAGTTCACCCAGGCCGTCTGAATGAACATCAGGGCCGTGGTGACCACCAGGTAGATCATCACACCGGCGGGAATGGGGATGAAGAACAGAATCACCACAAACATCAGGGGCATCATCTTCATCATTTTCTGCTGCATGGCCGCCTGATCATCGCCAGCCGGAGCGGCGGCGGCGGCGGGTTTGGCCGGGTTCATCACCCGCTGGTACAGCAGGGTCATAATGGCGTACAACCCAATCAGCACCAGGACGTCCCAGTGCCAGCGGGTCTGGCCGGGCAGGGTTTTCAGGGTGGCGACCAGTTTGCCCTTTGTGTTTTCAAAGGTTACGTCCTCCAGCTCGCGGGTCTGGTTGTTGATGAGATAGGTTTTGGCTGAGGCCAGCCGGTCGGCATAATAGCCCACATCTTCAATCCCCAGCTGATCCAGATTGAGGGTGACCTGCATGGGACTGCCGGGGAAAAGGGGTTTGGGCGAGATGGTAATGATTTTGTGGATATCCTTGACCGGCATCTCGCGGGTCTGGCCATCCTTCATCACCAGCGTGGCGGTTTTGCCGGTCATAAAGGTGTCCTTGTCCTCCACGCTGAACTGACCATCCAGCGGCTCGCCGGCATGGCTGTGCAGGGTGTTGTAGAGCTTATCCACAAAAAAGAAGTTTTCGTGAACGGATTCGGCCAGAAACTGCGGGCTGTTGAGCGCGCCGAACAGACCGATAAAAATCGGCAGCTGGATGATCATGGGCAGGCAGCCGGCCATGGGGTTGAATTTGTTTTCGGCATAGAACTTCATCATGGCTTCCTGCAGTTTCTGCGGGTTGTCCTTGTGGCGGGCCTGAAGTTCTTTCAGCTTGGGCTGCAGTTCCTGCATTTTGCGCATGGATTTGGTCTGGGCCGTATTGGTGGGCCACAGCAGCACGCGGATCAGCACCGTAATGATAACAACGGACCAGCCGTAACTGCCCACCACATCATGGATGGCGTTGATCAGAAAAAAGATCGCGTTATTAATTAAATCCACAGGTCATGCGCTCCATATGAGAACCAAAAAACGGAAAAAGTCTCCGCCCATCATAAACCGCGCACACCGGCAATAAAAGGCCGGCGATGAAACGCGGGCCGGACGGGTGTTTCAGGCGGGGGTAGCGGATCCACGCCACCCGGATGATACGGATGACACCGGGCAATCCGCTTCAGGGTCAGCCAGCCGCCGCGCCAGGCGCCGTAAGCGGTAATGGCCTCCAGGGCATAACGCGAACAGCTGGGGTGAAACCGGCACGTGCCCGGCGCCAGCCAGCGGGTGTAACGACGCAGCGCCCGGTAGGCGCGCACCGCCACCAGCAGCAATGCCTGCAGCATGGCGTTCAGGTGTGTCATGACGCCCCCTGCGGCGGTTGAAAACAGGCCGACAGCCGTTCGTCAATCAGACGGAAAGGCGCGTCCTTCAGGCCGTCGCGGGCAATAATCACCACGGCCCGGAAAGGCAGGCTGGCCTGCCGGGCCAGGAGCGGCAGCACCTGTCTGCGGATCAGATCCCGCAGGCGGCGCTTGATGCGGTTGCGCACCACGGCGCGCTTATCAATCTTTTTGCTCACAATCAGCCCGAACTGCGTGGGCGCCAGCACGCCGGTAAACTGCGGGTCATGCCGCAGGGCGTAAACCACAAAAAGGTTGTTTTTCCCCAGGCAAACCACAGCCCCCCGATCGGCCGTCTGACGGCCACCACGCAGCAAACGCTCAAAGAGGCGGGGGGATTTCAGACGGTTGGGCTTGGCAAGCATGGCCAACGGCCAACAGCTTACAGGGCTATTTTGTGCCGACCCTTGGCGCGACGGCGGCTGAGCACGCGGCGACCGGCAGCTGTCTGCATGCGGGTACGGAAACCACTGACCCGGCGACGTTTACGCTGAGTGCCTTCCAGTGTACGTTTCATCGTTCAATCTCCAGAGGTTGAGGGGAGGGGATCGCAGGCGATCCGGTGAGGCAGGCGGGAAATGCCGCCTTCAGTAAGACCACCCGGCACCTGTTAACGGGCCGGAAGCAATGTTTTACCACAGACACAGTCTTTGGCAAAACACCGGTTCTCTTCCGCCTTTCTGCGGCGTCAGCAGGGCCGTTTTAAGCGCTGAAATCAGAGCCTGGCCGGTCTTATGGCGAAATGCAGACAGAATAGAACCGGAATGTATTCTGAATGTAAAAGTGTGGTTACGCGCCGATCGATCCGCTGGCGGCTTATGCTAAATTAAATATCCCGTTTCGGAGGGGAAAAGCCGCCGATACGGTGGTTTGAGAGTTAGACCGGATCCGTGTGCCTGAGATGTGGTTAGACATCCCCGGTGTCCCGGTGAGCTCTGCTGTGATGTCCTGATGCTGAACGGATTGTGATTGTGCCCACCTCGCTCCCACTGGCTGGTTCCCCCCTGACTGAATCCGGTGCCGAGGGCGAACGCAAACCAATGGCGCACAGCCTGAGCGGGACGCTGGCCGGCCGCTCAAGACAGCCCGCTGCCGGCGCAGCGCCGGCGGAATGGGACGCGCTGTGGCGCCAGCTGCGTGACACCCTGAAGCCGGATATTGGCGGACCGGGCTATGAAACCTGGCTGGCCCCGCTGAGAGCCACCGGCCTTTCTGGCGATCAGCTGGAAATCACAGCCCCCAGCGCGTTTCATCGCGACTGGGTGATGAAGCATTACAAACCCGCGCTGGAGAACGTGGCGCCCGGCGTGACCGGTCGCCCCCTGACGATCACGGTGACTGTCGGAGACCCGGCGCCTCAGCCGGAAGCCGCCACACAAGAACGCTCGCCTGTCGCCCGTCCGGCGGTCGCCGCACCCTCCTCCGGCGCGAACCAGCCGCTGGCCGGCACACAACCGGCGGAACTGCCCTGGCGCCCCTGGACACCGCGCAGCAACGCGGGTAACCTCAACCCGCGCTACACGTTTGATCACTTTGTGGTGGGCGAACAGAGCCGGTTCTGTTTTGCCGCCGCCATGGCCGTGGCCGAAAGCCCCGCCTGCCAGTACAACCCGTTTTTTATCCATGGCGGCGTGGGGCTGGGTAAAACCCACCTCATTCAGGCCATCGGGCATTTTGTGCTGCAGCACCATCCGGATCTCGTGGTGCGCTATGTGACGGCCGAACAGTTCACCAATGACCTGATTCACACCCTCGGCGCCAAACAGGGCATGACGGCCTTCCAGAACCGATACCGCCACATTGATGTGCTCATTATTGATGACGTGCAGTTTCTGGAAGGCAAAACCCGCACGCAGGAGGAAGTCTTCCACACCTTCAACACCCTGCACGGGGCCGGCAAACAAATCATCCTCTCCAGCGACCGGCCGCCCAGTCACCTCTCACGGCTGGAAGACCGGCTGCGCAGCCGCTTTGAGTGGGGGCTGATCGCCGACATTCAGCCGCCGGATTTTGAAACCCGCATGGCCATTCTGCAGCGCAAGGCCGCGCGCGATTACCCGGCCGACGGCCCGCACGGCGCCGTGCATATTCCCGGTGACGTGATGGCCACCGTCGCTGAACTGCGTCCGCAGAACATCCGCGAGCTGGAAGGCGCCCTGAACAAAGTGGTGGCTTACGCACTGCTGACCAAGTCCCCCATGGATGTGGCCACCACCAAAAACCTGCTGGGCGCCACGGTGGACCCGGCCCGGCTGAGCAAGGAAACCATTGTGGAGACCGTGGCCCGCTATTACCACCTGCAGGCCTCGGACCTCAAAAGCCAGCTGCGCAGCAAGGATGTCTCTCACGCGCGACAGGTGGCCATTTACTTGGTGCGTGAACTCACCGAAGCGAGCTTTCCCAAGATCGGGGAACTTCTGGGCGGGCGCAAACACACCACCATTCTGTACGCCTACGAGAAACTCAAAGCCCTGCTGGACAACCACCCGGTTCTCGTCCAGCAGATCCGCGAAATCAGACTCCAGCTGCAGCAGACCGCCCGCTGAAACAGGCCTGCCGCTCAGGCAACGACTGTGATACAATCGCGCGCAGCTGTTGCTGATTGAGAGGATTTTCCCGATGCTTGATAAGATTGCCGTTGTGGGTGCGGGCAACGTGGGCGCCACCCTCGTTCAACGTCTCGCCGAAGCTGAACTGTCCAAAACCGTGGCCGTGGTGGATATTGTGGAAGGCGTGCCCCAGGGCAAGGCGCTCGATATTCTCGAATCCGGCCCTGTGTACGGGTACGACACCCGCGTGGTGGGCAGCAATGATTACAGTCTGCTGGCCGGCTCCGAGATTGTCGTGGTCACCGCCGGTTCGCCCCGCAAACCGGGTATGAGCCGTGATGATCTGCTGAGCATCAACGCCAAGATTATGCGCGAGGTGTGCGGCCACATTAAAAAGCACGCGCCCAACGCCACGGTCATCATCGTCAGCAACCCGCTGGACGCCATGTGCCACGTGGCCCTGGAGACCCTGGGCTTCCCCAGCCGCCGCGTGATTGGGATGGCCGGCGTTCTGGATTCCGCCCGTTTCCGCACCTTTATTGCCGAAGAACTCGACGTTTCCGTGGAAGACGTGCATGCCTTCGTGCTGGGCGGCCATGGCGACACCATGGTGCCGCTGGCCCGCTACTCCACCGTGGCCGGCATTCCCATTCCTGAACTCATTAAGACCGACCGCCTGGAGCAGATCATTCAGCGCACGCGCGATGGCGGCGCCGAGATTGTCGCCCACCTGAAAACCGGCTCGGCGTTCTACGCCCCCAGCGCCTCGGTGGTGGACATGGTGGAATCCATTGTGAAAGACAAAAAGCGCATACTCCCCTGCGCCGTCTACCTGGAAGGTCAGTACGGCGTGCAGGGTCTATATGTCGGCGTGCCCGTCAAACTCGGCAGAAACGGCATTGAGGACGTGGTGGAAATCAAGCTGACCGCTGAAGAGCAGTCGCTGTTCCAGAACTCCGTGAAAGCCGTGGAAGGCCTGGTGGAAGCACTCAAGGGCCTGGCCGCGGTTTAAGCCGCCGGTATCGTCCCGGGCAGTGCCGCCGCTTCCGTGAGCTCCTCACGGGACAATGCCACGGCCACCACGTCAAGCCGGTCTTCCAGCCGGGGCAGCAGCAGGTTGGCCAGGTCCTGTATTTTGGCCAGCTTCACCCCGGAGACGTTGACCGTGGCTTCTGAACGACCGCTCATCTCGCGGCTGAGCGCCTGGATGCGCCGCGCGATATCCATAATTTCCTGATCACATTCAAACTGAGTCCGCATTGCCTGGCTCCAATCTTCATTTGTTCCCCCAATACAACCATGCCAAGCCGGCTGAACCCCACAACACACCAAAGACCACCGGACCGACGACTTCCATGGATGCTATTCGTATGATACCCGTCCGGGCCTAGTTTTAAACGCCCAAACAGTGGATTGACGGCCCGGACGCCCCGACAAACTACCCCCGGAACCGGTCTTATGTTACATTGGCGAAACAACGCCCCACCCCCAACCCGCCAAAGAAAGCCCGATGACTGCCGCAACGACGCCTGCCGATATGACCAACGCCGACACCCCCGCCACCGACGCCCACGCCGATCACTCGCGCATCCGCCAGGATCGACTGAACACCCTGAACACCTGGGTGACCCAGGGCGTGAACCCCTACCCCTACCGATTTGAAAAAACCCACAGCAACGGCCGGCTGCAGATTGACTACGATCCCCTGCAGCCCGGCGAGGAGTCCGATGATGTGGTGAGCGCCGCCGGGCGGATTATGGCCATCCGCAACAGCGGGTTGTTTATTGACCTGCAGGACCCCACCGGCAAGGTGCAGCTGTTCTGCCACAAGGAACACCTCAGCCCCGAGCTGATGGCGCAGCTGAAACTGCTGGATATCGGCGATTTCATCGGCGCCACCGGCACCCCGCGCCGCACCCCGCGCGGGGAACTCAGCGTGAAGGTAAGCCATTTTGAACTGCTCGGCAAATCCCTGCTCCCGCTGCCGGAAAAATTCCATGGCCTGACCGACGTGGAAACGCGCTACCGCCAGCGTTATCTCGATCTGATTATGAACACGGACAGCCGCGAAACGCTGGTGCGTCGCAGTCTGATCATCTCGGAAATCCGCAAGTTTTTCCTCAACCAGGGCTTTCTGGAAGTGGAAACCCCCATGCTGCAACCCATGGCCAGCGGGGCGGCCGCCAAACCCTTCCACACCCACCACAACACCCTGGATATGGATATGGTGCTCCGCATTGCGCCGGAGCTGTATCTGAAGCGCCTGATTGTGGGCGGTCTCTCGGAAAAAGTGTTTGAACTGAACCGCAACTTCCGCAATGAAGGCATCTCGCCGCGGCACAACCCGGAATTCACCATGCTGGAAGCCTACCAGGCCTACGCGGATTACAACGACATGATGACCCTGTTTGAAACGATGGTGGCCACCGTGGCCAAGGCTGTACTGGGCACCACCAAAGTCGCTTACGGGGAACACACGCTGGATCTCACCCCACCCTGGCCCAGAAAATCGATGAATCAGGCCGTGCTGGAAGCCACCGGCGTGGACTTTTTGACCATCACCACCGATGAGGATGCGCGTCATGCCGCCCGCGCGCTGGGCGTGAAAGTGGATGACAGCGAACGCTGGGGCTCGGTATTGGAGCAGGTGTTTGAAGTCAAAATTGAAGACACACTGATTCAGCCCATCCATATTACGGATTACCCGCGTGAAATTTCCCCCCTGGCCAAGGCGCACCGGGATGACCCGCGCCTGGTGGAACGATTTGAAACCCGCATTAACGGCTGGGAGGTGGCCAACGCCTTCTCGGAGCTCAGCGACCCGATCGATCAGCGGCAGCGTTTCGAGGATCAGCTGGCGCAGCGTGATGGCGGCGACGAGGAAGCGCACGGCATGGATGAAGATTATGTGACGGCGCTGGAATACGGCATGCCGCCGGCTGGCGGTCTGGGGGTGGGCATCGACCGGCTGGTGATGCTGCTGACCAACGCCACGAACATCCGCGATGTCATCGCCTTTCCCACGCTGAAACCCCGGGGATAAGTTCTCCCGTCATTGCCAAACCTCGCAGAGGACGTGGCCATCTCGGGGTTAAAGGCCATGCGTTCGCCGCGTCGTCCCTTCGGAATTCTTCGCAATGACCGGTTCGTGAGAGCTGAAAAAATTCCCAAAAAAAATGCCTCGCACAAAGGCGAAAGGCACAAAGGATAGAGAGTTAGAGTTTGGACAGTATTGTCCGTCACGATCGGAAGGTTTGTCACGTGAAATTACTACATTATGTATAAATTTTTACATAATGCATGGCGTTTCAATTCAAACCAGAATTCAGGCTGCGCTGGACTGATTGAGCACTCGCATCAGAGTTTCAGCGGCCTGCTTTTTCAGACTCACCGGTAAATGCTGTAGCATCGCCACACGCCAACCATTGGCCGTGTGATCGTACCAGCGCAGTCCCCGCAAGTCCGGGTTGTCCGCAACATCATCCACACCCAGTGTGGTGACAAACAACGCATCAAGGGCGTCCACGGCCTCCTGCTGTAACGTGACAGGCGACCATTGCAGCACCTTGATAGCAAACGCCAGCTGTGGATAGGCGTCATACCAGCGCCCCATCTGATAACTTCTGGCGTTCATCGTATCCCCTTCAATCACTCTCTATCGTTTGCGCCTTTGAATGCCTTTGGAACTACGCAACAAACAAGTGATTCCTCAGCCTGTTGCTTCATCCCTCTGTATTATAGGCGCGGTGATCCCGCAACTCAAGCGTTGGCCGTCACCATCGCTCCAATTGAAATGTTTGTTTACACGAAGTCGTTCTTAGGCCCCTCTCCCCGTGGGGAGAGGGGCTGAGGGTGCAGGGTTCTTACGGCTTCACCCGTGGCGCCTCGGAGGCCTGCAGCGCTTCAGCCATGCGGCCTGACAGGTGGGCCGTATCAAAAATGGCAAACCCGGCGGCGCCGCCCTGACGGGCCGCCTCTATCTGGGCGAGCAGGTCTTCCGCCGAGTTGTTGTTGAATGGCCCGAAAACGCCGGTTGCGACCGGTGTGGTATCCCCACCGGCTTTCACAGAGGCTTCCGTATCGCTTTTAATAATGCTGATGGAACTGGTCAGCGTAATGGGCGCCAGGAAATCAAGCCACTGGTTATCCAGCCAGGTTTTCCAGTCCTGGTGTTTGGTCTGGCGGGCCACTTCCGCTTTGGGAAAAACAACCGCCGACAGAAGAATTTTACGGCCGTTCTGTTGCTCTTTTTCCTGCAGCACGGTGTGCACATCGCGCACAAACCCACTGACAAAACTCGCTTTGTAATTTTCCCAGGTCTGCCACAGCAGCGGGTTCTGCTTTTCATTCAGCGTTACCGGATCCACGCCGTACTCCTTGTAGAAATCCAGGCGGGCTGTGGGCGTGTAACCCCAGGTGGTTGCATGGTAACTGTAGCGGTCCGGCGGAAAGCTGGCGGGATAGCGGATGTAATCGAGTTGCATGCCATCAATGTCATAGCGTGTCGCCATTTCATCAATCAGCTTCAGCAGAAACTGGCGGGCTTCCGCATTGACCGGATCGATAAAGAACGCGCCACGTTCCAGGGTTGAGGGTTTCAGCCTGGTCGCCGTCAGCACCATGTCCAGCCCGGTTGGGGGCGGCGATGTCCAGGCCGCCGGATCACCCACCGGTGTGGTTTTATCCAACCCTGTTTCACTGTCTGGCGCTTTCACCGGCATGGCCGGCGTCCGAGGCTTGACCTGCGGATCATCGGTCAGCGGCATCATGTAAGAGGGAACCGTTCGTCCGCCTGCCGGCGGATCCATCGCCACCTGAGCCGGCGGGGCGTTGCTGAGAGCGGCGGTGTCAGCAGTTGCATCTCCGGGCGCAATATTGGGCGCCGTCACCGGCGGCTTCAGATCGCTGAGGGCGGAGTACTGAACATTGGCCCATTGCGGGTATTTGCCCAGTATGGGACCCGGGGCGGTGTAGAACACGTTGGTGCCGGCATAAAAAGTCTGAAACCAGATATGCACCTTCATGTGACGTTTGTGGGCTTCATCGATCCACAAAGCCAGGTAGTCCTTGCCCGAGCCCGCTTCCGAAGTGCCTGCAAATTTCGGGCTCTGAGCCGGCAGGCCATAGTGCTGCATCACCTGACTGGGAAAGATGGTGAACCCATGGAAAAAGGATTCCAGAAAAATCGTGTTCAGCCCGGCATTCTGCAGAAAGTCGAGGGTCTCGGCAATTTCAGCGCGGTTCTGTTCCACCGGCCGGTGCCAGATGCCTTTAACAGCGGTCTGCGGAAAGGCCGGGTACTCCCGCCACAGCCGGTGATTGAGGGTTTCCATTTCAGCCGTCAGCATCCGCAGCGCCTGATCCGTTTTACCGGAGGCGTTGAGCTTTTCCGCCTCCGCCAGCTTGGCGTTCAGCTGTTCGCGGTACTTATTGAAGTCATCGCTGATGCAGTTGAGGCACTTCACGTCTTTCATCCGTTGGCGGATCTGACTGGTGTAGGTCGTGAAATCCACCACGGCATTCACCGCCAGTTTTTGCGGCTCCGCCGGGGCGGCGCCCGTCTCTGTTACAACCTGTGCGCCCTCGCCCATAGGCCTGAGCATGATTTTCGCGCCAATCGGCGCGTTGGTAATCAACCACTCACGGGCCTTGCCATGGCCGCTGAGCACCATGCTGTTGGGTTCAGCGGGAATGGCTGAATCAGAACCGTCGCGCGATATGACGCGGTTGTTCTGGACCGTGACTTCAAAACCGTATTCATTGGTCAGCGTGGTCGGGCTGGGGTAATCCCGGTTGTAAAGCACCAGCTGGTTACTGCCCCGGCAACCGGGAAAACCGCAGGCGCCCGGATTGTTGGCGTCACTGGGGTTAACGGCCGTTAACGGGTAACTGCGGTTGGCAAACCATTCCTCAGCCAGCGTAAATTCAGCACCCAGGGGCAATGCCTTCAGCAGGACCTCCCGTTTGCCACCGGCGGCCGAAAGCACCAGGCCGTCAGCAGGAATCATGGCATTGCCGCAGACATTGGGGGTGTTGGCTTTCTGACATTCCCACACACTGGTCACCTGAACCACCTGATACCTGACCGGCTGGTTCTGGGCCGCCATGGCGGCCCGCTTGCTGCTGACCGGTCTGGCGATCACTTCCACGCCAAAGCCATTGGTTTTGGTGCGCTGCCCGAAACGGCGGTCATACAGAATGAGGGTATCTTCACCCCGGCTGATATTCTGTCCCGTGGTCATCAGTTTTTCTCCGGAAGGGGGCACCACATTGGTGGCCACCTGTGCCCGGGCCGGCAGAGGGACTGACAACACGCCCGTCAGTAAGAACGCGCTCAGCAAAACACCCGACAACACCTGAAACCAACCGGTCTTCATCATCTGTCTCATACCGTCCAATCCGCCCCAAAGTTAACGTCACGGGGAAATCCACGCAGGAACTGTAGTATAGTAGCACGGTCAACCAGCGGTATCACCGTGTTTCCAGTGGATCAACCATGCCCTTACAACCCATGACGCCAGCGAACGCAACTGTTCCCGAGAATACGCGGACGGCTCCGGTGCAGGAAATTTTTTCCTCCATTCAGGGAGAGGCCCAGTGCATTGGCCAGCGGCAGGTGTTTGTTCGTTTTGCCCACTGTCACCTGCATTGCGCTTATTGCGACACGCCCATGCACACCCCGGATGGCCGCTGCCATGTGGAAACCGTGCCCGGCAGCGGAACAACCCGTGCCGAAGACAACCCGCTCTCAGCAGAGGCCCTGCTCAGTCTCATTCAGCCCCTGCTGCAGACGGCCCCGCATCACAGCGTGAGCCTGACCGGCGGCGAACCGCTGCTGTATCATGCTTTGCTGGCCGACCTGCTCCCCCGGTTACAACCGCTCTGTCCGGTGTATCTGGAGACCAGCGGCACGCAGCCGGATTTTCTCACCCCGCTTCTCAGTCACATTGATTGGATCGCGATGGACGTCAAGCTCCCCAGCACCACCGGGGAGGCCCCGCAGTGGGAGGCGCACCAGGCTTTTTACGCCCTGGCACAGAGTCAGCTTAAGCCCCCGCAGCTGTTTATTAAGTGCATCGTCAGTGACGCCACCACCACCGAGGAGCTCGAGCATCTGAAGGCCATCGTCACCCATCCGGCCACGCCCGTTTACCTGCAACCGGAAACCACGCTGGACGGCAGCCTGGCCGTCAAAGCCACACCGGCCACCCTGCTGACGTTACAGGCCCATCTGGCGCAAACCTTTCACGAGGTTCGCGTGGTCCCGCAGTCTCATAAAATGCTGCGCGTGCTGTAGCCAAAGAACGGCTAGCCCACCATGGAGAAGCGCTGACGGGGCGGGCTGAAAGGGTTGCCGCCCGAAGAAGAGCCGCCGCTGAACCCGCCGGAAAAACCGCCTGCAGCCCCACCGGAGCCACCACCGGAAGCGCCTCCGGAGCTTCCACCGGAAGTACCGAGTGAAAACCCAAGGTACCCCCCGCTGCTGCGCCTGCCGGAAGAATCCATCATATCGCCGGAAGGCCCCAGACCATTCCCGCCCGGCTCCGCATTACCCCTCAGCTCACTGGCGTTGGGCAGGGTGGGCACCATCGGCATCAGGTGCTGCATCGCTTGCATCACCGTCTGGCTCTGCGCATACACCCCACCCTGGGTAAGATGCTGACGCGTCAGCTGGGCGATATTTTCCTGAAAATCCTCGCCGAGCCGGACATTCAGCCCGGCGCGCACGGCCGCCGCCTGGCGGGCCGTCGTCGTCTCGGCCGCGCTGCTGGTCAGCGCCACCCCGGTATCATTCAGCCGGGTTGTCTGTAAGGCGCGCAGGCGCACCAGTACAGGGTTATCCGCCGTGTCTGCGCCCGCAGCCAGGGGTAAAGGCGTGTTGCCGCCGGGGCGCAACGGCGTCAGGCCCGCGCTTTTTTTGAGAAACCCCAGCAGGTTGTTCAGCCCCGCGTCACTCAGGGCATCAATGCCCAGCAACTGCGCCAGCCTGGCTTTAATGCCGGGTGGCACAGCCCCGGCATCGGAATTGCCCGGCAGCGCCTTCAGAAGACTGATCAACGCCTTGTAGCGGTTCATCAGGGCGAAGTCCGCACCGGTGGCCCCGGGCAGATTGCCCTGTAACTGGGTCAGCGTATTGGGATTCAGCCGGTGGCTGTCGATATTCCCCAGCGCATCGGTGGTGTACTCCACGCCGATACCCACACCGGGCAGCTGAAACGTGTTGTTGGGCGTCAGATAATCAGCCACATTAAATTCGGAAAGCGCGAGGCTGCGCAGGAAATCCAGGTACTGCGCCGGATAGCCGGGATTGACGCCGGGCAGACTGGCGCTGCTCACGCCCGTTCCCTGCCCGCTGAGCGACAGAAAACCGTTGAGATCGCTGGCCTGACTGACCGGCTGACTGGAAAGCCCGCCGGAACGGCTGAACGTCAGGTAGGTGTTGTCAGAAAAGGGAACCGTGTCGGGCTGGACGCCCACTTCGTAACCATTGGAGTAGGCGGTGGCCTGAACTGTGAAGGAATCATCCGCGCCAATGGCATTGCTGCGGCTGGCGTTCACCACCGGTCCACCCCGGTAGGTGGGATACAGCTTCAGCGCGTAGTTTACATTCAGCCCGGCTGCCGAAAAACCCATAGCCGCCTCTCAGGTCAGTGTGATGCTATCCAACAACACTGACTTATCGGCAAATCAGGTCCCATCTTGAGCCCGGTATATCCTCCGGATACCGGTCCTGCACGGCGTCAATGCGACCCGAAGCCCGTTCTCCCTTAAGGGAGAGGAGGTTTGGGGTGAGAGGGCAGCATTACACCAGCGTCAGTGTGGGCGTCAGCGCGGGCCTGCGGGTGGCGTAAGCCGGGTTGAGCGCCAGAAAGATATAGCGCTGCTCGGTGAACACCTCGTCATCAATGCGGCGAATCACGGCGTTGACAAAGTCCTCACTGAAGTGAAGCCGTTGCGGGTTGAATTCCTCTTCCAGAATCGTGCGGACGGCATCACGCTTTTTATCGGTCAGGGAAGACTGCAACTGGTTTTCCACCTGGTCGCGTATCCGTTTGAAATCCGGATGCCGGGTCAGGTCGATTACATTGTTGTTGCGTTCAAACAGGCTGGACATCATCAAACTCCGGTCAGGTTGGCGCACAGGCGCGCCAGAGAATCGGCGCCGCTTGCGGCAGAATTGGGAAACACAGGGATTGGAGAACCACAATGGTGCTGGGGACCACTCATATGAACGCCATCCACGCAAAATGGTGCTAGAGGCGGTCCGGCATGGATATACTTTGTTACAAATCAGGCTGAAAGGAAAGCCCGACACCCCGGGACGCGGTGCCCGGACGGCAGCCTAACCGCGCTGTGCAGCGGCAGAGAGCTCCTGGTGGGCGCCGATTTTGCGGAACTTCTCGTAGCGCTCATTCATCAGGCTGGTCGCATCCATATGCTTCAGCTCGGAGAGTCCCTGCAGCAGCATGGTGGCGATGCCGTCGGCCGTCTCAGCCGGGTTGTGGTGCGCCCCGCCCATCGGCTCGGCAATAATGCCGTCAATCATCCCAAACGTCTGGAGATCCTGGGCGGTGATTTTCAGGGCCTCGGCGGCGCGGGCGGCATATTCGGCGCTACGCCATAAAATAGAGGCGCAGCCTTCGGGAGAAATCACCGTGTAAACGGCATGCTCAAGCATGTAAATGCGGTTGGCCACACCCACGCCCAGTGCGCCGCCGGAGCAACCTTCGCCGGTCACCAGCGAGAGAATGGGTACTTTCAGCCGGGCCATCTCACGGATGTTGAAGGCAATGGCCTGACCAATGCCGTGTTCTTCGCCGGCCAGGCCAGGGTAAGCGCCGGGGGTATCAATGACCGTCACGACCGGCATTTTAAATTTCTCTGCATGCTGAAAGAGTCTCAGCGCTTTGCGGTAGCCTTCCGGGCTGGCCATGCCAAAGTTATGGGCGAGGTTCTCTTTCATCCCTCGGCCCTTCTGCGTACCCACCATCATCACGGGCATGCCGCTCAGTTCAATAATGCCACCCAGAATCGCGCGATCATCGGAACCCGCACGGTCGCCGTGCAGTTCAATCCACTGGGTGGGCGACAGCAGCTGCACCAGCTCCAGAAAATTGGGGCGCTGCGGGTGACGGGCAATCTGCAGTTTCTGCGGGGCCGATAAATTCTGATACAGACGGGCTTTCACTTCATCGGCCTGATCGCGCAGCTGGGCGATCTGCTCATCGAAATCCACCTGATTTTCCTGGCTCAATAACATCAGTTCGTCAATTTTCTCCTGAATCACCGTCAATGGTTTTTCAAATTCCAGCGCGGTCACCGCTTCGGCGGCGGGGCTGTGTCTGGGGGAAGGTTTGGGACCGGAACCACTCATTGTCGACCTGTCGGGTTAGGGCATTATACCAGCACGGTTTCGCGGCCACGGCCACGGCCCCGGCCGGAGCGGCCGTTGTTGCCGCCGGGTGCGGCGGGCGCCGCCAGGAGCGTTTCATCAGGCAGCAAGCCGGAAGCCGTCTGGTGAAGCCGCACGAGATCCATCAGACGCTGTTTGAGTTCCTTGCGGCCAACCACCATATCCACCTGGCCAAATTTCAGCAGGTAGTCCGCTGTCTGAAAGTCCGCCGGCAGCTTCTGGCGGATCGTCTGTTCAATCACCCGGCGGCCGGCAAAGCCAATACGGGCGTCTTTCTCGGCGATAATCACATCACCAAGCATCCCGTAACTGGCGGTCACGCCACCAAAGGTGGGTTCACACAAAACAGAAACGTACAGCAGTCCCGCTTCGTGCAGACGGGCCAGCGCCGAACCGGTCTTCACCATCTGCATCAGTGAGAAGGTGCCCTCCTGCATGCGGGCGCCGCCCGATGAGGAAAACAGAATCACCGGAAGCCGGGTTTCCAGGGCCTTTTCAATCAGCCGCGTGATTTTTTCGCCCACCACGCTGCCCATGCTGCCACCGAGATAACCAAAATCCATCACGCCCAGCGCCACCACCTGGTCATCCAGGCGGGCAATGCCGGTAATAATCGCTTCGTTCAGCTCGGATTTTTTACGGGCCGACTCTTTGCGTTTGGCGTAGGGTTCGGTGTCTTCAAAGTCGAGGGGATCGCCCGGCACGAGAAGGGCGTCCATTTCTTCAAACTGGTCGCACAACTGGGCAATACGCTCCAGGGCCCCGATGCGGTAATGATAACCACACTGCGGGCAGACAAAGTAATTGGCCTCCAACGCCTTGGTGGAGGTTTTGGCCTGGCAGTCAAAGCACTGCGACCACAGTTTATTCAGCGCATCATCACTGAGCCGGGCGTTCATGGCGTTGGCGTCCAGCTGTTGTTTTTTCTGGCTTCGGCGGGAAGCGAACCAGTCTTTGATCGACATCAGCGCAGTGGTCCTGGGTTAAGCATCACGCAGCGTTATTGGGCAGTGTCATCGGCGGAATAAGTATCGGGATCGTACATCCGCAACGTATCAAAGTGCAGCGGCTTGCTGTCGTTGCCCGGGTAGAAGTTTACCCCAAAATACGACCGTTTGCGAATCACGTCATAGGCCACATTCACTTTAAAGCTCTTGGGGCCCACCGAAACGAACATGGCGTTGCCGGTCAGCAGGTCACCCTTGGCGTTGTCGCGCAGGAGGCTGAGGTTGCTGCGCGTCCCCACGGTCAGGTAATCGTTGATCCGCACGGCGTTGTTCAGCCCCATACTCTGGCGGCCCCGGTAATAGGTATCAAACAGAAAGGGCGTATCCCCGCCCGTTACGGCATAGTTGTAGCTCAGCGTGGAGCTGAACCGGTTTCCCAGACGGAGGTTCATCGTCGGGCCGCCGCGCAGCATCCCCACCAGATCGCCGGTGGTATAGCCGGCCGCCGAAGCCGTGGCCCGGACCCCGAAGGAGAGCACATTCCCCACTGAAAGCAGCGGCTTGGTGTTTTTCAGCTGGGCCTGCAGCTGAATCCGGCCGGCGTTCTCGGGCGAGGGCCCTTTGTCCTTGCTGTCCACAAAACGACTCACCTCGTTATTGGGGAAAAAGTCGTCCTTGAAGTAACCGATACTCTCAAAACTGTCCACCCGGAAAGCGCCGAATTCGGCCAGTTTGCGGCTGTCAGCCACCATCGCGCCGTAACCGGGGCGTTCATACCCCAGAAAACCATTGATGTAGTCTTCATTCACCGACATCAGGGCTTTGGTTTTACCGTCAAACAGCTTTTTTTCCAGAATACCAACCGGCTGGCCCACCCGGCTGTTGTATCCGGCATCCAGCATCAGGCCGTGCGAGCGGTAGTGAACCACACCGCCAACACCGGGACCGTTGCCGGTGCTCTCAAACGAGCGGCCACCGCGGCGTTTGCGGTTGCCGCCGCCCATGGTGACCAGGGGCGAAAACCGGACAGAACCTTCTCCCAGCCGGAAATCCCAGCCGGGGCCGTAATAAAAACCGCCGTAATCGGGATCGTAGCCGATATCGGGTCCCAGCCATTCGGTTTCCTGATTGTTGGCGTCGTAAGAAAACTGCGCATTGGGCAGGGTGAGAAACTTGTGATTGTTATATGCCAGCGAGGGCCATTTGAGATCCACCTTGCTGTAGCCGTCATCCCAGCGGTAAACGTTCACCTCACGCGCGTGCAGGCGAATCCGCTCGGGCTTGGCGGGATCATTGGCGGCCGGATCGTTCTGAAAAGAAGGCGCATCCGGCGCGTCAAAATCATCGCCATTGGAGTAGGTCAGGGTGGACAGATCCTGATCCCCGGCCGGCTTCTGGGGATCCGCCTTCTCTTTGGTTTTGGCGTTGGGCTTGGCGGGCACATCCTTACCGGCTGCCCGGGCCAGCATGTCACCCGAGAGAATCAGTTTGCCGTTTTCGTACTGGGCGAACTTCTCGGCAAACATGGATTGCTTGGCGGTGATGCGCACCTCTTTCACCGTGGTGGCCACATCGTTTATCAACGCCGATTTGCGGGTCAGGTCAATCTTGGCGTAGGCGCCGCCGGTCTCCTGACCGTTTTTGATAATGCGCACATGGCCATCGGCAATCAGCAGCTCCTGGCTTTTGGAGTAGGTCACCGCATCGGCATACAGCTCGCTGTTCTGCTCGGAAATCACCACATGGACCTTGCCGGTGGCGATATAGACATCGCGGTCCTGATCGTAGGTGAGGTTATCGCTGCTCACATCCACCACCACGGCTTTGGCCTGGTAGGTATCCGTGGATGTTTCGGCCGGCCGGGCGCCGGGATCTTCCAGATCCAGGCCGGGCTCCAGCTCCATCATGCTCATCGCGCCACGGGCCTTGCCCTGCGTCTCCTCCTCAGCCCGGGCTGCCGGCGCCGTCACCAGCGCGCACATCAGCAGGGCGCTCACGGCAAGCGTCATCAGCTGAACCTGGGAACGGGATTGGATCATCATCAGGAGGACATCCTTGAATTACGGAACTGAGAATAATGCCGGGTTACGAGTATTGAATGCCGGTCGGCCGGGGAGTCTGACCATCCACAATTGCAGTTGTTTGAACCAGGTTCTTGGCGAACTTCTTTATAAAGTCTTTATCTGGGATGATCTACTCTAAACCATCCACAGGGGAAAGCAAACCCCTTGACAACCGCCATTGCGGTCCAACTGATATCCATAAGCAATATGAAGCAGACCCGGCGCTAGTGCAGGTAACGGTAAGGATCCACCGGGTTGCCGTTTTCACGGATCTCAAAGTGCAGGTGAGGCCCGGTGGCGTAACCCGTGGACCCTTCATAGCCCACTGTCTGCCCCTTGCTGACCGTTGCGCCGTTACTGACGGCAAAGCCGGACATGTGACCGTACAGGGTGACGAAGTTGCGGCCATTGCGGTAACCGTGGTTAATCATGACCGCCTTGCCATAACCGCCCTTCCAGCCGGCGAAAATCACCTGACCACCATCTGCGGCACGGATCGCCCCGCCGTTCGGCCCGCCGATATCCAGGCCGGTATGGAATTTGCGGGTCCGGTGAATGGGGTGCACCCGGTAGCCAAAGCGCGAGGTCACCGGGCCGCGGATGGGCCAGTCAAACATCCCGGTGCTCTGGGAGATGGTCTGTTTCGGGTTTTTGGAGGTCATGGCCTGAATTTCGCGGGCGATGCGGGCCGATTCTTCCAGCAGCTGCTGCTCCGCGCGGGCGTAAAACTGGGCGTCATTGCGGTATTTGTCGCGCAGGCTGGCATCCATGGCGGCGGCCTGTTTAAACTGCTGCTCCTGTACCCGGATCGTCTGAATGCTGCGCGAGAGCATGTCCTTCTGCTCGGCCAGCTGGCCCTTTAACTGGTTAAACTCGCCGATTTTCCCTTTCAGCTTGTTCAGCATCGCTTTATCGGCGGCAACGATTTTCTGCTTGTAATACAGCCGGTCCAGCAGGGTCGCCATATCGTTGGCTTCCAGCACCATGCTCAGCACACTGAGACGTTCCCCCTCGTACAGCTTGCGAACCCGCAGACCCACCTGGTCGGTCAGGCGGGAACGTTCGCCCACCACCTCATCCAGACGGCGCTGAAGGCTCTCCAGCGTGTATTTGGTGTCGGACAGGCGCCGCTGATGGAAGTTCAGGGATCGGCGCTTGCTTTCCAGCTGACGCTGGTTCTGCCAGTAACTGCGGCTGTATTTTTCAGCCTGGCGCAGTTTTTCCTGCTTCTTGCGCCGGATCTCACGGGCCTGGCTTTCCAGGCTCTTGCGCTTGGAGTGAAAATCATTCACATCCTCAGCGCGAACCAGACCGCCCAGACCCCCGTAAATGCCCAGCAGCAGGGGCATGAGGAGAAAAACAGCGGTTAAGCGCTGCCACAGGCCGTTACGCCGACCGTATCGGGTCAGCAGGTCGGTCAATCTGGAAAAAAAAGAACCGTGCACCCGGTCAACGTCCTCAAAAGGAGATGCTCACGCTAGAGGATACCCATAAAGGCAACCAGTACAAAGGAGAGGGCCATGACCAAGGCTATCCACCGGGCATTCTCTCTGAAAAATTCCATACGCGCGCTGGGCATCCCAACAGTTAACAATCTGGGCCTCTATTATAGCCCCATCGCCGGGGTCGGTGTCACCCCCCTCTGGGGCAAACGGTGGAAATCCGCGCCAGCCCTCAAGGAAATGCCAGCCCTGCCGAAAACAAGCCTATCGAACAGGAGGCCAGGATATGACGCAGGGTGACAACCAGGGCTTGAGTAACCGGATACCGGCCAGAAATACGGCCAATACGGTGCATTTCATCATCAGAGGGGCCGAAAAACGGCGTCAGCTGGCTTTTGCCAAGGCCAAAATGCTCCAGAGCGAGCTGGGCGTCATTCCGCACCTCAAAAGCGTCAAATAAACCCGGCCAGGCTTTTACAAACCCCGTTCACAACCCGTGAGCGGGGTTTTGTCATTGTTCACAGCCTTTTACCGGCCTCTACTGGCCTGTTTCGGGTAGGATCAGACCATGACAACCGCCACTGAGACACCCGCCGCCCTGCCCGCAAAAGCCCTGCGCCTTGTGGAAGCCGCTGAAGCCCGGTTGCGCCGGGCCGTGTGGCCGCGGATGGAAGCCATTGCCCAGACCTGCTTTCAGCGGGTGATTGAGGCTTTTCAGGCTGAAAAGATCGGCGAGGAACACTTTTATTCGGTCACCGGCTACGGCCACGACGATCTGGGGCGCGCCGCCACGGACCGCGTCTTTGCCCGGGCCCTGCAGGCTGAAAGCGCGCTGGTCCGCACCCAGATAGTTTCCGGCACACACGCCATTGCCGTTGGGCTTCGGGGCTGTCTGGAGCCAGGTGATACACTGCTGTGCATAACCGGCGCACCGTATGACACGCTGGAGGAAGTCCTGGGGATCCGCGGCGATCAGCCCGGCTCCCTGAAACGGCAGGGCATCCATTACCAGGAGGTCAGCGCGTTTGAGGGCGAAGGTGAAGAGGCCGTTCTCCCGGAATCCCTGCCTCAGGCAGTGTGCCTCGCCATCCCGGCAGCGAAAGTCGTATATATCCAGCGCTCGCGCGGGTACAGCCTGCGCCCTACCCTCAGCATCGCCAACCTGCGGCGTATGATTGAACAGATCCGCCTGTTAAACCCCAAAGCCATTGTGTTTGTGGACAACTGCTACGGCGAGTTCACCGATACCGACGAACCGACGGGTGTGGGCGCCGACCTGATGGCCGGATCCCTCATCAAAAACCCGGGCGGGGGCCTGGCCCCCACCGGCGGGTATATCGCCGGCCGGACAGACCTGGTGACGGCCTGCGCCAACGCGCTGACCTGCCCGGGTGTTGGCGCCAAGGGGGGATATACTTTTGATCTCAGCCGGACCCTGCTGCAGGGCCTGTTTATGGCCCCCGGCGCGGTGCTGGAAGCGATGAAAGGCATGACGCTGGCCGCCAGCGTGTTTGAAGCCGCCGGCTACGCCACCACACCCTGCGCCACCGACGTCCGTGGCGACATTATCCAGGCCATCCGGCTGGGCAGCGCTGAGAAAGTGGTGCGGTTCTGTCAGCTGGTGCAGCGCTTCAGCCCGGTCAATGCGTATGTGTCTCCCGAACCGGCCGTGGTGCCGGGTTACAGCGATGCCGTGGTGATGGCGGGCGGCACCTTTATTGACGGGGCCACCCTGGAGTTTTCCGCCGACGGCCCACTGCGCGCGCCCTACACGGTGTTTCTGCAGGGCGGCCTGACCTATCTGCAGCCCCGCCTGGCGATGATTCACCTGCTGGACGCGCTGGGAGAACACGATCCCCGCACCCCCTAGCCCCTTCCCTCTCAGGGGAAGAGGAGGCCGGTTTGATTGCCGTACAATAAAAGGGTTGCCGAGGGAAAAATATGGCCCAACCCACCCAATCCACGTCTGGCGTTGCACTGGACTCTGAACGGATTCTCACCACCTTTCTGGAGATGGTGCGCATTAACAGCCCCAGTGGCGATGAAGGCCTGATGCGCAACTACCTGATTCAGCGGGTGAGCGCGCTGGGACTGACGCACCAGACGGATGCCGGCGGCAACCTGATTGTGGAGGTCCCCGGCCAGCAGGCCACCCACGAGGAAATCCTCATCCTCTCCGGGCATATGGATGTGGTGCCGCCATGCCTGGATATTCACCCCAGCGTGGCATCGGTCACCGTGGACGGACAGCCGGATAAACTCATCACCTCGGACAACACCACGGTGCTGGGCGCCGATGACAAAGCCGGTCTCACCCCCATTCTGGAAGCCATCGCCCACGCCAGAACCCGGGGGCTGCCGATGCCCAACTGCCGGCTCATCTTCACCACCCGCGAAGAAACCAGCCTGGGCGGCGCCAAGGAACTGGCGGACGCCGCGCTGAATGCCCGCTTTGCCGTGATTTTCGATCACACCGGCAGACAGGGCACCATCATCAACCAGGCGCCCACCTACATTCGCTTCACAATGGACTGCCACGGTAAAAGCGTCCATGCAGGCATTATGCCCGAAGCCGGTGTGAACGCCATTGTGCTGGCCAGCCGCATTATCCGCCGGATGAGCGAGGCCGGACTGACCGGCCGCGTGGACGAGAACACCACCTGCAACATCGGGTTTATTGAAGGCGGCAAGGCCACCAACATTGTGCCGGATGCTGTCACCATCACCGGCGAACTCCGCGGCCACGAAGAAACCACACTGAATGATCGCATCGCCCGGATCCAGGCCATTGCCCAGGAAGAAAGCGCCGCCATGGCCGGATCGGATGTGACGTTCAGTCACCGGATTGATTTCCACGGTTACCGGCTGGCGGATGATGAACCGGATTTACGCCGCGTGCAGCAGGCCTGCGGCAATCTGGGCATCACCCCGCAGTGTATCCGCACCAACGGCGGCAGTGACAACAACGTGTTTATGAAGCGCGGCCTGAAAGGCGTGGTGATGAGCGCCGGGTATGTGGAGCCGCATTCGCTGAAAGAGCGTGTGAAGCTGAGTGAAATGCTGACCTGCACAACGATCATTCTGGAAATTCTGGCTGTGTTTGCCCGCGAACCCCAGGCCAGCCCGTGAAATCGATCCTTGAGGTACCCCCATGGCCCTGCACCCGTATGACGAAGATTTTACCGTCACCCGCGCCCATCTCCAGGAAAAAACAATGAAACAGCACCGGCTGCAGGAAGGCCGGGTTATCAGCATGCGGCGCGATGACGCCCTGCTGCCGGACGGAAAACCCTGCACGCGCGAAGTGATTGAACACCCCGGTGGCGTGGTGATTCTGCCCATTCTGCCCGACGGCAGACTGATCCTGGTGGAGCAGTGGCGTTACGCGCTCAACCGCACCCTGATTGAAGCGCCGGCCGGCAAGCTGGACCCCGGCGAAGCCGCCAACCCCATAGAAGCCGCCAGACGCGAACTGCTGGAAGAAACCGGCTACCGGACCGGGCATATCCGGGAGATGACCTCGATTTTCACCTCACCCGGCTTTTGCGATGAACGCCTGTGGATTTACCTGGCCAGTGATCTCACCGCCGTGGACAACCACGATGATCACAAAATGGATGACGAATTCATCGACATGCACCATGTGACGCCTGAAGAGGCGATGGCCTGGGTACGCGAGGGGCGCATTGTGGACGCCAAAACCATCACAGCCCTGTGGTTTCTGCTGGCGGACGGCCGTTAAACGCTACTTCTGGCGGAAGAAGCTGTCGATCGCTTTGTCCAGAAACACCCAGGTGAGGGCGGAAGCCACCACGGGGGGAATCAGGAAAAGCTGGGGACCGGGAATAATAAAGAAGGATGCGCCGGCGGCGGCGGCGGCCAGCGCTGCGGCTTTGACGCCCCGGGTGCTGAAGACTTCCCGGAGTCCGTCCTTCACCGCTTTCCAGGAGCGGCTGGTCAGACCCGTGGTTTGCTGACGGGTCGGTTTATTAATGGTCACCGAATCCTTTTTATTTTCAATGACTTTTTCCTGCCCGAACAGCACGGGCGCATTGGGCTTTACCGGAGACGACACAACGCCGGCGGCGGATGAAATGGCGGAAACCATGGGCATGCCCTCGATTTGGGAAGATAACACCATCATACTAAAACCAGACCCCCTTGAAAGTTGCCCCCGGAATACAAAGCCATATCCGCTGGTGGTATTCTGGATGGATGACGGTTTCCCCTGACATTGCCCGCCGCCTGATCGTCGCCCTGGACCTGCCGGATGCCGAAACGGCGCTGGCGCTGGCCCGCCAGATTGCCCCGCTGGGCGTGACCTTTAAAGTGGGCATGCAGCTGTTTTACGAGACAGGACCGGACCTGGTCCGGCAGCTGCAGGCCGAAAGCGGCCGGGTGTTTGTCGATCTCAAACTGCACGACATTCCCACCACCGTGGCCAAAGCCACCCGCAGCCTGATGAGTCACGGCGTCAGCTTTCTCAATGTACACGCCACCGGTGGCCAGGCGATGATGAGCGCCGCCGCCGAAGCCGCGCAAGCGGCGGCCGCCGAGTTCAGTCTGCCGGACCCCATTCTGCTGGGCGTCACGGTGCTGACGAGTATGGATCAGGCGCAGCTGAATGACTGGCTGCGTGTGCCGGGCAAGCTCAGCGAGCAGGTGGTGCATCTGGCAAAGCTTTCACAGCAGAGCGGCTTACAGGGCGTTGTTTGTTCCGCACAGGAAGCGCCGCTGATTCGTGAAGCCTGCGGTCCGGATTTTCTGCTGGTCACCCCGGGTATCCGCCCGGCCGGCAGCGCCGCGGATGATCAGTCCCGCATGCTCACACCGGCCCAGGCGTTGCAGCAGGGGAGCGATTACCTGGTGGTCGGCCGACCCATCACGGCCGACGGCGATCCGGTAGCGGCCACCAGCGCCATACTGGCCGATATGGCCGGTGTACTGCCGTCCGGCGCACGGTAAACCATGGGCACTCACGAGACGCGACTGCATGTGGTTTATCCTCAGCCCGGCCATACCACGCATGAGGACAGCACCTTTTTCATAGGCAGCGCCCCGCCCGGTTGGCACCTTCGCTGCAATGACCACCCGGTCTCTGTCACACCCGACGGCTATTTTACACACCAGGTTGCCTTGCATGACGGCAAACAGACCTTTACGCTGACCGCCCAGCATGGCGCGCAGCAGGAGACTGTCACGCTCGCCATCACCCGCGTGACGCCCTACCCCGTTCTGAGTGCCGGACAGGGTTTGTATCACCGCGAAACCCTCTGGCCGGATCCGGATTATCCCATAGGCATCAGGGCCGGTGATGCGCTCACGCTGCGCTGGAGCGGCAATGTGGACACCCCGGCCATCCTCTCCATACCCGGCGTGGTGGAAGGCGTTGCCGCAAAGCCCGTATACCCAGAAGCAAAAACGCAGACCGACGGCATCATCGACAACCGGCAGCCGGTATTCCGCGAACCCCACCAGACCACGCGCCGCATTCCCAGGGCCGGCTGGATGGAAGCCACACTGACCATACCACCCGGGACCCCGGAACAGCAGACGACCATCCGCCTTAATGGCGCAGTCCTTTATTCTGATGTCTCGATCTGGGAAGCGCCCCGTGTGGCGCAAATCAGCACGCCGGACACCCTCTCGCGTCCATCGCCCGATTCGCCGGACCGCCTGACGCCCCAGCCGCGCCGGGTCACCTTCAGCGTTGATCAGCAACACTCGGGCTGGGTGCGCACCCATTGGGGCACGCAAGCGGTCTGGCACCCGGAGCCCGATATTCTCTGGCAACCGGCAGACAATCTGAGAACCGGCGATCTGCCAACCCCAATGCTGCTGAACACCCGGGTTCAGGCCGGACCCGATGGCCGGCTTATGGAATGGACATGGTCGCATCTGCCGCCGATCTCTGTGAGTGAGCCGGATGCCGAAACCGTCGCCATCCGCTTTATCACCACCGACGAAACCCAATCCTTCTCGCTGCCGCGCCTGTGCGGCTACACGCTGGCCGCGGAGAACAACACACTGTCACTCACACTGAATACGCTACCCATAACCCCGGAGCAGACCCGCATCCTGATTGACCCGGGCCACGGCGGCGGGGAGACCGGCACGGCGGGACCCAATGGCCTGCCCGAAAAAACGCTGAATCTCACGGTTGCCAATCGCCTTATTGAGGCCCTGAGACAGGCGGGCTTCACGGTGATGACCACCCGGACCAACGACCACGCCGTCTCCCTGGAAGATCGCGCGACCCAGGCCAGTCAGGACAAGGCGCATCTTGTCATCAGTCTGCACCACAACGCCCTGCCGGACGGCCGGAACCCGGCTGAACACAAAGGCGCCTGCTGTTTCTGGTATCACCCGCATGCAAAACCACTGGCTGAAAAGCTGCAGCAGGGACTCACCGCCCTAGCCGGTGTGAACGACTACGGCGTGTTTGAAGAAAGTTTCGCGCTCACGCGGATTACCGGCAGTATGGCGGTACTGGTGGAAATCGGTTTTTTCACCGACCCGGCTGAATTCACCCGCCTGATTCATCCGGCGTTTCAGGTAGACATGGTCACACAGCTTACACAATCGCTGCTTCAGTTATTCAGGAGATCCTGAAGCGTTCGTCCTTGCAGGTCGGACCTGCGCACCAGCATGCTGTATTTCCGATCCAGCGGATACGCCTGGTAGTTGGCGCTCAGAAAAGCATGCAGGGCATCCAGGTTGGGCGGGTTGTCCCGCAGCGCCTTGTACCGGAAATCCAGTTTCACCATCCAGACGTCTTTGTGATCATAAAAAATAATCTTCGGCGGATCTGCTTTGAGCGTGGCTACCATTTTCTGCTCCTCCTGCGGGCTGAGCATCACCGGATACACAATCAGGTGGCCACTGGCCGGCAGGCGGTCACTCACCAGATACAACTCGGACAGATCGCTGATGGCGAAAATCCGATCCCCGGGCGTCGTCAGTTTCTGGGTCAGCTGGGTCATCATCGTCAGCAGAAACGCATTGTAAGGGCCCCGCACATCCACCAGAAAGGGTTCCGCCGTCCCCTGCGACTGTACCCAGTATTTATTCAGCTTGCCGTCTTCACCGGGGGTCAGTAAGGGCGACCAGGAGATCCACGTTTGCAGGCCGATGATATACAAGAGGTAAACAGCCGCCAAAGCAGCCAGCGTGCGGCGCACCAAACCACCCCAGCGTCGGGTGACAGTCTGCAGGGCTATGGCGGCAAAACCAAACCCCATCCAACCGGTGGTGACAATATGGTAAACCGAGGAATAGGTCAGCGTGCTGATTAAGAGACACCAGCCTCCCCACACCCACAACAGCCATCGGTCATCTGTGGGCTGCCAACGCTTTTTCAGCGCCTGCTCCGCCAGCCGCTGTGTGGCAAACAGATACCCCAGCACCGGCAGCCAGCCGCGCAGAAACTGCCCCACACTCGCCGGAAACATCCACGGCAGGATGCGGCGCGTGCCGTCATGTTCGGCAATCACACTGGTGTTCTGAATATCGGTGAAGCCGGTGGCAAAGTAGAGATTGGAAGACACTTTCTGATAACCGCCGTAAAACAGCCAGGCAATCGTATCCTGATAAAAATCCCAGAGTGCGCCCTGCCACCACAGCCACCCCAGAAACACGCCCGTCACCAGCACCATGGGCCCCAGCAGGTTGAGCGCCGCCCAGCCCACAGCCTTCAGCAAACCCTGCAGGCCACCGGCCTGTTGCCGCCAGCGGTCCCACACCAGCCAGACCCACAAGCCGCCGCCCATCACCACGCCCGTGCTCTGGGTACTCATCAGCACCACGCCCAGCAGCGCCCCGGCCAGACGAACCCAGGCGCGCTGAACGCGCCCGCCGGTAAGATAGCGCCAGAGTGCATAAATGGCCCAGACGGACAGGGGTCCGCTAAGCGTGTGGTGCGTGTACACATACTGGTGGCACAGCACGTCCACCATCAGATAGACGGCCAGCAACACACGCAGCCACGGATGCAACGCGCGCCGGCAGACCTGCATCACCATCGCCAGGGTGAGCAGCGCGATGAAAAATCCGGCGCACCGGATGGCCACCACGCTGTACCCGGTCAGCTTAAAAATCAGCATGGCCAGCACATACGAGCCCGGCGTGACGCCGGTGAAGAAATCCTTGTACACCACCCAACCCTGCGCCATCAGTTTGGCCGGGTAAACCACCAGAATTTCATCCGCGTAGGGCAGCAGCAGCGCATGCGGCAGAAACAGCAGCAACGCATACAGCAACACGCCAAAGGCCATGGCTCCTGGCGTTTGCAGGCGTTCCGCCAGCGATTTTGATTGTGTTTCCTGGCGCACGCGCACCCCCGGCCTCAACACTCCCCCGGTATCATAGCATTTCAGACCGAAAGCGGCTGTCCCGCCTTGGCCGCTTTCAGGGCAATATCGCTGCGGTTCTGTTTGCCCTCAAACTGCACCGCATCCACCAGGCGGTAGGCGGCATCACGCGCTTCCCTGAGTGTGGCGCCGGTACCCACGGCATTCAGCACCCGCCCGCCGTTGGTCACAATCGTGCCGTCCGGCAGTTTCCTGGTGCCGGCGTGAATCACCCAGCCATTCTTCTCCGCAGCATCTGCAGGCAGTGTCATCGGCAGACCGGAGGTGGAGGAAGCCGGGTATTTCGGAGAAGCCAGCACCACGGTCACGGCGCAGCCCGGCTGAATGCGGATGTGCGGGTAACGGGAAAGATCGCCTTCGGCCGCTGCCTGCAACACCGCCACGAGATCATCGGCGATGAGCGGCAGAACCACCTGGGTTTCCGGATCGCCAAAGCGGACGTTAAATTCCACCACGGCGGGGTTGCCGTCTTCAATCATCAGCCCGGCATACAGCACACCCCGGTATTCCAGCCCTTCGGCCTGCAGGGCGCGCATCATCGGATCCAGCACCGCCTGCTGCACGCGCTGCATCACGGCCTCAGTGGCCAGAGGGACCGGCGCGTAAGCGCCCATGCCACCGGTATTGGGCCCGGCATCGCCATCACCCAGACGCTTGAAATCCTGCGCGCTGACCAGGGGAATGGCGCGCTGGCCGTCGCAAATCGCCAGAACCGACAACTCCTCGCCCTTCAGGAACGATTCAATGACCACCGGCATCTGCTTGGCCATCGCCGCGTCCACCGCTGCATCGGCCGTGGTGCGATCCGGCGCTACCGTCACGCCCTTGCCGGCGGCCAGACCATCCTCTTTCACCACGTAGGGCGCTTCAAACTGATCCAGCGCCGCCATGGCCGAGTCACGATCAGTACAATAATAATAGGCCGCCGTGGGAATGCCATGGGTCTGCATCAGCTTTTTGGCGAAAGCCTTGCTGCCTTCCAGCCGGGCGCAGGCCTGGTTGGGCCCGAAAACCAGCAGACCATGCTTTTCAAAATCATCGGTCAGCCCAGCCACCAGCGGGGCTTCCGGGCCCACCACGGTGAGATCAATGCCTTCACGCTGGGCAAAGATGCGCAGCCCCTGGATATCCAGCACATCAATCTCCAGCCGCTGCCCCAGAGATTCCATCCCGGGATTGCCGGGGGCAAAGAAGAGTTCGGGCCGCTGCGGGCTTTGGGCGAAGGCGCGGGCCAGGGCATGCTCGCGGCCACCGGAGCCGATGATCATGATTTTCAAAGCGCTGGTTCTCCTTGGGTTGCGCCCCCACGCTACCGCCCGCAGAGGGGTTTTTCAAGCCCCGGGGGGTCTTGGGGAGGGGAGCGCGAGGGGAGGGAACGGCCCCTCGCATCTCCACCGGAGCGATAAGACGCTCGTCATTAACCTCACCCAGCGACGGGTAATCGCTCGCCATAAACCTCACCCGACCCCGCCTGCGGCGGGGCCACCCTCTCCTTCTCAGGAGAGGGATCGGGTTGGTAGAATACTCCTATGCAGGACGCAACCGAGCTTTCAAGAGGGTTACGGCGCAGGCAGACTGGCGCTGAGGAATTACTCTGGCAGATGGTAAGGCGGAGGCAGGTTGCAGGCTTCAAGTTTTACCGGCAGCGCCCGGTGGGCCGGTTTATTGTGGATTTCTACTGCCCTGAAGCAAGACTGGTGATTGAACTGGATGGTGGCATTCACGAATGTGAGGACATCCGGGGGTATGATTCCGAACGGCAGCAAATCCTCGAAGCCATGGACTTGCGGGTACTACGCTTCACCAATGAGCATCTGGAACAACACCCTGCAACAGTGCTTTATCAGATTCAGCAGGCCTGTAAACAGCCCAAGGGAGTATCCACTTAAGATCCCTCTCCTGGGAAGGAGAGGGTGGCCCCGCCGCAGGCGGGGTCGGGTGAGGTTTATGGCGAGCTCTATCCGCAGGAATGACGGAGGGAGGATACATTCCGGATATCCCCGCAACAAACCCGCTTGACGTGCGTTACTATGGCAGCACCGTTCGCACAACCTTGAGGAACACCACCATGACCACCATCGGATTCAACCCTGCTTCCCTTCCGGGGGGGGTAAATAGTACCAGTCCCAGGTTCGGTATGGGCGCCCGCTGGGCCAAACCTGGCGAACGACCGGCGGAAGGTGAAGCAGGTTTCAAGTGGGGTGGTCGGGATGGCATTGCTGATATTGCGCCAGTTACGAAAGACGGACGTTCCAACGCAGATATCCTCACCGGTATCCGAGCGCAATTAGCGTCCGACATGCTTCCCGGTCGTCGACGAACCACTCTTTTGGGAGAACTCACTGCTTTTACAAAAGACTTGGCTACCCTCGCTAACTTGGTAGAACGAAATTCATAGCCTCACAACAACCCCGCCACCTGAGACCTTAGCTCCTCCAGTGTACCGTTGTTGGTGAGCACCGCATCCCAACGGGTTTCGTGGTCCAGCTCGCACTCGGTCGTATCAAACTCGCTCACAATCGTGCCGCGTGCGGCGCGCACCGCGCGGTCGGCCTCCAGCCGGATGAGATACCCCCCCGCCGCTTTCAGGCCGTCAAACTCGCGCTGCAGGCGCACATCGCTCACAATTTTTTTGCCCGGCGCAGCCAGTACTTTCTTCAGCCAGTAGTGGGCATCCTGCGCGCGGCCCCAGTCGCCCAGGGCAATCAACCCCGGCCGGTGCGCCGCCTTGTTGGCTTCCAGCGCTTCAAGCGTAATGCCTTCGCGTTCGGCATACGCCGTTTTAATGGCCAGGGCCAGTGGCAGCTGACGAAAGCCCGGCAGGCATTCCAGCAGAATGTGGGCCAGTTGATCCTTACCGGCAAACTGTTTGCCGGATATGCCAATCAGTGTGAGATCCGGATCGGTCAAAGCGCGGTTCATTCCATTACAATAACAGAATGCTTCTGACTGACGTTCAACAGAGTATCCGCGTGCTGGCCCGGGAATTTGCAGAGCGCACCCTCAGGCCGGTGAGTAAAACGCTGGAAAACGGCGATCTCGACACCATCCGCCACGTGTGGGCAAAGCTGGGCGAAGCCGGACTGACGGCCCTGCCCTACCCGGAGGACATCGGCGGGGCGGGCGTGGACAGCCTGGCCTACACCATCGCGCTGGAGGAACTCGCCAAAGTATCCGCCGGCGTGGCCACCTCCTTCTCGGTGCACAGCACCCTGGTGGGCATTCCCCTGTTGCGCCACGCCAGCCCGGCCCAGGTGGAACGCTACATCCCCGCCATGATGGAAGCACGGATCATCGGCGCCTTTGGGCTGACCGAACCCAACGCCGGCAGCGACGCCGGCAGTTGCCAGTGCCGCGCCGAAAAACGCGGCGATACCTATGTCATTCACGGCAGCAAGATTTTCATCACAAATGCGCTCACCGCCGGGGTGTTTATCATCACGGCGCGCACGGACACAAACACCACCGGCGCCAAAGGCCTGAGCGCTTTTCTTGTGGACCGGGACACCCCCGGCCTCACCATCACCAAGGGCGACGACAAAATGGGGCTCCTGGGCTCGGATTGGGGGGAACTCCACTTTGACGCCTGCGCCATTCCCGCTGAGAACCGACTGGGTGAAGAGGGACAAGGGTTTAAGCTGTTTATGCAGAGCCTCGACACGGGGCGGATCAGCATCGCGGCCATTTCTGTGGGTCTGGCGGAAGCCTGCCTGGAAGCGGCGCGGGACTACGCCAGCCAGCGTGAACAGTTTGGCAAACCCCTCAGCGCGTTTCAGGCCATCCGCTTTAAACTGGCCGACATGGCCACCGAGATTGAAGCCGCCCGGTGCCTGGTTTATAATGCCGCCAGGCTGAAAGAGGCTGGCCAGCCCTACGGGATGGAAGCCTCCATGGCCAAGCTCTACGCCTCGGAGATGGTGAACCGCTGTGCCAGCGAGGCCGTACAGGTGTTTGGTGGTTACGGATACACCAAGGACTTCCCGGTGGAACGCTACTTCCGCGATGCCCGGGTGATGTCCCTCTTTGAAGGCACCAGCCAGATTCAGCAACTGGTCATCGCCCGGCATCTGATCGGCTGACCATCACCCATTATTGACCCCCGGAACCCCTCATGACTTCCACACAGGCCAACGCCTCCCTTCAGGAAATTCTCAAGCAGCTGCAGGCCAATGCCGAAGCCGCACTCGCTACTGCCGCGACCCGCGATGCCATAGAACAGGTGAAAGTGACCTACCTGGGCCGCAAAGGGGAAATCACCGGCGTAATGCGCGGCCTGAAAGACGTACCCGCTGAAGAACGCCCGGCGGTCGGCTCTCTGGCCAACGCCATTCAGGAAGCGCTCGCTGAAAAAATCGACCTGAAGCTGGCTGAACTGGACAACGCCGCCATCGCAGAAAAACTGGAGAAAGAGACCCTCGATGTCACCATGCCGGGTTGTTACACACCCGCCGGCCATACCCACCCCCTCACCCAGGTCACGCTGGAAATCAGCCGGATTTTTGAAGGTATGGGCTTCAGCGTGATTGATGACAACGTGTGCCCCGAGGTGGAAACGGAATACTACAATTTTGAGGCGCTGAACTTCCCGCCCGATCACCCGGCGCGCGACATGCAGGACACCTATTACACAGATGCCGGCAGCCACGTGCTGCTGCGCAGCCAGACCTCCAACGCGCAGATCCGCTACATGGAAAAAAACGGCCTGCCCATCCGCGTGGTTTCCCCGGGCCGTGTTTACCGCAACGAAGAGGTGAACAGCCGCAAGTACGTATTATTCCATCAGCTGGAAGGCCTGCTGGTGGATGAGGGGGTCCGCTTCTCGGACCTCAAGGGCGTGCTGCACGAATTCACCCGCCACTTTTTCGGCGAGGAGCGCCCCACCCGCTTCCGGGCCAGCTACTTTCCCTTCACGGAACCCAGCGCCGAGATGGATGTGCAGTGCATCTTCTGCAAGGGCAACGGCTGCAATGTGTGCAGTCAGGTCGGCTGGCTGGAGATTCTCGGCTGCGGCATGGTGGACCCCAATGTGCTGTCCATCGTGAAGATTGATCCTGAAAAATACAGCGGCTTTGCCTTCGGCATGGGCATTGAACGGCTGACCATGCTGAAATACGGCATTGAAGACATCCGCCTGTTTTTCAACGGCGATCTGCGGTTTCTCGATCAGTTTAAGAAAACAGTGTAAGAAAACGGATTAGTAAGGACCTTCGCCATGCGCGTCTCACTGGAATGGTTGTCTCAGTATGTGGACATCAATGGACTGAGTCCCGAGGCGATTGCCGAAGCCATCACCAACGCCGGGCTGGAGGTGGATGCCATTGAACGCACCGGTGTGCGGTTCACCCAGGTGGTGGTGGCCGGGTGCACCGCCACGCGTCAGCACCCGGAAGCAGACCGCCTGCGCATCGCCACCATTGATCTCGGTGGCGGCAAAACCACGGAAGTCGTCTGCGGGGGCAGCAACCTGGCGGCCGGTCAGCGGCTGGCGTTTGCGCTGGAAGGCGCTTCGGTCATCAACCGCAAAACGGGCGAACCCTTTGTGCTGGGCCCGGCCAAAATCCGGGGCGTGGTCTCCTGCGGAATGATCTGCTCACTGGAGGAGCTGGGCCTCGAGGATCAGTATGATCGCCATGCCGAAGGCGAAATCTGGGTGATTAACGATCTGGTGGCCGCCGATCAGCTGGGCAAACCGCTGGAAGACGCCCTCGGTCTGGAAAGCAATGTGATCCTTCACACGGCGCCGACGGCCAACCGCGGCGACTGGATGAGTATGCTCGGTGTCGCCCGCGAAGTGGCCGCCCTGTTTGATCGCCCGCTGAAGCCTCTGGCCATTGAAATACCCGACAAACCGCCCGCTGCGGATTTTTCCGTGGCGCCGGGCGATGAGACCATCTGCACCTATTATGGCGGCGCGCAACTCAACGGCTGCATGCTGGGGCCCTCGCCGGCATGGATGCAGCGCCGGCTGGAGGCCGTGGGTGTGAAAGTCATTAACAACCTGGTGGACATCACCAACTACGTGATGCTGGAAACCGGCCAGCCTTTGCATGCCTTTGACGCCGCCACACTGAAACCCAAAGCGGTTATCGGCGTGCGTCGCGCTAAAGCGGGTGAAACACTCACCACACTCGATGAGGTGGCGCGCACACTGACTGAGGAAACGGTGCTGATCACCGAGAATGATCAGCCCATTGCCCTGGCCGGCGTGATGGGCGGGCAGACCACCGAAATCGGCGATCAGACCAGCACTGTTTTTCTGGAGGCGGCCGTTTTTACGGCGCCCAGCAACCGCAAAAGCGCCAAAAGCGTCGGGCTGCGCACGGAAGCTTCCGCCCGGTTTGAGCGGGGAGTGGATGCGGGAGGCTGCCGCCTCGCCCTGTTCCGCGCCGTCTCCCTGTATCAGGAGATTGCCGGCGGATCACTTGCCGGGCTGAGCGAAACTGTTCCTCCGGCCATCGCCTCTGATCCGGTTCCCCTGAGACTGGCCCGGCTCAGTGATATCAGCGGCATCGCCATCGATGAGTCGGCGCTCAGTGAAGCGCGCGTGATCAGCATCCTGGAAAAGCTGGGCTTTGGCGTGAATGCCGGACAATCCGCTGAATCACTCAGTGTCAGCGTTCCCAGTTTCCGTCAAAGCGATGTGACCCGTGAAATCGATCTGATTGAAGAGGTCATCCGCATTTACGGATATGACCGCGTCCCATACACCCTGCCCGCCAGAAGCGGCTCGGTCGGGCCTTCTCTGCGCGGACAGCTGCTGGCTGAAATTCATCGGCTGATGCAGGGCGCCGGCCTGATGGAAATCATGACCACTTCCCTGATTGGCCCGGCGCTGCTGGAGAAAACGGGCATCCCGCTGGATGAGAAACTGGCCGTGCGCGTGGTGAATTCCCATGCCACTGATCACGTGATGATGCGCCAGAGCCTGATCCCCAACCTGCTGGAAATGGCCAAATTCAATCAGTCTCAGGGTATTGAAGACATCTGGGTGTATGAACTCGGCCGCACCTACACCAAACTGGCCAAGGTCACACCCAGAAATTCGGGCGTCATTGAAAAGCTGTTTGTCAGCGGTCTGCTGTCCGGTAACCCCTCACGCGGGCACTGGCAGCAGAACACGGCCAACGTGCCTGGCACGGATTTCTACAAGCTGAAAGGCGTGGTGGAGATGCTGCTGGACAGCCTGGCGCTGAAAGACGAAGCCGTGTTTAAAGCGGATCACACCGTGGCGTTCTGCCACCCGGGCAAAACGGCGCGCATCCAGCTTCCGCAGGGCGAGCTGGGCCTGATTGGCGAAGTACACCCGACCATCCTAAGCCGGATGAAATTCCGCCAGCCGCTCTATGTGTTTGAACTCAACGTGGAAGTGCTGTTCAAAGCCGTCAAACAATCCCGTGCGGCCAGCGAAACCTTGCAGCGCCTGTCGCCCTACCCGGCTGTCCGTCGCGATATGGCGTTTCTGCTGCCCGGCACTCACACCCACCAGGCGGTACTGGAGGTCATCCATGCACTCAATGATCCGCTGCTGAAAGAGTGTACCGTGTTTGATGAATACCGCGCTGAATCTCTTGGAGACGCACGCAGCCTGGCCTACCGGCTGACCTTCCGCTCAGACACGGAAACGCTGAAAGACGCCACCGTGGAAGCGAGCGTGAGCAAAATAAAAGAGGCGCTGAGTCAGCGCCTCGGTGTACAGTTCCGATAATGCCCTGACCTCCAGGACATTATCTTTCCCCCTTGTTGCAATTATCGTTGAGCAGGCCCCTGTTCAGGCGTGCACGAAGGCACCAGGACCGGGGCGGGTTTAAAGCCGAGTGCGCGCGTCAGGCGCAGCATACCCAGCTGATCGATCAGTTCCTTCATCGCTTTGAAATCAGCCACGGCATCGGAGCACTTCAGCTGATCCTCCAGAAAATAACGGGAGTTGCGGTAGCGGGTGTCGCAGGGTTGGTAGCCTGCCTGTATCGGTGTCTGCTCGTTGCCGGGATTGTCTGTCGTCATAACCCATTCCCCTCATTTCATTGCATGCGACGCTGCAGCTACAGCATTCTGTGGCCTGCCCGCCAAGTGGCCGGGGCCGCAAGTGATTGCTTCCTGTCTTACGTTTGGGATGGCGTGTGGATGAAACCGACCTGAATTCTTGAATCTGCCCACGGACTGCCGTATTCGCTTAAAAACATGAAACCGGCAAACCGTGTCAGCACGTATCAAATTTTAAAATGATTGTTTATTGAAGTATTAAACAAACCCGACTATCGGGTGAGTTCCTGAAACCACTGAGCAACGTTTCCTTCAATCCGGCCAGGCAGTGGTGCTGCGCAACCGTTGATACTATAGTAACGATTGTGAAGCCATCTGTCAAATCGTTCGCCTATGCCTTGGACTCTGCACCGGCTCCGTCCGACGCCCCGGACAAGGCCTGCCGGGCCCGCGCCGGCACGCTGATGACCCCGCACGGACCCGTGCAGACGCCTGTGTTTATGCCCGTGGGCACACACTCCGCCGTGCGCAGCATGACCTGGCCGCAGGTCAAAGCAACCGGCGCCCAAATCGTGCTCTGCAATGCTTACCACCTCTACCTGCGACCGGGTCCGGAGCTGGTGGCCAAAGCCGGTGGGCTGCATACCTGGATGAGCTGGGATGGCCCCATCCTGACGGATTCCGGCGGGTTTCAGGTTTTCAGCCTGGCCAGCCACCGCAAAATCACCGAAGACGGCGTTCACTTCCGCGACCCGCTGACAGGCCGCAGCCATTTCATCGGCCCGAAAGAAGCCATGGCCATTCAGAATGCGCTGGGCGCCGACATTATTATGGCTTTTGATGAGTGCCCGCCCTATCCCTGCACCCGCGAATACGCTGAAGCATCTCTGGCCAAAACGCACCGCTGGCTGGAAACCTGCTTTGAGCACCACGCCCGGCCGGAGGATCAGGCGCTGTTTCCGATTGTTCAGGGCAGCGTGTTTGAAGACCTCCGCCAGGAAAGCGTTCGGTTTGTAACCGGCATGCCCGCCCACGGCTTTGCCATTGGCGGCGTGAGCGTGGGCGAAACCAAGAAGATGATGCACGAGGTGGTGGCCAGAACCGCACCACTGCTGCCGGCGGACAAGCCGCGCTACCTGATGGGCATTGGCACGCCGGAGGACTTATTGCAGGGCATATACCACGGTGTGGATATGTTTGACTGCGTAATGCCCACGCGCAACGCCCGCCACGGCACGTTCTTCACGCCCACCGGCAACCGGCTGATCCGCAATGCGTGTTTTACCGAGGACTTTGGCCCGCTGGTGGAAGGCTGTGCCTGCTATACCTGCCAGAACCACAGCCGCGCGTATATCCGCCATATTTACCGGCAGAAGGAAGGCAGCGCCGGCACCCTCCTGAGTATTCATAATGTGCATCACCTTGTTCAGCTGGCCAAAGACGCCCGCGAAGCCATACTGGCCGGGCGGTTTGAGGACTTTTACGCGGAACGGATGGCTTTGCTGCCGGCATATGCTAACCCACTGGCCGACGCGGGCCCATCGCAGCATGCGTTATAATGGCGCGGATGACCCACACCGACCTGCCCACCTCTGAGCCAACCGAACGCCGCCAGCAGGCGGATCGTCGTGCGGCCAGCCGCCAGGGGAAGTATGAGCGCCGTAAAAACCGTTGCGGCGGCTGTGGCTATTTTGCCGTCAGTGAGGATGCACTGATTGGCTACTGCCGTTACCACCAGGGGGAAATCACCGCCACAGCGTTCGCCTGCCCGGCGTTTAAGGTTGGGGAGTAATTGGGGCAATTATAAACATTGTTCTGTGTTCAGTCTCTGTAACTGAACACATTTTGGAGTCATATTTGCCATGATGAATATAAACGCACATACCGCGCAAACTTTCTTCGGCGTCAGAGGGCCTCGACGGGGGGGTGAAGGATGGCAGATTGATATCAACGGCCAACCCCACTCGGTGAAAATAAAAAATATCACGTCTGAAGAAGTTCGGTTCGAGCTTACGCCTCCCTCAGACGGCAATAATAGCTTGAGCCTTAAACCCGGAAAAGGGAATGATGTTCTTGGTTTATGGGGTATCCCTGAAATTGGTCTTGGAGTCAACAAAATCTTAGAACCATTCAATCCTGGGTATCCCCGAAGGGCTATCATAATTTTTGATGCTCCCAGAAAGTTTGAGATTAATCGTATAGGTTCTTAAACAAGGAAACCTGATCTCACAATCGCTACTTATCACGACATCCTGCCCGGCAGTTGTATAATAAGAATCCTGTCGGCAGAGTGAGAGCAGCCAATGAGTGAACCGGTTTACATTGTGGGGGCCAAACGCACCCCCATCGGGAGTTTTCTGGGCAGCCTCAGCAGCGTCAGCGCACCCGCGCTTGGCGCCACGGCGCTGAAAGGCGTGCTGGAAGCCACGGGTGTTCCCGCCGGCGCCATTGAAGAAGTGATTCTGGGCTGCGTGCTCCCAGCGGGTGTGGGCCAGGCCCCGGCCCGGCAGGCCCTTCGCCAGGCCGGCATCCCGGACAGCACGGGCGCACTCACCATCAATAAAGTCTGCGGGTCCGGCCTCAAGGCCGTCATGCTGGCCGCCAACGCCATCCGCACCAGAGAAGCCAACCTCGTGCTCGCCGGTGGCATGGAATCCATGAGCCAGTCGCCGCATTATCTGCGCGGCTACCGCGACGGCGTGAAAATGGGGCACCAACAGATTGTCGATGGCATGATCTACGACGGCCTGTGGGATCCTTATGATGATTTGCACATGGGCAACTGCGCCGAACAGTGCGCCGCCAAATACCAGTTCTCCCGCGAAGCGCAGGATGAATTTGCCGCTGAAAGTTATCGCCACTCCCAGGCCGCCATCGCCGCCGGCGATTTCAAGCGTGAAATTGTTCCGGTCGCCATCCCGCAACGCAAGGGCGACCCGGTGTGGGTAGAGACCGATGAAGAACCCGGCCGCGGCAATATCGCCAAATTGAAAGATCTCAGGCCCGCCTTCCAGAAAGACGGGGGCACCATTACAGCAGGCAACGCCAGCACTATCAACGATGGCGCCGCTGCTCTTCTGCTGGCCAGCGAAACCGCCGTGAAAACGCACGGACTCAAACCCATCGCAAAAATCGTCGCCAGCGCCACCCACAGCCAGGAACCCGTGTGGTTTACCACCGCCCCGGTCGGAGCGATTGAAAAAGCGCTGACCACCGCCGGCCTCACCGTCGGTGATATTGACCTGTATGAAATCAACGAAGCGTTTGCCGCCGTCACCATGGCGGCTGAAGCCGATCTGAGCATTCCGCGCGATCGCATCAACATCCGCGGCGGCGCGGTCTCTCTGGGCCACCCCATTGGCGCCAGCGGCGCACGCATACTCGTCACCCTGCTGCACGCACTGGAGGATCACCAGAAGAGCCGGGGACTGGCCACCCTGTGTATTGGCGGCGGCGAAGCTGTTGCCCTGATTGTGGAGCGTTGCTGAGATGAGCGCCACTGCCGCAACAACCACTGCCGCCACCCAAATTCAGACCGTCGGCGTGATTGGCGCCGGCCAGATGGGCCACGGCATTGCCCAGGTGATGGCGCTGCAGGGCGGCTGCAACGTGCTCCTTCAGGATATCCGTGAAGACGCGTTAGGCAAAGCCAAAAGCGGTGTCGAAAAAAGTCTCGGCAAGTTTGTGGAGAAGGGCAAAATCACGGCGGATGTTCAGCGCGAAACGCTTGCCCGGCTGCAATTCACCGCTGATCTAAAATCGCTCTCGGATGCGGATCTGATTGTGGAAGCCATCGTGGAGCACGAGCCCACCAAACTGGAACTCTTCCGCCAGCTGGATGCCTTGGCCAAGCCATCGGCCATTCTGGCGTCCAACACCTCCAGCATTTCCATCACCCGGCTGGCCAGCGCCACGCAACGTCCCACACAAGTCATTGGCATGCATTTTATGAACCCCGTGCCCTTGATGAGCCTGGTGGAAATTATCCGGGGCGCACAAACCAGTGACGCCACCTATGACGCCATCATTGCCCTGACCCACCGGCTGGAAAAAACGCCCGCCCTCAGCCAGGATTTTCCCGGCTTTATCGCCAACCGCATTCTGATGCCGATGATTAATGAAGCCGTGTTTGCGCTGTATGAAGGGGTGGGCACCGCCGAGGACATTGACACCGTGATGAAACTGGGGATGAACCACCCCATGGGTCCCCTGACCCTGGCGGACTTCATTGGCCTGGATACCTGCCTGGCCATCCTCAATGTGTTGCATGAGGGACTGGGTGATCCCAAGTACCGGCCCTGCCCGTTGCTGAAACAGAAAGTGGATGCCGGCTGGCTGGGCAAAAAAACCGGCCGTGGTTTTTATGTGTATGACGGCTGAACCCCGTGAGACTTGAGACGCAGAAATGGCTGGGCATGCTGCTGACAGTCCTGGGTTTGAGTATGGCGGGCTTCAGCCTGTGGCAGAATCAACCTGAACCCAGCCCGGCCACCGCACTGAATGCAGTGGATGAAACGCCAAAAGTATCAGACACAGCAGAACGTGTGCCCTGCAAAGTGCTTACCGTGTATGACGGCGATACGCTCGGCTGCGATCTGAACCACAACGGCCGGGTGGACAAGCCCACCGAGGAAATCCGTCTGCTGGGTATCGACACGCCCGAGATGCATTACTCGCGCAAAAACAAAACGCATGATTCGGATCACCCGACCGATGAGCCCTGGGCGAAGGAGGCCAGCGCCGCCATGCAGCAGATGGCCGCGCGGCAGACCGTCTACCTGACGTTTGACATTCGCCGCAGCGACAAATATGGGCGCACACTGGCCTATGTTTACCCGGCCAAAAACAGTCCGGCGGAAGACAGCCTGAACCAAAGGCAACTGACCACGGGTCTGGCGACCACCCTGTTTATCGGCAAAAACCGCGCACTGGCGCATGCGTTTGAGACTGCCGAGAACGAGGCGCGGCAGGCAGGCCGTGGCTTATGGGGCAACCGGTAAGTCTGCGTTCAGCGGGTACCCCACCCGGGTCAGCAGGCGGCTCAGCAGAATCAATGACATGCCCACCACATTGAAATAGCAGCCGTCAATCCGTTCAATGTTCAGGCTGCCCCAACCCTGAATGGCGTAGGCGCCGGCCTTGTCCATCGGCTCGCCGGTAGCGACATACGCGCGGATTTCTTCCGGCGTCATCGTGCGGAACGTCACCTGTGTGGCCAGATAATCCGTCACCGGCGGTTGGCCCGTTGTCGCCGGAGGAATCACCGTAACGGCGGACAGCACTTCGTGCGTTCTGCCCTGAAGCAGACCGAGCATCCGGCAGGCATCGGCGGCATCCACCGGCTTTTCATAAATCACACCCTCCAGCACCACAATGGTGTCACTGCCAATCACCACGGCTTCGGGTCTTCGGGCGGCCACCGCCATGGCTTTTTCACGCGAGAGGCGCTGCACTTTGTCGACTGCGGACACACCCTCCCAGTCAAAGCCCTCCTCATCCACGCCGGGTGAAACGGCTTCATAGGGAATCCCCAGAGAGGCGAGCAGTTCACGCCGCCGGGGCGACTGGCTGGCCAGAATGAGCGGCGGCTTCATCGGGATTGCTCCGGGTTGGGCCGGGCGGCAGGCGGTTGCGGGGTGTTGCGGTGCAAGCGCGCCTTCGCCGGCTGGGTGATTCGTGGCGCCACATACCGGGTTCCCACCAGGGCGTCCGGTAAAAACTGCTGCGGTGTTTCCGGGTGATCGTGGCTGTAAAGGTATCCCACACCATGCCCGTAGTTTTCCGCGTCACGGTAATGGCTGTCTCTGAGATGCGGTGGCACGCCAAAGTTTTTTCCGTTGCGGGTGATGTCACGCAGGGCTTGATCAATGGCGACAATGGCGCTGTTGGACTTGGGCGCCTGCGCCACGTATATGGTCGCCTCCGCCAACGGAATGCGCGCTTCGGGCAGACCCAGGCGTTCCACAGCTTCAGCAGCGCTGGTGGCCAGCACGAGGGCCATCGGGTCAGCCAGTCCCACATCCTCGGCCGCGGTCACCATCAGCCGGCGGGCAATAAAGCGCGGATCTTCCCCACCGGCAATCATTTTGGCCAGCCAGTAAATCGCCGCATCGGCATCGCCGCCGCGCAGGCTTTTCTGGTACACACTGGCATGATCGTAATGCGCATCCCCGTCCCTGTCATAATTCAGCCGGTTCTGCTGCGCCAGCGATTCCAGCAGCGGCACGTCAATCCAGCGCAGATCCTCGTCATCGTCATTCAGCGGGGCGCATTTGGCCGCCAGTTCCAGCAGGTTCAGCGCGCTGCGGGCATCCCCGTTGGCGTAGTGAATGATAAAACCGCGTGCGTCCTCAGACAGATGCAGATGCCACCGGTGATGTTCCTGAAGATAGGAACACCCGCGCTCCAACAGGGTGGCCATCTGTTCGCGGTCCAGCGCCGAAAGACGCACCACCAGCACCCGCGACAGCAGCGGCGCAATCACCTGAAACGAGGGGTTCTCGGTGGTGGCTCCCATCAGTATCAGCGTGCCGTTCTCCACGAAGGGCAGCAGGGCGTCCTGCTGCGTCTTGCTGAAGCGGTGAATCTCATCAATAAACAGCACCGTTTGTTTACCTGTGGTTTCGCACTCCCGGTTGGCGGCATCCACGGCTTCGCGGATATCCTTCACCCCGGCCGTCACGGCGCTGAGTTCCGTAAACCCGGCATCACCCTGGTGGGCCACCATACGGGCCAGGGTGGTTTTGCCCACCCCGGGCGGCCCCCAGAAAATGAGCGACGTCAGCTGACCGGATTCCAGCAGGCGGCGCAGGGGGGTGTCACTGCCCACCACCTCGGCCTGGCCCAGCAACTGAGAGAGTTCTGTGGGCCGCATGGCTTCCGCCAGGGGTTTCACCCGGTTCTGCTCGCCCAGCATGGCAAGCAGGGATCCCTGTCCGTTGGACGGCCTGGCCATATCGTCTCCAAATGGGGGAAGGGTTGTGTGCGGCGGTAACCGTGGGAAACGCCCCACCAAACACGCAAGCCATTGTAGAATAAAAGTGATATGCCTGCCCCCCTGTCGCAATTCACCCCGCCCGGCGCGATCCACGCCGCCCCGGATTCCGAATCGTCCCAGCTGCCGGGCGATCAGCCGGAGCGCGACGAGACCGGCTTCCGCGTCCGTCCGCTGAAAATGCTGGGCGACCAGATGGACCTGCTGCTGAAAGGCAGTGGCGATTGCCGACTGGGAGACTGGATCCGGCTGTCTGAAAAAAATGAGAACGCGGGCGCCGCCGTCTTTGGCATCATTATCGGCCTGAAGGCCAAAGGGAAAACCGCCGCGCGCAAAACCAAAACAGCCCCCGGCGAAAAAATGATGCTGGTGCGCCTGCGCATTGTGCATGGCAAACCCGGGCTGTCACTCAGTCGGGCTGAGTGTCTGGCCCCGGAGCAACTGGCCGAAGCAATACCAGCCGGTAGCGAAAAAGGCCATCGTCCGCTCGCACTCGCTTTCAGCACCAGCGCCTTTCAGCCGGACGCGCGGCGCCTGGGTCATCTCACGCTGGTTCAGGGCGGCCGGTTTGGCGAACAGCTGAACGTGACCGCCGGGCTGATGGCCGGGCTGGCGCAGCACCAGAACATCATCGCCATTGATCCGACCGGCAGGCTGGGTGAAGAAAACATCCTCACCCAATGGTTCAGCAGCGATCAGATTACCACCCTGAAACTCGGACGCGACGTTCATTTTGCTGAGTGTGACGGAGAGACAGACGCTTTCCTGTGGATGGAATCCCCGTTTGAAGCGCTCACCCTGGCGGATCTGACGGACAGTCCGCTCACCATCCTGGATCTGAGCGAAGCGGACTGCGCCGCGCGCGAAACCGCCTACACGCTGCTGGCCGAAACGCTCCTGCAACCGGCCGGGCTCGTCACCGATCCCCCGCTGCCGGTGCTGCTTTACCCGGAACAGTTCTGCGCAACGATTACCGATTGGGTTCGCCGGGCTTATGCGCTTGGGCTGACGCCGGTGCTCACCACCTCGCCCTATTGCGACGCCGCGCTGCCGCAGCAGGCCGCCAACCAGTTCCGCATTGACGCCGATCAGCAGGTGTGGCTCCAGGGTGAACTCACCCGGGGCCTGCCGGTCTGCCTGCCTCTGGCGGTGACTGCACCACCCCGGCCCCCCGTAGAACTCACCCCTTCATCGCCGGTGCTGATGAGCGCCCCAGCCACCCACTTTGCCCCGGAACTGCAGGCGGCGGCCCTGTCGCCGGAAGCCGACGAGGCGCTGTCGATGCTCTTTCCGGCCGGCCGCGAACGCGGCATTGTGATTGACGGCGCCACGCCCCCCAGCCCCGCGCCAGCATTGCCTGCCGAACCCGAGCCCACGGCAGACGCCTACGATTCCATTCTCGGCAGAACCGACAGCCCCCTCCCCGAACCGGCGCACAGCCTGCCCGTCAGTGAGCCGCAAGCCGTTGCGGAGACGATCCCGGAAACGGCCACGGAGCCGGACGCCTTTGATGACCTGAATTTCGATCTCGACCTCGATATCAAGCTTTATGGCGACGCGGACTGGTACAACCCTGCCGACCCCCCCACTCTTTCCGGGGTTGCTGCGGACGCGCCCATGCCTGAAAGCATGCCAATGCCGCAGACGCAACCTGAGCTGCCCACCGATACGGCAGAATCCCTCCACATCACCCCGTATCCCGAAGAACAACTTCCCGAGGCGGTGCCTGGCGATCAGGGCGTGTTTGATGATATTCCCACGCCGGACTGGGACGGCTTTGATGACCCCGTGGTGTATGACGGGGAACCCGAACCCGCCGCCCAGGCAACGCCACCAGCCCCTGCCGCACCTCCGCCGGTCCAACCCACCATTCAGCCGGAACCCACTCAGGCCGAAGCGCCCCCACCGCCCATTGAACCGCCCTCCGATGAAAACGCGCCCCACGCGTTTGCCGCCGGGGATCACGTCAAACATGACGCCTACGGCATCGGCGTGATCACCAAGGTGATCCCCATGGACGGGCACGAAGTGCTCAATATCACCTTTGAATCGGTGGGCAAGCGCATCATGGATCCCAGCATCGCCCGCCTGACGAAGGTTTAATTCGTTCTGCCACACCCCCGTCATCGCGAGGCCTCGACGAGGCCGTGGCAATCCCCCTCTCCGCCAAGGCGTGACCAGGTGAGGCCTGATGAGCGTTGACCGCAACCCGTCAGTACCTCACCCCCCGGCCCCGTCTCCTCCAAGAGGAGAGGGGGAGAGCAGTGACCCGTTCATGATAAAATCGGGGGGAAACCGTTCACTGTAAGGCCCGCGCCATGACGCAAGAGACCACCACCCCCGCTGTCTCTTATAAAGAGACCCTCAACCTGCCGCAAACCCCTTTCAAAATGAAGGCGGGCGCTGCGGAGCGCGAACCGGAAATTGAGGCCTGGTGGACCGAGCAGGGCGTGTATGAGCAATCCCTGGCCACACGGAAAAATGCCGGTGCGGCGCGCTTTGTGCTGCATGACGGCCCGCCTTACCTGAGCTCGGATAAAATCCACATCGGTACGGCGCTCAACAAAATTCTCAAGGATATTATCTGCCGCTACAAATACCAGCGCGGGTTTTATGCCCCGTACGTACCGGGTTACGACAGCCACGGACTGCCGATTGAAAACGCGGTGGTCAAAACCATCAAGGGGGGTCGCCATGCCGTTACGCCCGGCGAGCTGCGCAAGCAGTGCCGCGCCTTTGCGCTGAAGAACCTCGATGGGCAGGAAGCAAACTTCAAGCGTCTGGGCGTGTGGGGGAACTGGGGCGACCCGTACCTGACGATGAAAGCCGAGTACGAGGCCACTCAGACCAAGCTGTTTTACCAGATGTTTAATGACGGGCACGTCTACAAAGGCCTGAAGCCCGTGTACTGGTGCCCCAGCTGCGAAACCGCCCTGGCCGATGCCGAGGTGGAGTACGCCGACCACACCAGCCACAGTATTTATGTGAAGTTTCCATTTCATGAAGAAACAGATGATGCTGGCAACATAATCAAAGCCTTTGGAGTCAATATTTCTACCCAGTGGACTACTCTTCTAAAAAACGCCAGTTTTGTTATTTGGACCACAACCCCGTGGACACTCCCTGCAAACCTTGCGCTTGCAGTAAACGATGAATTTAGGTACTCCGTAATCGAAGTCAACAACGAAAAGCTAGTTATTGCAGAAAAGTTGCTTGAGCGCTTTTTGGCTGACATCGGGAACCCACCGAGTAAGACAATAGGTACACTCGACGGTTATCAGCTTGAAGGTTTTCTTGCTCAACACCCCTTCCTTGACCGAAAAAGCGTCGTGCTGCTGGGTGATCATGTCACCCTGGACGCCGGGACCGGGATTGTCCATACCGCGCCCGGCCACGGGATGGAAGATTACCTGGTGGTGCAGGAGTACAACAAGGATAAGGCGGAGTCTGAACGCCTGCCGATTCTCTCCCCGCTGGATGACAAAGGGAAGTTCACGGAAGAAGCCGGTGTACCGGCGCTGAACGGCGTATTTTACGAAAAAGGCAGTGAAATTGTTCTCGATATTCTGAAAGAAAAGAACGCGTTGCTGGGTCACAGCAAGTATGCCCACAGCTACCCGCACTGCTGGCGCTGCCACAACCCGGTCATCTACCGCGCCACGCCGCAGTGGTTCGTCAACATCAACGGCATCCGCCAACCGGCGCTGGAGGCTATTAAAAAAGTCGAGTGGATTCCCGCGCGTGGCGAAGCCCGTATCGCCAGCATGGTGGAAGGCCGCACCGACTGGTGCATCAGCCGCCAGCGCGTTTGGGGCGTGCCCATCCCGCTCTTCACGGATACCCGCACCGGCGAGGCGCTCAGCCATCCCGGGCTGACCGAACACCTGTATGAAAAATTCCGCGAGCACACCACCGACATCTGGTGGGACGCTTCGGCCGAGGAACTGCTGGGCGATCTGCCCGCCGACGTGCGCACCGCGCTCGCCATTGAGGAACGTCTGGCCGCCGGCGCACTGGCCAAAGAGATGGATATTATGGACGTGTGGTTTGACAGCGGCGTGTCTCACACCGCCGTGGTGGAAGCCCGCGCCGATGAACTGGGCCACCTGCCCGTGGAGTTGTACCTGGAAGGCTCGGATCAGCACCGCGGCTGGTTCCAGTCGTCCCTGCTCACCAGTGTGATGCTGCACGGCAAAGCGCCGTTTAAAAGCGTGCTCACCCACGGCTTTGTGCTGGATCAGGACGGCCGCAAGATGAGCAAAAGTCTGGGCAACGTCGTGGATCCCAACAGCGTCATCAAACAGTATGGCGCCGATGTGCTGCGCCTGTGGGTGGCCAGTGTGGATTACGGCAATGATGTGCGCATCGGCCAGCAGAGCATTCAGCAGCTGACGGAAGTGTACAAGAAAGTCCGCAACACCATCCGGTTCATTCTGGGCAACCTGGCCGGCTTCAACCCGGCCACGGATACCGTCGCCAACGATCAGCTGTCCATGCTCGATCAGTACATTCTGCATCGCCTGCAGGCCATGACGGCGGAAATCACCGACGCCTTTGACGCCTATGAATTCCACCGGTATTTCCACCTGCTGCAGAACTTCTGCGTGGTGGATCTCTCGCAGTTGTACTTCGATGTCACCAAGGATATTCTCTACTGTGACGCCACCAGCGGCACACGCCGCCGCGCGGTGCAGACCGTGCTGTACGAACTGCTGAAAACCCTGCTGCCCATGCTGGTGCCGGTGATGCCCCACCTGGCTGAAGACATCGGCTTCAGCCTGCCCGGAGAACAGAAATTTTACACGGGCAGCGTGGTGCTGGCCGACTGGCCTGTTCCCAACCCGGCGTATCAGAACGAAGCCATAGAAACCGCCATGGATCAGTTGCTGGCGCTGAAAGAAACCGTCAACCTGACCTTGGAAGGCCCCCGCAAGGAAGGCCACATTGGCAGCGCGCTGGAAGCAACCATCACCCTGAGCATCCGGGAGGCCAACCATCCGCTGGCCACGCAGCTGGCGCAACTGTCTGCGGAGGAACTGGCGACGCTGTTGCTGGTTTCTGAAGTCCGGCTGGGCGAACCACTTGCCGCCACCGGCTGGCAGGCGTCAAAACCCCATGCCGACGGCAGCGGAGCAACCATTCTGACCGTGACGGCCACCGGCGCCACCGGCGCCAAGTGTGAGCGGTGCTGGAAGCTGGAGCCGACCGTGGGCAACCATGCGGCCCACCCCAGCCTGTGCGATCGCTGCTCTGCCGCTGTCTCTGGGTCTTAAGCATCATTCTGGTTGACGGATCAATCCGATCTGCATTGTAGTGGAACAATACCGCTATAATGACATCCTATTATCCGAAACATTGGGTCGGGATAGGACTGGTTGACAGCTTCGACAACAGAGAACACCCAGCGGATTGGTTCGTTGCCGGCCCAGGTTAAGATCGCATGTTTTTGGTTAAAAAGGAGTGTTTTACATGGAAATCAAGAAAATCGTACCCATGGTGGCCCTGACCGTGGGGATGGCCGCCACCGTGATGCCGCTGGTGCAGGCTGCCGATAACAGCCAGGAGAACCTCTTCCAGGCTCAGGAAGTGACCGCTTCCCAGCAACTGATTGCCAACGACGACAGTGATGCTGCAGAGCACAAATGCGGCGAAGGCACCTGCGGCGCCAAAGCCGAGGACAGTGATGATGATCACGGCGACGACCATGGCGATGATCATGGCGACGACCACGATGGTGACGACGACGATCACGGCGACCACGAAGACTAGTTGAATATTCGAGCCCGGGCGTCCTGCATGCCCGGGCTCATTTCTGAAATTGGATTCAAGGGGAAAACAATTGCGCGATAACTTTGCCGATACGCCGCAGGAAAGTGGTTTTCAGGGTTGCCCCGTTCTGGGCGTTGGTCTGGGCCTCCGTAAAAGGCTGCTGGAAGACACCCTCGCTGCCATGGATGTGATTGACTGGGTGGAATGCACCCCGGAAAACCATATGGGCCTCGGCGGCAAAAGCTTACAGAACCTGCAGCGGGCTGCACAGATTTACCCTGTGGTGAGCCACGGCGTGAGTTTATCACTTGGCAGCATATCGCCATTGAACGCCAATTACCTGGCTGAACTGGAAGCCCTGTTTGACTGGCTGGACCCGCCCTGGTTCAGCGATCACCTCTGCTTCAGTGAGGTGGATGGGGAGTACTTCAACGACCTCATTCCCCTGCCGCGTACGCCGGAAACCGTGCAGCACGTGGCCGGGCGCATTAAACAACTTCAGGATCGCTTCCAGCGGCCCTTCCTGATTGAAAATATTTCCCAGTACCTGGAGTTTGAAGAGGATTCGCTGCGGGAATCGGATTTTCTGGCCGCCATCCTGGAAACCGCCGACTGCGGTCTGCTGCTGGATGTGAACAACGCCTATGTCAATCACCGCAACCACGGCAGTGACCCGAAAGCACTGATTGCCGCATTGCCTTTAAATCGTGTGGTGCAGATTCACGTGGCCGGCCACACCCCGCAGGAAGACATGGTTATTGATACCCACGGCGAAACGGTTTGCACGGATGTGTGGGATCTCCTGCGCTGGACGCTGGCCCAGCAGGACTGCCGGCCATGCGGGGTGATGATTGAACGCGACAGCCACTTCCCGCCGTTTGAAGACTTACGGTCGGAACTGATGCAGCTGCGCGCGATCTGGGATGAGTCGCGTCAGCCGGTAAAGGAGCTGAGCCATGGCTATGCGTGACACGCCCCTGGAGACCATTCAGCAGCAACTGGCCCACCGGCTGCTGCGCGCCGGGCTGGTCAGCAGGCCGGAGAATAAGGCGCTGGCCACCTATAATCGCCTGATGAACGCCACGGTAAGAGATTGCCTGGAAGGCATTTACCCGCGCACCACGCAACGGGTGTTGCGCTGGCTGGATACCACCGGCAGCCAGCCGGCGCGCGCATGGAAGGCGCTGGCCGAAGAATACCGCCGTAATTTTCCCAATCCCTCCTACCGGCTGGTGGAAGCGGTGGCGCATTTTCCGGAGTTTCTCGCCCGGCAGGACAAACTGGTGACCGCACACCCTCACCTGGTGGATCTGGCTCAGCTGGAATGGGCCGACTGCGTGGTCCGCCATGCGCCCAACCCCCTGCGCCCTGAAGCATCGGCAGAAGGCGATATACCAGCCCCTGCCGGCTGGACGGAGGCGAGCCCGGTGTGGAATACCGCCTGTGCGTTGCTGGCGCTGGACTATCCGGTTGCCGGCGAGGAGACGCCCGTGGCACAAAGCACGCTTTACTGCGTCTACCGGGATCCCGACACCCTGGCCACCCGGACGCTGACAGTGAATCCGCTGACAATGGCGGTCCTGCAACAGGGCATGGTCAATCCAACGCCCACCTATGCCGCCCTGCTGAATCAGCTGATTGAAACCCAGCCGGCCCTGACCACCCTGCCCCGCCAATCCGTCACGGATCAACTGCTCGGCCTGTTCACCACACTGAGGGATCAACGCATACTGCTGGGCAGCAGTCCACCCCATTCATAACGCTGATTGAACCGAAGGAGTTACACGAATGTCTTTTCCCCGTCAGGCCACCGCACTTTTGCTTGCGTTCATATTGGCCGGCAGCACACTCTATGCCAGTGCCGCCCAGAAAACTTTTACCATTGGCGATCCGAACAACCGCGATCATGTGGAGTTCACTTCCGACGCCCCGGTGGAGCTGATTAAAGGCAGCACCCCGGAAATCAAGGGCAAAGTGTCGTTTGACGATCAGTTCCGTTTTGACGCCAAACACCCCTTCACCATTGCGTTTGATGTCGATCTCGCCAGCATCAGGACCGGCATCCCACTGAGGGATCAGCACATGCGCGATAATTTTCTGGAAACGGACAAATACCCCAACGCAACTTATAAAGTCACCAAAGTGGTGATGCCAAAAAAACCCTCCCTGAAGCGTGTGGAAACCGTTACGCTGACGGCCACCGGGGATTTCACGCTGCATGGGGTGACGGTGAAAAAAACCGTACCGCTGAAGGTCACCTACTTCCCGGAATCAGCCGACACGAAAAAACGCTTCCCCTCTGGCAACCTCATCCGCATTCAGGGCACCTTTCCGGTGAATCTCACCGCCCATCACATTCAGCGCCCGGAAGCCGTTTTTGTCAAACTGGCTGAAACCGTTTTTGTCAGCGTGGACGCCTTCGGAACGGATGGTGCTCTAAAGTAGCCGTCTCAGAATTTTTCCTGTGGCCCCCTGCGGCAGTTCTGTCACCAGCACCATCTGGCGCGGCACCTTGTAATCCGCCAGGCGGCTCAGGCACCACTGGCGAATCTCGTTCTTCCAAAGCTCTTCATCAGCCACATCACCCTGCGGCACCAGGGTGGCATGCACGCGCATGTGCCCGGCCTCATCCACGCGGCCACACACGGCCGCCGCCTGCACAGCCGGGTGCTGATACAGGACATCCTCCACTTCGCGCGGATAAACCTTATTGCCCCCCACTTTAAAGAGATCATCAACGCGGTTCACAATATAGATGTAACCATCGGCGTCACGGTAGGCGAGATCCCCGGTCTTCAGCCATCCGTCGGCCATACGCCCGGCTGTTTTTTCCGGTTGGTTGAAATAACCCTGCATCACCACCGGCCCTTGCACATGAATTTCCCCCACCTCCTCCGTTGTGGTCTCGGTTAAATCCGGCCGCAACACACAAACCTTTAAACCCGGCAGGGGTAAGCCCACCGAACCCGGCTTGCGTACACCCTGCAGCGGATTGGAGGTGATGATGGAGGTGGCTTCCGACAACCCGTAGCCTTCCTGCACCGGCGCGCCAAAAACGCGCTCAATGGCCTCAAATACAGGCGCCGGCATGGGCGCCGCCCCGGAGTGACACACGCGCAGGGTATCAGCATACAAAGGGTCACCGGTTTCACTCAGGGTGTTGAGCATCATCTGGTACATCGTCGGCACGGCCGCCAGAAAAGTCACGCCATATTCCCCGACAGCCTGAATGATGCGGCGCGGGTTGAACTGGCGGACCAGGACCACGGTGGCCGCGCTGAGCATGGCGGTCACCAGGATATTCGTCTGCCCGAAAACATGGAATAACGGGGACACCGTCACGAACACATCGTCACCGGTGGCTTCAATCACGGCGGTATTGGCTGTGGCGTCCGCCAGAATATTCCCGTGGCTGAGCATGACCCCTTTGGGCGCTCCGGTGGTGCCGGAGGTGTAAATCAGCGTGGCCAGCGTGTTCTCCTGAACAGCAACCGGAAACGCCGCCTCTGCTATCGGATCACCCAGCAGCAGGTGCTCCCAGCGCATCATCTGGCCGGCCCAGCGCTCCGGCGGCGTCAGCGCGCCTTCCACCAACCACACCTGCTTCAGCCCAACGCTCTGATCAGCCAGAAGCGCCATCACTGTCTCGTCAAACTGTGCATCGGCCACCAGCGCCCGGCAACCGGCATCGCGCAGAATCACCGCCAGTTCGGGGGGCTTCAGGCGGACATTCAGCGGAATGACCGTTGCCCCCAACCCCAGGAGCGCAAAATAACTGACGACCCAGGGCGCCGTGTTCCAGCAGAGCAGCGCAACACAATCGCCTCGCTGCACCCCATAGCGGCGAAAACCGCCAGCCACCATCCGAATCGCCTCAGCCAGCGCACCATAGGTCATCGGCGGGCAGTCGCCTGTCAGGGCAGTGTGATCCGGACGGCATAAGGCCGCCTGTAAAGGCAGTTCCGCCAGATTACGGGGTTGGCAATGAGCAGACGCGGTCACGGGCCTCTTTCGCTTTCCACCGCCTTTGTATCACAATAAGGCGCATGTTGCCCATTGATCTGCCCACCATTGCCTACCTCGGTCCGGAAGGATCGCATTCGCATCAGGCGGCCCTGCAGTTTGTGCAGCAGCAGCTCGGTTGCAAGGACCCGGCCCGCTGCGAGGCCGTACTGAAACCCTGTGAAAATTTTGAGACCCTGCTGGCCGCCGTTGATCAACCCGGCAGTCAGATTCAGATGGCGCTGCTCCCCATAGAAAATGCCCTGGAAGGCAGCGTGACCCAGGTGATGGAAGCGCTTTCTCTGAAACACCCGCAGCTGGTGGCCTACTGCGAGCTGATCATTCCGGTCATTCACTGTCTCATTCAGGGTGCGCCCGGACCCGTCCACACAATTCTCTCGCATCCGCAGGCGCTGGCCCAGTGCCGGGAAACCCTGAAAACCCTCTTTGGTGACGACGTGAAATACGAAGCCACCAGCTCCACATCGCGGGCGGCGCACCTTGTCCGCGAGAAAGCCGAACCCGGCCTGACCGCCGTGGGAACGCTGGCCGCCGCCTCCCTGTACGGCTTACACGTGCTCAAGGAGGATATCAGCGACGCGCCTGACAACCGGACACGTTTTCTGCTGGTGGGGCATCGGCAGACGCCCGTGGATCTGCCGCTGTGGGCCAATCTGCCGCGAAAGATGTCCTTCTGCATCGGCCTGGCGGATCGGCCGGGCGTGCTGGCCGATCTGCTGCTGGTTTTTAAAGCTTACCAGGTGAACCTGACGCGCATTGAATCGCGCCCATCCAAGAAGAAGATGGGTGAATACCTGTTTTATCTCGATACGGAAGTCCCCCCGGATCCCGCCGCGTACGACAAGGTGATGCTGTACCTTCAGGCGGAAGCCCAGTATCTGCATACCCTGGGGCCTTACGCCAGCCTGGGCGTACTTTAAAAAACCCTTCAAAAAACCCCTCTCCCCAAAAGGGAGAGGGGTCATTCGTTGTTGATTACTGATTCAGTGTGGTGGTTACCGGGGCAGTCAGCTTAATCTGCAGCTGTTCGCCACGGGGCAGGAGCACTTCCTCGCCTTTATCGGCAGCCGCTGCCACCGCACCGGCGCCGGCGCCGACCGCCGTGCCGTAAATGGCGCCTTTACCGACCTTGCCACCGGAAAGCGGACCCATAGCGGTGCCCAGGGCGGCGCCAAGGCCAGCGCCCAGCGCCGTTTTACCCGCCGCTTTCAGCACACGGCCCTTGGTGGAGCCGCCTTTCAGCGCGCCGTCTTCCGTGGCCACACGAGCCTGAATCTGGACTTTCTCGCCATTGGGCTTCAGGATTTCGTTGAAGTCAATCACGACTTCAGCGTTCTTGCCCAGACGGCTGACCGGATCGATGGTGGCCACCTTGCCCATAATCTGGCTACCGGCCGGAAAAACCACCATATTGTCCTGACTCAGCAACGGCTGATCCAGTTGCACCACCACCTGGTCGCCCACGCGGTTCAGCTGGGAGCTGAGGTTGGTCTGCAGCGTGCCGGTGAACACCGTGTTCTCGGCAATGGTCGCCACCCGGGCCTGGTATGGGGCCGTTTGCTGCAGGGGGTTCTGCGCCTGGGTCAGCCCCTGCTGCTGGGCATAGTATTGCTCATTCAGTTGCTGTTCCTGCGCGAGCTGCTGCTGGTAGAGCTGCAACACCGGCTGCTGGGCCAGCGGCTGCGCCAGTTGCTGCAGGTTGGTTTCTGCAGACACGGCAATGGGTTGCTGCAGTTTCACCACCAGGTGATCGCCCGAGGCCATTTTAATCGGCTCACCTTTCTGGGCGGCCGCAGCCAGCGCACCGGCGCCGGCGCCCACAGCCGTACCGTAAATGGCGCCTTTACCCACCTTACCGCCGGAGAGCGGACCCATGGCGGTACCGAGGGCGGCGCCGGCGCCGGCGCCCAGGGCGGTGGTCAGCAGGGCTTTACCAACACGACCCTTGGTGGAGCCGCCGGTCAGCATACCGGTTTCCGTGGAGATTTGCGCGCGGATGGGCAGACGTTCGCCGCTGGGCTTCACAATCTGCTCAAAGCTGATCTGCATTTCAGCGTTACGACCCAGACGCTCAGCCGGCTTGACCGCGCTGACGGAACCGACAATCTGGCTGCCGTTGGGAATCACAACATAGTTGTCCTGACTCACCAGCGGCTGATCAATTTTCAGCACCACGGTATCGCCCACGCGGGCAATCTCGCTGTCCAGCGGTGTGGTCAGCGCACCGGAGAATTCGGTCTGGGCCGGAATGGTGACAACCCGCGCCTGCAACGCCGCATTGTTCTGCGGCGCGTTGCCGGGCTGGGTCTGTTGCGTGTTGCCGGCAATCGACTGGGTCATGTGCAGTGTGTCACGCAGGTTGCTCAGCATGGCAGCCACTTCACCCCGTGTGGCCGAGCGGTTGGGCTCCAGCATGTACTGGTTGGTCGCCGGGTTGGTGGCCACCAGGTTGTTCTGCAGCGCCAGCGCCAAACCGGGACGGGCCCAGGCCGGCACTTCACCCGCATCAAAGTAATTGCGCAGCACGGCTGCCGTGGATTCCGGCGAAGGCATGTCTTTATGCAGCGCCTTGGAAAGGATATTCAGAACTTCCACCCGTTTAATGCTCTGGTTGGGTTTGAAGAGGTCACCGGGATAGCCGCTGATCATGCCCTGAGCCTTCACCGTCTCCACAAAGGGATACGCCCAGTTGCTCTGAGGAACATCCTTAAAGCTGCCGTAATAGTTATTAACCGGCTTGAGGTTCAACGCCTTGGCCAGCACCGTGGAAAATTCGGCCCGGGTGATATAACCCTCAGGCTTGAAAATGCCCCCGGGGTATCCGCCAATAATGTTCTGATCACTGAGCTGTTCAATATCCTTCTGCGCCCAGTGGCCCATGGTGTCCTGGAAGGCGGCGGCGCCGGCAATCCCCAAACCCATCATCTGGGCGGAAATGGCGACCGCCAGGGTTTTCTGAAAAGCTTGCTTGACAATGGCGTTCATAGAATCGGTTCTCCTTTGATTAATCAATGCAACAGAACTCGGAATGGCGTTGATGCCGGAAGTCCGGACAGCCGCCAGGCGGCATCGCCGGGCCTCACCGGTAACCATCCTCTCCAAAACGTAACGATGTGGGACCAGAAGCTGGCATGGCCCTCAACCAACAGGTCTATTATAAGGCCCCGAGCGGGTTTGAGGCGCACACACCGCCAAAACGGTAAAGTTTGTTTACAATTACAGCATGTAGCAGGTTGGCAATGCAGGCCCAACAACCCTTTCGGGATGCACTCCAATGACGACCGTCACAGAAATAGTTCCCCGAAGCGGAAAATTACATCAGATACCCGGGCATTCAGCGGGTTTCGGGCACCAGCTTTTTAGAGACCGGCACCAGATCATACGCCAGACCCACCAGGGACAGGGCCTTGATCAGGTAATACGTGACATCCACTTCATACCAGCGGTGGCCGTTGCGCGCCGCGCGCTGGTCGGCATGGTGATTGTTATGCCAGCCCTCGCCCATCGCCAGCAGACCCACCCACCAGATATTGCGGCTGTCATCCGAGGTTTTGTAATTGCGATAACCCCAGATGTGGGTGGCCGAATTCACAAACCAGGTGACATGCCAGGTCCACACCAGTCGCAGCAGACCGCCCCAGATTACCATAGAGAGCGCGGTCTCAGGCCCTTCAATGGCATAACCGATGGCATACAGCGCCACAGCGGACAGGATATTCAGCAACAAGCCATAGCGCTCGGAAAACAGCACCACGGGATCCTGAAACATATCCAGAGCGTAGCGGCGCAATTTCTCATCACTATCCAGGGCGGGGTGCTGGTAGAAATTCCAGGTCAGGTGAGACCACCAGAAACCGCGCTGCCGCGGCGAATGGGGATCCAGAGGCTCATCGGACTGCGCATGGTGCAGCCGGTGCGTGGCCACCCAGGCAATGGGGCCGCCCTGTAAGGCCAGGGTGCCAATAATCACAAACAGCCATTTAATGGGGGTCACCACCTTGAAGGCCCGGTGCGAGAGCATCCGGTGAAAACAGAATGTGATGCCCAGTCCGGTCAGCGCATACATAATCAGGAAGGATGCCAGACCGGCCCAGGTAAAGGTGAAAGGCGCGGCAATCAGCGCCACGGCGTGGATAGCCACAATGCCGATCACACGCGTTTTGGAAAGCCGGTAATCACTGGGCTGGTAAGTGGGCAAAGCCTCCAGCTGTGGTTTAGGGGAAGTAACGGCGGCGGAGGAAGTGGCGAGTTGCAAGGAACACCCCTTTTTGTTCTGATCAGTGTCACCCATCATACAATGAATTCATTTTTCCGTGGCATTGCCCAACCGACTGACAGGAACCCCCTCCAATGGCTCAGCAACAAGTGATCATCACCGGCGCCGGGCCGGATCACCCGGGTATCGTCGCCGAACTCACCGGCCTGCTCTCCAGGCACGGCTGCAATATTGAGGACACCAGCATGACCATACTGGGCTCCCACTTTGCCATGCTGATTCTGGCCACCCTGCCGGACGATATCACGGCGGAAACGCTCAGGCCCGATCTCAGCGCCGTTGAAAAAAAAGCCGGTATTGAACTGGCGCTCTATCCGGCCGGGCAGCAGAACCAACCCGTCGCTTCCGGCAGCCGGCTGCCCTACCTCATTACCGTCAGCGGCAACGACCGCACCGGCATCACGGCCGAAGCCGCCCGCCTGCTGGCCGATCACCAGGTCAACATCACCGATCTCAACGCCCAGGTGATTCCCGGAGAAGAAGGGCCGGTTTACATTCTGATGATGGAAAGCCTGGTGCCCGACACCTTACCCATCAGCGAACTGCAGAACGTCCTGAAGGCGCTGGGGCAGCGTCTGGGTGTGGAGACCCGCTGCTCACCCATGGAAGCCCTGTCCCTGTAACCTGCCAAGCCTGTATCCCTGAATTGTATTTTTCATGAGTATCCTGCGAATTCACAAATACCCCCACCCGGTTTTGCGGGAGCCCTGCCTGCCGGTGGCCACGCAAACCGAAGCGGTGACCCGGCTGATCAGCGACATGGTGGAAACCATGTATGCCTGCCCGGGCGCCATTGGACTGGCAGCCTGCCAGGTGGGCATCGGGCTGCGCATTTTTGTGATGGATATGAATGCCAAAACCACCCGCGATGATCTGAAGGTCCTGATTAACCCGGTGATTCTCCGGCAATCGCGCAACCGGATGGTGCGCGAGGGCTGCCTGAGTTTCCCGGAATATCTGGTGAACGTCAAGCGCGCCCAGCGTCTGACCGTCCAGTGCCTGGATGAACACTTTACACCCCGGGAGTACGAAGTGTTCAATCTGGAGGCCGTGGCCGTTCAGCACGAAATCGATCATCTGGACGGCATTCTGATGATCGATCGGGTCCGCACGCTCAGCACAGACCTGATCCGACGCCAGCCGGCCAGTAATGAATCCGCTGACGATCCGGCATCCTGAAAAACTCGGGATTCAGAATTCTGAAAAAACAACCTGAAACCGCCTGAGAGAAAGTACTTGCGTGGATTCTAACCATCCGGCATAATGAGTCTGCAATTTTTTAACGCGCGGTTTGGATTGAGGCGACTGGATTGGGTCTTCAAGTCTGGAAACCGGTTAAAAAGTCGCCGGGTGTCACGTCAATCGGAACACCCTGCATCCACCCTTTTTCCATCAATCAGAAATGAGGCCCGGGAACGTCATGTTTGAAGATAAGCAACTCAACTGTATTGTCTGCGCCAACGCCTTCACCTTTACGGCGGGGGAACAGGAATTTTTCAGCGCCAAGGGATTCCAGGATCCCACCAAGTGCAAGCCCTGCCGTGATGCCGCCAAACAGGCCCGACGCGGCGGCGGGGGCGGCGATTACGGCCGCGGACCGCGCCAGCTGTATGACGCTGTGTGCGCCAGCTGCGGCGTACAAACCCAGGTGCCTTTCCAGCCAACCGGCGAAAAACCGGTTTACTGCCGGGAGTGCTTCCAGAGCCAGAAGTCTTATTATTAGGGCTCTTTAAACAAGCGTATTCCCACGCATTTGCAGTACCCCTCAAACCCCGGAAACCGCAAGGTTTTCCGGGGTTTTGTATACTATTTTTAACAAATTGTCCAAAAATAAAATGCTTTATGATTCAATCTGATTACTGATTCCAATTTCCAGAACCTGGCAATCCCTCACTCACAATCGAACGGGTCCAATTCCATGAACACCACTCTGCCTTCGGCTGCTGCGCAGCCCTTCTTTGGTCGTCGCTTGCCATTGGCCGCTGCTGGCTTTTCAACACTTGTTGCAGGTCTCATTCCGGCTGCGCCAGCGTTTGCCGCGCCGGCGGCGCAACCCGCCATTCATCAGACGCTCTCGCTGCGGGCCGGCAGCCAGGTGGCGCTGATGAATACGCTGAACCTGAGTAACCAGCTCAGTGACCAGAGCGGTTTTATGCAGGCGCCAATGAACTTAACGGCCAATACCGCGGCAGACGACAGCCCGTTTGTTCTGCAATCGGCTGAAGCCCAGGGCTTTGTGCCCCTGCCCTCCGCCGCCCCGCTGAGCAACGCCCAGAAACGCCAGGCCTATATGAATGACCCGCAGATTACCCCCTGGCTGGCGGCTGTCCCCGGTCGCAGCGCCGGTTACCTGGCAGGGCTGCCCCATGTGGTGGCCTTTCTGGAGCCGGATGGCCAGGTCGCCTTCTACCACGAGCTGAACCAGGAAGGAAACGTCATTACCGCCAAGGACATCACCACCTGGGTGAACGGGATTACCAACAGCCCGGCAAACTCCTTTGAAGATTTTTATGTCGTCGGCGGGCACGGCTGGACCTCACCGGCCCAGCAGCTGATGGAAAAGAATGAATTTGTGAAAGGCAACCTCATCAACGGCGGTGGCGTGGCCTTTATGAACGACAACTTCAATCAGGTGGTGACCCTGGATTATTTCGGCAACCCCACCTACCGCATCAGCATCAACCCGGCCGGATCGCTGGATCAGGTGGATTCTTTTGCTGATCACCCGGGCATGTCCAGAAATTACACCGTCCGGGGTTTTGGCCCCGGTGCGCCCCGTTCAGCCATCTTCTGGAACAACGCCGAACTGGAGCCGTTTATCCGCATTCCCAACCCCGCCGCCATGCCGGAGCCGGACAAAATGAACCGGTGGGTCCCTCTGATGCGCGAAGCCTCCATTCAGTATAGGTACCCACTGGTCATCAACACGGCCAAAATCTACGCCGAGTCCAAAGGCAACCCGAATGCAGAATCCGAAGTGGGTGCGCGGGGACTCTGCCAGATGATGCCGGGAACCGCTTCCGGGTTTGGCATTCATCCGGATAGCTTATGGAATCCCTCTGTCTGTATCTCTGCCGGTGCGATGTACATGCACAATCTGCATAACCTATTCAGTGACTGGTCACTCGCCCTTGCCGCCTACCATGCAGGCCCTGCCGCCGTTGAATCAGCCGGTGGCGTGCCGAATATTGCCCAAACCAGGAAATATGTATCCGATATTGGCGCTCAGATAAACAGTCTCAGTCAGGGTGGACTGAATCCGCTTGCTTGAGAAACATCAAGGCCTGATACCAAAACTAGCGTTTGACCTTTTTATAAAAGCCAAACTGCGCCGGACGGAAACAGCTCAGCTCGTATTCCAGGTCATCCATACGGCGCAGGGTTTCTTCCAAGCGACGCTTTAAGGTTTCATTCTCGCTTTTGGAGCGGATGAGCTCCACCACCACGTCATCCAGACCGGACAGCTTGTCATCCAGCAGGCGGGAGAGATCCTTGAGAATGCCTTCCTTCACCTGGCCCACGGTTTCAATCATCATGGCCAGTTGCGTGTCCTTGCCCACCGCGGCGTTGCCCGGGGCCGATGACAGCGCTGCATTGGGCGCAGCAGCGGGTCTGGCCTGAGCGGACAGGGGATTCAGCACCGGGGGAAGGCCGGCGGAAACCGGCGGCACAGATGGGGCCGTGGGTGTGGACTCTTTCAGCGGCGGCGGCGAGGCCGGTGATGACGCGCCTGCCGACGCACCGGCAGTTGCAGCGGCACTCACAGCGCTGGTATTAACGGAAACCGAGCGGAACTGTTCTTCCTCGTCCTCATCCGCATCGTCCTCATCCGGGGTCACAATCGTTCCGGATGACGGGGCTACCCGGGTCGCGCGCAGCGTCTCGGCCGTGGTGGCGGTTGTGGCCGCCGTAAAGGTGGAGACCGTTTCGCGCCCCTGCAGCTCAAGGGAATCCTGCACCCGGTTCACCACGGCATTACGCAGCTGGTCGAATTCGGGAATATTAAACAGGGGGGAACCCTCCTCGGTCAGCCGGGGCGTCATCTCCAGATGATGCACCAGGAGCTTCAGCTGGCGCTCGCTGATATTGAGACGGTGGGTAATCTCGGCAACCGTAAACAGGGTTTCACTCATCTGGTCTGCGGTCGGCAAAATCGGCATGTGGTCTCAACGCCCCTGTCAGTCAACGGAAAACTCAATCTCTGGCGGAGGCGCGAAGAAGTGGACTCCCACGGCCTGCGGCGGATACCCCAAGGGTAGCAGCAAGGGCAATAAAACACCAGCACCCCCGCCCGGCTGCTCAAACATTATTAATATCCGTATTCCGGCGCCGGTATCTTTCCAATGCCCCCAATCTCCCCCAGCCGGTGGATCTTTCAAACCGCGCAAAGCGCGACCCTGAGGGCGACAAGCCGGTGTGTTATAATACAGGCAGCCACCCACCGGATGGTGTCCGCTTTTTCAACCGGTTAGACGTTTCCCGGCACCGGCCAGAGGTATTGGCTCCCAGGTATCCGGTTTTGTTGAGACAGTAGAGACGATAATGAAAAAAAACCAGTCTACGGGGATGTGGATCCTCGGCTTCCTTCTTCTGATCGTTCTGTTTGCGTCCTCGATACTGACGGACAGCAACGGCGTCACCGAAACCGAAATTCCCTTTTCGCAGTTCCTCACCGGCATCAGTGAGAAACAATACAGCCACGTGGACATTGTGGGCAATGTGGCCTACGCCGATCCGGTCGCTTCCCAGGAAACCAAAACCCCCGGCGCTGAAACCACGCCCGCCGCTGGCGCCGTCACACAACCTGCCCCCGGCGCCGCTGCCCCTGCTGAACCCAGCAGCCCCGCCACAACCATAACTCTTGCTGACAAAACGGAGAAAACGGATGGCGTCCGCCCATCCGGTCTGCCGCAGCACCGCACCCGTTTCAAGGTCATGCTGCCGGACAATGCCATTGACAACCTGCTGGTTCCCCGCCTGGAAGAGGCCGGGATTGACTTCGCCTTCAAGCAGCCCCAGGCCTCCGGGCACTGGCTGGGTATCCTCTCCACTGTTTTTCTGCCGCTGATCATTATCGTCTTCTTCATCATGCTGCTGCGCAATGCCCAGGCGGGCGGCTCTCAGGCGCTTTCCTTCGGCAAGAGCAAAGCCAAACTGCAGATGGACAGCAACGTCAAAATCACTTTTGGCGATGTGGCGGGCATTGATGAATCCAAAGCCGAGCTGGAGGAAGTCGTGGACTTCCTGAAAAACAGCGAGCGTTACCAGAAACTGGGCGCCAAAATCCCCAAGGGCGTTCTGCTGGTCGGTTCCCCCGGTACCGGTAAAACCCTGCTGGCCAAAGCCGTGGCGGGTGAGGCCGGCGTGCCGTTCTTCACCATCAGCGGCTCGGACTTTGTGGAAATGTTTGTGGGCGTGGGCGCCAGCCGTGTGCGCGACCTGTTTGAACAGGCCAAAAAGCATGCGCCCTGCATTATCTTTGTGGATGAAATTGACGCCGTGGGTCGCCAGCGCGGCGCCGGCATGGGCGGCGGCCACGATGAACGCGAGCAGACCCTGAACCAGTTGCTGGTGGAAATGGATGGCTTTGACCCCCATACAGGCATTATCGTCATCGCCGCCACCAACCGTCCGGATATTCTGGACAACGCCCTGCTGCGCCCCGGCCGCTTTGACCGCCAGGTCATGATCGATCGCCCGGACGTGAAGGGCCGCGAGGATATTCTGAAAGTCCACGCCAAGGGCAAACCCCTGGCGCCCGATGTGGACCTGAAACTCCTGGCCAAACGGACGCCCGGCTTCACCGGCGCCGATCTGTCCAACCTGCTGAACGAAGGGGCGCTGACGGCGGCCCGCAAGGATCAGGATGTGATTAACCAGATTGACATTGAGAACTCCATTGAAAAAGTGATGGCCGGCCCCGAGAAGCGCTCGCGCATCATCAAGGAGAAAGACAAGGAAATTACCGCCTACCACGAGGTGGGTCACGCCCTGATTGGCATGCTCACCCCGCACTGCGACCCCGTCCGCAAGGTGTCCATTATTCCCCGGGGCATGGCCCTGGGTCTCACCTGGACAATGCCCGAGGATCAGGTGCATGTGACCAAAAACCAGCTGATGGCCCAGATTGGCATGCTGCTGGGCGGCCGCGTGGCCGAAGAGATTGTCTTCGGTGATGTGACCACCGGCGCCAGTAACGATCTGGAGCGCGTGAGCGCCGTGGCGCGTAAAATCGTCACCGTGTACGGGATGAACGAGAAACTCGGCCCCATTACCTACGGCAAGCGCAACGAGCATGTGTTTATGGGCCGTGATTTCGGCACCGAACGCGACTATGGCGACGAAGTGGCCATTGAGATTGACCGGGAAGTCAAACAGCTTGTGGACGCACAGTATGAGTACGCCCGCAAGCTGATTAACGACAACCGCGACATGCTGGAAGCCGTGACCAAGGTGCTGCTGGAAAAAGAGACCATTGACGACGACGAGGTGCGCGCCATTATGGATGACGTGCGCGAGGAACGCGGCGAACCCCGCCAGTTTGGCCCGCGCGGTGAACTGCCGGAAACCGCCGAAGAGGCCGCCGCCAAAGCCGGCGCCAACGGCAAAGCGGCCCCCACGAAAGGCGATGCCTGCCTGCCGCCGGTGACCGGGGATGAGAAAACCCCTGAGGAATCGGTGAACTGAAGTTCCCGGCTGTACTCAGAGCGTTGAAAACCGCTGGATTCTACCGCCACCAGCGATAAACAGCAGTATGACGCTGAAAATAAACGCCGTCAGTACTATTAATGCGATATATGTGGCGCACGTCAATATTGGCTTGAGTTGCTGACGCCTGTCAAAATCCAGTGCATCCTGAAGATATGGCCGATACAGGATCACCGACAGCACAATGCTCAGCCCTAGAATCAGACCGTAGGCTGACCAAGGGTCCATGCTAATCTGAAACATTCCCTATAACTCCGGGGGAAGTAAAACACAGTCCTCATCATATACTTGGTTGTCCTGTTTTGCTAGAATCCGGGCAGGGCCTTCGCCCTATGTCTGCAATAGATGGCTACCTCAAGTTATGCGCTTCTCCAAACTCCTCATACCCACCCTGCGGGACAACCCCGCCGAGGCCGAGGTGGTCAGCCACCAGCTCCTCATCCGCGCCGGTTACATCCGGCGGCTGGCCAGCGGTATATACAACTATCTGCCCCTGATGTGGCGCGTGATGAAAAAGGTGGAAACCATTGTCCGCGAGGAAATGGACCGCGCCGGCGCGCAGGAATTGCTGATGCCCATTCTCCAGCCGGCGGAAATCTGGCAGGAATCCGGCCGGTGGGACGTCTACGGCAAGGAACTCATCCGCCTGAAAGACCGCCATGAGCGCGACTGTGTGCTGGGCCCCACGCATGAAGAGGTCATCACCACCATTGCCAAAAACGAGCTGCGCTCCTACCGACAGCTGCCGATGAACCTCTATCAGATTCAGAACAAGTACCGCGATGAGGTCCGCCCGCGCTTCGGGCTGCTGCGCGGACGCGAGTTCATTATGAAGGACGCCTACAGCTTTCATGCCAGCCAGGCCTGTCTGGAGAAAGAGTATGACGTGATGGCCCAGGCCTACACGCGCATGTTTGAGCGCTGCGGGCTGGAGACCCGGATGGTGCAGAGCGACAGCGGCGCCATTGGCGGCAGCGTCAGCCACGAGTTTATGGTGCTGACCACCCAGCTGCCGGGCGAGCAGCAGAGCGGCGAGAACGATGTGTTTTACTGCGACAGCTGCGACTACGCCGCCAACAGCAACCGCGCCGAATCGGTGCTCCCGGCCGTCAACACCACCGGCGATCACACCGGTTGCGAAATCATTGAAACACCGAACGCCCGGAGCATTGAGGAACTGCACCAGAAACACCAGCTGCGCCCGGAGATCATTCTCAAATCGCTGATCTACATTGTGGATGAAAGCCGCGCCATCATGGCGCTCATTCGCGGCGATCTGGAAGTGGAAGAAATCAAACTGATGAACGCCGCCGCCGGCAACGACATGCGCCTGGCCACCGATGAGGAAATCCGCGATCTCACAGGCGGCTCCGCCAAGGGCTTTGTGGGCCCCGTGCAGCTCCCCAATCCTGAGCGGCTCACGATCATTGCCGATCACTCGGTGAAAGAACTCAACCGCTTTGCCGTGGCCATTAACCAAAAAGACAGGCACATGGTGGGCGCCTGCTGGCAGAGCGATGTCCCGGCACCGGCCGCGTTTCACGATATCGCTCTGGCCCGCGTGGGGGATGGCTGCCCGCAGTGTGCTGACGGCAAGCTGCTGATGACCCGCGGCATTGAAGTGGGCAACATCTTTCAGCTGGGCACCAAGTACTCCCAGATGATGGACGCCAAGTTCACGGATGAAGACAGCCAGGAAAAACATTTCATCATGGGCTGCTACGGCATCGGCATCTCCCGCACGGCCGCCGCCGCCATTGAGCGCTTCCACGACGGGTTCGGCATCATCTGGCCGATGGCCATTGCCCCCTACCAGGTGGTGGTGGTGCCGGTGAACGTCACCGATGAGAACCAGATGCCCCTGGCCACCCGCATTTATGAACAACTGCTGGCCGCCGGGGTGGAAGCCGTGCTGGATGACCGGGATGAACGCGCCGGGGTGAAGTTCAAGGACGCCGATCTCATTGGCTTCCCCATCCGCATTACGGCTGGTAAAAAAGCGGCGGAAGGCCTGCTGGAAGTGAAGATGCGCGACGAGAAAAACCCGCGCGACCTGCGCGAAGAAGACATTCTGCCCTTTGTGCAGCAACAGATTGCCGGCTGGCGCCCACAACTGAACCAGGAGCCCGTCGCCGTTTAGTTTGATCCCCTCACCCCCAACCCCCTCTCCCGCAAGGGGCGAGGGGGCTCAGAAAGAAACATTCCCCCTTCCATGACCGCTGAATTGACCCACAACACCCGCATCCGCAATTTCTGCATCATTGCCCACATTGATCACGGCAAGTCGACGATTGCTGACCGCCTGCTGGAAGAAACCGGCACCATTGAACGCCGCCTGATGAAAGATCAGGTCCTGGACTCCCTGGATCTGGAACGCGAGCGGGGCATCACCATCAAACTCAACGCCGCCCGGATGGTGCACACCTACCAGGGACAGGAGTATGTCCTCAACCTGATTGACACGCCCGGCCACGTGGACTTCAGCTACGAGGTCTCCCGCAGCCTGGAAGCCTGCGAAGGCGCCCTGCTAATTGTGGATGCCGCCCAGGGCGTGGAAGCCCAGACGCTGGCCAACGTGTACCTGGCCATCAACGCCAATCTGGAGATCATTCCGGTCCTCAACAAAATTGACCTGCCCAGCGCCGACCCGGAACGCATCAAGCGCGAGGTGGAAGAGATTGTGGGCATCGACATGGCCGATGCCATCCTCGCCAGCGCCAAAGAAGGCATTGGGATCCGCGAGATTCTCGATGCGGTGGTGGAACGCGTACCCGCCCCGCCGATTGATACGAAAGCCCCCCTGCGCGCCCTGGTGTTTGACAGCTACTTTGACCCGTACATGGGCGTCATCTGTTACATCCGGGTGGTGGATGGCTCGGTGAAAATCGGCGATCGCATCCGCTTTATGGAGAACCAGAAAGCGTTTGATGTCACCGAGGTGGGCGTGATGACCCCCGGCAAACGCCCCGTGGATCGCCTGGCTTCCGGTGAGGTGGGGTATGTGGCCGCCTCCATTAAAGAAACCGGCTACTTCGTCGGCGACACGATCACCCTGGCCACGGGCGGGGCGACCGAGGCGCTGCCGGGCTATCAGAAAGCCGTGCCCATGGTGTTCTGCGGGTTGTACCCGGTGAACAACGAAGAGTACGAAGACCTCAAGGAGGCCCTGGAAAAACTCAAGCTCAACGATTCCAGCATCACCTTTGAACCGGAAACCTCCGAGGCGCTGGGGTTTGGCTACCGCTGCGGTTTTCTCGGCCTGCTGCACATGGAGATTATCCAGGAGCGGCTCGAGCGCGAGTACAACCTGGATCTCATCACCACGGCGCCAAGCGTGGTGTACAAGGTGTACACCACCAAAGGCGAGATGCTGGAGATTGACAACCCGGCCAAACTGCCGGACCCGCAGCAGCGCGACCATATTGATGAGCCCTACGTCCACATCACGCTGATTGTGCCCAAGGAATTCGTCGGCACGCTGATGGAGCTCTCCCAGAACCGGCGCGGCGAGTTTATCAGCATGGATTACATTGACACCCAGCGCGTGAGCCTGAAATACGAACTGCCGCTCAACGAGATGGTGACCGACTATTACGATCAGATTAAGTCGCGCACCAAGGGGTATGCGAGCATGGATTACCAGTTCTCGCAGTACAAAACCTCCAGGCTGGTCAAGCTGGACATTCTGCTGGCCGGCGAGCCGGTGGATGCGCTGAGCTGTATCGTCCACCACGACAAAGCCCACAGCGTGGGCAAAGTGCTGACGGATAAACTGAAAGGGATTATTCCCAAGCAGATGTTTGACGTGCCGATTCAGGCGGCGATTGGCGGCAAGATTGTGGCCCGCACCAACGTGAGCGCCATGCGCAAAAACGTGCTGGAGAAATGCTACGGCGGTGATATCTCACGGAAGCGCAAACTGCTGGAGAAGCAGAAGAAGGGGAAAAAGCGGATGAAGTCCGTCGGCCGCGTGGAGATCCCGCAGGAGGCCTTCATGGCCGTCCTGAAGCTGGAAGAATGATGGCTGGATTCCCGCTTGCGCGGGAATGACGAAAAACCAACGTTCTTCCCTCTCCCTTCAGGGGGAGGGTGGCCGAGGCAAAGCCGAGGCCGGGTGGGGGTAATCCACCACCCGCGTCATCCACCCGGAATCCTTCAGGCTCTCAGCTGTGACGGTATGGATGACCCCCGGTGGGGTGAGCTCGCTCCATGTGACATCCGGCTTGCGCCTCAGATACCAGGTGAGGAGCGGGCCGGCTTTAATGCGCGGCGGGTGAAGCACGGCGGGCAGCTCGCTGACGAGCGACGCCAAAGTTGTTTCGCCGGTGCGGGCGGCAAGCATCTGGAGCGCCAGCCACTTGGTGCAGTTTAAACTCACCGGGCTTTCCACAGGCGCCACCAGGTTGTACCGGTGCCCTGCCGGCAGCAGTGTCGGCCAGTCGTCCGCCGTCAGGTGCCGCCACAGCGCCTCTTGCACTTCAGGCTTTGGGATCAGGATCTCGCTTTCCTTCAGCTGGTTGGGCTGTTCGGCATAAAAATCGGCCAGTTCCTGTCGCCACAGCAGCGCCGTCTTCTGCCCCGTCGCCGGGTCAGAGTAAAGGCCAACCGTCGTCCAGGCGCCTGTGGTCGGATCTTTCAGCACAAAGGCCATGTGCGTCATGCCGCTGCGCTCCACCAGCTTGGCCAGCACATGGCCCCGGCGGGCAATCACCGCCACCCGGACGTTGGCATCCTTCAGCACGGACTCTGCCCAGTCTGTCATGGCACCCGCATGCACTCTCTGCGATTGTTCCACCAAAGGTTGATGACGTTCCGGCAGCTTCAATGCGCTTTCAGCCCATACCGGAAACGGACCACACAGCAGGGAAGAAAGCAGCACTGCCAAAAGGCGTCCCGTGGTCCGAAGTACGCGGACCTGGCACCAGAATATAAAGCTTTGTAACAACCCGGCCATCCCCAAAGCCTGCCACCAAGGCAGGCCACAGGCAAGCCCAAACAACCGGGCATGCCCAAACGCCCTGAAATTGGATTGTCTGCCCGGGTCTGACTTATAATAAGGCCTGTTCTGTATCGCCGCTTCAGGAAACCGCCATGGCCGTTCAAGCCCCCGCTCAGTCCAAACCCCAGCCCCAGAATGACCTTGTGACCCGCTATGTGTCTCAGGCGGGCGACCTGTTTGCCCGCACTTACGAGAAAATCATGGCCGGCGAGCGCATCAGCCGTGCCGAAGGCATTGAGATTTACAACAGTCACGACCTGCTGGCCATCGGCATTCTGGCCGATACCGCCCGCATTGTGCGCACGCCGGAAGCTGAACGCAATTACGTGTACTGGGTGCACAACTTCCACATCAACCCCACCAACATCTGCGAGGCCTCCTGCCGTTTCTGCTCCTTTAAAAAAGGCCCCGGCTCCCCGTTTGCCTACATTATGAGCGTGGATGACGTGATTGAACACGTCAATAAATACCCGGGTAAGGACAGTCTCTCCGAATTCCACATTGTCTCTGGCCTGTACCGCGAACAGAGCCTGGATTATTACAGCAAACTCTTCAAAGCCCTGCGCCGGGAGTTCCCGCACGTGCACATCAAGGGCCTCACGGCGGTGGAACTGGCCTTTTTCGCGCAGGTGGAAGGCATTCCCGTTGAACAGGTGCTGGACACGCTGATTGAAGCCGGACTGGGTTCGCTGCCCGGCGGCGGCGCCGAGGTGTTTGCCGAGCGCGTCCGCAAGGAAGTCTGTGTGGATAAAATCCCCGCCGAAGAATGGCTGCGCATTCACGGTCTGGCCCATCAGCGCGGCCTGAAAAGCAACGCCACCCTGCTGGCTGGCCTGGGGGAAACGCCCGAAGAGCGCATTGATCATATGCTGGCCATCCGGGATCAGCAGGATCTGACCGGTGGCTTTATGACGTTCATTCCGCTGAACTGCTATTACGAAAAGAACGCCGTGGATGCCAAACACGCGCTGACGGGTGTGGAAAACCTCAAAAACTTCGCACTCAGCCGCATTCTGCTGGACAACGTCCCTCACATCAAATCGTTCTGGATCCACCTGGGCGAGAAAATCACCCAGGTCAGCCTGAGCTTTGGCGTGGATGACATTGACGGCACGGTGATTGAGGAGAAAATCGCCCATGCCGCCGGTACGGAAGCCAGCGAAGCGCTGACCAAAGACGAACTGCTCAACCTCATCCGCAGGGCCGGCAAAACCCCTGTGGAACGTGATACCACCTACAACCTGGTGAAAATCTATGACGATCACGCTTAACGCCCTGCCCTGCCGCGTGGGTGGCATCTCCTTTATCAACACTATTCCGGTGTATTACCACCTCAGCACGCAAACCCCGCAGGCGTCCATCCGCTACGCCAACCCGGCGGCGCTGAACGAGGCCATGCTGGCCGGCGATCTGGAAATCGCCCCGGTCTCCTCCAGTTTTTACGCCAGGCATACGGATCAGTTTGTCCCGCTGCAGAATCTTTCGGTCAGTTCCTACGGTTCGGTGGAAAGCGTGATCTTCCTCACCCAAAAACCCCTGGAAGCCGGCATGGAGATTACCGTCGGCGTCCCGGATGATTCAGCCACCTCCGTGGATATGCTGGGCTTTATTCTCAAGCACCTCACCGGCCAGGATCAGCGCACGCGTTTTCAGCGCTACCACGCCGCGGATTTTGAGGCCGCCTGCCAGCAGTTTGACGGCGTGCTGATCATTGGCGACACGGCCCTGATGGCCCGCTACAAACACCCCGAACTGATTGCCTCGCGCACCCTCTATGATCTGTCCAGTCTCTGGAATCAACTGACCGGGCTGCCGTTTGTGTTTGCCCTGTGGGTGGCCAACCGGGACTGGGCCGACCGTCGTCCGGAACAGCTCAGCCAGGTGAACAGCCTGCTGGTGCAGAGCAAAATCCGCTTCTTTCAGGATCCCATTCTGATGAACCAGGGCATTCAGCTGGCCATGGAAAAATCCGGCCTGGATGAGCCCACCATCCGCCGCTATTTCACCCAGTGTCTCAGCTACGATTTCTCGCCGGAGCATCAGCAATCCCTGAAATACTACCAGGATATTCTGCGCACCCGGGATCTGGAACAGCCCTACCCGCTGATGGACGCCAAAACGCGTGAGCATCGCGCCAGCGCCGAAGGTCATTTTTCATTTGCCTAGCCCGGCCCCCCGTATGTTTCCTCACGCCACGGACAGCATGACCGGCCTGCTGCGCAAGTACCACGCCAATTTTTACTATGTCGCCCTGGGCGAACGCACTTACGAGTGCTCCCTGAAAGGCGTTCTGAAAAAGGCGCTGACAGCTGAAGAGGACAGTCTGTACGCCGGCGACCTGGTGGATGTGGATACGGTTGACCCTGAGACGGGGACGGCGCGCATTGTCGCCGTTCATCCCCGACGGACCGTCATTCACCGGCCCAAAATCGCCAACGTGGATCAGGCGGTGATTGTTTTTCCCCTGCGCCAGCCGGCGTTTGACGCCCATGCCGTCAATGTCCTGATCATGCATGTCATGCTGGCCGGTCTGCAACCCGTGCTCTGTATCAGCAAAAGCGATCTCGCCGGTCAGGATGCCGGTACCGTGGATCCCGCTGCGATTGAACGGCTTTACCACCAGCAACTGGGCATCCCGGTGGTCTTCACGTCCATTTTTGATGCGCAGAGCCTGCTGCCCCTGAAAACACAGCTGGCCGGTCGGCTCAGTGTGCTGGCAGGCCCCAGTGGCGCCGGTAAAAGTTCCCTCCTGAACCAGCTGGACCCCTCGCTGTCGTTGAAGGTGGGCGAGGTATCAGCCAGAATTGCCCGCGGACAGCATACCACCCGGCATGTGGAACTGCTGACGATGCCGGCGCTGGGCCCGGACACCTGGGTGGCCGACACGCCCGGCTTCAGCAACCTGACCCTGGATGACGCCACCCCGGCCGCGATTGAAGCCGCGATGCCGGATTTTGTACCCTGGCGGGCGTCCTGCGCTTTCTCAGACTGCCTGCATCTGCCCGAAACGCCGGACTGCGCCGTTCGTGCGCACATCGGTGACCTGGACCCCCAGCGATACACCAGTTACCTGGCCATGCTGACCGAAGCCAGAACGGCCGATGAGAAACGCAAAGCGCAGAGCAGCAAGACCGCACAGGGCACCAAAACCCGCCATGGCAAAGGGCGCGAGGAAATCAGTATACTGCGGCTTTCCGGCCGGCAAAGGGCGGCATCTCGGCGCACCCAGCGCCAGGCCACCCGAAACCTGGCCGACAGCAACCAGACGGATGACGACCCCCCGGAAACCGCCGACCCGTAAACCCACAGAAGCTGTAGACCCGTTGCGTTATAATGGACGACAACCCGGCAGAGACAGCCAGACTGTTGACCCGGCGCTTCCGTTACCCGGTCAGTGAAACCCCACCGCATGCCCTCGGCCCAACCCGCACCCCCAGACTTTGCCCTGTCCGGCCTGCCGCCCGTGCCGGATTATGAAGACCTGTTCCGACCGGAGCTGTCGGCTATCCGGCAGGCGCTGGCCAGCGCCCTCAGCCCCGAAGGGTTTCACCCGGAAGTGATGTCCACGCAAACCACAGACACACCGGATGCGGTAAACCGCCTCTGGCAGGCCCTGCGCTACGCCAGTCTCGGCGGGGGCAAACGCATCCGCCCGGTTATTCTGCTGACATGCGGCCAGGCCTGTGGCGCCCCCCTGCCGGCGCTGCTGCCCACCGCAGCCGCCATTGAAATGGTGCACGCCCAGAGTCTGATTCACGATGATCTGCCCTGCATGGATGATGATGACCTGAGGCGCGGACAACCCACGCTGCACAAGGCGTTTGATGAAGCCACCGCCGTACTGGCCGGCGATGCCCTCCTGGCGCTGGCGTTTCATCAGATCGGCGCCACGCCGGGCGTGCCGGCAGAAGCCCTGCTCAGTGTCATCCGTGATTTTGCCGCCGTGGCCAGCATGGGTGGGCTGGTGAACGGTCAGTACATTGACATGCAGTGTGAAGGCCAGGCTTACGATGCGACCACCCTGGAATACATTCACCGCAATAAAACCGGCGCCCTGTTCCGTTTTTCCGCCCGGGCCGGGGCGATGCTGGCAGGTGCTTCCCGTCCGGTGACGGATGCCCTTACAATATGGGGGGAACAGCTCGGGCTGGCTTTCCAGATTGTCGATGATCTGCTTGATATTGAGGCCAGCAGCGAAACCCTGGGTAAAACCGCCGGCAAGGACTCCCTGCAGGAAAAGGCGACTTATCCGGCGCTGTACGGGATTGAATCCTCCCACCAGAAAGCCGCCGAACTGATTGCCGCCTGCGCGGCCACCCTGGATCTGCCCACCCTGAACGGCCTGTGCGCCGGACACAGAGAGAACCTGAAAGCCATCACGCACTATATCGGATGCCGTATTCATTGATCACCATCAAGCCCGTGGCTGATGAGAAGGAGTCCCACCCTGATGCACCCCTTTGCCGGGACCAGTCTGGAAATTATCCTGTCCGGCCTTACGGCGGCCTTTGTAGCCCAGCTGATTAAGTTTTTTATTTACTGGCTGACCCAGCGCCAGGTCAACTTCCGGCTGTTTTTTCAGACCGGCGGCATGCCCAGCAGCCACAGCGCCTGGATGGTGGCCATGGCCACCAGCGTGGGCCTGATTGAAGGCTTTGACTCCACCCTGTTTGCGGTCGCCTTTGGCATTGCCATGATTGTGATGTATGACGCCGCCGGACTCCGGCGCTCGGCCGGCAAAATGGCCGGCGTGCTGAACGCCATTGTGGCTGATATTTATACGGATCACCAGGAACGGTTTCCCGAACGCCTGATGGAGTTGCTGGGCCACACGCCCATTGAAGTGATTGTGGGCGGCATTCAGGGCTTTTTCACGGCCTACCTGTTCCACCTGAAAATGTCGGGCGGACTCTGACGATGACCCTGTATAACCGGGGCCGGATGGCTGGCCTGATTGCCGCACTGTTACTGGGAGGAAACCTGCTGATGGCCAGCGGAGAACAACGACCCCCGGCCTACCTGCTCAGCACGAACTGGACGATGAGCTACAGGCTTTACCACCAACCGCATGCCATCTGGCTGGATCAGTACAACGCTGTGGGCGCCAACCGCAAGATTATCAAAGCCACCCTGGCCCAGGCCGCCACGCGGCATCAGTATCCTGAACTGGTGGTCTACAGTATTCCCCTGCGGGATCTCGGACAGGCCAGTGAAGGGGGGTTTGACAATTTTGACGACTACTGGGCCGACAACGCGATCAATGCGAAACTCATCGCCGCATTCACAAAGAAAACCCAGATCACCCCGCGCATTTATCTGGAGCCGGACGCCCTGTCATTGTCCGTTCAGTACATGGAGGATCACCAGCACGACGCCGAGTCGGTGAGCATTTACAAACAGCGTATCGCCATGCTGCCCCGGCTTATCCGTCTGTATCAGGACGCCGGCTGCAAGGTGTACCTGGAAGGCGCGCACAGCGACTGGTTTGACTACGGCGATGAAAATATCCGCCGCATCGCCAAAGCGCTGAATGATGCGGGCATCCGTCTGGCCGACGGCCTGGTGGTGAATGTCTCCAACCGGCAGCCGGTCCGTGATGAACGCGGCCAGGCGGAACGGAACGAATGGCACTACCTGGGTCGCCTTCTGCCCGAGCTGGACAACCAGAAACTGGATGTGGTGGTGGACACCAGTCGCAACGGCGGAGAAACCAGGGCGCGCCAGTACCTGCTGGCGCCCAGCGGCGCCCTGCTGGATAACGAAACCAGAGAAGGCCGCGTGGTGGGCTCGTGGAAAAAAACCATTGTGAACAACCCGGACGGCAGCTCTGTCAGCGAGCTGGTGTTTGAGGGGTTTTTCGGCAACCCCAAAACCCTGCGCCGGCTGCTGAAAAAAGAAAAATACACGTTTAACTACAAAACCCAGGTCCTCACAGCCCCCAAATGGCTGGATGCCGTGGGGGACGTACAGCCAGGCTTTGCCCCCACCGATTCTCCACCCAAAACCGTCGCGGACCGGATTCAGCGTTTCCGGTTTATCAAACCCCCGGATGACTGCGACGGCGCCATCAACTGCCCGGCCGGTTTCTCCAAGGACGCCATTAACCGAGAGACCGCCAGACGGCAACCCAGAAACAAGCCGTCCGCCAGCCCGGTCAGTTGGGAGTAACCGGATTGCCGCACTGCACGCCGTTACCCTGAGCAAGACCTGCGGCGCAGATATCGGCCGAATTCCGGTGAGAAACTTCGGCAGGCAGCCTCTGGTGCAGATTCTGGAAATCCACTGACAGGTTTTCAACATCTTCGGACAGAAAAGCGATCTCGGACACCAGGCTGGTGACCACGGCTTCGACCATCGGATCGTTCAGCACACCGGACTGGCGCACGGCCTGGTACTGGTTGAGAAACCCGCTCAGGATCGGAAAGGCATCCGTCGGGTTCAGTGGATCAGTCACCGCATAGTCGATATTCTGCCAGCCTATCTGGTTGACCAGGTACTGCAACGGCACCTGTTCCCCCTGATAGGTCACCATCGTCGTTTCCATATTATTGGAAACCGCGAGCTGACTCTGCTCCTCAATCATTTTTTCAATGGCGGCAATCTCATGCCCCTGGTTGGCCAGCCGGGTCATCTGGGTGTGCTGTTCATCAGTGATTTCACCCATCACGGCCAGTTTATCAGTCAGCACACTCAGCAGACTGGCCAGCTGAAGCGTGGCGCCATTGCCACCAGCGGATTCCACCATGCCGGCAATATCGGTGGGATAGCCCACCAGCGTAATCTTCCGGCCACTGGCCAGCGTCACCGTCACTGTGCTGCTGCCCGCCAGCATGCTTCCCACGGCGTCCGGCGAGTTGCTCAACCGGGTTGACTGCACCGCAAAATTTTCAACGCCTGAGGCATCGCCGGCAATTTCTGCATGGCCGGCTGACGTATCAGTTGCGCCACCGGTCATGGCGAGCAGCATCCCATTCATCAGAGGACTCAGTGCCTCGCCGGTCACGGTGATGGCCGGTAATGTCACCACCGCCACCAGCGCCAGCGCCAGGGTTGTCTCCGTCACAGACTGCCCATGGCGCGATTGTCTTTGATCAAACATCATCATTCAAGCCGATGAATCCAGTTTAAGAACTGTCAAGCTTCCTGCACTCGTTTTCGGCAGAACGGACATCAACCCCAAACTTATTTACACATCATTACATACAGCGTTCCCAGCTTTTACTGACACTGCACCCCGGCATCCTGACCATTCCCTATGGTACAGATGGACGCGGAATCGCGGTTCGTCACCTGCGAGGGCAGCAAATCTTCCATGTAGGCTGCGGACAGGCTTTCCACGTCATCGCTCAGCAGGGCGATTTCACCCACCAGGCTTTCCACAATCTGCCGTACCACCGGATCACCCAGTGCCCCGGCGCTATCCACCTGAACATACAGGTTGAGAAACTTCTCCAGTTCCGGGTAGGCGCCAACAGGGCTCAGCGGATCAGTATTATCCATGTGACTGTTGTAAAAGCCAATCATGTCCGTCAGTTCCTGCACGGTCATCGGTGTGCCGTGATAGTCCACCGTCAGCTCCATGTAGCCGTTCTGGTCGTCGTGGGTGGCCGCCATCTCCTCCAGCAGATTCTCAATGTAGGCAATCTCATGCCCCTGGTTGGCCAGAGCCATCAGCAGGTTTTTGTCCTCGGGCGTAATCTCACCACTGGCCTCCAGTTGCTCGGCAAACGCCGCCAGAAAATTGGCGAGCTCCATCGTCGCCCCATTGGCGCCGCTGGTCTCCACCGTCTGGGCAACGCTCTTGGGATAGCCGGAGAGGTTAATCTGCTTACCGCTGGCCAGTGTCACAGCCACACTGTATGCATTCGGGTCAGTCACCATGGGCGGCGTCACCCCTGGTGTCGGGTCAACGCCCGGATCGGGCGCCGGGTCCGTCGGCGGCAGGGTTCCCGGCAGCGGCAGTCCCCCACCCGGATCGGCCACAGCGCCAGTCCCTTTCATGCGGGTATGCATCCCCCCCATGGCCAGCAACAGATTGTCCGAGAAACTGCTCAGGGCTGTGATACAGGTGACCGTCACCAGCACAAGCAGAATCACCAGTTCGGTGATCGACTGGCCGCGGTGGGCCCTGAAAATTGTCTGAAGATGAAGCATTCATCCCACCCGGGTACTAACCATTCCCACAGGCCGTTTGAAAAAAACGAACACTGAGATCATCGGACGCCGGGAAGAATACTGGATGGGTTGTAACGACTTTGACTTCGGTTCGTTACATCCGGTTTAAAGACGGTTTAGCTGCTGCACAGCAGGCCGACTGCCTTACCATTGCCCATTTTGCAGATGGAGCTGGAATTCCGTTTGGAAACCTGTGAGGGCAGAAGTTCATCCATATATGCAGCAGTCAGGCCTTCCACATCCTCGCTGAGGAGCGCAATTTCACTGACCAGGGCTTCCATCGCCAGTCTGGCGGCCGGGTCTTTCACCGTCCCGGATTTATCCACCTGCACATACAGATTCAGAAACTTCTCCAGCGCGGGGTAAGCCCCGTTGGGGTCGAGGGCATCGGAGGAGCCCAGGTGCGTGTTGGAAAAGCCGATGAGGTTGGCCATATCCTGAACGGTCATTGAAGCCCCATGGTACTTCACGGGGGTATCCATAAAACCGTTGTTGTTGCTGGTGGCATTGCTGGCCGATTCAATCAGACCCTCAATGTAGGCAATTTCATAGCCCTGATTGGCCATGGCGACAATGGTATTTTTGGTTTCGGCAGGTATCTCGCCACTGGCTTCCAGCTGTTCCGCCAGGGAGATCAGCATATTGGCCAGCTGTACGGTGGTGCCGTTGGCGCCGGAACTTTCCACCATTTTGGACAGGTCCTGCGGATAGCCCTGCAGCAACAATGTTTTCCCGTTCACCAGCGTAACAGAGATTGACGTCTGGTCCGGGTTGGGGGCCGGAGGCGCCACGGGCAACGCTGTGGTCACCTGCCCGGTAACCGGATCGGTGACCGTCACGGGCGTGGACTTGGCCTGAACAGAAGCAACCGATGTGGCAGGCTGTTCAGACATCCGCTCGCGCATGTCTTCCACCACGGGTGACAACTGATCGCCAAACAGGGCCACGGCCGGCATGGTGACCACGGCAATGAGAACAATGCCCATCCCGGTTTCGTTGAGGGCATGACCCCGGAAACAACGACGCAGAAAGGATTCTGGATTAAGTCTGGACATGATCAACCGTCCTGTTCTTCCTGTTGGGAAACCACTTGTGGGGTTTATCGGACGAACGGAATCGAAACTGCTGGGAAATTAAGTTATGTAACAAACGGACACCTTCCCCGTTTAGAAATAAAAATCGCGGGGAAGAGGCGTCGGCTTTGCGCGTGCAGGCTTACACCGAGATCGCTTTGGGATTCACCGCATTCATGGCGGAACCGGCCTTGAACCAGGCAATCTGTTCGGCGTTGAGCGTATGCACCAGCGGAATATCATCCGTGGAGCCGTCCGTATGGGTGACCCGTGCGGACAGACCGGCATTGGGCGTGAGATTCGCCAGGCCGTGGATGGTCACTTTGTCATCCTTGTGAATCCGATCGTAATCCGCCTTGCTGGCAAAATATAACGGCAGCACGCCCTGCTTCTTCAGGTTGGTTTCGTGAATCCGGGCATAACTGCGGGCAATCACGGCTTTCACGCCCAGCAGGCGGGGCGACATGGCGGCATGCTCGCGGCTGCTGCCTTCGCCGTAGTTCTCATCACCCACAATAATGGAGCCCACCCCGTCTTCGCGCAGGTCCATCGCCTTCAGCGCCCAGGGAGAGACAGGGCGTTCCACGCCACACACGGTCATCATCACCGGGTCAGCCACCTGTCCGGTGGCGGCATCCACGGCGCCGGCGAGCATGTTGTGGCTGATGCCCGACAAATGGCCCCGCAGCGGCAGCCAGTATTTACCAGCCGGTGAGATGTGATCCGTGGTGGTTTGTCCCTGGGTCTTCACCAGCACGGGCACATCCACAAAATCCTTGCCATCCCAGGGACCGAACGGTTCGAGAATCTCAAGGCGCGTACTGCCGGGATCCACGCTGACGCTCAGCTTACTGCGATCCGCAGGGGCTTCGAGAAACCCCTCCCGGGAGAATACAAAGCCGTTGGGAGGAATTTCAGGAGCCTGTGGCGGTTCAAACATTTGTCCGTTCACAGAGTCCTTCAGCGGGTTAAATTGGGTGCTGCCCGCCAACGACATCGCCATCACAATCTCGGGACTGGCGATAAAGGAGAGGGTTTCCGGATTGCCATCGTTCCGTTTGGGAAAATTCCGGTTAAATGAGCTGATGATGGCGTTGGTTTCTCCCATTTTGATGTCGCTGCGATCCCAGTTGCCGATACACGGCCCGCAGGCATTGGCCATCACGGTACCGCCCACCGCTTCAAAAGCCTGCATCTGACCGTCTTTCTGAATGGTCTGATAAATCTGCTCGCTGCCCGGGGTAATGAGCAGATAGGATTTGGACTTCAGTCCATGCTTCAGCGCCTGGCGGGCAATGGAAGCGGCGCGCTCCATGTCTTCATAAGAGGAGTTGGTGCAGCTGCCGATCAGACCCGCACTCAGCGTGGTGGGGAAACCTTCCCTGGAAACTTCCGCAGCAAAATCGGAGATTTTACGGGCGCGGTCCGGTGTGTGGGGTCCCACCACGTAGGGTTCCAGCTCCGACAGATTGATTTCCACCACTTCGTCAAAGTATTCCCTGGGATTGGCCGCCACGTCGGGATCGCAGCACAGGTGCTCTTTCACCGCTTCGGCCCAGCCGGCAATTTCGGAACGATTCGTGGCTTCCAGATATTTCTTCATCCGCCCGTCATACGGGAAGAGACTGGTGGTGGCCCCGAGCTCGGCACCCATATTGGTGATGGTGCCCTTGCCGGTGCAGCTGATGCTCTCGGTACCCGGACCGAAGTATTCAATAATCTTATTGGTGCCGCCTTTAACAGTCAGCAGGCCGCACAGGTACAGAATGACATCTTTGGGAGCCGCCCAGCCGTTAAGTTTGCCGGTGAGATGCACACCCACCAGCTTGGGCGCGCGCACTTCCCAGGGCAGACCGGCCATCACATCGGCCGCATCCGCGCCACCCACGCCAATGGCCACCATGCCCAGTCCGCCGGCATTGGGCGTATGGCTGTCGGTGCCAATCATCATGCCACCGGGGAAAGCATACTGTTCCAGCACCACCTGGTGAATAATACCGCTGCCGGGCTTCCAGAAGCCCATGCCGTATTTGGCTGCCGCAGACCGCAGGAACTCATACACCTCGCGGTTCTCCTCCACCGCGCGGGCAATATCAGCCTCCGCACCGGACTGCGCGCGCACCAGGTGATCGCAGTGCACCGTGGAAGGCACGGCCACGTCATCCCGGTTGGCCAGAATAAACTGCAGAATGGCCATCTGGGCTGTGGCGTCCTGCATCGCCACCCGGTCGGGCTGCAGAGATAGAAACGTTTCGCCGCGAACAATGCCGGCCGGAATATCGATCAGGTGGGCGAACAACACTTTCTCGGCGTAGGTTAATGCCTTGCGGCCCAGCTTGCTGCGGACGGCCTCCAGTTTGGCGGCCAGGCCGTCGTAGTGCTTTTTAACCAAATCCAGATCGTTCTTCGCCATGGGGGGCTACTCCTTCTCCTCGCTTCCCGGTCATGCCGGGAGCGGCATCATGCATTCTGTCAGTATCCGGTATGGCCGTTCAGGCGGCACCAACCAACCAGTGTATTCTAGGCCCATTCCACCCACACGGCAACGGCCATTTGGTATGATAAGGGCAATTTCAGCCATTGAACCATTGTTGAACAAGGAGTGTCCCCATGAGCGACGCCGCCCATACCATCACCATTAATGCCGATTTTTCCCTGAACGTTCCCGATACGCCCGTGATTCCCTTTATTGAAGGAGACGGCATCGGTGTGGACATCTGGCCGGCCACACAGCAGGTACTGGATGCCGCTGTGGAAGCCGCCTACGGTGGCAAACGCAAAATCCTCTGGCAGGAAATTCTGGCCGGGGAAAAAGCCAACGAAAAAACCGGCAGCTGGCTGCCCGATGAAACCATTGAAGCCATTAAAAAGTACAAAGTCGCCATCAAGGGGCCCCTCACCACACCGGTGGGTGGGGGTATCCGCAGCCTGAACGTGGCCCTGCGTCAGATTCTCGATCTGTACGCCTGTGTCCGTCCGGTCCGTTATTTTACCGGCGTCCCCGCCCCGGTCACCCACCCGGAGAAACTGGATGTCGTGATCTTCCGCGAAAACACGGAGGACGTGTATGCCGGTATCGAGTATAAGGAAGGCTCCCCGGAAGCCAACAAACTCATTAATTTCCTCAACACGGAATATAAAAACACCATTCGCAGCGACTCCGGCATTGGCATCAAGCCGATGAGCCGTGAGGGATCGCGTCGCCTGGTGCGCCGCGCCATTCAGTACGCCATTGCCAACAACAAGCCCAGCGTCACAATGGTGCACAAGGGCAACATTATGAAATTCACCGAAGGCGCTTTCAAGGACTGGGGCTATGAACTCGCCCGCGAGGAATTCAGCGGCCAGACGATCACCGAAGCCGAGGTGTGGGAAAAACACAACGGCAAAACGCCGGCCGGCAGAGTGCTCATCAATGACCGGATTGCCGACGCCATGTTCCAGCAGCTGCTCCTCCGTCCGGATGAGTACAGCGTTCTGGCCACCCCCAACCTCAACGGCGATTATCTCTCGGATGCCTGCGCCGCCCAGGTGGGTGGACTGGGCATTGCCCCCGGCGCCAACATCGGTGATATGGCTGCGGTATTTGAAGCCACCCACGGCACCGCCCCCAAATATGCGGGTCAGGACAAGGTCAACCCGGGCTCGGTCATTCTCTCGGGCGCCATGATGCTGGAACACCTGGGCTGGAGCGAAGCGGCCAAACTGGTGATGGAAGGCATGCAGGCCACCATCGCCAGCAAGCACGTCACCTATGATCTGGAGCGTCAGATGACTGGCGCCACGCTGGTCAGCTGCTCGGGCTTCGGCAAGGCCATTGCCGATCGCCTGAAAGCAGTTGCGGTTTAACTTTCCGCTCTCCCCCTCCCTTTGCAGGGGAGGGGGTTGGGGGGAGAGGCCAACGCTTTCGGGGAATATTTATCTGGATTCCCGCCTTCGCGGGAATGACAGGTTATTAATCCGTGCAAAAAAAAGCCTGCACACTGGCAGGCGGTTGGTTTGGGATATTGGAGTGTAGTCTGGTTAAGCGGTAAACCCGGCGCTGGTCATATCCACCGGCATATTGGCGTAAGCGCCGAACGGGTTGAACTGTGCGGGCGCGGGCTGCGCTGCCTGCGGAAAACCGGAAAAACCGGCACCATAAGGGTTGCTTGTGCCCACGGATAATCCGGCGCCGTTCAGCTGGGCAAACGGATCGGCGACTGCCGGGCTGACACCCGGGGCCGTCATTCCGGCCTGTTCAGCCATCAGCTCGGCCACAAAATTGGGGTCGCTCGCCAGTTCGGGCGGAACGCCGGCGGCAATAAGCTCGTCCACCAACTGGTCGGCATAAGGATTCACCAACGCCTCGGCGGCATTGCCGATTTCATGATCGGCGCCCTTGGTAATGGCCGATGCGGTGATTTTGGCAGGCACTTCCAGCGCCACCTGATTCTCCAGCAGGTATTGACCCGCAGCCGTTCTGGCGGGCCTGGCCACCGGGTGATTTTCCAGAATCCTGGTGACGCTGTGATCCGCCAGGCTGGAGGCCTGTTTGGCGGCAGCCCGTTCAGCACGACCCGCTTTGGTCAGACGGCCTCTGAAGAAGCCCGGCTTACTGGCGCCGGACACAGCGTCATCGCCGAAATGCTGCCAGAAAGGCTTGATATCAAAGAGCTCAGCGTATTTAATCTGGGCGCCATACTGGGACTTGAGACTTTTATAGATCTGGTAATTTTCACGGGCAATGCGCAGACCCCGCACGGCGCCCATTTCCTGGCTGCCGGGGCTGAGCGAATCAATCGTTTCACGCGCCCCGCCCCCTTTGCGAATGCCTTTGCCCGGCACAGACGTCAGCTCTGCTTTGGTCATGCCTTCCACTTTAACTTCCTCGCCGGTGATGGTTTTGGCGCGCTCCAGTAGACCGGCGCGAGAAGCCGCAGCCTGACGGAAACCGGCCCGGGCGCCGTAAATGGCCAGCGCAGTACCCACTGTGCCGGTGCCCACAGCGCCGGCGCCTTCCTCAATCTGTTTGAGATCATTGTTTTTCCAGCCGGAAATCACCGACTTCGCACCGGTCATCACCGGATTCACGCTGGACCAGGCGGTGTAAGCCGCCATACCGGCCAGAGCAAACGGTTGAATCAGCGAGGGAATTACACTGGCGGCAATCAGCGCAGCCTGACCCCAGGCCTTCAGATCCAGCGGGTTTTTGGCAATGCGTTTGACGATATTGATGGGCGTGGTGACAACGCCCTTGACGATGCCCTTCACGGTCCCCCAGCTTGCACCCTTCACCAGAGCACCGGCCTTGGACCAGAACCCTTTCTTAGGCTTCTTCACTTCCTGGGGCAGCACCGGCGCCGGGGCGGAAGCACTGAGACTGACCCGGGGCGCACCCACCTGCGAAGGCATTGCGCCGTAGGGCACAGATACCGGGTAGCCACCCGGCGATCCTGCTGGTGATAAACCATACTGTCCCATCGAAAGTAACCTGTCCTATGCTTCCATCCCATCAGCCACACCCAATGGTGGCTATATATCCGTATAAAAACAACTTAAAAGGTTTTGATGCGGGAAATATGAAGGAATGTAACCAGGCTGCCTTGTCTCCCCCTCCCCTTGTAGGGGAGGGGGCTGGGGGGAGAGGTCACAACGCCCCTCACTCATCTAATAGATAGTCGGCCAGGATGGCGTTGCTCAGGGGGATGGCAGCCCGGCTCAGGCGGATACGGCTCCCCTGCCGGTGCAGCCAGCCCTGGGCCAGATGCCGGGCCACCACCGGTTCAAAGGGCGCCAGGGCGTCCGGCCCGTGGGTTGCCGCAAGCGCCTCCAAACACAGTCCGTCGGTCAGGCGCAGGCCAAAAATAAAGGCGTTTTCCAGCTGCTCCTGACGGCTGCAGCGGGTTTCTTCGGCCACAGCCATCGGGTCAGCGCTGTACGCAGCCAGATCGGGCGTCACCCAATAACGTACGCCCTGTAGATAGCCCGTGGCCGACGGCCCGAAGCCAAAAAAAGCGCCGTTCCGCCAGTAATTCAGGTTATGGCGGCTCTCAAACCCCGGCCGCGCCAGGTTGCTGAACTCATACAAGCGCATGCCAGCAGCTTCCAGGCTGGCCACGCCGGCATCATACATCGCCACCACCGTGTCATCGGGCGGGGGGGTATACGCGGGAAAACGCCCCAGCGTGGCCAGCGGCGTTCCCTCCTCCACTTTCAGGCCATACATAGAGACATGGGGGACCGGCAGATCCCGGACCCGGCTGAGGGTCTCCTGCCAGCTGGCCGTCGTCTGGCCCGGCAGGCCGTACATCAGGTCCACGGAAAGGTTCTCAAACCCAGCCGAGGAAACCGTATTCACAAAAGCAATGGCATCCTCAGCCGTGTGGGCGCGGCTCAGCCGTTTCAGCTCGGTGTCACTCAGGCTCTGCACACCGATACTGAAGCGGTTCATGCCCACGGCAAGGTAATCTTGCGGGGGAGAGGCCATGGCCTCGTGCCGCCCGCCCGGGTTGGCCTCCATGGTCACCTCAGCACCATCAACCATTTGGCCCCAGGCAGTCAGGGCCGCCAGGATGCGCTGATAGTCTGCCGCTGGGAGCAGTGAGGGTGTGCCACCCCCAAAATAGACGGTTTCAATCGGTGTCAGCTCACCGCCAGCATCCACAAACCGGCGCATCCGCCCGTCAATTTCGCGCAGCAGCGCGTCCACATAGGCCGCCTGCCCGCCATGCTTGGCCAGGGAGACGTAAAAATCGCAGTAAATGCAGTGCGAGCGGCAGAACGGCACGTGGATGTAAATATACATCCCGCTATGCTACCAGAGACAGCGTTCTCCCCCTCTCCTCCGAGAGGAGAGGGGGTCGGGGGGTGAGGTTCGCCCGGACTGCGAGGGGCCGTTCCATCCCCTCGCGCTCCCTTCCCTAGACCATGGGATCAATGCCGGAACTGACCCGGGGATGAATGAAAACCCCCGCCACGGCGGTTAATCTGAAGCTATCAGGACGACAGCACACAACCCGAAAGGCGCAGTCACTATGGAAGCCACGATTATGCTCACCAGCCTCACCCTCGGCAGCTTTTTCCTCTTCCCGGTGATTGTAGACTTCGTGAAAAACAACTGGGGCGTTCTGGGTGCGCTGATACTGGGCCTGGTGGTGTTGCATGCCCTCACCCCCTACTCCCCTGAGGCCGATGCCGCCTGGAAGAGCATTGCCCGGTTTCCCTCAGTGTTTACCAGTGGCTTTGCATACGCAGACGGTGGGCTGGCCGATCTGACAGCCAGCTACCACCGTGCGTTTCGTTCTTAAGTTGTCCGGCCGCGCTTAAGCGAGTTCGCGGGCTTTCGTAGCGTTCAGATCGGTGTACTTCGCCATGTTCTCGGGCACTTCGGCATCCATAAAGATGGCGTTCACGGGGCAGACCGGCTGGCAGGCGCCGCACTCAATGCACTCATCCGGGTGAATGTAGAGCTGGGGTTCACCGTCAAATTCGTAGATACAATCCACGGGGCAGACACCCACGCAGGCTTTGTCTTTCACGTTAACGCAGGGTTCTGTGATTACGAATGGCATGGAAAAATCCTCCGCAAAATATCAATCATTACTTGCAAACTACTGTCAAAATAGGGCTGGCTTGAAGCTGGGAAACGCTGAACCGTCAGTCTCAGTTAAAGTCAGTCGGTGAGAACGGTCTACCCGTTGGGGGGACACAACCGGGATCATTATAACGCGACCCATCATACCATAGCTGAGCAGGCTCAACTTCACCCGACTGGCGATTTTTCACGCTGATCCGCCTGCATAAAGGCCACTGTCCGCTTCTTGGCGTCTTCCACCCCGGGCTGGTCAAACGGATCGATACCCAGCAGGTCGCCGGCCAGCGCCGTCTGCACTTCCAGCAACAGCAGCAGCTGCGCCAGGTGCTCGGCATCCACGCAGGGCATACGGTAGGTGAGGTTGGGGCGCTGGTTGGCCGTCAGGCTGTCGCGGGTGCCGCGGAACTCGGCCTCCATCAGGCGGCTCATCGGCTGGTTATGCAGATAACCCAGCGCTTTGAGCTCTGGAAACTGATTGGGGATGACCACTTCCCGGTTTGGCGCATCCACCGCCAGGAAAGCAATCACCTTGTTATTGGGCCCTTCATTAAACAGCTGAATCTGGGAATGCTGATCCGTCACGCCCACAGCTTTGACGGGCGTCTGCCCGGCATGAATCACTTTGCCGTCGCGGGTGAACTTTTTGCCCAGTGATTCCGCCCAGAGCTGCACAAACCAGTCGGAGACGTAGGACAGTTTGGCCGAATACGGCATAAACACCTGCATGGATTTGCCCTTTCTCTCGTCCAGCAGGATATTCACCAGCGCCGCCTGCGCGGCCGGGTTGGCCTTCACATCCGGGTTCTGCAGCACGGCATCCATGGCTTTCAGGCCCCGCTGCAGCGCGGCAATATCCACGCCCACCAAGGCGGCTGGTAACAAACCAACGGCAGAAAATACCGAGAAACGTCCGCCCACATCGTCCGGCACTTCAAACGTGGTATAGCCCTGTTCCAGGGCCAGCGGGCGGAGCAGGCCCTTGGCCTTATCCGTGGTGGCCACAATGTGAGTCGCCACCTGATCACTGGGCAGATGATCCTCCAGCCACTGTTTGGCCACCATAAAGGCACTCATGGTTTCCGCCGTGGTGCCGGACTTGGTGATGACATTGAACAGCGTTTTACCGGGCGTGAGGGCGGCCATCAAGCCACTGAGCTCATCGGCATCCACGTTCTCCACAAAGTGGTAACGCGGCCAGCCGTTGCGCACGCTGTCAAACGTGTTCCAGTGAGAAGGCAGCAGGGCATGCAGCATGGCCCGCCCGCCCAACGAGGATCCCCCGATGCCCAGCACCACGACATCGTCATACCGACCCTTCACGCTGTCGGCGTATTGTTGCACCGAGCGGAACAGATCATCCTGATAGGCCAGGCCCAGCCATTTTTTCCAGCCGCCTTCCTCGTTCTGGGTGGCATACAGGGTTTTCACGGCTGCGGCCATGCGTTCGCCGTATTCGGCAAACACCGCCGGCATATCCAGGCCGTGTTCGGCGCCGACTTTGTCCTGGGAGACGTTGCTGATGTCCAGCGTAATCATATTGACCTCTTTCCATAAACCTTGCGGTAGTGGGGGCCGTTTACCCGTTCGGGTATCCTCATCCCTAAGGCTCGTTCCTCGCCTAGGGCTGAAGACCATCCACCACACCCACTCCCTGCTATGGCAGGAAGCGGGGTCTAACGTAATCTTCATCCTACTATGGACGGCATGGGTGGCAAAGGGTTATTCCGTACCCGCCATGGCCTCGCGCACATTGCGTTGCAGGCCGCTCAAACCGGTGCGGCGAATGGCGCTGGCTTCCGTGTGCGCTGTAAAGGCGGCGTCATCCCAGTTCAGGATCATCTCGGCCTCCGGCGTGCGCCACTGGGAGCGGGGCTGAAAGGCCGGATCGGTATTCGCCACGGCAAACTTTTGATTCCACGGGCACACATCCTGACAGATGTCACAGCCGAAGATCCACCCGTTGAGGTTGTCGCGGATGTCCACCGGAAACCTGTCGGCATCGGATTCAATCGTCCAGTAGGCAATACAACGGTTGGCGTCCACCACACCATGCCCGAGATCATTCACCGTTATCGCTGTGGTGGGGCAGGCGGTCACGCAACGGGTACACGTGCCGCAATGGTTGGTCACAAACGGCGCATCATAGTCCAGCGCCACATCCAGCATCAATTCGCCCAGAAAGACAAACGAGCCCAGCGTGGGCGTGATGAGGTTGCCGTTTTTACCCACCCACCCCAAACCGGCCCGCCGGGCCATGGGTCGCTCCATCTGGGGCGCGCTGTCCGTCACCGGCCTGCCGTGCACAGGTGGTAAACCACAACGCTCCGCTTCCTGCTGAATCAGCGTCAGCAGCTTCTTTAGCCGCTTGCGCAGCAACTTGTGGTAATCCGCGCCGCGTGCGTATTTGGCGATTTTCAGGGCTGTTGGATCATCGGCGTCATAGTCATCCGGCGCGTAATAATTCACCGCCACGCACACCACGCTTTTGGCCCCGTCCATCAAACTCCCCGGTTGTTGACGCAGCTCTAAATAATTTTCCATCCACTGCATGTCCGCATGCAGGCCCGCGGCCAGCCACTCACTCAGCGCATGCTCTTCGCCATGCTCAAACGCCCCGGCGGGCATCACGCCCACGTGCTGAAACCCCAGCGCCAAAGCCTGGGTTTTGATGAAATCAGTAAAGTTCGACGGGGTCACAACCCAATTATAGGCAACATCAGTTTATATCAGCCTGATTTTCTGGCCGTGCGGCAGGGCCGATGGCTGTCCTGCTCCCTGTGAGCAGCAGCGACAGCCGCTATTTCTTCTATTTTTCTCCGGGACAGGCTGCGACGATTTGGATAACGCTGTTTCGCAATGCGGGCCTCTGCTCCGGTCAGTACCACGGCAGAACGTTCCTTTGCCCACGGACGGTGTAACCCTCGCACGAGATACGTCAACCGTTCTGCTTGCGGGTCGTGAACACCGATGATCGCTGGCGTTGCTTCACGGACCACCAAAACTCTGGCTTCACGATACTTTTCAGGTCTCAGGGTGTCATTCCAGGTCCGGTCCTTACAAGCATTCAAGCCCACCTGTTTTGCAGGCACTGTGGCCATATGAACGGCCATACCAAACGTAACGGGTGAATTCGATATCATGACCATATACTCCCAGTGGATCAGGGTGGTACGCTGCGTATAATAAACCCATCCAGCCCGAAAATTGCCCAGGAAACCACCTCCCATGCCCGTGATTGACATCTCCGTTCCCATCTCAGAGCGCATCGTCACCTGGCCGGGAGACCCCAGCGTCAAGGTGGAACGCGTGCTGGATCTCGCCTGCGGGGACGCAGCAACTGTCTCCCGGCTGGACATGGGCGCCCACACCGGTACTCACGTGGATGCCTTCAGCCACTTTCTGCCCGATGGTAAGCCCCTCGATCAGATGGATCTTGCGCCCTATGTGGGCAACGCCCTGGTGGTGGACACGGGTGATGCGCCGGTGATCACAAAAGACCTGCTGGAATCTCATCCGCAGGTGGCAGTGATGCGCAAGGCGGAGCGGCTGATCTTCCGCACGAAAAATTCCCGCAGCGAATGGTGGCACGAACCGTTTAATGAGCATTTTGTCCACCTCGCCCCGGATGCCGCCGAAACGCTGGCGCGCTGGGGCACCCAAATGGTGGGCATCGATTACCTGAGCGTGGAAGGCTACCACTCGGACGCGCTGTACGTCGCACAATACGGCGAAAGCGCACCCACCCACCGTATTCTGTTGCGTGCCGGTGTTTACATTGTGGAGGGCCTGCGCCTGAATGACGTTCAGCCGGGACCATACCATGTCACCGTCCTGCCGCTCAACATCCACGGTGGCGACGGCGCGCCCGCCCGTGCTATCCTTGTGGCGCTGTAACTAGAATCACCCTCCGCAGGGGCTACCTTTTTCACCTGAGCCCCCCTCGCCCCTTGGGGAGAGGGGGTTGGGGGTGAGGGGAGAGACCTGGCGCTTGAGGGGAAAGGAATCTCATGCCCACCGCCACAGACGTCCCCGCCTTCACCCGGGAACTCGAGGTTTTCCGCACCCACCGGCTGATGGCCGTGCTGCGCAGCCGCAGCACCGAGGATGCCCTGTGGGGCAGCCGCCTGCTGGTGGAAGCCGGCTTCCGCATTTTTGACATCACCTTCGGCACGCCGGATGCGCCCACGGTCATCCGCACCCTCCGCGATGAATTTCCGGACTGTCTGGTGGGCGCCGGCACGGTACTGACCGTTGAGGATGCGCGCGCCGCGCAGGAAGCCGGGGCGCAGTTTCTCGCCGCCCCCTCGCTCAACCGCGCGCTGATTGATTACGGCAGCGAGCACCACATTCTGGTGATACCCGGCGTGGCCACCCCTACGGAGATGGCACAGGCCATGGGCTTTGGCGCCAGACTCCTGAAGTTTTTCCCGGCCGAACCCCTGGGCGGCGCGGCGTTTGTAAAAGCCGTCCTCGGTCCCTTTCCGGACTTTCCCATCGTGGCCACCGGCGCCATTGACGATGAATCGATCGGTGATTACCTGAAAGCCGGCGCGCTGGCTGTGGGTATTGGCGGTGATTTATTGCCCGCCAAGGCGATGGCGGAACGCAACGCGGAAAAAATTCTCAAACGCGCCCGCAAATACCTGCACAGTCTGCAACCTGAAGCCTGCCATGGCCATCACGGATAAAACACCGGCCAGCTTAACGCGCTCGCAAACCCGCCGCCGCCAGGCCCCGGAAGCCGATGCCCTGCGCATGGGCTGCGGTTGGGGCAAAACGCAGACCGATCAGTACTGGGTACTGGTGGAAACCACCCACGGCGATTCTCACCCCGGCTCCATTCACCTGGGGGAACTGGCCAACCACGCCGATGAAGGCATCCTGCGCCAGGGCGGCAGTCCCACCCGCTATACCTGTACCGACATCTGTGACGGCATCGCCCAGGGCACGGAAGGCCAGCATTATTCCCTGCCCTCGCGCGAGGTGATGCTGATGGCCTGTGAGATGCACGCCAACGCCGGGCACCACGACGGCGTGGTGTTTCTCTCTGGTTGTGATAAATCGCTGCCGGCGCACCTGATTGCCGCTTTAAGACTGAATTTACCCGCCATTGTGGTGCCGGGCGGCGTGATGGAAGCCGGCCCGGAAGGCAACACGCTGGAAGGCGTGGGCACGCTGTATGCGCAGAAACGCCGTGAAAAAACCGACCCGGCATCGGCGGCGGATTTTAATTTTCTCACCGCCAACGCCTGCCCCAGTGCCGGTTCCTGTGCGTTTTTCGGCACGGCCGCCACCATGCAGTTATTGTCGGAAGCCATGGGCTTTGCCCTGCCGGGTTCCGCCCTGATACCGGCGCACCTGAACGCGCTGAAAGCCATGGCCCGCCAGAGCGGCGAGCGGCTGATTGAACTGATTGATGAAGACCTGAAACCGCGCGACTGGTTTACGAAGGACACCCTGGACAATGCGCTGGTGGTCCATGCCGCCACGGGCGGCTCCAGCAATGCGCTTTTACACCTGGCCGCCATGGCGCGCGAAGCCGACCTGGATTTTGATTACGCCATGGTGAACGCCGTCAACCGGCGCGTGCCGTTTTTACTTAACCTCAAGCCGTCCGGTAAATTCACGGCGGACAAGCTCTGGTATGCCGGCGGGGTTTACCGCCTGCTGCGTGAGCTGAAAGATCATCTGCATCTGGAGGCCGGGACGGTCACCGGTCTGAGTGTGGGCGAGAATCTCGCCGTGCTGGAAGCCACCGGCTTTTTTGAACAGCAACCGAAGTTTCTCGCCAACTATGGCGGACAGGTTTCCGATATCATCCGGCCCGTCACCGATCCCCTGCGGCCCGAAGGGGGCACGCGCGTCTTTTTTGGCAGCCTGGCTCCCGGCGGGGCGGTCTGTAAGGTGTCGGCTGTTCAGGGAAGGGTGCATCAGGGAGGGGTGCAGGGGAGGGAACGGCCCCTGCACAATAACCAAGCCGAAGCTGCGATGGATGCGCCCAAGCCCTCGGCTTACCCGGGAGTACCTCACCCCCCAGCCCCCGTCCCTTCGGACATCACATCCGTAAGCCCTGCGGGCAACGGCTGTGGATCTCCTCCAAGAGGAGAGGGGGAGTATTGTGTCCGTGTGTTTGACGGGCAGGAGGACGCGCTGGAAGCCATTCTCACCGGCAGAATCCACCCCGGGGATGCCGTGGTGGTGCGCTACGAGGGCCCGGCCGCCAGTGGCATGCCGGAACAGTTTTACGTGACCGAGGCCATTGCCGGCAACCCGCTCCTGGCCACCACGACCATCCTCGTCACCGACGGCCGGTTCTCCGGGGCGACCCGAGGCCCCGCCTTCGGGCACGTCTGCCCGGAAGCCATCCACGGGGGACCGATTGCACTCCTGGCCGACGGGGATGTCCTGAAGGTGGATGTGCAGGCCGGGACTTTGGATATAATAGAACCCGGGGACTGGCAGACACGCGAAGCCAATTGGCAGGCCCCGCCCCCAAGGCACACCCGTGGTATGCTGGGGCTGTACTGCCGGCACGCCCTGCCCGCAGCGCAAGGAGGTGGATTATCGACATTCTAGCGATTGGTGAAGCCATGATTGAGCTGTCCTGCAAGGGCAGCCCGCGTCTCACCCATACGTTCAGCAAAGCGGTGGCCGGCGATACCCTGAACACCGTGGTGGCCGCCAGCCGTCTGGGCTCCGGCACCGGGTACATTACCCGCTTTGGCGACGACCCGTTCGCCGTCACCCTGCGTGAGACCATGCTGGCCGAAAGCGTGGATATCCGCGCCAGCCGGGTGGCGGCCGGACGGCAGACCGGCATGTACATTGTGGCGATTGACGAGGCCACCGGGGAACGGGATTTTCACTATTACCGCACGCATTCAGCGGCCAGCACCCTGGGGCCGGAGGACATTCAGCCCAATATCATTCGTGGCAGCAAAATTGTGTACGCCACCGGCGTCACCATGGGCATTTCCGAAAGCGCCCGCAAGGCGGTGGTGAAGGCGTTCACCCTTGCCCGCGAGCATGACGTGATTACCGCCTTTGACCCGAATTACCGGGCCGCCCTTTGGGACCGCCAGGAAGGCGCGCTGGACGCGCTGGTGGAAATTATGCCGCTGGTGGATGTGATGATGCCCACCGTACCAGACGACACGCTGCCCATCCTCGGCTTCAGCCGGCCGGAGCAGGTGGTGGAGTACTTCCAGTTTAAGGATATCAAGCTGGTGGTGGCCAAGGCGGGCGCCGACGGGTGTTACCTGGGCTACAAGCGCAAGATTGAACACATTCCCGCCATACCGGCCAAGGCGGTGGATACCACCGGTGCGGGCGACGCCTTTAACGCGGGCTTTCTGCACGGCCTGGCGCAGGACCGCCCATTGCAGGAGTGCGCGCAGATTGGCAACGCCACGGCTGGCCTCAAAATTCTTAACCGTGGCACGCTGACGGCCATGCCCAACCGAGAGGCCGTTTACGCCAAGGTGTACAGCCTGGTTTAGGGTTTGTTTGCACCATTTTTATGACCGCTAACCCGAGTTGTTATCTTTACTCTGGCAGCAGGTGGCGCTCCGCGGGTTGCACGCTGAACCCTGCCTTGCAAGTCTGGTTCAGCGCCTGCCTGATTAGCATTTCCACCCCCTGTGGGAGTTTTGGCCCCCTTCGCGGCGAAGGTCATCGGGTGGGTCATCCGGGAAATCATGGGCAGGCTCCGGGTTAATAAGCTGAACTGGTTATAACTCACGGCGGCGGCGTTCACCAGCATCCCAAAGCAATCGAGGGATTCCATGCCGACCATTGGAAGGCTTTTCGGCGGAATAAGGGCAGGTTGTCTTCTCGAGGAAATGCGTCGCCGGCGGGGTGGTCATCCCTTCAAAGGCTGGCAGCAACACAGGCCGACGCAGCCGGGCCCGCAGACTGTTGGCCAATCCATGAACTGAGGGTGTTTCACCCAGCACCGCCAACCGAACGCGGTTCACCGTACTCAGCAGATTCCGCTGGGTTGGCAGCAGGCGTAACGGCAAATAGTGGGTGGTCAGTATCGGCATGGCAACGCTCCGGAAACGATGCTCTAACAAACACCGCTCAAGCGCACGGGTTGCGAGGGCACAGTGACCTGTCCACGCTAGCGACTACCGGGACGCTGCTGCGGCCGACTGGCAGCCTCACGGGCTTTCCGCTCACCCTCAGTCTGCCCAGACTGCGTGGGTGTGGGCTTGCTGGCGAAACAAATCTCATGCTTCTCAAAAAGTCCCGCAACAAAACGACTGGCCTGACCAGCGCTGTTTGCCGCGTCAGCAGCAGAGACAGGAGGGCTCTGGGCAGGGGGCTGCCCTGCTCTAACAATAATCAGGCCGGATGGCTGACTGGCAGCCTCTGAGGCTGGTGGGGGTGGTGCAACCGTTTCATAGGTGAAAGTCCCATCCTGGCTGGCATGCAAAACCACCACGCCTTCCGTTGGTCTTTCGGTGGCGTTGCCAAAAAACGGCATGCCAAAAGACGCGTTTCGAATCATCCCACAAGTTCTCCTGAACCCAATTTCACTACACTATCTATGGTATCCGCTGAAAGCCCCGCGGCAAGCGCATATCCACGGGATATCACACACCATGCCCTGGGTCTGCGGTGAGATCCAAGGAGATTGCCACGCCGGGCCTTCGGCCCGTCTCGCAATGACACGCGTGCGATCGGCTGGCACAAAAATCTGTTCAACTGTTTTTATACACATGCATCAGGGAATGTGGGATGGATGGATCATGAGTTTCTTCGGGGAACTGGGATTGAAAGCTCTCGGCAGGTTTGCTGAACGCGAAGCCGGTGGCCAGCTCGGTGGCCGGCTGGGTGGCCGGGTGGTCAGTCATCTGCTGATGAGTGGCGCTGTGCTGGGTGCAGATGCCTCGGTGGAAGGGGTTGCCCGCACGGTTCTCTCAGACGAAGGCCGCGCCATTGTACACGCGCCGGGCCTGCTGAACGCCTTTGTGAACCTGGGGAGTAACCTGCCCGGCACCCTTGGCGATGTCCTGCTGGCGCTGAATTTTATCGGTTAAGCAACCGGCTGCGTTGCGTCAAAGGCGGCAAGGACAGTCGCCACCGACGGCTTGCCGGGCTGTGCGAAGCAGATGCGCCCGTCGGTACCAATGCCGTACACCGCGCGGCGGTGCACAAAGCCGCGGATAATATCCACCTGGTAGCGCCGGGCAAAGCGCCCCTTGGGGTCAAACAGCAGCGGGAAGGGAAAGCCGTGTTTTTCCGCAAACCGCTGGTGGGTTTCATAATCAAAGGGGTTCACGCCGAACACGGCCAGGCCCGCTGATTGCAGGCGCTGCCAGTGGTCGCGGAACTCGCAGAGCTGGCCGGTGCACACGGGGGTGAAATCCGCGGGGTAGAAGACCAGCACCACGCCGTTGCAGCCGCGCGCCCGGGCGGCCTCGCCCAGGTGGTCCGCCAGGTGAACCGTCCTGCCCGTCTGATCGAGCATGTGGAAGTCCGGCGCCGGGGCGCCGACAGGCAGCAGGGTTTGAAAGAGTTTGATCATAACCACATGGTGTTTGATAAAGCCGAGGGCGGGTGGAGGTTACTGCGTGGGGGCCGTTCCCTCCCCCACACCCCCTCCCCGGGGACACACGCACCCGTTTGATATTTGGGGCGCTTTCCTCTATAACTATAACCTGAACGTCAGTGTTTGATTGAAAGGAAATGACCCATGGTTGCCCAGATTGGTAAACAGGCCCCCGACTTCACCGCACAATCCTATTTCAAAGGCGAGATCAAGAATATCTCCCTGAGCGATTACCGCGGCAAATGGGTGGTCCTCTTTTTCTACCCGCTCGATTTCACCTTTGTCTGCCCCACCGAAATTCAGGGCTTCAGCGAGCGCATTGAGGAATTCAAAGGCCTGAAGGCTGAGATCCTCGGCGTGAGCGTGGACAGCGTTTACTCCCACAAAGCCTGGAGCGAAGGCGCCCTTGGCCAGATGAACTACCCGCTCGTCTCGGACATCAACCACCGCATCAGCCGCGACTACGGCGTGCTGATTGAAGAGAAAGGCATCAGCCTGCGCGGTCTGTTCATCATCGATCCCGAAGGCAACCTGCGCAGCTACGTGGTGAACGATCTCTCCGTCGGTCGCAACGTGGATGAAGTGTACCGCGTGGTGCAGGCCTTCCAGACCGGTGAGCTCTGCCCCGTGGGCTGGAAGCCCGGCCAGAAGACCCTCGGCAAAGCCTAGGTTTTTTTCCAAGCCAAACTCAAAACCCCGCCCGGCCCATCGCCCGGCGGGGTTTTAACTTTGCTGACACTTAGTCCTGAAACGGCTTAACAAATCCTCGCTCGGCGTGCAGATGCGCGCGCACCCGGTTATAGATTGCTCTGATTTTCATTTCATCCCCCGTGAATTTTGGTTCCTTAAATCCCACCGTAACCTCACGGGTGTGATGATTCCACTGACGTCGCAACCGTAAATCCGAATTACCAGCGGCCTTGTCCACCAAGTTATAGAATTCATACAAAGGAATTTCCGGTCTCAGTCTGCCGCTCCAGGCGCATGAAGTCACTTTACTAAAAGCGATGCCTGACATTATTGGCTATTTCCTTTCATGGGCTGACTGTGCTTTTTCTGTTATTCATAACAACATACTCTACAGGCAGGTTGGGTTCATCCCAATCTGGAGTATAGGCCCAGGGGGTTGCCTCTTCCGGCGCAGGTGGACTCAGACTATCTCTGTATCCGGCTTCAATATCGCGTTGTATGTCGGCTTCGGCTAAAAAATCACGCTGTCCGCCAGGGTTAAATGCCTGAAGCGTCAGGGTATCGCCCTCCCATTTCATGCGCACGCGCGCGTCCGGGTCTCTGGCCTGAAACGCCTGCACCGCCTCATCCACCACGCGTGGAAAATGATCCGGGCGTGTATCCACATCAGGCCGCACGCGGCCGCGACCAAAGGTGGCGATATTCAGCGAGGAACTCATCATCATCACACCGACCTTTCCAGACACGTCACACCCTCATCGCCGCAAAGCAGCGGAGGTTCCACTGGGTTGTGAAATACACCCACCACGCCCAAGCCGGCAGTCTCGCTTAGTCGCTCAGCCAGATTCCGTTCTTCGACGGTGTTACGGATCCGATCAGTCCGGCCGGGCGTACGACTGGGATCCCACACCTGCACGCGCCAATCAGAACCCGAGCCCTGTATGCGCAGCTGGCGACCCGACGAAGGCTCTGCAGCCAGCTCAATGGTTTTTCGCACACCGTCGTCACTCAACAAACCACTGCGATGAAAACGCCCAAACACCGGCGCAGACGCGCCAGAACCCGCGAATCCATGAATCATCGTTCATTCACCCTGACATTACGACTACAATAAGGCTGAAATCAGGATCCGATATTTTCAGGATTCTGTCAATCCGGGTATCCCGGGTATATCCGCATACCACAGAAAATAGCCGTCTGTGATTACGGAATCCTGCGATACGAGTTTCCGGTCATCCCCTGAAACGTGTCACTTTCAGGCGCTCCTTGAATCAGCGGGGGATGATTTGCCGAGCGGAGTTGTTCAAGAAGTCTGGCTTCAAGCTCGTTATCCCGGACGGCTAGGGGTGGCAGCCCTGGCGCCGAGGGTTTGGCAATATCCTGCCAGCCCTGAACGGTCGCCGTATCACCAACGATTCTGACGCGCGCGTGCCGACCTTCCTGACCCAGGTCGGGCGTTCCGGCAACCCGGCCAATGACTTGCTCATCAGTCACACCGGGTGGGAGTCTGAAACGGCCGAATTGCGGTTGGATTGTGGCGTTGCCTGAAATCATAGCGCGTCTCCTCTGTGGGTTTTTAAAACTTGAATCTACCCGATGCAAATCCGTGGGCTATTCGTTTTCCTGAATATCCGGTTCACCGAATGTCACATCCGACAGGTACTCGTTATAAGGCCCCTGAAGTAATACAAAAATACCTTCCTCCAGAACCCTATCTCTCACAGAACCCTCCGGGGTTTTGACAAACATCTGAACGGTGGCTGCACCGGTGTTGTCCGATTCAATTCGCAGTTCGCGGTCAGGAGTCAGCACACGGGGTTGGGTCACAATGGCATAGGAGAGGTCATCCACTGTCTTGCCGGGCTTCAATCGCCCGCGGCCATACAGTATGCCTGAGCAGCAGTTCCCGGTTCGGTAGGCCTTAATAACGTCCATTTCTAAACGCTCTCATTCGTTTTTCGCCGACAGGTCGCGACCGGCCATTCGCGTTTACAAACTCAATGCCGTCCAGGTCCTTGGGGAAATACCACTGCAACATACATTTAGCGTCTCTCCGCGCGCGGCGCTCCGCGCTCCGGCGTTGAGTCACATTCTCAAAGAATTCATCCGTCAGGGCCCTTTGAGGCGCCGGGTTCAGCGTGATATTCAGCGAGCCTTTACCCTGACGCGCAGTGGAGTCCACACCCCTACCATGCATGGCCATTGTCCAGCGGGCACGCGGCAGATTCAAATCACTGAAAGCCTCCGGGCCGTTCAGGTGGTCCTGAAGCTCTCCGGCTACCTTCATAATTTCCGCGAGTCTGGGATGCTTCTCATCCACACGAAGATGAAGCCCGAAGGCTGGCTGTACACTGGTGCCTGAAAGACCTGAAATCACAATGAAACCCTTTCCATTAACTTGCTACACATGTACCAAGAACAGAACTGGCGTTCAATCGGGGTATCCTCGGTATATCACCCAGTCACGGGCGTCACCGCGCCGGGGGAGCATCTATCGGCGCTCACCCCTTTCGCAATTTACTCATGTTCCCGCCAGCTCGCTCATACGCGGCATCA
>JBFWUP010000001.1:614002-764899 GCA_050247195.1 Candidatus Melainabacteria bacterium | reverse complement strand
GCGGCATCATCACTCGCTGGGCTATTGTATGCAGCCACGACTGAATACGTGCTGGGATCGTATGTAAACGTGTTCATACCCCCTTTTTTTATATCCATAACTGCTTTCAGCATTGCCCCCCGATCCTTATCGCTGGCATTTGCCCCACCCTTCAAGCTTCGTTCACCAAACCCCACGGGCTGGGCAGCAGAAAAACGCAGGGAAGACACATGCATCATCGGGAACTCCTATTTATAAACATCATTTATCCGGAACGCCGTCAACCATCAAACCCGCACACTAAAATCGAACAAAAAGGTTGCGTTCTACCAGCCGGAAGGACCAACCCAGCGCCGCAGCCAGCCCGATGGACGCTGAACATAGGTGTCACCAGCCGGGCCGGCATTATGGCGTTGCCATCTGGCCATGCGGTGGTTTGCATCCCGCTGGGCCAGCGGGCGCAGCGCCCGAAGCAGTGGGGAATCCGTCCGGCAGGGTTCATACCGCAGGGTATAGCCACCCGGCTGCTGGCAAATATTCCAGCGGTCCGGCCACCGCGGAAGCGTCCGTCGGGTCATCTGCTCGCGGACATCCAGTGCCTGCGCGCGGGGAATGCCTGTGGGGTGGGTTGAGGGGCGAAAGCGTATCATCCAATCACTCCGTTACAAATGCCGGTTGTCTTGATCTTTAATTTTATATTGCCCACGAAGTCCGAGGTCGTTCAGCGCGTCTCTGGCAATATCCTTTGCCCAGTCTTCCTTTGCCCGGGGCTGATCGGTTTCAGGAAAGGCTTCAATCACCGGCCCCCTCAGAGACGAAACAATCCACTGACCACCAACAGCGCGACGATTATCTCCAAGCGCATTGCTGATAGCCGCAAAGGCATCCATCTTCCTGTCGGCAACATCAGCATTCAATATCACCCGACCAAATGTGACGGGGATTATCGGGGTCATCATGGTTCTCCTAGACGTTCTTCAATGATGTGAAAAGTGAGGCTAACAATTATCTGCCCGAAATATTAAAACCCACGTTGGTTGATTCTCTCAAAATCTGAGCAGCCAAATCTTTGGCAATCCGCCGCTGATCATCGGAAAGAGGGCCTTTGAGTGTTACCTCAATTGTATTTTCATCTTTTGGGGTTGATAACTCGTAACCGGTCATTTCTTTTAATCGGTGGTCACGAAGGATATGCTCCCCGACATATCCCGCGTATCTCCGCCTGTCATCGTGAGGAACTGGGCCTTTAAAATTTATTTTCCCAAAGGTGGGGGCGAGGGTAATGGTCGGTATCATGGGGAGAATCCTCTGCGTTGCGTGAATCAGCCGCCGGTGGCGGGTCATCGGGCGGCTATAATCACAACACCCCTCAAGGCGGGGAATTGCCTGAGGGGTGCAGTGTATCGAAATCGGATACCGGAATCCAGCGCTAGCTGGCGAATTCCTTAATTTCCGAAGCCAGGCTGTTGGGATCCAGATCAATCCCCGGGCCCATCGTGGAGCTCAGCGAGACGGACTTCACGTAGGTTCCTTTGGCCGCCGAAGGCTTGGCGCGCAGAATGGCGTCATACAGCGCGGAGAAGTTGCGCTTGATCTGCTCAGCCGAAAAGTTGGCCTTGCCAATAGCGTTGTGGATAATGGCGGTTTTATCCGTCCGGAATTCCACCTTACCGGCCTTCATTTCTTTCACGGCCTGGGCCACATCGGCCGTCACGGTGCCGGTTTTCGGGTTGGGCATCAGGCCCTTGGGGCCCAGCACCTTACCCAGTTTACCCAGGGCCGCCATCATGTCCGGGGTGGCAATCAGCACATCAAAGTCAAAGAAGTTTTCCTTCTCAATACGCTCAATCAGCTCCTCGCTGCCGGAGAAGTCAGCGCCGGCGTCAGCCGCCTGGCGGACTTTCTTGCCTTTGGCCACCACAGCCACACGGACGGTTTTACCGGTGCCCTCGGGGAGCACCACCGTGCTGCGGACCTGCTGGTCGGCGTGTTTCACGTTCAGGCCGAGGCGAACGTGCAGTTCGATGGTTTCATCAAACTTGGCATTGCCTTTCAGAGCCGCCTGAAGTGCGTCCACCCCTTGCGCCAGGGTGGCAGGCTGGGTGAGGCCCTTGAGGGCTTCATCAAAGCGTTGCTGGCGGCGGGTGCGTTTGACGTTGGTTTGTTGTGCAGTTGCCATTGGTTTTTCCTCCGGTGGTGCAAACGATGCGCCGGGCGCATCTCCCACGTTAATGAGTAACAATCTTGTATGAATCCCCTCTCCCTTTAGGGGGAGGGTGCCCGAGGCGCCAGCCGAGGGCGGGTGGGGTATTTACGCTTCGCAGGTCACGCCCATGCTGCGTGCGGTCCCGCGAACCATCTGTTCGGCGGATTCCTGCGTGTTGGCGTTGAGATCGGGCATCTTCGTCTTGGCGATTTCGCTGATCTGTGCGGCGGTCAGGTTGCCCACCTTGGTGGTGTTGGGCTTACCGGAACCGCTGGCCAGGCCCAGCGCCTTCTTAATCAGGAAGGACATCGGGGGGACCTTGAGCACATAGGTGAACGAGCGATCCTCGTACACGGTGATCTCAACGGGGATAATCATGCCGGTCTTGTCGGCGGTGTCGGCGTTAAACTGCTTGCAGAAGTCCATGATGTTGACGCCGTGCTGACCGAGCGCGGGTCCGACCGGGGGGGATGGGGTTGCTTTGGCGGCTTCAATCTGCAGTTTGATTTTGCCGGTTGCTTTTTTAGCCACGGGTGTTTTTCACCTCCACTGGAAATAAATTTCGGGGTAAAACGAGTGAGTTGCCGATTGTACCACCAACATAGCGGATGCAATAGGCCATAGACGAATACTGAAAAAATATAAACAATCAAGCCTTGTCAGAAGCCTGAAGCAGCAGCAGATGAGAGTCCTCCCGCGCGCGCAGCGCATGACGCAACTGTGGATCCAGAAGCACGCCGGCGCCAGGTCTCAAAACCGTCTCCTCGTCACCGGCCTGGGGCGTAATGACCTGGAAAACCACTTCTCCCGCCACACACACCACCACCAGGCGCTGAGGCGTCCAGTGAGCCGCCAGCGATTCACCGCCCCGCAGCCTGAGGTGCTTGATCTGAAGGCCAGGCGCTTCCGCCATGGTCAACACATGAATTGGCTTATCCATGCCAGCCGTCAGATCCATCGTAAAGGAACGCCACGTTTTCTCAGGACGACGTATCCCCCGGCCAGCCACTTCAACCGCATTGGCGCGAATCCGATCCATCGCTTCGACGACCTGCTGCTTTTCAGTGTCCGACAGCGCCCTTTCACAGGCCGGAAAAATCCCCGCATCCTCACGGGCGATATGATTGCGCAAATCCTCAATAAACACCCGGCCCGTCCGGACAAATTCCGTTGCCTGCCGGGCGTGGAAATGCGACATCATCTCCTCGCGCAGGGCCATCAGCTCTTCATGCTCCACTTCCATCAGCACCATCGGATGATAGGGCGTGACGGCCGGAAACAGCGCTTCTTCCTCACAGACGAAGTGAACGTTCATATGATTACGAATCGTATGCAGCAGCGGCGCCAACGTATCCCAACCCGATCCTGCGGTTGGATCGCCGGCATTGAGAGACGTCTCAAACTGCTGCAGCAACGTCTCCATTTCAAGGTGCTCAGCCGTCAGGCTGGTACAAACCTGGAGACAGGAATCAGCAACCGGTAAACTCATAGGTGGCCCTCCGGAATATTGGTTCAGGAAATGGCGCGGGCGTTCAGGTCGCCTTCTGGACCTGGTTGAAGGCCAGTTCCACGGGCGTTTCGCGGCCAAAGATGGAAACCGAGGCCTTGAGGCGCTCTTTCTCCGGGCTGACCTCGGTGACGGTCCCTTCGAACTCGGCAAACGGCCCGCTGATAATGCTGACGATATCGCCCACCTTGAGGTCGATTTCGACCTTTTCGGCCACCGGCGCGGTTTTCAGCAGAATCCGCTTGATTTCGGAATCCTTGGCCGGGATAGGCTTTTTCTGGGAGCCCACAAACTTGGTGACGCCCGGCGTGTGGCGCACCACGTACCAGGAATCATCGTCCATCAGCATTTCCACCAGGACATAGCCGGGGAAAATCCGCTCGTCCTTCTCGGAGCGGCGACCGTCCTTAATCTTGGTGACGGTCTTCTGGGGAACTTCCACCCGGAAAATCTTCTCGCCCATGTTCATGGACTCAATCCGGCGCTCCAGGTTCACCTTCACCTTGTTCTCGTGACCCGAGTAGGTGTTGACGATGTACCAGCGCTTGCGGAGCTTTTTCTCTTTCTTGGCCGGCGCGTCCTCATCCGTATCCACGGCAATCTCGGGGGCGGCGCTGGCCCGGTCGGCCGACACGCTGATGGTGTCGGAATCTTTGGGCAGCACGCTGGGCATAGCGGACATCGCGCTGGCCATGCGGCCCGGCAGCTCCTGCTCGTCCTCGCCTTCCTCTTCCTCTTCGGTATCGGGCGTCAGCAGGGTATCCACATCCAGAATCTCTTCGACGGGATCTTCATCCTCGTCCTCTTCCAGATCCTCTTCCCATTCAGCCTGGGTTTCGGCTTCCACCTCGGCATCGTCCTCCAAGTGGGCTTCCTCTTTCAGGTCCGGCTTTTCTTCCAGCAGGATGTCATCCTCATCAGGGGTCATGGCGTCTTGGAAGAACATCGTTGGTTTCCTTCTGTTAATCCGTTAAACCGGCCACGTGTGCGGCCTGTCATCCGTCTCAATATTAATAAGTATGCTGCGGGGTAATCAGGCCAATCAGGCCCCGGAACACCCAATCAATGGAATATATACCCACGGCAAACACCAGCACCGTAATCAGCACCACAATGGTCTGCTGCCACATCTGCACCTTGCTGGGCCAGGTCACCTTGTCCCACTCGGCGCGAACGCCTTTCAGGTAGGTCTTAACGCCCTCCATGCCACCGTCTTCGGCTGGCGCGGCCCCTTTGGCGGGCTTTGATTCGCCGGAGGCATGCTGGCGGGCGGTTTGTTTATCAATCAGGGACATAAGGGCCATGGGTCAATCGGGTCTGCCGAGGTTAACAACCGGGGTGAGACTGGGTAAAAATGCGCGCCCTGGAGGACTCGAACCCCCGACATTCGGTTTTGGAGACCGACGTTCTACCAACTGAACTAAGGACGCAGGGGAGCGGCATGGTTACTTGGTTTCCTTGTGAAGCGTGTGGGCCGTGCAGCGCGGGCAGTACTTGCGGGTTTCAAAACGCTGGCCGCTGGTCTGCATCTGCTGGCTGGGGGCCAGGGTGTAGTTGCGCTCTGAGCATTCGGCACAAGCCAGAATGAGCTGGGGGCTGCGGCGTTTGTATGCCATCGGACGATACCTGCATTGCGGCGGGGCCGCGTTTTGCTTCATTTTTAAAGCCCCCAGGCACGGTGGGCTGAGGGCTTGCAAACAATATACATAAAAAGGCATCCCTTGCCAAGTCGGCGGGGAATGCCGGAACCCCGACTGTAACACGGTAGCGTTACCCAACCGTTAATCCGCTTTACGATTCCATCAAGATTCGCAACAAGCCGACCCACCGGCCTTGACGGTTGCCGGAACCACAGTCAGCATGGAACCGGGCCCCCGATCCGGACCCACACCCGAATAACCACATCCCACACCATCGCGGGGGAAACCGATGTCATCCAATAACCCGCCTCTTCAGGGGCATATTTATAATGGCGCCTCAGCGGGCCCGTCCGTCTGGGCGCGACTGGCTGCAGGCCTTGGCAACGCAGTTGAAACCGCCGGACGGCTCGCACTGAGAGCCGCTCCGACCCTGCTGCAGGCCAGTGGGGCAGGTCTAAGCGCCTATGCAGACACGCTTGCTTCCGGAATAACCAACGCTTCCGGTAGTAACCTTCGATTTACCGACAGCCCCGCCTCAGCGGCCCTTGCTATCGATCCGACCACCTGGACGCCGGTGAGCACACCCGGCCGCACAGCCCACCAGCGCCTGCGCGAGACGGTGGATAGCCATCACATGGCGCGACTCAACCAGAAAATCGCCGCCTACACGCCGCCGCCCAGCCTGGCGTCATTTTTCCAGACCACCCAGCCGGACATTCCGGCCACGCTGCTTCAACAGTCCTCCGACAGCTCCAGCGAGGGCCCCGTCACGCGGGGGTGGTCCGCCAATACCCTGAGACCAGTCACCAGCAGCACTGGCTGGATTGCTGAAGACAGCGGCGCGCTGCAGCGTAACCTCAGCCGCGGCGCCCGGCCCGTTTCGCTGTCACGACTGGCGCGCCGTGAGCCTTCCGCCTCACCCAGACGGAACACCCTGAGCCAGTTTGATCTCCCCCCAGCCACTTATCAAAGCCGACACAGTGAGCCGGTGGATCTGTGGCAGAAACTCAGGCAAGGCCACACGCTGAGCGACGCTGAAACCCGGCAGCTCTTTCACACGCTGGATGTAGCGCGCCATGCGGCCAACACACGCGAGGAAACCATTCAGGCAGCCGCCGCAAGAATTCACGCCGAGCAGCAACTCGCGCGCAACGTCGTGGCGCACGCTGAACGGGACGCCGAGGGCAATGTCGTACTCGGGGGTGTGGCTGTCCGCAGGGCTGACGCGCTGGACGCCGCCCACGCCGATATCCGCCACTTTCTGGAAACCGGCGGGCATTTGTCACCGGAGCAAGTGTTGGCATACCGAAAATTACCTGAAGAACCCCCAGTCCCTGATGTCACAGCAGATGCCGCTTTGCTTATATATCCTGGTGCGAGAACAGCAAAACAGCTATACCAAGCCACGCGAACAATCAATGATGCTTTCTCTGAGTACCAGAAGAAAAGACTAGTTGAAAAAACTTCCTTTTCGGAAAAACAAATTCAAAAGAAATTTAGCAAGCATGCGAAGGAAATTGGGTTTCAAGAGAATTACAATAGGATTAATCGATCTGTTTTCAAACGATTTGTTAAAGACTCAATGCTTCATACTGACACGGTACTGATTCGAGCAAAATATAGAAATCAACCAGGCTTCAAATTCTTCTACAACAGGACGAACAATATCACTATTATCACTGACCGTAATAATCAATTCATTACTGTCATCAGGCTTGACAAAGAACAAATTTGGAACCTTTTAAATAGAGGGAATGTACAATGAAGTATTCGACACAAACAGAAGTTGTCCGGGATTTATTTATTCCCCTTATCACGGATTTTCTGAATCAAACAATAAGTGCGGCTGAATTTGAAACGTCATTTTTGAAAACCCGATCAGAATACATTGATCTGGATTGGGACAAAGCCCTGCATGACATTTTCAGTGAAATTTTCCTCGATGTCGACGAATACACAACCGATCCCGATCCCAACTTCTCTCAATATGAAATCGATGAAAATGAATTGAGAAAACGGTGTACTAAAAATTTAACCCGGCTCAAAAGCCGTATTGACCAGCTGACATCAGTCTGAATCACTCAAGAGATGAAACTATGACAATCTTCACGCAGACACAATTAATAAGCACCCACTTTATTCCTCTTCTGAAAGACTTTGTTTCACGAAAACTACCCATTGACTCTTTTGAAACTCTATTTTTGGAGACCTGGCATCAACACATTGACAAAATCACTGAGGATGCTCTCTTTGATATCCTCAATTCATTCTTCTGGGACATGGAAGCTTATTCCCCCAATGCCAAAACCGAACAAAGGCCTGATGAAATAGGAGAAGCAGAACTTCGGAAGCGTTGTCAAATCACCCTAGAGAAGCTGGGACAACAATTTCAGATTGCATCCAACTGAAATAGAAATCGAGTTTACAGACAATTAATTATGCCTATTGAGCCCAATAAAAAAATCTATGTTGTAACTATCATTATTGTTGCTTTCGTCATGCTTTTCATTGTTGGGTTAAACTCTCTGGCTAATACGCTTGCCTGCCAGAATGATCTATTTCAAATATCACGCTCACCAACAGAGGATGTTGAAGCTCAGGTTTTTGAACGAAGCTGTGACGCAACAACCACTCACAATCGACAGGTACGCATCATGGATCAGCGTAACCTGTTTGTTGGATTAGAAAAAACCCTGAAACCTTATTTCCCTGTATTGGTGGACTTTCTGTTCGGAAAAATGAATACTGTGTTCTCAATGAAAGGGGACGAAACCATTCAAGCGGACTGGCAAAATAATGAGACGTTGGTGATCCGCTATCCCCAAAACGCCACCGTCTATTTTAAACACCCTCAATGGGACACCATAACTGTTAAATACATTGCCTATTAGTTTTAAATTTCGATTTTATACGTTCGACAATGCAGCACATTTAAGAATCAGCGCCGACATCAGAACGAAAATAAACAGAATTACCAAAAAAACTTTTCTTTGATTAAGGATCTGTAGCATTCTATCTGAGAGCAGCACAGACCCTGGCAGAACCAAAACCATAAGCGCCAACACCATCAGCAACAGGTAATACAGCAAGTTAAAATACGGAAATAACGAGTCTACAGCGGTACTCCCTTCCGTTGCCATCGACGTACTGGCAGCCCCTAAAACAAACAGGAAAAACGCAAAAAATAGCCCTGAAATACACAAAGCCATACCAAGCAAAAGGCTCAACACTGAAACCGGTTTGACTGAAGCGCTTTTCATAGTGACAAAATAACAACTTTCATCCGTTAAATAAATAATGTCGGAGCTGTTCCTGATGAACCCATAAAAAAAACAGAAGCGGCAGAATAAAAGACAGCAAGCAAAATAGTAAAATACCTCGTGCCCTCAACAAAACCCAATGAGACATTTTTTGACTAATCAGACAACCAGCAGGCAAAAAAATGGTTATTGTTGCACCGAGAAGCCACACTAATCCAAACAGGCCACTCACTATGACAACAACACTCATATTGACATACGAATCAGACAAAGCGGCCCAAGAAATAACTGGGCCAAGGGCACTAAAAGCGATATAAGGGTAAACCTTTATCCCCAGAAAAGCCAAAATAATACCTAATAATTTCAACAACAAGTGTTTAGAATCAGTTTTAACTGCACTGGTTTTTGGCATTTTTCCAAGTTCTATATCAATGAACCCTTACTACTATTATATACATAATGGCTGCAAGTTTTCGAGGGCAATGTCGTACTCGGGGGTGTGGCTGTCCGCAGGGCTGACGCGCTGGAAGCCGCCCACGCCGATATCCGCCACTTTCTGGAAACCGGCCAGCACCATTCAAGAAATTATTTGAAATGAGACAGAAGCCAAACAGTCGAAATGATCGGCGGCACAACAATTAGAAGAATGTAAAAGCCATACTCAAAACAGCAGTAATACAAGAACCAAACCCATGAATACCCTTTGTTTTTTATGTAGGCATTCTTGATAATATGTAAATGCCTATCAATTTCAGCATGATTATATTCACACTCAGCAAGGATTTTACTGTATTCTTCCGAAATATCACGAATATTCTTACCAGAGTCAACGATATTTTTCTGGTAGAGAGCATTAATTTTTAAAGCATTTTCATGTAGTCGAAATGCATAGTGCAACCTATCATTTCCTGCCTCAAAAGAAGCGAGACCAATGACAAATACAGATAAACAGAGTGAAGAAAAATCCGCAAAAGGCAATAGTGGATTTCCTGTGAATTTTTCGGAAGCGGATAAAATCACCACATAAACAGACAAAATCATTATGGAGTAATTTGCCAGTTTATGTTGAAAACGAAGCCGATTGTCGGCATTAAACCGTGCTGCCATCGTTTTGTACATTTTGTCAGGAATATTTTCTTTTATATTCTCATCTGACATTCATTTGGCCCCGTCTAACCCAATACAATTGCTAGAGTATAGCAATCAGTAACCTGCGATACAAAGAGTCCCATTTTTCAACCTTTTGCATACCCATGTGGACGAGAACCAGGATGTGAGCAAACAAAGCAACCTGTAAATCATTGATCCTCCTTCTATGAACCCCCGTAAACAATTCTAACCCTTTGTAAAAAGGACTAGTCATCTGGTTGTGTATTAAGAGAATCCTATAGTACACTCACTCTTGTCTGTTTCTGGACGACCGCCCCACCACTGGCGGCCCCGTTCCACCGAGGCAGGGATAGGCGGTTGTTGTTCCCATCGATTGTTTGGGGAGTTTGAGTTTTTCGTTGTGACCATTGCGCTGTACCCCGGCAGTTTTGACCCCATCACCCTGGGGCACGTGGACATTGTGACCCGCGCCAGCCAGCTGTTTGAGCGCGTGGTGATGGCCGTGGTGAAAAACCCCAGCAAAAACCCTTTGATTGCGCTCGACGAACGGGTTACATTAATCCGTGAGAGCATTCCTCACCTGAAAAACGTCGATATCATCTCCTTTGAAGGGCTCACCGTCGACATCGCCCGGCAGCAGCAGGCAGGGGTCATTATCCGGGGACTGCGCGCCGTATCCGACTTTGAGTACGAATTCATGATGTCCCAGATGAACAAAAGCCTGGCGCCCGAAATTGAAACCATCTTTATGATGGCCGGCCTGGAATACCAGTTCCTCACCTCCAGCATGATCCGCGAAGTGGCGGGCCTCGGCGGGGATGTCGCCAAGCTGGTGCCCAAAGGCATCCACAGCTACCTCAAAAAACACGTGATTCCTGCGGGAGGCAAGGCCTGATGAAAAAGCCGCCGCCCCGCAGCAAAACCCTCAAGCTGATGGACGAACTGGAGGCCATGGTGATGAAACGCGGCTGGCCCGTGCCGTTCACGCCACTGTATGTGGTGCATCATGAAGCCATGCTGAACATTATGGATGCCCTGCGCAACAGCCTGAAAGAAGAGCTGGCGCGAAAGCAGCCCGTCCAGAACCGCCATGGCCAGCCTTTCCCGGCGGCCCGCCGTAACGGCAAAGCCCTGCCCGCCGAATGGCTGGACCCGGTGGAGCAGCTGGAAAAAGGCGAACGTGCCGCTGAGACCGCTGCCCGGCAAAGCGCCCCACATTAACCCAGAATCAGAAACTTTACCCAACCCAACCAGAAGGAAACGATGATGAGTGTCACCCAGTTCTCAAAAACCATTGAGCACATCGAGGATCTGATCCTCACCGGTATGGGCGTGCCGCTGACGCCCTGGACCCTGGTGAACGGCGAAAAGCTGGTGCCCCTGCTGGATACCGTGCGCGAAAACCTCCCGGATGAGATCCAGTCGGCCCACCGCATACTCCAGAGCCGCGACGTGCTGATACAGGAAGCCCAGCAGAAAGCCAACGAAATTGTCCAGGTCGCCAAGCGCCAGGCCGAACACATGCTCAGCGAATCCGAGCTGATGCGCGCCGTGCAGGCCGAAGCCGAGCACCTGCGCCAGAGCCTGATGGCTGACCTGGAAGCCGAACGCCGCAAGGCTGTCGAGGAAATCAGCGTGATGAAATGGCAGGCCGAGCAGGATACCCTGCAAATGCGTGGCAGCGCCGAGCAGTATGCCGAGACGATTCTGGGCAGCCTGCAGGGCAACATCCGCGAATTTCAGACCATTCTCACGCAGGGACAGAACCACCTGAAGCAGGTGCGCATGGAGCGCACCAATGCCGAGCGCGTGGCCCAGCTGCAGCGGGATACCACCGTGCACCGCCAGCCGGTGGCCGGCCGGCATGCGCCGGCCAGAGCCGCCACCCCGTCTCCGGTAAGCGCACCCCCCGCCCCGGTGGCCATGAGCGCGCCCATGACGGCCGCCACGCCGGACACCCTGCCGCTGGTGACCCCACCGGCTTACTGGCAACCGGAACATACCCCAGCGGCCATGCACTCCCAGGCGCCCAGCGGCTATAACCCCACCGTCGGGGTGCACAGCTATGGCGGCCATGCCGGTGCTCCCACCGTGGGTAACCCGCAGGACGTGGAAAACTTCCTGAAGCAGACCACGGTCACCACACCGCACTAACCCTCAAGAATTTCTGACCTCACTGCCTGAACACCGGCAGTATCCCCTTCATTACATCGTTTCCTTACGGCATTTGGCACAAAGGATAGAGCGCCCGCTCCCAAGGCGGACGACCCGGCAGGCCAGATGCCTTTTTATTTGTTAAGTTTGGCCTGCAACTTTGCAATTTTCGCTTCCACACGTGCTATCTCTTCAGGCGGGTGATGGTTCTCCCGCTTAATGCGCAGCAGCTCTTCTCTGTTTATAATTTTTCTTCCGATACGCTTTCTTGCTCCAGAAGACCGGTAACCCGATGGGAGTAATAAGTAATCCGCTCCGGCCTTCAACGTCAATCCAGCCGTGGGTAAGCCTGTAGCAAACCCTGCCAGATATAAGGGGTTATCATACCCAGGATCAGTCCATGCTGACCCCGTGGTATTTCTTCCCTCTAAAAGATGGAGCGGGCCGGGCAGTCCTTTAGCCACGCCATAGGTATTTAAACCCACAAAACCAGCAGTTGTGGCCCAACCGGCAAGGGCACGGCGTCTCGACTGACGAAAAGTACTCCCTTCATCGCGGGCTGCGGGCTGCGGGCTGAAAATGTAATCATGAGAAAACTCCAAAGACTTAAATCAGGGTGCGATTACATACAATAAGTCAGATAAAGGCAAAAAAATGCGTAATTGGGCAAAAAATGCCTTAAACCGGGGTGTCGCGCAGGTCGGCGGGGATGGTTTGGCGGTAGAGAATATTGCGCAGCACGCCCAGCAGCTGGTTGTCATAATGCGTGGAGCGGCGCTGGCCCAGTATGGACATGGCATCCAGCGGCTCGTAGGTATGTGGCCGGTACGGGCGGGGGGAAATCAACGCCTGGCAGGCATTCACAATGGCCAGCAGCCGCCCGCCGGCGGAAATCTCAAACCCCTTGCGGCACTCGGGGAAACCCTTGCCGTCCATCCGCTCATGAATCTCGCCGCACCAGCGGGCCGGCGTTTCCAGGCCCGGCACAGCAGACAGAATCATCTGCGTATGGCGCGGGTAATCGCGGATGGCCAGCCACTCCTCGGGCTGCAGCGGACTCTCCTTAAAGGCAATGGCCATCGGCACGCCCAGCATGCCCAGGCGGCTCAGCAGCGCCGCCACCACCAGCTGACCGCACTGGTCTGCTGGAATTTCCATTTTTTCAGCCATCTGGTAAGCCAGTTTCCCCACAGCCAGGCTGTGGCCAGCGGTATACAGCGGCATCAGATGATCCGTCCAGGCGCCCACGGCCGTGGCCATCCGCAGCACCATATCCCCGTTGAGCGTTCGGCTGCGCACCGGCAGCAGGGCATTCAGCTCCACCGCCAGATCCCCCTGATCCAGGCGCGTCAGGTATTCTCCGCGCGCCTCAAACAACGTCCGGAAGGCGCTGACCACACCGGCGTCAAAACGCCCGTCCACCTTCACTTCCAGAAACGCCTCCACCGCCTGGCGCCGGCTGGTCAGCCCCGAGACATCCAGCATCACCTCCACCAGGGTATCGGCAAAGGCCAGCACCCGGGCCTCCAGGGTCAGACCGTCCATCCCGGCACGCAGCCCCAGGGGATACCCGCTGCCATCGCAGAGCTCATGGTGGGCCACCACCAGGTCGCTCACATCCTCACTCAGCGCCAGATCATCCAGCAGCCGGGCCGCCTGCTGGGAATGGGCCTGAAGCAAGCCCTGCACCTGCCGCCAGTCGTGCAGGAGCTCCTGCTGCGGCGGGGGAATCAGCCCGGCGGCAATCCGGCTGACCTGTCTGAAGTAATACTTTTCGCCCACGCGGCCCTGCGTGGCGCGGTACAAATCCGCCGCCCCATACACCAGGCCGGCATCACGCACCAGCGCCGCATACACCAGCGAAGTCAGGCTGCGCCCGGGCAGGCCCAGCTGCTTACCCAGCAAACCGGCAATCAGGGCCACCTGCAGGCTGGCCGTCATCGGCTGGCCTTTCAGCAGATCCTGCGCGCGCGCCAGGGCGATCAGCCAGTCCAGATGCGTGGGCTGGCGGCCACGCTGGGCGGCCTCATCCGTCTCCTGAGGCAGAGACCAGACCTGACAGCTTTCAGCCACCTGGGCAAACAGGGTCACCATGGTTCGCTCAGCCACCTCTCGTAAGTTTGACGGTCCAATCGATTGTTCGGGTTCAGGTTGCCGGGGCCGCCTGAAGGGTTGCCTCACCGGCGCTGCCAATAACAGGCGGGGTGTAAGGCGCCACACTGGCCAGGTTACCCTTCAGCGCTTTGTGCACGCCATCCAGCCAGCCCTGAAAAGGGGCATCGTAATCGAGATCGCAGTCCACGCGGTTGAATGCGCGCTTGGCGCCGAATTTCTCCAGATACTGATCAAATTCCTTGCCGCACTGGCAGAACTGCGGATAGGAGGTATCCCCCAAGGAGAGCACGCTGAACTGCGAGCCTTTCATGGAAACCATCGCCGTTGACTTGATGCCGGCCACCAGATCAATGGCATTGGACGGCGGATCGCCATCACCCCAGGTGCTGGTGAGGATCAGCAGGTTGGCGAATGCCGGCAGGTGCCGGTGATCCACCACTTTGGCATCCAGAATCTGAACCGCCAGACCATCGCCCTTGAGTTTATTGGCGGCCACCTCGGCCAGGCCTTCGGCGTTGCCGGACTCGGTTCCAAAAATAATCGTCACGCCGCTGGCGGCAATGTCCTTATCAAAAGCCACGGGCTTGAGGGGTTTCTCGTCCGGGACCAGTTCAGCGCCGGCATCCGCAGCAGCGGCAGCCGGTTCAGGGGAGCTGGCGGCATCGACCGCGGCAATCTTCTGGCCCACGGGTGTGGCGTCCAGTTCTTTCTTCACCTTGCGGCCCCAAAGGAAAATGGGACCGGCGACAGTCATCAGCAGCAGGAGTGCGGTAAGAAACCCGCCAGCACGGTTATACGTGTGTTCCGGGTAAAAACACCAGATGGTGACCACAATGGCGATCAGCAGAATCCAGAGGAAACCGGGCGCAAAGAAGGTCAGCAGGGCCGCCAGCGCAAACGCCACGGCAATGCCCAGGGCGTTCAGGGAGAGAAAGCCGCTGAAGACCAGGGGCAGGGAGACCATCAGCAGAAAGCAGCTGCCAAAAAAGATGACCGGATAAAACTCTTCGAAAAAATCTTTCACCGAATGGCGATCATGCGGGCCGTGACTCATGGAATGACAGTCTCCTCTACCGGGCAAAAAAGACGAAAGTTGCCCTCATTATACGGCAACCGCACACCAAGGGCCATCCGCCCAAACGATGGGTTATACGGCGGGGCCAGGACCGCTTAAGCGCGGTTCGGCAAGCCGGGCAGGCGCATATAGGTCACCTGGGCGATGGCGACCATCGTCCCGTTCTCGTCAAAGAGCTCCACCTGCACCGGACAGAGGGTACGCCCCACCTTGATGGCTTTGGCTTTGACGGTCACATCGCTCAGGCAGGCCGCCAGATAGCGGATATGCAGATCGGTGGTGGTCAGGATTTCATCGGGCGCCGTGCGGGTCATCACGGCAAAACAGGCAATGGTATCGGCCAGGGCGGCCAGCATGCCACCGTGAAACGACTGATAGGAGCCTGTATACTCTTTAATATAGGGGGCCCGTGCGGTGCATTCCGCATTGTCCAGGTGATCAATGACGATACCAAACTGCCGGACGGCCGGAATGGAGAAGATGCGTTCCAGCAATGCCTGCTGCAGGGGACTGGGTGTCTGAATGGTGCTTTGAATCATCGTGGCCATCACTGCTTACCGACTGGCCAGTTCTTTATTGCCCTTGCAGGCCTCGGCCTCGCAGGCTTCCAGGTACTTTTCAGCGTCCATGGCGGCCATACAGCCCATGCCGGCCGCCGTTATGGCCTGCCGGTAACGGTGATCCACCACATCGCCACAGGCAAACACGCCCGCCACTTCGGTGGTGACGGAGCCCGGGGGAACCTGAATGTAGCCGGCGGCATCCAGCGGGAGTTTGCCTTCAAAAATCTCCGTGTTGGGTTTGTGCCCAATGGCGACAAACACGCCCTGCGTGGCGAATTCGCTGAGTTCGCCCGATTTAAGGTTTTTCAGCTTCACGGCCGAGACGCCTTCTTCCTTGGATCCGATGATATCCTCAACGGCGGAATCCCAAATGAAGTCAATTTTGGGGTTGTTGACGGCGCGCTCCTGCATAATTTTGCTGGCGCGCAGGGTGTCTCTGCGGTGAACCACGGTCACCTTCTTGCAGAATCGGGTGAGGAAGTTCGCCTCCTCCATCGCCGTATCGCCACCGCCCACAATCACCACTTCCTTGTCACGGAAGAAGAAGCCATCGCAGGTGGCGCATGCGGAAACCCCGTGGCCCATCAGGCGCTTTTCGGATTCGATATTGAGCAGCTTGGCCGAAGCGCCGGTGGAGATAATGATTGTCTCGGCCGTATAGGTGGCTTCATCGGTTTTGACGGTATAGGGCTTTTTGGAGAAATCAACGGATTCCACCGTTTCGTTGCGGATCTCAGTGCCAAAGCGCGCCGCCTGCTGCCGGCAGGCCTCCATCAGGTCCGGGCCCTGAATGCCTTCCGGAAAACCCGGAAAGTTCTCAACCTCCGTGGTGATGGTCAGCTGACCGCCCGGCTGCAGACCCTGCAGAACCAGGGGCGCCAGGTTGGCGCGGGCGGCATAAATGGCCGCCGTATACCCGGCCGGGCCGGATCCGATAATCAATACCTTATAGTGTGTGTCGCTCATGGTGATGCCCCCGACAAACGCCACAGGGAACATCGCCGCAACAGGGCCATCCCTTGGGTGTGGCCACTATACCATAAGGGTGACCCGGCGCGCCGCCCAGTGGAGGCTCCCTTAAGGGATGAACCGTTGCCGGTTTTCCCCATTAAAACCGCTGGCCACCGCCCCCCAAAACCGCTATCATGAAGTGATGTAACGGTGCTGTCCTGCCAATACGGGGGCTTTTCCGATCCCAATCACCCCGTTTGATGAACATTTCGCAATATCGTGACGAAATATCACCCGTCCGGGTGACGACCTGAAGTCCCCCTGAACAGAGGATTCAGAGGCCCTGAGCCCCTTGTATATTAAGAAATATTGAAGCTGGGGTTTAGAACCATCGGCCAAATGGCATAGATCCATCAGTGAGGGACAGACGGGGCCCTTGCGATTTCAAAGAGTTGGCAAGTTAGGAGAAAGACCACTATGAAAAAAGCAATGAAGAAGAACAAGGGTCAGGGCGTTATTGAGTATGCAGGCGCTCTGGTTATTGCCGCCGTTCTCGTGGCCACCGTGCTGGCTGTGGGTCCGGATGGTATCGAAACCCTGTTCAACGATATTCTGACTTCCGTTCAGAGCTTCTTCTCTGATCAGCTGGATAGCGGTCTGGCCTAAGTCTCTTCGGAACCGGGCGCAAGGCTTAGGCCTTGCGCCCTTTCCGGGTTTTTTCATCGTTGAACCCAAGTGAGTGTTGAAGCGGGCATAAACTGAGATCCATCGGGATTTCAATTGAAGGGAAACGTGTTGATGCGCTCTGACAGCATGACAACACATCAGAATCATCGTGGGCGCCACGGCGGCCAGGGGCTGATTGAAATTATCGGCATGCTGGTCGTTTTCACGATCCTCATCTGCATGATGACCAGTATCAGCGCTTATCTCTATGTTCAGCACGCGCTCACCACCGTGGCGAGAGAGGGGGCGCGGGTCGCCTCATTAAACAGTGATCTGGCGGATGCGGCCAATCAGTCGAGCGCGGAAGATGAAATAAAAAGCTATGTTCAGAACGCCATGATGCAGATGACCGGCCAGAGCCTGGAGGCGGACAGCATCGACGTCACCCCGCCCGATGCCGCAGGGACCTCGGGCGAAAGAACGGTCACAGTGGCCATCAACTACAACATGGACAACCCTGTGCCCATTGATTCCTTCCTGAGCGCGTTTCCGAACACGGATGGAAACCACTTCAGCACCATACCGGTCTTTTCCACCGCCACCATGCGTTACGAAGAATAGAGACCGTCTCCCACAGAAAGCGTAGAGAGTATCCCCGCGAAACGCGGCAATAACCATCAACCATGAATCACACCAAGGATGAGGACGAACTGCCATGGTCGTTAAGAATCTGCCCATTAAAACCGGTCACCTGTTTATCGGTGCCGCCGTGGTGATGGGAATCATCACCATGACGCTGTTTTCAAGCAATAACGGCGGTAAAAAACCCGACAAAACAAAGCCGGTGGCTGTGGAATTTAAAACAGCCCGCGTGGTGGTTCCGCTCAAGCCCATTGAGGCCGGACAGATGGTGTCGCTCGATGACATCACCACGGTAAAATGGCCGGCCGATTACCTGCCCAAAGGCGAAACCTATGATTCACCGTCGGAAGTGGCCGGGCGCATCGCCATTCAGAATATGTTTCCCGGGGAGCCCATATACGGGCACAAACTAGCCGGGGTGGATACCGCCGGGCTGCCGGCGCTGATTCCGCCGGGCTACCGCGCCGTAACGATTGCCGTGAGCGAAATAAAGGGCGTTGCCGGCTTTGTAAAACCCGGCGACCACGTGGATGTGCTGGCCACCATTGAAGTGCCCGGCGCCACCAAGGACGACAAAGACAAGAAGCACACCGCCACACTGCTGCAGAACGTCATGGTGCTGGCCTCCGCGCAGAGCATGATGGCCGAGCGCGAGTACGACGTTGATACGCCGGAAGGTGTTCTGAACGGTGAAGTGGAAAACCTGAAGCAGACTGAAGAAGAGAAAGCCGCCGAAGCCAAGAGCAATAAGAAAAGCAAAAAAGAAAAAGAAGCGGACGAAAAAGAAATCGCCAAACGCAAAAAAGAAATTGAAAAAGAGAAAAAGAAGAAAGAGAAGGAACGCCAGGCCGCTGAAAAACGCGCCAAGCTGGTATCCTCAGTCACCCTCGCCCTGACGCCCGAGCAGGTTGAAATCGTCACCACCGCCGAAGAAAGCGCTGAACTGCGCCTGGCCCTGCGCTCTCCCGAAGATCGCGGCACGATGAACCTGCCTGGCGCCACGGATGACGACCTGTTTGGCACCGCCATGCCCAGCCTGAGTGTGGACGCCAACATGATCGGCAGCGCGCCGGCACTGCCCAGTCTGCCAGCCGCACCCCGCAACTCGGTGGAAATGATCCAGGGCACCGAGAAGACGGAAGTCTCGTTTTAAATTAACGCACCCGTGAGGAAGCAACACAGGCTGCGGTCACACACGCGCTGCAGTTTGGAACGAACGGACAGTAGAGAGTCAAGGAGCAACACCGCCCATGAACTGCATGAGAACCATCGCCCTGGGGCTGAGCGTCACCATACTCGGCAGCAGCATTGTCCTGCCCGGTGAATCTGCGGTCGGCAACCCAACCGCCTCCTACCAGCGCAACACCAAACTGTGGGGCGACAGCGCCATTCCTTCCGAACAGCTGGCGATGACCGCCTTTGAAAAAACTTACACCCTCTCACCGGAAGGCATTCCTCTGCCCAATACCAGCCTGCTGATGACTGAAGATGCGAACGGGGAGAACGAAAGCGATACGACCCCTGAGGGCGGCGACGACCCGTGGCCGGTGCGCAGTCAGCCTCAGCTCAAAAATAAATCCGGCGGCAACTGGCTCGGCAACCTGCTGAACAATCTGTTCCACCGCGATACCCAGCCGGCCCGGCTGGCGGCCAGTATGCAACGCCGGGAAATGGTCCGCATCGATCTGCCCGATGAGGAGTCCCCGCAGAACCAGTCATCTGCCGATGATCAGGATGATCTCCTGACCGCCATGGCGAAAGGCCTGCTGGAAGACAACGCCACCGATGACCAGGACGCCGTTAACAGCCTGCTGAGCGGCAACGCCAAAGAAGTTCCCGTCCCCCGTTCCGCCGCCGCCCTGGCCGAACAGCTGGCAGGCACCCAGAATGAACCCATCATGAACCTGCTGAGCGCCGGCCAGCTGGATCAGCTGGAGGAACCCAGCCTGCCCAGCACCACCAAGGGCAGCTTTGTGTCCGTTCCCAAGGGCGCCGCCGCACCCAACGCCACCGGTGGGGTCACCATCCTGAAATCCGGCATTTCCACCAGCGTCAATGAGATTGACGTGACCATCGGCAAAGCCGTTATTCTCAACCTCTCCAAACCGGCCGCCCGCGTGGCCCTCAGCAACCCGGAAGTCGCCAGTGTCGTGATGATCAGCCCGACTCAGATTCAGCTGGTGGGCAACGCCGTGGGCGTGGCCAACCTGCTGGTATGGGGTAATGTCAGCAAACCGGATCACTCGGTGGTCGATATTAACGTTCACCGCGACGTGTCTGTGCTGCTGCGTCAGCTGAAGTTTGTGGACCCAGGCATTGAACTGGTCCCTCTGGCCGCCGAGGACTCGGTGATTCTCACCGGCACAGCTCACAACCGCGAATCGGCTCAGCTGGCCGTGGAACTGGCCCGCGCCTTCTTTAAAGGCGCCAGCACGGGTGGCGGCGGAGGCGCCGGCGCCTCCGGTGGTGGTGGCGCAAACGCCAGCGCCCCGTTCAACTCGGAGACCCCCGGATCCGCGCTGCCGAAACCCACGCCCCAGGTCATCAACCTCATCAAGGTGGCCGGAGAGCCTTCCACCAAGGTGGAAGTGGTCCGCAACCGCCTGCGCGACATTGACCCGAACATCAAACTGGATATCGTACCGGGCCCCGGCGGCGAGGAAAAAGCCATTCTGACCGGCCTGGTCCGCACGGCCAGTATGATTTCCAAAGCCATCAACACGGTCAGCATTTTTTACGGCCAACCGGGCATCAAGGTCATCACCGGACCGGGCGGCAACGCCATCCGGGCGGCCGTGGGCGACAACAACTTCCAGACCGACACGGCGTTCAACAGCAACCTGGATACCAATGTGCTGCAGGGTTCTGTGATGACCGACAATTCCGGCAATGTGGTCAGCCTGCTTCAGGTCGCCTTCAAGCCCCAGATCCGCTGCAAGGTCCAGTTCCTGGAAATCTCCAAAAACGATCTTGACGCCCTGGGTCACACCATCATGGGCGCCGGCGGCCCGTACGGCTTTGCCTCCACCAGCGGCAGTCATTCCCCGGCGCCCGGCAACACCATTGCCAGCGTCACCACGGATGACTCGGGCACCGCCTATGCAGCCGGTTTCAACCGCAACACCACCGGCGCTGCGCGCAACACGATGGCCCTGGCCACCGGGTTCTCGCACACCTTCCTGGACGGCGTCACCCAGGTTATCTCCATCAATGAGCAGTTTGCCGCCGCCATCAGCGCCCTGGAGGACAAGCGGAAGGTCCGCTCGCTGGCCGAGCCCACCATGACGATGCTCAGCGGCGAGAAATCGAGCTTCCTGGCCGGCGGTGAAGTCCCCATTCCCGTACTGGGCAGCAACGGCCAGATTGACGTGGAATACCGCGAGTTCGGCATCCGTCTGAATCTGGTGGCCACCTATCAGGACAACGGCAAGGTGCATATGCAGGTCGCCCCGGAGGTCAGTTACGTTGACCCTGCCAACGGCGTCAGCACACCCTCGGTGGTGGTGCCGGGCTTTAAAACCCGCCGCATGCAGAGCACCCTGGAGATTGGCGCCGGACAGAGCCTGATTATGGCCGGGCTGTACAGCCAGGATGACGTCAGTTCCATCAGCGGCACGCCTTACCTGAGCCGTCTGCCGGTTCTGGGCAGCTTCTTCCGCAACAAGTGGAAGACCAAAGCCTCCAGCGAGATGGTCGTGATCATCACGCCCACGGTTGAAATGCTGCCCAACGAAGGCACATCCGTCGCCCAGCAATAATTCCAAAGTCCTACTGGCGGCTGAACCCGGACACAACCGTTCAAGAACCGGGTCAGCCCGCCGATAGGATGAACAGACCGCAAAGCGGAGGAAGCTGCCACAACCACCGGTTGCGTGAGGACATGAAGAACTGTTGAGAAGTTGGTATCACACCTGATGGACGCACTCAGAATCGTTGCTGTCGTCAGCTCGGAGGAAACCCGGGCTGTTTTGCTGCAACAACTGCAGGCCCTGCCGTTTGCAGAGTTTGACGGCGTCTACATCGAGCTCTCCGAGGCGGTGCGCAAGTGCCAGACCTTCCACCCCGACGTCATTATTGTAGAGCTGACCGGCCGGGAGCTGGATGCCGGGCTGTTCATGCAGGCCATCGCCATGAACCCCGAGCACCCGTGCGTGCTTTACGCCCTGCACCGGCAGATGGAACTGGATATCTTCAAGGAGGCCATCAAACAGGGCGCCCGCGAGTTTATCCACTATCCGGAGGACAAGCAGTCTCTGGAAACAGCGCTGAAGAAGCACATGGCTTTTCTCAGCCGGGTGGCCAGGCAACCCCGCCACCACGAGATTGTGGGCGCCGCCGAGAAAAAAGGCCAGCTGATCACGGTTTTTTCCAGTAAGGGCGGCAACGGCGCCTCCACCATCGCCGTAAACACCGCCCATGCCCTGCAAACCCTGCAGCAGCAACCCACCGTCTACTTCGATCTCGACCAGTTTTACTGCAACAGCGGGGTGATGCTGAACCTCAAGCCGGAATTCGCCCTGGGCGATCTCAGTCAGAACAATTCTGATGAAGTGGACAGCGATCTCGTCAAGAAAATCACCCTGCACCATGATTCCGGCATGAACGTGATTGTGGGCAGCAAAAGCATTCTGGACGAAAACGACATGATCCCCCCGGAGATGCTCAGCGCGGTGCTGGATATCCTGGTCAGCGAATACGCCTATGTCGTGGTCGATTTGCCCAGTCATTTCCTTGACCCGTATCATCAGTACATGGTCGAGCGCAGCGATCTGCTGCTGCTGGTGGCCTGCCCGGATATCCCGAGTCTGTACCGCACCCGGCAGTACCTGGATCTGGCGCAGAAATACCTGGATATCCAGAAGGTCAAGCTGGTCCTCAACCGCTTTGATCTCAAAGCGGCCTACGGCATCAAGAATGAGCAGCTGGAAGAAGAGTTCCGGCACGACATTTTCAGCCGCATCGCCAATGACTGGGAAATTAACGTGGAAGCCAACAGCGTGGGCGCGCTGGTGGCCAACCTTAATCCCAAAGCCAAAATGGTCCGCGATATTCAGCAGCTGGCGCGGCAGATTTGCGGCGACAACAGTGAAACGGCCGGGGTGGAAGCCGCCGGCGAGGAAGGCCTGCTGGGCAAACTGTTTGGCAAAAAGGAAACACAAGGAACCAAGCTGAATGTCTTTGGCGAAGCAAAGTAACTGGGGATTCCGTAAAAAGGATGAACCTGGCAACACCCCGCCCGCCGGGGGAGAACAGCCTGCCGTCACCGGTGACGAGGAGGCGGTTCAGGCTGGCGGCAGCCCGCCGCCGCCGGCACCACCACCGCCACCCAAGCCCAAAAAAGAAAAGTTTGTGGACCCCTACTACGAGCTCAAGGCCAATGTGCACCGGCGGCTGATTGAAGAGATAGACTTCAACCGGCTCAACGATCAGGATCCCAACAAACTCCGCCAGCAGATCAAGGAAGCGGTCAACCAGCTGCTGATTGAGGAGAACACCCTGCTCAGCGCCTCCGAGCGCGACCGGGTTTCCGAGGAAATCGTTAATGAAACGATGGGCCTCGGCCCGCTGGAACAGCTGCTCACCGAATCCAGCATCACCGAGATTATGATCAATGGCCCGCATACCGTCTTTATTGAACAGGCCGGCCGGCTGACCGAATCCAACGTGCGGTTTAAGGATGACGCCCACCTGATGCAGATCATCGATCGCATTGTTTCGGCCGTGGGCCGCCGGGTGGATGAAACCCAGCCCCTTTGCGACGCCCGGTTGCGGGACGGGTCGCGCTTCAACTGTATTATTCCCCCGCTGGCGCTCGATGGCCCCACGGTCACCATCCGTAAGTTCTCCAAGGATCCCTTCAAGGTTCATGACCTTATCAACTTCGGCACGCTCAGCCCGGAAGCCGCCGAACTGCTGCGCGGCTTTGTGGAGGCGCGACTGAACATTGTTATCGCCGGCGGTACGGGTTCCGGTAAAACCACGCTGCTCAATGTCCTGTCCAGTTTCATTCCCGATGGCGAGCGGATTGTCACCGTGGAAGACACGGCTGAACTGCAGCTCCAGCAACGCCATGTGGTGCGGCTGGAAACGCGCCCGCCCAACCTGGAGGGCCGCGGGGAAATAACCATGCGCGATCTCGTCAAAAACTCCCTGAGGATGCGGCCTGAACGGATTGTGGTTGGGGAGTGCCGTTCCGGAGAAACCCTCGACATGCTTCAGGCCATGAACACGGGTCACGACGGATCGCTGACCACGCTGCACGCCAACACCCCGCGGGACGCCATCCGACGGATGGAAACCATGGTAATGATGTCGGGTTATGACCTGCCCCAGCGCGCCATCCGCGAACAGATCGCCTCAGCCGTTCACGTCATTGTTCAGGCCAACCGCCTCAGCGATGGCTCCCGACGTGTGATGAACATCACGGAAGTGGTGGGCATGGAAGGCGATGTGGTCCTGCTGCAGGACATCTTTATCTTTAAACAGAGCGGCGTGGATGAAAACAAAAAGGTGATCGGTCAGTTCATGCCCACCGGTATCCGCCCACGCTTTATTGAAACCCTCGTCGAACATGGCGTCAAAATTGACGAAAGCATGTTCAATCTCTGATGAATCCCCGGTTTTCACCCTAGCACGGAAGAGGACTTCCCCATGAACGCAGAAAACATAATGGCCCTGATGCCTGCCCTGATGGTGGTGTTTCTGATTCTGGGCGTGTATAAAACCGTTTTTGAAAAGAAAGTGCAGGCCCAGGAAAACATCCAGAACCTGCTCAACGCCCCAACCGCCGGAGGCGCCTATGGCGTCATGGGCGGCAAAAACACCGAGCAGCTGCTCAAACGGCGCAAACGCGTCAATAAAGACGGCGACAAGGTGGATACCTGGGAAAAAATGGAACTGCAGCTGGAACAGGCCAACCTGCTGCTGCGCCCCAATGAGTTCATCATGATCTGCGTGGGCACCGCCATTGCCGGCGGCATTCTGCTGTTTCTGATGATGGGTCAGAATCTGCTGATTGCCCTGCCCGGGGGCATCGGCTGCTTCTTCGCGCCGTTTGTCTACATGAAGATTAAAACCGCCCTGCGGATGGGCAAGGCCAATGCGCAATTTGCCGATGTGCTGGATGCCATGACCAACGGCTTTAAAACCGGCTACGGGTTCAGCCGCGCCGTGCAAATGATTGCCGACAACTTCTCGGACCCCTGGGGCACCGAGTTTGGCAAAATGGCTGCCGAGCTGAACCTGGGACTGACCCAGGAAGAAGCCCTGTTCAATCTCGCCCGGCGCGTTCCCTCTGCGGATGTCGATCTGTTTGTGACCGGCATGATTATTCAGAAGGAAACCGGCGGTAACATGACCGAACTGCTGGGCATTCTCAGCAAAACCTGTCGCGATCGCTTCAAGCTTATCCAGAAAGTCGGCGCCATCTCCGCCCAGGGCAAACTGTCGGCCGGCATTATCTGCTGCGTCCCGTTTCTGCTGGCCAGCCTGATGTTCATGTTTCTCCCGGAACCCACCTTCAAGTTTTACACCAACCCCATCGGCATCGTCATTATGCTGGCCGTGGGCACCTGGATGCTCATCGGCATCGGCGTGCTCTGGAAAATTGTACAGATTGACGTTTAAGCATCCCCGCGGCCAGCCCGCCACGCAAAGGAGGCATCTCCCGTGAACACCATTCTGATGATCATCTGCGGCGTTGTGACGCTGGTGCTGGTCGTGCTGGGCATGCAAACCAACAAGGATGAACAGCAGGTCCAGGAACGCATCAGTTCGCTGAACCGCGATGATCCCAAGAAAAAACTGGTGCGCAGCAAACAGCTGGAGAACTCGTTTCAGGAACGCGTGATCTTTCCGCTGGCGCAGAAAGTGTTTGATAAAACCCAGGAGTTCATTCCCCTGGGCAACAAGTCCTGGGTCAAAATGAAACTGATTCAGGCCGGCTACCAGAAACCGCACTATCCCAAGATTTTTCTCGGCACGCAGCTGCTGACGACCGGTGTCCTGTTCGGTCTGATGATCACCTTTACCAGCCTGTTTGGTAAGTTCGGCCTGCCCATGTCGCTGATGATCTCCGGCGGTTTTGGCGCCGTGGGCTTTGGCCTGCCGATGATCTGGCTGATGCAGCAGGCGGGTAAGCGCCAGACCAGTATCCAGAAATCCCTGGCGGATTTTCTCGATCTGCTGGTCATCTGCGTGGAAGCGGGTCTGGGCCTGGATACGGCCATCAGCAAAATCGCCAATCTCAAATCGGTCAAAACCTCGCAGTTTCTGCGTGAGGAACTGCAGGTGTACACCAAGGATGTTGGCTTTGGCAAACCGCGCAAAGACGCCCTGATGGACCTGGCTGAACGCACCGGCGTTGATGATCTCAATGCCATCATCAACGCCATTGTGCAGGCCTATGAGATGGGCTCCGGCGTGGCGCAAACCCTGCGCGTGCAGGCCGATTCCCTCCGGGTGAAGCGACTGGCCAAGGCGGAGGAGAAAGCCAACAAAATCCCCGTAAAAATGGTGCCGCCCATTTACTTCTTTCTCTTTCCCGCTATTTTCGCCAGCATCTTTGGTCCCATCGCCATGATTATGGTGGACGCCGTGATGCAGATCTTCAACAGCGCCAAGCTCGGCGCCTGAGATCGGATTCCGTTTTTCAGAAAATGCGGTCCTGACGGCAGGCCCGTAAAACCGCTGCCCACAAGGCCAGAGGGGACTCCCTCCTCTGAATTGTGTATTTTTATGTTTTTTTCTTTACAAATTTCTCATCGTTCTGTAGCATAGTTTTATCCAAAGGACACAGAAGTGAGCCGTTTGGACTGGGTTTTCAGAGTCGACAACCGGGAGAACATGTCATACAGCACTCGGCGTATGCTGAACGGCTATTGATGACTGACACAGATTTACAACAGTAACAGATTGATATTGCTAGGTTACGAGTGAGGTAAATTGGTGGGCGCTCATTAGGTGAGACCCGCCTTTCTTTTTGGAAACTTTTTGGGCGCCCGGGCACGCCCGGCCCGGGGTATCACAGGATTCTGCTTGCCAGCGGGGCCATCAACCGCTACAATGGTTTTTGTACCCAAGTGGAAGGCTTCCGGGGATGGTCTCTGCAATCAGCACGCTGCTACACAAAATGGATACCAAGGCGCTGTTCGCCGGGGAATCTGCTCCAGCACCCGCCAGGCTGGGCCCACCGGCCGATGTGATGAATGCCAAGGCGGCCCCGGCCATCAGTTTCGGTGAGGTTTTGACGCAAGCCGCCGGGGCGACACCGCCGAAAGCCCCTGTGGCAACACCTGCACCGGCCCCCCTGGCTGCTGCGCCGGCCGCACTGGCCAGCCCCCCCACCTTCGGCATGAATCCCTTTGCCGGAGACGCCAATGCCTGGGCCCGTCACGAGGTGAGCACGGCCAACCCGGCGCGCCCGGCCATGGCCTATCACAACACCGTCGATTTAGGCTACGCCTGAGACAGCCAGCCTGCGGCGTGCCACCCACTCCCTCCAGGGGAGAGGGATACCAGCATTTCGTTTTCAAAATCCGTCCATACGGATCTTCCGCAAAAAATATAAAGCCCCCTCGCCCCAAGGGGCGAGGGGGTTTGGGGGTGATGGGAAAAATTAACGCAGATGGGCCAGTAAGGTGTTGAGCACGCCCACGCCCATCTGACCGGTGGCGTTGGGATTGCTCGCCAGGCCCTGAACAAAGCCCAGGGTACTGCTGTTGAGGTGCGTGAAACCGAAATCAATGGAGGTCGGATCGTTCAGCGCGCTGTTGGCGATAGACTGCCCGGTGAAGGACTTATCGAGGATCCGGTGACCCCACAGGGACATGTTGAGCAGGTTGTTGGCGGAAATCCCCGTCTGGCTGACAAAGCTGTTGATACCGTTTGGTGTCTCCACGTTATTTGTCGTCCGGAAAATTTCCTGTGCGTTGGTATTGGCCGCCTTCAGCTTCAGGCGGTTGGCAAACCCGGTAATGGCCACGCCATCAGTGGCCGGCCATACCTGTTCAATGAGCTTGACGTAGGCGCTGCCGTTAATCACCCCGTCGTCGGCGAGATCGCGGCGGCCCCATTCTTTCACCATGTCAACGGTGGCTGCATCCTGCGTAAAAGCCGTGTTGTGGCTGGCATCGGGAGCAAACAGGGTTCTCAGCGCCACATCGCCGTTAATGGCGCCGTCATACAAATCATGACCCAGCATGCGGATGCCCACCCGGGCAAACTTACTCAGTCCGGAGGGATCGCTGGCATCAAAAATCGTGGTGTTCACGGCATTGGTGGGTTTCAGCACGTTCTGCAGGAAGGCGCTGGTGATGTTGCCGTTGGCGTCCTTGGGGACATTGGCTAGGGACAGGGATCCCGGCGTGAAATTAGGGTTAACAGTACCGCCACCACCGGTGTTACCACCACCGGTATTGCCCCCGGCACCTGGAAAAGCGCGTCCAATCCAGCCAATCAGGGCATTAAAGTAGTTGATGATCTGCCCGAACGCGCTGTTGACCGAGGGGTGTATGTTAAAGCTTAAAGCGGATGTCAGTGCGCTGATGGCCTGTTCCAGGCTCTGCAGCGTACCCTGAGCACGCTGGGTGCTTGTCAGTGCGGTTGTGCTGGCCGCTGCGGTGGTTGTGGCCGTCTGCTGCGCTGTCGTAGTCTGGGCAGCTGTCGATGTCAGTGTCTGCTGGGTGGACACACCTGTGGAAATCGTACCCATGAGTGATACCCCTTTGGTTAAGGACATTGCGATGTTGAGAAGGCGTTGATATATATCAATAAAGTTTATTTTGTATATACAATTGCTCATAATGTAATATCTCGTTACACCAGATCGTCCGTCAACCGCCTGTTTTTCCGTAATATCCGGTAACAGTAAGACAATTTCAGCCTTTTCTTTGTTTTTAGATTAATAGTAGTGTTATGAGGTTTAAACAGGCATGGTGAATCGTCTACAGGCAGGCAGCAACGCAGCAGCCCAGCTGGCCGTATTGCAGCAGATACAGGCCGCTCAGCGTTCCGGCCAACCTCAGGCCTCTCAGGGCGTTCAATCTGGCCGCCAGGCGCCACAGGGCAGCAGCGATCGCTTCCAGATGGGGCAACAGTCTTCCGGCTCTGGTCTCGGCGCATTCAGCGGACGGTCAGCCGGCGCACAAGGCATTCAGAGCATTCAGGGCATCAACCCGGCCCAGCGTCAGGGCCAGCAGGGCATGTTCGGGCATCTGCCCAGCGAACTCAGCCCCAAAATACCGCCTGACAAAGTGGGGACCCTCTTGAGTCTCAACGCCTGAGCCCATCGGGCCAGTTTTTAAACTCACTGTGCTGGTGGATAGCGCGGCCATGGGTTGAATGCTAAGATGGGGGCATGGATACAGGGAATGGGATCGCGCCCAGCGAGCAGCAGATCCTCGAAACAATAGCCGGTGTGTTGGAGCAACCCGCGATGATTCGCGAGGACGCCCACTTTGACGTGAACACCCGGATGATCCACACCACCGACATGCTGGTGGAAGGCACGCATTTTGAGCTCCCGTTCACCTCCCCGGAAGCCCTGGGCTGGAAAGCAGGGGCCGTCAATATTTCCGACATCGCCGCGATGGGTGGCCGGCCGGCCAACCTGCTGATCGCCCTGGGACTGCCGCCCAACGTCTCTCTCTCCTGGGTTGCCGGTTTATACCGGGGACTGGATGAACTGTGTAAAGCCCAGAAGATTTCCATCATCGGCGGGGACACGGTCCTGGCGCCGGTGGTGACGATCGCCATCACGGCTGTCGGCCGCCTGCCGGAACAGCACACCCCCGGTTTCCGCACCCAGGCCCGTCCGGGCGACCTGGTGATGGTCACCGGACCGCACGGCCTCAGCGCCGCCGGGCTGGACGCCCTGCGCGCCGGACGTCCCGGCCTGGAAAGCAGTCTTAAACAGGCGCACCTGCGCCCGGTCCCCCAGGTGGAAGCCGGACTCATTCTCTCGCGCCACTCCACGCGCCATGCACTGATGGATTCCAGTGACGGCCTGGCCGACGCCTGCCTGAAGATTGGCGCCGCCAGCAATGTGCGCATTGTCCTGTCTCAGGACAAACTCCCGCGCGACCCGGTGATGGACGAATATGCCCGAACGGCGGGACACGATGTCTGGCAGTGGATGTATTACGGTGGGGAAGACTACCAGTTGGTGGCCACTGCACCCCACTGGATGGCGGCCTTTGCCGACCACTGGCACGTGGTGGGCCGCGTGGAGGACGTGGACGGTCAGCCGGGCGCCTGTGTGGAAGACGCCAGTGGCAACGTGGTGGAAACCTTTACCACTGAAAAGATGTATCAGCACTTTGCGGCGCGCCCCGATTCAAAAACCTGTATGCAGGGCTGACGAACAGGACGAACAGGGGTGGCGGACATTACAGAAAAATCAGAAGCCTGGTGGGCCATACTCCCTGCCTCCGGCAGCGGCGAGCGTTTTCAGCCGGGCGGCCCCTGGCAGGACAAACTTCTCGCGCCGCTCGGTGAGCGCCCGGTACTGGCGCACACCATTGCCAGGCTACTGGCTGTTCCAGACCTTACCGGCATCACCCTGGTGGCGCCGGCCGAACGCCACGGCATTTACACAGAGACACTCACTGGGCTGCTGCCCGCAGACCTGCCGTTCATCCTGTGCGCCGGCGGCACCACCCGCCGCGCCTCTGTGGCCAACGGGCTTGCCACTGTGCCCGACACGACTGACACTGTCCTGATTCACGACGCAGCGCGACCGCTGGTCAGACCGATGGATATTGTCCGCTGCCTGCAATGCCTGACCAGCAACCCGTCACTGGGTGGCGTGGTGCTGGGCCACCCGGTAACCGACACGATCAAACGCATCTGCGCGCCGGAAAATACCCTGGTGCAGGAAACCGTTGACCGCGCGACACTCTGGCAGGTGCAGACGCCCCAGGTGTTCCGGCGGAATATTCTTCTGGCGGCGCACCAGGCCGTGCCGCCGGATACACCGGTGACCGATGACGCCCAGCTCCTGGAAATCAGCGGCCTGGGGATGGTGCAACTGGTGGCCGGCGAACGGCACAACCTGAAAATCACGACAGCCGATGACCACCGACTGGCTGCCGCGCTCCTGTTATAATGGCGCCAGAGTTTTTGCCGGAGTGGCTGAAGGGGAATCCCGATGTTGTCTCATCTTTGTGGTCAGCTGGTGGCCAGAACAGAGCATGGCCCCCAGGGCGCCACGCTGGTGGTTGATGTTCAGGGCATCGGCTTTGAGGTGATGACCAGCCTGCGCACCGTTCAGGCCGGCAGCCTGCTCAATGCGCCCATCCAGCTGTTCACCACGCTCATTGTGCGCGAGGATGCGATGACCCTGGTGGGCTTTCTCACCCGCGAGGAGCGTGATCTTTTCCGCATTCTGCAAAGCGCTTCCGGGGTGGGCGCGCGCATGGCGCTCTCCCTGCTGTCGTCTCTGTCTGTGGCCGATATCGCCCAGGCCATTATGGGAGGACACCACAAGGTACTCACCACCGCCAAAGGCGTGGGGCCCAAGCTGGCGCAAAAAATGACGGTGGATCTCAAGGAGAAAATGACCGCCTGGCGGCAGCAGGCCATCAGCCAGGGGCTGAACCTGGACAGCGCGGACAATCCGGAGTGGAACGGCAGTGAGCGCGCCATGCTGGCCGAGGCCGAAGCGGTTCTGATGTCTCTGGGTTACCAGCCCGCCGAGCTGGCCCGCTGTTTTACCCGCCAGGCCAGTGAAAAGCCCCAATGGCAGAGCGCTGAGGATGTGCTGCGGGATTCCCTGAAATGGCTGGCCCAGCAGACCTGAAACTTAACATTATTTACAAAACCAGTGGCTTTTTGAAGGGGTGGTCGATACTTTCTTGTTGAGACCAATCAGGTGTGTGGTATGCAACCGGCCCCCCATTCCTCTGCCAAAACACCGAAAGGCGCGCTGCTTTCTCTGAAGCCCGCCGTCAAAACGGCGTTGGGCGGGGCCGCCTCGCTGGAGTCTCTGCTGCACCTGGAGGCCGCCGGGCGGAACAGCCTGCAGCAGGCCGAGGAGCGTGAGCGCTACAACAACGCTTACGACCGGATTTACCCCCTCATCCGCAACAAGGACATCAACTTTCACGGCATTGCCGACGAATCGGACCTGGTGGAGCGCCGGGTGCGTGAATGCCTGCTGTACCGGCTGAGCAGCGGCAAGGTGATGCAACTCTTCGGGCTGATACCGGGCCGGTGCTATATCTGCCGGAAAACCACCAGCGTCGGCTCCAAAGAGCCGGTCTGTCTGGATTGTCTCGAATCGATTATAGAGGCAGTGGAGGTGATTCATCCCCTGCTGAAGGATCCGCCAAGCCTGACAGAGGGGCTGGCTGTCGCGCCGGCACCAGGCACCGGGCCGGAAAAGAAATCACCCCCGGACACACCCGGTGAACAGGAGGTCACCGGGCTCAACAGCCTGCTGCCGGACATCCCCACAGCCGGCGAGGGCCGCGTGGCCTACCCGGAGCCGCCGGGCGCGTTGTTTAACGCCGAGGACTGGGCCGGAAGCGACCCGCTGTTCTACGCCGACGCCACCGACGGGAACAATCCGCAGACAGAGGCGAGCCAGCAAAAACACGCCCAGGCCATGGACATTATTGAACTGCTGCTGAAACCGGATCACGATCTGGCGGCGTTTGCCCAGCAGCCAACCAGTACGGGGATCAGCGCCATGGCATTTAACACCCAGGGCACCCTGAGGCATTACGGGTTTAAACGCGCCTTCAGCTGAAGCTAGGCGGATGCTGCAGCCGGCTGAGCGGGAACGATGGTGACCTTGTAGGTGCGCTTTTTAGAGTAACGCACAAACTTCACGTGGCCAGCAGTCAGGGCAAACAGGGTGTCATCCCCGCCAATCCCCACATTTTCGCCCGGGTAAAACTTGGTGCCGCGCTGGCGGACGAGAATATTACCGGCTTTGACCAGTTCACCACCGAATTTTTTGACGCCCAGACGTTTAGAGTGACTGTCGCGTCCGTTCTTTGTTGAGCCGACGCCCTTCTTTGATGCCATGATGCAGGTCTCCGGTTATCGTTCGTCTATGCTTCTTCAGCCGGGGTATCGGCTTTTTTGGCGGCCTTTTTGGCGACCGGTTTTTTCTCAGCGGACTTGGCGGCAGCCTTTTTGGCCGGCTTCTCCGCCGTCTCATCAGCCGATGCCGCTTTGCTGGCGGTGGCTTTTTTGCCCGGGAATTCAATCACGTTGATCATCAGCTTGGTAAAGCTCTGGCGATGACCCCGCTTAAGACGGTAGCCCTTTTTGCGGCGCATTTTGTACACCAGCACCTTGTTGTCGCGGCCGTGGGCAAGCACGGTTGCCCTGACAGTGGCGCCTTCCACATAGGGCGCGCCCACCAGGGTGTCAGCGCCATCGGCCACCAGCAGCACCTTCGCCACATCCAAGGTGTCATTCACCTCGTTGGGCAGACGGTCTACCATCAGGTAGCGGCCTTCTTCAATCTCGTATTGTCTTCCGTTCAAATCCACTATGGCAAACATGGGAGGATACACCTTAATTGCTAAATGCCTGAAATCCGGGAAAAGTGAGGGTGGGGGCTGGACATCGTTTTCCGGTTGTTTCGGAGCCCCGGGCACTGTAGAGCCGGAGGACTATCCTACCGCAACCGGAAAACGCGTGTCAATGCAGTCGCCTAGAGCATCACCGGTTGCGCTTCGCCCACATAGGACAGCGTGATACGCCGGTCCACGGGGTTAATCGAGACGATCTCGAAGCGGTACAGGTCGCCCATATTGTAGAAGGGGCCCTGGTTACCGTAGGCGCAGTAGGCTTCAATGCCGGGGTGCAGCTCGGCCAGAAGGCCGGAGCCCAGAAGCTTGGAGATGCGGCCGTCAAGCTGCTGACCCACGTTGAACAGATCGTTCACGGTGTCCCACGGGTCGGATTCCAGCCGTTTGAGGCTGAGGCTGATACGCTGGAGTCGCTGATCCACGGTCAGAACGGTGACTGTCAGCTTCTGGCCGAGTTCCAGCACTTCGCTGGGATGCTGGATCCGTCGCCAGGTGATTTCCGACAGGGGCAGCAAGCCATCAATGCCGTTGATATCCACAAAGGCGCCAAAGTCGGTGATTTTCACCACTTCGCCGGAAACCACATCGCCTTCGTTCAGCGTGGCGATGGTTTCAGCGCGCAGGGCGGCTTTCTGGGCGAAAATGGCTTCGCGGTGGGAAAGGATCAGCTTGTTTTTGCGCTGATCCACTTCCAGAATCTTGGCCGGCAGCAGATCACCCACCAGCTCGGCGAGGGTTTTGGCCACCCGCAGCTGACTGGCGGGAATAAAGCCCTTAAAGCCCAGGATGTTGACGATGACGCCACCCTTGGTGGTGCCGGTCACGGTGACTTCCACGGTCTCACCGGCGTCTTTCAGGCCGATGAGCTTATCCCAGTTCTTCAGCATATTGACGCGCCGGACAGAAAGAATGTACTGCACATCATCACCATCCACATCGTTGATGATGAAGAATTCCAGCACCTGGCCCACTTTGTACTCGGCCTGAAGGTTTTCCGAGGAGCGGCAGCCGGGCAGTTCCTTCATCGGCGCAAAGCCTTCGGACTTGCCGCCGATATCGACCATCAGGCCGTCTTTATCCAGACGAACCACTTCACCGACGACAATGGCGCCGGGCTTGAGTTCCATTTCAAAACTTTTTTCCAACAACTGGGCGAAGGAGTCTCTCATCTCCTGGGATGGTTCGAGTACGGCAGAGGTCAACACAACAGGGGGTTTCCTTTCTGGGGTGGGGCACAGCACAGGCATCGGGCATGACACCAAATCATGCGGAAACACTGGACATGGTTTTCGTGAGGTCAGTCACTCATCACACCGACGCGATGCGCCTCCCTGTTGTAAACCAAGCGTTACCCACAGTCAACAGCGTTTATTCAATTGTGGGGGCCGTTCCCTCCCCCACACCCCCTCCCTGCAAGTCATACCCTTGCATTATCAGGCGGGGCTACAAGGTGCGGATGTAATCCACCACTTCCTGAATCAGCCAGTCCGGCGTGGAGGCCCCGGCCGTGACGCCGACCACGCCGGCCGCCTCCAGCTGGGCATTCCCGGCCAGCTCCTTAAAGGTTTCAATGTGCACGGTGGGCGTACCCTCGTGCTCACAGATTTCGGCCAGGTGCGTGGTGTTGGAGCTGTTCTTGCCGCCGACCACCACCATGTAATCCACTTTGCTTGCCAGATCCTGGGCGGCGTTCTGCCGGTAATAGGTGGCCGGGCAGATGGTGTTGAACACCTTCAGCTCCTTGGCCACCTGGGAAAGGGCCTTCACCATTTCAAAAAAGTTTTCTTCCAGCTGGGTGGTCTGGGAGACCACACCCAGACGCCGGCGGGGGATGCCTTCCAGCTTCTCGGTAATGTCCTCTATTTTGTTAATGGCCACAATCCGCGCACCCGGCACCCGCTGGGCATGGGCCATAATCCCGACAATCTCGGGGTGTTCCGCCTTACCCACCACAACCACGGTGTAGCCTTCCTCGGCCAGTTCAATGGCCTTGCGCTGCACCAGAGAGACATCGGGGCAGGTGGCATCCGCCACGGATATACCCGATTCGCGGGCGGCATCCAGCATCTCGGGCGGCGAGCCATGGGTGCGGATCACGCAGACACTGCCGGCCGGCACCTCATCCAGCGAAGCCACCGTGTGAATGTTATTGGCGGTCAGATGATCAATGACCTGCTGATTGTGAATGAGCTGGCCCAGCACATACACCGGCTGATCGCTGCCGGCGCCGACCGCCAGGGTTTTATCCACGGCCTTCTTGACGCCGTGGCAGAAACCGGCGTGCTCGGCGAGCAGTATGGTTTTGCCCGGACCGGTTTGCGGGCCGGACGGTTTATGTTGTTCGTTCAGCTGGACAACCATGGGGTTGCCTCCCGTTTCGGGCACAGTACCTTCCGCCCATTGTGCCATAAAAATCATCCGTTCAGAGGAGCGGCCGGACGCTTAAAAACCCTCAAAACGAGGAAACGGAGCCACCCGGCGCGATGTTAGAATGCGGGTATTACTGTGTAAGGGGCACGCTTTGGCTCAGAACGCACCATCCGGCAAAAAACTGACGCCCGGCAACAGCGGCAGGGGAGGCAGAAAGGGGTCCAACGAGGACATCTTCGGCCCGGTCCTGGACGAACTGCTGGCCCAGTACCTCTCGGAAGACACACAGAGCGCCGAGCGCGACGCCGTGCGCGATGCAATCGTCAAGCTCGTCTCGCCGTTCGTCAAGCGGATTGCCTATGGCCTGGCCCGCCGGAGTTCCGACCCAGTCGAGGATCTCATTCAGGTCGGCAATATTGGTCTGATCAAGGCCGTGGAGAAGTTTAACCCCACCGTGGGCAGCAGCTTTAAAACCTACGCCACCTATTTCATCACCGGCGAGATCCGGCATTATCTGCGCGACAAAACGGCCATGATTAAAGCCCCGCGGCAGATGTACGAGCTGTATTACCGCATTAACCAGATTATTCAGCAGCTGACCGATCAGCTGGGCCGGACCCCCACCGATGTGGAAATTGCCGAGGCGCTTGCCTGTCCGGTTCACGAAGTGGCCCAGGCCCAGGACATAGAACGCCGGCGCACGCCCATCTCACTGGATCAGTTCCTGGTGAGCGAAGGCGGCAACGAAACCGTTTACCTGGAAAAACTGGTGGACGAAAAATACTTTGAACGCACCGAAAACCGGGAAAACAAGCTGGTGCTGGAAAACGCCATCGGCCACCTGAAACCCGAGCTGCGCGATGTCATCCGGATGACCTATTATGAAGACATGAGCCAGACGCAGATTGCCGAACAACTGGGCATCTCCCAGATGCAGGTCAGCCGACGTCTTCGCAAGGCTCTGGAACTGCTGAACAAACGGCTCTCGCACAGCGAGCTGCGCGGTTAAGGAAGGATAGGGCCATGCCGGCATTCGCCCTGCTGACCACCACAGACGCCATGCTGATGCTGGGGATTATGGCGATGATCGGCCTGTGTGTGGGCAGCTTTCTCAATGTGGTGGGCCTGCGCTTTCTGGCCGAAGAGTCTGTTGTGTTTCCCGCCTCGCACTGTCCGCAATGCAATACGCCCCTGCAGTGGCTAGAAAACATTCCGGTCCTCAGCTACCTGATACAGCGCGGACGCTGCAAACATTGCGCATGCGGCATCCACTGGCAGTATCCGGTGGTGGAAATATTGACGGCCATACTTTTCTGCGCCGTGCTCTGGCAGTTCGGCATCAGCTGGCAAACCCTGTTCTGGCTGTTCTTTATGGCCAACGTGGTGGTCATCACCATCACCGACCTGCGCGAATCCCTGATTTTCAATATCAACTCGCTCTCGCTGGTGCCGGCCGGGCTGCTCTACCATCTGCTGAACCTGGCGCATACGCCCACCGCGGCGTGGAACCTGGGCGTGATGGTGGTGCATGTGCCGGAAGGCCTGACCGCCGCCCTGATTGCCGTGGGCGTGGCCTTTGTCTTTTTTGAGGGGCTCATTCTTTTCAGCCGTCTGGCGCTGGGCACCGACGGCTTTGGCCATGGCGACACCTTTTTAATGATGGGCGTGGGCGCCTACCTCGGCTGGAAGCTCACCCTGCTGTCACTGGCGCTGGGATTCATCATTCAGACCATCCCCTCCATCCCCATTATGGTCTGGCAGTGGATCCAGCAGAAACAATATGTCTCGCTCATCTCGGGGGGTGTGGCCGCGGCCGCGGCCCTGAGCCCGCTGGCTCTGATGCAGCTGCATCTGGAGCGCAGCCTGGAAACCATGCTGATGCTCGGCTGTATGGGCGTCTCTGTCATTGCGCTGGTTGTATTTATGCGCAATATCCGCCAGACGGAATCCCATACCTATCTGCCGCTCGGACCCGCCCTGGTGCTCGGTTCCATCATCGCCCTGTTCTGGGGGCAGGCCATTCTCAGCCATTTCCACTGGGGCTGAGCGTTAGGCCACCGTATCCAGATTCTCGCCGGACGTGAGTCCCAGCTTCTGCTTCAGCAGGTCCGTCAGATCGCTGATAAAAGGCCTGACCGGACCCTGCGCCAGGGCTTCCAGCTCGCCCGGTTCCGGGCGGCGGTTGCGGGTGGTTTCCAGAACATCCGCTGCAACCTGCAAGGCATAAGCCTGTAGAATATCCTCACGGGTCGCCACGGCCGGGGAATCCAGACCCAGCTGCGCCGCCATGGCCTTGCGTTGTCCGGGATCCGCCAGCGCGCCGGCCAGCTGGTCCGCCTCACCTTCCAGACCCAGATGCCGTTTCAGGCTGTCGGGTGACAGCACGGCGTTCTCAAAGGCGTCACTGATGGATTTCAGAACCGGGATATCCTTCAGTGTGGACTGGCCCGCAATCAGGCCGGGCAGGGCCTTCATCAGGCGCAGATGGTCCCGCACCCCCAGATTCAGCAGGCGGATCACCCGTCGCTGATCGCCCAGGGACAGCTGGCGGACCGCCTGCCGGGCTGCCGCCTGGCGTTCCTCCGGAACAGCCTGAACCGCTTCACCGTACTGATCCCCTGCCTCAGAATCCGCAGAAGCCGCGCCAAAACGAGGCGCCGGCGCCGGGGCGCAACCAAAAGACGGATTCAGGGTGGCGATGGTCATCGTCAGATATCCTTTGCTGCCCGCATCAAACCCGCTCACGCGGTTTTTGTGCCCCTTCCTCTGCTAGACTATAGCCTATGGCCAGCATCTACGACTTCAAGCCCGCCTTCCAGCGCTCGCTGCAGCCGGTGATGAACCGCCTTCATGGCTGGGGCATTCACCCCAACCAGGTCACTTTATGGGCGATTATCCTCTCGGTGACCGGCGGGCTGCTGCTGCTGCTGGCGCAGGAGGACCGGGCGCTGCTGCTGACCATTCCGGCCATCCTGTTTGTGCGCATGGCCCTCAACGCGCTGGATGGCATGCTCGCCCGTCAGACCGGACAATCCACCCCCTGGGGGGCGGTGCTGAATGAACTGGGCGACGTGGTCTCCGACATTGCTCTGTATCTGCCCCTGCTGGTATGGACCCCCGGCGGCCTGTGGATGAAACTGCCCGTCATGGCGTTTGTCCTGCTGTCGCTTCTGAGTGAATTCTGCGGTCTGCTGGCCCAGGTGCTGATTGGCCACCGCCGGTATGACGGCCCCATGGGCAAAAGCGACCGCGCTTTTCTGGTGGGCACAGTCTGTCTGCTGATGGCCGGTTTTCCTGAGATTCAGCGCACGCTGCCGCTCATTCTCAGCGTGGCCGATGTCATGCTGATCAGCAGCTGTATCAACCGCATCCGCCCGATCGTTCGGCAATCGGAACTCTCCGAAGGACTTCAGAAGCCATGACGACCCTGTCCGCGCTGTGGACCGGTGGCAACCCCGTCACGCAGATGGCCCTGATCATCATCGGACTGCTGACCCTCAGCACCCTGCTGGTGGAAGGACTGAAGCGCGCAAAACCGTCGGGCGATTTTCAGGAGCTCGCCCAGCGCATCAACGCCTGGTGGGTGATGGCCGGCTTCTTTCTGCTGAGCATGGCCATCCACCCGGATGCCGCCCTGGTGCTGTTTGCCGTGATGAGTTTTCTGGCGCTCAAAGAGTACTTCACGCTCATCCACACCCGCATGGCGGATCATCGGGCGCTGTTGTGGGCGTTTTTCGCCATCCCCATCCAGTACTGGTGGATACACATTCAGTGGCGGGCGATGGTGATTATTTTCATCCCCGTCTACCTCTTCCTGTTTATCCCCTTCCGGCTGCTGCTGACCGGGCAGACCCAGGGGATTGTGGACGCCATGGCGCGCATCCAGTGGGGGCTGATGGCCTGCGTGTTCTGTATCAGTCACGTCGCCTTTCTGCTCATCACACCGGCTTCCGCCATGACCCCCGGTGGGGGCCGCGCACTGGTGTTGTTTCTGGTATTTCTGACGGAACTGAATGATGTGGCGCAGTACACATTTGGTAAATTGCTGGGCGGCAGGCTTTTCGGCGATCACCGTGTGGCGCCGTCAATCAGCCCGAAGAAAACATGGGAAGGCCTGCTGGGCGGCATTATAACCACCATGGCCCTGGCGCCGGCGTTGTCCTTTCTCACCGGGTTTCCGCTGTGGGGCTCCTTGGCGGCCGGGTTTATTATTGGCGTCAGCGGGTTTGTGGGCGATCTGGTGATGTCCGCCGTGAAACGCGATGTGGGCGTGAAAGATTCGAGTCAGCTCATTCCCGGCCATGGCGGTATGCTGGATCGCATCGATTCGCTGACCTATACCGCCCCACTGTTCTTCCATTTCTGCAACTATTTTTTCTACCGCACGCCGTGGTAAGCATCCCGCAACAACCCCCACCCGCCCTCGGCGGTCGCCTCGGGCACCCTCCCCCTGAAGGGAGAGGGGAAACCGGTACCTGAATTTATGTGCGCCTGTCTTCGCATTCTGTTCTTCATCTGCATCGCGCGGCCGCTGCTGGCGCTGGTGATGGGCTGCAATGTGTTCGGGCGGGAATTTCTGCCGCGCGGCCTGCCCGCTGAACAATTTATTATGGTGGCCAATCACAACAGCCACCTGGATGCCCTCGCGCTGCTGAACCTCTTTTCACTGCGGCATATCGCCCATGTCCGCCCGGTGGCCGCGGGCGATTACTTTATGACCAACGCGGTGGTGGCCTGGTTTGCCTCGACCTGTATCAACATTCTGCCCATCCCGCGTTCGGGCATTACACGCGCCAACAACCCGGTTACCCTGATGGCGGGCGCCCTGGAGGCCGGACAGTCGATCATTCTCTTTCCCGAAGGGAGCCGCGGCAACCCCGAGGAGATGCAGGCCTTTAAAACCGGCATTGCGCACCTCATCAAAAAGTATCCCCACATTCCGGTGATTCCCGTATTTATGAAGGGCATGGGCCGCTGCCTGCCCAAAGGCGAGATTGTGCTGATTCCCTTCTTCTGTGACATCGCCATTGGCGCGCCGCTGCGGTTTGACGACGGCGACTTCCTCAGCAAGGAAGCCATTACCGAGCGGTTAACCACCGCTGTGTGCGCCCTGCGGCAGGAACTCACCGAGCGGTTTGGGCTGGATGACGTCCACCCGTCTGAAAGTGCCCCTCACCCCCCGGCCCACGGCGCGGCAGAGAGTACCCCTCACCCCCCAGCCCACGGCGCGGCAGAGAGTACCCCTCACCCCCCGGCCCCCTCTCCCGCAAGGGGAGAGGGGGAGTCGTGACTCCGTTACAGACAATGTCCGGGCGGGTGTATGACGCCATGGCGCGCTGGGCGAGCACACGCAGCGCTGAGGTGACGCTTTGCGTGTGGGCCTTTCTGGAGGCAATCGTCTGGGTGATTCTGCCGGACTTTCTGCTGATACCCCTGAGTATGCTGAAACCGTCCCACGCCCGACGGTTCTGGCTGGTGGCGGCCGTCGCCTCCATGCTGGGCAGCATCACGTTGTGGGTGCTGAGTACGCACTGGTCGGCAACCGTCGGTCAATGGCTGTTTCAGCTGCCGTTCACCCCACCCGCCATGGCGCAGCGTATCCTGCAAACCGGTCTGGATCACGGGGTTCTCATCACCTTAACGCAGCCGGTTTCCGGCATGCCCGCCAAGGTGTGGACGTGGACAGCCGCCACGCAACTGCATTGGTCCCCGGTCGGTTATCTCGGGCTGCTCACGCTGGCACGGAGTATTCGCATGGGCCTCTGCGTGGCGATGGGCGCATGGCTGGGCCGACGCGTTCCCACATTTTTACGGCAGTGGTGGCTGCCACTCCTGATTGCCGGTTCAGGGGGGATCCTATGGTTTCTCACCGCCAGCAGTTGATTTATCCACAGTCCATAACGGCAACTCAACTCTAGGCCCCGGTAATATCCAAATTCCCGGGTCATCTCCATGTCGTTGAGGGTCATATACTTCTGGCAGAGGGGGTGGTCCCCAAGGGGGCGTTTCATCATTCCGTGCGGCAAAACGCGGCGGCCGAGACATCGGCCGGCTGATGGAAAATCCGATCGTCCGTAAAAACATGGTGAGTTCCCCCAAGGGTTAACCGTACATCCACTATGATCTCATATTGAGAGGAGTCAATGTCATCCGCATTCCCCTATCGCTGGGTGCCCCTTTAGGGTAACGGCTACTGCGCGACTTGTTCCAGGGCGTCACGAAGAAACTCGAGCGCTTGTTTGGGCGTGGAAATCTTAGGCGGCGTAACGCTCAGCCCTTCGTAACCAAATGATTCTAGAAGGGGATGCAACATCAAAGGGTCTGCCTCTGTGTAACCATGCCTGGACTGATGTCTGGGACGGAATGCACCTTTACCACCGGTCCAGACAATTTCTTCATCGTCCCTCGTAGCAAAGCGCACTGCAGGTACTCCACCAGGCATCGGTGAGAGCTCGTTGTAGGTGGGCCTGTAATAAGTCTGGACTCTAGTCTTTTCGTTAAAATCAACGAGACGAAACCCCCAGTAAGCGGGATTCACAAGATTTTTTTTTCTTCCCCACTTGTATGTCTTGTCTGCTTCCAGCTCAAGAAAGCTGGTCACAGGTTCCACTCCCCGTGTCCCGGATAGTGTGTTCACGGTCGTGCTAACACCGCCTGATAACTGAAACCGTCTGGAGGGGCGGATCGCTTCCGTTATGGATGTCGGCACAATGAGTTTACCCTCCGGAGTGACTTCAACACGGGGCTTATGACCTGCACCGAACGTAAGCGCGGGCCGATTGGGAACTGAGGACATCACGGGAGCCAGCATAAGAAACCTTTCTGACTTTCTCACCTACTACAATACAGCATGAATAACACAGGACGGGCCGACTGTAAAGAACACACTGACCCTCCCCCAAACGAAGGAATTGCGACCCGCACACGCGATACGGCGGATATATAGCATGAATTGTGTCCCGGAAACCATTCTGCTATAAGGATAGTGTTATAAATTTATAGATGATTTTGAAATTATGTATCCACTTTACCCAGTTTTGCCGCAGTCATCCCATGTCTCTCTTCCATCTTCGCCGCGTCCCACCCGTTTCTCAAAAAGCCCAGTGCTGGATACGGTAACGTTTGGCTGGAGAGCGCAGGAACTTGAAGCCACTGGTCGGCATTTACGGCCTATTGAACCTGGCGTGGATTTCAACCGGGATGAGGAGGGTAATCTGATGCCTACGCCTCAACTCATTGCTGATGTGGCGGACATCATGCTCAAATCCGACCTGAACGACCCTGGGTTTCTGGTGATTCCCAATATCACCGAGTATCTCGACATGACCCAGGAAAATAGTTTTGACATCATTCATCAGTTCCAACGGAAAATTTTTGATGGCGTCTGTCAAGTCCTGTTTACGCAGTCAACCTCACCTTTTGAAAACAAAAGCGATTTTCAGATTGTCAATTTTAAACGCGTTGATGGACAAGCGGAACAGCCTGATGGTTTCGTTGGACCTCAGTGGACTGAAAAAAGAGTCCACCACGATCCGCACAATCTGTTTTTTACGCATGCTTATGGTCCTTTGTCTGGGTTTTCAGGAGGGCAATTACAACTCTTTGACTACAAGCAGATGATGCAAGATAAAGGTTTGAAATTCGAAGACATGTTCGAAGCCGATCAGATGCCGGATTTCCAATGTCGACCCGTTCTAAGAAAAGAATGGCAATCAGCAATCTCACCTTATCTAACCACCCTGACCACACAAGATGAATTTGATTCTAAAGGTCATCGAAAAGTACCCATTGTTTTCCTGAACAATCATCGTTTGGCGCATGCCGTGGTCCCGCTCAGTATTTCACCGGATCAATCCATCCCTTTTCACCGGATATTCAACCGCGTCGCGTTGGAATTCAAAAACGCGGGTAACAGTTTGTTTCCTTTCCACAAACCGGAATACCATGCCAACATTCCAAAATTTGATCCGACTTCTTTCAACAACGCCAACGCAGATTCCATTGACTGACCTTTGGTTTTTGAGAAACAACTTACCCCTCCCCCAAACGGAGGAATTACCCCCCACGCGCGCCATACGGCGGATATAATAGGGGGACGTAAAGCCCCGGCGTTCGCCGGGCTGTGGCGAGAGTGAGCTGACCCCCATGACCAACGCGACCGAGACCGGATGCCGGGACTTCTGCTGGATGATCGGCGGCCCGCAGGGCACCGGCGTGGACTCTTCAGCCACCCTGTTTGCGCGCGCCGCAGCAGCAGCCGGCTACTGGATTTACGGCCGCCGCGAGTACCACTCCAACATCAAGGGCAAACACAGCTACTTCCAGATCCGCGTCCGCCCCGACCCGGTGCTGGCGCACACCGATCCGGTGAACCTGCTGGCCACCTTTGAGCCCACGACAGCGGACTACCACGCCTTTGAGATTATAGAGAACGGCGCGCTGATTTACGATCCGCACCTGACCCATCCGGCCGCGCTCGAACTCAAGCCCGGCATTCTCACCTTCCCCATTGAATTTGACGCCATTCTCGCCGCCGTGGGCGAAGCCGTGGGGAAATCCGCCACACAGCTCAGCATTCTCAAAAACGCCATTGCCGTCTCCGCCTCCTGCGCGCTGGTGGGCATTCCGCTCAGCGCCATTGAGACCGCCCTGAAAGGCATTTTCACGGACAAAAAGGCGTCGCTGGTGGCGCTCAACATGCGCGCCTGCACCCTGGGCTATGAGGCCATTCAGCAACTGCCGGGCTTTGCGGAGTACCCCTACAAACTGGTCGCCCCGACACCACCCGCTGCTGGCAGCCGGGCGCTTATCAACGGCAACCAGGCCACGGCCATTGCCAAAATGCGGGCCGGCTGCAAACTGCAAACGTACTACTCCATTACCCCGGCCGTGGATGAATGCGTGTTTATGGAAGAGTTTCCCGAAACCGGCATTGCCGTGGTGCAGTGCGAGGATGAGCTGGCCGCGGTGAACATGGCCATTGGCGGCGCCACCACCGGCGTGCGGGCCTCCACTTCCACCTCCGGCCCGGGTTTCTGCCTGATGTCGGAAGGACTCGGCTTTGCCGGCATCTGTGAGATTCCCCTCGTTGTTTTCAACTACATGCGCGGCGGTCCGTCCACCGGCCTGCCCACCCGCAACGAGCAGGGCGATCTGTTGTTCACGCTGCACACGGGCCACGGCGAATATCCCAAAATCATTATCGCCAGCGGCGATGTGACCGAACAGTACCACGACACCTTTGAGGCCTTCAATCTGGCGGATCGCTACCAGACCGTCGTGCTGATGCTCAGCGACCGCTCCATTGCCAACAACACGTTCTGCGTACCCGTGTTTGATGAATCCAAACAGCACATTGATCGCGGCCATATCGTCGGCCCGCCGGACACCTGGAATCCCGCCGAGCCGGAAACCGGCCTGACCAAGTTCGCCCGCTTCAGCAAGGCGGACGGCATTATTTCCGCGCGCGCCGTGGCCGGCACGCCGGGGCGCATTCACTGGCTCACCGGCGATGAAAGCGATGAGTGGGGTCACATCACCGAAAAACCTGAAGTCCGCGTGCCGATGCACCAGAAGCGCATGGAAAAGCTCGACATGGCGCTTTCTGAAATCCCTGAAGCATTTCAGTACACCCTCCATGGGCCCGAGTCGGCGGACATCACGCTGGTGAGCTGGGGCAGCACCAAGGGCGCCATACTGGAAGCCATGCCGGTGCTCCGGGAAACCCACGGCATCACGGTTAATTTCCTGCAAATCCGCCTGATGAACCCCTTCCCCACCGAAGCCGTCCAACGGATCCTCTCCCAGGCCAATTTTGTCGCCTGTGTGGAGAACAACCTGACCGGACAACTGGCCCAGCTGATTCAGATGCGGACCTGCCTGCCCGTACAACACAAAGTGCTGAAATGGACCGGCCGTCCGATGTCGGACACGGAAATGATCGCCGCCGTGCGCGAACTGCATGCCCATCAACCCAAGGAAGTGGTGCTGACCTATGGTCTCTAACCGCGAGAAACTCACCACACCGCTGAAAAACAGCCTGCTGAAATCCGACGCGCACCCGGACTGGTGCCCCGGTTGCGGCGACTTCGGCATCACCAACGCCATTCAGTCCGCCGTGGCAGAGTTGGGCTGTAAACCCTGGGAAACCTATTTCTTCACTGGCGTGGGCTGCTCCGGCAAGACGTCTCATTATGTGCAGGTGTATGGCGCGCACACGCTCCATGGCCGTGTACTGGCCTTTGCCGCCGGGGCTAAAATCAGCAATCCCAGAATGACGGTCATCGCCGGTGGGGGTGACGGGGATGGTTACGGCATTGGCGCCGGGCATTTTATGCACGCCGGACGCCGCAATCTGGATATGACCTATGTGGTCTTCAACAACGAAGTGTACGGACTGACCAAAGGGCAGGCCTCGCCCACGCTCCCCCAGGGCGCGCAACCCAAATCGCTCAGCCTGCCCAACCCGGTGCAGGGCATTAACCCGCTGGCGCTGGCCATTGCCAGTGGCTACACCTTTGTGGCGCGCAGCTACGCGTTTGACGCCCGACACCTGAAAGCCACGATTAAGGCGGCGATTGATCACCCCGGTATGGCGCTGGTGGATGTGCTGCAGCCCTGCCCCACTTACAACGATCTGCACACCAAGGATTTTTACGCCGAGACCGTCACCCTGAACGGCCAGGAAATGCCACGCGTGAAGTACCTGGAGGATGAAGGCTACAACGGCGAGGTCAGCAACCCGGATGACGCGGCTGAAGTGGAGAGCAAGCGCGCCGCTGCCCTGGCGCGGGCCTATCAGGCAGAGGCGCAGGTAGCGCTGGGCACCTTCTGGCAAATTCGCAAGCCCACCTTCAGCGAGATTCTCGCCGGCAACGTGTCCACATTTCAGCAGACCACCCCGGCAGAAACCCCGATCATGGATGCTCAGGGCCGCCCCACCACGGATGCGGCCTGCGCACTCAACGGCTTTGTGGTGTAACGAATAGTTCGTTCTAACCATTTGCTCAGCCTCGTCATTTTGGAAATTCAATTCTCCTGATTTCTGAACGAAGACTGCAATCATCGCCGGTTGACCCCGGGGTGCTTATTATCAATCAGGAGAACGAACCCATGCGCAAACTTTTTACCCTGCTCAGCCTGCTGGCCCTGTCGGCTCAACCTCTGGTGGCCATGGCTGAGGAAACCCCGGCGCCGGGCGAAGAACCGACTGCTGAAGCCAAGGAATGCCCTGTCTGCTGGGAAAAGGGTGAATACACCACCGCCAAGCCGGTGGAAAGCCGCATTATGACCACTCCGCTACGTGTGGTGACCGGTGCTGCCGGCGCTCCCGTGGGCGCAGTATATGGCATGGGTAAGGGTACGGCGGAATCCGTGAGCTGGGTAGCCCGCAATACCTTTGGCAACCTAGATGCCAAGAATAGCAAAGACCCGTTTGTGGATGCCGCGGCGGTGATTATGAAAGCACCCTTCCTCATTCCCGCTGGCGTTGTGGGCACACTGTTCGCCATTCCTGTGGGCGCTGTGGGCGGCACGGTGGCCGGCACCGGCTACGGTACGGCCAAGGGCTATATGTTCCCCGACAAGCTCTAAGAACTCAGACTGACTCATATCAGGCCCCTTCAACCCGCGTTGAGGGGGCTCTGGTTTTGGAAAAGACCGGCAAACAAAAACCCCCGGTGATCATCCTGATCGGTGGGGGTTTTGAGGTTGTGGTGAAACAACCCTTTCGGATAGGCTCCCACATATTACACGAATAGTTTTAAATCCCGCCCCAAACTTTACGCTTCGCAAGAAAAAGTATACGGGGTATATCTCTGTGGATCAGTACTGACTCCACTCAGCCCACTCCTCCGAGTCTTCCCAGCAATACCCCACGCCACTGACTGCCCCGAATACCCCTCACCCCCCGACCCCCTCTCCCGCAAGGGTAGAGGGGGAGTACAATGGCACCATGAAAGACGTGGCGAGAATCTTGCGGCGGGACCAGACCAAGACCGAAGCATTGCTCTGGCGTGAACTTCGGAATCAGCAATTGGGCGGCTATCGTTTCCGGAGACAACAGCCGATTGAACGTTACATTGTCGATTTCTTCTGCCCTGCCAAAAAACTGGTGATTGAGATTGATGGCGGCATCCATCTGGAAGCCGAACAACGCGGCAATGACATCGCCCGCCAGGATTTCCTGAAGGCTCTGGGTTTGACAGTCATTCGCTTCACCACGGCCGAGGTGCTTCACCATCGCGACAGTGTACTTATGCGGATTAGGGAGACATTGGATCGTCTGTAGGTTAGATTCCTCGTAATACCCTCCATCTCCGGAATGCCCCTCACCCCCCGGCCCCCTCTCCCGCAAGGGGAGAGGGGGAGCCGTTGGTTGTTTCTCCGCCACAATGCTTTGCAAGCCACAAAAGACATGAACCACCAAAAATGACCTTGAGCTCTTTCTCCACACTCTTGCGGGTAACCTTCACCCCCTCTCCCCTTGCGGGAGAGGGGGCAGGGGGTGAGGGGTAAGAATTGTTATGCAACGATTCCCCTCGCAGATGTAGCGTGTTAAAAAGAAAAGACGCGTGAGGGAGTCAGCCTCAACGCGTCTTTAATCCAAAAACGTATGGATTATTTGTGCTTGGTCGGGTCGTGCAGCTTAAACTGCTGGCCCGGCTTTTGCGTTGGGCAGAATGGTTCACCCTTAGTTGCGGTTACCTCGTGTCCTTGGTAACCACCTTTCGGGCCATAGACACCGTACTGTCCGGATTTAGGGACCTCCTGTCCCGGTTTGTAGGTTTTGTCTTTCATTGACAAATCCTCCTTATTGTTTTCCCCATTTAACTACCTGTCCCACTCGGGGAGAAATGAGAGAGGTGAATTTGAACCTAAAATTGGATAAGGGGAGCGTTTTCACGCTCCCCTCAAAGTCTCTGGCTTACGAGCACCCTTCCGAGTTGCCGCAGTTGGTGCACTTGTAACACGCCCCGTTGCGGACCGTGATACTCCCGCACTCGCTGCAGAAGGGCGCATCGCCCATCATACTCTTCAGCTGCTCGTTGCGCATCTGCACGCTGGCCAGCTCCGGGTTGGCAATGGGCTTCACCGGCATGTCATCCAGCTCCAGCCGCTTCTGGATCGGCACGCTCACGGCGGACTCGGCAATCATGGCCGTCAGCTCGGAGCGGGTTTTGCCTTCCGAAGGCGGAATCTGCACAAAGTCCGTGCGGCCCAGGTACTCCATGCCCAGCACCCGGAAGATGAAGTCCACAATGGAGGTGGACATCTTGATGTTCGGGTGATCGGTCACGCCGGCCGGCTCAAACTTGGTGAAGGTGAACGAGTCCACAAACTTCTCCAGCGGCACGCCGTACTGCAGGCCCAGCGAAACCGCCACGGCGAGACAGTTGACCATGCTCCGGTAGGCGGCGCCTTCCTTGAACATATCAATAAAGATCTCGCCCAGTCGGCCATCCTCATACTCGCCCGTACGCAGGTATACCTTGTGGCCGCTCACGTTGGCTTCCACGGTCATCCCGTCGCGACGCTGGGGTAGGTGTTTCTTCTGGCCCCACACCACCATGGGCGCAGCGGGTTCAGCCGCCGCCGTTTCAGCCGCTGAAGCGACCGCCGGCTCGTCATCATCGTCATCCGAAGACTTAGCGCTGCTAAGCGGCTGGGAGAATTTGCTGCCGTCGCGGTAGAGGGCCACACACTTGAGGCCCATCTTCCAGGCATCCACGTAAATCTCCTTGATGTCCTCCACCGTGGCCGAGCCCGGCAGGTTGACCGTTTTGGAGATGGCGCCCGACAGGAAGGGCTGGGCTGCGGCCATGATCTTGATGTGGGCCATCGGATCAATAAAGCGTTTGCCTTCACCGCAGCGGTTGGCGCAGTCAAACACGGCCAGGTGTTCATCCTTCATGTGCGGCGCGCCCTCAATGGTCTGCGTGCCGTTCACGTAGTTCACCACCGCCTTCACTTCAGCGCCGGGCATGCCGCTTTTCTTGAGCATGTCGGGCGTGATGCCCGCCGTCCACTCGTTGAAGCTGCTGGATAGTTTCACACTCTCGTAGGCCTCTTTAATCTGTTCATCCGTAAAGCCGCGTTCTTTCAGAACGGCCTCCGAAATAAACGGCGCGCCTTTAAGGGTGCCGGTGCCCAGAATATAGTGCTGTATCCCGGTAATCTGGGCTTCGGTGTAGCCCAGTTTTTTCAGGGCGCGCGGCACGCTCTGGTTGATAATTTTGAAGTAGCCGCCCCCGGCAAGCTTCTTCCACTTCACCAGGGAGAAATCCGGTTCAATCCCGGTGGTGTCGCAATCCATCAGCAACCCGATGGTGCCGGTGGGCGCCAGCACCGTGGCCTGGGCGTTGCGATACCCATATTCATAGCCCTGGTTCAGCAGGTCATCCCACAGCGCCTTGGCGGATTTCAGCAGGGTGGCCGGGCAGTCGGCCGCACTGATATCCCAGCAGGCGTCGCGGTGCTTTTTCATCACGCGCAGGGTGGATTGTTTGTTTTCCTCATAAGCGGCAAACGGGCCTTTCACGGCGGCCAGCTCAGCGGAGGTGAGGTAGGCCTGACCGTGCATCAGGGCGGTCACCGCACCGGTAATGGCGTAGCTCTGCGGGCTGTCATAGGGAATGCCCAGCACCATCAGCATGGTGCCCAGGTTGGCGTAACCCAGCCCCAGAGGGCGGTAGCGGTGGCTGTTGCCGGCAATCTGCTCGGTGGGGTAGGAGGCGAAATCCACCAGAATCTCCTGCGCGGTGAAGAACACGCGGCAGGCATGGCGGTAGCCCTCCACGTCAAACACGTCCTTGTCATCCAGAAACTTCAGCAGGTTGATGGATGCCAGGTTGCAGGCCGTGTTGTTGAGGAAGTGGTATTCTGAACAGGGGTTGCTGCCGTAAATGCGCTCGGTGTCCAGGCAGGTGTTCCAGTCGTTAATAATGTCGTCAAACTGCACGCCGGGATCCGCACAGGCCCAGGCGGCGTAGGCAATCTGTTCCATCAGGTCTTTGGCTTTGAAAGTCTCGCTCACCTCGCCGGTGGTGCGGAAGGTCGTCTGCCAGTCACCGTCTGTCAGAAAGGCATCCATAAAGGCGTCACTGATGCGCACCGAGTTGTTGGAGTTCTGCCCGGCGACCGTGTGGTAGGCTTCGCCGTTGAAGTCCGAGGAATACCCGGCATCAATCAGCACCTTCACCTTTTTCTCTTCCTTCAGCTTCCAGTTGATAAAGTCTTCAATCTCGGGGTGATCCATATCCAGACAGACCATTTTGGCCGCACGGCGCGTGGTGCCGCCGGATTTCGTCGCCCCGGCGCCGCGATCCAGGACTTCCAGGAAAGACATCAGCCCCGAAGAAGTGCCGCCGCCGGAGAGTTTCTCCTGACGACCGCGGATTTTGGAGAAGTTGGTGCCCGTGCCGGAGCCGAACTTGAAGAGCCGCGCCTCGTTCTTGGCAAGATCAAACAGGCTCATCAGGTCGTCTTCCACGGACTGAATAAAGCAGGCGGAACACTGTGGGTGTTCATACGAGTTGGTGGACTCTTTCAGGCCGTGAGCCGCTTCATCCCAGTACCAGTTGCCGCCGCTGCCGGCAATGCCGTACTCGTGGTGCAGGCCGCAGTTAAACCACACCGGCGAGTTGAACGCGCCCTTCTGGGTGATGAGCAGGTGGGAGAGTTCCATTTCAAAGGTTTCCGCATCCTCGGCAGAGGCAAAGTAACCGCGGGCCTGGCCTTCCACACGGATGGTATGGGCCACGCGCTTCACCAGTTGTTTGGCGCTGACTTCAGAACCGGTGCCGGGCACGCCGGCCTTACGGAAGTACTTGGAGACAGCGATATCCGTGGCCAGCTGGGACCAGCTTTTGGGCACTTCCACGTTTTTCATCTCAAAAATCACAGTGCCATCCGGCTCGGTGATTTTGGAGGTACGGTATTCATATTCAATGGCGTCGAACGGATGCACATCGGGCGAGGTGAACCGTCGGTCAAACACCATTCCGGCCGGGTTGACCTGGGCAAAGGACTGAGCCACAGGGCCGTCTTTCGAGTCCTTGATCGTCAACTCATCTTCCAGCACGCTGTCCAACGTGGTTTGTTGGGGAATGTTACTGACCGGAACGCTCATGTTCTCGCCTCTCTATCGCTGCTTACAGAAGTTTCTCGTTTCCTGGGATGCCCGGCCCGGAGAAGGACCGGAAACAACCCTGCCCAGCCTGATCGTGGGGGAGGGTTTGCCTGATGATGTATCCGGGGAGTGACGGGTGGTAAACCGCAGCCCTTCGACATCAGCGGGGATTGGGTGTTGTGTCCTGGTGGATTGCCGGAATCAGCCACTCACTCTCGATGGTATTGCAGCGGGTTCGGCCCCGATAACTCAACAAGCAAGTGACTACCCGTTCCTCAATAGTAATCCCAAATGATTATCCCATTGATCACCGGCAGAAGACAAGCACCTGCCCGGGCCGGCATTTCCGAAAAACCGATAAACACCTTGCGGCAAGCCTGTGTAGCGGGAGGATCAGGGTACCGAAAAAACCCTACTATGATCCAGAATATATGAAGTTTTCTGTGAACTTTTAGGGTTGACGATCCGGTTTGATGTCAAACCAAAACAGGCAGCCAAACGGATGCCTGTCGGAATAACCATGGTGGGTTCTATTTAACCGATGCCGGCCATTTTCATCACATCCTCGGTCACCAGACTACTGTTCATCGCCGCATCGCTCACCGATTTCGTGATCTCGTTGGTCACGGCAGACTGTTCCTCCACGGCGCCGGCAATGGTGGTGTTGATGTTGTTCATCTGTGAGATCAGGTCGGTGATCTGCCCCATGGAAGCGAGCGTCTCCTGGGTATTGCGCAGAATCTCCTCAATCCGTTTCTGAATGGTCTCGGTAGAGGCAGTGGACTGCTTGGCCAGTTCCTTGACCTCATTGGCAACCACAGTGAACCCGCGACCGGCCTCGCCGGCGCTGGCGGCTTCAATGGTGGCGTTCAGCGCCAGCAGGTTGGTCTGGGCGGCAATGCTCTTAATCAGATCCGAAATCTTACTGATTTCCTGAACCGACTTCCCCAGCATATTCATATGCGCCTGGGACTCCTCGGATAAAGTCACTGCCGTGGACGACATATCCGCTGCGGAGGCCGCATTCTTGGCAATCTCCATCACACTGGTGGACATCTCCTCTGTGGCGCTGGAAACGCTCTGCAGGTGGTTACTGACCGTCTCTGACGCGTTGGCGATGCTTTTGGCCTGCACAATCAGCAGCTCGGCCTTTTCCTTGTCGGCCTGGGCTTTTTCAATACGCTCCAGGGCGGAGGACACGAGCCGGCCCACACTGCGGAGCACATTCAGACGTTCCTCGGAAAGCGTCAGCGTTTCCGTGGCGAAAAAGTCCATGGTGCCGCGCATTTCACCATTCACCACAATCGGAAAACAGATTCCAGACTTCACGCCGGCGCGCTGGGCAGGCTCACGGCGGCAGCAGTCCACCATCTCGCCGAGATCCTTCACAAACATCAGTTCCATTTTCTGCCAGGTTTTGCCGCTAAGCCCAACGCCCTTGGCGAAACTGGCTTCGCGGGTCACTCTGGTGAATTCAGGGGTCACGCTGCCCGTTTCCACCTTAAAACGCAGTACCTGGGCCGCTTCATCCAGGCGCCAGAAGGACCCGTACGCCCAGGCGAACGCCTGCTTGACGGTGCTCAGCGCAGCGATAATGGCCTCATCCTGATCGGTCTGGCTGGCCAGGGTACCCAGCACCTGGTTCAGGGCTTCTGCGTTCTGCGCCACTTCCTGGGCGGCTTCGGAGCGTTTAATCCGCTCCAGGGTAGAGGAAACCAGTTGGCCCACATTTTTCAGGATCCGCAGCCGGTCTGCCGACAGCGTCAAAGTCTCGGTGGCGAAAAAGTCCATCGTCCCGATAAAAACCCCATCCACCACAATCGGAAAGCAGATCCCGGATTTCACGCCGGCGCGCTGGGCCGGTTCGCGGCGGCAGCAGTCCACCATCTCACCCAGATCCTCAACAAAAACCAGTTCGTTTTTCAGCCAGGTTTTACCGCTCAGGCCAACGCCTTTGGCAAAACTGGCTTCGCGGGTCACTTTGGTGAACTCGGGGGTCACACTGCCGGTCTCAACGCTGAAACGCAGTACCTGGGCCACTTCATCCAGGCGCCAGAAGGACCCGTAAGCCCAGCCGAAGGTCTCTTTAACGGTGTTCAGGGCCGTTGTCACAGCGCTCTCCGTTGTGGACTGCGTAGACAGTTTACCCAGCACTTCGCTCAGGGCTTCGGCATTCAGCGCCACATCACGGGAGGCTTCCGCATCAAGAATCCGCTCCAGAGAAGAAGACACGAGCTGGCCCACATTCCTCAGGACATCCAGACGGTTCTCAGACAGGGTCAGCGTTTCCGTGGCGAAAAAGTCCATGGTGCCCTGGAACTCACCGTTGACGACAATGGGGAAACAAATCCCGGACTTCACACCGGCGCGCTGGGCGGGCTCACGGCGACAGCAGTCCACCATCTCGCCCAGGTCCTCAACAAACATCAGATCCATGCGCTGCCATGTCTTACCACTCAGGCCGACACCTTTAGCAAAACTGGCCGAGCGGGTCACCTGAGAAAATTCAGGGGTGACAGAGCCGGACTCCAGACTGAAGCGCAGCACCTGCGCACCGGCATCCAGCTGCCAGAATGACCCGTAAGCCCAGCCAAACTGATCGCAGATGTGCATCAACGCCGACATCAGGACTTCTTCACGGCTTTTTGCAGCCATCAGCTTCTGAATCACGCCGAGCAGAGCCTGGGTGTTCTGACGGGACTCGTCCAGCTGACTGTTCACAGGGGCCTTACCGTTCCGCTCCGCCGTGCGGGCCATCGTAAGCGTAGAAAAAAGCATGGACTGTGCTCCTGATTAAGTTTGGGGTCTACTATCCAAAATATCGATTTTCCAAGCCAAAGAGACCCCCCCAATGGGGTAGATCCTGTGAAAAGAGGGGCCTCTTTTGTCCAGTAACCCGTTACAGCGAGAATATTGGTAACTCCTGCAAACGGAGGATCTTACCGAGCCAGGGTGCTTTCCACCATGGGCATCGACACGGGCTCCTCATCGGCATCGGTCATCCGGATGATCGGACTGATATTCACCACCAAACTGACCGGACGGCCGATAGACCGTGTGAGATACTGTTTGACCTGACGGATCTGTTTGGGGGTGAAATCCGGCTGGGTGGTGTTCACCGTCACTGTCACCAGAATCGGCTTCTGATAGAGATCGATCTGCAGGTTATCAATATCCACATCCTGGAAGGTATAAGTCTTATCGCGCAGCAGGTGGGTCACCTCCCGTCGCAGGCGGCCCTCTTCGGTCAGCGTCCAGAAATTAAAGAACAGCGGCACAGCCAGCAGAAGCGACACCAGGCCCGGCCAGGTGAAGACCTTGAACTTTTTGTCCAGATACTTGAAGTCCACCAGCAGAAAGGCCAGCAAACCGCTCAACACGATGCATGCCAGGTTGGTGACAAACAGCAGACTGGCGCCCACAAATACATTGGGCTCTCCCACGGCCAGGCCGATACCCGTTACGCACAGGGGCGGCATTAAGGAGATAGAGATGGCCACCCCCGGCATGCTCTCGGCCAGGGGCTTGCGGATCATCACATATCCACCCAGAAACCCGGCGGCCAGCGCCACGAACAGATCCATAATATTGGGCTTGGTGCGCGCCAGAATTTCACTGGTGAGACCAACGCCCGAAAAAATAATACCGATGACAAAACTGGTGCTGCAGGCGATGAAAATTCCCACCACAATAGCGATTACCGAACGGATCATCAGATCACGCCGGTAAATCAGCCCTGAAAAAGACAGGGAGAGAATGGGCGTCATCAGCGGCGCCAGAATCATAGCGCCAATGATAATGGCGCTGCTGTTGAGCAGCAGACCGAACGAGGCGATAATGGCCGAAAGAAAGGACAGAATCATGTAGTCCAGCGTGAGGGAGCCTTCCTTCACCAGCTGAACGCCAATCTCCTCAAAGGACCGGTTGTCTTCCAAATCAAACAAATTTTTCCGCCCTGGGTTTGGGACACTGCCCGGCTGCGTTAAGATGGGGGTCACCAACGCCCATACTCTCATCATCCGTCAAGTGATTGTACTGTCATCCCTGTCCGCTGCCAATGATTGACCACCCGCACACACTCATACCGCATGCCGAGCTGATCGCCAACCTGATTTTCGCCGGCGTCTACATCCTGTTCATCTGGGAGCGTTTCCCCAAAGTGGTGGTGGCGCTGCTGGGCGCCTCGGCCGTCATGATCCTGGGCATCCTGCCGCAGGAACAAGCCCTGCACCACGTGGATTTCAATGTGATAGCCCTGCTGGTGGGCATGATGATTATTGTCAACATCGTGAAGCAAACCGGCGCGTTTGAATGGCTGGCTTACGCCACGGCACGGCTTTCCCGGGGGCGTGGCGGTGTGCTGATGGTGATGCTCTGCATGATCACGGCCATCTGCTCCGCCTTTCTGGACAACGTCACCACTGTGTTGTTTATGGCCAGCATCAGCTGCGCCCTGGCGGAAAAACTGCGCATCAACCCCATCCCGCTCCTCATTTCAGAGGTCATCGTCTCCAATATCGGGGGTACGGCCACCCTCATCGGCGACCCACCGAATATCCTCATCGCCAGCGGCGCCGGGCTCTCCTTTAACGATTTCCTCATCCATATCGCTCCGGTCATCGCCGTCATTCTCCCGGTTGCCCTCGGGACGCTGTATCTGATCTACCGCAACCAGTTGCAGATCAGCCCGGAAACCCGCAGCCTGCTGGCCGATATGTCCCTGGAGGGGGTTATCCGGGACCGGCGTCTGCTGATCGTCTCCGGGCTGGTCCTCAGTCTGGTGCTGAGCGGCTTTGTGCTCCACCACGCCATTCACCTGGAGGTGGGCACAATCGCCCTGGCGGGCGCCAGCGTCCTGATGCTGTTTGAAGACCCCAAGAGCATCTGGGATGATGTGGAGTGGGATACCATCTTCTTCTTTATCGGCCTCTTTATCATTGTTGGGGCGGTGGATCAGGTGGGCACCCTGGATTACCTGGGCAACCTGCTGTTTCAGCTGACCAACGGCAACTTCCCGCTGATCGCTATGACCCTCCTCTGGGTTTCAGGCATTCTGTCGGCCGTCATCGACAACATCCCCTACACGGCCACCATGATCCCCCTGGTGCAGAACCTGGCCAGTCACTACAACAACATTCAGCCACTGTGGTGGGCATTGTCCCTGGGCGCCTGCCTCGGCGGAAACGGCTCGCTGATTGGCGCCACCGCCAACGTGGTGGCCGCCGACATTGCCGCCTACAAATGCGGCCAGCGTATCGGGTTTTTCCAGTTTATGGCCGTCGGCGCAGTCATCATGCTGGAATCGCTGGCCATCGCCTCACTGTACCTCTGGTGGCGCTATCTCGCCTAAAAAATGTCGGCGTAATCGCTCAGAAAGTGCACCATCGTCTGCACGAAGATGGGCAGCGTCATCAGCAGAACCGCCACCCCCACGGCCGGCTTCAGGGCAAAACTCAGCTGAAACACGGGCATCTGCTGGGCGGCCCGGTTCACGATCCCCAGAATGAGGTCCATCGCCATGGTGACCACCAGAACGGGCGCCATCATCTGCACGGCCACGGTAAACACATCCCCGGAGAGGCCCACAAAGTAACTCATGTCAATCACCTCAAACAGAGGCTGACGGGTATACAGCAGCGGAAAGGTCACAAAGCTCTTCTGCAGCGCCAGCACCATCCAGTGCAAACCACCCAGCTCCATAAACGTGACAATGGCCATGTAGGAGAACAGCGACTCCAGCACCATGGTCTGCCGGCCCGAGGCGGGATCAAAAAACACGGCCGATGACAGACCAATCTGGTTGTTCATCAGGTTGCCCGCTGAATAAATCACCTCCAGCACCATGCTGGCGATAAAACCAATCACCACGCCCACGGTCACGTTCATGGCCAGCTGCAGGTAAAAAACGCTGGCATAGCCTTTGTGAAACGCCCCGTACAACGCATCCGTTGCGGGCAATGCATGCGCCAGGGACACACTGCCCCAGAGCGAACCGGTCAGCATAACCGCCATGGAGACCTTGACCACGATGGGAATGTTGCGCCGGTTAAAGACGGGACCGGTCACCAGGAAAGCCAGCACCCGGGCGAAAACCAGCAGCATGGCATCCAGCTGGGGGGCAAACTGGCTGAGAAGACCCGCCAGGCCGTTCAGTGCGGCATCAAACGACATGCGTCTCAGCGTCCCGCATTGTTCTGATCCTGTCTGAGTCGCATCTGCTCGGCAATACCCAGGCCACCAGCGGCCGGTCGTCCGCCATTCGGGATCACCCGCTTACCGTTGGCATCCATCGCCTGATCCGACAGTTTGAATCCGTCCCGCATGCGGGCGGCCTCATCAAAATCCGCCCGTGTGCTGCCCACCTGGCGTTTAAAGAATGATCGGATACGCGAGCGTTCTTCATCACCGGCCAGGGGCGGCATCACCATCTGTTCCATCTGCGGAATGGTGGTAAAGGCAATGTGAAACGATTCACGCAGGTAGTCACTCAGCATGTTCACCATGAGGCCGCCGCCAAAAATAACGAGCATAAACACCAGCAGAATTTTCGGCGCCGCCGAAATGGTTTGTTCCTGCACCTGGGTGACCGCCTGAATAATACCCACCACCAGACCGATGGTGGCCGCCAGCAGCACAGCGGGCAGCGACAGGGTGAGCATCAGCCCCAGTCCGTGTCCGACATGTTCGAGTAGGAGGACTTCCATCCGTTGCGCTTCCTAGTTAAAACTCTGGACCAGGCCGTTGATGATCAGACCCCAGCCATCCACCGCCACAAAAATGAGAATTTTAAACGGCAGGGAAATGATGGTTGGCGACAACATAAACATCCCCAGCGCCAGCAGAATGTTGGCCACCACGAGATCCAGAACAATGAAGGGAATAAAAATCACAAACCCGATTTCAAAGGACGTCCGCAGTTCGCTGATCATATACGCGGGGGCCACTTCCATCAGGGTCAGCTGTTCGGGGCTTTCCGGCATTTTTCCCTTGCGAGACATCTCCACAAAAAAGGCGAGATCGGCCTGGCGCGTCTGGCGCATCATAAAGTTTTTCAGAGGACGGCTGCCCCGGTCAAACACCTCGGTGATGGGCGCCTTGTTGTTCAGGGCCGGGGCGGCGGCTTCGTACATCTCCCCCAGTACAGGCGACATGGTATAACCCGTGAGAATGAGCGCCATGCCCACCAGCACGATGGCCGGCGGCACCTGCTGGGTGCCCAGCGCGGTTTTGAGGATGGACAGGACAATGATGTAGCGCAGGAAACTGGTCATGCTGACCACAATGAAGGGCAGCAGACTGAGCGCCGACATCAGAATGATCAGCTGCAGGGCAGGATCCATGCTTTTGAGAAAACTGTCCAAAACTAGCCTTCCTGAGGTTTCGTCGCATCCAGTGGCGTCAGCAGGGAGACCCCCTGCGGACCACTGGCCACCAGGTAGCGCGCCTCACCCACACGGAGCACGCTCACTGTATTCAGCGTATCCAGCATGCGGGCTTCTTCAATCACCAGGCTGGGTTGGGGCGTCTGGCGCTCCGCAGCGCCGGTTTTCAGGTCCAGCCGTTTCAGCCCATGCTTCAGGGCCGCCAGCAGGGTTTCCGGAAAGACCCTGGCACTGGGCGGTAACTGTCCCAAAGCCGCCCCGTGGGCAGAGCCCCCGGCCATGGCCTGCAGGCGGGCCAGCCGGACTGGATCCCGCTTAACGGCAAAGTAAATAATGTACATCACCACCACTGCCGCCACCGTATACACGGTGAACGCCGCCAGGTAATGCCAGGTGGTCTGGGTCAGCAACATGCCCATTACCAGTCATCCTCATCAAAATTGTCGTCATCCATTTCCGCGTCAAACAACTCCTCCTCACCCCCGGCCGGCGTCTCCGCCGGCGCGGCCTGGCCTTCCGGCTGGGGTGGCGCCTGGGCCTGCTCCTGCTGCGGCATCGGGGACTCCGGCAGACCGGGAATCTGGCCGACGGCCGAGCCGGTAATCGGGCCGGCCGAATCCGGCGCACCCGCAGCAGTCTCTGTCTGAGCGGCCGGTGCATGCATCTGGGCGTGAATCTGGTCAATCCGCACGCCGAACTGATCGCCCACAATCACCAGCGAGCCGGTGGCCAGGGTGCTGTCATCCAGGCGCAGATGAACCGGCGTGCTCAGCAGATCGCCAACCTGAACGACTGAACCCTGAACCATTTCGCGGATCTGGCGCAAAGGCAGCTGCAGCGGATCGAATTCCGCCCGCACATCAATCATCAGCGTATCCCAGAGCGGCTGGGAAGCCGTTGTGGCGGAAGGGGACATGGACACCTCCTGTCGGGTTTCATCAAACGGGGCATTCACGGGGAGATCCACGTGATAGTTTTCAATGGTGGCCGGCGCCAGCATCACGGGAAATTCTGCCGGCCCGTCGGGCGTCAGGAGCGCCATGCGCTGAATACGGCTGTTCTCCAGAACCACCCAGTCGCCTGCGGACAACTGCTGAAGATCGCTCAGTGAGGCCTGAGTGCTGCCCAGGGAGAGCGTTACGGTGGACAGGGCATCCAGAATCGCCGCCTCCGAGACGCCGCGGGTCGTTGGCTCTGCGGGCTGTTTTTCCGGCATGCCGGCTGCCGGGGATTCCCAGGCCAGTGACGGCAGAGGGGCCGAGAGAATCAGTTTGCCGGCCGGCGCGGCAGACCCGGCAAGGCTGACCAGCCACACCATGTAAACGGTCGGTGGCGGGGACTGCTTCAAGCCCCGGCGGGCGGGGCGGGCTTTGGCGCTCTTTCTCAGCAGATTTGCTGCGGACCAGCGCAACACGCTGGCGGAGAAGGCCTGCAGCACCTCCTGCTCCACATCGCTCAACCACTGAAATGAGAAGGCCGTGGGCTTGCCGGACAGCCCCATCCGCGGTGGGGCTTGACCCAGAACCTGGGTAAAGAAGCGTTCACACAAAGCGTCCGACAATCTGAGCTCCAGATTGTGCTGGCTCTCGGTTTCGCCGTCAGACTGCGCTTCATCCAGCGCCAGCTGACTGACGTAAAAATCATCGGGGCGCCAGTAATACAGCTGACGCTCGGAGACGGAAAACAACCGCACCACCACCGGCTGCTCCCAGAAAGCGGCGATTGCCTCGCTTAGAGAGTCTGTCAGAGTCCCGGCCCAGCGCATCAGGTCATCCACAGGCGCCTGCTGGCCGGCGGAAGCCACGGCGGAATGCCCCGGCCGCTCGGCCGGTTCCTCACCTTTCAGCTGGGTGAGTCCGATCATCATCCATTCGCAATCCTGTCTCAGGCGCCGCGCTGCACAGGGTCCCTGCCGGATCCGGGCCGGCCCTGCGGCGGGTTGCCACCTCATTTCCTGTTTTCAGCTTACCTTGTCTGGGGGAGAATGCACATCAACCATCCAGAGGGGAGCCTTCCCGGGCTGCCGGGCCCCGAACGGGTCATCACCCGGCCGGAAGGCGCCCGGGCCACCCTTGCGGTCAAAACATCTTGATGGTATACAAGATGTACTTTTCCCCTCACTGCCCATAAGGAATGGACCCTTGCCAAATATTAAATCTGCTGAAAAACGTGTTCTGGTGGCCGAGCGCAACCGCAAGCGCAACGTGGCCTTTAAATCCAGCATGCGCACCGCCATTAAAAAACTGCTGGAAGCCGTGAAAACCAGCGCCGAACAGAAGGATCAGACCACCCTCCTGAGCGAGGTGTACAGTCTGGTGGACCGCGGCGTGCTGAAGGGCATCCTGAAAAAGAATACCGGCGCCCGTTACAAGGCCCGCGCCGCCAAGGCCCTCAGCGCCGCCAGCGCCTGACGCCCCGGCAATACCCACTGATAAAAGCCCTGGCTACCAGCCCAGGGCTTTTTGCTGTTCCCCGGCCAGAACACGGCGACATGCGGCCAGCACGGACGCCGGCGTCATCTCGCGCATGCAGGCCAGTTCCTCCGCTCCGCGCAGCGGGCAGAAGGGTGCCTCACAGGGCCAGCAGGCCAGTTCTGTGGGCGGTGTCAGTTCGGTATTCAGGGCGTTCACGCCCCGAGGGCCGGTCCGTTGCGCGCTGGTGGGGCCATACAGCCCAATCACCGGCACCCCCGCAGCCGCAGCCAGATGCAGGGGGCCCGTATCGCCACCCACCACCAGCTCACACGCGGCCATCATCGCCGCCGTCTCCAGTATGCTCTGCGGACCACAGGCAACAGTGACACGCGCCCGGAGCGCTGGCGGCAGGGCGTCTCTCAACTGCCCGGCCAGACCGGCTTCATCCGGCCCGCCCAGAAGAACCAGGTTCAGGTCCGGATCCAGACCCGTCAGGCCGTGCATCAGTTCCTGCCAGGTTGGCTGCGGCCATGCCCGGTTGGCACGGTGATGCCCCACACCCGGAATGAGGCCGATCCATCGGCCTGAGCGAGAGAGATCCGGGGAAAGCGGGTGTACCGGCAGGGTCGGCGGCCTCAGGTCGCCCATTGCCGCAAACAGATGACGAAAGGGCCGGGCAAAGTCATCCACGGCATGCAGACGGGTGAGGGACCGCTGGGCCGCTCCGCGCCGGGCAAGCTTTTCCTTGCGGTAGGTCGCCTGGCGCGCGGCGCCCACCCAGTGGCTGAACAGCCAGGTCCGCAGTGACGGGTGCAGATTCACCACCGCCTCAAACCCCTGCACCCGAAGCGGGCCGGCCAGCCGCCACAACCCGGGCCAGCCGGTGGCTTTATCCCAGGTCCATACCCGGGCCACATCGGGCAGCGCCTGCATCAGCGGTTCATACAGCGGGGCGGTCAGCACATGAATTTCCGTTTGCGGCGAAACGCGACCCACCGCCGCCAGCGAGGGGGCAACATGGAGCAGATCCCCCATGGCCCCAAAGCGGATGACCAGCAGCCTGGCAATGATGGGTTCAGCCATGCGGCGCTCCCATGGGCCGGGCGTTCAGCAGGGGCTGCACCGCCTGCAGAACCATGGCCGGGGTGATCTCCGTCATGCACTGCTGCGCCGGGAGGGGGCAGCGCTTACGGAAGCAGGGCTGACAGTCCAGAGCGGTACTCAGCGAGACATGGCCCTCACCCAGAGGTCCCGTCCTCAGCGGCGAGGTGGGGCCAAACAACCCGACAATGCGGGGCCGGCCGGCCGCGTTGGCAATGTGCATCGGCGCGCTGTCAGGAGCCACCAGCACATCCACGCGCTGAAACAGCCGGTACAGATCCGCCAGCTCCGTTTTACCGCAGAGATTCCACACGCGATCCGCTTCGGCCTCGGTCAGGGTCCGGGTCATCGCTTCATTCAGCACACGATCCGACTCCGAAGGCCCTCCCAGCAGAATCAGGGTGACCTCCAGATCCAGCAGTTCCTTCAACAGGCGGCCCCAGTAAGGCGCATGCCAATGCTTGCTGACCCACATGGTTCCCGGCGCCAGGGCGATCACAGGCTTGTTCTCTGGAATATCAGCCAGCAGTCGGTTCACCCGCGAGACGGTTTCCGAGGTTGGCGGCGGGATACGCCACCCGGCGGCATCATTCCACGAGGGTACAGGCGCCTCAGCGCTCCCGGCGCGGAGCGCCTCGGCAAAACGCAGGTACTGGCACACGGCAGGCGCCGTGGTGCTGGTATGGGCATGGGGTGGCAGGCAGTGGTTGTAGAAACGCGCCGCCCCTTCCCGGGCCCCGGCATTGCCGTACCGGTTGGGAATCCCCACCAGCCAGGGCAGAACCGCGCTTTTCAGCAGACCCTGCACATCCAGGCTGTGTGTGTACTGCGCCTCGCGCAGGCCCTGCAGTAAACGACGGAAACCGTTCAGGCTGTCTCCCCACTGGGTGGGATGACGCCAGGAAGCGAGCCAGCGCTTCCTTTCGCTGATATGCAGCCGGTCAATCAGCGGATGATCCGCCAGCAGCGGCGCGGCGCTGGCTTCCACCAGCCAACCGACCGAACAGTGGGGATCCCAGGCTTTCAGGGCTGTGACGAGCGGCAGGGTCTGCACCACGTCCCCGTGCGCACTGAGACGACTGATCAGGATTCGGTTTTGCGGGGGGGGCGGGGACATGGACGGGCGCCAGACAGTGAAACGGTAAAACGAAGGTGAAAAAAAAGTATAATATTGTCAGTATCATACCAACTCCAGGCTGGCCACCCGTCTTCAGGCCTGTGCCGGGCGTTGTATTGCGGAAAGTGCTTTTTTGAACGGTTTATTCGAATCCCCGATTGCATTGCTGCTGCTGCTGGTGGTCATCCTGGTGGTGGTCTGGGTGGTGATGACCAACCCGACGGCCTCGCGGGTGCTGGGCAAAGAAATGTCCGACAGCCCGGAAGAGCCCCCGGAACCCGAGGAGGTGCTGGATTATCACGGCCACATTAACCGGGGCAATCAGTACCTCAGCAGTTATGAGTATGACAAAGCCATGCGTCATTTTCAGATGGCCATGAAAATCAACAACGTGGATCCCGCGCTGCACTTCAAAATTGGTCGGGTATACCTGCAGAAGGAAGATCCCGCCAACGCCGAGGTCTACTTCCGGCAGGTCATCAAGCTCAACCCCGAGCAGGTCGAGGCGTATTATGAGCTGGCGCGGTTGGGCATGCTGCAGAACAAGCCGGAGAAAGCCCTGGAATTTCTGGATGGCGGGCTGGCCGTTCAGGCAGGCCATGAGCCTTCCATCAAACTGAAACTCAAGATTCTCGCGCAGCTGGAACGCTATCAGGACACGCTGCCCATCCTGAAACATCTGATTGACACGCAACGCGCCGACAAGAAGATCCGCATGGCGTACGCCGAGCACCTGTATAAAGCCAACCGAACCGAGGAAGCCCGCGAGGCGTTTACCCAGCTGAGCCGTCTGTTTCCCGAGGACCGCTTTCTGTTTGACTGCCACCTGGGGCGCATGGCGCTGGCTGAAGGCCTGTATCTGGAAGCGATTCAGTACATCCGTCCCATTATGCAGTCGGAAGACGCGCTGGCTGACAACCAGGAACTCCGCAGCCAGTTTGCAGCCGCCCTCTGTAATGAGGGGGTCCGTCTGTTTGATGCCGGCGACAACGTGGCGGCGCTCCAGAATTACAAGGAGGCCCTCTCCTACGACGAGCACAACCCGGACATCTACTTCAACCTGGGCAAAGCCTACATGGCAGAAAACAACCTGGAAAAAGCCGCCCGCAACTTTAAATCCGTTATCGCGCTGCTGCCCGATGATCTCGCCAGTCTCTACGAACTGGGCGTCATCGCTGACCAGACAGGACAGTTTGGCGAAGCTGTGGACTATTATGAAAAAGTGCTGGCCAAAGATCCCGAGCACGTGAACGCCAACTTCGCACTGGGGTCACTGTACGGGGTGCGCGGCGATATGGACAAAGCCGTTGACTACCTGACGCGGTGCATTAAGGCCGATCCGAATTTCGCTGACGCCATTTACAACCTGGGCGTGGCGCTGGAGCGGCAAAAGCAATACAACAAAGCCATGGCCATGTATAAAAAAGTGCTCAGTATTGACGCCATGCATGAGCAGGCGCGCAGCAACCTGGTGCACCTGGAACGGAGCCAGAAAAAGTAAGGCCGGCCACAGAAATGCCTGGCGGGAGTCGGTCAGCGTACCTGCTGCTGCGCCATATAGGGCCGGGAAGACTGCCTGAGGGCAGCATACACCTGACGCGCATTCTGCTCCACAGGAGGCGACTGAGGCGGTTGCAGGCCCGGCAGACCCACCGGGCTCAATCCGCCAGTAACTGACGGCGCCGACGGGACCGGTGCTTTGGGGGGCTGGGTGTTTGCCGGCGGCTGGATGGGAAAAACCCCTTCGGACGCCTTCCGCTCAAACTTGCGACGGTTCCAGTAGTTGTTAAACCAGACCGGCAGAAAACCCACAAACCCCACGGTAAACAGATAACCAAAAATATCACCCGGCAGCTTGCGGGACTTGGCGTAGTTCACCACCACGTTGCCCAGTTCCGGCAGCATGCGGGAGAGTTTATCAACCGCCTTGCGACCAAAGACCGTATTGTCCATCTGCGCCGTACGGAATGTATCCAGAACGCGGATGTGCTCGAACAGGGCTTCGGCTGCCTTGCGTGCGGCCGTATCGCTGTCACCGGCAGCGCCGGTCTTGACAGCGCCCACCAGGTTCTTCAGCTGCTGTTCCACGGCATCCAGATGCCCCTGGACTTCTGGGAACTGATCGCCAATCTGCTTGCGCCAGGATTTCAGAGCCTTGTCCACAGCCCGCGACATCCCGCCCGTGTTGCCCTGGCGGGCCATCTCGTAGATGGCCTCGGGGCTGTCCATGCGAAACACCCGGGCGCGCTGGCTGTAAGTCAGCACCTGCTCCTCGCCCTGCAAGGGATGAAAAAGGTTACGGATGCCATCGGCCGGCTGTTTGAGTTTATTAACGTACTTTTTCACAATGTCCAGCAGGAAAATCAGGCAGGTCACCGCCACCAGATCCCGGCGCACAATATCGCCCACTTCGGAGAAATCGTGATCCTTGGATCGCTTAATGGCCTGGTAAGACCGGGGCACCATGGTGCCCAGGAAGAAGGTCGTCATCACAAAGCCCAGCGGCAGTTGCGCAAATTTCAGCTTCCCCAGCTTCACGTATTCCGAATAATCGATCCGCACCATTTTGTCGAGCAACCACAACGGCCCGCGTTTCAGGCGATTGGCAATGCGGGTGGCCTGACTGGCATCCGCAGCGCTGTGCGTGGCCTGCTTCCAGGCGTCCAGTTTCTTCGGCATGGTGTCATAAGACCACCGCGCCATGCGGAAGAGGCTTTCCGAAGCGGCGTTGTATCCGGGAACCGGCTGACCTGTCAGAGGAAGGCTCATGCCGGCTGCCCACCCTGGTTATAGTAGAGACGATTGGCCGGGTAACGTTTGCTGTGCTGAGAGATCTTCGGCACCACACTGAGCATCATCAGGACGGTACTGGCCGCCAGCAGGCCAAAGCCAAACTTGAGACCCACGAGTTTGCGGTAACTTTTCTCAACCAGTTCCGCCAGCGGAATACCCGGGTTGCGTTGTTGCTGCGGCAGAGCTGCCGCCATAAAATCTTTAAAACGGATCAGCTGATCCAGGGTCTGCTGAATAGGCTGTTCCAGACGCGTCCACTGACCGTTTTCCACCACGCCCACATTCAGGTATTCCGGCCGGTAAAGCCTGTCACCCAGGTGATGCACCCGGTTGAACTCTTCAATCAGTACGGTTTGCAGGCGTCCATTCAGAGTTTCCAGCCTGGCATCCAGAATTTTACGCGCCTCGCGATCGGATTTCAGCCCAAGCGCCGCGTCATTCAGGTGCTCGGCCACCAGCGCCGACCAGTCGTCTGCCCACTGCTTCACCACCCTGGAGAACGGTTTTCCGGACGAGGTTTTCAGCGACAGTAAATCGGGTTCGCCCCGGGTCAGGAGTTCTTCCACAAACTGTTTCAGATGATCGCGCATTCCCTCCTCGCTCAGCGGTGTGCTGCGCTGCCTGAGCTGATGCACCCAGGTATTCTTCAGATTCGTCATGGGGTGATACCCCAGACCCACTGCTGATTTAAAGGAACGACCGGCGGCCACACCCATCACGGAAGCGGGAATACAAAAGCTTAGGGGCGCCGTCAGGGATTCGCGGATCATCTCCTCACCGGCAAAACCCCAGTTGAGACCAGTGGCATTTTTTTGGAGCGATTTTCGCATCAGCTGAAAAGGCGACAGATTCTGATTGGTGGGGTCCTGGCGGGCATCATATTTCTCACGACCGCGAATCAGGCCGCCCACGGTCCGCATCATCCAGAAAGCCAGGGCATCCACAGCGAGAAAGCCCCAGACATACTGCTCATTGATTTTCTGAAACACAGGAATCAACGTATTGGTGACCTGCTGGCCGGACAAGCCGAACGTCACCGGAGCCGGCGTTCTGCTGGCCTGGGCGGGCGGCGGCGCATTTAAACGCCCCGGCGGCAATGGTGCCGGGGCGCGGGTAATCTGGGATAAGGCGTGAACGGTCATACCGGAGGCGGGTCTGGGTTGGTAAAGCAGTACAGGCACAGATGCGCTCAATAGTATTACGCTGTAAAAGATTAAATTGTGATACATTGTTTCATTTTGTGAAGTCACTGGCGTCAATACTCTGGACATCCCGCCTTTGTAACAAACCCGCCCGCAGACCCGCAACTTCTTCCATGGGGGGAGTTTATTTGTTGTAATACCTTCTTGTCACAATCGCAGTATTCCTGTATTCCCAACGCTTCTGCACCCTGTGAGCTTTGCAGACCGGTGAGTCCATTGTTACCAGTATCAATGTCCGTTGGCGGGGAGAAAACCCGTTTGAACCCATCGCCCCAATTTGCCGGGGCGGGCGCTGGCCTGCTGCCCAAAGCCCTGAGTGTGCTGGACGGAAACCAGTACGCGCAGCTGGTGGCTGCCGATCTGATGGGCATGGTGGGCCCGCGGACCCTGCTGGCTTTCCTGATGCGCGGTAAGGCCGACGGGCAGGAAGTGGCCATCCGCGAGTTCAGCGGTTTTTACTCGTTGTCCTTCATGCTGGCCCACACCAGCTGGCTGGCAACGCGCATGATCCGCAACAGCCGCCTGGTCAATCCCTATGGTCTGGACCTGTCGCGCTGGATTAACGCCAACAGCATGCATGTGCTGGCCAATATGTTTGAGGATGCGCTGAAGGATGGCGGCAGCCCGCAAGACATCCGGCGCAACTTTTATACCCGCTTTGCCGCCAGCCTGCAGGCGGCCGATCCTCAGAACACACAGACCATTAACCGCCTGCTGCCTGAAGCCGCCAAACGGTTTCAGACCGATGCCCGGCTCGACGGAACCGGCGTCAGCCAACTGGTGGACCAGCTGATGGCCGGCGCCACCGGCGAAGAAGCCAGCAAACTCGGCCAGGAGTTGAAAGGCCTGCGGCGCTTCCTGTTCGCTCACCTGAGCGAAGGCCAGAAAACAGACAAGGCGCTGACCCACAAAGCCCATGCCGTGGCCGTGGAGCACGGGCTCAGCAGCTCGGTCAATATGACCTACCAGCCCACCCGGGCCGGGGCCGGCCTGCTGCACCGCGAAGAAGCCTCGCTCGCCCACCTGCTCAGCGAAGCGTTCCGTTTTGATGATGTGCATCTCAGCCGGGCCTTTACCGGGCTGTCCGCCACCGAACCCCTGAGCGAGGCGGCCGGCCGGCTGGTTCACGACCGGCTGTTTCTGCGGTCCGCCGGTGGTTTTGTGCGTAAGTTCATCCCCCGCGTCGGCGATGGCTCCCTGATACACGCCATGGTGGCCAAAACCTGGCAAACCAAGGTGGCCCTGGCGGTTACCAGCATTGCCGCCATGAGTGTGGCCTTTGTGAATATCCTGATTACCAAACACGAGAACGGCGGCAAAGTCTTCTTTCCCGGCGACATGGTGGGCGCCCAGCCGACGCTGACCAAAGGTAAAAGCAGCCTGCCCATTATCCGCGCCAAACCGACGGAAACCCGCCCACTGGATCCCTCATTCCACAAACCCACCGCCTTTCAGCTGTTTGATCTGAAAAAGGCCTCTGCCCGTCAGCCGGAAGGAGTGCCCGCATCATGATTCGTCCCGTCCAGTCACCCACCTTTGGTCTGAGCAGCCAGCCCTTTGAATCCATGGCGGAAACCCTGCGCCCCGGGCGGGTTCTCTCCCGGTTTGATTTTGACGCGTTCACCCACGGCGGCAACATTACCGCCAAACAGGTGGGCGTGGTCTATGCCGGTATGATTTTCTCGCGGATCGCCGCAGGCGCCATCCGCAGCTATAACGAGGCCAGAGAGCACATTCTGCGCGACGGCCTGGGCTATTTCTTCTATCTGTTCACCATCCCCATTCTTTCGCGCCTGTTCATCGGGCTGGCCACCCCGGCCCGCTACCGCGAGCTGTTGCGCCACGAAAAACCCATGCCGCAGGGAACAGGGAGGATGGCCTCCCTCAGACGCCTTTCCTGGCGGATTAACCCGGCAGCACGCTATTCCACCACCACCAAGGAGCAGCTGACCGACCGGCTGCGGCAGATTAAAAACACTGGCCTCCATACCCCGGAAGCCGAGGATCTGGTGCGCCGGATTGAGGGCGCCATGAAATACCGGCAGCTGAACATGCTGGCCGGCATGGTGGCCACCGTCGCCACACTGGGCATCATGGTCAACCTGGTCAACATGGCGCTCACGCGCAATAACGTCGCCCAGGGTAAAATCGGCCACAACCGCTGAGGTTGATATCCCGGTGATATCGGTATTGTGTCTGATCCAGCGCCAAGCAATTTTCATCTTATGTTTGTTTTTATTATTAAAGCAGGTTTTTCCTGCCGGAATGAGCACACATCCCCAGCCTGACCCGACCCCGAGAGAGAATTTGAAAAACGCGTTTGGCCAAACCACCTGACCGTGGACTTGCGCTTTGCGGTTGCGGGCCTTGGGTTGAATAGGCCGAAACCCCTGAGACAGGATACCCGAGAAGGAGAACTTGTATGAGCGTTGGTTTAGCCGGATCCCTGAGTACGACAGCGGTTGAGAAACCTTTCAGCACGCTGGCCGAAACGACCCCGGCCGAGACCACACCGACTCCGCCGCCCGCGCCGGAACCCACCCCGTCTGACAGTGTGTCCATTGACGACCCATTGGGGCTGAACGGAGACAACGTATCCACTGCCGCCGATACCGGTGAACCCGTCCCGGATGAGGCGGCGGCTGCTGACGCGCCTGCAGAAGCGCCTGCGGATCCGGCAGCTGAAACGCCGGCAGAGCAACCTGCCGATCCGGCCGAAGAGAAGCCCAAATCAAGCACCGACAAAATTCTGGAAGCCCTGCTTGGCCCCCCCGGCCTGGAAGGTTTTGCCATTATTGACGGCCAGGGCGTGTCCATACAGAACACGCTGAGCAGTAAAAATACTGAAAGCACGGATGAAGACAATGACGGCGATCAGGATGGCTATCTAATCAGCCAGGATTTTATGACCTCGCCCGACGGCAAGCCCAGCACCATCGGCCGTGTGGACGGCAACGGAAATTACACGTTCGGCGATAAAACCGGCAACCTGTTTGCCGATGAAGTCCCGATGATCATCCGCCGCCGAAACGACCCGCTGGGCGGTGAACTTGTACAGGGGGAGGGAAGCTACGCCAGCAGCAACACGTTTGACGCACTCAACAAAGACCTCTTGGCTGACCCATCCACACCCACCGGCAAAGGTGTCCGGGTGGTGATGAACGAAATGGTGTCAGACGAAACTGACCCGATTTCCAATGAAGATGGCCTGATTCACATCGGGGCTACCGGTAAAGTCGTCTCCAGCATTGCGAAAGACGCCACCGTGACCCGGGCGATGCCGGTGGTCAACCCGGAACTGGAACCGCCCGACCCATCCACCAATCTGTTCTTTATTGAAAAACTGTCCGCTGATGAATTACCGGATACGATTGATCTGAAAGCCGAGCTGCAGGCCAGCGTGGCAGACAGCCTGCATTTTGCCGCCGACAACCTGCGCACCATTGGCGCCGGCGCCGATGCGGCTGACCCGGCTGATGATCCCGATATCATCAACATGTCCTATGGCGTCAGCAACGCCGAATTCTACCTGAAACTGGAAGCCGAACTGGCCGAACCTGATGAGGTTCTGCCTGAAGGATCCCAGGCAACACCCGAGGAGATCGGGAAGGTGCTGAATGCCATTAAAAATGGCGACGTGAGCGAACTCAATCTTCCGGACGGCACCGAACTGCCACCGGAAATCGGCGATATGCTGAAAACCATCACCGAGAGTCTGGGCGATCAGATCACGATTCCCAACGCCGATGACCTGAAAGCGACCCTGGATGCGGAAACCGCGCGGATCACCAAAGTAAACAACTTACGCGCCAGCATGCGCGAACAGGTGTTTGGCGATGCCACGGCGGAACTGACTGCCGATGAAAAACGCGCCAGGATACGCGAGTTTGTGGACGGTGCTTTCGCCTCCGATGCGGCCAGAATGCAGGATGCCGCAGAGCCCCTGAATTTTGATGACCTGGTGGTCCTCAAAGGGGACCGCCGCATTCTCAACGGTGAGGATATGACTGACAGCCTGCCGGCGGCTCAGGAAACCATGTGGATCAATGAAGCCCAGATGGCCGCCAAGGATGCCTTCCTGCGTGAAAATGCGCCGATTCTGGAAAGCCTCGGCGGCACCTTTGTCGGTATTGAAGGTCGCCCCGATCTGATCGGCGAACTCCACGGAGATGGCGACCTGAAACTGAACCGTGTGTTGCAGGTGACTGCTGACGGTATGGTGACCACAGGCCTGAAGGATTTTGATGCCGCCGCCAAATCCGTGGCTGATAACGGCACAGTGGTTGTCGTTTCAGCAGGCAATGGCGCGGAAATCGCCAAAGCATTCGGCGCCGTGGATGGTCAGGACAGAAATTTCCTGGGCCGCAGCGAGAACGTCATTACTGTCGGGGCCCTGAATCCCAGAGGGACACAGGATGCCACTGACGACACTACGGCTGTTTACTCCGCCAAAGGCGATATTGCCACCAGCGGTTACGCCATCACCGTAGATCCGCAGGATGCCCTGAACGGCAATGGCGCCATTGCCGGCACATCATTTGCCGCCCCGGCGCTCAGTGGTGTGGTTGCCATGATGAAAGAGCTGAACCCGGCACTCCCCTTCCAGAAGATCAAGGAAATTCTGATCAGCACCGGTGATCCGACCGCCGACGGTCAGGTGGCCCTGGATGTCAAAGAGGCACTGGATGCAGTACGCGCCAGCCTGACTGCCAATCCGTTTGCAGGAAAGGTCGCCTGATCGCCCTTCAGAAATACGCTGCTTTTAACCGCGACCCGAGCGGCGCTTCTCGGAGCGCTCGTCGCCATCGCCACGACCGCCCGTGGCGGACTGGAACATCCGTTGCACGTGGCTGGAAAGTTCCATCAGGTCGCTGAAACGACCCCCCGCGCCCGCCACCACCATACCGGCCTCCAGGCCTTTGTTGACGTGGTATATTTTTTCGAGCGCTTTTTTCAGGTCTTCCGTATTTTCAATCTTCTGCAGCTTGCCGTCATGCACCAGGGAGATGGATCCCGTTTCCTCGGAAACCACCAGGCAACGGCTGTCGGAAACCTCCGTCAACCCAATGGCGGCGCGGTGACGCGTCCCATACTGCCAGCTCAGCTCCGGGTTCTCCGTAAGCGGCAGTAAGACCCCGGCGGCAATAATGCGGTTGTCGTTACTCACCACCAGGGCGCCATCATGCAACGGCGTGGTGGGATGAAAAATGGTCAGAATCAGTTCGGTGCTGATTTTGGCATCCAGCGCCGTACCCACTTCCAGGTAATCGCTGCGGGTGGCGTTTTCGGCTTCCAGCACAATCAGCGCCCCGTGGCGGGACTTACTGAGATAACGCACGGCTTCCACCAGTTCATGCACCAGATATTCCGCATTGGTATCCTTCACGCCACCGGAGAAAACCTGAAAGCCGAACAGCTCTCCCTGGCCCAGCATCATCAGCATGCGGCGCAGTTCCGGCTGAAAAATCACAATCATTCCGATGAACAGAATCTGAATGCTCGCGGCAAATATGATCTCCAGAATCGTGAGATCCAGAATGCGCGCACCCACCCAGAGCAGAACAAACACCATCAGCGTCACGAAAACGCCCTTCACCAGCTGCTCGGCCTGACTGCGGCGAATAAACCGGGAATAGATCATGGAGAATACTGCAACCAGCACCCCCACCTGCAGTAAGCCTTTCAGAAACGCCCCGGTGTCAGTGCCGAAAAGGGCCAACCACGCGTTGGTTGTCTCCAGCATCGGCAATATGTCCACTGAGAACACCCGGGCACTCCTCCATACACGTCAGCTCAGGCTTGCCGGTTAATCACGCTCGCCCTGACCCAATCCTCAGACTCACAACACGAACCCGGGTTCCTGAATATCCTTATTGTAACGGATCGCGCGGCTGATTCATAGTCCTTGGTGTGCGGATCACCCCTGTCCGACCGGAAATCCACTAACGGGGGGAGGGCTGCCGGGCAGCCACACACTGCTCCAGGGCAATGGCTGCAAACAGGTCCGGCGCAAACCGGTCGGAAAACTGCCGGTAGTCTTCCAACGGCAGGGTTTCCAGGGTGCGTTTGTTTTCAACGCAATGCTGCACCACCTGCCCCACCACCTGGTAGGCATCGCGGAAGGGCAGGCCTTTGCCCACCAGGTAATCGGCGAGATCCGTGGCGTTCACAAAACCGCCGCCGGCTGCTTCGCGCATGCGTTCCGTCCGGATCGTCATGGTGGCCAGCATGCCCGTAAAGGCGGGCAGAAGGGTATTCACCGTATCCAGGGTGTCAAAAATCGCTTCCTTGTCTTCCTGCATGTCCTTGTTGTAGGCCAGCGGCAGGGCCTTCATGGTGGTCAGCAGCGCCAGCAGGTGGCCATACACCCGGCCGGTTTTGCCGCGCACCAGCTCGGCCACATCCGGGTTTTTCTTCTGCGGCATCATGCTGCTGCCCGTGCTGTAGGCGTCATCCAGCGAGACAAACCCGAACTCCTGCGAGCACCAGAGAATCACCTCTTCCGCCAGACGGCTCAGGTGCATCATCAGAATGGACACAGCCGACAGCAGCTCCAGGACAAAATCCCGGTCCGAGACGGCATCCAGCGGATTCACCGCCACGCCGTCAAAACCCAGCTCCTGCGCCACCATGGCCCGGTCCAGCGGAAAGGTGCTGCCGGCCAGCGCACCGGCGCCCAGAGGGGATTGGTTCATCCGGCGACGGGCGTCCTGCAGGCGCCCGGTATCGCGTTCAATCATCGCCACGTAGGCCTGCATGTGCATGGCCAGGGTGATGGGCTGCGCGCGCTGCAGATGCGTGTAACCCGGCAGGATGGTCTGGGTGTGAGCGCCGGCAATGTCGTTCAGCGTCTGGCTGAGTTGCGATAATTTCGCCACCAGCGCGTCGGTTTCATCGCGCAGATACAGCCTCAGGTCGAGCGCCACCTGATCGTTGCGGCTGCGGCCGGTGTGCAGCCGTTTGCCCACATCCCCGATACGACGGGTCAGTTCGGCTTCCACAAAGCTGTGGATGTCCTCGGCTTTGGGGTCAACAGCGAGCTGCCCCTGCTTCAGTTCGGCCAGCATGTCTTCCAGGGTCAGTATGATCTGCCTGGCCTGATTTTCGTCCAGAATGCCCTGTTTGCCCAGCATGCGGGCATGGGCCATGCTGCCGCGAATGTCCTGGCGGAACAGACGCTGATCAAAGGCGATGGAGCGGTTCAGCGCCTCGGTATCGGCATGCGCGTTGCCCGACAGTCTGCCCGCCCATAACTTTGCCATCGCTGCACCTTCCTCTATTCCGCTTCCACCTGGGCTTCCAGCTGAGACGCAAACTGGGCCTTGGCCCGCGCCATCATTTTAGCGCGGACTTTCAGCGGCAGGCCGAACAGCGTGATAAAGCCCTGGGCATCCTGATGATGATACAGCTCTCCGGTGGTGAAGCTGGCCAGTTCTTCGTCATACAGGGAGTAGGGTGAGCTCATGCCGGCCGGTATGAGATTACCCTTGTACAGCTGAAAAGCCACCGTTCCCGTAATGGTTTGCTGGGTTGCCTCCACAAACCCGTCCAGCGCTTCGCGCAGGGGGGTGAACCACTCGCCCGTGTAGACCAGTTCAGCGTACTTCAGGGCCACCTGGCGCTTGTACTGGTTGGTCTGGCGATCCAGACAGAGCTGTTCCAAAGCATCGTGCGCGGCGTAGAGGATGGCGCCGCCGGGCGTTTCATACACGCCGCGCGCTTTCAGGCCCACCACACGGTTTTCCACCAGATCCACAATCCCGATGCCGTGGCGGCCGCCAATCTGATTCAGCGTATCCACCATGTCAACCGGGCCCAGGGCCTTGCCGTTGAGATGGGTCGGTAGTCCCTTCTCAAAGGTGAGCTCCACCCGCTCAGGCGTATCTGGGGCTTTGAATGGGCTGACCGACAGCTGCAGCAAATGGTCGTAATCCGGCGAGTTGGCCGGGCTTTCCAGCTCCAGTCCCTCGTGGCTGAGGTGCCAGAGGTTGCGGTCGCGGCTGTAACTGGTTTCTTTTTTGAAGGGTACTTCAATGTTGCGCTCGGCCAGGTAATCAATCACGTCTTCGCGCGAGCGGATATTCCACACCCGCCATGGCGCGATGATCGTCATATCCGGCGCCAGCGCCTTGATCGAGAGTTCAAACCGGACCTGATCATTCCCCTTGCCCGTGGCGCCATGGCAGATGGTGGTGGCGCCTTCTTTTTCAGCAATGGCCACCAGGCGCTTGGCAATAAGCGGACGCGCCATGGACGTGCCCAGCAGGTAGTGGCCCTCATACTTGGCGCCGGCTTTCAGGCAGGGGTAAACGTATTCGGTGACAAATTCCTCCTGCGCCTGTTCCAGGTAAAACCTGCTGGCGCCGGATTTCAGCGCGCGGGCTTCCAGCCCCTCGGTCTCACTGCCCAGGCCAAGCTCCACGCAAACGGCAATGACCTCACAATCATAGTTTTCTTTCAGCCAGGGGATGATCACCGTGGTATCCAGTCCCCCGGAGTATGCCAGAACGACTTTCTCGCTCATTGCTGTCTTTTCCTTCGCTGCCTGACTGCCGCCATTGTAGAAACAACACGGTTTTTTTTCCATTCTCTGGCCCAACTGCCTAGCCTAATAGGCTCTGTTACGCCGGGCTTGCTTGTGCTTTATTGAAAAGGCAGCTGAAATCGCGCTGAGTGTGTAACCGCGCCGGAGAGGAACCCGCCATGAGCCATGATTTACGCCACAAAAGCCGCAAGGTGACCGAAGGATTCACCTGGGCCCCGCACCGCAGCATGTACCGCGCCATGGGCCTTACGGATGACGACCTCAGCAAACCACTGATTGGCGTGGCTTCTACCTGGAACGAAGTGACCCCCTGCAACATCACCCTGCACGATCAGGCGGTGCGCGTCAAAGAGGGTATTACCAAAGCGGGCGGCACCGGCCGGGAATTCACCGCCATCTCGGTCAGTGACGCCATCGCCATGGGCCACGAGGGCATGAAGGCCTCTCTGATGACCCGCGACCTGATTGCCGACAGCGTGGAACTGGTGATGCACGCACATCAGTACGATGCGCTGGTGGGCATTGCCGGTTGCGATAAAAGCCTGCCCGGGATGATGATGGCCATGTGCCGTCTGAATCTGCCCAGCCTGTTTATGTACGGCGGCACCATCATGCCGGGCCATCTGGACGGCAAGGACATTAACCTGGTCGATGTGTTTGAAGCCGTCGGCGCCCATGCCTCCGGCCGTATGGATGATGAAACGCTTTACAACATTGAGAAAAACGCCTGTCCCGGCGCCGGCTCCTGCGGCGGGCAGTTCACCGCCAACACCATGGCCTGCGTCTCAGAAGCGCTGGGTCTCTCCCTGCCCGGTAGCAGCGGCATACCCGCCGAAGCCGAAGAACGCAGGGAACTGAACCGGCGCTGCGGCGAAACAGTGATGCGCCTGCTGCACGACAACCTGCGTCCCAGCGATATTCTGACGCGTAAATCCTTTGAAAACGCCATCCGCGTGGTGGCCGCCACCGGTGGATCCACCAATGCGCTGCTGCACCTGCCCGCCATCGCGCACGAAATCGGCATTAAGCTGACCTATGCGGAAATGGGCCACCTGTTTGACGACACGCCGCACATTGCCGATCTCAAACCGGGCGGCCGTTACCTGATGGTCGACCTGTACAAAGTGGGCGGTGTCTCTGTGGTGTTAAAGGTTTTGCTGGATGCCGGCCTGTTGCACGGCGAGTGCATGACGGTGACCGGAAAAACCCTGGCGGAAAACCTGAAAGACGTGGTTCTGCCCAAGGATCAGGATGTGGTTCGCCCCGTCAGTGACCCTATCCGCCCCACGGGCGGCCTGAAAGTGCTGTTTGGGAACCTGGCCCCCATGGGCGCCGTGGTGAAGGTGGCGGGTCTCGCCAAAATGAAACACGAAGGCCCCGCCCGCGTGTTTAACCGCGAGGAGGACTGCCTGGAGGCGGTGCTGCACCATAAAATCAAGAAGGGCGATGTGGTGGTGATCCGCTACGAAGGCCCGCAGGGTGGCCCCGGCATGCGCGAGATGCTGAGCGTGACGGCCGCCATATACGGCCAGGGCCTCGGCGAGCATGTGGCCCTTATTACCGATGGTCGTTTCAGTGGCGGCACGCGCGGCCTGATGATTGGGCATGTGTGCCCGGAAGCATACGTGGGCGGCAATATCGCCCTGGTGCACGACGGGGATATGATCCGCATTGACGCCGAAGCCGGCACGCTGGACGTGCTGCTGAGCGAGGATGAGCTGCTCGCACGCCATGCCCGCTGGCACGCGCCCCCGCCCAACTACCCGAGCGGCGCGCTTTATAAATACGCCAAGCTGGTGGGCTGCGCCAGCCATGGGGCGCTCACGCACCCCGGCGCGCACAGCCATGAGTACGCCCACTGCGGCGTGTAACCCGCCCGGGCATGACAACCTGCCTTGAACCCATATACTGAGCCTGAATTCAGGTTTAAACGGGAGATTTTAAAATGCGTGTTCTTTCAGGGTCAGCACTGGCGCTGACCGGCGCTTTGGGCCTGGCGGGTTGCACAGCGACGGCGGGCGCCCAGGCGGCTTCCACCCCGTCGGCTGGCACAGCCTATTCTCAGCAATCCGGTACGGCCGCCACCTGCCCGGAGAGTTTTGCCGACGGCGTTGCTAAAATTGTCCGCCAGCCCGCCAGCCAAACGACAATTAACCCCTTTTCAGTCAACGCTGATTTCCTTGGAAATCCCCGGTTTTTGTTTATGAATTCCCCGGCTGGGCAGTATGCCATCTTTTCCCGGGCGGTTCCGGGTGGCGAGCATTCTGTGACCGGCACCATCTATTTTGACTGTGACAAACCCCTGACCGACAAAATCTTCAGGGAAACACCCGCTGAACCCATTCAGTTTGAATCCAACGGCCTGCCAGCACCATCTTACTTTCGAACCCAGATGGTCTTCGAGCTGGGCCTGCTGCTCGAGGATACCGAGAAAAAGATGCTCACCGGCCAGGCGACCATCACCAGCCCCTATGGAATTATCTACCAGAACGACATTGCCAGTGAGTTTGCCGATCTGGTGCGCTAGCCGCCAGCGGGCAATCCGGGGTGCGGGCGGGTTTTATTCAGAAAATCCCCAATCAGGACGCCTGACATGATATCCGCCGTATCCACCGCCCCCACGTTTGGCCAGCTTTCCAGAACGCAACGCCGGGTTGGCCTTGGCACCGCTGCTTTGGCAGGAGCAGGCCTCTTAACCGCCTGCAGCGGGACATCATCTTCATCACCCAAAGGACCCTGCGACATCACATTTCCTGAAGTGGTTCAACAGGTTCAAACATTGGGGCCAGTTCATAATATCCACCAGGAATACAGCCCCTACATGGGCGTGAACGACAAACCTGTTTATGCATTCAATGTATTTTATTCGGTTGGTGGTAATGACACCACCGCCCTGGAAGGGACACGTGTTTTCATCAGCACCAGCGATATGGGTGAGCCCCTGGCAACCGCTCTATATGGCAATATATCCAATCTGCCGGGATGTGAAGGCCATGTATATGAAGGCTCATATTACAGGCACTGGGGTCACGGCGATTATCAAAAGCCCCATTCAAAAGGCACGCACAACCCAACACCCGAAGAGGTTATTGCGGGCGTTCAGGCACTGCATGATCAGGCAGCCAGATCCCCGGAATCAAACATTGAGCAAATCCCCGTAAAATCAGGCTTCAGCCCCATAGAAGAGATTTCATTTGCATTGGACTGGGTTCAATCACACAATTAATCTTTAGTTCCTAACATTATAAATGTAAACAATTCGGTTAAAAAGCCGTCAAAACGCATTGCAATCCGGCACGTTTTTGGGTAAAGTCGGTTTCATGCACACAAGTCACTGTATACGGCAAGGATGCGCCGTTGACCCAGGACCCGTCATACACCAATGACACAGACGTCAAGCAGCTTCGTCACCACCAACCTCGGCACAAGCCTCCTTGTGCTCCTCGTACTTATTGGGCCCGCCGGTGGCTTTTGATGATGCTGTGCTAAGCGCAACAAAGATTCAAAAAACCGCCGGCCCTCACCAGAGACCGGCGGTTTTTCGTTTAAGACCCGTTAACCAGTCACAACCGTGGAAATGATTTGGAGACCTTCACGATGGGGATGACCATGAACCCGACCACTGAAACCGATGCCACCCAGGCGCAAAGCCAGCCCAGTACCGAACGCGGTGCGCGCAAGCTCAAGGGCTCCGAGGTGATGCTGGAATGCCTCGTGGAAGAAGGCGTGGACACCATCTTTGGCTATCCCGGCGGCGTGGTGCTCTCTCTGTACGATTACCTACCCAATTACCCCATCAAGCATTACCTGGTGCGCCACGAACAGGGCGCCACCCATGCCGCCGAGGGCTATGCCCGCGCCACCGGCAAACCCGGCGTGGTGCTGGTCACCAGCGGCCCCGGCGCCACCAACACCATTACCGGCATTGCCGATGCCTACTACGATTCCATCCCGCTGGTGGTATTCACCGGCAACGTGCCCAAAAACCTGTTGGGCAGCGACGCCTTCCAGGAAGCCGACATTGTTTCCATGACGCGCGCCTGTACTAAGCACAACATCTGCGTGCGGGACATCACAGACCTGCCGGCCGCCATCAAAGAGGCCTTCCACGTGGCCACCACCGGCCGTCCCGGCCCGGTGCTGGTGGATATTCCCAAAGACGTGCTGACCGCCGACCTGGCCAGCCTGGATTACAGCCAGGCCCGCATTGACCTGCCCGGCTACCAGAACCTCGACACCTTCACCGGCTCGGATCTCGACGCCGCCCTGGAACTCATTAAAAACGCCAGACAGCCCTTACTGCTGGCCGGCGGCGGGGTGGTCTCTAGCGGCGCCCACCGTGAACTGCTGGCCATTGCCGAACGCTTAAAACTGCCTGTGGCCTGCTCTCTGATGGGCCTGGGAGGCTTTCCGGCCAACCACCCGCAGTTTATCGGCTTCTGCGGCATGCACGGCTGGTACTGGGCCAACATCGCCATTGCCAATGCGGATGTGCTGGTGATTGTGGGCAACCGCCTGAACGAACGCCAGACCGGCAAGCCGGACCGCTTTGCACGCAACGCGCGTATTATCCACATTGATCTTGACCCGACCACGCTGGATAAAGTCGTGCAGTCGGCCCTGCCCATTCAGGGGAACATTCCCACCGTGCTGAACCACCTGCTGGCCCGCACGGAGGATATGACGCCCTTTGCCGACTCACTGGAAAGCCGGGGAGAGTGGCTGGAGAAAATCAACGACTGGAAGAACCGCCGCACCGAAAAAGACACCCCGCCGGAAGGCTTTCTCTGCCCGGAATACGTGATTGAACGCGTGTTCGCCAACATGCCCGAGGACGGCATTGTGGCCACCGAAGTGGGCCAGCACCAGATGTGGGCCGCCCAGCGTTATAACCTCAACCGCCCGCGCAGCTTCATCACTTCCGGGGGGCTGGGCACCATGGGTTTTGGCTTCCCCGCCGCCATTGGCGCGCAGGTGGCCTGCCCGGATAAACTGGTGGTCGATATCGCCGGGGACGGCAGCTTCCAGATGACCCTGCAGGAGCTGGCCTGCGCCGTGGATTACAACCTGCCGGTCAAAGTGGCCATCATCAACAACAACTACCTGGGCATGATCCGCCAGTGGCAGGGTCGCTTTTTCCGCCACGAAAGCGAGGCGCGGATGAGCAACCCGGATTACGTGAAACTGGCCGAAGCCTATGGCGCCAAAGGGTTTGTGGTGAACCACCCGGATGAGGTGGACAGCACCCTGCAGGCAGCCTTTGCCCACCCGGGCCCGGTGCTCATCGACTTCCGCGTCCACCGCGAGTCGGACGTTTACCCGTGGGTGCCCGGTGGCGCCGGCAACGAAGATATGTTATTAAACAAGCAGTCCAAAGTGGGCGGCTAGTGTGGCCGCAATACCAATGTACTCCCTGATGCATGCAACCATCACCGTAACCAGGAGACCTGAGTCATGAAAGTCACACTGATGTGCGCCGCCCAGAACCGCCTTGGCGCACTGGACCGTATTCTGGGCATCCTGACCCACCAGGGCTTTCTGCCCGAACATTTTGAAGCCCGCATGGATGAGGACCGCGCTGAGATTCGTGTGGCCGTCACCTTTGAAACCGACGCCGATGCCGCTGCCATCGGCAGGCTGGTTAAACTCCTCAAGCGCCAGGTCTACGTGATGGAAGCGTTCCGCATGGATGACCCGTCAGCCAATGCGCCCGATCAGACTCACTCAGAAAAATCGACCGTCTTTGTCTCCCTCTTCAAAAAGGATCAGGCCGCGGTTGACGTTATGGAAAGGAAAGAAACCTATGCAAACCACTCTTGATAAGCCCGGCGCCATGAAGGCCTATTACGACAAAGACATCGACACCACCCTCTTTCTCACCAAAAAAGTGGCCGTCATTGGCTTCGGCAGCCAGGGGTTTGGTCAGAGCGTCAACCTGAAGGAATCCGGCGCCACGGTGAAAATCGCCCTGCGTCCCGGCAGCGCCTCAGACGCCAAAGCGAAAGCCGCCGGCCTGGAGACCATCAGCCTGGATGCACTCACCGAATGGGCCGACATGATCATGTTTCTCGCCCCGGATGTGAAGCACAAAGAGATTTATGAAAAACACCTCGAAGGCAAAATGAAGCCCGGCCAGGCTCTGGTCTTCAGCCACGGCTTCAGCATTCACTACGGTGAAATCAAGCCGCCGGCCGATGTGGATGTTTTCCTCATCGCTCCCAAGGGCCCCGGCCACCTGGTGCGCGGTGAGTTTCAGCGTGGCCGCGGCGTTCCCGCACTCATCGCCATTCACCAGGACGCCTCCGGCAAAGCCCGGGATCTGGCGCTGGGCTATGCCGCCTGCATCGGCTCGGGTCGTGGCGGCGTGATTGAAACGAGCTTTAAAAACGAAACCGAGACCGATCTCTTCGGCGAGCAGGCCGTACTGTGCGGCGGCGCCACTGCCCTGGTGAAAGCCGGGTTTGAAACCCTGGTGGAAGCCGGTTACCCGCCGGAACTCGCTTACTTTGAGTGTCTGCATGAACTGAAGCTGATTGTGGACCTGATGTATGAAGGCGGCATGGAAGACATGCGTTATTCCATCAGCGATACCGCCCGCTGGGGCGATCTCACCAGCGGCCCGAAAGTCATCGGCCCGGAAGTGAAAACCCGCATGAAAGAAGTGCTCACAGCCATTCAGGACGGCAGCTTCGCCAAAACCTGGATTGCCGAGTACAACAACGGCTGCCCGACCATGGCCAAACTGATGGAAGCCGACCGCCAGCACCCGCTGGAAGTGGTGGGCAGCAAGCTGCGCGGCATGATGAGCTGGCTGAAGGAAGGCAAGTTCGTCGACCGCGACAAGAACTAGCTTCTATCCCTCGTCATTCCCGCAACGGCGGGAATCCAGAATACTGAAAAGCCCCGACCGGATTGCGATCGGGGCTTTTCAATAATACAACCGTCTTTTCTAGCCGCCCGTAATGGGGTCGCTGGCGCCTGGAGGCGGCACAGACTTGCGGGCAGAGGCCTGCTGGTCACTCTCCTGGCCGGTTACGGGCACAGGAACGCCGTCAGCCTGCTCATGGCGGTTAAACGGTTTATGGCGTGAGAAATTATCCCAGCTCATCGGGGAAATACCCGTTGCAGTGCCTGCCACCAGATTGGGTACCTGGGCTTCGGGGCCGGGGCCAACGGTGAAAACCGGCTGTTCAGGCTGATTCTGCTTGACATGGGCCAGAAATTCCAGCAGACACAGCTCGTTCAGGTTCATGTTGGGATTCATCAGAGATACCCTGTACGTTTTGGCGTGGTTCATCGCTCTCTCAGTATGCCATTGGGGCTTCTGGCCGTCATCGGCCACTGGTTCTACAGGGCTTGGAGGATATTTGTAACAAACACTCAACAAAATGATTAGAAAGATTCAGTTGTCCTCCGAATAACCGATACCTGAGCATCGATAGCCGGAGGTCAATGTCATGGCGTTCCAAAGAAGTCATCACGGTCAGGCAAGCACCGAAATGGGGCTGGCGGTCGCTCTGGTCGCTGTGGTTGCGTTACCCACGCTGATGCTGTTTGGTGACAGTCTGTTCAGCAATATGGGCGATATGAAAACCACCATGACCTCTCAGCAGGGGCACCTTGCTATTGTGGAGCCCCTCCCGGATATCAGCACAGGGCCTACGCCGGGACCGGCAGGCAATACCGTCACGCAGTCGGTCGTGGGCGGCACATCCAACGTCACCATGACGCTGAACAGTGGGAAAACAATCAGCCTGCAGGGCGTGCCCACCGATCTGCAGAAGCTGGTGGAAACCGCCGGCGTGAACGGCTCCAGCGCCATCGCACTGGCGCAACTGGATGAACTGATTGCCCAGCTGCAGGCCAGCAATGAAGCCGACACCAACACTCTCAATCAGCTCAAAGCGCTCTCCAACCATGGCCACCGCATTGCCAATGTGGAATCGCTGCTGGAAGTGGGGATGAGCCAGATCAGCAACAGCAGCCAGTTAACCGGGTATCAGGCGAGCTTTGAAGGCAGAACCTACAACCTGAGTGAACTGTCCAACCTGATTGGCTATGAGATTGTGGTCACCGCCACCATGAAAGATACCGGCAGCCTCTATGGCGCCAATGCAATACAAAAGGATTTTGTGTCGACCTACAACACCCTGAAAACAACCAGCCCGTTGATGAAGAACGCCAGCATCAACGCTGTGGTCACCAAGCTGGTTGATGATATCAATATTCTTGCTGAAACTTCAGAACACGTGGTTTCCATGACTGAAAACGGCGAAGTAACCCCAGGGCAATACGTGCAGACTGCCGCTTCGGAACAGACCCTCGTTCGCACTATTTCAATCTGTGACATCGGTAATGGCAACGACAACGGCCTGGTTTGCCAGTAACACAACAGACCCGGGCTTCCGCCCGGGTCTCATTTAATACATTTGCATTGTCAGCTAAGCTGTTTTTCCAAAAGCGCCGACCTTTGTGGCGGCAAAACCACCCGAAGATTCGACTTTTTTGCTGGTGGCACCCTGGGTGACTTCCGCAATGGTGGCGTGGGTCATCTGGTTCACCTGGGTCAGGTTCTCGGTAATGGAACCGGCGCTCTGAGCCACATCGGCCGACGTTCTCGCCACTTCCTTGGAACCCTGGTTAAGCTCCTCGATGTTGCGGGTAATGCCGGACATCGCCTCGTTCGACACCGTCATCAGATCGGTAATCTTTTCAGCATTCACCGCAGCGCTCTGAACCGTCTGACTGACTTCCGTGGTGACCGTGGCGACGCTGGAAACATTGGTCGTCAGCTCCTGAATCGTGGCCGACTGCTCTTCCACAGCGCTGGCGATATTGTTGCTGATCTGGTCAATCTCGGAAATAATCTCGGTAATATCCACAATGGCTGACATCGATTCGTTCATGTTGACCTGCATGGCCTCGACCTGGCGGCGGATGTCTTCCGTAGCGGTGGAAGACTGCTTGGCCAGTTCCTTTACCTCATTGGCAACCACCGCAAAGCCTTTACCGGCTTCCCCAGCACTGGCGGCTTCAATCGTGGCGTTCAGCGCCAGCAGGTTGGTCTGGGAGGCAATGCCTTTAATGAGCTCAACCACCTGATCAATCTGTCGGGTAGACTGTCCCAGTGTCTCCACAATATTTTTCGTACTTTCGGCTTTCTCAGCAGCTTTGGCGGTAATGGATGAGGCATGGGTGGCGTTTTTCGACACCTCATTCATCGCCAGTGACATCTGCTTGATAGAATCCGCCACGTTGTTGACCGAGACCGACATCTCCTCGGCAGCAGCCGCCATGGAGCGCATGCTGTCGGAAAGTTCCACGGCACTGGCGTCCACGGTCTGAATATTACCGCTGACCTGGGCGCTGCCCAGGTGAACCTGACTGATGTTGGCGTTCATCTGTTCAATGGCCGCAGCGGTCGTGCTGATGTTCTGATCCAGACGGGAAACGCTGGTCAGCACTTCATCCAGAGAGACCGTGATCTCAGACAGCTTCGAACCGGCTGTTTCACGAACCGTATCGTTGTAAACCGTAATGGCAATGTCCATATCCAGAAAAATTGCGCCAACCATTGATTTCAAGACATCAGCGGCTTTCTGCGCACCCGGATCGGAGGCTCCTTTTTTCTTGGGGTCAGTCGTATACGTGCCAATCACCAGGTCAATCAGCTTTTTCAGAACAAAAGCATAACCACCCAGGTAATACCGGGGCTCCAGGGCGTTTTTTTCGTGCGTACGGCCAATGGTGTTAATCCGGGAGAAATAATTCGCATCAAACTGACCGGAGAACAGGGTTTCCCAGTGTTGCTTCTGAATCCCCTTCACCCGTTCAATGTTGGAAGCGGTGCCCAGTTTCTGAACCAGCATCTGCCACTGACCCACATGGGCATAAAAATCATTGAGTACCGGATCCAGTTGCGGCATCAGAGTAGGAAGGAACTCCCGCATGTTGTTACTGTCCGTGGGAGTGATTTGTAAAAACCGCATTCTGTCTTCGCGATCGAAATTGTTCACGTCTGTCATGATGGGTGTCCTTCGTCCTCACTAAATACTTAAAAATAATGACAACTCGATCTGAAACAATCAGATCCGGTTGATCATCAGTCTACCAAGTGTTTGGCACCCAATGTGAAGAAAATTTAACAATACAGGCGTAATGACCAGAAAAATAGATACTTTAGTCTTGACTGTTTGGTCAACAACCTCCTCCATTCTGAGGAGACAGGGTCAGCCCACAACACCCGAGGATGAACGTTCTCAGTCTTTTGACAGTCGCACAAAACAAAGAAGCCTGGCGTATCACCAGGCTTCTGAAGTCAGAGAATAACAGCTTACATGGTCCGGACACTCTGCAGAAAGTCATCAACGCGCTTATTAAGATCCTCAGAAAGACTTAATAATGAATCCGCAGCCAGCAGGACGCTGTTTGAGGCCTGCCCTGTGTCGCCAGCGGCCTGAGTGACGCCGATGATGTTTTTTGACACTTCCTGGGTCGCCGCAGACTGCTCTTCCACAGCCGATGCAATGGAATTGCTGATATTACTCACCTGAGAAATCGACTGCTCAATCTCTTTAATAGCGTCTGCCGTAAAAGAACTAGCCTCCTGGATCTCACTAATCAGCTGCTCAATTTCCTGAGTCTGTGCAGCTGTCTGCTTCGCCAGCTCTTTAACCTCATTGGCGACAACAGCAAATCCTTTTCCGGCATCGCCAGCACTGGCCGCTTCAATTGTGGCGTTGAGCGACAAAAGGTTTGTCTGTGCGGCGATCGTTTTAATAATCTGGACAACCGAGCCAATCTTCTCTGATGACGACAAAAGCGTCGCAACCATTCTTGACGAGTTCTGAGTTTCGTTCACTGCGGTACCAACCACAGCCGTCGCCTGTGACAACTGCCTTGAGATTTCGTTGATCGAAGATGACAGCTCTTCGGCAGTGCTGGCGACCACTGAAGACTGCTGACTGGTTTCCTCAGCGGCGGCTGAGAGTGTCTGTGAGGTCACCTGCATCTCAGAAGAAGAGGTGGTAACGGACTGAACGACTGACTTCACATTTTTCTCAAAATCATCTGCCATTTTGGCGTTCGCCATTTTCTGCGGGGTCAGGTCGGTTGCATATTTCACCACCTTCACAGGCTTCCCGTTCAGATCCAGAACCGGGTTATAAGAAGCCTGAATCCAGACAGGCTTGTTGCCCTTCCCGAAACGCTTGTATTCGGCAGACTGGAACTGACCCTTATTCAGGTCTTCCCAGAATTTTCTGTAATCGGCGCTTGCTGTATAGGTCTGGTCACAGAACATACTGTGATGTTTGCCCTGAATCTCCGGCAAAGAATAACCCAGAGTCTGCAGGAAGTTATCATTGGCTGTTCTTACGGTACCATCCATGTTGAACTCGATGACAGCCTGGGATTTCTGAATGGCCTCGACCTTGCCCAGCAAGTCCGTATACTCGGTTTTTTTGCTGGTCACATCCGATGCGAATTTGACCACTTTCACCAGTTTTCCGTATATGTCTCTGATGGGGTTGTATGTTGCCTGAATCCAGACTTCTTTTCCATTTTTACCGAGACGCTTGTATTCCCCTGTATCGAACTCACCGCGGTTCAGCTTATCCCAGAACGCCGGATAATCCGGGCTCTTTACATAACCCGGGTCGCAAAACATACTGTGGTGCTTTCCCTTGATTTCCCCGATGCTATAACCCAGGGTACTTAAAAAATTCTCATTGGCAGTAACAATGGTTCCATCCATATTGAATTCAATGGCAGCCTGAGAACTATCCAAAGCGACAACTTTGGCTGAATATTCATTGACCATGGTCGACAGGATCAACTCCATGTCCAGAAAAACCGCCTTATTAACAGCTTCAATATACTCAGCCGCTTTCTTCGGTCGTATCATATTATTCTTCAAAATGACTTGCGTTAACTTGTTCAGAATCATGCAATACCCACCATAAAACCATTTTTCAGATAGTTTCTGATCCAGATGCGCCTGGCCGATTCTGGAGATTTGCGAAATAAACTCATCATCAAATTCAGCGTTAAAAAGTTTATCCCAGTGTTTAGACTGCGCTGATTTTAAATACTCAATGGAGGTGCCGCTTTTTGCGATGAGGTTTTGCAGTTCAGGAACCTGAGCGATATGCTGGTAAAAACTGTCTAACACCTCAGGTAATAGTTGTGGCAGCTGTCGCGAAAAATCAATCAACACATTAATTGTTTGTTCATCCATCATCAGAAACTGCAGGCGTTCCCGGATTGCAGTATTCACTGCACCACCGCGAGAAGTTTTGTCGACAAATTGTGGACTGATAACCATTGCTGTATTGCCTCATTATTCTGTGAACAGCGTACGGGACTAAACGCCACGCCTGTAAACATACTCTAACAATCAGCCCCAGACCGTGTTCGCTCAAAAAGACGAAAGTAGAACTAAAGTACTAGGAAAATAGTGCTTTTTTTAAAAATAAAGCCGTTTAGCCTATACCAGACAGAGGAGTCAACCCTGTCCACGGCGATACCAGCGTTTTTCCTCCGGCTGGTAGTAGGCATCAAGACTCTCGGGCGGCCGGGAGAAGTACCCCAGCAGTTGCTGGGTCCGCTCGGGCAGCGCCTGTTCCCAACCCTGGCCGTATTGCGCCGTCAGTGCGCGCGGGTAATCCAGCTGCTGCTTGATAAAAGAGCGTGTGAACTGATGATTGACGCTCAGACGATCGGCGCCCGATTGGTTCACCCCGGCCGCATGCAGCAGGGTGGAATCAAAAACAATCAGACTCCCCGCCGGGCATACTACCGGCACGCCCCGCTCACGGAGCAGATCACCCAGACTCTCGTCAGTGACCGTGTTGGTTGCCGGATCAATGGGCGCTTCTGTCTGATGTGAACCCGGAATCACCCAGGTCGCCCCGTTGTCCTCAGAAAAATCATCGATCGTCAGATAACAGTTGACGCTCGCCAGATACCCGTTCATCAGCCGGGGGAAATCCCGGTGCAGCTTTCCCTGAAACAGGGCGGCTGACCCGTTCTGAGAAGGCAGAATAAACCCGTTCTGCAGGTGCATAATGGCCGTGGGTGAAACCGTGGCATCCACCACCGCCAGCAGTTCCGGCAATTCAAGGAAACGCAGAAAATGGCGGTCATACTGCATCATCAGCCGCAGCACACCCACCTCACCGGCGCGCGTCAGTCGATCCGGTCCGATATCGCGCCGGATGGCTTCCTGCACGGCATACATGGCGTTGCGGGTCGCGGCGATCGTCCCGGCATCCAGCACACCGCCCAGCACGACGTAACCGTCCTGCGCCAGGGTCTGAAGGGCGATTTCAAGCCAGGCGGAATCCCGGCGGCTACAGTTCCCCGTCAACTCCGGGGCGCTCACCGGGCCAGCCCGATGCGACGGCTGACGGCGGGCTGTCTGGCCGGCATCAGCCAGCCCAGCAGTTGCGCCACGGCAGCGGCATCCATCAGGAAGACCACCGGCAGGAACTGCATGGCATACCGCTCACTGGCCACAGCCACCAGAAAATGAAAGACCAGCCAGATCAGACCGTAGCTCACCAGCAGAAACATGAGTTCCTGGCGTTCATTCTGCTGGCGGGGCCGCAGGGCCAGCAGACCCAGAGGACTGATCCACAGCAGGACCTGCCAGCTGATGGTGGACACGTTGCGGATCACCTTCAGCCACCGGGGCATCGCCTCATGCGGCAGAATGCGCGACTGCTGGAAACTCCAGGTCACCCCGCTCTGGGAAGTGCCCAGAATGTAGCGCATGCGGGTAAAGCCAAACAGCAGGTACTTCACCGGGTCCTGGCGAATGACGGCCATCGACTCTTCGCCAATCACCTCATAAGCGCGGATCATATGCTGCACCTGGCCCGTCCGGCCAAACGCCTCAAAATGAGGCTTCACTTTGGGATAAAACGCCATGTCCACCGGGTCCGTGTAGCGACCATCACGGTCGTACTGAATGGCGCAGCTCAGCCACAGTTCACTCCCCCAGAACAACTTGGGGCTGCCCCCGATGACATACTGATGGCCTATCCAGGCTGACAACAGAATCCCCACTGTAACCCACAGCAGCAGCGTAATGCGCAGACCCGCCTGCCAGAAAGCCCGCCGGTAAAGAACAAACAGAACGGGAATCAGACCCAGCAGAATCAGATGACTGGATCGGATCAGCACGGCGCCGTAGATCAGAAAACCCAGACCCAGCCAGTAAATCAATCCGCTGGGATTCTCGCGCGTGCGGATAACCGCCCAAATCGCCAACAGTAAAACTGTGATCGCAGGAATTTCGGTCGCCACCAGAGCCGTGTACGCCACCATCTGGGGATGAAACGCGCCCAGAAACAAAGCCAGCCCACCGGCAACCCGGCCGCCAAGATGTTTCCCCAGGACATAAAACAACAGCATCATCACCAGAGAAATCAGACCATTAAAAAACCAGACCGTTTCCAGGGAGGGACCAAACAGCCGCAGGAACCAGGACAGCCACAAACTCAACCCCGGGTGCCGACTGATTTCTTCGAAGCGGTAATCCCCCTGGGCAAAAGACTGGGCAAACTGCCAGTACACGGCAAAATCACTGTGCGGCAGCGGTTGGGTTTGCAGCGCCCACACCACCCGGGCAACCAGACCCAGCATCACCACCAGGCCGACAGCCAGCCGCTCGCGGGGAGGGCGTGACCACCACTCACGGATCAGCAGCCCGGCGAAGGCGAAAAAAACCACCAGGGCAATCGCCATCAGCCCATGAGTGAGGACCACGGTACGCGCCACTTTGTCCAGCAAGAGCTCCATGGGGGGCATCATACCCCGTCCATACCCGCACGGAAAGCCACCAACGCCAAATGCAGACAGTCACTGTGTTAAGATAGGTTCACATTGGCGGAGGGCGATGCATGCCAGACAACAACACACAATCCAGACCCTGGATTATTGTGGGCACAGGTGATTTCGCCGAAGTGATGCACCATTACCTCACCCATGAGACCACCTCCCCCGTGGCCGCCTTCAGCGTGGACAGTGCTTACAACACCGGCGGCGACTTTGCGGGCTTGCCGGTGGTGAATTTCGAAAGCCTGAGCGAAACCCATCCGCCCGGTCAATATCAGGTGCTGGTGGCCATCGGGTATTCCAAACGCAATAAAATACGCCAGGCCAAATTCGAGGCCTGCCGGTCCATGGGCTACGCCATGCCCGGTTATATCAGCAGACATGCCACCTATTACGGCACACCGGTGGGTGAGAACACCATCATTATGGAAGACAACACCATCCAGCCCTGCACGCGTATCGGCGACAACTGCGTGTTGTGGAGCGGCAACCACATCGGCCACCATGGCGCCATCGGCGATCATGTGTTCATCAGCAGCCATGTGGTCATCTCCGGACACGTCACGATACAGAACAACGTTTTTCTCGGCGTCAACGCCACCCTGCGCGACGGCATCACTGTCGGCGAAGCCGCCATCATTGGCGCCGGCGCGGTGATGATGAATGATGCGGAAGCCCGGCAGGTTTACCCCGGGCCGGTCACCCAGGCCGCTCCCCTGCCCGGTGAACGGGTCCGGCTGTGACAATTGCAACCCACACATGGGCGTGTCTGGGGCGGATTCTGGATCCCGGCGCATTGCCTGGCAGACCTGACTGGTGGGTTTCGCATGCAGCCAACCCCATCGCGCTGCCGTTCAATGACAATCACGTTCAGGTGCTGCTGAACTTCCGCGATGGCGACAACCGTTCCGGCATTGCGGCGGTCACCCTGGAACTGGGCCCTCAGCCCGCCATCGTGGCCATCGGCGCCCAGCCCCTGCTGATGCCCGGTGAACCGGGAGGCTTTGACGAGCATGGCGTCAGCCTGGGCAATGTGGTCACCGTGGGCAATCAACAGTACCTTTACTATGTGGGCTGGCAGCGGCAGACCGACATTCCCTGGCGATGCTGGCTTGGCCTGGCCACCCGGCCGGCCGGTGAGCCGGATACGCCCTTCACCCGTTACAGCAAAACACCCATCCTCGGCCGCTCAGCCGTGGATCCGCATTCGTTGTCCTACCCCTGGGTCATCCACAACGCAGACGGCTGGCGGATGTGGTATGGCAGCAGCACCGTGTGGGAGCCCGGCACTAACCGTGACCCGATACGCATGGAACACATCCTGCGTCACGCCACATCCGCCGATGGCGTTCACTGGCAACCTGAAGCCACGCCCGCCCTGAATCTGGACAGCCAACGGCCCGACATTTTTGCTTACAGCCGACCCTGTGTGGTGAGGGATGGAGAACGGACTGAGCTCTGGTACAGTGAACGGGGCAGCGACTACCAGCTGGCGCTGGCCACCCGCACCCGGGAACAACCCTGGCAGCGCGCCGAGACGACCGGCCTGCCGGAGGACCGGGAAGCCTGGGAAAGCGAAGCGCGCTGTTACGCCCACGTGTTTACACACGGCGGACAGCGCTGGATGCTTTATAATGGCAACGGCTACGGGCGTACCGGCATTGGCTTGGCGCGCCAGCCCCTGACGGCTTGATGGTGTTGTGAGCGGGAAAACAATTTCGTGACTGAAGTAACCACAGCGGCATCCACGCGCACGCAGACCGACCATTTGCCTTTTAACCGCGCGGTGATGACCGGCAATGAACTGCGCTACATTGAAGAAGCCCTGGCCAACGGCCACCTGGCCGCCGACGGCCCTTTCACGCAACGCTGTGAGGCCTGGCTGAAAGCCAACACCAACACCAGGCAGGCCATCCTCACCCACTCCTGCACGGCAGCCCTGGAGATGGCGGCGCTGCTCGCCAACATTCAGCCGGGCGATGAAGTCATTATGCCCTCGTTCACGTTTGTCTCCACGGCCACCGCTTTTGTGCGCTGCGGCGGCGTGCCCGTTTTTGCGGAAGTGACCGATGACACCGCCACGCTTGACCCGGCGGCCGTGGCGGCGGCCCTGACGCCAAAAACCCGCGCCATTGCCCCGGTGCATTACGCGGGCGTGGCCTGCGCCATGGCTGAACTGGAGTCGGTGGTGGCAGCCGCCCCGGGCCCCAGGCCGATGATCATCGCCGACTGCGCCCAGGGACTGATGGCCGCTTTTGGCGGCAAGCCGCTGGCCGGTTTCGGAGATCTCGCCACGCTGAGTTTTCATGAAACCAAGAATGTGACCGCCGGTGAAGGCGGGGCGCTCCTCATCAACAACCCGTCCCTTACTGAACGCGCGGAAATCATCGCCCGCAAAGGCACGGACCGCGCGCGCTTTTACCGCGGCGAGGTGGACAAGTACACCTGGCAGGATGTCGGATCCTCCATGATGCCCAGCGAACTCAACGCCGCCTTTTTATGGGCGCAGCTGGAATGCGCGGAAGCCATCACCCGCCACCGGCTCTCTTTATGGCATGCCTACCACAGCGGGCTGCAGGATCTGGAACAGCGGGGTCGCCTGCGCCGTCCTGTGATTCCCGAAGGCACCCAGCAGAACGCCCACGTCTACGCCATCCGCCTTCACGCCGGGGAAACCCGCGACGCCCTGATGGCGCACCTCAACAGCCAGGGCATTAATGCGGTCTTTCATTATGTGCCCCTCCACAGCGCACCCGCCGGCCTGAAATTCGGCCGGGTGGGCAACGCCAGCGGCCAGCTGCCGGTGACGGATGCCATCAGCGCCACGTTGTTGCGCCTGCCACTCTGGCAGGGAATGACCACGGGGGATTGTCACCGGGTGGTGGAGGCCATTGCTGCGTTTCTTAAATAATACGCCGCATCGGGCCCCAGGTTAAATAGAAGATCCAGCACGCTGACCGTATGAACGCAGGTCTCCCCTTCAGGTCGGTGCAACTGGGGATACGCCGGATAATGATCATAGGTCATCCACTCAACCGCAATCCCGGCGGTTTCAAAGGCGGCCACATCCAGATAGGCTTTGGCCGCCGGGCCGGAGAGATACCGCGTGGCTTTCAGTTTCTGGCAAAGCCGGAGAAGGCGGCCACTCTTTTCCCGCCCGGCAATCTCTGTGCTCAGCGGGTCGAGATCCGAGGCATGATGCACCGGCGTTGCAATCGCCAGACGGCGCAGCAAGACCGCCAGCAGGGCATGGTTGACCCGGCACAGCAGGGGCTCTGCGGCCAGCGCGGTATACAGGTCCGCCATTTCATCGGCCATCCAGGCAAACCCGTCGGCTTTACCGTAAACGTGGGTCAGTGTTTTCCAGTGATCCGCTGCCCACTGCGGCTCGCTGATCCGAATCTCATCAATCCGGTCCGTATAATGGCCTTTGCTCGCCACGGAAATGGTCAGCCACTGCAGGCCACCGACGGTCAGAATCTGGTTGCGGTTACGCCAGTCACGCCGGGTGTACTGCACGTCATCCAGCAGGACAAAGGCATCCGCACGGGCAATCAGATCAAAATACCCCTTCCAGGGAATGTAGTTGGACTGACAGATGGCAACAGTCGTCATCGGGCTTAATCCAACGGAAACCCGTTGTCGCGCATCCAGTCATCGTTGAATATTTTGGAGAGATAATTCCGCCCGGTATCCGGCAGCAGCACCACCATGTTTTTTAGCGGGCCATCATTGGGCAGACCACTGGCATAGCTCAGTGCGGCATGCATGGCCGTCCCGCAGGAACCCCCGGCCAGGATGCCTTCCTCCTTCGCCAGGCGACGCGCCATGGTAAAGGACTGGGCGTCCGAGACACGCACCATGGTATCCACCACGGTGGGGTCAAAGGTTTCCGGAAAGAAATCCTCCCCAATCCCTTCCACCTTGTAACTGCGCGGCTCATCGCCGGAAAGGATTGACCCTTCCGGGTCGGCGCCAATCACGGTGAGATTGGGATTCTTTTCCTTCAGAAATTTACCCGTGCCGGAAATACTGCCGCCAGTCCCCATGCCCGCCACGTAGTAATCCACCCGCCCTGCCAGCGCTTCCCAGATCTCCGGGCCGGTGGTGAGGTAGTGCGCCAGCGGATTGTTGGGGTTGGTAAACTGCCCGGGGCGAAAACCACCGATATCGCGGGCGATCTGATCCGCCTTGCCGTTGTAGCTTTCCGGATCATCGGGCGCCACGTTGGTGGGGGTCATCACAATCTCAGCGCCAAACGCTTTCAGCAGGCGCACTTTGTCCTCGCTCATCTTATCGGGCATCGTAAAAATGCAGCGGTATCCGCGCTGGGCAGCCACCAGGGCAAGGCCTGCCCCGGTATTACCGGCGGTGGCCTCCACAATGGTATCGCCCGGGCGGATACGGCTTTCCTTTTCAGCCGCATCAATCATGGCAATGGCAATGCGGTCCTTGGCGCTGCCGCCCGGATTCAGCATTTCCAGCTTGGCGTATACCGTCACCGGCAGCCCTTTGGCCAGCCTGTTAATGCGCACCAGCGGGGTATGGCCCACCAGGTCAAGAATATTCTCAGCAACAGCCCGGGGGCTCTGGCACATGTCTCCGGCAGTGGCGCTCATGGACGAATCCCTCACAAATCATGGTGAACCCGTCCACTATCGCGCATCAGGCCAGGTGTGACAAGTGGGTGCCCGGTTGCTGCTGTTTCTCAGCCTTGTGAAGGCCGGTGTCTTCCCTGTCCTGCCGGCCCAGCCAGACGGTGGGATCACCCGCGTCTGTTAAACGGATTTCCAGGGGCACGCTGCCATCCGGCACATCGTCACCCGCCTTCTGCTCGCGTTTAATGGATTTGGCGGTTTCCAGCACCCGCGTGTCAGGTTCAGGGAATCCGAGCTTTCGGGCCGCATGATCCCCGTTGACGGCCACTTCCAGCAACCCACCGTTGAAGCGGTTACCGGGCATGCTGGCCAGGGTGCTGCCGGCGTAAATCAGGGGCTCACCCACGCCCACCTGGCCAAAGAAACGACGCAACGGCAGCGTCAGGGATTTTTCCGGGTCCGCCGGATTACGGATCTGCAGCACGGGAAACGCGCCGGGTTGTTCATCCACGCTGCGCAGCCGGTCGGCAGCTTCCCGCGGCAGATGGACATTCAGCTGTACATTGCCCATGGTGCGGTCCTCAATACCACGCACCGGCAATGCCTCACCAGACAAAAGCTTATCGACATTCAAATCGCCTAACTCCCTGAAGAATGGAGAATCAACCACTTTCTGCCGGGCCTCGGGTCTCTGGTCTGCAAAGAAATGAGGATCCACCCCACCGGCCAGCGCACCACCAATCACGCCAAACACGCTTTTGCCGTGAAACGTATCAGCCGTCCGGTAATCCGGGTCATCGGTGCGCACCTGCTCAAACCGCTGGACTTTATCCAGATCAATGGTCAGCAGTTCGGGCTTCTGTCCCTGCCGCACGAGGTCCTGATACAGCGCCGAGAAGAGACCGTTGTTCGGGCCAATGTGAACGCCGTTGTTTTCGGTGACCAGAATGGCGCGGTCGTGAATCCGGCGGCCACCCACACCGGGGTCGGTCACATGGACAAACACATCCCGGTTCGGGGTTCCGGCCAGCTCCATCAAGGCCCGCCCGGCACACGCCACGGAACCCGGCAGGATATCCGGAACGGTGCGGGTATGTAGTTCCCGGCTGCCTCCCTCCTGTTTCACCTCCAGAAAGGACAGATCCGGAAAGGCATCCGAGAGTGCTTTTCGTTTGTTCTGCACACCTTCCGCCACTTCGCCCAGACGGCGGTCAATGCGGGCCGTGGTCAACCCGTCACTGCAATCGGTGATGATATTCACCCCCTGAAACGGCGACGGTTGCGGCAGAGACAATCCAAAAACGGGTGAGGTAACCATGGTGGCGTTCCTTTATGCTGAATGACAAAACAGAAAGCCCGATCCGGGATCGGGCCTTCAGAAAAACTGCAATGCGTTTGTAGCAGCTTACGGCCGATCCCGGTCTGTAACCGGCATCATCATCGCCATCATGGCCATACTGGCTGCTGCAGTGCGCATCAAAATCAAAACGTATCCTATAACGTAACCGTGAGTATAACCATCGGGTCCCGCACTGTCAAACGCCGCTTTCCTCTATACTGAATATCATGCTCACAGCACTCATCACCTCTCTGGCGCTGGTCTGTCTGGCGGAAATGGGCGACAAAACCCAGCTGCTCACCCTCATGCTATCGGTTCGCTACGGGCGTCCCCTGCCCCTCATTGCCGGCATTTTTCTGGCCACGCTGCTCAATCACGCCGGCACGGGCGCCGTGGGTTACTGGCTGCGCGCCTCCCTGAATCCCGAATGGATGCGCTGGGGCCTGGCGGTTTCCTTTTTCGCCGTGGCCGTCTGGATTCTCATTCCCGACACAGCGGATGAAGACACCCTCACGGATGACGCAGGTACGGCGAATATTCTGTGGGTTACCACGTGGCTGTTTTTTATGGCGGAAATGGGCGACAAAACCCAGGTGGCCACCCTGGCCATGGCGGCGCGTTTTCACGATGTTGTGGCTGTGGTGGTGGGCAGTACGCTGGGTATGCTGGCCGCCAATGTGCCGGTGGTCTACCTGGGCAACGCCATGGCCAGTCGCCTGCCACTCAATGCCATCCGAATGGTCACTGCACTGATCCTTGCTATGATGGGCATGGCCACCCTCCTGTGGCCAGGTGTTTGACCCCACCCGACGGTTCATCTACACTGTCGGACAGTTATCATATTAATTATTTCTTATATGTCAGCCGCCGTTTTCCGGCCGCCACAGAAGGAGTCATCCCGTGCAAAAACTGATTCATGGTCTGCACCATTTCCAGAGCCACGTTTTCAGTGCCCAGGAGGAGCTTTTTCACCGGCTCAGCCAGCATGGCCAGAGTCCCGATGCCCTGTTCATTACCTGTTCCGACTCCCGGATTAACCCCAACCTGATTACCCAGACTGCCCCGGGCGAGCTGTTCATTCTGCGCAATGCCGGCAATATCGTCCCGCCCCATGGCGCTTCCAACGGCGGCGAAGGGGCCACCATTGAGTATGCCGTCATGGCGCTGGGCATCAAGGACATTATTATCTGCGGCCACAGCCATTGCGGCGCCATGAACAGTCTGCTGAATCCGGCGAGTTATGAAAAAATGCCGGCCGTCAGACAATGGCTGCAACACGCCGAGGCCACCCGGCGCATTCTGGAAGAGAACTACCAGGACCACACGGATAACGACCGTGTGAACATCGCCATTCAGGAAAATGTGCTGGTACAGCTGGAAAACATTCGTACCCTGCCTTCGGTTGCTTCTCGCATGGTGAAAGGCGAACTCAACCTGCACGGGTGGGTCTACAAAATTGAATCCGGCGAAGTGTTTGCCTACAATCCGGAGCAGGGTCAGTTCTCACCGCTGGCGCAGGCACAGGCGCCTATTGCCGAGGGCCTGATCCGCCAGACGGAACTTAGCTCCTGTATCTGACCTGCTAAAGTTTCTGCAGCCCCAACTCCAGAATCAGCGGCAGGTGATCCGAGCCGGCGGGCGACCCCACCCGGCGACTCTGTACACGCCAGTCCGGGCTGACCAGCACGTGGTCAATTGGCAGTACGGGAACCGGCCAGTCCACATGCGTTCTGGGAATTTTGACCGGATACGTGGGCAGTGCGCCAAAACCCTGTTGGGTATTAATCAGCCCGGTTTTATACAGCAGGCTTTGAAAATCTCTTGACCAGGGGCCGGTGTTGAGATCGCCAAGCAGGATGACCGGTGTCTTCAACGCGAGGACACGCTCAGCGAGATTCGCCAGATGCCGCGAGAAGTGACCGAACCCGGCAATGGGCCGGGTGGTGTGGGTCACCAGCAGCGTGACGGTTTTCCCCTGGATCCGAAGCGGCACCTGCAGTGCGGGGGGATCGCCAAATTCACGCGGGGCGCCCTGTAGTGGAAAACGACTGAGCAGCAGCAACTGACTGCCCGGCAGACGGACATGCACCGGGTAACGCTGAAAGATATCGGTGGCTTCCAGCTTTGCCCGGTTCTCCTTGCTGATTTCAATCAGCGCGGCGAGATCCGGCTGTTCCTGAACCAGCAGGTGTTCAATCGCAGCAGCATCCACATTGCTGGCCCAGGTGTTGAACGACAGGATTTTGATCGGTTCCCCCAACGCCACCGCATTGCCGGTCGTCACCAGGGGCAGGAAGGTGGGAACCACCTTCCCGAGACTCAACCCCAGGCAGAGCGCCAGCAGAATGGTTCCCATGGTGTTCACACGGTAAACCATCCACAGCAGACCACAGGCCAGCACCACAGCATAGGCCCAGTAAAACTGGCTGGCGAGATCCAGCAGGGGGTGGCCCGTATAAAAATACCCGGCCACGCACAACACGCTGGCCACGGCGCTGGCCAGCCAGACCACACTGCCAATCAGATTCGCCAACATACCAAACATGCCTGTACAGACGCCCGGCAGTCCGCAAGGTTCGGGAGCTCCGGGGCCTGCCGTATAATGCCAGCATACCCGGCATCCCCCCCGGAAGGAAAGTGACCCGATGCATCAAAAGCAAAGACGCCTCCCTGCCGCCTGTCTGATACTGGTGATACTCCTGTTCTCCCTGAGCGGACGGACTCACCCCCGCGCCACCCTGCCGGCATGGCGCCTGCCCACCGGCGCGCTTAACGCAATTACAGATGTCCCCGGTGTGCGCGTGGGGCATGTCACGCTCTCTTCAGAGGAGCCCGTGCGGATTCGCACGGGGGTCACAGCCATTGTGCCGCACAGCGGTAACCTGGCCACACAGGCCGTATGGGCCGCCGGACGGATGCTGAACGGCAACGGCGAACTGACCGGACTTGCCTTTATCAACGATACCGGTTTACTGAATGCGCCCATCCTCCTGACCAACACGCTGGCGATTGGCGCCGTCCATACCGGGGTGATGGATTTTTACCGCAAGCACCACCCCGGCGATACCCCGGACAGCACGGAATGGCCGGGCCAGTTACCGGTGGTTGGCGAATGCTGGGACGGTTATTTCAATACCATCGAACATCCCAACGTCATTCAGCCAGGCCATGGCGTGCAGGCCCTGGAAACAGCCGGCGGCGGTCCCGTGGCAACCGGCCGGGTGGGGGCAGGTACGGGAATGCGTTCCTTCGAACTCCATGCAGGTATCGGCACCGCCAGCAGAACCGTCCCGATCGGTGGACAGAGGTTTACCCTGGGAGTCCTGGTCAACAGCAACCACAGCCGCCTGGAGCAGCTCAGCCCGTCAGTCCGGCAGGCCCTGGAGCAGGCACTCGGCAGGTCCCTGGAGAGCATCCGCACACAGGACAACGCCGACCGGGCCCGGCGCGCCGATTCGTCCGGACCGCGTCAGGGGTCCATCATCATCATCGTGGCCACGGATGCCCCGCTGAACCCCACGGCGCTGGATGCGCTGTGCCGGCGGGCTGTGCTGGGCATCGGGGCCATGGGTGGCGTGATGAACACCACCAGCGGGGACGGGGTGATTGCATTCAGCACCGCCCGGCTGGTGCGTGTCGGACCGGGAGCAGCGCAAACAGTGGACGCCACCACACTGCACCCGGATACCCTCACGCCCCTGTATGAAGCCGTCGCCGAGGCCGTGACCGAGGCCCAGATGAACGCCATTCTGAGCGCCCACCCTCTCAGAAACAAACAACCCCTCAGCAAACGCTGAAGGGTGATTGGCTGGGGCGGAAGGATTCGAACCTCCGAATGGCTGGACCAAAACCAGCTGCCTTACCGCTTGGCGACGCCCCAATAAGGACGACAGAGGCTGGGGGAGAGTTGAGACGCTCTCTGAAGTGCCTCCCATTGTATGCCATCCAAGCCTAAAATCAATCCGCTCTTACCCACGCGCCGCAGCCAGCACATGGCCGGCAATGGCCGCTGTGGCTTCCGGGTGGGCCTGGGCGCGGGCCGCCTGCGCCATGGCCGCCAGACGCGGGGTATCCGCCAGCAGCGGCAGCAGAACCGAGAGCAGGCGTTCGCCGGTCAGCGCCGAATCGGGAATCACCAGCGACGCTCCTGTGGTCTCACTGGCGCGGGCATTCAGGGTCTGGTGATCGGCAGCGGCGTGCGGGTAGGGAATCAGCACCGTGGGCAGGCCACAAACCATCATTTCCGAGAGAGTCATGGAGCCGGCACGGCACAAAGCCACCGTGGAAACCGCCATCAGCAGCGGCATGTCCGCAGTGTAAGCCATCAGCCGGTAACCCGGGTCACCGGCCCAGTCCGGGTAAACGGACGCCAATCTTGTCTGCGTTTCCTCAAATAACTTAGGACCACTAACATGGATGACCCGGACGGCGGGCGTCGTCTGGCGAAGCGTTGGCAGGGCCTCCACCACGGCTTCGTTAATGCGCCGCGCCCCCTGAGAGCCCCCGGTGACCAGCAGCACCGGGCCTTCAGCCGGCCAGTCCCAGCCCAGTGTCTGCAACGCCTCAGCCCGGGGAATTGTCCCCAGGCCAGCGGCAACCGGGTTACCCGTCACAAAAAACCGATCACTGCCGGAAAGGCCCAGCAAATTCCCACTCTGGGCGAAAGCGGCCGTCACGCGCGTGGCGCGGCGCGCAGCCTGCCGGTTGGCCAGACCGGGGTGGGCATCCGGCTCGTGGATCACGGTTGGAATCTTCAGGCTCTGGGCCGCCAGCAGCACCGGCGCACTCACATAACCGCCAGTCCCCAGAACCGCATCCGGCTGAAACGTCGCCAGAATCTCCCTGGCTACTTCGCGCGCCCGACGCAGGGCCCACAACCATTTCAGCAGAGAGAGACTCAGCGCGCGCGGCATGCCGTAAAACGACACGCATTCAAATGCAAAGCCGCGCTCGGGCGCCAGACGCGATTCCAGACTTGCCTGACCGCCATGCGTGCGGTTGCCCACATAGAGCAGCGTATGGCCTTCAGCACGTAAAGCTTCCGCCACAGCCAGCGCCGGGTAGATATGTCCGCCGGTTCCGCCTCCGGTCACGGCAATGCGCATCAGCGGCTTCCTGCAGGCGTCTGACGGTAGCGGGAAATGTTGAGCAGAATGCCGATCATCATCAGGGTGACAATGGCCGACGTGCCGCCATAACTAATTAATGGGAGCGTGACCCCGGTCACGGGAAAGAGCCCGACCGTCACGGCGATATTCACCAGCGTCTGGGCGGCGATCAGAAACGTCATCCCGAAAGCCACCATCTGCCCGAAACGATTGGGGCAGGAAAGGGCAATACTGAAACCGCGCCAGACCAGAAAACCGAACAGCCCCAGCACCAGCAGCGCCCCGGGAAAACCCAGCTCTTCACAAATCACGGCGAAAATAAAATCCGTATGCTGAAAGGGCAGGTAGTAGAGTTTCTGAATCGAGTTGCCCAGACCGGCGCCCAGCACCCCGCCGGAGCCAATGGCGTAATAGGACTGGATGAGGTTATACCCGGCATCCATCGGATCCTTCCAGGGGTTCAGCCAGCCGACAATCCGGCGCTTCTGGTAGGCGGTGTTCATAATTTTCTGGTACACCACCAAACCTATCAACGGGGTGGAGGCCGCCATCAGAATCCAGGGAAGGCCCGCCACAAAGAGGGTGGCGCCGGTGAGTGCGCCAATCATCAGCGTCACGCTCAGGTTGGGCTGCTGAATGATGAGGACCATCATGGCCGCCACCATCACCAGGTTGATGTACAGCCCGGGACTGAAAAACCGCATGTTACAGGCCGCCTGGGCCAGCAGAAACACAGCGGCGATTTTGGCGAAATCGCTGGATTGCAGCTGAAAGCCAAACGGCAGGGGAATCCAACGTTCGCTGCCGTTGGCCGTGGTGCCGAACAGCTTGGTGGCCAGCAGCAGCATCAGCGCCACAATCCCCAGCACCTTGGCCAGGCGCGCCCAGTTCTGAAAAGGGATCCGGCTGAGCAGGCCCATCATAAACAGGCCGATGGTCAGCGCCACACCCTGTTTCATGACATAGGCGAGGGAATTGCCGCTTTCAATCTGCGCATGGCTGGCGCTGGCCGAATAGAGCATCACCAGACCAAACAGCATCAGCACAATCGTCACGCTCAGCAGTTGCCGGTCCACCGGCGCCAGCGCCACACGCGAACGCGACTGCGGCGTGACGGCGGTCTCGCCAGAGGCGCCGGTCCACGAAGGCGGGATTGTGGTGGTTTGACTCATGTCAGTCCCCCGGCCGGTTGCTGCTGTGCTGCCAACGAGCGTACCATTTTTTCAAACGCCTCGCCACGGGCTTCAAAGTTGCGGTACTGATCAAAACTGGCGCAGGCGGGAGAAAGAACCACTGCCCGAAGCGCCGGTTGTTGCCGGGTCAGTTCCAGGGCGGCGGCGGTCGCTTCCTCCAGGGTGGCAGCACGGTGAATGCGGGTAAAACCGCCTGAGCGGAGCGCGGCATCAAAGCGTTCGGCGGCTTCGCCGTATAACCACACGGCGCCGGCCTGGGCCACCGCCACCGACGCAAAATCACTGAGATCGGTCATCTTGTCCTGCCCGCCGGCCAGCAGGATAACACTGCCGGGCGTGAAAGCCCGCAGTGCCGGTATCACCGCCTCCGGGTTGGTGGCTTTGGAATCATTGTAAAAGGAAACGCCATCAATGTCGGCCACCCAGGCCAGGCGGTGCTGCAGGCCGGTAAAGCTGCGGCAGGCGGCCTCCAGCGTCCCGGGCTGGATACCCATGAGCAGCGCCGCACCCACAGCGGCCAGCATATTCTCGTGGTTATGCGCGCCAATCAGGCGCATGTCTTTCACAGCAAGAATATGGGCATACGTCCTGCCCTCGAGACTTGCGTGCATAACGCCGCTGGCGTCCAGCCAGAGTCGATGTTCATCACCGGCAACAAGGGCTTCCTCACGGCCGTAAAACACACAGCGCGCCTGCACCCCGCGGGCAATCTCGCGCGAGACCGGATCATGCGCGTTCAACAGACACCAGCCACCGGGCGCCACCTGATGAAACAGCGCCGCCTTGGCCGCCTGGTATGCCGACAGGCCGCCGTGCCAGGCCAGGTGATCCGGGCTGAAATTGGTGAACACCGCAATCCGGGCAGAGAGTGTGGGGGAGAAGGTCAGCTGGTAAGAACTCAGTTCCGCCACCAGGGCATCCGGCATTGCTTGCGGCGTGCGTTCATCCATCACCGCCAACAGCGGCAGCCCGATGTTGCCGCAGGCGGGGGCATCCAGGCCGCCGGCCGACAGAAGGTGTGATAGCAGAGCCGTGGTGGTGGATTTGCCGTTGGTGCCGGTAATGCCGATGATCGGCAGGGGCTTCGTTTGCTCCGGGCGGATACTCTCGCGCCAGGCCAGTTCCACCTCGCTCATGATGGTTTTGCCGCTGAGCCGCAGCTGTTCCAGCACCGGCGCGTGCGGCGGAATCCCCGGGCTGACGACGACACAGTCGGCGTGGGTAAAGCAACGCTGCGAATGCCCACCGGTTTCCACCGTCACGCCAAGCGCTTCCAGTGACGCTTTCATGGCCCGGTTCTGCTCGGTGGCCGGTCCCATTTCACTGAGAAAAACCTGGCCGCCCCGGTGGGCGACATAGCGCGCCACGGCTTCGCCGCTCAGGGATAAACCCAGCACGGTCAGTGGCTGATCCTGCCAGGTGGGCAGGATATCCGGGTTGAAAAGCGGGGGGAGGGTCATCCCCTCATTGTACCGAAAAGCCAGAGCGTCAGAAGCACCCCGGCCAACTGAACGCCCCAGAAGAGATAGACCACGCGCACCTCGCTCATCCCGCCCAGTTCAAAATGGTGATGCAGGGGCGACATGCGAAAAATACGCCTGCCCGTGGTTTTGAAGGAAATGACCTGCAGAATGACCGACAGAGCTTCCAGCACAAACACAATGCCCAGCAGTATCAGCCAGATTTCCACACGACCCAGCACCGCCAGTGCGCCCAGCGCGCCACCCAGGGCCAGACTGCCGGTGTCGCCCATGAACACCCGGGCGGGGTTCTGGTTAAAAAACAGAAAACCCGCGCAGGCGCCTATCAGCGCCAGCACCACGGCCAGAAGATCCCACTGGGCTGTAAGGTAAAACAGACAACCCAGGCCAAACAAGGCAATAATCATCGATCCGGCGGCCAGGCCATCCAGGCCGTCGGTCAGATTCACGGCATTGGAGGCGCCATTAATCACCAGCATGGCCAGTACGGGATAAAACCACCCCAGATCGACAGTCATCCAGCCAAACAGACTGACGCTGCTGTGATGATGAGCCATCATCATCCATACACCAATTCCCAGGCCTACCAGGGTTTGCACGGCCAGTTTGCTGTAACCGGAAAGCCCCTTGTTTTTCTTCTTGGCGATTTTCAGGTAATCATCCGTTCCGCCCAGCAGACCGAACAGCAGCAGCACACCCACAGCCAGCAGCGAGGCGACCGACCGCAGATGGGGCGCCCCCAGCCACAGGACCGCCATGGTCACCACCAGCGCCATGTGAATCAGCACCCCGCCCATGGTGGGCGTGCCCGCCTTGCTCTGGTGCGCCTGCGGACCATCCTCGCGGATGTACTGGCCCATATAACGCTGCTGAAGAAAGCGGATATAAGGATTACCCGTCAGCCAGACCAGACCGGTGGACAGCGCCATGGCCACCACCGGCTCCATACCGTTTAAGCCTGTGGCGCACATGGGGCACCTCCCTGCTGAGCCAACCATTCAAAATACTGCGGAATTTCCTCCAGGCCGTACGCGCGCGATCCCTTGAGAAACAGCAACGCATGCGTCAGCTGCTGCGGATCGGCCGCCAGCCAGTGAACAGCCTGCTTCACATCTTCAAACCACACCGCAGAAAACGGCGGGCTGATTCCGGCTTCCTTCAGCCCGGCTTCAATGCCGCAGGCTTCATCCCCCACCAGCAGCAGGGTGTGAATCAACGTCTGATTGGCCAGCCAGCGCCCCAGTTGCCGGTGATAGGCTTCGCTGTGTTCCCCCAGTTCCTTCATACCGGCCAGCACCAGGATGTGTTGCCGGTCCAGATGGACAGGTGATTTCAGCAGGGCGCTGAGCGAGGCCTTGAAGCTGTCCGGGTTGGCGTTGTAAGCGTCATTAATCAGCAGGCAGTCCGGCACGCCCCGGAGCGGGGTGGTCTGCCAGCGGGCGCCCTCGGGCTGATACTGCGCCAGGCCGGCCATCATGGCCGCAACGGGTAAGCCCAGCACTTGGCCCACACTCAGCACGCCAATGGCGTTGGCCACCATATGTTCCCCCGGCACCTGCAGCGTGCCGGTTTCACCCAGCCAATGGTAGGTCATACCACCATCGGCACTGGGGGCGTAGGGCTGTGTGTCTGCCAGCGTATAGGCAACGCTTCTGCCCTGCCAGTTCAGAGGCGCGCGCCTTTGCAGCAGCGGATCATCCCCGTTGTAAACCAGGCACCCCTGTCGGGTATCCAGCCCGGTCACAATCTCCAGTTTCGCAGTGGCGATATTCTCCAGGGATCCCAGGCGGCCAATGTGCGCCGGACCGACGTTGACCACCAGGGCCACGTCCGGCCGGGCATAGCGCGAGAGCAGGGCGATTTCTCCCAGGCCGCGCATACCCATCTCCACAATCAGAATCTCGGTGTCCGGCGCCAGCGCCATCAAAGTCTGGGCCACGCCAATTTCGTTATTAAAATTTTTCTGGGTCTTCTGCGTACGCTTCAGTCCGGAAAAAGCGGCAAAGAGCATGTCCTTGGTGGTGGTTTTACCGGAGCTGCCGGTGAGCGCGACCACTGTGGCGGGGCATTGCAACCGGTGATGGCCGGCAAGCTGCAGGTAGGCTTCCACAGTATCCGGCACCACGAGAATGGGTTTGTCAGACGGCCACTGAGCGCCATACTGCGCAGCGCCGGCCTCAGACACAATGGCTGCAAACGCGCCCTGATCAAAGGCCTGTGCGACATAGCCGTTGCCGTCAAACTGGGCGCCGGCAATGGCCAGAAAAATCTGCCCGGGCGCAATGGTGCGCGTATCGGTATTGATGGCGCCAACGGCATCCGTCGCCGGGGTGTCCGCACAGAACGGACGTCCCTGGGTGACGCGGCAACAGGTCTGCCATGAAAACGTCGCCGACATCGTTCGTCCTATTGAATCACGCGCAGACGCGTGCCGTGCTGCAGGCTCAGCATCAGTTCGATGGCGGCGATATTTCTAGGCATCAGGGTGCCGCTCACTTTGGCCTCGCGAATGCTGGCGCCTTCCAGATTCGCCTCGCTCAGATCGAGCGCCCGCAGATCCGCATGGCGCATATAGGCCCCGGTCAGGTTGGCGCGCTTCAGGTTATATTTCCGCAGATCGTAGGCGCGCAGGTGGGCGCCGCTCAGATCCACTTCCCCCCCGGTCCGTTCCATCAACTGGTTAAAGGCAAGATGGTTGTCTTCCTGAATGAGTTCCAGTGCTTGCTGGTCGGCCATTGTCCTGGGTGCTTCCCTTACGCAAATCATCTTATTCCCCCCATTATACTCCGTTTTCCGGGTGTCATGGGGCATACCGCCCTGCTGTAAAAATTGGTAAATAAAGCGCCCTACTACGCTACCTAGCGGGGGATCGATCGGGTATGATTCTTCTCGTCAACTGCAAACACGTTCGGGTTCACGCTCACCACTCGGAAATGTCCGGTAGTCGGGGGTTCAGGGGTCAGGTTGTGTGTTGCGTTGACGGGATACGGTGGCCCTATTCGGCTTTCATTGTCATAATGAAAGGATGTTGTAGTGGCAAATTGGGACAGAGAGTTAGCGTTTATGCTGAAAATTGTGATTCAGAATCCGGACAGTGAAACGGTGATCAACAACGTCTGGCCGGATGCCCTCCCGTTCTGGGAAGCCCTGCTTGATCAGGCGGTCCGGGGCGATATCCACATTGTGGCGCTGGACGGTGAGGAAACCGGCCACGCCGCCTGATACCCGATAGCCCGGTGTTTTCACCGCGGAGCAGAAAGGAGTGATGTACTGCCGTCGCACGGTTGACGGATAATGAGTGCTGCCGGATACAGCCGGCCCATGGTATTTCAATTTGGTTAGACTAAAGGAAACGATGATGCAGCAGTCCCTGTTTGGCATGATGGAACCAGCCACAACCGCCACGCTGGCCAACCCGCTGGCGCAGCCCCTTGAGGAAGCTGTCTTTACGGTGGTGGATCTGGAAACCACGGGACTGCAACCCCGCAAAAACGCCATCACGGAAATCACCGCCATCCGGTTTAAAAACGGTGAGGACCTGGGCATGTATTCAACCCTGGTCAGGCCCACGGAACCCATCGGGGAATGGGTGGAGAATATGACCGGCATCACCAACGAGATGGTGAAGGATGCCCCCGCCCTGGTGGAAGTGCTGGCCGAACTGTTGCGCTTTGCCGGAACCGACGCCCTCTGGGTGGGGCACAACGTCCCCTTTGATATCGGTTTTCTTCAGGAGAAACTGCACGAAACCGGCCTGTCGTCCCAGCGCGATCGTATCCGCATTGAACAGGCCTTCTGCACGCGCAACCTGGCCAGAAAAGCATTGCCGGGCCTGCCCAGCTATGAAGGCATTGTGGTGGCCACAGCCTGCGGGGTGGATAACAAAAATCCCCACCGCGCCGAATACGACGTGCGCATGTCGGCGGGCATTCTGTTTGCGCTGATTGACAGGCTCAAATTGGAACAGCCCGGTATCCGCACTGTGGGCGACCTGCTGTCTTACCAGGGCGTTCTGAACCTCTGATCCGCCGGGCAATCAGAAACCCAGAGTCAGTGTCACCGGGCAGTGATCCGAGCCCTCAACATCCTGACGGATGCCGGCATCCACCAGGTGCGGACGCAAATCATCTGTCACAAAAAAGTAGTCAATACGCCAGCCCACGTTCCGTTCGCGCGCCCGGGCCCGCATATTCCACCAGGAATATTCATCCGGATTGCCGTTAAATTCCCGGAACGTATCAATGTAGCCATGACCGAGGAAATGATCCATCCACGCGCGTTCCTCGGGAAGAAAGCCCGAGGTTTTTTCGTTTTCTTTGGGACGGGCCAGATCAATGGGTTTATGCGCCGTATTCACATCGCCGCAAATCACCAGCCGTTTGCCCTGGGCGCGCTGTGCCTGCGCATGCTTTAAAAAAGCCTCATAAAACTGCATTTTATACTGCAGGCGTTCATCACTCCGCTGGCCATTGGGGTAATAAATGGTGTAAAAAACAAATTCCGGGTATTCCGCCACAAGAATCCGTCCCTCACTGTCCCAGCAGGGCTCGGCGCCAAACCCTTCACTCACGCGGATGGGTTTTTCGCGGGTGTAAATCGCCACGCCACTGTAGCCTTTTTTCTCGGCATGCGACCAGTAGGAGTGGTAGCCGGCCTGACTGACCATATCCAGGGTCAGCTGATCCGATGCGATTTTGGTTTCCTGCAACCCCAATATGTCGGGTTGCTCTTTCTGCAGCCAGTCGGGAAAACCTTTTTTCCAGACCGCCCGCAACCCGTTCACGTTCCACGACATCAGGCGGATCTGCTTTTTACCCGCCGGCTGTTCTGCACCCATGCCAGTCTCTGCTCCAGAAAGAACACCACACCCTGCCAATGGCAGAGCTGACAGGAACTATAACAAAAACGAAACCCAAATTCAGAGCGGCGCCGGGACTCAGTACATTTCCAGTTTTTGCGCAATATAGGCAGCCTGGGTGCGGTTTTTCACATTCAGTTTCTTGAAAATATGCGCCAGGTGATTTTTAACCGTGGTTTCCGAGATAACCAGACGCTCGGCAATCTGCTGGTTGGAGAAGCCCTGCACCAGGTACTTCAGAATCTCACTTTCTCTCACGGTGAGCAGTTTGACGGAACGCTGCAGAAACTTGAGGTTCGGATCCGCCATTTTACCGGCCGACTTACTCGCCCATTGTGTCCGTCTGAACAGCGATTCCACATTGGCCAGAAGTCGGCTGGGTGAAATGGGTTTGTTCAGGTATTTGTCCGCCCCGCGCCGCAGGGTGGTCACCACGGTCTCTTCAGAAGCGTCCGACGCAAGCACGAGAATCGGGATATTGGGGCATTCGGAGCCGTTGCGGATCGCGCTGATCACGCTGTTGCCATCCATCTTTGGCAGCTCCGTGTCCAGTATCACCATTTCAAAACCGGTATCACTGGAAAGCAGCTGCTGCAATCCTTCATAACCATCCATTGCCACGTCCACGTCATAACCCTACATAGCCAGAATGTTGCGGATACCGTCCGGCTCATCATCAATGAGTAAAATACGTTGCACGTTAATGCCTCTCTAAACAGACACCCTGAAGGCCTTTGATTCTGCCTACTTTCCTACCCAACGTGTCTTCCCTGTATGTAAAACAAAGAAAGCCATTTCCAGAGTATGGGAAGTAACCAGTGGTCGGCTATAGGACGTAAGTACTATCTCTGTCTCCAATCAGACCATACCCCATTGAAAGCCAAGACTGTCTGTCTGAACAGGTGACTATATTCAATTTTTATTCAAACCTGCCATAATTCAAGCGTTGGTTATAACGAAGGGTTATATAAATTAACTTTTTTAATTGAACGTTAAGTGTGATCACCTGTTGATCGAAATTGTTCGATCCAACGCAATGCATCCTCACCCGTCACAACGTCACCCAATTGCTGCGCCTCTTCCAGGGCTGACAGGATTTTCTTCAGCTCCGGACCCGGCAGAATCCCCAAGTGCTGCATCACCTGATGGCCATTGAGCACCCTGGGTTTCCGCATAACCGGTTGTTCTTCAAAAAAGCGCCGCATTAAAAACAAATGATTCTCATGGGCGGTCTTCAGCAGTTCAGCACTGACATCCGGACCACAGGTGCTGTGCCGATCGGCCAGGGCCAGAAGAAGCAGATCGGGTGTCAATTCTCCCATCCGACGGAAAAAACGAAGTAGAGACTTACGCGGCGAGTTTACGCCAAACTGGCACGGGTACAGATGCCAGCGGGTCAAAGCACCCACAAAATCCCGGACATCATTTCCGGTTTTCAAACGCCTGCAAATGTCATGCGTCAGCGTTTCAGAAACCTGCTCATGCCCATAAAACGTCAGCCGGATGTCGCCATCCGCAGTCTTTTTTTCGCCCTGCGTGTCCGGTTTTCCCAGGTCGTGAAACAAACAGGCCAGCTTGATCAGCGCCAGCCGCCGCACACCGCCCGGGCCCTCGCGAAGCACCCACGCCCGGGTTTCCTCGGGAATCTCGGTCAGCAGACGCTCACACTGACGCACCAGCTCCAGGGTGTGCTCAAAGAGACCCAGATGATGGTGACCATTGGCCGGTATCGCGCGCATCGGCGTCATCTCAGGAAGTAGCACCTCCAGCAGACCGCTGTCGGCACAGGCCTGCAACGCGGCAAAGCAGGGGGTGGCGTCCAGCAGCTTCAGCAGTTCCAGCTGAATCCGCTCGGGTGCTGAATTCAGCACAACCCCTTTGTGAGCCTGAACCACCTGAAACGTACCGGGATCGATCGCTTCAGCGCGAATGGCGGCGGCAATCCGGAAAACCCGCAACAAACGCAGCGGGTCATCCAGCAGATTCTCCCGGCTGACCATGCGGATTGTCCGGCGCTGACAATCCGCCAGCCCGCCCGTGGGATCCAGGAGAGATCCGGTAAAAAGATCCAACCCCAACGCATTCACCGTCAGGTCCCGGCGCCGGAGATCCGCCTCAATACAGCCGTTCATCGCGTCGGCGATATCCACATAGCGCTCTCTGTCGGGCAGCACCACCCGGTATATGCCGTGCCCAGGATCCAGGCTGACCAGACTGCCCCCGGTCTGATCGGCAAAGCGTCTGGCCAGCGCCTGCGCCAGGGGTGAATCCGTCGACGTCTCCGCCCCGTTTGCTGGCAGCGCCACCACATCGCGATCCGCAGACCACCGGCCCCTGAGAAGGAAATCTCTGACGGTACCCCCCACCAGATAGAGATCCGCCTGCAGGTCACCGGCCAGTTGCCGGCAGGCCATCAGGTCAGTATCGGTTTGCGCACGCCGCCAGAGGGCTTCCTGGTCATACAGAAAAGCGCCGGCGTCAGTCGGGGGTGGACTCACTGGCTTCATAGCCGCCAGCATACGCCAACAGCGACAGGATGGCGACCGCCGCCGTTTCACTCCGTAAAATCCGCCGCCCCAGGCTCAGCGGCTGAAAACCGGCCGCGAGAAACGTGTTGAGTTCACCCGCCGTCCAGCCACCTTCCGGGCCGATGGCCACCACCACTTCAGGAGCCGGGTTCTGCGCAACTGCAGACAGCAGGTCTTGGGGGGACCGGATGCCGCTCTGGCGGGTGGTTAACACCCACTTCTGCAGCGTGACGGGCAGGGCGGCGCACCAGTCTTCTACAGAGACCGGACTGCCCAGTGTGGGTATAAACCCGCCTTCGGACTGCTCGGCCGCCGACTGGAGAATCTGTCCCCAGCGGTCTGCTTTTTTAGCCCCTTTGCCGGCAGTCAGCTTCACCACGCTGCGCCTGGCGGCAACAGGCACAATATGGCGCACGCCCAGTTCGGTCGCCTTCTGAATCAGCCAGTCCCACCGCTGCTCTTTGATCAGGGCAGCGCCCAGCGTCACCACCGGCATGGCATCCGCCGTCAGCGGCAGGGGCTCCAGCAGTTTCAGCCGGACATCATTGCGCTGGTGCGATTCAATAACGGTAAGGAAACGACGCGGCTGATGGCGATCGACCACGATGAGCGGTTCACCCGGTTTCATGCGGCACACTGTGCGGATATGATCGACGACAAACGGGTCTTCACAAACAAATTCCCGAGGGAGTACGGCCGTGTTCACGTTTGTCAGATCAACAAAAAACTGACGGATACTGGCCTCTGCGGCATCACGGCCCACCCGCCCCGGTCGTCCCAGAGCGTCCTGCCCGTTCAGGTCGGGCGCCTGCTCAGGTTCATCCCGTTCAACCGCCATAAACGGCCTCAACGGCAAACCAGGGGCCTTCCTGCCAGGTTTCAATTTCAATAAACCCTGCCGCTTTCAGCGCTGCGCAAACCGCTTCCAGCGTGCGTTCAATAATGCCGCTGAGGAGGATCACGCTGCCAGACTTCACCCGGAGCTTCACTTCCGGCAGCAGATCCAGTATGACCGGCGCGATGATGTTCATCACCACCACATCCACCGGGGTTCGGCACATCTCGTGCAGGCTGGCCGTGGTCATTGTCAAGGCATGGGTCACGTTGTTCAGCTTGGCGTTATCACTGGCCACCAGGACGGCATGGGGATCATTATCGATCGCCAGAACGTTGCGGCAGCCCCGCTTGGCGGCATAAATGGCCAGAATACCGGACCCCGTTCCCACATCCATCACAGACACCTGAGCAAAAGACCAGCGGTCGGCCAGTCGCTCCAGGGATCGCAGCATCAGGTTGGTGGTTTCATGGGTGCCGGTGCCAAAGGCCATCCCCGGATCCAGATCGATCACGATTTCTTCCGGGTGGGTGGGCCGGTAGGGTTTCCAGCTGGGGCGAATAGTGAGCCGGGGCGTGACATGCACAATATCCCAGTGGGCTTTCCACGCTTCCGCCCAGTCCGCTTCCATCAGGGTGGCCGTGTCATCAATGGCGCAACCGGCCTCGCGCAGGGACGGCTCCTCGTTCAGCAGTTCCCGGACATGATCTTCAATGCCCGGCTGGGTGGACAGAACACTGAGCCCCGTCACATCATCAGGGGCTTCCAGATCATCGGAATTGTCTCCATAGTGGACCGTCACGGCCACCACATGCGGCAGCGCCCAGAGCAGCTGCTCCAGAGCATCCGCCTCAGCCGGCGGGCAGGCGATACGGACCTGATAAGTGGGGGCGTTCGGCATGGGTGATAAAGGCCTTGTTCAAACGGGTTTCAGCTTGGGAGGAAGGTCTGTTTATGCTAGCGTTAGGCTATCATAACGCACAACGCAGCCACCAATATTTTTTTCCGTTTTGATCACTTTCTGGAGTGCCGCCATGCCCACCCCCAACGCCAATCTGTCCAAACTGCCCGTGTATCTGTTTGCCGCCCTGGATCAGAAAATCGCCGACGCCAAGGCGCGGGGCGTGGACATCATCAGTCTCGGCATCGGAGATCCTGACCTGCCCACCCCGGATCGCATCATCAAGGCGCTCCAGCAGGCCGTGGCCGATCCGGCCACGCACCAGTACCCGGCCTACAAAGGCTCCAAAGATTTCCTCGACAGCGTGGCACGCTGGATGAAAACGCGTTTCGGCGTGGACATCGATCCCGGCCCTGAGGCCATCGCCCTCATCGGCGCCAAAGAGGGCCTGGCCCACCTGATTCTGGCGTATGTGAATCCGGGGGGCGTGGTCCTCTGCCCGTCACCGGCCTACCCGGTTTACAACAACTGGACCCTGCTGGTGGGCGGCGAACCTTATGTGGTGCCGCTGACCCGTGAAAACGCCTTTCTGCCCGATCTGAGCAAAATACCCGCAACAATTGCCAAACGCGCCAAGATTTTCTTCCTGAATTACCCCAACAACCCCACCGGGGCCATTATTTCCGAAGAAAAAATCCGCGAAGTCATTGCGTTCTGCAAGGAGCACGACATTCTGCTCTGCCATGACAACGCCTACTCCGAAATGACCTTCGATGATTACAAAGCCCCCAGCTTCCTGGCCCAGCCCGGCGCCAAAGACGTGTGCATAGAGTTCTTCAGCCTGAGCAAAATGTACAACATGACCGGCTGGCGCGTCGGTTTCGCCGTGGGCAATGCCGAAGCCGTCAAGGCCCTGGGCGCCATCAAGAACAACACCGACAGCGGTATTTTCACCGCCATTCAGCGCGCCAGCACGGAAGGCCTGGACCACTCCGACGCGCTGACCCAGGGCCTGAATGAAATTTACGGCCGCCGCCGCGACATTTTTGTCGATGGCCTCAACAGCATGGGGTGGGATATTCCCAAAAATGAAGCCACGTTTTACCTGTGGGTGCCGGTGCCAACGGGGATGAAAAGCGCCGAGTTCGCCGACCTGCTATTGGAAAAATGCGGCGTGGTGGTGCCGCCGGGCAACGGCTACGGCCCCGAGGGCGAAGGTTTCTTCCGCGTGGCGCTCACCCAGCCGGAAGCCCGCCTGAAAGAAGCCCTGCAGCGGATGAAGGACAACGGCGTCACGTTCACCCAGCTCGCCAAGGCGGGTGTCACGGCTTAATAAACGCTTTCCACGACTGCGCCGCTGTGGCTCAGCCTGGCGCGGCACTACAGTGAGATGGCATTCCCGAATGCGTCCCTGTTGCCGCTGGTGGCAGCCGAGGCATTGCGGATCAGGGCGTTACCATAGACCGACCCCATAAACCGGTTATTGGTCACCGTCACATTCTTAACCGGATTGCTGTTGAAGTGCCCATCCACATAGACGGTATACGTCCCGCCCTGTAGGGTATTGCCATCGACCACGATATTGTCGATCGGCCCGAAATAGTTGTCGATCATCACGGCCGCCGTCTGATCCGGGACGATGATGTGGTTGTTGCGGATCACAATGTTTGAAACGCCCCCATCAATCTGAATGCCGTCAAAATGCGATTCCCGGGTACCCGTCAGGTCGTGTATATAGGAGTTTTCAATCAGACTGTTGGACCCCGGCACCACGGCATTCTCCACATTGTGGATGTTCACGCCGCGAATGGTGGCTGTCCCCACAATGCCATTGTTGCCGATATTCGTCCCGATGACTTCCGAATTTTCGATCACCGTGCCGGTCACACCGTCATCAATCTGAATGATGTTCCAGGCGCCGCTTTCAATCCGGCTGTTGCGGATGGTGACGTTATTCGCTTCAATGATCAGGGGACCTTTGATGTCCCTGCCCTCAATGACGGCGCCATCCTGTGTCACAATCAGGCTGCCCGACGGCGTCAGCGTGACGCCCTGGGGAACGCCCGTATTTGCGGGGCCTGGCAGAACAGGGGCGGACAACGTTGGTGGGATGCCGGGTGTCTGAACCGTTTGAGGAACAGGCAGCACAAAGGGGTTTGAGACTGCCGGCGCTGAGAAAACAGGTTCCGGCGTGACCACCGGCTCGGGTGTCACATCGGGTTGGGGAACCACCGCCGGTGAGGTGACAACCGGCAGGGTGACCACAGGCTGGCTTGCTGCCGGGGCAGGTTGCGCCACAACATTTTGTCTCGGATGGTGAAGCTGTTTCGCCTGCTTTCTCGCCTGGGAAATGGCATGATTGTATGACGACATCGCGCCATGAATTCTACCCATGGACCTGTCTCCTAGCCTTCCTGAATGATTCAAAAATACATATAATTTAGTTATAGTTAATATATACTATAGAACCGGACTTTCTGACAGTCACTCTGGCGGGTGAGAGGCATATTTCCTTTCAGGTAGCGGGTTTCCATACTCTTAATTGTAAATATTTGCAAACAAATCGTTTAACCTCTGCAAAACCGTTCCCTAAAATCCGAACGATTCCGCCTGATCGCTGAAATCACGTACAATCATGGGAATGCCTACATCTTTTCAATCTGTCACCGCCATTACGGCCGGCAAGGTGGTTGCCGGGGTTACCGGCCTGCTGAAGCTGGGGGCGGGCACCAGCCTTCCCGGTAAAATCGCCCGCGGCATTGACCCCGGCTGTCTCACCCGGCTGTGCAACGATATCCGCGGACCCCGCATTGCCGTAACCGGCACCAACGGCAAAACCACCACCTGTGGATTGCTGGCCCAGTTTCTGCGCGAAGGCGGCCACCGCGTGGTGCACAATCAGCTGGGCGCCAATATGGTTCCCGGCATTACTGCGGCCCTCGTCCGACAGACGGACTGGGCCGGGCACCTGAGCGCCGATATGGCCGTGTTTGAAGTCGATGAAGCCTCCATGCAGCGCCTGACGGCGGAAACCTCTCTGCAGCAGGTGGTGGTCACCAACCTTTTCCGCGATCAGCTGGACCGCTACGGCGAACTGGACACCACCGCCCGCCTGATTGCAGACGGCATCCGCCAGAACCGTGGTGAAGGCCTGCAGCTGCTGCTCAATGCGGATGACCCGCTGGTCACCAGCCTGCGGCGACACCTGGACAGCAGCAACGTGGTCTACTTTGGCGTTGAAGAAGCCATCTACGAGTATGACTCCCCGATGGAAAGCCCCGTGCCCGCCACGCGGGAGGTGACGGCCTGCCCGCAGTGCGGCGCCAACCTCGATTTCGACAGCACTTTATATGGTCACCTCGGCCACTATCACTGCCACGCCTGTGGTTTCACCCGGCCGAAACCCCAGGTGGCGGTTAAAACCGTCACGGTCCGCCCCGAGGGCAGCCGCATGACCGTGGTGCTGGGCGCCACCGCCACCCAGCCGGAAACCGCCCTCACGGTGGATATCCCCCTGCCGGGACTGTTTAACGTCTACAACGTGCTGGCCGCCATGGCCGCGGCCTGGCAGCAGGGCATTTCACCCCAGGCGCTGGAAACCGGGCTGACCCATTACCGCAGCGTGTTTGGCCGCGCCGAACGCAAAGTGATCCAGGGGCGACCGGTGATGGTGCTGCTGATTAAAAACCCGGTGGGCGCCTCGGAAGTATTGCGTCTGGTGGGCGGCGACCCCAACGGCCGCCTGCTGGTGGCGCTGAATGACAACTACGCCGACGGCCGGGATGTCTCATGGATCTGGGACGCGCAGTTTGAACGCCTCGCCGGTTCTGCGGGCGGCAGCAAACCCATGGTCGTCAGTGGAACCCGCGCCCATGATCTCGCCCTCCGGCTGAAGTACGCCGGGGTGGCCGCAGAGCGCCTGGCGGTGGTCCCGGATCTCAGGGCGGCGGTGCAGCAGGCAGTGAGCGGCACCCAGCCGGGAGAAACACTCTACATTCTGCCCACCTACACGGTGCTGCTCGCCCTGCGGCAGATTATTTAGAGAGGGGAGCGCGAGGGGGAGGAGACGCTCCACCGGATGGGGGATCTTGGCGGCCGGCAACGGAACTCCTCTGTCTTCAGGACTGCGGCCAACGCAAAAATCTCTATACTGAGATGAACCACACCCCCGTGTGGCCATGGCTGCAATGGCAGTCAGACGGTGTTGATCCACACCTGTGCTGCAATCCGTCAACCAGTGGCACGCTCTGGCAGGAAAGGCCCATCCGACGCATGTCCGAGGCATCTCAGTCCGCACCCAAACCAACGCCAAAAATCCTGTCGCGTGAATCCCGGCCGAAGGTCAACCGGGGCACGGAACCGGATATTCAATCGCTGTGGCACGAATATAAAAAGAGTCCCGGCAACGCCCCGCTGCGCGAAAAAATCATTGTGCACTACCTGCACCTGGTTCGCTATGTGGTCAGCCGTCTGCCCATCACCCTGCCCATCAGTATCGCCACCGAGGACCTGATCAGCTACGGCACCATGGGCCTGATGGAAGCAGTGGAACGGTTTGACGTGAACCGTGGCCTGAAGTTTGAAACCTACGCCGTCACCCGGATTCGCGGCGCCATTATTGATCAGCTGCGTTTTCAGGACTGGGTACCCCGCGGCGTGCGCAAACGCACCCGGGATCTGACCGAGGCCATGCAGCGGCTTGAACAGCAGCTGGGCCGCCCGCCCAACGATGATGAGCTTGCCGGTGAACTGGGCGTCACCAAAGCCAAACTGAAAACCATGCTCTCCGAGAGCAATAACCTCGTCCTCTCACTGGATGAACGGTTCGGCAAGGACTCCAGCGACAACTCCATGAGCCTGATTGACACGGTTGAGGACAAGCGGGGCCTGGACCCGCAGGGCGAGTACGAAGCCGAGGAGCTCCGCCGCCGCCTGGCAGAAGCCATTGCCTCTCTGCCCGAACGTGAAAAACTGCTGATTGCCCTGTATTACCACGAGAACATGACCCTCAAGGAAATCGGCGAGGTCATCAGCGTGTCCGAATCCCGCGTCTGTCAGCTCCACGCCCAGGCCATTCTGCGCCTCCGGAGCAAGCTGAGTCAGTAACTCATACCGTCATCCGTCAATCCGCTTCAGGTGAACCGCCATGTCCGTCTCTCCCGGCGAACCCCGACTCTCCGCGGGCAAGAAAAAACCCGGCGACCTTAAGCTGGCCTATCTTAAAATCACCTGCCCCGTTCCCAACGTATATCTCGGCGGCCTGATGATTACCGACGGCCGCGGCCTGCCAGCCGAATTCCGCTACACTGAACCCATTCAGCCCACGCGCATTCAGCAGGTCCTCTATGGGCAGGTGCTCAGCAGCTACATTAAGCGGGAAGTCATTCTGGAAACCCTGCTGAAAAGCGTCAGCGCCAAATTTCAGGCGCTGATTGTGGAGGATGAGGAGCTGCTGGAGGCCCTGCATAAAAACGTGCCGGTCTTCCGCCTGAGCGAAACGCAGACCGCCCCACTGGAAGCCCGGGGCGAAATGCAGGAACTCGGCGAGGGAGAAATTCTGCTGCAGACCTCCGCCAAGGGCAATCCTGTTCACCTGTGGTGGCATCTGGCCGATCAGAGCGGTAACACAGCCCCCTACAGCGTGCTGATTGAAGCCGGTGAAACCATGGATGTGGAAGAACCGCTGAAACGCATTACCAAGGCCCTGGAGATCATATGTCAGGAAGCCGGGATCACTTCACGGGGAAGCTGAAGCAGGAACTGCTGAGCGCCCTGTCGCTGCTCTTCCGCCAGGTGGACACCCACCCGGTATCCACCAATCTGCGCGAGGAATGTCATCTGGTGGCCATGCCAACCGCGTTCAGTGAGCCGGAGACCACCAACCGGCTGGCCAGTGAGCATCACGCCATTCTTCCGGGCACGCATGGCGTCACGTTTTTCTGGCAGAACCCGCATTCTGTCGTCAGCCTGCCACTGATTACCGCCGAAGTCCGGGGGGAGGAGACCATGCTGCCGGGCTGCGCCGGCGCCCCGGAACTGACTTGCCATACCGTTACCTTTGACGCCACAAACACGGCTGTTCCCCGGAACTGGGACCCTGACCGGCAGTCTCTCAACAGCCCGGCTAACGCCATAGAAACCCGGCTAAAGCCGCTTCACAACGACGGCGTTTACGAAAAACCCATTGCCACCTGGCAGACCCGTGTTCATCAGCGGACAGTGGAAGACATGGCGGCCAAAATACACCGTCTGGCAGAGCGGGCCTGGCGACTGCCCATTGCCCGCAGACCGGTGCCGGTTCACCGCTTCTCCAACGCCGAGCAGCTGATTCTGAAACGTCAGCTCTCGGAAAAAATGAAGACCGTCCCCGCCAATATCACCCTAAGCCTGGTGTTTGAGTATATGGACATGACCCTCTTTGCCGGGGTGCAGCAGGGGAACATGGGCGAACTGCTTTGTGAGCCGAAACCTCCGACTGGCCTGCCCGGCAGGGATACCGGCCACAGCGCCAATTTTTTTCTGGTCATCGGCACCCGCACGGATACCCGGGAGGTCGTCAAGACACTGGTGCCGGCCACGCTCATTGCCAACGACTGACTCTTCCAATCCTCTCCTCCGAACGGACTCCCCCAAATGCCGTGTCTCGGCGTCGTAAACCCCTCGCAAAACAGCCGCCACACCTATAATAAGGGGGTATCCGTGCGCCTTCAGGCAGTTCTGAGACTGATTCAGAAACGATGACACCCCCTTCGCCACAATCAACCTGCACCGTGCTGCTGTTTCATGCAAACGGCAGTCTCTCGGACTGGCCCCTGCCGGCCGTTCCGCCCGCACATGTGGTGGATCAGCCCGCCAGTTTACTGAGCAGCATTGACGAGCATTGCCCCGATGTGTTGCTGATGGCTGTGGATCAGAACACGCTGAAAGACGCCAGTGAACTGGGCAGGCTGATTCACGACATCCGCATCGGGCATCCCCATCTGCCCATGGCCTGGCTGACCAATCAACCATTGGATGCCTATATCCGCCCGGCCAAAAAGCTGGGCATCACCCACGTGCTGGCCGGCGCCTCACCGTTCACACCCCGGCAGATTGAACAGCTGATCACGCATCTGCGCAACCCGCTCAGCGCATTCGGCATACAGGGCTACCTGAGCAAAGGCACCACGCAGCTGATCACCCGCATCACCAACAGTGCGGGCATTATGGATACCTTCCAGTCCTTCCGGGAACTGCTCACCAGCGCCGGTTTTACACGGGTCCATGACGTGATGACCGCCGTGATTGAAGCCATGACCAACGCCGTGTATCACGTGGCGCAGAATGACGATGGCTCCCTGAAATATGAAAAAGGCCAGCAGATTGACGCCCTGGCTGAAAACGAAATTGTCACCGTGTCTCACGGAATGGACGAAGACACCATCGCCATCAGCATCTCGGATCAGGGCGGCCGCATCACCACCGAAGAGATTCTTTACTGGCTGGACCGCAATGCGGGCGGAAAAAACCTGATGGACACCCACGGCCGCGGCGTTTACCTGATGTACGCCCTGGTGGACCGCGTCATTATCAACATCCGCCCGGGCGCACAAACGGAGATTATCATGCTCTGCAACCGGCAGGGCGTTGAGCCCGCGGACGCCGACACCACGCCACGCTCCCTGATGATTAACGTGGTTCCGGGCGCTCCCGCGTAAACCGCGCCAGCATCACGGAGATATTCTCGTACCCGGCCTTGTTAACCGGATTGTACCGGATGACCTGGGAACGCCCGGCCGAGGCCGTCAGCACGCCGCTGGCCGTTACCGGCTGGCTGGCCAGCTGTGAGAGAAAGTGGCGGATGGTGTTGGCGGGCACGGCAAAGCCGATACCGATATTGGTGCGGTCGATAAAATCGCGGCCGTAGGCGGTTTGCACTTTGTTGGGGTTGTAAATGGTGACGTTGATGCCGATGATATACCCCTGGGTATCCAGCAGGGGGCCGCCGGAATTGCCGGGATTGATGGCCGCATCGGTCTGGATGTAATCGCGCTGGGTATCAATCCGGCTGATAATGCCTTCGGTCAGGGTGCGCTCAAACCCATAGGGATGGCCTATCGCCAGGACTTTCTGGCCCACTTTGACCTGACTGGAATCGGCCAGGGGGAGCGTGGGCAGTGGTTTTGCGGGCGTCACGCGCAGAATGGCGAGATCCGCGCGATCGCCGGTACGCCCGATCACCTCACCGGTGTACTTCTGGCCATCGGCCGTGGCCACAAAAGCGGTGGTTGCCGAACCGATCACATGGCCCGACGTGAGAATCAGGCCCTGGGAATCAATGATGACCCCGGCGCCGCTGGAAGGCTGTCCGTTCACCAGCGCATTGATCGTCACCACGGTCCGGGCGGCTTTTTCGTAAACCGAGATGGTTTCCTGTTCCTGGGCGTCATATACCGGTGTGTAGGCGTAGGCCGTCCACACACTCCCGGTGATCAACAGCGCCGTCAGGGCGATCGCCAAACGAACCTTCTGCAAAACCTGCTCCCTTGCCCTTCAATAAGTGGTACCAGTTGCGATGACGGGGAACAACCCGTCGGGTCATGGGTATTCTGTCACCATCGGCTCTGAATTGCAAAAGGCGGCAGGTCATGTTGAGGGGACATGTGACGGATTTGTAACGCCATGCGGCGTCAAGGCCGGTATGACGGTCCGCACCACGGCAGGCCATTTGGAAGGGGCCGGGCTTTCCGCTATAATGAAGCCGTTAGAGGCAAACGGCCACAATGGCCGGTTCCGGAGAGAGGGAATTCGTGTGCCCGGGCTGACCCAGACACCCTCCCAAAACCCCACAACGCCCCTGGTCCGGAAACCATCCTGGTTGAAGGTCCGCCTGCCGGGCGGTGAGGAATACGCCCGCCTGAAAAAAATATCCAGCACCCTCAAGCTGGCCACCGTCTGCGAGGAGGCCCGCTGTCCGAACATCGGCGAATGCTGGGCCGGCGGCACGGCCACCTTTATGCTGATGGGCGAGGTCTGCACCCGTGGCTGCCGTTTCTGCGCCGTCTCCACCGGCAACCCCAACGGCTGGCTGGATGCGGAGGAGCCTCAGAAACTCGCCGAAACCGTGCGCGATTCCCACTGGGAATATGTAGTGCTGACCTCCGTGGACCGCGACGACCTGCCCGATGGGGGCGCCGCACACTTCGCACGTTGCGTCAGCGCTGTGCGCGAGGCGAGTCCCGGCATTCTGGTGGAAGTGCTGATTCCCGATTTTCAGGGTGAAGCCGCCCCGCTGAAAACTTTACTGACTTCCCGCCCGGATGTCGTGGCCCAGAACATCGAAACCGTGGCGAGGCTCACCCACCGCGTGCGCGACCGGCGCGCCGGGTATGAACAGACCCTCACCCTGCTGGAGCGGGTGAAAATCCAGGAACCGGGCATCTACACCAAGTCCTCCCTGATGCTGGGGCTGGGTGAAACCGATGAAGAAATCCACCAGTGCCTGGCCGATCTGCGCGCTGTGGGTGTGGATATTCTCACGCTCGGGCAGTACCTGCAGCCCACCGTCAAACATCTGCCAGTGGAACGGTTTGTCACCCCCGAAACGTTTGCCGCCTGGAAAACCGTGGCTGAGCGCGACTATGGTTTTCTCTACTGCGCCTCGGGCCCGCTGGTGCGCAGCTCCTACCGGGCGGGCGAATATTTTATGACGCAGCTGATCAACCACAACCGGAAGGACGTCCCCGCATGAGCGATCCGATGGACAGCAACCTGTTGACCGTGATGCGCGACGACGCCGACAGCGCCCGCCTGCCGGACAACCTGAGCGAAGCGGATGTGCGCCGGATGTATGAAGGCATGGTCACCATCCGCGCCTATGATGAACGCGCCCTGAAACTCCAGCGCGCCGGCCGCATCGGCTTTGCAGTGACCGCCATTGGCGAGGAAGCCACCCAGATCGGGACCGCGCACGCGCTTTTGCCGGAAGACTGGATCTTCCCCTCCTACCGGCAATATGGCGTGGCGATGTACCGCGGGGCCACCATGGCGGGTATGGCCAGTCACTTGTATGGCAACCAGGATGACGAGGCGCGCGGCCGCCAGATGCCTGCCCATTACACGTTTAAAGACGTAAACTACACCAGCATTTCCAGCGTCATCGGCACGCAGATTATACACGCCGTGGGGTGCGCCATGGCCGCCCAGTACAAGGGTGATCCCATTGTGGCAGCCACCTATTTTGGCGACGGCGCCACCTCCTCCAACGATTTTCACTCCGGTCTGAACTTTGCCGGTGTGTACAAAGCGCCGGTGCTGTTTTTCCTGGTGAACAACCAGTACGCCATTTCACTCCCGGTGGAAAAACAGACCGCCGCGAGCGAACTCTACATCAAGGGAGAAGGCTATGGGGTCCACAGCGTGCGTGTGGACGGCAACGACGTAATTGCCGTCTATCAGGCCACCAAACTGGCCGCCGATCGCGCTCGGCGTGGTGAAGGCCCCACACTGCTGGAGCTGCTCACCTACCGCTCAGGCTCGCACTCCTCCTCGGATGACCCCACCCGGTACCGCAGTCGCGAGGAAATGGATCTGTGGAAATCGCGCGACCCGATTGAGCGGATGAAACATTACATGCAGCAGCTTGGCCTGTGGAGCGAAGAGTACGAAACCCGGATCTGGGAAGAGATCCGCTTCAAAATCAATCAGGCCACCAATGAAGCTGAACAGCGTCCGCAGCCGCGCTGGGAGTCCATCTTTGAGAATGTGTATGAGGGCATGCCCCCCCACCTGCAGGCCCAGTGCGATGAACTGATAGCCAATGAAAGTCACCTGACACTCACCAACCATGGCGAGTTCCCCCTTTAGTCTTCAACTCTTCGGAAGGAACCCCGATGCCCACACTCACCCTCATCCAGGCTGTGACCGATGCGCTGAAAACCGAGATGGCGCGCAACGAGGATATTGTGCTGCTGGGTGAAGACATCGGCATTAACGGCGGCGTTTTTCGCGCCACGGAAGGCCTGCAGGCCGAATTTGGCGCCAACCGCGTGATGGACACCCCTCTGTGCGAGACCGGCATTATCGGCGCGGCCATTGGCATGGCGGTTTACGGGCTGCGCCCTGTCCCGGAAATTCAGTTCTCCGATTTTATCTACCCGGCCTTCGATCAGATCATTTCCGAGCTGGCGAAATTCAGGTACCGGTCCGGCGGCACCTACACCTGCCCGGTCGTTATCCGCACGCCCTATGGCGGCGGTATCCGCGGCGGTCTGTATCATTCCCAGAGTCCCGAGAATTATTTTGTGCACACCCCCGGCCTCAACGTGGTGATTCCCTCCACACCCTATGACGCCAAAGGGTTGCTGGCCGCCGCCATGGAAGCGCCGGACCCCACCATTTTTATGGAACCCAAAAAGATTTACCGCAGCGTGAAGGGTGAGGTGCCTGAAGGCCATTACACCGTTCCTATCGGCCCGGCGCGCCTGGTGCAGGAAGGCAGTGACTGCTCCATCTTCTGTTACGGGGCCATGGTGGAAGTGTGTGAAAAAGCCGCCGCCAAGGCGCTGGAAGATGACGGCATTCAGGCGGAAATTATTGATCTGCGGACCCTGTACCCGGTGGATGAGGCCAGCATACTGGCTTCCGTGCGCAAAACGGGCCGGGCCCTCATTGTGTATGAGGCCCCCAAAACCGGTGCGTACGGATCCGAGATAGCCGCCATCATTGCCGAAAAAGCCGTTGATTCACTGGAAGCGCCCGTGATGCGCATTGGCGGGTTTGACACCCCGTTTCCCTACACCCTGGAATACGTCTACATGCCCCACCCGGCGCGCGTGCTCAACGGCATCCGCAGCCTGATGGGTTACGAGTAAACCGCTAATCACCCGACTGAGAAGGGACCCCCACCCCATGGTTGAATTCCGACTGCCCGATATTGGCGAAGGCATCGCCGAAGGCGAGATCGTGCAATGGCTGGTGGGCGTGGGCGACACCGTCGCCGAGGATCAGCCTGTGGCCGAGGTGATGACTGATAAGGTGACGGCGGAAATTCCCGCCCCCTGTAACGGTGTGGTGAAAGAACTGCGTTACAACGTGGGCGACCGCGTCCCCGTGGGCAGCGTGTTTATCGTGTTTGACCGTGAAGGGGCTGGTGCGCCCCGCCAGGAGGTGGCGCCTCAGGTTGCGGGGACACCCGCGTCAGCCCCCCCCACCCCAACCCTCCCCCCTCAAGGGGGTGAGGGAGTACCGAGGTCGGCCAGGCCGATAGGTGGTGCAGTGCTGGCGGCGCCGGCCACCCGCAAGCTGGCGCGCCAGCTGGGCGTGGGTCTGAGCGGACTCACGGGCAGCGGACCCAAGGGGCGCATCACCCCGCAGGATGTCCAGGCCGCCTCGCATCAGAGCGCACCGGCTGCATCCGCCAGCAACGGAAAAACCGCAACCACCACAGCGCCGATGACAACACCGGCGTCATCATCACCACACCCTGCCAAACCCAAAGTCACGGTGGCGGCCGGGGAAGACAAACGCGTGCCCTTTGCCGGCATGCGCCGAAAAATTGCGGAGCATCTGGTGCATGCCAAACACACCGCCCCCCACTTTGCCTACGTGGATGAAGTGGATATGACCGCCCTGGTGGATCTGCGCGCACAGCTGAAACCGGTGGCCGAGGAACGCGGCGTGAAACTGACATACCTGCCTCTGATTATCAGAGCGGTGATTGCCGGTCTGAAAGCGTTCCCGGTCCTCAACAGCCAGCTGGATGACGCCAAGAATGAACTCGTCTACAAAGGCGCTTACAACATTGGCGTGGCCGTCGCCACGGATGACGGGCTGGTGGTGCCCGTGATTCACAACGCGGATCAGTATGATCTGTTTGAGCTGGCGGCTAAAATCTCGGATCTTTCCGACAAAGCGCGCCGCGGCAAGCTGGCGCTCACCGACATACAGGGCGGCACGTTCACCCTCACCAGTATCGGCTCGATTGGCGGTCTGTTTGGCGTGCCCATCATCAACGTGCCGGAAGTGGCGATACTGGGCATCAACAAAATTGAGCCGCGCGCCGTCGTGCGCGATGGCGCCGTGGTGATCCGAGAGATTATGTATCTGTCGCTGTCCTGTGATCACCGTGTGGTGGACGGCGCGGAAGGCGCTCAGTTCGCCAACCACGTCATTGCCTCGTTGCAGGCGCCCGCCAGATTACTGGTTTAAGCACCCTAAACACCCCCACCCGGCCTCGGCTTTGCCTCGGCCACCCTCCCCCTAAAGGGAGAGGGGAGGACCTGACCCACAAGGAAACCTTTATGACGAGTGACAAGACACAACAGCCAACCGATGTGGTGGTGATTGGCGCGGGGCCCGGCGGCTATGTGGCGGCCATCCGGCTGGCGCAGCTGGGGCAACGCGTGACTGTGGTGGAGAAAGAAGCCGTCGGCGGCACCTGTCTCAACTGGGGCTGTATTCCTTCCAAGGCGCTCATACATGCCGCCGGGGTGTATGAAACCATGCAGCACGCCAGCACCTTCGGCATTCATGCCGACAACCTGCGCGTGGATATGGCGACCCTCCAGCAGTGGAAGGACGGCGTGGTGAATAAGCTCACCGGCGGCATTCGTCAGCTGTTCAAGGCGCATGGCATCCAGCACTTCACCGGCACAGCCACCGTGGCCGGACCGCATGCGGTGCGCGTGAAAACTGCTGAAGGGGAGCAGACGCTGGAGACCCGGCACATTCTGCTCGCCACCGGATCCCGTTCCACCGAAATCCCTGCTTTCAAACCGGATGGGCAACACATCCTGGATGCGCGCGACGCGCTTTCTCTGCCCAATGTGCCCGGCAAACTGGCCATACTGGGTGGCGGGGTGATTGGCATGGAACTGGCCATGCTCTACAACAAACTGGGCAGTGAGGTGATGGTCATCGAGATGGCCGATCAGATTCTGCCGGGTGTGGATGCGGACATTGCCAAAGCGCTGAACAAGCTGCTGGCCAAACGCAGCGGGCTCACCATTCACACGGGTGCCAAAGCGCAATCCGCCACAACAGAACATGACGGCGTGCGCATTGGCTTTGATACCGACCGCAAGGCCGGCGATTCCTGGCTCGCGGATCATCTGCTGGTGGCCGTGGGGCGCAAACCCAACACGGAAAACCTGGGTCTGGAAGCGATCGGCGTGAAAAAGGATCAGCGCGGGTTTGTGGTGATCGATGATCAGTGCCGCACCAATATTCCTTCCGTCTACGCCATCGGCGATATCACCGCCGGGCCCCTGCTGGCCCACCGCGCCTCCAAACAAGGGACGGTGGCCGCCAGCGTGATTGCCGGCGAAGACGCCTGCTGGGACGTGCGCGCGATGCCCGCCGCCATTTTTACCGATCCCGAAGTGGCGACGGTCGGCCTGACGGAAGCCGAGGCCGACGCGCAGGGTCTGCCGGTGAAAACCGGGCAGTTTCCTTTCCAGGCATCCGGCCGGGCGCTGGCCATTAATCACAGTGACGGGCTGGTGAAAATCATCAGCCACGCCGAAACCGATGTGATTCTGGGGGTGCATATTCTGGGGCCGGAGGCCAGTGAACTGATTGGTGAAGCCGCCCTGGCCATTGAAGTGGGCGCCACCAGCGAAGACCTGGCGCTGACGGTACATACCCACCCCACGCTCTCCGAGGCGCTGATGGAAGCGGCGGAAGCCGTGCACGATCAGGCCATTCATATTTTTCAGCGCGCGCGCAAGGCGAAGAAGGAACCCGCCGGGGCCGGGGCATGAGCATCACGACACCCGCCAGGGAGGGGGATTTCACCCCTCACCCCCCAGCCCCCTCTCCCCAAGGGGCGAGGGGGAGCAGTGTGTTGCAGATTATCGATTTCGGGTTGGCGCCGTATGAGGCCATCTGGCAGATGCAGCACGAGATGGTGGCCGAGCGCCTTGCCGGGGAGATTCCCGACACGCTTTTAGTGGGCGAGCATGAGCCGGTGTACACGGCGGGACGGAAGTATTCCTCCGATAACCCTCTCCTTTCAGGAGAGGGTGGGCCGCCGCAGGCGGACCGGGTGAGGTCTGAGGAGAGCTGGCGGCAGCCGGACCGGGTGAGGCTGATTGCCGTGGAGCGGGGTGGAGAGGCGACCTACCACGGGCCGGGGCAGCTGATCGCTTACCCCATCGTGGCGCTCACCGGGAAAGAGCGCGACCTGCATGCCTGGCTGCGGCGGCTGGAACAGTGGGTGATCGACACGCTGGCCGCCTTTGACGTGGAAGGGCTGCGCAACCCCGGCTGGACCGGCGTGTGGGTACGCGACCGCGCCTCAGGGGAACTCAAAAAAATCGCCTCCATTGGCGTGGCGGTGAAGCAGCGGCAGGGCGTGTGGACAACCTACCACGGCGTGGCGCTGAACGTCACCACGGACCTCACCGCGTTCTCGGCGATTCACCCCTGCGGGCTGGACGCGAGTGTGATGACCAATTTAGCGGCGCAAGGCATCTCCCCCGTCACACGGTCCAAAGTTCAAGAAGTCCTGACTCAACGCCTGATGCGTTAAGCCTGCCGGTCCAGCTCGGCGTCGGTACGCACGGCTTGTGCTGTCAATAGTTCGAGAGCGTATTTTTTTCTTAAATATCGATCTACGACTCCCTCTGGATCTGTAACTGGTACTTCTGGTGGTTTTGTAACCGACAGGTAGTAACTGGCGGTTGGATCGCCATCAATATCCGTAAAATACAACGTTTGATACTTGGAGGGGTCACCACGAAAAGCCCGAACGATCACCGGATCGGGACTCGCTACATGGAGATCGCCCTCCACTCCCCCGTGGGCTTCAATAATGCGCTCAATACGACCCCGATCGCGGGAAGAGGCCATGCCGAACTGGACAGCGGTGTTGGGGCTGATGGTGGTCATGAGGGGTCTCCTGGGGTGGTTGGTGGAATGCGTTGAGGGGTCAAACACCGGTGAAGCACATTTGTTGCCCCCGGCCTTCAGGAAACCTCGCGATCGTTGACGCCTTCGGCCAGATATTCCGCAATCAGGGCGTTCAGGCTCTTGCCGGTCCGCCGGGCCTGAACAAACAGCTTTTTGTGCAGCGCCGGGGGAATCCGCAGCATCAGCTTGCCGGAAAACGGCTTGTCCGGATCTTCACCCCGCTCGCGGCAGAACGCCAGGTAATCATCCACCGAATCCCGGAACGCCTGACGCAGCTCATCCGCCGTGGCGCCCTGAAACGTTACCACATCGCGGATGTCGATAACCTCGCCATGAAACAGGTTAGCGTCGTCATCAAATTCCACAATGCCGGTGTAGCCTTTGTATTCCATCATTGTGTAACATTCGCCTCCTGTAGAAAACGCTGAACCGAACGCACGGCGCCCTTGTCGGTTTCTTTCTGCGGATGTGGCCGGTGAAACACCGCCCGGACGCCTTGCAGCGCCACGCGCACCCGAGAGCCCTGGCCTTCGCTGACCTCAGCGCCCAGCGCCACCAGCAGCGCCTCAATCTCCGTCCAGGCAATGTCGGATCGCGGAGGGCTCTGCAGGACCAGCCGCAGGGTTTTCCGGTGCCGGTTGTTCATACCAAAATAGTATCATATATTGATACTATTTACCAGTCGCTGTCTCTTAACCCACCCAGCGGCGCTGAAACCGGGCGCGGGTGCGGCCATTGCGCATGCCCTCCACGCGCACCACCCGCTCCAGAAGGTGGAGTTTCAGCCGGCAGTACTCCTGCTCACGCTCAGGCGTCCATGGGGAACCACTGTGGCTGGTATACCTCAGAAAATGAAGCCGGTGAAACTGCTGTGCTTCCGGGTCCCGGTGCAGCATCGCCCAGAATTCGTATTCAGCCTCACCCGGCTGCGGCGTCACCAGCGCCCGGGTCACCGGCCGGCCCTCAAAGGCCTGCGGGCCAAAGCGGCGCATCCGCTCAAAGGTGTCCCGGGGTACTCTGACCGGAATGGCATGGATATCTCGCCAGTTTTGCGGCAGCCAAGGCTTTTTACGTTGCTGCTCAGGAAACTGCTGGCGCCGCATCAGCGCCCAGATGCGTTCCTTCTCCTCGGCCACGGCCATACCGAACACAACGGCGGGTGTCATGCCATTTCCCCACTGCATTACCAGAAACTCACATCAGTTTACCCGGGTATAATACCCCATCCGGCGGTCAAATCCCGCCCATGTTAACGGCTGTTGCGGGGGTTTTGCCCTCCCGCCGTGTTAACGGCATAATAAAAAGGATTGGAGAGCACCCGGAAGGAACCCCCCGCGCGATGACGATCACCCGCGAGACCGTGGAACACGTGGCCAAGCTGGCCCGGCTGGAACTGACCGACGACGAGGCCACCCGCTTCGCCGGTGAGCTGTCGAAAATCGTGGGCTTCGTAGATAAAATCAGCAGCCTGGACCTGAGCGCTGTGGATGTGGACCTGGACACCAGCGTGCCCACCATACTACGCGAAGACGTGGGCCGGCGGGATTTTCCGCGCGAGGCGCTGCTGAAAAACGCCCCGCAGGAAGAGGACGGCTTCTTCCGCGTGCCCCGCATCCTGGACAACTAACGGCCCCTCCACATCTTAAACCCCTCACCCCCAACCCCCTCTCCCGCAGGGGGAGAGGGGGCAGAGAATCCCGGAACCCATGAAACAAGCAACTCACGGGCTTGAGGGGACTTTTCTGAATAACCCCGTAAGGACATCAGACACCCATGGCATCCACCAAATACATTTTCGTCACCGGCGGCGTCGTCAGCTCACTGGGCAAAGGCATTGTGGCCGCCTCGCTCGGCCGTCTGCTGCGCGCGCGCGGCTACACCGTCTCCATCCAGAAGTTTGACCCCTACATCAACGTGGACCCGGGCACCATGAGCCCCTTCCAGCACGGCGAGGTGTTTGTGACCGACGACGGCGCCGAAACCGACCTGGACCTGGGCCACTACGAGCGCTTTATTGACACCAACCTGACCCGCCTCAACAACATCACCGCCGGGCGCATCTACCTGGATGTCATCTCCAAGGAACGGCGCGGCGACTACCTGGGCGGCACCGTGCAGACCATTCCCCACATCACCGATGAAATCAAAAGCCGCATCAAGGAAGCCACCAACGTCCTGGCGCCCGATGTCCTCATCTGCGAGATTGGCGGCACCATCGGCGATATTGAAGGCCTGCCCTTTATCGAAGCCATCCGCCAGTTCCGCTACGACGTGGGCTTCAAGAACACCTGCTTCCTGCACGTCACGCTCATTCCCTATATCAAGGCGGCGGGAGAGCTAAAAACCAAGCCCTCCCAGCACAGCGTGGGCACCCTGCGCAGCGTCGGTATTCAGCCCGATGTCCTGGTCTGCCGGACCGAGCGCCCGATTGATAAGGATCAGCGCCGCAAGCTGGCCCAGTTCACCAACGTGGACCCGGAATACGTTTTCGAGGCGCTGGATCAGAGCGTGATTTACGAAGTACCGCTGGCGCTGGAGAAAGAAGGCCTGGCCGCCAAGGTGCTGGAGCGCCTGGACTTGGAGAACCGCACACCGGATCTCACCCAGTGGGAGGCCATGGTGGCGCAGATGAAATCTCCCACACAAACCCTCAGAATCGGCCTGGCCGGTAAGTACACCGATCTCTCGGACGCTTACCTCTCGGTCATTGAATCCATCCGCCATGCCGCCTCCGGCGTGGGCGCCAGCGTGGAGCTGAAGTGGGTGAATGCGGAAGACTGCGTGGACATGGATTCTGCCGAAGCCTACCTGCAGGGGCTGGATGCCGTGGTGGTGCCCGGCGGCTTTGGCCACCGCGGCATTGAAGGCAAAATCAACGTCATCCGTTACGCCCGCGAGCACAAACTGCCCTTCCTGGGGCTGTGCCTGGGCATGCAGTGCGCCGTGATTGAATTCGCGCGCAACGTGGCCGGCCTGACGCGCGCCCACAGCAGCGAGTTCGCCCCGACGTGCGATCAGCCCGTGGTGGCCCTGATGGAAGAGCAGAAAAACCTGGCCGATATGGGCGGCACCATGCGCCTGGGGCAGTACCCCTGCCACCTGGTGAAAGGCACCAAAGCCGCCAAAGCCTACGGCACGGATGTGGTGATGGAGCGCCACCGCCACCGCTACGAAGTCAACAACGACTACCTGGATATCCTGACCCAGGCCGGGCTGGTGATCAGCGGCACCTCACCGGATCGCTCCCTGGTGGAGATGGTGGAACTGCCTGAACACCCGTGGTTTGTGGCCTGCCAGTTCCACCCCGAGTTCAAATCCCGCCCGGACAAGCCCCATCCGCTCTTTACGGGCATGATGGAAGCCGCCGTGGGCGTGCGAAACCAGTCGCTGGAAATCACCAGCTGTTAAATCGCACCAGGCTGGCATTACCCATATTCTGAGGATACCAAAACCCAGTGAGAAGGGACTGTTACCTTTTGTTATAAAGCCTCAATCTTTCGGCCTAAACCACGATACCCCTGTTAAGTGACGGGATAACACGCTCGGGACCCGTCCGCTTCGTGTTGGCAACATCTCGGTGGGTTATGGGTTTTCGCATTCACAAATCACGCTGGCTGGTCAGTCTGCTCACTTTCGCGCTGACGACCAGCAGTATGACGGCCCTGATTGCCGCCGACCCACTGGGCTTCCAGCAAACGGACGCCTCGCAGGCCGACGCGCTGGAAACGGCCGCCAACGGGGGCAGCACCCTGGACCCAACCCTGGTGGACCGGCTGAACCTTGCCCACCACGTGGTGGTGCAACCCACCCTGCCCGGTAATCCCTCGGTAATGTGGACCCCGGTGCAGTTGGATAACGGTCAGATTGAAGTGGAGCTGCTTCAGGACGCCGGGTTTATGGACACCCACGAACAGCTGGGCCTGACCCATTTTGTGTATGCCGGTTACCTGTATGAACAGGTGGCCAGCCGCCTGGCCAGACGCGGCGAAAACGCCCTGGCCAGTGAAGTGTACGCCCTGGCCACGCACGCCAACCAGATGGCCGCCCACCTGCGCGATGCCGCCGCCATTGAGTTTAACGGGATTCCAACCACGGACCTGCCCCACCTGCAGGTGCGCACGCAGTTAATGGACAGCCTGGCCGCCCTGCGGCAGGACACGCTGTACCTGGTGGACCGCAATGCACGGGGCCTGATACTTCACCAGAGCCACACGGCCGACAGCCCCGTTTACGGGGCGACGATGTCCGCCTTTGTGGACCAGCTGGACCGCGTGCGCCACAGCGCGCTGGCCAACACCCACCCGCAGACCCTGCAATTGCTGGAGCAGCAGGCTGAAGACCTGATGCGCCTGGCGGCCCACCTGCAGGTTCGGTGGGAATCCACATTTGAGACGCAGGGCAGCGCCCCGGTAGCGAGCCGTATGCACATTTTCGCTTTCCAGTCGGCTGGCCCCCAGCCGCTGATTGACGCCTACACCCTCCAGCGCACGCTTTCCATGCACTAGATATCCGGCGGATACACGGCACGGACGTGTTGCGCAGTTTTAAGCATGGTCTGGTTTTAATATGGCCAGTCCATTAGGCTGTTTCATGCCGCAACCGGAGTTGGTTCCATGCAATCTGTCACATTTGGCGCATTTCGCAACACCCATCGCTCTGACGCCGCGCGCAGACGCAGTAATCAGGCTTTTTTCGATTCCAGAAGGGCTTCACTGAACGCCCGGTTTGCACGCACTAACAGTGAACGTGCCCGGCTTGAACGAGAGTCAGACAGGTTACACAGGCTCGGTTTCTCGGAAATGCGTACTATGTTCAATGAAAGCGCAGCAGAGGGCAGACAGTTCTGGCGGGATATTGAAGCTGAGCGCCGTGGGGAAACACGCAGAGCTGGTGGTTCACGGACATCCGGTTATACAGGCGATCCCCCAAAACGCAGAAGAGATGACGACACAAATCACCCTTCACGAGTGCCGAAACATTCAGGTATTGCGGTTATACCTGCTCCTTATACCCCGCAGCCTATCAAACCCATAGGAAAACCCGGCGACGTTACCCGCATCATGGGGATGGATCTGGCTCCTGATTTTCTTGCAGACATCCGCGCTACCGCTGCCAGAAAATCCGTTCAAGATGAAGTGTCTGGCGGCTACGCAGGCAGGCCTGAAGTCCCCAAACCGTATGAACCACCCAGAGCGCCACAAATCAAACGGGGAAGACCATCCGCTACTATTAAACCACCCGCACCGGTGGCTGGTGAAAAACCCTCACGGTTTATGGACCTTGAACTGTCTCCCGAATTTCTCGACGACGTGAATGCCACAGTTGCTCGCCGAAAAAACTGAGACGGCGAGTTCCCCAAGGCAATCCGACATCAGCGACAGATCGCATACAATAGAATTATGCGCCGTTTGCAAACCATGTTTCTGGGGCTTTGCCTGTTGGCCAACCTCGCCCTGCCTGTAGCACGGGCGCAGAATGATGTATACGATCTGCGCGACAACGCCTTCAGCCACAACAATACCGGGCTGGCCTACCTGCACAAAAAGGATTACCCTGACGCCATCGCCGAATTCCGCGCGGCCATTCTGCTCAACCCGCAGTCGGCCATGACGGCCGCCATCTACAACAACCTGGGCCTGGCCTACCGCGGCCACCACATGCAAACCCTCGCCATGGCCTGCTTTCAGCATGCCATCCGCCTGCAGCCCAACTACGCCCACTACTATCAGAATCTGGTGGACAGCTGGACCGAGCAGGGCAGCCTCCTCAGCGCACACGACGCTCTGAGCGGCCTGACCGACAACAACCCGCAGAACAGCGAAGCCTTCTTCCTCCTCGGCCTCATTCACGAGGCCCTGGGCAGACCGGATTCGGCACGCGAGGCCTTCCAGGCGTTTCTGGCCCTGAAACCCCACGCCGACCTGGTGGATGCCGCGCGCGGACACCTGCAGAAACTGCGGCGCGCCGGATTGTAAGGGCATGTTGCAAAGCCGGTGACCCCACACGCCAGCCCCGGCGGGTTTCGGGTAAAATAAAAGGGTGGGAGCGGCGATGGAAACCCTGATCGGGTCCGCCAGAGCCGCCCCGACGGATAGGATGCCTGACGGGGTGCTTCAATGACGTTTCTGCTGCATGCAAACTTCTGGCTGGTGGTGCTGGGCACCCTGTTCATCCTGCGCAAGGGCTTTCTCATCATGCTGGCCGAGCAGGGCCGGAAACAGGATCTGGCCAAGCGCCAGCCGCTGAACCTGACCGACTATCACCTCTCCGTCCTGATTCCCCACACAGAGCCCGGGCAGTACGCCGACCTGATGACCCTGCTGGATGCCCTGGGCGAACAGAGTTACCCGGCCAGCCGCATCGCCATCCACCTTGGCGCCACAGCCCAGACCGCCCCGGATTTGAACCCGGCCCTGCTGAAGCCCAACGTGAAAGTGTGGACCATGCCCACGGAATTAACCCGTGGCGAAACCCAGCCGGAGTGGCTGACCAGCTGGCTGATTGAACGCTGCCTGGCCAACACGGGCTATGCCGGCATGTATGTGTTTCTCAACCCCACCGATCTCATCAAGGGTGATTTTCTCCAGCAGATTGTCACCCACGGCTACGACAGTTTCGCCATTCAGGGCTATGTCGCCTCAAAACGCTACCCGGAAAGCCCGCTGGCCAAAGTGGTCACACTGGCCAAACGCCTGCAGAACCGTATTCACCGCGCCGGTCAGTATCACATCGGCTTCAGCACCCCTCTGGCCCTCTCCGGCTGGGCGGTGAAACAGGACGTACTGGAGATGGTGCCCTACCGCCATGGCAAAAGCCTGGACAACCTGGAGTACACCATCCGCCTCAATCTGGAGAGCATCCGCGTCAAGTGGACACCGGCCGTGGTGGTGTATACGCAGGATGAAGCCCGCCTGCTGCCCTGGGTCACCCAGCATGTCATGCATGCCCTCAACCGCGTGAGCCTGCTGGGCCGTTACGGGTTTTCACTGGTCAGCCAGGCTGTCACCCGCACCGATGGCAGTGCGCTGGCCCTGTTCTCGGCGCTGCTCAGCCCCACGGCATTCTGGACCGGCGCCGTGCTCATCCTGCTCACACTCGCCAGCTGGACCGGTCATCCGCTGCTGCCGGGCAGCACGCTGACCTATGCGTTTCTCACCGGCAGTGTGGTGCTGCTGCACATGCTCAGCCTGGTGGTCAGCCGCTGCCGGGCCGGAGACCTGCTGACCAGTGCGCTGTGGACCCCTGTTTACTATGGGCTGGCTGCCGTCATTGCCCCGGTCAGCATGATTTACCTGGGCCTGCATGCCCTCGCCCAGCGCCGCCGTCAGGGCACTCTGTGGCAACCCGTGCGCCCGCCCGCAGGCAAGCGTTACACCCAGCATGCCGTCACCCGCTTTAACGACGCCATGGATCCCACCTCGGACTTCTACGAGGATCCGTCCACACGTTTTTCGGCCACCACCCGCGCGGGTTCCGGTTTTGATCAGCTGATGGCGGATGATCTCTCGTTCGGGGAACTGATACCCAAAGCGGCCCCCCAGACCTTTCAGAGCGGCCCTCCCCAGCCGGTGCTGACGGCATCGGCCCCTCAGGCCCCGGTCACCCTGCCCGGCCGGCCGCAACCCATGCTGCTGGGAGGCGCCCGCCCGCCCAGCGAACAGATTCGCACCGTGCCCCTGATGATGGCCGGCAAACGGGACCGCCAGGTGCAGTGCGAACTGCGGATCATCACACACTATGATGACGCCATGCAGCAGAAATACCAGCTGGTGATGACGTACAAGTCGGCTTCCTTCGCCACGCAGCAGTACCGCATTCTGGATCAGGCGTTTTATGAGCTGCACGCCAAACTGAAAAGCCGCCACCTGACCATGGTGACCTGCGGCAGCTGCGCGTATTTCTATAATCCCACCGCTGATGTGCCGGGCGCGCTGGATAACGCAGGCGTGTGTTTGTTTGGTAAACTGGGACGCGACGTGGATATCGCCACCGATGCCGTCACTGTGGTGAGCCAGGCGTGTGAATACCATGATGATGTCTCCCACCGTGAAAAAGTCGTGAAGCAATGGCAGAACAGCTTGAATCTACAGAGCGTCCGTTAGACGCGGCCACCACACCGGTCCTACTGATCCTCTACGCACTGATCGTCCCGTCCACGATGGGCTGGCTGGGTGTCTGGGTGCTGGACAACGCCTGGTTTTCCATCATCCTCTACGCCACGTTTGGGTGCCTGCTGCCCGCTTATCTGTTCCGCGGGCAGCGCCCTAATCCGCCCGTATTCTCAGAGCTCGCCTTTGTGACGCCGCGTTACACCCTTCCCTGGATCTTACTGGGGAACCTGGTGCTGCTGGGTGGCTTTGCCCTGCTGCATCCGGCCATCATGGATGTTCAGCAGATTCACCGGGACATGAACACCATGGGCCTGAAAGCCGGCAAGGCCATGCTGTTTTTCTCGCTGTATTTCGTGTTTCTCAATCCCATTGTCGAGGAACTCTTCTGGCGCGGCACCCTGCAGGCCAGCCTCTGCAACCGGTACCCGCTCTGGCTTGCCATTGGCATCACCTCGGTGCTGTTTGGCGGCTGGCACAGTATTCTCATTGCCCATTTTGCGCAGCCCGGCTGGATTCTCCCGCTGACGCTGGTGATTACGGCGGGCGGCATGATTTTCGGCTGGCTATATTACCGCACCGGCTCTCTGCTGTCGGCCATTCTGGTGCACGGCCTGGGCGCCGACCTGCCCATCGCCCTCATTATTTTCTGGCTGGCCTGTTTAAAGCCTAATGTTTAAACTCGCGGATGCCAGTCATCACCATGGCCATATGACTCTGGTTCGCCAGGGCGATCACGTCGGCATCTTTCACGCTGCCGCCCGGCTGAATAATGGCACGGATGTTGGCCAGGGCCGCAGCCTCCACATTGTCCGTGTGCGGTAAAAACCCGTCGGAGGCCATCACAGCGCCTTCGGCTTCCCCATTGGCCAGTTTCAGCGCATTCTCAAGAGCAGCGATCCGGCTGGTCTGACCGCCGCCAATACCCACGGTGCGGCCGTTTTTGGCCAGCACAATGGCGTTGGATTTGACATGCTTACAGACTTTCCAGGCAAACATCAGATCGCTCAGCTCGGTCTCACTCGGTTTGGTTTCGCTGACCACCTGCAACCGGCCAGCCACATCCAGCGGCTGAGTGGCATCCACCGCCTGCAACAGGAAGAGATCCGCGCTAACCTGTTTGAGATCATAACTGGGGGTCACGCCGGCGCGATCCGCCGGGTTGAGCCAGCGCCGCTTCACCAGCCGCAGATTTTTCTTGGCCGACAGGGCCTCAAAAGCATCGGGTTCAAAATCCGGCGCCACAATCACTTCCAGAAACACCTCTTTCATCTGCCGGGCGGTCGCCAGATCCACGGGCCGGTTAAAGGCCACAATCCCGCCAAAGGCGCTGACCGGATCCGTATCGAAGGCCAGCCGGTAGGCATCCGCCAGGGTTTTGGCCACAGCGGCGCCGGTGGGGTTGTTGTGCTTGATGACCGTGGCGGCCGGGGCTTCAAACTCCTGAATAATATTCCAGGCCGCCTGCAAATCCAGCATGTTGTTAAACGAGAGTTCCTTGCCGTGCAGACATTCGAAATCCGTGGCCAGATCCAGCCCATACAGCGCCGCTTTCTGGTGAGGGTTCTCGCCATAGCGGAGATCCTGAATTTTCGTCAGCGGCAGCACCAGATGATCGCTCATCGTTTGCGCGGCGCGCGCCAGGGGTTGCTCTCCGGCCAGCTGGGCGGCAATGGCCGCCTCATAACGAACGGAACGCTCAAAGGCCGTCACAGCCAGCTGCCGCCGGAACGGTTCACTGGTTTCACCCTGGCCGGCGCGCATGGCTGCCAGGAATTCGTCGTACTGCCCAGCTTCACACAGCACATTAACGGACGGATAATTCTTGGCGCCGGCGCGGATCAGGGCGGAGCCGCCGATATCAATAAAATGCAGCAGATGATAGGGATCGGCCGCACCCGGAACAAACGCCTGCTGATCGCGCTCCTGCTCAAAGGGATAGAGATTCACCACCACCGTATCAATCACAAAGTCCGGCATGGTGTAGGCCAGGTCACCGGCTTTGTCCCGCTCGGCCAGAATGCCGGCAAAAATGCTGGGGTGCAGACTCTTGACCCGCCCGCCCAGCAACGCGTCAAAACCCGTGATCTCAGAGGACTCAATGGCCGGGATGCCTTTATCCGCCAGTAATTTTTTCGTGCCCCCCGTGGAAAGCAGCGTATAGCCAAACTCCTCCACCAGGGCGCGGGCCAGGGGCTCCAGGCCGGTTTTATCAAAAACGCTGAGGAAGGCGACTTTCTTCTGGGCAAGATCAGCAGAGGCTGGCATGGGTTGGTGGGCTCCGGGTTATGGGATGTGTTCCCTGATTTTAGGGCAAACACATTTCTGCTATCATCCTCACAGAATATGGACCCCCCTTTTCCACCATGGCCGATCCCGTTTTTTTTGATTATCCCTGCGATCAGTGCGGCACGCTGTTCTGTGAACGCGTTCACCTGATGAATCTGGCGCTGAATTATATCGACGAGGAATTCTGCCTGGCCTGCCTGGCCGGACGGCATGACATGACCCCGGCGGCAATGGCCGAGTTCGCCTGGGAGTATGTTTCCGGCCGGGATTGTTTTAAAGACCCCTGGATGCAGTTTGACGCCGCGCCCTGCCCGTTGCGGCCGGCCGGACATTGCCACTGCCAGTACCCCAAACCAGGAGGTGACGTATGACAACCACCCGTCAGACGCTGGACCTGCGCACCACCAAGTGCCCGCTGAACTTCGTAAAAACAAAACTCGCCCTGGAAAAACTGGCCCCGGGCGACGTGCTTGAGATATGGATTGCCACTGACGGAGAATCAGCCATCAACATTCCCAACAGCCTCCGGCAGGAGGGGCACCAGGTGGTGGCCACGGAAAACCACCCGGACGGCTACCAACAACTCTGGATTGAACGAAGCTAGATCACTCCGGTTTACGCGAAGCCTGCACCTTGTGCTGGCGCTTCACAGAGATCACATCCCCGACCTCCAGAATGGCTTTTTTTAGCGTGTCGAGATGACGCAGGTTCTGAACATCCACAGTCAGCTCCACCAGCGCCGTACGATCCGGAAACAGCTTGACCTTGGTGTTGGAGATGTTGGTGTGGTGGTTGGACACCTTGGTGAGGATGTCTTTCAGGACACCCACCCGGTCAATGGCCAGCACATCCAGCTTAACCGACTGCACGGACTGTTCATCCGTCCCTTCCCAGCTGATAATCATCAGACGGTTAGGATTGGCGTTGTCCAGATTGTTGCAGTCATCGCGGTGCACCATCACCCCACGGGAGCGGGTCACCACACCCACAATGGGCTCCCCGGGCAGAGGACTGCAACACTTGGCCATGTGGTAAAGCATGCCCTCCAGGCCCACAATACCGGTGGAATCCCCCTTTTTGCCACGCGCCGGCACCTTGCCGCGGGTAATGGCCAGGCGGGACTGATCAGGGATCATCCTGGCCGTGACGTCGGGCACCGGGTGATCGGCTTTGTCGGGGTTGGTCTTATCGGAGGGCACCGGTAATTTCAGGCGGTTGAGTATCCGCGGCAGATTAATCTCTCCGTACCCAAGCGCCACAAACATGTCTTCCAGCGTGCTGTAATTCAGCTCCTGCGCCACTTCAAGGAGTTTGCCGTTCTTAATCACCTCGTCGCACTGAGCGCGCGTCAGGGATTCCTCCAGCATGCGGCGGCCCTGAAGGATGTGCTCATCCTTGTAGTGATGCTTAAACCACTGGCGGATCCGCGCCTTGGCGTTCTGGGTCTGAATAAATGCAATCCAGTCCAGCCGGGGCTGGCTTTTGGCGTTGGTGAGAATCTCGATGATGTCGCCGTTGCGCAGCACATAGTTGAGCGGCACGATTTTACCGTTGACGATGGCGCCCGTACACGTATGGCCCACCTCGGTGTGTATCCGGTAGGCAAAATCAATGGGCGTGGAATCGCGCGGCAGCACCACCACCTTGCCTTTGGGCGTAAACACAAACACCTCATCGCGGAAGAGATCCAGCTTGATGGAATCGACGTATTCGCGGGCATCGCCCGCATCGTCTTTCATTTCCACCATCTGGCGCAGCCAGGTCAGTTTCTGATCATCCTCGGTAAACAGGGCGCTTTCACCGTCGGGACTCTCCTTGTATTTCCAGTGGGCGGCAATCCCGTATTCGGCAATCCGGTGCATTTCCTCGGTCCGTATCTGGAACTCCAGGGGACGCCCGGTCGGCCCGATGACCGTGGTGTGCAGCGACTGGTAGAAGTTGCTTTTGGGCATGGCGATGTAATCTTTAAACCGGCCCGGCACGGGGGTGAAGGTGCTATGAACAATCCCCAGAACCTGATAACAGGTCTTCTCATCCTTAACCAGAATGCGCACGCCGTTCAGGTCATAAATCTCCTGAAACGCCTTCTGTCGGCTCACCATTTTTTTGTAAACACTGTAATAGTGTTTGGCACGGCCTTTCACGGCCGCTTCAATACCGGCCTGCTTCAGCACATCCTGAATCCGGTCCACCACGGTATGCACAACCCGCTGGCGTTCCTCGCGGCTGTGAACCATCTCTTCATCAATGCTGCGGTAGTGCTCCGGGTCCAGGTACTGCAGCGCCAGATCTTCCAGTTCCACCTTCAGTCTGCCCATACCCATACGGTTGGCCAGCGGCGCAAAAATCTCGAGCGTCTCCCGCGCCGTTTTCAGCTGTTTTTCAGGCTTCATATGGCAGAGCGTCTGCATATTGTGCAGGCGGTCGGCCAGCTTGAGCATAATAATGCGCACATCATCGGCCATGGCCAGAAACATTTTGCGGAAGTTTTCCGCCTGACGATCCTCACTGGCGGAAAACTCAAACTTCCCCAGCTTGGTCACCCCCTCCACAATGTGGAGAATATCTTCGCCGTAAGCCTTGCGCATTTCATCGGCCGTGTAGGGCGTGTCCTCCAGCACATCGTGCAGCAGGGCAGCCGCCACCGTGGGCGTGTCCACCGGTATATTCGCCAGAATAATGGCCACGCTGACGGGATGAACGACGTAGTTTTCCTTGTTTTTCCGCAGCTGCCCCGCGTGCAACCGCCGGGCATCCTCAAAGGCGCGACGCACCAGGGCAATATCCTCGGCGCTGCGCTTTTGCTGCGTCAGAATACCCACCAGCTCTTCAATCAGCTGGAATTCGCGTTCGGCAGGGATGTTTTCCGGTTCCCCCGGGCAACTGGCGCCCGATGGCTGTGCGGGTTCGGACGGGTTCTTCATCAGACCCCGATTGTACCTTATTTTGGCTCCGGCAGTGTCTTCAGGTCAAAGAGAATCCACTCAATGGGGGTACGCTGACCGTCGCGCGGATGGAGCACGTCCCGGGTAATCAACTTGCTTTTACGCAGATTGTAATGACCGATGTCCGTGTGATCCGCATTAATAAAAATACGCACCAGTTTGCCGCTGGAGGCCTGCACCAGGCTGTCCAGATCCCCGCTGTAGGGTTCCGGGGCTGGCGGCAGGTACAGCATGCTGCTGAGCGGAATGGCGCCGTCGTTAAAGCGGTACATATGGTTGTTCTCGCCCCGGGGGTTATGCGGGGTGAAGGTGGCCAGGTTACTCAGCTGGTAGTTTGAAAAGTGCATGACCGCATGCACGGTAAACCCGTAAAACGGCAGAAACGAGCCCACCAGCTGTTTGGGCAGCGTCGCCGTGGTATCCAGCAGGTATTTCGGGATACGGAACGGATGCAGGGGCTGATTGCTCTGGGTATAGGCGTTTTCCAGATAGCTGCCGTAAAAAATGGTTTTTTTATGAAACGCCTGCACAAAGGCCGGATCGTCGGTCGCCCAGTCGTGGGTCAGCAGGGATTCATGCACCAGCTGATCGCCCATCAGGCGGGTCTTGCTGAGATCGAACTGGGGCTGGGAGCCGTCAAAATTATCCCAGCCGAGATCCCGGGTGAGGTTGGGGTTATTAAACAGGTAGGCCCGGTACAACAGCCGATCCCAGACCCGCCGGATGGGCGAGCGGTTGGGTGGCCGCATAAACTTGGTGAACCACTCCGTGTCAAAAATGGGCGAACCATGGTACGGCACGGCCAGGCCAAAATTGGTCGCCACCCGATCCATGATATCCGGCTCAGTCATGCCTTCCTTGGCGATCATGCCGCCCAGGCTGTAGGTGACCAGGATGGTTTTATCCGTGGGAGAAAAATAGCGGCGCATCTCCTCACGAAAAGCCTGCGCCAGAATGGGCAGGGGCTGCCGGGAGTGATAAACAAAGACATACAGCTTATAGCGGCGATTGAAATCCGGATCGTCATGGAATTGCCGGTAACACTTCTTCCACCAGGAGAACCGCTGAAATTCCTGCACCCGACCCGGCATCAGGATCACCGCTGTGCGGTTACCCAGGGGGGAGCGTTCAAAAAGAAACAGCTTGTTCAGACCCGTGTCCCGGCGCTCGTCCACATCGGGCATGCTGTTGCGCTCCAGCTCGTACTTGGTGAGGGAACGCACCGTGTTTTCGGGCGGCATCTGGGTTTTACCGTGCAGCACCCGCTCTTCGGCGCCGGCAGAGAGCAAAGCGCCCGTGAAACAGAGCAGCAGCAGAAAAGACACCACCCGGCGACGGCTCAGCCCGCTGGGGGCTGGGTGTTTTCTGCCTCTGTATCTGGTAAGCAACCCGGTCAGCATTATTACCCTGAAAGACGGCTAAGGCTTATTCTACCGCACTCCGGGCGGGCCGGGGGTGGTTTGAATCCGGCGGCCGGTTGCGGTATGCTGATGCCCTGTCTGGCAGGCCGTTTTCCCCGTTTTGAGAGCCAGCGTATCAGGAGATCGCCATGAAATTCAGCACCATCGCCATCCGCGCCCACCAGGACCCCGATCCGATTACCGGGGCCGTAATCCCGCCGATCTACCAGACTTCCACCTTTGAACAGGACGATGCCGGTGTCCATAAAGGCTTTGAGTACTCCCGGACCGGCAACCCCACGGTGGACACCTTCGCCAAAGTGCTGGCTGAGCTGGAAGGGGGCTTCTCGGCTTACTGTTTCGCCAGCGGCGTGGGCGCCCTGGCCACGCTGTGCAACGCCATGCTGAATGCAGGCGACCATATGATTCTGGGCGATGTGGTGTATGGCGGCACCTACCGTTACACCACCAAAGTGCTCAGCCGTTTTGGCGTGTCCGTGGAATTCGTGGACATGGGCGATCCGGAGAATGTCCGCAAGGCCATTAAGCCCAACACCAAACTGGTGTACATGGAAACCCCCGGCAACCCGACTCTCAAAATTGTGGACATGGCCGCCATTAACGCCATTGCCAAAGAGAAGAACATTCCCACTGTGGTGGACAACACCTTCGCCAGCCCCTACCTGCAAAGCCCCTTTGCGCATGGCGTGGATATTATTCTCCACAGCACCACCAAGTATATTGGCGGCCACAGTGACGTGATTGGCGGCGCGCTGGTGCTGCGCGATGACACCTATGACGAAGTGATGCGCTTCCACCGCAACACCGTTGGCGCCATACCGGATCCCTTCAACTCCTGGCTGACCCTGCGCGGCGTGAAAACACTGGCGGCCCGGATGGCCATCCACTGCAAAAACGCCCAGACGGTGGCTGAATTCCTGGAGAAGCACCCGGCCGTGGAAAACGTCATTTACCCCGGCCTCGCTTCCCACCCGCAACATGAGCTCGCCAAAAAACAGATGAAAAACGGTTTCGGCGGCATGGTCACCTTCCGCATTAAGGGCGGCTTCAGTGAAGCCAGCCAGTTCCTCAAGGGCACCAAAATCTTCACGCTGGCTGAAAGTCTCGGCGGGGTGGAATCCCTGTTGTGCTACCCGGCGGCCATGACGCACAAATCCGTCGATCCCAAGGATCGCGCGATTGCCGGCATCACGGACAATCTGATCCGTGTCTCGGTGGGCATTGAAGACATCGACGATCTGCTTGCCGATCTGGACGCCTCGCTGAAACAGGCGGTTTCCACGGCCGGTGCGGCGCGCTGAGACACACCGGGGGTCCTCCGTGATGACGGCCAGCCGGCAGTCGGCGTTCAAGCTCGGGATCATCGGGCATCCGATTCACCACACGCTCTCGCCGTTGCTGCACACCACCCTGATGCAGGCCCTTGGGTTAAGCGGTCATTACGAGGCCTTTGACATCGCACCAGACGTTCTGGCTGAGCGTCTGAGCGCACTGCGCGACAATGGTTTCACCGGGCTGAACGTCACCATTCCACACAAGGTGGCCGTTATTCCGCTGCTGCAATCCGTCAGTCCTGCAGCTCAGCGCCTGCAATCCGTCAACACGCTGGTACTCACCCCAGATGGCATCCACGGCGACAACACGGATCTGCCGGGTTTCACCGCCAGTCTCCCCAGGCCTGTGCGCGAAGGCATCGCAGAGCAATCCGTTCTCATCCTGGGGGCCGGTGGATCCGCGCGCACGGTGCTGGCCGCCATGGCGGATTTAAACGCAAAATCAGTCACCGTGTGCCGGCGCAGTCCTCAAAAATCAGCCGGGCTGGAAGCGCTGGCTGGCGGCTGGCTGGCGTTTCAGCCGGAAGGCATTCCGCTGAACTGGCTTACTTTTGAGACGCTGGACGACCTGAGCCGCTACGGACTCATCATCAACACCACGCCGGTGGGCATGGCCAGCCACAGCGCGGAAAGCCCCCTGACAGACAGACAGCTGGACACATTAACCCCCGGGTGCCATGTGCACGACCTCATTTACCGCCCGCAGGAAACCCGGCTGATGCAGGCGGCCGCAGAACGGAAAGCCACCGTGCAGAATGGTCTGGCGATGCTGGTGCATCAGGGCGTGGCTGCTTTTGAAATCTGGAGCGGTGTTCCCGTTGCGGCCGAAGTGACCGCAACCGTCCACCAGACCCTGCTGGACGCGCTACAATAAGAAAACCCCGTTGAAGGCGAATGCGTTTCGCCGGATTGATCCCGAGAGAGGAGTTGTTATGCCGTCTGCGGAAACCAGCTTTAAAACAGCCACCACGACCCCCCTGAATATGTCGGCCGATGCGCTGATTGTGCCCGTTTTTGAACAGCCCGCCCCCAAAAGCTCTGGCGCCGGTAAGAAAACCGGCAAAGCCCCCAAAGCCTCCCTGAGCTGGACCCCCACTCTGAAGGCACTGGATAAAGCCCTTCAGGGAATGATCGCCACCGTGGCGACTGACGAAAATTACACCGGCGCCAAAGGCAAGCTCCTGGTGTTTCGCAAGGGTCCGGCGGATCAGCTTGCCGCCAGACGTGTTGTGGTTATAGGCCTGGGCGACGCCGGCAAAGTGACGCCGGCCGATGTGGAAAAACAGCTGCTGAGCGCTCTGCGCGCCACCACGGCGTTGGATAAACTAAGCCATGTGGCGGTGGCCCTGCCGGCCGGTAACCTTCCCCAGTGCCCGCAGGCCACCCTGCTGATAAATACCGTGGATGCCGTGCTGCAGTGCACGTACCGTTCGGCCGAAGCGAAGAAAAAAGGGCCGGCAATTAAAACGATTACCCTGCTGAGCGACAAGCCGTTGACGGCGGGTGAAAAAACCGCCCTGGCCCAGGGTGAGGTAATGGCCAAAGCCCGCAGCCTTTCCAAGGATCTCACCAACAAGCCGCCCAACCTGAAATCCACACAGACCATGGTGGCCACAGCGAAGGACATTGCCGGCAAAGGGCCGGTTGCCCTGACAGTGCAGAACAGCGTGAGCTGGATTGAAAAAAACATGCCCTGCTTCTTCACCGTGGCGCGGGGCTCCCTGGCCACGGACCCGCCGAAGTTTCTCAAACTCACCTACACCCCCAAAGGGCCCGTCCGCAAAAAAATTGCGCTTGTCGGTAAATCCGTCATGTTTGATACGGGCGGCTACCAGGTGAAGACCGGCAATTTCATGAACACCATGAAAGGCGATATGACCGGTGGCGCGCTGGTGCTGGGCGTGATGAAGGCCCTGCGGGAACTGGCCCCGCCGAACGTGGCCGTGACAGCCTACCTGGCCGCCACGCCCAACAAAATTGATTCCGACGCCATGGTGCCCGATTCCATCGTGAACACCACCTGCGGCAAAAAGGTGGAAATCCGCCACACGGACGCCGAAGGCCGGCTGACCCTGATTGACGCGGTGGCCAAGGCCGCCGAGGACAAACCGGAAGAAATCATCACGGTGGCCACCCTCACGGGTTCGGCCAGTATGGCGGTGGGCATGAGTATCGCCCTGATGGGCAACAACCCGGATCTGGAAGGTCGCGTGCTGGCTGCCGCCGAAACCCTGGGCGAGCCGATTCAGCCTCTCAGAGTCACGGATGAAGACTACGACAACATTAAAAGCAAGCTGGACGGGGCGGATATCATCAACACTTCGCACAGCCGCAGCCGGGGCGCGCAAAGCGCCGCCGCCTTTGTGATGAGCGGCGCGCCAAACGGCATGCCGATGGCCCACCTGGACATCGCCGGCGCGGATATGACCAGCGATGAAAAAGCCACCGGCATTGGCCAGAAAACCCTGATTCAGTTCATCCTGAATGAATCCGAGAAACTCGCAAAAGCCCCTGTGAAAAAATCCGCCGGCCCTGCTGTGTCAAAATCCGCCAAAAAGACGAGCAAAAAGCGCGGATAACCCGCTTTTCCATCGTATAAACGACGTGCTTCCGCTCAGCCGGGAGTACGATGAAAGGTGCATTGACAGATTTTACGGACATTGCGCCTTGTTGAGTTCACCGAAACAGCCTGAACTGTTCCCCGCCCATCTGAAACCCTCTCTGGGCACCATTGCCGCCATCCTGCTCAGCGTGGTGGTGACGCTGGTCCTGATTGTGCTCCCCAGCAGTTCTGCACAGGCTTTGTTTAACCCCACCCCGGATGTCATCCATCTGCACAGCGGTCAGACGGTTCACGGCAAGATTACTGAAGTGGTGGGCGATATTATTCACTATAAAAACACGGAAGGGCGGCTCAGCTCACTCAGTCGCCTGGCCCTGACCGACCGGCAGGACCGCGTGACCACCAACCGGCGCCATGTCTATTATGGCGAAGTGCTTTATATGACGCCCAGCAAACTGGAAATCCGCACGGCAACCGGTAAGGTGCAGGTGCTGCGCTGGCTGGTGGATGAACTGGTTCTGGGCGCGGCCCCGCTGCCGGGCGTTGCCGAGTCGTCAGCCGCCAATACAGCACCCGTCCGTTTTGAAGGCGGCGACCTGCCCGCCCATCTGCAGCCACAGCCTGAGCCCGGCAAACCGGTGGTTCATTTCGATTAAAGGCGGACCGGTGGTGGCCCGGGGCTACCTGGCTTCCGCCGTTTTTGGGGGAACCACCTCAATCCAGGCCCGGAGTTTCCGCTGGGGATTTTTCTCATCGGGAAACAGGGTCAGGGTGTTGTGCTCCCCGGCATGGAGCAGTGCGCTCACGTCATAGGCGGTGGGTTGTTCTCTGGTGGGCAGGGCGCGAACCGGCCGATCATTGATGAGCATTCTGATCGGCCCGGCTTTGGTCGGATCCGGCTCGGTCGTCTGCACATAGAGAATGCCGGTGGGCTTGTAACCGTAAAACGAAGTGTGAATGGGCAGCGCCTCATGTCCTTCGCCCATGGTAAGAGGCAATGTGCCCAGGGCCGCGCCTTTGTAATAATGCTGAATGATTTCATCAAAGGTGTGGCCATGGCCGCTCATATAGCTGGCGCCGAGCTGGCTCATCCCCACGCCGTGACCAAATCCGCCCCCGTTCACTTTCAGGCTTTCCAGCCGGCCACCGGCGCCGGTAAGGTGAGAGAAGACGATGTTGGCGCTGGGCAGCATCCGACCGCCCTGGGCAAACACCTTACGAATCACGTATTCCTTTTTTATGGTCCAGGTACCGCCTGTGGCTTCTATCTGAACCACCATCGCCTTGCCGGAAACACCCCGCTGCAGGACATTCACCCGTTTCAGCGTCCCGATTTTCTGGCCCGGCTGAAACAGAGGCGTAATAAAATCTTTGGTCATCCCGGTCTTCGAAACCTCGGCCAGGGTCTGGTTCAGTTGCGCTTCCAGCTGCGCGCGCGTCCATGTTTTTTCCCAGCGGTAATGGGGCGAATTCACATCGAAGCTCGGCGCGCGCGTCGTCCAGAACTTCCGGGCATTCTCTTCGTGGCGTAAATCCCCGTAGTCGGCGCTGGGAATGTCCGGCGCGCCGGGCAAATACGCCAGCGGCGGGGCCGGGAACTGCTTGGTGTCAGGATCGGAGAAGGCATTACTGTAGGCTTCCCCATAGCCGCCGTGTGAGGAGCTGTACAGCGCCAGGACCAGTTCACCCTTGTAAAGCGCCACCAGACCATCGGTTTTCTCCAGCGCTGCATTGGTCTGGGAGGTTTCCGTGTGGCTGCCGAAGTACACCTGGCAGTACTGGGAGTCACAGATATCAAACTGAGGCCACACCTTGGTGCGCGGACGCAGCGCATAATTCCGCGCCGCCACCGCCTGCGCCTTGATGGCTTCCATGCCGTAACGCGGCGGAAGTTCATTGGGCACCACGGCCTTGAGGTAATCACTCATCGGCAGGATATTGACCACACTCAGTTTTAACGGCGAAGAGGTGGCGCGCGTCACCTCCAGCACGCCGCGGTACTGGGGAATCTGGCCCTTGCGGGTGATGTTGTTCACGCGCATCCGGTCCTGCGGGGCCAGCGGTTCAAACTGTACCGGCCCTTTCAGGGGAATGGGCGGCATGCCCGCGCCACTCAGTTTAAACCCCTGGCCATCCACCTTCACGGTCACGGCGGTCCAGGCGGGCACGTTCTCCACCACCACGCGGGCGGCGCCCAG
>JBFWUP010000001.1:0-613902 GCA_050247195.1 Candidatus Melainabacteria bacterium | reverse complement strand
GTACCGGCCCTTTCAGGGGAATGGGCGGCATGCCCGCGCCACTCAGTTTAAACCCCTGGCCATCCACCTTCACGGTCACGGCGGTCCAGGCGGGCACGTTCTCCACCACCACGCGGGCGGCGCCCAGGTCTTCAATGCGCATGGGCCCGGTGGCGGACAGCTGCGTCACCAGATATTCCATGTTCTGCATGCTGCTATCGCTGATGCCCACACGCAGCAAATCCGCATTAATACTGGTCTTCGGCTTGAGCGGAGCGGGCTCATCGGCATGCGCCACCAGGCACGTGGCCCCACTGCATAGCAGCCATCCGCTCAGTAACCCACTCAGTAACCCCATGGCAACAGTCTGTATACGGTTCGGCACAGCAAACGCTCCGGTATGAACACAAAACAGGCGGAACCCCGCCCCCACAGGCCATCACCATGGCCGCTCGTTTGCACTATCATAGCATCATGAAACTCATTGCTCATCTGGGTGACATTGACCGCCGCACAACGGCGGAATTTGGCATTGCCCCCCGCACGCTGATGGAAACCGCCGGGCGGCGCATGGCCGATCACATCCTTTCCGCCATCGGCACGCCCGCCAATGACCGCGCCGTGGTATTGTGCGGCCCGGGGAACAACGGCGGCGACGGGTACGTGGTGGCCCGACTGCTGTATGGCGCCGGGCTGAAACAACTGCATGTTATGGCGCTGGACGCAGACCTGAGCGATGATGCGCTGGCCAACCGCGAGCGCCTCCCCCAAGAGATTTCCATCCTCACGCTGACTGATGACACCCTGTCACAGGCGCGGTCGCTCATCACGGAAACCGATATTGTGATTGACGCCCTGTTCGGCAGCGGCCTCAGCCGCCCGGTAGCCGGTGTGGCTGCGGAACTCATCCACACGCTCAATACGCATCCGCAGCGGGCGGAACAATGGGTCGTGGCCGTGGATATCCCCTCCGGCATTGACGGGCGGACCGGCAACATACTGGGGATCGCCGTTCAGGCCAATGAGACCGTCACCTTCGCCACCGGCAAACCGGGCCTGTACCTGGCCGATGGCCGCGACGCCACGGGTGAAATCAGCGTCGTCGATATCGGGATTCCTGTTCAGCTGATTGCTGAGGACGACGGCCTGACCTGCCTGATGGATACTGCCATGGCCGCTAAGGCCCTGCCAGAGCGTCGCCCCAACAGCCATAAATATACCTACGGCCATGTGCTGGTGGTGGCCGGCAGCCACGCCATGCCAGGCGCCGGCAGACTGGTTTCTGAAGCCGCACTGCAATCCGGCTGCGGATTGGTCACCCTGGCTGCACCGCCACAGGTGTTGCAGAGCGTGGGCCTGCTGCCGGAAATTCTGCATGCCCCGCTCACAGCCAACCCGGCCGGCCACAGCCAGCCGGCAGCGCTGGAAGCGCTGCTGAACGATACGGAACGCATGGCCAAAGTCAGCGTGGTGGCCATTGGCCCCGGCCTCGGCAAGGATGACGATACGGCGGCCTGCCTGCAACTGTTACTGACCCATACCGCCATGGCCGGGAAAGTACTGATTGTGGATGCCGATGCTTTGCATCTGCTGGCCGCCAAACCGGTCCCCACAAAAGAGCGTACCCCGGCTGCGCTCATCCTCACGCCCCACCTGGGTGAAGCGCGCGCGCTGTTGTCCGGCAACCTGCCTGCCGATCTCATCACCACGGCAACGACGATCGCACAACGGTATGAAGCGATCGCCGTGCTGAAAACAGCCGGAACCATTACCGCCGGACCCGGGGGCAGAACGATCATCAACCCCACCGGCAACCCTGGCATGGCCACCGCCGGCAGCGGAGATGTGCTGACCGGTATCCTCAGCGGCTTGCTGGCGCAGACGGTGGCCAGTGGCGCTGTCACGCCGGAGCGGTTGTTCAGCACGGTGGCGCTGGGTGTGTACCTGCATGGCCTGGCGGGTGACGCCGCTGCTGATGAGACCACCCCTTACTGTCTGATCGCCTCCGACATCACCGCCGGCCTGCCGCAGGCGTTTGAGGCCGTGCTGTCCGCCAGAACCCAACCCCGATCGCTGGAGGCGCACCGATGACGCTGGTCCATATTAACCGCGTGGAGCGCCGCGATCCACGCACGGGCGAATTGCAGGTGCAGTATGTCCTGCCGGCCGTAGCCATTCAAACGCCCACCGGTAAAAAACGGGTACCCAACCCGGCAGGCAGGGAAGTTTGCGTCTACGCGACGCTGGCCGAAGCCGAAGACGCCGCCCGGATGGCCGGTTTTGATTATGAATTTGAAGGCCAGACGACCTCCACCCTGGGGCAGATGCCGCCCGGGGCGGTGGCCATTACCCCGGGCACGGGCAACCCGTTCCGCCAGGCGATGCCCTTGCTGATTCAGCGACTGAAAGACCGCGAAGCGAGCGTGGTGGCCCATGCCGCCACGGCCCTGGGCGAGGTGGGCTGGCACCTGGCCAACACCCCCGGCAGCGAGACCGCCAATATGGATGCCGTCATGGCGCTGATCGCCATCCTGGGCCATGAGGACGGGGGCATTCGCAAGGCGGTGGCCGAGGCGCTGGCCAAGCAGGGCGTGCCGGCCATGCAGCAGCTGGCGGCCGCCTGGCAGAAGGCCCGCACCAGCCCGCACAAGGATGCCCCTTATATCCGCCTGACGGTGCTGACGGCATACCTGGAGATGATGACCTACCACCCGCAGCTGACCGCCGGGCTTTTACCCGAGGCCATTGCCGGCCTGCAGGATGACAGCTGGCTGGTGCGTGCCCAGGCCGCCCAGGTCATCACCCGCGCCGCAGAGATTACGAGACCGGAATAGTTATGGAGCAACAGGTAGAAAAACAGTAAACGGGTTATTCGTTTTTCAAGACCGGAATGACTCGCGCCTTATGGTCACGCGGCTTCACCTGAAAATGCGACCCCAGATACCGGGTTGCCGCATTCTTTTCACCCTCGCGGTAACGCCATTCACGCATATTCAAGTGATCCGAGAGAACCCGGGAGATATCCAGGATCTGTGCAAAGCGGCTCTCTAGAGGGTCTTGGACCTGTTTTCTTCGTGTACTTTCATCAACGCGCCCACTTCGCTGAGGCAATTCGGGATCCTGGTGCATCTGGATCAGCGACAGCCCGTGATCCACCGTGTCCTGATAGGTATCCCGTAAGGTTCCAGCTGATACGCCCCGTTGAGACGCCTTCATCGCATCGACCATGGCCCAAAAACCCGGTGAAGCGTGATGCGGCGCAGCCCGGAACACTTCATCCAATTCCGCTTGAGAAGCCCCTTGCAATGCTTCCCGAATGGCGGCAGGATCAGGGTTCTCACTGCGGACAGCCCGACCAAGCGGGGAGCGCAGACGATGCGCCATCTCAGCGATGCGCAAACCAACAACATCCCGGCCATAGAGTTGTCTTTCAAAATCCATGTGAGGGTAGTGTGGCCCGGTTTCTCTCAGTTCTACCTCCAGAACGTTCAATCGACGCCTTTCCCGTCGGGTCAGGCGACGACTTCTATCCGGGCACACTGCGCTGTATTCATCCCGAAAGTAACGGGCGCGTTTGGAGGCGTTTGCATTTGGCTTATCGGCGCTTCGGTTTCTGCGGCCCTGAAAAGTAAGTGGCGACAGTGAGGAAACAGGCATACTCATATCTTTTTTATATCATTCTCATTGGGGATCTCTACAATGAAACCCATCCAGTCTGCCGATTGCCCCGCTGCCGCCAATGGTCAAGCGGGTGTCTTCGGGCTATGCTAAGCGTATGATTCGCCTGCGCGCACCTGCCACCATCGCCAACCTGGGCCCGGGGTTCGACACCTTCGGCCTGGCGATTACGCTGTACAACATTTTCTCCATCGAGCCCGCTGAGACGGATACCGTCATCCTCTCGCCCAAAACCACCGCAACGGTGAAAACCGACTGGCTCCCCACCAGTCCGGCGGACAATATTTTCATCAAGGCCATGGACCGCGTGTTTGAAACCGTTGGCCAGAAACGCCCGCCGGTTTCCGTGGACATTGAAGCCCACATTCCCCTCACGCGCGGCATGGGCAGTTCCTCCAGCGCCGTGGTGGCCGGGCTGGCGGCAGGCAATCTGCTGGCGGGCTCCCCGCTGGATGAGGCCAGACTGCTGGCAATGGCCATTGCCATTGAGGGCCACCCGGACAACGTGGCGCCAGCGATGCTGGGCAATGTGGTGATGTGCGACGGCGAAACCTCTTACCCTTTTCCATGGCCGGCCGGCTGGGGCATTATGGTCGTCATTCCGGCCTACCACCTGCTCACCAGCACGGCGCGCTCGGTGCTGCCCCCCAATTACTCCCGTGAGGACGTGGTGTTTAACCTGCGCAAGGCCAGCCTGCTGACCTGGGCGCTGACTCATGCGGATGAGGACGCATTCCGCCGCTCGCTGGATGATAAAATCCACCAGCCTTACCGCACGGCGCTGATCCGCGAGTTTGAGCCGGTCAAGGAAATCGCCCTGAACACCACGGTCAATGGGCAGAGCGCCTTTGGCGCGGTGATCAGCGGCAGCGGGCCCACCACGGCCGTGTTTTACCCCAAGGCCATTGAGGGTGAGCTGGATGCCGCCATCCGGGCGTACATGGCCACGCTCGATGGCCCGTTTGAGATCTGGAAATTTGAGGCCGACACCGAGGGCCTGCGCGAACTGCTCCCCACCGAGCAGTTCACCGCCACGCACATGGGGTAATCCCTATCAGATTCCAAAGAATTTTGCGATCTGATCCGCATCGGGCGGCATGGTCGCCTTCTCGGGCGTGCCCAGGCGGATGGCGCTGTCGGGATCTTTGAGGCCGTTGCCCGTCAGCACGCAGACGATGGATTGGTTGGCGGCTAGTTTGCCTTCGCTGGCGGCCTTGAACACACCGGCCACGCTCGCGGCACTCGCCGGTTCACAGAACACGCCTTCGTGGCTCGCCAGGAATTTGTAGGCCGCTGCAATCTCGTCATCCGTCACGGAATCAATCCACCCGCCGGAGGCATCGCGGGCCTCAACCGCCGGCTGCCAGCTTGCCGGGTTGCCAATGCGGATGGCCGTGGCGAAGGTTTCCGGTTTCTCAATCACCTGGTTCCGTACAATCGCCGCCGAGCCCTCAGCCTCATACCCGCACATCTTCGGGCGTTTTTTGCTCTTGCCCAGTTTGGCGTACTCATCAAACCCGCGCCAGTAAGCCGTAATGTTGCCCGCATTGCCCACGGGAATAAACAGATAATCCGGCGCCTCACCCAGCACATCCACCACCTCAAAGGCGGCGGTCTTCTGGCCTTCAATCCGGTAGGGGTTAATGGAATTCACAATCGCCACGTTGTCCCGCTCACCGAGAATGCGGACAATCTCCAGCGCCTGATCAAAGTTGCCATCGATCTCCACAATGTGCGCGCCATACAGAATGGCCTGAGACAGCTTGCCCAGCGCCACCTTGCCGCCCGGCAGAATCACCAGGGTTTTCAGCCCGGCGCGCGCGCCGTAGGCGGCGGCTGCGGCACTGGTATTGCCGGTGCTGGCGCAGATGATAAATTCCGCGCCCTGCGCTTTGGCGTGAGAGACCGCGTAAGTCATCCCACGATCTTTAAAGCTGCCGGTGGGATTCAGCCCTTCAAATTTCAGGTGAACCGTCAGGCCATTCACGCCGGCTTTTTCACCGGCTGCCCGGGCAATCGCCGGGGCGGGAATCAGCGGCGTGTTGCCCTCTTCCAGGCTGACGATCGGAAAGTCGGGGCCGAATTCGGCTTCGTAAGCAAAGTGGGCTTTGTATTTTTCCAGCAGGCCAGCCATGGGTGCGGTTCCTTTAACAACTATCTTTTGTTGGCTCCCTCTCCCTTCAGGGGGAGGGTGACGGCGGCGCCGCCGGGTGGGGGTGATGTGGGGCCATTTCCTCCCCCTCGCCCCTTGGGGAGAGGGGGCCGGGGGGTGAGGGGATCTTAAGAAAGCACCCGCAGGACGCAGGGAATGTCTTCCACCGTGTCGTGGGCGCGCATGGCTTTCAGCGCCGCCTGCAACTGTTTGTCTGAGACCTTGTGCGTGATCAGCACAATGCAGGCCGTCTCATCCGCATTGGTTTCCTTCTGCACCACCGATTGCAGCGACACGCCGCAATCCCCGCAGGCAAGCCCCAGATGACCAATCACACCCGGCTTGTCGGTGGTGTTCACGCGGATGTAATAGTGACTGTGCGTTTCTTCAATCGGCATCATGGCGGCATCGTGGCTGAAGTCAATCTGCATGGCCGGCACAGGCACCCGGCTGCCGGATTGTATGCCGCCCACCAGGGCCAGCACATCGCCGGAGACCGCACTGGCGGTCGGCAGTTCGCCGGCGCCCCGGCCGGAGAACATGGCTTCGCCCACGGCATGGCCTTTCACCCAGACGGCGTTGTACTCGTTGTTGATGCCTGCCAGCGGATGGGACACCGGCACCAGCATCGGGTGTACGCGCACGTCAATGTCCTCACGACCTTCCTCACGACGGGCCAGGCCCAGCAGCTTGATGGTGTAACCCAGGGTCTTGGCGTATTCCATTTCAAACGCGGAGATTTTGGTGATGCCTTCACAGTGCACGTTTTTGGGATCCACATAGCCGTTAAAGGCGAGCGCAGCCAGAATGGAGATTTTGTAGGCGGCATCGTGCCCTTCCACATCGGCGGTGGGGTCGGCTTCGGCAAAGCCTTTTTCCTGCGCCACTTTCAGGGCCTCGTCAAAACCCCAGCCCAGCTGCATCATTTTGGTGAGAATGTAGTTGGTGGTGCCGTTGAGAATACCGGCAATCTCTTCAATGCGGTTACCGGCCAGAGACTGTTTGAGGGGCAGAATAATGGGAATCCCACCGGCCACGGCGCCTTCCAGCAGAATCTGGACGCCATGCTCACTGGCCAGCTGAAAGAGCGCCTTACCATGTTTGGCCATCAGCTCTTTGTTCGCCGTCACCACGTGTTTGCCGTTTTTCAGGGCGGTCTCCAGCCAGGTTTTCGCCGGATCCACGCCACCCACCACTTCAATCACCACCTGCACTTCAGGATCGTTCACAATGGCCATCGCGTCGGTGGTCAGCAGGCTGGCATCCAGGCCGGGAATATCCCGTTTTTTGGCGGTATCGCCCACAGCAATGGCCTTAAACCGGACCAGACCGGACGCGCTCAGCACTTTGTAAGTCCCGGTGCCCACGGTCCCCAGACCAATCATGCCCACGGTCACGGGCGTATTACTGACGGCAGGGCAGGGTTTCACGGGGGTCTCCTGGGCAGGCATGGCGGACACACTTTCACTTAACGGAACAACAGGCCCAAACCGGACAGTAAACAGGGAAAAAACGGGTGAGGCGTCGGTTTCGGGGTCTGCCCAGTATACCCAAACCAGAGGACTGATCCAAGACTTATTACAAATGTAATTTTTTGAACCCGCACCATTTCCATTGCGCTTGTTTTTATGCGAGAAGAATCTTCTATAAACGTCACAACGGAGAGGAAACCATCATGACCGCCATTGGCCCTTACACGCACCAACCACCCGCCAAGGTCTTTAACCAGCGTCCACGCTTGGGGCTTACCAAAGCCAGCCGGGCGGCTCGCCGGGCCATGAACCCCGCCAACGCCAGGCGCTTCCAAAGGCCCATTAGACTGGCGATCTTAGCCGCGGTAGGCTTTTTTATCGGTAAAAAATTAGCATGAAAATCGGCACCTTTTCAGTATCACGGTAGCATTGAACCGTAATCATTCGCCAGCTACTCGTCTAGGTGCATTTCTTCCAGCATCTGGATGGTGTCTGGATCCGTAATCACCATAGCGTTGACCGGCACGTCTTCGGCGGGTTTCAGCGCGGGCTCGCGCTTTTTCGCAACGGTTTCCGATTTTCCGGTCACTACCTCGTCTTCAGCTTCGTCAGCCGCCAGCATGGCGGCACGCTCCTGTTCAAACGCCGCCACGGCCTGGTCCATATCCTTTTTACTAATTTTCCGCTTGCTGGCCTTGTAAGTGTACTTGTATGATTTCTGCCAGCGGAAGGGCGGCCGGTGATCCCGCTCCTCAACAATGGCCTCTTTGCCATCGGTCTCTTTTAACACAGCCACTGCCTTAATAACCGACTCAATCCGATCCCCGGAAGCCGGGTGGTCCCGCCAGATGGTGGCCCGGCTACCATCGCCGGATATTTTCTCCAGAATATCAATAAACCCGTTGGGATCGTAACCGGCATTGCTCATCAGCTGAACCGCCACAATATCGGCCTGTTTTTCCATTCCCCGCTGGGACTGTGTGCCGGTGACATGATTAAAGAGTTTGCTCAGACCCAGACCCAGGCTGGTGCCACCCGCCACCCCGGCCGGCCCGGCCAGCACGCCCGCCACCATGAACGGGGTGGTGATGACTGTGGTGGCAATTCCTTGTTTCAGACCCCTGAAGCGGTTATGCCGCATGAGAATATGGGCAATCTCATGCGAGAGGATCCCTGCCAGCTCATCATCATTGTCCATGTAATTCAGAAGCTCACGCTCCATATACACCTTTGCGTAGGAACGGTACGCGTATGCATTCACATTCTCAGCCCCGGAGCCATTATCCAGAATAAACGCTATTTTTTCATCCACACCGTTGTCTTTGAGTATCTGACGGCCGATGGCGCCCACTTTTTTCTGAAAGCGGTTTTTCTTCCACAACGGATCCTCTTCGCCTTTATAGGCCAGAGCCAGTGGGGAGCAGAGCACCACCCCAAAAACGAACAACAGCCCGGTTGCAACTATCCCACGCCTTAACCGCATCCCACGTCTCCTCACTGATGGCATGCGTATTATCACTAAAAATACAAAGCATAGAAGAGGAATATCCTCGGTTATGACAAAAGCGTTACACCAGTCATACCCAGGGCCAAACGATCAGGGATTCAGAGTCAAGCCATTCAGCAGCGTCGCTTCGGACACTGCCCCCAGTGCGGCGACGAGATCCACACCCGCCTGCCGGTAGGCCACCTGGGTGTGGGTCCGGTTGATGCGCGCCTCGCTGAGGTCGGCCTGCGCCTTCAGCACATCCAGAAAGGAAGACAGTCCCGCTTTGTAGCGCCCGTCGGCCAGACGCAACGCCTCTTCGGCGGCTTCCAGGCGGGTTTCAGCAAACCCCAGCGCCTGCTGCCGGGTGACCATGGCCACCTGCGCCTGAATCACCGACTGCTCCACACCCCGTTTCAGGTTCTCCAGCGCCGCCCGGTCCGCCTGAATTTCCAGAGACTGCCGCCGGAGATCCAGCGGAATGGCCAGACCCGCATTCTCCAGCAGGTTGGCCTCCACCCGCAGACCGTAAAATCTGGAGTACACCAGCTGCTGGGAATCCGGGCCGGTGTAGTTGATATACCCTTCCAGATTCACCGACGGCACGATGTCCGTCAGCCGTGACCAGAAGGCCGCCTGTTTCGCCTTCAGGGCGCTTTCGGCCTGACGGATCTCCGGCCGGTTGGCCATCGCCTGAGCGATCAGCGTGTCACTCACCAGGCCTTCCGGCACCAGGCCGGCAGGGGTGACCGCGTCACCCACATTCGCCTCTTCAGCCTGCAAACTGACACCGGGCGGCAGGTTCATCCGGTTCAGCAGTTCCTGTTCGGCATTCACACGTTCGCCTTCGGCTTCCAGCAGGCGCTGCTGCTGCTCGCTGAGAAAGGCCTGCGCCTGCATCACATCCAGCTTAATGCCCACGCCGGCAGCTTGCCGGGCCTGGTTGAAATCCACCTGCGCCTGCGCCTGGGTCACGCTGTCGTTCAGGTTCTCAACCTGGTTCTGGCTTTCCTGCCAGCGGTAATAGGCTTTGGCGGCCCCGGCCAGGGCTTCCTGCCGGGTGGATTCCAGACGGTGCTTCGCCGCCACGGATTCATAGCGGCTGGTGGCGATATCCACCAACTGACCCAGCGAATAGGTTTTTCTGACCGACATCTGGGGCACAATGCGGCGCTGCTTGATGGTAAGCACCTGATCGCCAAAAATCTGGACGCCCCCCTGAAAATGACTGTGGGCATAACTTCCCTGGCCATCGGGCAGGAGGTTGGAAAGGGTCCGATACACACCCACGCGCGCCGCCCGGCGATCCGCATCCTGTTCGCGGATCAGCAGGTTGTCCTCATTCACGCGTTGGAGCACATCGGCCAGTGTTACCGGCAGGGTTTCCGTTTTACTCAACGCCACAGTCAGCAGCGAGGGGGCTTCAGAGGCGCCCACCGTATCCTGACAGATGGTGCACACGGGCCGGGCTTCCCTATCGGAAGGCATAGCCCCCACCAGCGTGATAGCGTCAGGCTCCGCGCGCACAAAGCCGCCGCCAAACATCAGCACCGCAAGCAGCGGCCCAGCCAACCGACCCGGAATGCGCCGGCGGCCTTGCATGGCTAAATATCCAGGTTGGTGACGCTGCCCGCGTTGGTTTCAATAAAGGCCCGGCGCGGCTCCACGCGTTCACCCATCAGGGTGTCAAAAATGCTGTCGGCCAGGGCGGCTTCCTCAATTTCCACCTTGAGGAGCGTACGCGTCTGGGGATCCATCGTGGTTTCCCACAGCTGCTGGGGCATCATCTCCCCCAGGCCTTTAAAGCGCTGCAGACTGAGCCCTTTCTTACCGCGCTCTTCCACAAAACCGGTCAGCTCGCCCATGGTATGCACGGCCATTTCATCCTTGTCGCCAATGGCCAGGGTCAGGCCGCCGGGCTGCAGCTCGGGCAGAAACGCCTCGATTTTTGGAAACAGCGTCAGCAGGTGCTCATACTCGAGGGAATCCAGGGTTTCCACGGTCAGCATGGCGGCATTGGCGTTGTCTTTGCCAGACTCACTGACCTTGGGCTGAATGAGCAGGGTGACGTTCTCTTCTTCCGGGTGTTTCTCCAGATCCACACTGAGATCCGGGAAGGCCTTCTGCAGATCAGCCACCAGGGGCTTGGCCTCCTCGGCCGTATTCAGCGCCTTGGAGGTCACGCGGGTGGACAGCAGGTGATAGATGAGGTTATCCGGCAGCATGCGCAGGCCCACATGGTTGCGGAACTGACTGAACCGGGTCAGATCGCTCAGCAGCTGCTCCAGATCTTTCTCGCGTTTGATGTCCTTTTTACTGGCCGAAAACAGCTCCAGCTGATTGACGCCACGCTGAAAGAGCATCGCATTCAGCGCCCGGTCGTCATAGAGGTAGGATTCCTGTTTGCCGGCCGAGACTTTATAAAGAGGCGGCTGGGCGATGTAGACATGTCCGTTTTCAACCAGCGGACGCGCGTAGCGGAAGAAGAACGTGAGCAGCAGGGTGCGGATATGCGCCCCGTCGACGTCCGCGTCGGTCATGATAATAATCTTGTGATACCGGAGTTTGCTGAATTCAAAGTCCTCCTCCGAGCGGGAGATGGTCACTGAAAGCGCCTGGATCAGACTCTGAATCTCGTTGTTGTTATAGATTTTATCGAGCCGGGCGCGCTCCACGTTCAGAATTTTACCGCGCAGGGGCAGAATGGCCTGAAACTCGCGGTTACGGCCCTGCTTGGCGCTGCCGCCGGCGGAATCGCCCTCAACGATGTAGAGTTCGCATTTTTCGGGATCCCGGTTGGAGCAGTCCGCCAGTTTGCCCGGCAGGGTGGAGCTTTCCAGCGCCGTTTTACGGCGGGTCAGTTCCCGTGCCTTGCGGGCGGCCTCGCGGGCCTGGGCGGCCAGGGCGGCCTTCTGCACAATAATTTTGGCGGGTTTCGGATTCAGTTCCAGCCAGTCCTGCAGCTTATCGGCCAGCACGGACTGCACGACCCCCTGCACCTCGCTGTTACCCAGTTTTTCCTTGGTCTGGCCTTCAAATTCCGGGTTGGGTATTTTCACGCTGACAATGGCGGTCAGTCCCTCACGGATATCATCACCCGTCAGGTTTTCATCATTGTCTTTAATCAGGCTGTTCTTGCGGCCGTAATCATTCACAATGCGGGTCAGCGCATTCCGGAAACCGGTGAGGTGGGTGCCGCCATGATGGGTGTTGATGTTGTTGGCGAAACTCAGGATGTTCTCGTTATAGGCATCCGTATACTGGAAGGCGATTTCAACAAGCATGTCGTCCCGCTGATCTTCACAGTAAAAAGGAATGTCATGCAGGGCGGATTTGTTCTCGGTGAGATAGGTGACATAACTGCCGAGGCCGCCTTCAAAGTGAAAGACCTCGCTTTTGTCTTTTTTCTTGTCGTTAAAAACAATCTTGAGCCCTTTGGTCAGAAAGGCCATCTCGCGCAACCGGTTGCCAATCACATCGGCGTCAATCACGGTGGTTTCAAAAATACTGGCATCCGGCCAGAAAGTCGTTTTTGTGCCGGTAGCCTGGGTCTCGCCCACGGCCTCCACAGGGCCGGCAGGCACGCCGGCGTGGTAGGTCTGCTTCCACACCTTGCCTTCACGGCTGACCTCAACCACCATCTTCTCGCTCAGGGCGTTTACCACCGAGGCACCCACGCCATGCAGGCCGCCGGAAACCTTGTAGCCGCCATCGCCAAACTTACCGCCGGCGTGAAGCACAGTGTGCACGACCTCCAAAGCGGATTTACCGTCCTCTTTCACGCCCACGGGAATACCGCGGCCATTGTCGGTCACCGTCACGCTGTTATCCTGGTGCACCGTGACCTTAATCTCAGAGCAGTAGCCGGCCAGCGCCTCATCCACGCAGTTGTCCACAATCTCATACACCAGGTGGTGGAGGCCCCGCTGGCTGGTGGAGCCAATGTACATCCCCGGGCGCATCCGGACAGCCTCAAGGCCCTCCAATACGCGGATCTGGTCGGCATCATAGGATGAAGCAGTCATTGTAGCAGTTCTCTCTGACATAACGGCGGTTACTTCCAGTCAACAGTCCGGCTGTGATTACCCCGGCGGCGGCGGCCCCTTGCTCACAGCAGCCTCCCTGACACGGAGGCATGACATTCAAGGTACCCTAAAAACAGCCGATAATCCAGCCAAAGCCGTGAGTATCCCTGAATCCAAGGAGCGCCCTCCGGGCGGTTCAACCCCCATGCAAAAACCATTGCTGCACAGTTTTCTCTGCCTCTGCCTGCTGGCCGGGCAAACCGCCACGTTCAGCCTGCCCGCCGAAGCCAAAAAGGCCAAGCAGGATGACGGCCAGGCGGCCGCCGCTGCGGCCGAAGCCGAACTGAAGAAGCAGGTGGACCCCATCGCCAAGGAACTGGACGGTATGATGACCAAGCTGCAGTCCAGGGCGTTGTTCTCACCCACAGACGCCGGAAAACTGGCTGATATCAAGTACAAACTGACCGATCTGATCAGCCAGTACCCTGACAGCCCCATGATTGTGCGGCCCGTCTTTCAGGCAGCCACCCTGTTTGCCGAGCGCGAAGAGTTTCTGGATGCCTACGAGCTTTACAACTTTCTGGCCAGCGGTTTTGCGGCGCAGCCCTATGGCATGCGCTCCAAAGTGAAGCTGGAACAGCTTAAAAAGGAACTCGGCGCCGATTACTTCCCGAAGGAGCTGGCGGACACCTATAAAAAACCTGAAAACACGGATGGAACAACAACCCCGGCCGATCCGGCCAAAAAAACACCGGGCAAATAAGCCCTCCGGGGCCGGATTCCCTCCGGACGCCTGAAATGAGCGCCTGCAGCCGGAAATTTAAAGGTTTCCGGAAATATGACGAAACGTTAACCATCGCAGGGATACACCCCTCCGGTGTGGGTAACGGGTCAGACAGCAAACAACACAGGTCACAGACCGGGTTATCCGGTATAATATGTCTTAAAACACTGGTGTTTTGGAGAATCAATCCCGGCAAACGCCATCGCACATCCGAACAGTTACTGGCGCTTCCGCCAGCCAAAGGCGCTTTTTGTCCGGACCCCTGGTTTATTAGGTTTATTAGTACGATAGAAGGTTAGAGGTACCGCACATGAAATCATCCAAAGGTTTTACACTGGCCGAACTGCTGATTGCACTGGCCATTCTCGGCGTTATCGCCACGTTCACCATTCCCAAGGTGCTGCAGGCTTCCGGTGAGACCCAAAACACCAGTATCGCCAAGGAAACCATCTCCATGGTCTCCGGCGCGTTCTCGGCGTATCAGCTCTCCAACCCCATCGCCACCACCACCACCACGGCCAACCTCACCACCAACATGAACTATGTCTCCTTTGACACAGCCACCGCCACGGTGTTCACCTGCATACCGGCCAACCCCTGCCTGGTGCTGCACAGCGGCGCCTGGATGCAGTACACCGCCGCACAGGCCTATACCGCCGGCACCACCAGCACCCACTACATCACCTTTAACGTGGATCCCGACGGCGCCGGGACGGTCGGCCACTTCAGTATCCTGCAGATGGCCAACGGCCGCGTCACCACCGGCGGTAACAGCACCGGCCTCACACAGGGTTCGGCAGGGGCGACCCTCGTCACCACCGACCCTGCCTACGTCACCTGGTAACAGGAACCGCCATAAAACACCAGAAGGAAGCCCGTCGGGCTTCCTTTTTGGCGTTGAGCCGCCGGGTACCCGACAGGACACTCGGCTGAAAGGAAGGGTGATCAGGTCACTGTGCCGGTTATCCGGTATAATAGGCGTTTTATGCCCGTGGCATGGACAGTTAAGTAGACAAACAGGGCTGGCGCGTCTGGTAATGAAGGCTCCTCAGCCTGCAGGATGCGCTTTTTGTCCCGAACCCCTAGTTTATTAATACGATAGAAGGTGAGAGGTACCGCACATGAAATCATCAAAAGGTTTTACACTGGCCGAACTGCTGATTGCACTGGCCATTCTCGGCGTTATCGCCACGTTCACCATTCCCAAGGTGCTGCAGGCTTCCGGTGAGACCCAAAACACCAGTATCGCCAAGGAAACCATCTCCATGGTCTCCGGCGCGTTCTCGGCGTATCAGCTCTCCAACCCCATCGCCACCACCACCACCACGGCCAACCTCACCACCAACATGAACTATGTCTCCTTTGACACAGCCACCGCCACGGTGTTCACCTGCATACCGGCCAACCCCTGCCTGGTGCTGCACAGCGGCGCCTGGATGCAGTACACCGCCGCACAGGCCTATACCGCCGGCACCACCAGCACCCACTACATCACCTTTAACGTGGATCCCGACGGCGCCGGGACGGTCGGCCACTTCAGTATCCTGCAGATGGCCAACGGCCGCGTCACCACCGGCGGTAACAGCACCGGCCTCACACAGGGTTCGGCAGGGGCGACCCTCGTCACCACCGACCCTGCCTACGTCACCTGGTAAACCGCAACGCCGGTCAGACCTGTCAGAAAAGGAAGCCCTACCGGCTTCCTTTTTTGTGGGGGTCCGGGACCGGAGACTGGCCGGGCGGGAGAATTTCATACACCGCCATCCGCCGGCCCGGCGCCACAAAGCGCAGTATAAACCGCGGCCGGTCGGCACCCCGCATGGCCTTAATGGTGGGATGCAGGGGCCCCTTCCAGATGCGGTTGACGAGATAGGGCTCGCCCACCAGGTATTTCACGTGGTAATGATCCATGCTTTTGAGCATATTCACGCCATCGCGGCGCACCATCGCCTCAGCCCGCTCAATGTTGTTAAAAAACAGGATGAACGTGGGGTGTCCGGTATACAGGTAAAACACCGTATCCAGCACGGAGGCGATGGGTTCGTCCGGGCGCGTATGCTGATTGAAGAAATCAAACGTCGCCTGGTAATCGCTCCAGAGTTCGGGCACGCGGTTTTCGGTGTCAATCAGCCGGTAACGCCGGAATTTTTCCAGCACCTCCAGCGTGTTGGGCGTGGAGGTCAGCGACAGCAGACAGAAAAAGACAATCAGCGCATTGCGCCACACCGGCCGGGGGATGAGGAAAAACGGCTTGAAAAAGAAATACCAGAGCAGCGGCAGCACCATCAGTAAAAAGCGTCCCATCTGGCCTTCGTATCGCCACAGCAGTATGGTCAGCACATACAGCACAAGATAGAGCCCGCTGATGCTGATGGCCGGACGGCAGCGCTCGCGCAGAAACCGGAACACCGCGTGGACCGCCTGGGTGACATACAAACCCAGCATGGTGTAACAGCTCACCACCATCACCGCAAAGGCAATCAGGCCGTTCACGGGATCTTTGTCCAGTCCGGGCCAGATTTTCTTGGTGATCAGAAAGAAATTGGGAATGATGTTGAACATGTCGGCCAGCAACCAGAACAACATGCTCCAGCCGCAGGTTCTGAGATCCAGCCAGAAATTGGACTGACTGCTGAACATGCTGGCCTGACTGTTCATCCAGAACTCAAAACCATAGTTGCTGTAAGCATTCACCAGCGCATAGTTATAGGGCGTCACGCCCGGAAAATTCAGCTTGGTCCACAACACCCAGGGCACAACGGTCACCAGGCCGGTCGCCAGGCCGTACGTCAGCGCTTCGCGCCAGCGCTGCCTCAGCAGCATGCAGCAGCCAATGGCGGCCAGCAGCGTAGCACCCACAATACGGGCATGAAAGGTGAGGGTGGACAGCACAATGAGTATCGCCATGTCCCTTCGCGACAGCGCGCCGGCATCCATGCGCTGCTCGGCAAACCAGAGGGTCAGCAGCGAGAAGAAAAAGTACACGGGCTCCGACATGATGGAGGTGGACCAGAAGATAAAGAAAAAGTTGGTCGCCACCAGAAACAGAATAACCAGAGAGAGCCACAAAGGCAGGCCCTTCTGGCGGACCAGCCAGACCACCATGACGGCCAGACCCGCCATGGCGAAACCGGTGGTCAGGCTCGCCATCCATACCAGGTTCTGCGGAAACGCCGGGTTCAGCAACCACACCACGGAGAGAATCAGCGGGTACAGCACAGGGTATTTCACCTGCGCCATCCACCCCGGGCCGTCGTGCACCACGTGCAGCAGACGAAACCCTTTGCCCTGGGCAATGGCCTTGGCCGTGATGGCATAAATGCCGTCATCATGCGTAAAACCCATCATCTGGAATTCAGAGAGCGGGATATAAAGAACCCAGACAAGCACGGCAGCCAGCGCTGCCCATAGCCAGACGCGGCGTAAACGGGCAGGGTCTCCAGTCTGTGCCTGATGGGCTGGCGTCGAAGCCGGAGCGCCTCCCGCCACAGGGTCAGCGACCATGGGGGTTAGCTGCCGAGTCCGACCTGCCGTTTTTCCTGTTTAGGAAAGGCCTTGTCGATATCGTTATACACCTGCTTTAACAGGCTGCCCAGGTCTTCGGGCTTCACACCCTTGCCGGCTTCGCCACGCACATAGCTGGCCACCAGCTCGCGGGCCACCATCAGTTTGGTCTCGTTGCTAAAAGAGTCATCCAGCATGGGCTGTTCCCCTGTCATTCATCTCAACTGCTATCCGTAAAAATCTCCGGCAAGGTTGGTTGCACCGGCGTGGCCATTATACAAAAGTCCGCCTATAATAAACACCATGAGTGACGCAACAACTGTGTATCTTGTCTCCGACGGCTTCTCCGCCGATGAGCTGGACATCATCCGCTCTGTCATGCCTGCCGGCACGGACTGTGTCTGCCTGGACGCCACCGGGGAACTCACCGGCCTGGAATCCCCCCAAGGCCTGGTGCTGAGCCGGACCGGCCGTGACGACGTGCTGGACGGCGCCACGTCATTCCTTCGTATCCGTGTGGCCGGCCCGGCGGATCAACCCACACAGGCAACACCCGGGGAGGAAGCCATCTGGATTGTGCCGCCGCAGTCCCCCGTCTTCGGCCAGTGGCTGACACATGCCCTCCACCAGGGCGGGCAATGGCTGAATCTGAAACAGGCGCTGCAGGACTCCAGTGAGCATGACAGCCTGAGCGCCCTCTACAACGAGACCTTTTTTCTCAAGCGGATGAATGAGGAAATCTCACTGTCCCGCCGTCACCTGACACCGGTGGTGTGCATGATCGTGGGCATCCGGTTTTTCACCATGCTTCAGGACACTTACGGCCAGTCCTTTGTACAGAGCCTTTACCGCCAGATGGCCGACAAGATTCAGCAGCTCATCCGGCAGGAAGACATTGCCGCCCGCGTGGCCGACAACGAGGTGGGCATTCTGCTGCCGCGCAGCACGGAGAAGGGCGCCCGCATTCTGGCGCAGCGTCTGGCAGACAGCCTGAACGGGCTGACCATCCGCCACGAGGACCATGAAGACTGCCTCAGCATTACCATTGGCATTGCCGAATACCCGGTGCCGGACAGCCCGGGCGCCGATGCCGACACCATCATCCGTTACGCCCGGCATGCCCTGCACCAGGCGCGCTGCCGGCAGGATGAGGATGAAGACACGCCGGTTATCCAGTTGTTCAGTGAAATTCAGCTGAGCCTGTAAACAGCCTGACGGTTTGTCTGGCGAGCCTGCTTTGGCTATGATACAGCCTAGTCATTGCCATCTTTGCATGAAGGAGAAGGGACATGAGCCAGACGCCGTTGGTCACCATTGTCATGGGCAGTCAGTCCGACTGGGATGTGATGAAGCACGTGGGGGAAACCCTCAAGCAGTTCGGCGTCCCGCATGAGAATCTCGTGCTGTCCGCTCACCGCACACCGGATCTCGCCATTCAGCATGCGCGCGATGCCGAGGAACGCGGCATTGAAGTGGTGATTGCCGCCGCCGGCGGTGCCGCCCACCTGGCCGGGGTACTGGCCGCCAACACCCTGCTGCCGGTGCTGGGAATTCCCATGCAGGGCTGGGCGCTTAATGGCCTGGACGCACTGCTTTCCACCGTGCAGATGCCCGGCGGCATTCCCGTCGGTACGCTGGCCATCGGCAAACCAGGCGCCGTCAACGCGGCCCTGCTGGCCGTGGCCATTCTGGCCAACCACCGGCCCGAACTGCGGGAAAAACTCCGGCAGTTCCGCCGCGAGCAGACTGAAAAAGTGATGGCCATCTCGCTGGAACAACCGGCCATCTGATTCATTCACTATGATTGCGGAAGTCCGGACACCCTGTGCGGTGTCGCGCTTCCCGAAGGGGCATAGGAGCCAACTGTTCATGACACTGTGTTCACTGATTCGCCGTCCGTTCGCCATACCGGCCGTTTTTTCAGGCCTCGCGCTGGTGGCCCTCACGCAGCTGACGGTCGATGCCGCCACACTCCTCACGCCGCAGATTCCCTATCATGCCCAGGGCCCCAAGGTCGCCTATCTCAAGGACCTGCCGCCCGGCGTGACCCCCAGTAAAGTTATTCTGTACGACCCCAGCTGGACCGCAAAGTGGGAGCTTTATAAAGGTCGGGTGGTTTACAAAGACGCCACCTGGCAGACCGCAGGGCAGGGCGCCACGTCCTCGGTGGGCCCCACATCGGGCATGGTGGCTGTGGATTTCAGCGCGTACCGCACCCCCGGCAAATATGAACTGCGGGTTTACCTGCCCGGCAAAAAAGATCCCGTGACGCAGCCGGTGGAAATCTCCGAGTTCGCCTACTGGGATCCCCTCAAACCGGTGCTGAAATCTTTTTACTTTCAGCGCAGCGGCGACATTCTGAAAGACAACCGGCTTGATTTCTACTATTACGACTGCTACAGCGATGAAAACCTGCCGCTGGCCGGCAGCCCCGATGAGCGCTGGGATGCCGGCGGTGGCTGGTATGATGATGATCACCGCACCAAGCGGGTTCTCACCAACAGTCTGGCGCTGGGCAAACTGCTGAGCCTTTATGAAAGCGCCCAGAAGCCGCTGAACTATCTCAAGCTGGATTACCCCTACGACGAGAGCAATCTGGGCAGCGTACCGGACCTGGTGCTGGAGATGAAAGTGGGACTGGACTGGCTGCAGGCCATGCAGCGCGAAGACGGAGGGGTGTATCAGGCCGTGGAAGGCGTTGATGCCTGTGACCCGGATACGGCCAGCCAGAAAACCACCGCCCGGGCTGTGGAGCCGGTCAGCCCGAAAGCCACCGCCGCCGCCGCCGCCGTGCTGGCCATGGCCGGCCGCAGCCTGAAGGAAAAGGACCTGGGTTATGCCGTCCGTAGCATGCGCGCCGCCGAACGCGCCTGGGATTTTCTGGGGAAACAGTCCCTGGCCCACCAGCGTGAGGTGCTGCCCTGGTCCACCTGGGCCGCCATTGAACTGTCCATCACCACCAGCGATCCGAAATACACCAAATTTCTGGCCCTTCACCTGCCGATGCTCCTGACCAGCCACCCCTACCGGGCGATGGATGAGGAACATCCTCAGAATATTTATTTAACCGATTACCTGAATTACGCGCGCCAGACCAACCCGCAGATCACCGAAGCCATCCGCGAGCAGATTACCAGCGTGGCGGACCGCCTGGCCACCCAGGTGGAAGCCCGCCCTCTCACGGCGGGTCTCACGCGGTTCGGGGCCGCCTCTAACCAGCAGGTCAGCGAAAACATCGCCACCTTCATGCAGGCCTACGCCATCACGCATGAGGACCGCTACCGGCAGGCCGCCGTGCAGTCACTGGATTACCTGTTCGGGATGAACCCGATTCAGAAGTCCTATATCAGCGGCCTGGGCGATCGGGCTGTCAGTCATCTGGCGCACGCGCGTTTTCAGGAGAAAGACAAAGTCATCAGTGGTTTTCTGGTGAGCGGCCCCAATGAAAAAGCCGCCGACGCCATTACCCCCAAAAACCAGGGCGCCGCCAGCTATGTGGATGACCGCCGGGCGCTGGACAGCAACCGCAGTAATCTGCTGTACAACGCCAGCCTGGCGCAGGCGCTGGTTCTGCTGAACAAGGCCTTTACCGAGGACGCCCCGCCGGCGCCGGTGGACCCGCACCACCCGCACAAACCCCGGCTGGATTAACCGGGTGATGAGCACGCCGGAGGACAGCCCCCGAAAGACTTATGTGCCGCTGCATGTGCACTCGCACTACAGCGTGCTGGATGCCCTGTCCAAAATTCCGGAACTGATCGACACGGCGAAACAATATCACTTTCCCGCCATGGCCCTGACGGACAACGGGGCGATGTTTGGCGCCGTGGAGTTTTATAACGCCGCTCAGTACGCCGGCATCCAGCCCATCCTGGGGTGCGATGTGTATGTGATTGACGGCGACGTGACTGACCGCTCGGCGCGCAAACCACTCAACCACCTCACCCTGCTGGTGAAAAACGCTGCCGGTTACCGCAACCTCACACAGCTGATCACCCGCGCCAACCTGGAAGGCTTTTATTACAAACCCCGCTGCAACTGGGAGATGCTGGCCGCCCATGGCGAAGGGCTCATTGCCCTGACATCGGGTTTGTCCGGACCGCTGGCGCGCCCCATTTTACGCGCCAACCCGGAACTGGCGCGCGAAGAAGCCCTGCGGCTGAAAAGCATTTTTGGCGACGATCTTTACATTGAACTGCAGGATCACGGCAAGGATGCCGAACGGCAGTACACCAGCACGGTGGCGCCACTGGCGGCGGAACTCGGCATTGAGGTGGTCATCACCAACGACAGCCGCTATACCAGACCCGCGGATTACCCGGTTCACCAGATTCTGCTGTGCATGCAGGAAGGCAAGACCATTCACGATTCTGATCGGATGGATATTTACGGGCCGGAATATTACCTGAAAAGCCGCGAGGAACTGGAACGCTTTTTCAATCACCTGCCACCCGAAGTCGTTCAGCGGGGTCTGGACAACACCCTGGCCGTGGCGGAAAAAATCACGTTTGAGCTGCCCCAGGGGCAGTCGATTCTTCCGGATTTCCCCCTGCCGGAGGGCGTGACGCCGGAAGCCGCCCTGGAAAAACAGGTGCGCGAAAAACTGGCCAGCCGATTTGAGGTCATCACCCCCGAGATTGAGGAACGCCTGGCCTTTGAACTGAACATCATCAACCAGATGGGTTTTCCGGCTTACTTTCTCATCACGGCGGATTTTATTGATTACGCCCGCGAGCAGGACATCCCTGTCGGGCCGGGGCGCGGTTCAGCCGCCGGCAGTCTGGTGGCCTATGTGCTGGGTATTACGGATATTGACCCACTGGCGCACCAGCTGCTGTTTGAACGGTTCCTTAATCCTGAACGGGTGAGCATGCCCGATATTGACATCGACTTCTGCATTGACCGGCGCGAGCAGGTAATTGAGTACGTCAACCAGAAGTACGGCGTGGATCGCGTCAGCCAGATCATCACCTTTGGCACACTGGCCGCCCGGGCTGCCCTGAAAGCCGTGGCGCGCGTGATGGACGTGCCCTTTGCCGAAAGCGACCGCCTGGCCAAGATGATTCCCGCCACGCCCGGCACAAAACTGAAAGACGCCCTGCAGGATAAAATGCCCCTGAAGCAGGCGCAGGACAGTGACCCTGAAATCGCCAAGCTGATCGATATGGCCCTCAAACTGGAGGGGACCGTCTGTAACCTGGGCGTCCATGCGGCCGGCGTGGTCATCTCCAAGGATCCTCTCAGCACCGTGGTGCCTGTGCAGAGCAGCAAGGAAGGCCAGCGGGTGGCCACCTACCCGATGGGCGATCTGGAAAAAATCGGGCTGCTGAAAATGGACTTTCTGGGTCTGCGCAACCTGACCATCATTGACAACACGCTGGCCATGGTCCGCCAGATCCGGCCCGAAGCCCTGGGCGATCTCAACATCCGGCACCTGCCGCTGGATGACGAGGGCGTGTACGCCATGCTCTCGGCTGGCGACACCGATGGGGTCTTCCAGCTGGAATCCGGGGGGATGAAAGCCCTGGTGAAAGACCTGAGACCCTCCACCTTTGAGGACATTGGCGCACTCGTTGCCCTGTACCGTCCCGGCCCGCTGAACTCGGGTATGGTTAAACAGTTTGTCGACCGTAAGCATGGCCGCGCCGCTGTTTCTTTCCAGCACCCAGCCCTGGAACCCATTCTCACCGATACCTACGGCACCATCGTGTATCAGGAACAGATCATGCAGATTGCCCAGGGCCTGGCGGGCTACACCCTGGGGCAGGCCGACCTGCTGCGCCGGGCGATGGGCAAGAAAAAAGCGGAGGTCATGGCCAAGGAGCGTGACGGTTTTCTGGCCGGGTGCGTGAACAATGCCGTGGATGAGGGGCTGGCCAATGAGCTCTTCGATACGATGAGCGAGTTCGCCGCGTACTGTTTCAACCGGTCCCACTCGGCCGCCTACGCCATGGTGGCCTATCAGACCGCCTTTCTCAAAGTCCACTTCCCCGTTGAATACCTCTCGGCGCTGCTCTCCAGCGTGCGCAATGATCTGGACAAGATTCAGTTCTACATCCTCGCCGCACGCGATCTGGGCATCAAAGTGCTCCCACCGGATGTCAACACCTCGGGCGCCAATTTCACGCCGGACGGGCAGAACATCCGCTTCGGTCTGGCCTCCATTAAAAATGTGGGGCTGGGCGCTGTGGAGGCCATTGTGCAGGCCCGCGCCGAAAAACCGTTCAGCGGCATGGAGGATTTTCTGGAGCGGGTGGATGCCCGGGTGCTCAACCGCAAAACCCTGGAAAGCCTCATTCAGGCCGGCGCCTTCAGCACCTTTGGCCTGAGCCGCAGACAACTGATGAACAATGTGGAGACCCTGACCCAGTTTGCCAGCCAACTGAAAACCCAGCAGGAAACCGGACAGGTAAACCTCTTCAAGGCGCTCGGCGCCCAGCTGGAGGACCCCGACAGCGCCAGTCAGTTCTCCGGTCTCATCCTCACCGGTCCGCCCGATGAATTTGACCCCGAAGACTGTCAGCGCATGGAAAAGGAACTGCTGGGCTTTTATGTAAGCACCCACCCGCTGGATGGCCTGAACGACACCCTCCCGCTGATGGTGACGCACAGCATCGCCGGGCTGAAACAGGAAAAAGACGGCAGTGAGGTGCTGATTGGCGGCCTGATTGCCGGCCTGCAGAAACGCTTCACCAAGAAGAACAAACCCATCTGGATTGGCGTGCTGGAGGATTTTTCGGGCAGCACGGAATTCGTCATGTTCTCCGAGACCATCGCCCAGTTTGAAACCCTGGTAACGGACGGGGCCCGCATCATCATTCAGGGCAAGCTGCAGTTCCGCGGCGATGACAGCAACCAGATCAGCGTGGCCGTCAACAGTGTCCGCCCGCTGGACGGCATCCAGATCCTGCATCTGCACTTTCAGACTGTTCCCCCCTTTGACGCCATCGGACAGCTGCGCCACATGCTGGGCAACCCCAGGGGGGTTAATCCGGTGGTGCTTCATCTGCCCGGCGGGGTTCGCGTCAAGGCAGGCGCCCAGTTCTGGCAGAACGGCCCGATGGATGCCCTCAGCAGCCAGATTCAGGCCACATTCCCCTCTCTGCTGGCCGAAGTGCGTGTGGAAGGCGACCCGCCCCGAAACCCCTCTCCGGCGCCCCCCGGGCCAGAGGAACCTCCCGATGCGATGGACATGATGGGCAACCCGATGCTGCCGGCCGGCGTGGCCTGAAACAAAAAGCCCCCTGCCGCGTTGCGGGCGCGAGAGTCAGATTCGCACCGGCCACGGCAGTGGGGCAAAGAATGAGCATTGTTGAGTTGTTGAGGAAGACAGCCTATGGATACTTCTACAATAATCGCAACAGAAGAGCCTTTCCTCCACCCATTGGTGGATATTATTACGTTTGTAATTAAATAAAATGAAGTGGGCACCCCTGGCGATGCGTATCGTCCGGCGCCATAAACATGGAGACGCCGATGACCCCGATGACCCGAAGCGCCACAACCCATCTCCCCCTGGCCGGCCTGGTGCTGGGTGGTCTGCTGCTGGGTTTTGGCGGCCCGGCGCCTGCCCAGGAGCTGCAGAGCGACCCGGCGGTTCAGACTGAACTTTCCCGCCAACCCGCCGGACCGGCAGCCGCCACACCCCAGCCAGCGCCGGATGTGGTGCTTCACGGTGGGGTGACCACGCTGGAAAGCGCCATTCAGACGGAAACCGCCATTGACTGGTATGCCTGGTACATGGCGGCACGGCGCTACCTGATGGCCACCGGGGGCATCAGCTGCCCGGTGGGCACGCCTATCCGCTTCTACAAAAACGGCAGGCTGGATGCCGACAGCCACGACGGCGTCTGCCTGTATTCACTGAAAAACAAGCGCTTTCCGCTACCGGAAAACACGGCGCTGGATGCCGTCATTCTCCCCACGCGCAGCGCCATTGCCCCGCCGGCCAATCCCGGCGAGCTGAATGACTACGTCAACCGCAGCGGGCGGTAGAAAACCCCTCACCCGGCCCCTTTGGGGCGAGGGTTTTAAGACTCGGCGGCGGTGGTCTGATTGGGGTGGCTGGCCACGCGTTGTTTCAGAATCCGGTCAAGCTCAGCCCGCACGCTCTCTTTAGAGCGGAAATGTTCGGATGCGACCATATGCTTTTTCATATGCTTGAAATCAAACACATAGATTCCCGGCAGCTCCTTCAGGCCGAAAAGCTGTGAAACCTCGTAGTTGGCCGGATTGTTCACATCCAGCATCACCAGGGTAAGGTCCTGCTGGTAATGGTCGTTATAAAGATCGTGGATGAGGGGGGCCATCCGCCGGCAGGTGGTGCAGGTATCGGAATAGAATTCAATGAGCAGCGGCTTTTTACTGGTCTTAAAGGCCGTCTGAATGGACACGCCCGGATCGTATGCCGAAGGCAGGTGCGCCGTGACAATCATCTGGGAGACAAACGAGGTGATGAACACAATGCTGAGCACCGTGAGGACCAGTTGAAAACACCGTCTGAACATCTTGCCTGCTTTCTTTCGTGCGACTCCATTATACGCCGGAGGCGCACGGGTCGCCAGGCTCCCCCGGCTGATGGAGAAAGCCCCCGGCAGCAACGGGTTTCCCCTCGGTGCGGGAGCCAGGATCAGCCCTGTTCTCCTATACTGAAAGGGTATCCTGACGCAACCGACGAGCGGAGACGCATGGGTCGCAAACCGACACGCTGGCTTTCACCCGTATTCCTGGCAGTGCTGCTGCTGGGCCTGGTGGTGATCGGCCTGCCCACGCGCAGCAGCTGGGCGCAGAGCCCGGACAATGTTTTTGACCTGGGCGTGAAGGTGTACAAAACCGGGCAGTATGATGTGGCCCGCTACTATTTTACGCGCGCCGTGCGCCAGGACCCGGGCAGCGCCCTGAAACATTACTACCTGGCCGATACCCTGAGAAAACTGCGCCGGAGCGCCGAGGCCGAACAGGAGTACCAGACCGTCCTCACACTGGTTCCCGGCAGCGATATGGCCCGCCGCTCGCGTGTGGCGCTGGTAAGGCTGCAGAACCCCAGCATGGTGAAAAACCCGGTTGGCGCCAGCGCCAGCACCCGCGAAGGCCACGCCGCCATAGACCGCCTGACCGGCTACACGCCCGCCGGGGAAGACTACATGGACGTGATTGCCAGTGGCGGCAATTATACGCGGTGGTCCCTGAAAAAAATGCCCCTGAGACTCTATGTGGAAGACCGCCCCAGCGGCCTGAGAAACTACGAGCCGGGCTTTGCCGCCGCGGCAAAAAAGGCCGTGGGCGTCTGGCAGCAGGCAACGCGCGGACAGATTGCAACCACGCTGGTAAACCAGCCACAGTCAGCGGATATTGTGGTCCGGTGGGTGAACACCATTGACTTGAGCGGCTATAAAACTGACCGGGGCACCAGTTACACGGCCGGTCTCACCACGCCCAAAATCCGCAGCCAGATGCTGCAACAGATGGACGTGCAGATTGCCACCTTTGATATTGAAAACAAACCGCAGAGCACGGAAAAAATTTATGCCGTTGCCGTTCACGAACTGGGGCATGCCCTGGGCCTGCTGGGCCACAGCGACAACAAAACTGACATTATGTTCGCCCAGAACCTGGGTGTGGTCACCCCCTCCAAACGGGACCTCAATACCCTCTTTCGTCTCTACAACCGCAATGCGGATGTCAGCAATGAAAAGCCGGACAACAAAACAAAAACCGCTGACGAACTGGCGGAACAGCTGGAGCGCCTGGAAAAATCCATGGCGCAGCAGCAGGCCCTGGTGGATGAACGGCCCACAAACCTCAACTGGATTAACCTGAGCGTCACATTCTTCAAAAAAGCGCAGTATCTGGAAAGCCATGCCGGCAAACTGAACCTGCCCAACGATGACACTGCAAAACCAGCCACCTGGTACCAGAAAACCATTGACGCCCTCAACCACGCGCTGGCTCAGGAAAGTCAGGATTCCAAAGCATATTACAAGCGGGCGCTTGCCTACCGAGCCCTGAGAAACAACGATGCCGCCCTGGCCGACGCCCAGGCCGCCATCCGGTATACGCCGGGTTATGGCGAGGCTTATCTCCTGAAAACATGGATTCTGATGGACCAAGGGCAAAAGGGACAGGCCGAAAACACCATCAACGAATACCTGGCCATCCACCCGGAAGGCCGAAATCATCCGGACATTCAGAAAATTCAGGCGCGTTTGAAAGCCGACTGACCTTACCGTACACTGCCTCCAGCGATCAGTTCATAAGGAGGCGGTGATGTCCGACAATCCGGTCTGCGTGCTTTGGATCCGCCAGTGCCTGAGAACAGCCGACAACCCCGCACTGGCCCGGGCCGCTGAAACCGGGCTGCCCGTACTGCCGGTCTACATCTGGGCGCCGGATGAGGAAGCACCCTGGGCGCCGGGATCAGCATCGCGCTGGTGGCTGCATCACAGCCTCACGGAATTATCACGGCAATATCAGGCGCTGGGCCTGCCTCTCCTCATACGCAAAGCCGCCACGGCGCATGAGGCATTGACCACACTGATCCCGCAGACCCGCATCGCCCGAGTGATCTATGATCTGCGTTGGGAGCCGGCCGCCCTTGCCCAGGCGCAGGCCGTGGAAAACCACCTGACGCGTGAAAATATCGCCTGTCAGGGCATCAACACCAACTATCTTTTTCAGCCAGCCGCTGTCCGCAAATCGGACAACACGCCTTACAAGGTGTTCACGCCCTACTGGCGGGCCTGCATGCAACACATCGGCCGACCTCCCGCCCGCCTGCAGCCGGCAGGCATAAAGGCGCCGGAGGGCCTTCCGGAAAGCCTCTGCGTGGGCGATCTGAATCTGCTGCCCAGGCTCAGCTGGGCCGATGGCTTCCACAATCACTGGGTTCCCGGCGAGACCGGCGCACAGGAGCGCCTACAGGCGTTTATCTGCCAGGCCGTGGACCGTTACGCCAAAGAACGCGACCGGCCGGATCATGACGGGGTATCAAAACTGTCACCCTTTCTTCATTTCGGGGAAGTCAGCGTGCAGGATATCCGGCGCGCCCTGTATCAGACGCAGGAAGGACTCAGCACCGGCAGCCGGGAAGCCTTTTTCCGTCAGCTCATCTGGCGCGAATTCGCCAACCAACTGCTGGCCCACTTTCCCGAAACCCCCGATCAGCCGCTGAATGATAAATTCGCCCGGTTCCCCTGGAAAAGCAACCCCGTCCATCTGAAAGCATGGCAGCGCGGCGAGACCGGCTATCCGATTGTGGATGCCGGTATGCACCAACTGTGGCAGACCGGCTGGATGCACAACCGGGTCCGTATGGTGGCCGCCTCGCTGCTGACAAAGCATCTGCTGATTCCATGGCAGGAAGGCGCCCGGTGGTTCTGGGACACGCTGGTGGATGCGGACCTGGCAAACAACACCATGGGCTGGCAATGGGTTGCGGGTTCCGGCGCTGATGCCGCGCCCTACTACCGGATTTTCAACCCTACCACCCAGCAGCAGAAATTCGATCCCGATGAGCACTATATCCAACGCTGGCAGGGGCATACCATCAGCTCACCCATCGTGGATCACGCCGAAGCCCGGGGGCTGGCGCTGGCGGCCTACGAGTCCGTAAAAACCCGCTGACGCCTACTTGCCGATGTTCTCGTACATACTGAAGAGGGGCAGGTAGATTGACATGGCGACAAACCCGACAATGACCCCGACAAACATCAGCATAATGGGCTCCATCATCGAGGTCAGAATCTCAACCTTGTGATTCACTTCCTCTTCCAAATATTCAAAGGATCGCTGAAGCATTTTGTCCAGGTTACCGGCCTCCTCGCCGGATGAAATCATCAGCAGCACGATACTGGGCACAAACCCCGTGTTGGACAGCGCGGGTCCCAGACGCTGACCCGCCTGAATCTCCACCGTGATCTGGTCAAAGGCTTTTCGGATATTGACGTTGGTGACGGTCTGCACCGCCAGGTACAGGGCGTCCGTAATGGCGACACCGGCGCTGAATGCCACGTAGAATGTGGAAATAAACTGTGTGTTCTGCGTGTAAATAACCAGCTCATTCAGAACCGGAATTCTGAGGAAAAGCCTATCGAGCATGCGCTTGCCCATAGGCGACCTGAGATACTTTACAGAGGTAAAGGCAGCCACACCCATCAGAGGGAATGAGACAAACCAATAATCTTTAAGATAGTGGCTGATCTCAAACATCACCTGAGTGGGCCAGGGCAGATCAATCCCCATCCGTTTGTAGATTTCCACGAACGTGGGAATCACCAGGACAAACATAATCAGCAGGACAATCGCCACAATCACGAGAATAATAATGGGATAGACCGCCGCGGAAATCACCTTCATTTTCAGCTTTTCAGCTTTCACCAGCAGGTCGGTCAGGCGGGCCATGGTTTCATCCAGTTCACCACTGCTCTCCCCCGCCTTGGTCACACTCACATACACATCATTAAACAGCTTGGGGTGCTTGCTGAGCGCCTGACTGAAAGACATACCCGCCAGAATATCGGTACGTATTTTACTGACTATCCCTCGAAACCCTGGATTGGAAACATAGGTTTCAAAATAACTCAGTGCTTCGGTCAGAGGAATACCCGCCTTCACCATCATCCCAATGTTCCGGGTAAAGGTAATCTTCTCCTTGGCGCCAACGCCCGCAAACAGGCTGGTCACCATGGCAATGGGATCAAATTTCTTAACACCTGCCCCGGCATCAACCTTTCCTTTCACCAGACGCAGTTTTGTGGGCAGCAGATCCTGCTCACGAAGGTATTCCCGGGCCTCTTTTTCGGAGAGGGCATTAATCACGCCGCTCACCTTGCGGCGGTCGGTCATGCTCATTGCTTCATAGTGATAAGACGCCATGTTATTTTTTCCTTATTGCCCGCTCACATGAAGACCCAGAACCCGGACGACTTCTTCCAGGGTGGTGGTGCCGTTTAACACTTTATGCCTGCCATTGGTCTGCAGGGTCCGCATACCGGACGCCACGGCAGAGTCCTCGATCTCAAGATCCGAATGCGCGTCGTTGATCATCTGTCGGATCTCACGGTCAATCAACATCAGCTCAAACACACCGGTCCGGCCGGAATACCCTGTCTGAGCGCAGATTTCACAGCCCGTGCCCTTGCTCAGCAGCATGGGCTTGGCCTGTTTCTGTTCATCGTGTGGATAGAGAATCGCCTTTTCCTTGACTGAGGCCTCGTAATCCACTTTGCAGTAGGGGCAGATAGCCCGGACGAGACGTTGCGCCAGCACCGCCACCAGGGCAGAGCCGATCAGGTTGGAGGCGGCTCCCATCTCAATCATGCGGGTAATGGTGGTGGCCGTGTTGTTACTGTGAATGGTACTGAACACCAGGTGACCGGTCAGCGCGGCGTGAACGGACGCTTCAAGCGTCTCATAATCCCGGATCTCACCCACCATAATCACGTCGGGATCCTGCCGGAGAAGGGCCCGCATACTGGTGGCGAATGTGTAGTCGGCCTTGGGGTTCACCTGAGACTGGTTCAGACCCTCAATCGTCAGTTCAACCGGATCCTCAACCGTAGAAATATTGCGGTCATCGGTATTGATCTTGTTGAGAATGGTATACAGCGTGGTTGTTTTCCCCGAGCCGGTGGGGCCACAGACCAGGATGATGCCGTAAGGCGCACGGATAATCTGATCCAGCTTTTCGATTTCGTCGGTGCTGAAACCCAGAGACTCGTAACTGGAAATGCTTTTTGAGGGCCGGAGAATCCGGATTACGATCTTCTCGCGGTTATCGCTGACGGGCAGCGTATTGACCCGCAGGTTATAGTCCATATTTTTATGGCGTATGGAAATACGGCCATCCTGGGGCCGCCGGTGTTCGGCGATATCCATGCGGGACATTACCTTCACCCGGGTCACAAAGGTGCTTTCCATATTGTTCGGCACTTCCAGAATGGTCCGCAGAATGCCGTCCACCCGGAAGCGCACAAGATACTTCCGGCTGCGCGGCTCAATGTGAATGTCACTGGCCTCACGATCGATGGCTTCCTCAATAATGGAGTTGACCAGCTTGACCAGGGGATTGGCCGTGTCGGACATCTCCGCTTCGCGCTGACGGGCCAGTTCTTCGGCTTCAGAACTGCCTTCATCTGAGGTCAGGGCGATTTCATCAATCAGGGTTTTGGAGCTGCTGAAGTCACCCAGGTTTTTGGAGCAGAATTCCCTGAACTCCAGCTCGGTGGTCACCACAACCATCGGACGAATCCCGGTCAGGAAGGTGATCTCATCCACAGCCACCCGATTGGTGGGATCCGTCATGGCAATCACCAGACGACCGCGCTCCTTACCGACCGGCAACAGCTTGTGCTCACGCATAAATTCTTCGGGCAGCAACGCCAGCAGGGATTTGTCCGGCTCGGTTTTCATCAGGTTGACGTAGCGCAGGTTAAACCGAACCCCAAGTGCCTTTCCCAGCTGTTCAACGGTAATCTTCTTGCTTCGGATCAGGTGATACCCGATCTTCTCCCCGGATGTTTTGGCGCTGTCCAGCGCCTGGGCCAAATCCTCACGTGAAATGACACCCGCATCGATCAGAATTTCGCCAATCCGTTTTTTATTGGCGGAATTGTCTGGCCTTTGCGAGGGCGTATTCGGACTTGGTGGGATCTGGCTCATTCCCTTCTGCATTCACCTTCCGTTTACGGGTCAATCATATGGAGCGTGTTCACCGGATCCTCGGTTTCGGATGTCCGGCTTTGCAAAACAGGCTTGGCGTTTTCCGGCGCAGGTTTACCCAGACCCGCCTCAAAGGAACTTCTGTTCTCAATCAGCCTACTGGGATTCAGCCTTGCCGATTGCGTGTCGGCAGTATGCACTTTCACCCGCACATTCGGCGCATGCTGGTCTTCCGGGTTCATCCGTTCATCCGGCAAAGTAAACCTGGGCAGAGACACCGGCTGAATGTTGCCCTGATTGGGATTGCTGTAAGCGTTGGCCACCGGCGGCTGGCTGAAATACGTCACGCCATCATCCTTAATGATGTGTGGCGTCACCATGATCACCAGTTCCGTTTTATCCTTGGTGTTGGGCGTGGTGGCGCCGGCGCTGCGGAACATGGCGCCCACAATGGGCAGTTCACTCAGGCCAGGCACCCGGCGGATATCCACGTTGGAGGTTTCCCGGATCAGCCCGCCGATCACCAGGGTCTGACCGTCCTGCACGCGGACGCCGGTCAGTGTCATGGAGCGACGGCTCAGCAGGAAGGTGGTGGATGTTGAACCGCCACCGGCAGAAAAAGGCCTGAGCGGCTGTGAGACCGTTGGTGAGAGATTTAAGGCCACACCGCCATCATTACTGATGGTCGGGGTGACCGTCAGTGTGACGCCGGCGCTCTCTTTGGTGATGGTTGCCGTTGTGGTGGAGGCGCCACCGGAAGTCACAACGGTCTCATTAATCGTACCGACTTCATCAGAGATATCAATGGAAGCCGGGTTGCCATCCATGGTCACCAGCGTGGGGTTCGCAAGGATTCTCGACTCCGATGTGGAGAAGCGCTGGGTGATACTGAAGTTCTTGAACAGGGGGTTCCCGTTCTGATGAGCATGGGTATTGTAATTGAGAATGTTACTGAAACCCCCGGCCGGCAGGAGACTCAGGCGGAAATTGCCTGAAATCAGCGTATCCCACTGGGGCACAAACTGTTTGGAATCCGTATTGGCGAGCTCCACCAGGGCCACTTCAATGGCCACCTGTGGCCGGCGCACATCGATCATCGGCACGAGATCATCGACCATCGCCAGCTGCTCTTTGGTTGCCATCACAGTCAGCGTGGAAGACACCGGATCAGCAATCATGGTGACACCCCCGCCCTGCACGGTAATGGGTGCCGTGGCTGACTGGGAGCCACCACCGGCACCACCACCGGTACCACCACCGGTACCACCACCGGTACCACCACCACCGGCAGCTGCGCCGCCGGATGCAGCCGCAGGGGCGGCGCCACCTGCCGCGCCTTCCGCTCCCTCAGACTGAAAAAGGGTTGCCAGCAGGGTATTGGCGACGTATTCCGTCGTGCTGTGGCGAATAAAATAAACCTTGCGGTTTCTGGGCACGTCAATTTCATCAATGGCGCCGGTGGCCATCTTGATGTCGGAATCGGTGCCCATGATGTAGACCGAGTTGGTGGCCGGGTCGGAGTAGGCCGCAGCCTCTTTGGCGCCACCCGGGCGGGAGAAGCTGAACACCGTTTTGTTCAGCATGTCGGAAACATCCGAGGCATTCTTGTATTTAACGCGGATTGCCTTGAACGTTTTGTTGGTCATCTTCTTGGTCTCAGCGGTCTCTTTCGAGGCCACAATCAGGGTGTTCTGATCGCGGATATAGCTGAGATCCATCACGGTAAACAGGTATTCCAGCGCCTTGTTAATGGAAATATCCTTCACATCCAGCGTGATGGTGCCCGTAACGCTTTCATCCAGCAGCAGGTTAAAATCCCCTTCTTTGGCCAGCATGTTCAGCACATCACGAATCTCGGCATCGCGCATGTTGAGCGAAACTTTGTAATTCTCAGGCGCAATCTGAACATCCCGTGCAATGGAAACCTGTCCTTTCACGGCATTGGCCGTAACCGGGTAGGAGGGGTCCAGCACCGGACTTGTTTGCGCAATGGCAGGCAGTATTGTGGAAGCCACCAGCAGGCTGTTCAGGGCCACGGCCACCAGGGACCGCACCCAGCGCGCAGACACAGACTGTCTTTGAAACATACTCAACATAATGTGCTCTCTCTTATCCTTGGCAAAAGTGTTTCAGTTCGGCTCCTGTAAGCCGTTCAGGATTTCACTGGATTTGTCGCTCAGATTTTCCGTCAGGCCTTTGAAGATATCACTCAGGCCTTTCCCGGAAGACGGGGCGGTTTCCGAACCGGCGGGGCTGTGTGACGGCATTCTGCTGGGCACCGGACTCCCTGACCCGCCGCCGAAACCGATGATATCCGGCAGGAACAGCGTTCTGGTTTTGGCAGCGCCCTGATCAGGATCTTTTTCCGCGCCTAGGGGCATCACATTTACCGCATTTTCACGAATCTGGGTGATGCGCATCATCTGTCCCTCAACACTCAGGACATCGCCTTCCTTCACCATCTCCGTTCCGCGATCCCCCAGCTTCAGCAAAGCCATCCAGTGGGTCCCTCTTTTCACCACACCGGAAAGCATCACACTCTGAAAAGTCTGATCCGCAGGCGAAGGTTCACCACCGGCTGCCGGATCGGCAGCAATGAGGTCCGGAATCGGCAGTTTGTTCATAAAAGGATTGCTCCGGGCATCCAGAATTTCCTTGGCCAGTGACATGACCTGACGCCCCATCTGGTTGCCGGCGGCTGCCGGTTGCGGCAGCGCCGCCACCGGCGCAGTCAGGGGCGGTTCCGGCGGCCTTACGCCGGGTGATGATGAGCCCAGCTGAGGCCCATTGGCCTGCTGCGCTCCGGGAGGGGTTGCCGGCGCACCACAGCCGGAAACCAGCAACAGCATCAGAATGCTGCCTGCCAGCCCGCAATGGCTGATATTCAAGTGTCGTCCACGTCCCAAAACGGTCACACCTTCCACAAGTTGAAGCCCAAATGGTACCTAGGGCCTAGGGGTATCATACCGTGGCGCGGCAGGTTCCCCGCTCCTCCAGATCATTGATTTCACTACACAAACCCTCCCCCGGAAAGGGGAATCATTCCAAAACAGAGACCTGAAGCCCCCTGCAGAAGGCTGGCACAGAACTGACCAGCAGGCCGGCCAGGGTCAGGAATGACCTGGCAGAACCGAAGCTGTGGATCATTAATATTTCATTAATCCAATGGATTTGCCCCGGAGCTTGCCTTATCATTTGGAGCACCCCTCACCCGGGGCAATGTTTTCCCATTTAACTTGGTTGTATCAGTGAAGAATGGAGGTTACAGCCCATGGCTGCAACGCAGACGAAAGTCAATATCGAACCTTTGGCCGACCGTGTGGTTCTGGAAGTCCTTGATGACGCCGAACAGACTGCTGGCGGCATTTACATTCCGGACACCGCCCGTGAAAAGCCCCAGCGCGGAACCATTCTGGCTGTCGGCCCGGGCCGTCTGACCGAATCCGGCAACCGTGAGCCGATGGGCGTTGAGGAAGGCCAGATCGTGCTGTTCGCCAAGTACGGCGGCACCGATGTGGAAGTCAACGGCAAGAAACTGAAAATCATGTCTGAAAAAGACATTCTTGCCGTGGTCAAATAGACCCCGCCCCACCGATATTTTTATATTGCAACCCAATGAAAGAGGTTAAACATCATGGCTAAACAGATCGTATTTGATGAAGCGGCCCGCCGCGCACTGGAAGAAGGCATTGATGCCGTCGCCGATGCGGTGAAGGTCACCCTGGGCCCCAAAGGCCGTAACGTGGTGCTGGAAAAGAAATTCGGCTCCCCGCAAATCGTCAACGATGGCGTGACCATTGCCAAGGAAGTGGAACTGGAAGACCACAAACAGAACGCCGGCGCCCAGCTGATCCGCGAAGTGGCCTCCAGAACCAACGATGTGGCGGGTGACGGCACCACCACGGCCGCCGTGCTGGCTCAGGCCATTGTGCGCGAAGGCTCCAAAAACGTGGTGGCCGGCGCCAACCCGCTGGGCATCAAGCGCGGTATGGATAAAACCGTCGCCGCTGCCGTTGAAGAGATCAAGAAAATGGCCCGCAAAGTGGAAAACAAAGAGTCCATCACCCAGGTGGCCGCTGTTTCCGCAGGGAACGATGCCTACACCGGTGGCCTGATTGCCGATGCCATGGACAAAGTCGGCAAGGAAGGCGTCATCACCATCGAGGAATCCAAAACCACCGGCACGCAGCTGAAAGTGGTGGAAGGGATGCAGTTTGACAAAGGCTACATCTCCCCCTACTTCGTCACGGACGCCGAGCGGATGGAATCCGTGCTGGAAGACTGCTTTGTGCTGTGCGCCAACAAGAAAATCAACCTGGTCAGCGACCTGGTGCCGATTCTGGAGCAGGTGGCCCGCGAAGGCCGCGGCCTGCTGATCATCGCCGAAGACGTGGAAGGCGAAGCCCTGGCCACCCTGGTGGTGAACAACATGCGCAAGGTCATCCGCACCGTGGCGGTGAAAGCCCCCGGTTTCGGCGACCGCCGCAAAGCCATGCTCGAAGACATCGCCATTCTGACCGGCGGCCAGCTCTTCACCGAAGACCTAGGTCTCAAGCTGGAAAACATGACCGTACAGCAGCTGGGTAAAGCCCGCCGCGTGACGGTTGGCAAGGACGACACCACCATTGTGGTGGACGACGCCACCAAGAGCGCTGTGGAAGCCCGCGTCACCCAGATTAAGCGCCAGATTGAAGAGAGCGACAGCGAGTACGACAAAGAAAAACTCCAGGAGCGTCTCGCCAAGCTGTCCGGTGGTGTTGCCGTGATTGAAGTCGGCGCCGCCACCGAGACTGAGCTGAAAGACAAGAAGCTTCGTCTGGAAGACGCGTTGAACGCCACCCGCGCCGCCATTGAAGAAGGCATCGTTCCCGGTGGCGGCACCACGCTGCTCAAAATCCAGCCCAAACTCGCCAAGTTCGCCGAAACCCTCGTGGGTGACGAGCGGACCGGCGCCGAAATCCTGATCCGCGCCATTGAAGCCCCCGCACGCCAGATTGCCGACAACGCCGGCGCCCGTGGCTACGTGGTGGTGGAAAAGGTGAAGGAAGAAAAAGAAAACATCGGCTTTGACGCCCAGAACAACGAATACGTCGATATGTTCAAAGCCGGTATCGTGGATCCCGCCAAGGTGACCCGCAGTGCGCTGGAAAATGCCGCCAGCATCTCCGGCCTGCTGCTGACCACCGAAGCCCTGATTGTCGACATCCCCGAGAAGTCGGGTTCTGCCGGTGGCGGCGGCATGCCCGACATGGGTGGCATGGGCGGCTTCTAAGTCCGGGCCATTCCCAGAAAACAGCAGACCCACCGGTGAACCGGTGGGTCTTTGCTTTGCGGATCACCGCAAAATAAGAAGACTAGGCCGTGGGCAGCGCTTTGGTGGGATCCACCTGATCCAAACCCAGGGTGTTGATCCCCAGCGACTGCTGCAGGCTGCGGATCGCCGGATTGGCGGATTGCTTACGGAGTGGCAGCGAGGACGCACCCAGACTAACCGGCGGGGGTGATGTCGCTGGAGCGCTCGGAGGCGGATTGCCTGGCGTTGAAGCGGTTCTGGGCAGAGTCGGCAGGGGTTGCGTGGTGGTCAGGAGCCGGTCCGGCTGTTTGGCCCGGAGCCCCGGAAAGAGCCTGGCCAGCTGCTGATTAATGAAGTAAGCGACAGGGATGCCGACCATTGACCCGAGAATAATACTGAGGAAGATGGGGTTGGCGGCCCGGACGAAACGGATATATCCCTGGCCCGAGCGGCTGAGCATCTGGCGCAGGTTTCGGATTGCCTGCTGTTCATCTCGGCTGAGGTGATTCATCATCGCTTTGACGGAATCCGCATTCAGCCCTTCCAGCACCTCGGCGCGGATGGGATCCAGGTGCTTGCGGAACAGCGCCGTCGCCTTGCGCTCGGAAAGCAGCTCGCCTTCCACCATGACTGTGTCTTTGCCAATAATCTGTTCCTGTAGTGTTGTGAGATGCTCACGCAGATTATCCATGGCCTGATGCAGTTTCTGGCCATCCGTATTGGCAGGATGGGTTTTGATGCGCTGTAAAAAGGCTTTTGCCGGTGTTTTTTCCTGATCGAGAAAACGCAGCAGCGTTCTTTCCTCAGCGTCACGTGATATTTCGGAAAACGTCTGGCCGATACTCACACCAAGGTACCCAAGCCCCACCGTCACCAGGGAATTGGTGAACGCCTGCAGCTTGCTCAGGCCGTCCTGCTGCTTGCCGGCCTGGTACATGCCTTCTCCGGCAGCCGCCAGGGGCAGAATATGCTTGGTATTATCCGCCAGCAGGTAAATCACCCCTGCGCGCAGAAACTGCAGCAGATCGCCGCGCCGCGTGGCGTTGGGGTCATGTGTGCCCTGGCCCATCCGGTACAGCACCGCACCGCCCAGCGTGAGGCCAAGTACGAGCGGCTGGATATCAATGCTGAACTTGGCGGCCTGACTCTGTGCATAGGAGCGGCCCAGCACGTCGCGGTTCAGCATTTCACGCAGCACATAGCGCCCGGAGCGGTTGATGATACGCACGGGGCTGAAGCGGCTGATAAAGGTGCGGGCAGACTGAACGGACATTACATTGGACGGTTTTGGGGTGGGCTGGGATGGGCCAAGGGCAGTCGCTGGGTATTCAGCGGAACACAGAGAACCAATGATATAAAACCCACACACAGAAATCAGTGCGCCTGACATACGAGCAGAATATACAAAAGCCGCTGTCGGGATATCCGACAGCGGCTTCAGATGCATATAAACGATTACAGCGTCTGCAGGACGGCGTTGATTTTGGTCAGGTAGGGAATGCAGGCATTCGTAATGCCGTTGCGATCAATGGTGCCCTGACCCTGAAAGTATGCCGACAGCGCATGATCCCAGCTGCCGTTATAGCGCTGCGCCAGCCACGCCACATAGCGCGTGGAGCCCAAGGCGTTATCAATGGGGTCATACGGATTGTTCACGCCCAGCCACCGGGCCGTATCCGGCTTCAGCTGGCCCAGGCCAATGGCGCCTGAGGAAGAGATCGCATCCGTGCGGAAACTGGATTCCACGGCAAACAGGCTGGTCATCAGGCGGGCATCCACCTTGTAATACCGGCTGGCCGACAGAATGGCGCGGGCGATGCCGCTGGCTTCTTCCCAGGCGAGCTTTTTGTTGTAGCGCTGAATAAACCGGGCCAGGGAATCCGTCGTATAGCCGTACACCGGTACCGAGAGCGGATCCACCGGCTGCAGGGAATCCATGGGATCGGCGGGCGCCGTGGTGAAACCACGGTTCTGCCGGACCTGGCTGGCGTACTGGGAACTGTTGCCCCGGTTGGAAACGGTGCCTCCCGACTTTGCAGACTCACCCGGCACATCCACATTCACGGTGGCCACTTCCCGGTAGGGAGGCAGGGCGCCGCCACTGCTTTCAGAGGCCAGATAGTTCACCGGCGGGTGCGACAGCTGGCTGTGCGGGGTCAGCCGCAGCGGAGACGCCACATCCTCAGGAGAGGCCCAGTTGGCGGCGGAAACCTGCGGGTCGCCGGAAGCGGCATGGGCGGGTGACAGCAGACTGAGAAGCACGTAGGCCGCCAGGGCCAGCCCCACGCCAATATAGCCCACACACAACCGACGGAATGACACCGGACCGGCATGCTGATGGGCCAACGCAACCGACACCACGCGCGGACAGCGCTCGGAAATCTTCACCATGGTCTAACGTCCTATACTCTCACTTGTGCTCTATCACGCGGGCACGCAGCCCGTTCAGGAATATTGTCGGGTCACTGAAAGACGCCGGGGGTGGGGGACACACACTCTCTGGATCGGAGAGGGACAACCTCGTGGATCCAGTTTACCTTAGATTGGTCGATTGAAACGGCGGGAACCCTGTCGCTTTCCGTCGGTCACACACATGGCCGTCAGGTGGATTGCGACTTCCCAATCCCTGTTCTGATATTGTACCCACATGCCCCCGGCAAAAAACTCCCCCGCCCACAGGAACTTCGTGGCCAACGCACACGAACCCCCCTGAAGCAGTCGGTAGGAAAAGGCGCTAACGGCCAGTGGTCAGCCGTGTCAGATCCTCGGGAGTATCAACACCAACGGGCGCTTCGGCTGTAATAATTGCCTCAATCCGCATACCGGCTTCCATGGCGCGTAACTGTTCCAGCTTTTCCAGCTGCTCCAGCGGGCTGGGTGGCAGGGTGGTAAAGCGCGCCAGCGCTTCGCGGCGGTACAGGTACACCCCAAGGTGCCCCCACAAGCCCGCCGGTAAGTCATCCCCTGCCAGGCCATCGCGCACACAGGGTATGGCAGCCCGCGAGAAGTACAGCACCTGGCCACTAACCGCCAGTGCAGCCTTCACCAGGTTGGGGTTCTCCCATTCGCCCCGGGTGGCAATGGGCCGCACCACCGTCAGAATGTCCGCCGCCGGCCGGGCCTGCATGGCCGCCACCAGCTCGCCGAGCATCAGCGGATCAATATGCGGTTCATCGCCCTGCACATTCAGCACCAGCGAGGCTTCGGGAACCGACTGCGCGACTTCCCAGATCCGATCCGTACCGGAAGGGTGGGTCGGGTCGGTCATCCGCACCGTACCGCCAAACGTCAGGACGGCTTCCTCAATGCGGGGATCGTCCGTGGCCACCACCACGGCATCAATGCCTTCGGCCTGGTTCACACGCTCCCACACGTGCTGAATCATCGGCCGGCCGTCAATCAGCGCCAACGGCTTGCCGGGAAAGCGGGTGGAAGCGTAGCGGGCCGGTATCACGGCCAGAACGTGGGTCATTCCGTATTCTCCTGCTCCCCCTCTCCCCTTGCGGGGGAGGGGGCTGGGGGGAGGGGGGTGCCCGAAGCATCCCGGACCATCATAGGGCAAACCGGGTTCCGGATCACCGGACTTTGCTTTGTGTATGATAGAGAGAAGGGAGACGCACTGTGACGCACGCCACGCCACCACCCGCCAGCATTCTGGACGGCATCATTCCCACCGAACAGGTCAATCCGCGCACCACCGACATTGATCAGATGGATTCCGTGCGGCTGATGGAAACCATCAACGCCGAAGACGCCCTGGTGGCTGCCGCCGTGGCCAAAGCCATACCCGCCATCGCCACAGTGGTGGACCGCATCGCCGCCGGCTTTCAGAACGGAGGCCGACTGTTGTATTTTGGCGCGGGCACCAGCGGACGACTGGGTGTGCTGGATGCCTCGGAATGCCCGCCCACGTTCGGCGCCGACCCTGAACAGGTGCAGGGTGTGATTGCCGGCGGGGATATTGCCCTGCGCAACGCCGTGGAGGGCGCGGAAGATGATGAAGCCGCCGGCAGCATGGACTGTCTCGCCTTAAAACCCACCCAACACGATGTGATCGTGGGTCTGTCGGCCAGCGGTCATGCCCCCTATGTCACTGGCGTGGTCAACGCCGCACGCAGTGCGGGCGCTTACACTGCCGCCATCACCTGCCACGGAGGCTCCGCCCTGGCTGCCCTGGTGGATCAGGCCATTGTGGTGGCAGTCGGACCGGAAGTGGTGGCAGGTTCCACCCGGATGAAAGCCGGTACAGCCCAGAAACTCGTCCTTAATATGCTCAGCACCGGCGCGATGATTCAGACCGGCAAAACCATGGGCAACCTGATGGTGGATGTGCAGCCCACCAACGGGAAACTGAAAATCCGCGCCCGGCGTTTGGTGGCGCAGCTGGGCGGGGTGAGTGAAACCGAAGCCGAAGCGTTTCTCAGTCAAACTGCGCACCAGGTCAAACCTGCCGTGCTGATGGCGCGCTTCCGGCTTTCAGCAGCCGAGGCGGAAAAAGCGCTGAAGAGCGCCGGCGGCAAGCTGAAAGCCGCCCTAAAGCAACCGGAATCCAACCAATAAAAAGGAGAATGTGATGAGTCGTCTGGTGGCGCGCATCGCCCAACATGCACAGGACAGCAGCCGCAGGGCGGTGGTTCAGGATGACGTGACGTGGACATTCCACGAACTCACACAGAATGTGAACCGCCTGGCCAGCCGGCTGGTTAATGCGGGTATACAACCCGGCGACCGTGTGGCGATGATCTTCAGCAACCAGAAAGAGTTCCTGCTGGCCCTGCTCGCCATCCGGCAGATGGGTGGCGTGGCCGTGCCGATCAATATTCAGATGCCGCCCGGTGACATTCTCTATGTCATGCTGAATTCAGGCAGCAAGCTGATTCTGGCCGACAAGCATTTTGCCGGTCATCTGGGCGCATGCCCCATTCCCGTGTGGATCAGTGGCGCCACCGAAGGATCCTTCACCCGGCTGGAAGACGAGCTGGCCCGCGGCGATGCGCAGTTTCAGCCTCCCGGCCGGGAAGCCTCCGAGCAGCTGCATCTGCTGTTATACACCAGCGGCACCACGGATAAACCCAAGGGCGTAATGCTCTCGGAGGAAAACCTGCTGGCCAACATTGAAGGCTTTGACGCCCTCCTGCACCTGGCGCCGGATGAACACATCCTGCTGGCCCTTCCCCTGTTCCATGCCTTCGGGCTGATTGTGGGTCTGTATGGTCTGACCATTGGCGCCACCATTGCGCTGGTTCCCAACTTCTCGCCCAAACAGATAGTCAGCAGCCTGACTGCGCAGAAAATTACTGTTCTGCCGCTGGTGCCCACCATGTTCCGTGTGGTGCTGCAGGCCGTTCAGAAACACGGCCAGCCTTTGCCCCACCTGAAATACGCCATCTCCGGCGGGGCCAGCCTCCCGAAGGAACTCCTGCGCGCCGTGGAATCCGGCCTTGGCGTGACGCTGCTGGAAGGCTACGGCCTGACCGAAACCGCCCCCGTGCTGGCGGTCAACACCCCCGCCCAGGGCAGTATTCCAGGCTCAGTCGGCCAGATTCTCCCCAATGTCTCTCTGAAACTGGTGGATGACTCGGGAAAGTCTCTGCCCATTGCCAGGGGCAACGTGAGCGCCGAAGGCGAGATTCTGGTGAAAGGCCCCAACGTGATGGCCGGGTATTACAACCTGCCTGAGGCCACCGCCGAAGCGTTTGACGCAGAGGGTTACTTCCGCACCGGGGATCTGGGGCATGTGGATGCCGACGGCAATCTGTTCATTTCCGGCGGACGCAAGAAGGATCTCATCATCAAGGCAGGGGAAAACATTGCCCCGCTCCGCATTGAACAGGTGCTGTACCAGCACCCGCAGGTGGCTGAAGCCTGTGTGGTGGGCGTGCCGGATGAACGCACCGGCGAAGAGATTCTCGCCTGCATACAGCTGAAACCGTTGCAGGACGGGGAAACCGCGCCGGATGAAAACACCCTGCGCAAATTCTGTGCCGAACACCTCAGCCCGCTCTTTGTGCCGAAGTTTTACCGCTTTTTTGACGAGCTGCCCAAAACCGCCACGGGCAAGGTCAGTAAAAAACTGTTGAAAACCCAGCTGAATGCGCTGCAACCGGCTTAAATCCCCTCACCCCCCAGACCCCTCTCCCCAAGAGGCGAGGGGGAGCGTGAAAAATGCTTATGGGTGAATGTGCGCCGGGGGCATGTCCGGCGATAGAACCATGTCCGGCGGGGCGTTCAGGGCAATGGGCGGCGGCCCGCTTTTGGAGGGCTTGGCCATCAACCACTTGAGAATGGCGCGCGCATCATCCTCAAACTCGGCAGGCAGCGCGTTGGTCATCAGTTTGCCAAAGCGCTTGAGAAAAGGCCTGAACCAGCGGAAGGTCCGCGTCTGCTGCAGGCGATCGCGGAAACGGCTGAGCGCGGAATCCGGGTTATCCAGGAGGTTTTCCGCGTTGGCTTGCTGCAGTTTTTCCTCCAGCTGCGGATTCTGTTCTATCATCCGCGTGACAAAATCGCCGGTTTTCTGACCCACGCGCTCGGCGTATGTTTCCGGCTCATCAGGCAACCGGTCCGGCATACCCGCTTCTGTTGCGCGGTCTTCCTTCAGCAGCGTCACGAGATCTTTAAACAGGGCGTTGTTGTTTTCCTGGAGCGCGTCTTCCACGGTCTCTTTCACAAACTGAGGGGTCACGGCGGCAGCCGATGGGCTGGGTGAAGGAGGTACTGCCGGACCCGCTGTGAGCGTTGGCCGGGGCACAGGCAGCCAGGCTGTGGCCTGGGGCATGGCCGGCTGGGGCGGCGGCGCCTGGAACGGCCCGGGAGCGGACGACGCTGCAGAGAGCGGCGGCACGGCCCCCGGGGTTATCGTTCCGGTTGAAAACGGCTGAGAAGACATCTGCAGCGAGCCGCCACCGGGCAGGGCCACCTGCTGGACAGGGGGCTGCGCGGGCACGGAGGATGGTGAAGGGTATACGCTGGACATTGGTGGCATCGTCTGAATTCGGTGATCTGCTGGGCTAAAACCTCCTGAAGCGGATTTGTTGCCAGTGTTCCCGCCCTGCGTCCGCCGACCGCTTTTGTTAAGATACCGTGATGATACACCAGCCTTCCCATCCTGAAAGCCATGGGGTCGATTTTCCGGCCATGGCGCTGGATCCCCTGCTGACGCTGACGCGCGAGGCCGGCCGGGCTATTCTGGATGTCTACGCGCGGGATTTCACCGTGACGATCAAGGCGGATGACTCCCCGGTGACTGAAGCCGATCTGGCATCCAACGCGATTATTACGGCGGGCTTACAGCGGTTGCATCCCCAGATTCCCATCCTCACCGAAGAGGAGACCGCACCGGCTTATGAGGACCGCAGGGACTGGCCCTGGCTGTGGCTCATTGATCCGCTGGACGGCACCAAGGAATTTGTGAAACGCACCGATGAATTCTCCATTAATATCGCCCTGGTGCAGGGCGACCGACCGGTACTGGGCATTCTTTACGCCCCGGCCAAAAACCTGATGTACTTCGCCAAAACCGGCGCCGGCAGCTGGAAATCCGATGGCGATAACGCCCCGGTGGCTATCCGCGCCCGTACTGCCCGGCCGGATCGCCATATTGATGTGCTGGGCAGCAAGACGCACGCCAGTGAGCAGTTCAAAGCCTATATCGCTGCGCTGGAGAACCAGTATGAGTCCATGACGCTCACGCCGGCGGGCAGCGCGTTTAAATTCGGCATGATGGCCGAAGGCCTTGCCGATCTGTATCCCCGCTTCAGTCCCACCATGGAGTGGGATACCGCGGCAGGGCAGGCCATTCTGGAAGAGAGCGGCAAGCAGGTATTGGTGTTTGAAACCGGCGAACCCCTCGCTTACAACCGGCCCGACCTGGTCAACCCACCCTTTCTGTGCCGGTAAGCGCGATGCCCAGCACTCCCAAGACATCCCCCTCAGTGTCACCCGCCATCGTGCTGGCGGTGCTGATGCTCGTGGGTCTGGCCATCCGTCTGTGGCACATTACTGACGTGCCCGTGTGGATTGATGAAACCTACAGTTTCTGGGTGGCCAATACGCATCCGTATCCGGACCGGCTGGAAGCAGTGATTCGCCCCATGCAGTGGTTTGAGGCGCAGCAGCTGGCCTGGCAGCCCCTGCAGTGGGAACGTCTGCTCGCCATTCTCAAACAGAACGTGCACATGCCCCTGTATTACCTGCTCCTGAATCCATGGCTGGGCGGGGTGGGCAACAGCCTCTGGGGGCTGCGGGCCTTCTCGGCGCTGTGGTCGGTGCTGATGATTCCCGTTGGCTTCTGCTTTGGGCGCAGCCTCGCCACCGAACCTGAAAGCCGGTATGCCTGTGGTTTCTGGGCGGCAGCGTTGCTGGCGTTTTCGCCCAACATGATTTATTACGCGCAGGAAGGCCGGATGTACACCCTGGCCATGTTTGGCGTGCTGGCCGCCACAACGTTCCTGTTCCGGGCCCTTCACAGCGCGCGGCCTGTCCGCTGGGTTGTCGCATATACGACAGCCGCCCTGGCTGCGTTGTTCAGCCATTATATGGTCGTTTTCATACTGGCTGCCCATGCCCTGGTGGTGCTGTGGCGCGGGCGAAGCCAATGGCGCGTCTGGCTGGGCTGCGGGCTGGTGCTGGCTGTGGCCGCAGCCGCCTGGTTGCCGGTGTATCAGGCGCAGCAGCAGTTTGTGGGTCAGGAGGATCACTTTGCCAGCAGCCTGGTGAGCTGGACCCGGTATCCCGCCGGGCTTATCTGGCCGCAGCTCCTCAGCATCGCGGGCAATGCGGAAATCACCCGCATCCTGCTCATCCCGCTCACCGGCCTGATCCTGATCGAGGGGCTGTGGCGCGTCTGGCAGGGTCAGCCCAGGCACCGCACCATGGCGGCGCTGATCGGTCTGCCGGCTGCCCTGCAGATTGTCTATGACCTGATCACCCACCAACACACCAGCGTCATCTTCCGGTACAACCTGCTGTGGATGCCGCTCCTGCTGGTCTGGTTGGGGAGCATTCTGGGATGGATACTCACACGACCCGGCAATCTCAGCAACAGACCACGCGGGCTTCAGCCCGTGCTGGGCGTTGGACTGATGCTTTTACTGCTGGTCCTGGCTATCCTCACCGTGCAACCCGGCACAGCCTTCTGGGGGCACGGCCATAAAAAACGCATGGATCAGGTGGCGACCTATTTAAGGGCGCACCTTCAGCCGGGCGACCTCATCGTGGCCAACGGGGATCTCGGCGTGCCCAACATTCTCACCATTCAGCTGGCCAAATCCCACCCGCAGCAACCCATGCTGTACTGGGTGAAAACGTACCGAGGCCAGCCGGTCCATTTGCCCACCGGTGAAATGCTGAAGCCTTACCGGCGCGTGTGGTTTTTTCAGTACCGCGGCAACAGTGAGCGCGGCCTGGATGTCATCAAAGACCACCTCGCGACGTTTTACCCGCATGTCACCATCGGCCCGGACCCCACCGGCATCCTCAAGCTTTATGAGCATCAGGGAGGGGGTCTGGGGGCCGTTCCCTCCCCCAGTCATCCGGGTCAAGGTCGATAAAAAATCCCCCGCTGGTAACCAGCGGGGGGAAAACTTACTCGATATATTCTTTCAGGCGGCGGCTGCGGTTGGGGTGCCGGAGCTTGCGCAGAGCCTTGGCTTCAATCTGGCGGATCCGCTCGCGGGTCACGCCGAACAGCTGACCCACTTCTTCCAGGGTCCGCTGACGCCCGTCATCCAGACCAAACCGCAGACGGAGCACATCCCGCTCACGCGGTGAAAGGCTGCTCAGCACTTCCGTGAGGTCTTCGCGCAGCAGCTCGTGCGCCACGGTCATCGCCGGCGCCTTGGCTTCACGGTCCTCAATAAAGTCGCCCAGGCGGGAATCTTCTTCCTTGCCGATGGGCGTTTCCAGCGACAGGGGCTCCTGAGCCACCTTGATGATGTCGCGCAGCTTGGAGACGGAAATGCCCATGGCCACGGCGAGTTCTTCCTCGGTGGGTTTGCGGCTTTTTTCCTGCGCCAGCTTGCGGGTGATTTTCTTCAGCTTGTTGATGGTCTCCACCATGTGGACCGGAATCCGGATGGTCCGGGCCTGGTCGGCAATGGCGCGGGTAATGGCCTGGCGAATCCACCAGGTGGCATACGTGGAGAACTTGTAGCCCCGCTCGTGGTCAAACTTCTCAGCCGCACGGATCAGACCCAGGTTGCCTTCCTGAATGAGATCCAGGAACAGCATGCCACGGCCCACGTATTTCTTGGCGATACTGACCACCAGACGCAGGTTCGCCTGAACCAGTTTCTGTTTGGCAATAGCGCCTTTTTTACCGCCGGCGGCGATTTTACGCGCCAGTTCAATTTCCTGGGTCGCCGTCAGCAGGGGAATACGACCAATTTCGCGCAGGTACATCCGCACAGGATCATCAATCGTGATACCACGCGTTTCCACGGTGAGATCAATTTCAACCTCATCGTCATCGTCGTCATCATTGCTGATGAGGGCCACCTGATTGGAGCCGGAAGGGGCAAAGAGCGAACCAATGTCGTCGCCACCCTCGTCTTCCTCGCTGGAGAGAATATCCTCCAGGGTGCTCCGGTCGCGGCCAGAACCGCCATCCACGTCCATCATGGCTTCGCCGCTCTTGCCGCGTTTCTTTTTCTCGCTCATCGGTGAGGTATCCACTCCAAAGGTATTGACGGTACTTTTTTTGGCCTTCGATTTACTCTTCGACTTCTTTTCGGCAGCAGCCGCTGCAGCGCGGGCAGCACTGGTTTTGGCGGCCACAGCAATAATTTTCGGCTTGTCCGGGTCAGCAGCAGGCTCTGCTTTGGCAGGCGCAACCGGCTTTTCGGCCACCGGTTTGGCGGCTTCTTTGACCGGTTTTTTCACCGGTTCTTTCTTTGCCGGAACCGAAACAACCTTGGCGGCAGTCGTTTTGGCAGACTTGGCCGGCGCGGCTTTCGCGGCGGGCTTGGCTGTGGCTGTGGCAGCCGGTTTGGCGGCAGGCTTTTTCATGCTGGTTTTACCTGTAGCGGCCTTGCTGGCCGTTTTGGCCGGCGCCTTTTTAGGTGCAACCTTGGCGGTTGCCTTGGCAGCTACCTGGGGCGCGGCCTTTTTAGCCACCGGCTTTTTGACCGCTGCTTTTTTAGCCACTACCTTCTTGGCGGTTGCCTTGGCAGCTACCTTGGGCGCGGCCTTTTTAGCCACCGGCTTTTTGACCGCTGCTTTTTTAGCCACTCCCTTCTTGGCGGTTGCCTTGGCAGCAGCTTTTTTAGCTACCGGCTTTTTGACCACCGGTTTTTTAGCCACTCCCTTCTTGGCGGTTGCCTTGACAGAAGCTTTTTTAGCTACCGGCTTTTTGACCACTGCTTTTTTAGCCACTACCTTCTTGGCGGTTGCCTTGGCAGCTACCTTGGGCGCAGCCTTTTTAGCCACCGGCTTTTTGACCGCTGCTTTTTTAGCCACTACCTTCTTGGCGGTTGCCTTGGCAGCTACCTTGGGCGCGGCCTTTTTAGCTACCGCTTTTTTAGCCATGGGCTTGGCAGCGGCCTTTTTTACGGGCTTGGCGGGCTGTTTTTTGGCGGTTGTTTTTTTGGTTTTGATACTCATTGTGTCCAGACTCCTGGGTCCTGTCACCGGGGGAATAACGGTTACTCACCGATTAACCGGCGGGGTGGGTGGGGTATGCTGATGGATGCGATCACGGATCTCGTACTGCAATAAAACGGGCTGCGATGTGTCCGCACCGGTGCCGGTCTCCAGGTCACGCGCCTGCCGGTTCAACTGCTGAAGCGTCTGGCGTTCGTGATGCCGGTGAAGAATATCACAGCACTTCTGCGCTTCCTGCATCACTTTTTGCTGCTGCTCTGCGGGAGAGAGCGCACTGAAACCATACGATTCCATCAGGTCATCAGCCGTGAGGGCCAAGGTCGCCAATGTCTGTTGAAGGGTGGGCTGGTCTGCAAACCGTTGCATCAGGGCTTGGATAACATCACCGATGGACTGCAGGCGGGGATCGGGGTCACTCTCTGGAAAAACCGACCGGATGCCTTCCAGAATCGCCTGGAGTACCGCGTCGGTCAACACAATGGGCCTGGTCTCAGCAATGGCTGCCAAGTGGCCAATCATCATACGACAACAGGGCATGTTTAACAACATCAACTTCACAAGCGTTCTTTCGGATTGGACATGGTTGGGAAACAGGGCCTGACGCAGTTCGTGCATGTTGTCCGTCAGGCGCGGAGTGAGCGGGGCGCGATTTTTTGAACTTCCACCCCATTGCTTTTGTCCCTTGAATGAACGCCGGAAGCCTTCGGAAATTGCCCGGGAGGCCCCGCTTTCCTGTAAACTTTTATTACCGCCCCGGCCGCCAGGTTGTAACTGCCGGTAGCGTCGCAGTTCCTCACCCAGGGTTTCCGGCGCCACACCCACGCGTTCCGCCATCCGCTGTGTATACTCACTACGCACCACGGGGCTGGCAATATCGCAGAGCACCGGGGTCAGCTGGCGGCATGCCGTCAGGCGGCCTTCAAGCGTGTGGGTGTCGAGTCCGGCAATCGCCTGCTGACACTGAAACGCCAGTCCCGCCGGTGAAGCGTCCATCAGCGCCGCCATGGCCGCCTGTGCGTCTTCCTCGGTTTCAAAGCCAGCCAGATAGTCATCGGGATCCTTACCGCTGGGGATGCTCAGCACCTTGACCTGAAAACCACCACCCTGGGGCGTACCCAGACGGTCAGTAAACGGCTTGAGTACCGTCAGCGCATTCAGGGCCGCCTTCACCCCGGCCGCATCGGAATCAAACGCCAGATAAAGTGTCTCCACGCCCAGGCGGTTCAGCAGTTTCACGTGCTGCTCGGTCAGCGCCGTGCCGCATACGCCCACAGCCTGGCGGATGCCCATGGCATGCGCACGGATGACATCAAAGTAACCTTCCATCACCAGGGCGGTTTTGGTCTGACGGATAGCGTCACGGGCCTGAAACAGGCCGTAGAGAACACGGTTTTTCTGGTATACGGGGGTTTCCGGGGAATTGAGATATTTCGGGTTGTCCGCATCGCTCAGCGCCCGGCCGCCAAAAGCCACACACCGTCCCTGATCATCACGGATGGGTATGATCAGCCGGTTGCGGAAGCGATCGTAATAACTCTGGCCACCTTCCTTCATCGTCACCAGCCCGGCCGTTTCCAGCAGAACCGGGTTGGCCTGTGCGGCAGGAAATTCCGCAAGCAGTTGGTTCTTCAGGTTTTCCCAGCCGGGCAGGGCATACCCCAGTTCAAAGGCATCCAGCACGCTGGCAGGCAGATCTCGCCCGGCCAGATAGGCCCGCACGGACTGACCCTCCTGACAGGTCGGGTGCAGATTCCTCCGGAACCATGTCAGGGCGGCTTCGTTCAGGGCGATCACGGCGTCCTTTTCCTGCGCCTCAACCGGAGAAGGCGCTTTGTACTGACCGTCCTCCTTTATTTCAATGCCCTGTTCGCGCGCCAGCTCGCGAATAATTTCGCCGTAGGTCCGGCGTTCAATCTTCATCAGGAAGGTCAGGGCATCCCCGCCTTCCCCGCAGGCAAAGCACTTAAAAATGTTCCGCTCGCGGTTCACGTTCATGGAGGGGTGTTTGTCGTTGTGAAACGGGCACAGGCCGGTAAAATTGCGGCCCGCTTTTTTCAGCGGCACATGGCGCTGCACCACGTCCACAATATCCAGGGCGTCTTTCACCCGATCAGCCGCATCCTGAAAGGTGACTGGTGTGGACATCACAACCACTCCCGGTCGGGATCCACCGGCAGGGCGCTCAGCGCATCCACCTCCGCCGAATGGTAAGGATTCGGCAGCAGCCACTTTTTATAAGCGTCAATGGCGAAACGATCCGTCATGCCCGCCACAAAATCCAGCACCGCCTGATGCCGACCGGTCGTTTTCACAGAGGTCGGTTTCTCCGGCATCGCCTCGGGATGATCCAGCAGGTACTGGTAGAGACCACTCAGCACCCGGCGAATCCGCTGGGCTTCCTTCAGGCGGTCCTCCACCAGGTAAACATGGTCAAACATCCACTGCCGCAGCGCCAGCACCGCTGTGTGCATCGGCTCACTCAGGCGCACCAGGCGGGGCAGCGGCAATACAGTTTCGGCCTCTCCAGGCAGGCCGGCCAGCGCTTCCAGGCTGGTTTCAATACAATCGGTCACCATGGCGGCCAGTCGTTCCTGGCGGCTGTGCCCCAGACGGGCCAGCACATGCGCCGGCAGATCGGCTTCCTCCATCAACCCGGCCCGCCGGGCATCCTCCACATCATGGTGCAGATAGGCCACCCGGTCGGCGAGATCCACGACCTGGGCTTCCAGCGTGGTCCACAAAGGGCCGCCGCCAATGCCGGCCATGGCCTCGCGGGAGAGATTCAGGGGCTCCAGCAGACTGACCACGCGTACACTCTGTCGCTGGTGATGAAACCCTTCGGGATGCAGTTCATTCAGAATATGCTCGCCCTGGTGCCCGAACGGGGGATGACCCAGATCATGCCCGAGGGCAATGCTCTCGGTGAGATCTTCGTTCAGCCGCAGCGCGCGGGCAATGGTGCGCGCCACCTGCGCCACTTCCAGACTGTGCGTGAGGCGGGTGCGGTAATGATCCCCCACCGGGGCGATAAACACCTGTGTTTTGTCTTTTAACCGCCGGAACGCCTTGCTGTGAATAATCCGGTCGCGATCGCGCTGGTACATCGTGCGATAGGAACAGGGACTCTCCGGGCGCTCACGCCCCTGAGAGGTGGCGCTGCGGGCCGCCAGAGGGTGCAGCGCCTGATCTTCAAGCGCCTCGATGGACTCGCGGATAGATCCGTTCTGCGGTGCGGATTGTTGCACGGACCCGACGACTGCTGCCATAATGACTCTCTCCACTGGGGCTCTACCGTAGCACGAGACGCGCCCGGCATACCAGCGTTCCTCCCCGATTATGAAGATGACCTTAATCCATGTCTTTACTTGATACCCTCCGGCAGGGCGTGATTGTCTCCGTACAGGCCAGTGCGGGCGAACCCTTTGATGCCCCGGAATATATCGGCGTGATGGCCCGGGCCGTGATGGACGGCGGCGCACGTGCGCTGCGTCTGGCCAATACAGCCACCCACAACAACATCGCCCACGTCAAAAAACTATTGCCGCAGGCGCCTGTCATCGGCATCACCAAGCCGGATAAAATCCCGGCCGATGCCGCCAGCCTGGTCTACATCACCCCAACGCTGGCCGATGTGCTCAGCCTGGCGGACAACGGCGCCGAGGTGGTGGCCATGGACGCCACCCAGCGGGAACGGCCCGGCGGCGAGAGCCTGACGGACATCGTTACCGAAGCCCGGCGGCGATACCCGGGCCTGCTGCTGATGGCTGATGTCGCCACGGCGGCTGAAGGGCTTGCGGCTGCCGAACTGGGTTTTGATCTGCTGTCCACCACGCTCTCGGGCTACACCACGGAAACCCTCAGCCACCCGGCCGCCGAGGCCGATATTCCCGATTACGCCCTGATGAGCGAGCTGTCGGAGCTGACCGGCAAACCGGTCATTCTGGAAGGTCGGCTCTGGGAGCCGGCTCAGGTGCACAAGGCCTTTGAGCGGGGGGCGTATGCCGTGGTCATCGGTTCGGCCATTACCCGCCCGCACATGATTACACAGCGATTTTGTCTGGCCGCCGCACTGCCTGTTCCACACAGCGGATAGCCAGCTCCAGGTTGGCCACGTGAAAGTAATAACGCGCTGCCCACTCACCCAGCCGGGATCCTTCTCCGCGGATCAGGGCTGAATAATCCCTCAGCAACCCATCGCGATCCAGATAACCCAGATCGGCCAGCCGGGATTCCTGAAAGAGTTCCAGAACCATGGGCGGCCGATCCTGCTGAAACTCCAGTAGCATGTCATTTTGCCCTGCGGGCAGTAATGCCGGATATGCATACTCCCGGCTGAACCCCAGACGAAGGAGCGTTTCGCGCAGCACCCGTTTTTTGATCCGCCATTCGACCGGCAAACTGCGCATAAACGCCAGGACGTGATTTCTGAGCAACGGATGACACAGCCACAACCCCTGATTCAGATTTTCGGCACATATAAATAAGGGAGGAGAGGCTAAAACCGGCGCCGCGTTGGTCTCATTGCCGATATCGCTTAACGCGGATATTGCTTTCCTGGAAACGTATGGAAAATCTCCCGGCTGCCGTGAAACAAAGGCGCTGATCGATAAGGACTGACGATCCGCAGGTTGCTGATTCTCCAACTCGAGTCTGGAGAGCGAGCAGGCTTCATCCCCACCCAGACCACCAAACAGCATGGTATAACCGTCCCGGCTTGCCGGACAGATTACGGCATTTTTATAGGGCATAAAGCCCGGCAGATTCTCCGGCCAGATGGCTGATACATTAAGCGTCTCTGTCATTGCGTCACCAAAGGCGCGCGTCTGAGCGAATGTTGAATTTTCATGGGATGTCAGGCGACAGTGCTGAATGAGCGCTTTGCGACGGTCAGGGGTCTGATCGTCCGTTTCTGAACTTCTCAGCAGAGTATACCCATGGAACGGCGTATCCGGCAGCAGTTGCCGCAACACGGCAATCACCACACTGGAATCCACGCCGCCACTGAATTCAACCGCCAGCCTCACCCGGTGCTCCTCAGAGATGGATTGCAGGAGGGTATGCTGAAGCACTTCCATCAGCCCCCCTGTCACATCGGCGTCCGGCCTGATGGCGCGGGGAATCACATGAGCCGGCTGCTCCGGGTAATCCAGCCTGAGACCCTGCTCCCTACTAAACGTGGCGCTCCCCTGCTGGGTTAGGCGATACATGTCTTTAAACAGAGTTTGATTGGAATATGGTGCATTGAGGTACAACTGCTGCAGAACCCGCCCGGCATTCAGGCGAACGCCTTTTAAAAACGGATAAAGCCGGGTACCATCCCAGTCGCCATAAAGGGTGTCCCCGGAAGCAACCAGAAAAACCGGCGCAAACTGGTAAGGCCCGCCCTGAATTGTAAAACTGCTGTCCGGAAAAATTTCAATACCCAGAAAATCCATCGGCCAGGCATACGCATCTGCCCGGAACCTGTCGTATTCTTTTTCGTGCAATGTCCAAGTATGCAGAAAGCCGGGAATCTGCGGCAGGAGAAAATCCCGCTCGCGGACATAAAACATCCGGCGCTGGCCGTCTGTCACACAGTAAGCTTCCAACGCCGGATTAAAAAAGGGGATAAGTTTACTCTCACCGAAACGCCATCCGTCGGCAACCTGCCTCACGGGATGATGAAGGTCTTCTAAGCGGATGGTAAAACGGAGCAAGGGACTTAAGATTTATACAGCACAGAACCAGACTCATCCGTGTTGGCGACTTTGCCATCACGGGCAGCTGCCGGATGATGACTCCGTTGCATCGCCCCTTCAAATATGGTGGGCTCTGGCGACGCACTGCGTTTACCGAACAACGCCAGGCTGCTGCCAAAACTCACTTCAGCGCGATCCGCACCAGAGACGGGGGCCTGTTTCTCAACACGACCTGCGAGTACTTCTTTGACCCGCGCCAATGGGTCAACTGTCAGCCCCTGTCCAAAACGAGTAACCTGCATGGGAACTCCCTCCACACAAACAATATAAAAACAGCCTCTAAACTTGAATCCTGATAGAGTTTATACAATGAGAGCAACCTTATCAATAAGAGTATTCTCATTTACATTAATATTAGACATTACTTTGCCCAACGACTAATAAACCCGCCCGGCGCAAAAAAACCCGGCGCAAGGCTCAGGGAATTCATGGCTTCAAATTCCCCTGCCCTTCCACTACAATAGGCATTGCCTGATATTGCTGTTGAAGAGAGGAAGCCCACCATGGCCACATCGCGCTACCTGTTCACCTCAGAATCCGTGACCGAAGGCCACCCGGACAAAATCTGCGATCAGATTTCCGACGCCATTCTCGACGCCTTCCTCTCCAAGGATCCCATGGCCCGCGTGGCGGCTGAAACCTCAGTGACCACCGGTCTGGTCCTGGTGGCCGGCGAAATCACCTCCACCTGCTATGTGGATATTCCCGGCGTGGTGCGCAAGGTGATTGAAGACATTGGCTACGTGGGCGAGCGCGCCGGCGGCTTTGACGGCAAAACCTGCGCCGTGCTGACCAGCATTGATGAACAATCCGTGGACATTGCCGGCGGGGTGGATGCCGCGCATGAAGTGCGCAGCAAGCTCACCAGTGATGAGATTGATCGCATCGGCGCCGGGGATCAGGGCATTATGTTTGGTTACGCCTGCCGCGAAACCAAAGAGTACATGCCCCTGCCTATTCAGATTGCCCACGCGCTGACGCGTAAAATCGCCGAAGTGCGCAAAAACGGTACGCTGGGTTACCTTCGCCCGGACGCCAAGTCTCAGGTGACCGTGGAGTACCACGACGACAAACCCTGCCGCATTGATACGCTGGTGATTTCCACCCAGCACGACCCGGAAATTGACGGCGAGCATGACAACGCCAAAATTCAGGCCCGCATTGAAGCCGACATGAAAAAATATGTCATTGAGCCGGTCTTCAAAAATTACGATGTGAAACCCGATACCGAAACCCGATACTTTATTAACCCCAGTGGGCGTTTTGTGGTGGGCGGGCCCCAGGGCGATGCCGGCCTGACGGGTCGCAAGATTATTGTGGACACCTACGGCGGGTACTCCCGCCACGGCGGTGGGGCCTTCAGCGGCAAAGATCCCACCAAGGTGGATCGTTCCGCCGCCTATGCGGCGCGGCACGTGGCCAAAAACGTGGTGGCCGCCGGCCTGGCGGACAAATGCGAGGTTCAGATCGGCTACGCCATTGGTGTGGCGCGCCCCATGTCCATTAACGTGCACACCTTCGGCACGGGCAAACTGAGCGATGACCAGCTGGCCGCCCTGATTCAGAAGGAGTTTGACCTGCGCCCGGCGGCCATCATCCAGAACTTCAACCTGCGCAACCTGCCTTCAGAGAACAAGGGCCGCTTCTACCAGAACGTGGCGGCTTATGGTCATATCGGCCGACCGGATCTGGAGCTGCCCTGGGAAAAACTGGATAAGGTGGACGCCCTAAAAAAGTACTTAACGGGTGAGGCCGCTGTGCCCACCCCGTCTCAGACTGGCGTGGCCGCAGCCGTTTAAGCCCTGACTAGTCCGTTCGGACCTGTCAGAATGGACAATCCGGCTGCCATGCCCTTTCAGTCCGCTTGCAGTACAATAGGGACGTTGAGAGATTGCCCTTGCCGCAACTGACTGTGACGCAGGCCGACGAACACGGCGGACCCTCCTGACGAATGCCCCTACTGGTTACAGGTGTACGACATAAAATGGCCTCCATTGAGGTCCGCGAACGCTTTGCGTTGCTGGAAAGCGAGATTGAGCCCGCAGGCCAGCATCTGCGTGCGCTGCCCGGTATTGAAGAGTGCGCCTTTCTGACCACCTGTAACCGCTCCGAAATCTATGCGCATGTCTCCGATACCGAAACCGCCCTGGCCAGCATCCGTGAGTTTTACCGCCAGTTCAAACAGGTGGACAGCCATGCTTACCGGCCTCACCTGTTCACTCTGCTGGATGACGATGTGGTCACCTACCTTTTCCGTGTGGCCTCCGGCCTGGACAGCCTGATTCTGGGAGAAGGGCAGATACTGGGCCAGGTGAAAGACATGCTGGCCACTGCCCACCGGCTGCACACCAGCGGCCCCTTGCTGGACAAACTCTTTAAGAGCGCCCTGACCGTGGGCAAACGCGTCCGCACGGAAACCGGCATCGCCCAGAAAGACGTCAGCGTCAGCCGTTCCGCTTTTGAACTGGCTCACCAGCTATTCCCGGATCTGATGGACCGGCGCATCGCCCTGGTGGGCGGCGGTAAAATGGTCGCCATTCTGCTGTCGGCTATCCAGAACCAGATGGCCCCGCGGCAGTACGACAACGTGACCATCGTCAACCGCAGTCAGCACCGCCTGGAAACCCTGACGGCCCGCTATGGGTTTAAGGGGTGTCTGTTCAGCGATCTGGATGCCGTCCTGGATGACGCCGAAATTCTGTTTGTGGCGACCGGCGCGCCCCACGTGATTCTGGGTGAGAAACACTTTGCCGGCCGTGCCGATAAACTGGTGATTGATATCTCGGTTCCGCGCAACGTGGACCCCACCGTGGCGGATCTGCCCAACGTGCGGCTTTTTAATACGGACAGTCTGGCGAATGTGAATACACTGCCCCAGGACACGCAGTCCCTGCTGACGGAACAGGCGGAAGACATTATTCACGAGGAGTACCGGCACTTTATGGAGTGGCAGCACGCCCGGCCCATTGTGCCCCTGATCAGCCAGCTGCGCAGCAAGCTGGAACACCTGCGCCGCGAGGAACTGAGCGAGCAGTTTGGCGCACTGCTGACGGAAGACCCGGCGCTGCAACTGGCTGACAACCTCTCGAAAAACCTGCTGAAGAAAATTCTGCACGCTCCGACCATCCGTATGAAAACCCGGCTGGCCCGCCAGCAATTGCATGCCGCCGCGCTGGCCGAACTGTTTGATCTGGATCCGCTGAGCGGACCGCAACGGAGTTAACCCGATGACCAGCGTGCCCCAAAGCCTTCGCGTGGGCACCCGGCAGAGTCCTCTGGCCATGGCGCAGACCGGCCTGGTGGTAAGCGCCCTGCAACAGGCTTTTCCGGGATTGGTGATTGAGACCATCTCATTCACCACGCAGGGCGATCAGTTTCTTGAAGCCCCGCTGGCCCAGATTGGCGACAAGGGGTTGTTTGTCAAAGAACTCGAAGAAGCCCTGCTCAGCGGGACCATCGATATCGCCGTCCACAGTCTGAAAGACATGCTCAGCACGCTGCCCGAAGGCCTCGTGCTGACTTCCGTACTGACACGGAACAATCCCAGGGACGTTCTGATCAGCCCCCGGTATTCGTCTCTGAAAGCCCTGCCACAAGGCGCTACGGTGGCGACGGGTTCACTCAGACGTATGGCCCAGCTTAAACAGCACCGACCGGATCTGCAGATCGTTGGCATTCGTGGCAACATCAACACCCGCCTGAAAAAACTGGAAGAAGGCCATGCCGACGCCCTGATTCTGGCGGCTGCGGGAATTGAACGGATGGGCTGGGGTGACCGTGTCCGGGACTATCTGGACCCGGTCAGCGTGATGATACCCGCCGTGGGCCAGGGGATACTGGCCGTGGAATACCGCAACGACCAGGCAGGCCGGCAAACAGTGCTGCCGTTACTGGCCGCTGTTCAGGACGAAACCACGCAAGTGGCCATGACGGCCGAACGGGCGTTTCTTTCAGTGATTGACGCCGAAGCCCACCTGGGCTGCCAGGTCCCGATGGGCATCTATGCCGAACCCGTGAATGAGACACAGTTTAACCTGCATGGCATTGTTCTTTCTCCTGACGGCCACGAAGCACTGCAGGCAACCCTTTCATTTCCCGCCAATCCCCAGGCCGCCACCCGTACCGGAGAAGCACTCGCTCAGCAACTGCTGGATCGCGGTGCGCGCGAACTGTTGGTATCTGCCAGTCAGACCGTATGAGACCCGAGATAAGTCCCGAGCTCTGAGACCTCTCCCGGCACGTCTCAGGCAATTAACCCTCTCCTTGCAGGGGAGGAGTTTGGGGGAGAGGTCAACACTGTTGGAGAAACACTCAGTTCTCCAGCAAAAACGTCACCGGGCCGTCGTTAATCAGCGAGACAGCCATGTGTGCGCCAAACTGGCCGGTGGCAACATTCTGAGCTCCCAGCGTGTGTTGCAGCTGTTCCACAAACTGCGCATAAAGCGCTCGGGCTTCCTGCGGTGGCAGCGCCCCATCAAAACCCGGGCGCGTGCCTTTCCGGCAATCCCCGGCCAGTGTGAACTGGGAGACCACCAGTACCCGCCCACCCACATCCTGCACTGAGCGGTTCATTTTGCCATCCTCATCAGCAAAAATGCGCAGCTTCCCCAGCTTGTCCACAGGGTAGGCCAGGCTGGCTTCGGTATCCCCACGTTCAAAGCCAACCAGCACCAGCATGCCGGCGCCGATTTCCCCCACTGTTGCGTCATCCACCACCACGCGCGCTTCCTGCACGCGCTGAATCACACATTTCATGGATCAGGCGCGCCCTGTGGAACCAAACCCGCCCTGACGGTTCACAGCGGTATCCACGGCGTCCACAAGTCGCCAGGCGGCCTGCGTCACCGGCGCAATCACCAGCTGGGCAATGCGTTCACCCGGCTGAATGGTAAACGGCTCGGTGGAGAGATTCACCAGCGGCACCTTCACTTCATCGCGGTAATCGCTGTCGATGGTGCCCACCGCATTGATGAGGGTGATGCCGTGTTTGATACTCAGTCCACTACGCGGGCGGATCTGACACTCAAATCCCTCCGGCAGCTGCATAATCAGCCCGGTGGGAATCAACCGCCTCCCCATCGGCGCCAGTGTGACCGGCTCCGCAATCGCTGCCCGGACATCCATACCGGCCGACCCGGGGGTGGCGTAAGCCGGCAGCGCTGCGGGCGCATGCGCCAGCCGTTGCAGGGGAATGCTCAACGGCAAATCCCCCCTCTCTCCGTGGGGAGAGAGAGTCAGTGGGGGAGGGGTCTCTGGGTGGCAGGTCGTGGTCATCAGAGTACTCCTTAGTGCGCCGTGGCGAGCAGGCTGCCCTCAATGATTTTAAAGAAGCTGTCCACTTCCAGACTGGCGCCGCCCACCAGCGCGCCGTCAATCTCAGGCTGACCCATCAGGCCCTGGATGTTATCCGGCTTCACGCTGCCGCCATACAGAATGCGTGTGGCCGCCGCATTGCCTTTGGCGCCGAGGTGTTTGCGGATTACCCCACAGACCCGGTTGGCTTCCTCGGCGTCACAGGTTTTGCCGGTGCCAATCGCCCACACGGGTTCGTAGGCCACCACCAGCCTCTCAAACTGGTCGGCGCTGAGCTTGGCCAGTAACGGCTTCAGCTGCGCCTCAATCACCGCATCGGTCTCGCCGGCCTCGCGGGCGGCCAGCAGCTCACCCACACACACAATGGGCGTGAGGTTGTGTGCAAACGCGGCGCTCATTTTGGCGGCCACCGACACATCGGTCTCGTTATAGTACTGGCGGCGTTCGCTGTGACCCAGAATGACCATTGGAATACGCAGGTCAGCCAGCATCACCGGGGAAATTTCTCCGGTGAAAGCGCCTTCATCGCGACTTTCCATCGTCTGGGCCGCCACTTTCAGGTTCAGGTTCAGCCGCTCCACGGCTTCGCGAACCGTCTGAAGCGCGATGGCCGGTGGGGCAATCACCACATCGGCATGTTCGCCGCTGAGCGACTGCACCTTCAGCGCCAGCGCCTCAACAAAGGCGCGGGCTTCAGGCACCGTTTTGTACATCTTCCAGTTGCCCGCAATCACCGGGCGGCGGGTACTGCCCATTACACCGCCACCGGCAGCTTGTTGGCCACCATCTGGGAGACTTCCGCGAGGCGGTTGCTGTAGCCCCATTCGTTGTCATACCAGGTGATGATCTTACCGAAATGATCCCCCATCGTCTGGGTCAGTTCGGGATCAAAACAGGAGCTGTGCGGATTGCCGATAAAATCAGAGCTCACCAGGGGCGCATCGCAGTATTCCAGCACATGCTTAAGCGCACCAGTGCTGGCTTTTTTCATCGCCTCGTTAATGGCCGCCACGGTGATGGGTTTCTCCGTGGTGAACGTGAGATCCACCAGGCTGACATCCGGGGTGGGCACGCGCACGGCAATACCGTTGAGTTTACCGTTGAGCGCGGGGAGCACCAGACCAATGGCCTTGGCGGCGCCCGTGGAAGTGGGCACCATGCTCAGCGCGGCGGCGCGGGCGCGGCGGGGATCCTTGTGCGGGGCATCCAGCAGCATCTGATCGCCGGTATAGGAGTGGATGGTGGTCATCAGCCCGCTCTTGATTCCGAAGGTATCGTGCAGCACCTTGGCCACCGGCGCCAGGCAGTTGGTGGTGCAGCTGGCATTGGAAATAATATGGTGCTTGGCCGGGTCGTACTGGTCATCGTTGATGCCCAGCGCCAGGGTGATGTCTTCATCGGAGGCCGGCGCACTGATGAGGACTTTTTTGGCGCCCGCTTCAATGTGCTTTCTGGCATCGGCGGCCTTGGTGAAAAACCCGGTGGATTCGATCACCACATCCACGCCCAGTTCCTTCCATGGCAGCTTGGCTGGATCCCGCTCGGCAAACACCTGAATGTCCCGTCCGTCAATCGTCAGCACGTTCCCTTTGCAGCTGACTTCCCCGGGGAAGGTGCGCATCACCGAATCGTATTTGAAGAGGTGCGCCAGCTGATCCGGGGTGGTGAGATCGTTGACGGCCACCACATTCAGTTCCACGTTCGGGTTCAGCAGGGCGGCGCGCAGGGTCATCCGGCCAATCCGGCCGAAGCCGTTGATGGCGATTTTAGGTCCTTTGGAAGCCATGAGGCATTCTCCTTTTTCGGTTGAAAAAACTAGTACTTCCGCAGCACGTCATACACTCGGCGGGTGGTCTCCAGGGCGTTGTCCATGGGACGCTGCCACATGTTACGGCCAAAAATCAGCCCCGTCGCGCCGGCTTCCATGGCCACCTTGGCCAGGTGCAGCACTTCGTCATCGCTGACCTTGCTGCCACCGGAGAAGAGCGTCATTGTGCGGCCGGCCGAAGCCACCACCTTGCGCACGGCATCTTCAAAGGAGATATCGAGCGTGTTGTAGGGCTTGGGCGAAGTTTCCTTCGGTTTCCCATCCACTTTGGGATAGTTGATCTTCACCACGTCGGCGCCCAGTTCACACGCCACGCGGGCGGCATAATCAATGGCGTACAGGCTGTCCTTGCCACCACTTTCGGCCACAAAGCGCCCGCGCGGGTAAGCCCACATAATCAGCGGCAAACCAAAACGGTCGCACTCGCGGCGCACTTCATTAAACTGGGCGATATCAATATCCTGAGACGGCGAGCCGACATACAGCGTGTAGCCCACGGCATCGGCGCCGAGGCGGACCGCGTCTTCCACCGTGGCGGTCAGCGGGGAGAAGGCTTCATCATCATTGGGAATGCAGGTTTTGCCGTTGATTTTAAGCACCAGCGGCACCTGACCGGCAAACTTTTTCACGTATTTTTCAGCCGGTCCCACCTGAAACACCAGGCCGGAGTAATTGCCTTCCACGGCCAGGCGGCACTGAAACTCAGGGTCGGCAGCCGGGGGGTTTTCAAAAAAGTCCACGGGGCCATGCTCCAGGCCCTGATCAATCGGCAGGAAAACCATGGTGCCGTTGCCGGGACCAAACTGGTGCAGCATGCGGTGCAGGCGGGTTTTTTTGCCCACCGACAAATGATCCATCTCATCAAGGGTCACGCGTTTTACTTTGGGGGCGGTCATCACGGTGGCCATGCCTTTCTCCTTCAATCAAAACAAGCTGATGCAACTTCCCGGCCCCCGTGTCAGCAACCCAGTCTCTCAGGTTTATCCGTACAAACCCTGCCAGAACACGCCGGGACAGGCGCGTATGATACCACAAGGCGGATCGCAATAAAATCAGCCGAAAGGCTTCAGAGCAGGGAGGCGGCTGTGGCGGAACGGCTGCGCCGGCGCATCGCGGGGGCAGGCTTCTGCGGGGCGGGGCGGCGGACCTGGGTGCGCGGGGGTAAGCCGTGGGCCCGGCGCACCGGTGTCGCCAGGTGCAGCACCATCGGTGTGCGAACCGCTTCTTCCACGCTCTGGGCGGCCGACTTCCAGTAACGGGTCGGGTCCAGGGTGGTTGTATCATCGGCCAGCGGCACCGGCGACACCCTCACAGGGGTGGCATCAGGCAACGCGGGTTGTGCAGGAAGCAGGGTGCTCTGTGTTGTCACCGGTTCAGCCATCTTACGGGTCTGCAGCCACAGCATGCGCAACAGCACGCCACCAATGGCCAGAACCATGACACCCAGCCCCAGAATAAAAAGACCGCTCAGCCAGTAAACCCATGCGGGTACGGCGGCAATGCTGTCGCGGAAGAGTTGCTTGAGCTCACCCACCCATGTTTTTGGCGCGTTCTGCCCGGACTGAGCACTGGCTGCGGCGCCCGCTGATTTTGTTTCCTGTACCGCGGTTTCGGGTTGCAGCACCATGGGCGGCAGATCATTCTGGGCCGTCAGCGGATTCCATCCCGGTCCGGGCCATGCGCCCACCGATCCAACAGCAGGCAGGGCATGCAGCGCCGCCAGCGGATCGCTGAGCGGCTGATTCACACCGGGTGCAGAGGCTTCAGACATTGTACGGGGCACCATGGGCGGCGCCGGTATGGCGGCGGTATTGGCCGCATTCACAGCCGGCTTCCCCCGGTCGCCTGCCGACGGCTGATAATAGGGATTGTTGACCGTGTTGCCGGCCGGACTGGTGGTGCGTTTGCTGACAATGCGCGGTCGGGTGCTGGTTTTCGGCGTCGTCCACTGATCCACAGCCTGGCTGAACGACTGGCTCAGGGACTCCCCAAGGCTTGCCGCCAGCGTCTCAAACTGACTCTGCACACCGGCCACAGGCGAGCGCGGATTCATGGAAGGCGGCACCTGAGGCGCTGCGGAGTCCGCTGCCTGTATATTCACTGGCGCCGCTGCCGGTTCCGACACCGGGAGGCGGGGCGCAATGCGGGGCGTTTTGGGCGCCTGAACAACCACCGGGCGGGCTTTTTTGTTCACCACCGTGGTGCCTTCCACAATGGCGGGCTGCCCGGGCAGCTTCTGCACAATGGTAATGGCGTATTCCTCGGGCGGCAGATTGGGAATGATGATCTGGGTATTGCCCTCGGTATCGGGCACCGCCCGGCCGATAAACTGGTTCTGGTTGTCGATCACCACCGGCATACCGGCTTCGGCCAGCGTCTCATCCAGCCGGGTGTGGTCCAGGTGAATGCTGAATTTGCTGCCCAGTTTCTCGGTGGTGTAACTCGCCCGGTCCGTGGTGAAAAGCGTCACCCGGACCTCTTTTTTATCCGGGTTGCTGGTGATTTCAAACTGTTTTAGACGCGCGTCCGCAGCGGATGCGCGCAGCGGCGGCAGGACGGAACCCGCACACAGCACACCCAACAACACCCATACTGTCCACGATCGCTTCATATCCCCATTGTATCTTATTTTATGGGGGGAATACCCATCGGATAACCGATCTTCATGGGCCTTACGGACCAGCCGGCTCCGGCAAACGCAGGATGACGACCCAGGACAACCGGCTTTAAATCAGGCCCTGCTCCGACGCCGCACTGAGGAGCTGGGTGCGGTTGTTCACCTCAAATTTTTTCATCATGTTGGCCACGTGGGTATCCACCGTTTTCACCGAAACACTCAGCGCATCGGCAATCTGCTGATTGGTATACCCCCTGGCCAGCTCGCCCAGGGTATCCAGTTCCCTCGGGGTCAGCCGGACCACCGGCGAGTCGGGGGCGGGCGCCTGCATTTTTTCAGCGATATCCGCCGAAAACACAGGCTGAACGCCCCGGGATACTTTCAGCAGCAGGGCCACCAGATCCGACGCATCAATGGTTTTGGAGAGATAACCGTTCGCCTTCAGTCGCAGTGAACGGTGGACGTAGGGCAGATCCGCCATGGCCGAAAACATCACCACAAACAACTCAGGGTAGGTGGCGCGCACCTCTTCCAGCAGCTGCAGTCCGTTTTTACCCGGCAGGTGGATATCCAGCAACAGCAGATCCGGCGCCGTCTCACGGATCGTCTGCATTAACAGCTCCCCGCTGGGCAGGGAGGCCACCACGCTCAACCGTGCATCCCGCGCCAGCATCTCCGTGGTGCCCTGGCGCACCACGGCATGATCATCCACTATCAGTATGCGCAGACGCTGATCAGTCTCGGTTGGCTGGGATGACAGGGACGGCATCGCTTTCATCGGTTGAAGGATAATTCTATTGTAACCGCGCTACAGAGGAATGCGGAAGCGGACGGATGTCCCGCCGCCCGGCCTGGAGTCCACCGTGAGCTCGCCGCCCAGCTGGCCAATCCGCTCATGCATGCCACTCAGGCCAAAACGGCGGTGTTCTTTCGGACTCCGGACCGGCTCAAAACCGGAGCCGTCATCCATGACCCGACCCAGCAACACCCCCCCGGGATTCTGCGCGTCCGGACGGCGGTAAAACATGGCCAGCGTGACATGATGGGCCCCGGCGTGCCGGGCCACATTGGACAACGCCTCCTGCAACACCCGGTACAGGGGCAGCTCCATCCGCGAGGAGATATGACTGAGGGTTTCGGGATCCAGCTCCAGATCCACCCGGGTGACCCCGGACTGCCGCAACTCGTCCATTAAGAGTTCCACAGCCGGTTCAAACCCCAGATCTTCCAGTATCTGGGGTTTCAGATTGTGGCAGACCCGACGCATCGTCTCAATGTGGCTATCAATTTTGCGGGTCAGTTCGGGCCGCTCAGCCACTTCGCGACGAAAGGCGATCAGATCCTGAATCACTTCATCGTGCAGATCCTGCGCCAGCCGTCGGCGTTCCTCCTCCTGGACCAACACGGACTGCTCGCGCGATTCACGCAACTGCTGCATCATCCGCGACAGATCGCGGGCGGTGATTAGCATCAGAAAACCACCGAGGATCAGCATGGTGCCGGTCATGGTGATGGACACATACCGGCTGTAGCCGTGGAAAAGGCGGATGTTGTTCTGAATGTCATTCAGGTTGAGATTCAGCAGGGGGAGATGGAGAATCTGATCGATCTGGGACATGTTGCCGTCATTGGACAACATCTGAACCAGGATATCGGCATCCCGGCTGGCCGGTAAGCCCTCCTGACTGAGCGACAGGATGCGCGCCTGCTGCTGAACATTCTCCCAGCGGGCCCGCGCGCCTGTCATGTCCGTTTCCATCCGGTCGCGGGTTTCGGCCAGGCCCCAGCGGATATTGTTCAGAATCACCACCTGGGTCAGATTCCGGCTCAGACGCGTATAATTGTCCTCCCACCGCCAGGTGAGATACAGCGCAGAACCCCCGGCGATGAGGGTGAGCAGCAGCATCACCAGCAAGGGAATGACAATTCGGTTCTGCAAGTTCTGGACGCGGGACATCTTCAACCCCTGTCAGGGGCAAAGCCCCGGCTGGCCGGCCGGAGCTTTGCGGTTGCGAGAGAGAAACTGACCGGTTGTACTATGGTGCAATGGTGCTGGTGATAACACCCTGCGCATTGATGGCGTAGGTGGCTGTCGTCAGCTTGGTGAACGCCTGGGTGCAGGTGATGGTTGCCGCTGCCACCGTGCAGGGGTTCGTCGATGCCTTCGGGCCGAACTTCTGCAGCGAGATGGTCTCTGTAGAGGTCGGTGTCAGCGCGCTGGCGGTCACAAACTGGGTGAAGGAGGTCGGCACTGCTGCGCGTTCCGCCGTGTAAATCGCGGCAGCCGAACTCAGCTGCGACATCATGTCATTGGCCATCGCCTTCTCTGCAGCCTGCGTGGTGTTGCCGAAACGCGGTATGGCGATGGCGGCCAGAATGGCCACAATGGCGATAACCACTGCCAGTTCAATCAAGGTGAAACCGTTTTGGATGCTGTGCTGTCTCATGGATTATTCCTCTTTGTCTTCCTAAAAATCTGGCATGTGGCCAAGGGATATACTCTTACTATCGTCTATTAAATACGTAACAGGTATCGGTAATATTACTGAATTTTTTCTTCGTGTCGCTTAAACAATAAGGTGGCATATACGGCCCCTGACCGCTCTGAAACAGGGCAAAGCGAAAGCCCCGGCCGGCCAGCCGGGGCTTTGCAGTTGCGAGAGAGAAACTCGGCTATGGGGCGATCGTACTCGTGATGACGCCCTGAGAGTCAATCGCGTAGGTGGCTGTCGTCAGCTTGGTGAACGCCTGGGTGCAGGTGATGGTTGCCGCTGCCACCGTGCAGGGGTTCGTCGATGCCTTCGGGCCGAACTTCTGCAACGAGATGGTCTCTGTAGAGGTCGGTGTCAGCGCGCTGGCGGTCACAAACTGGGTGAAGGAGGTCGGCACTGCTGCGCGTTCCGCCGTGTAAATCGCAGCAGCCGAGCTCAGCTGCGACATCATGTCATTGGCCATCGCCTTCTCTGCAGCCTGCGTGGTGTTGCCGAAACGCGGTATGGCGATGGCGGCCAGAATGGCCACAATGGCGATAACCACTGCCAGTTCGATCAGGGTGAAACCTTTGCTAACCGTGTGCTTTTTCATGGTGGGGGGTCCTTCTGTCTTCCTGAAACTTGATCCGGATCCGGGTAGGTATCCGGGGTGATTACATTCACTATCGGTTCCGGAGACATAAAAAGATATCGGTAATATTACTGATATTCTGATCTTCAGAAACCCCAACGGATTAAACCAAATTAATGCGTGGCGTTGGTGGCAATGGCGCCCAGGGTCGGCTCCAGGGTAAACGTCACAATAACCCCCTTTTTGGCCAGCGCCGGGAAATCCGTGGCCTGACAGATCAGCTGCGTTCCCGAGGGGGTGCACCCGCCATGGCCGAACTTCTGGGTGCTGATGGTCATCTTGCCCACGGCCGGGCCGGTGGTCACAAAATCATTGAAGGTATTGGGCGTGGTCTGGTTTTCGCTGATATAGATGGCGTGGGCGCTGCGCACGGCGCGGATAAAATCGTCCACGGTGGCCAGTTCCGCTTCGGCCTGCAGGGTGGTCAGGCGTGTAATGCCGATGGCGGCCAGAATCGCGATGATGGCAATCACAACCGCCACTTCAATCAGGGTAAACCCACCGGAGGAAATCCGGCCGGCGTGATAGGCTAATGACCTCCCCGACTTTGGAAAGCCCTGCCCATGACCCGTGTTCTGCTGGCCCCCAATGCCCTGAAAGGAAGCCTGTCGGCGGTTCAGATTGTTAATACCATTCAAAAACATCCAGACTTCCTCGCTGGGTCTATCGGCATCATACCAGAGGAACTTGAACTGGTGAGCGTTCCGGTGGCCGATGGCGGGGATGGCATGCTGGACATCCTTTCACAGCAATGGCCGCAAGCCATCAGGATGGATGCAACCGTCTCGGGACCGCTTTCCGGACAAAGGGTCACCGCACCAGCCCTGTTCAGGCAGAACCAAAACCAGCTGGTCCTGGAATCAGCCCTCGCCAACGGACTCGCTCTCTGCGCCAGTCAGCAACATCCCCTGCAGGCAACCTCGTATGGCGTGGGCCAGTTACTCAGTCAGATGCTGCAGTCCTGCTCAGAGGTCCGGCAGGTGGTTCTCGGTCTGGGCGGCAGCGCCTCCACGGATGGCGGACTGGGCGCTCTCCAGGCACTGGGGCTTCAGGCTTTCCGTCAGGACAACTCGCTCATCACGACCCCCATTGGCGGGGGCGCACTGGCGGAAATACACTCCCTGGACTGGTCCTTCCTGGGGGTCTGGCCACAGAATCTGGAAACCGTGATCGCCACCGATGTGACCAATCCACTGCTTGGGCCCCAGGGCGCCGCCAGGGTGTATGCGCCGCAGAAAGGCGCCCACCCGCAAGCATGTGACCAGCTTGAAGCGGGTCTGACCCATATCCACCGGCTCATTGCACAGGCGCAGAGTGTGGACCACAGCCGCACACCCGGCAGCGGGGCGGCCGGCGGACTGGCGTATGGGCTGCTGCAGCTGCCCGGCAGTCGCATCGTCTCCGGCTTTGCTTGGCTAAGCGATCAACTGGGCCTTGCCGCAAAAGTCGCTCAGGCTGACCTGATTATCACGGCCGAAGGATGCCTCGACGAGACGTCGTTTCAGGGCAAGGCGGTGGGCGAACTGATACGACTGGCGGCCGGAAAACCCGTCTGGGTGTTGTGCGGCCGTGTGGACCCGAACGTCATGCCAATGCTGCCCCAAAACGTCCGCTGCCTGCCGTTTGATGCCGTGATGTCACCGGACGAGGCCATGACGGATCCGCAAAAAGCCATTACGGAAACGCTTAAACACTCACCACAGCGCCGGTGAGGCGCTCCGCCAGCGCCGCCATCATTGAAGGCCTGTAGCTGCAGAGCGCCAGGTGAACAGCAGCTGTTTCAGTGAGGGGGGATTCCGCGTCCGTACTGGCTGAAACCACCAGCCACGGCAGTTCCGGGTAACGGCTTTGCAACGCTTCAAATGCGCTCAGCTGCTCCGTGAAGATCAGCGGATCCAGCGTCACGAAAACACCCACCGTGGGCCGCCAGGCTTCCGGCAGCACCGTCAGATCCACCGGCTGCCTGGGGTCATAGGCGACATCGCGCAGACGCAGCATACCGCACTCGCGCAGCAGTGCCGGCAGCTCGGGGCTTGCCACCTGGTCCGGCTGATAATGATGAATCGCGCCGCGATCGGGATGAATCAGCAGCACGGTCTGCTCGGGATGCAGCGGCAGCAGACAGGGTTCTTCTTCATGGCGCACACGCAGACTCCGGCGGGCGATATCCAGGGCTGTCGCCGCATTGGCCGCCGGGCGCCAGTTGGCGAATGCTTCCGGGCGGTACCGGAAAGGTTGGATGAACTGCTTGGCTTGCGCCACGCGCAGCAAAGCCGATTCAAACCGTTCCCGGGGGATGTCACCCGACTGCACGGCCGACAGCACCGCCTCATACGCCTGCCACACCGCCGGTGTGGCGGCTTTGTAAATCAGCATGTCCACCCCGGCATTCAGCGCCGCCACCGCCGATTCACCGGCGCTCAGATCACCGGCCACAGCACCCATGGTCATATCATCACTGATCAGCAGACCCGGAAAACCGCACCGTTCGCGCAGCAGATCCGTGGCGATTTTTTTGGACAGGGACGCCGGGCCTTTTTCACTTTGCAGCGCCGGATACCAGCCATGGGAAATCAGCATGGCCGGAATTCCGGCCGCAACAGCCGCCTCAAAGGGTCTGAGTTCTTCCTCCGTAAAGGTCAGCTCTGGCAACGTCAGATGGGAATCCACCAAGCCATTGCCATGACCGGGGAAATGTTTGCCCACCGCCACGACGCCATGCATGCGGTATGCCGCCAGCACGTCAGCCACCAGGGGCGTCACCTCACTGGCCCGGGCGCCGAACGCCCGCACGCCAATAATGGGGTTGCGCGGGTTCAGGTTCACATCCAGCGTGGGGGCAAAGTTCATGTTAAAACCCAGGCGCGCCAGCTGACTCGCCAGAACACCGGTCACCTCTTTGGCAAACGACACCGGATTGGCGGCCGAACCCACCGCCATGGGCGAGGGCAGCGAGGGAAACAGCCAGAATGGCAGGCGCTCAATCCGCCCGCCCTCCTGATCCACGGAGAGAAACGGGGGCAGCGTCACGGCGCTGATCGCCTGTGACAGCTCGCTGAGGCCCTGCGCCACTTCCGCAGGCTGTGTGAGGTGCTGCAGATTCTCGCGGAAGAAAATGACGCCCCCCACCCCGGCAGCCATCCAGCGCAGAAATTCCGTATCGGGCACGGGGCCTTCAAAACCCACCATAAACAGCTGTGCCACCTGCTGTTCCACGGGCAGGCCGGCCAGGCGTTCCGGCAACCGCGCAGGCGTCAGTGTGGTGCTCATCAAGGTGTCCTCCATCTCCCGCATCTGCTTATTTTCCAACACAAAAGCGACTAAAAACAGCATCCAGCACGTGCTCAGTAGCGTCGCGCCCGCTGAGCCGATCCAGCGCATGCAGGGCGTCACTGAGCGGCACGGTGGTCACATCCAATGGCAGCGACTGCTGAGACAGACTCTCTGCCGCCAGCGTCAGGTGCTCACTCAGCGACTCCAGACATGCCACCTGCCGCTGGTTCAACGCCAGACCGGTGAATGCCGCTTCCGTCTGTTCCGGGGCTTCGCTCAGCGCAGTCACCCAGTCGCTCAGCACGCCAAACACCCGGGGCAAGCCGTGGCCACCCAGGGCGGAAACAGCCAGGCCTTCCGGCGGACAATCATGATCGGACGTCTGATCCACTTTGTTCCAGACCTGGACAACCGGCACCCGGGTTGTGTCCAGTCGATTCAGCACCTGCTGATCAGCAGCCGACAAGCCCTGCGTGGCGTCCACCACGTACAGGACGCCCTGCGCCGTTTCAGCCGCCTCCCAGCTGCGGTGAATGCCAAGAATCTCCACCCGGTTCTCCGTCTCGCGAATGCCGGCGGTATCAATCAGTAACACAGGCACGCCGTTGATCTGCAGCCGCTCGCTCAGTACATCGCGCGTGGTGCCCGCCATGTCCGTCACAATGGCGCGGTCACTGGCCAGCAGCGCATTAAACAGCGAAGACTTGCCCGAGTTGGGCAGCCCCAGAATGGCCACGCGCACCCCTTCATTCAACTGATGCTGGTGATCTGAGGACATCTTCAGCGCATTCGCCTGCAGCTGCAGTGCGGTCAGCTGGTCAATGAGGGGCAGACGATCCGGTTCATCCACCTCATCGGGAAAATCAACGCTCGCCACAATCTGCATCTGCACATCAATCAGCGTTTCACGCAGCGTATCCAGCAACCGTGTGAGGGTCTGCGCATGCAGATTACCGGCAGCCTGGCTGAGCGCGCGCTCACTGCCCGCACTGATCAGATCCATCACGGACTCGGCCTGGGTGAGGTCCAGCTTGCCGGCCAGAAAGGCGCGTTTGGTGAATTCGCCGGGCATGGCCATCCGCGCCCCCTGTTGCAGGCAAAGATGCAGAATCGCATTCAGAACCGCTTCGCCGCCGTGCCCCTGTATCTCCACCACATCTTCGCCGGTATAACTGTGAGGACCCTGAAAGGGCAGCAGAATCACCTCGTCAATCAGGCGGCGCCCGCCCGCCGCCGCCGGCGTCATGATCCAACCATGGTGGATGCGGCCGGGCTTGAACACCGGTAACCTCGCCGAAGCCGGATGACGGACCCAGATCCGGGCGGCAATGGCGAAGGCATCCGGCCCGCTCAGGCGGACAATGCCCACGGCGGCATGGCCGCGGGCGGTGGCGATGGCAACGATGGTGTCACTGGCCAGCATGCCGCCATTGTCTCACCAAAGTAAATAACAGATTGCCCCCTCTCCTTCAAGGGGAGAGAGGGTTGGGGGTGAGGGGCGCCTCTTAACTGCTGGCGCCGGCTGGTTTGTTGGTGCCGTTATAACCGATGGTGCCGCCAAAAACCATGGGGTACCACACGGGAATCAGGCCCAGGCCCACAATCAGGCAGCCCAGGTTCCAGATCATCGGGTTGTCGGCAAAGATGGGCGCCGGGCTGCCGCAGATCCAGCTGCCGGCGCCAATCAATGTGGAAAACACGGAGAGACCGCAGACCAGTACGGATGCCAGACCCTGATAGAACCGGTGTTTCGGCTCCTCGGTGGACATCCCCAGAGACGCAGCCACAGGACCCCAGAAACCCGGGGGGCTGGCCTTTTTGTAGAAGATCTGCAGCTGTTCGATTTTTTCCTGGCTGGTCAGCAGGGACGTGACAATCCCAATGACCGTGGAAATCAGCGCCAGCAGAATCATCCGCTCGGCATCCAGTTCCAGGGGCATGGCAAACAGCATCACAGGGGCCAGCACCAGCGAGGTGAGAATCGTGGCAATTTCGCCCCAGGCGTTAATGCGCCACCAGAACCAGCGCAGCAAGAGCACGCCGCCCAGGCCGGCGCCCAGCAACAGGCTGGCCTGCCAGGCGACCTGAATGGAAGACAGACGCGACATGATCAAGAGCGCCAGCATCAGAATCATCACGTTGGACAGCCGGGCCACCCACACCAGCGATTTGCCGGAAGGCTCACGCTTGAGCAGACCCTGACAGATGATCCGCTTGTAGATGTCGTTGGTCCAGTAGGAGGCGCCCCAGTTGATGTGCGTATCCACGGTGGAACCGAGTGCGGCGAGCATCGCGGTAATCATCAGGCCTTTCACGCCGGGCGGCAGCAGCTCGGACATCCCCAGCACATAGGTCGCTTCGCGCTGGGCCTTGAAGAGTTCTCCACTGACGGCCGGATCCGGCGGGAAAACCAGCAGGAGCCCCAGGCCAATCGGCAGCCAGAGCAGGGTACGGAAAATGATCTGCACCACAGTGAAAACAATGGACGCCTGCTTGGCATCGGCATCGCTGCGGCAGGCCATGGTCCGCTGGGCGAGGTAACCGGAGCCGTCGGCATTGATCTGGGCAATCCACTGAATGAGCATCAGGCCGATGACCATAAAGGTCACGCCCTTGGCTTCACCCGGAGTAAACGCCAGAATCTGATCCGGGGTCATTCCGGCCATACCGCTCTGACCATACAACGCGTGCAGCTGGGCAGGAATGGCCTGCATACCGCCCGCAGCCTTGATGACAAAGAAAGCGTAAACAGCCGTGCCGAGCATCACCACAAAGAACTGGAAGATATCCATTTTGATGACGTTCCGCAACCCGCCCGTGGCCGAGTAGAAGGTGGTGACCATCGCAATGGTGACGATGGAAATAATGTTGTTGGTGGAATACACCCAAATCATCGAGGGATCGCTGAGGCTGATGGTCAGCGGTTCGCCAATCATCTGCACCAGGTGCATGATCGGCGTAAACACAGCCGCAGGCAGCCATTCATTCCATTTCATAAACGGCTCGGCGATGCGGGTGGCCGCCAGCAGCACCATGGCCAGCACGGTGCAGTTAAAGATGGTGCCCAGGTACACAGCCTTAAAGCCGCGCAGAATCATGGCGGGCTTCTGGCCGTAACGCACTTCGGTCAGCTCGGCATCCGTAATGACGCCCACGTTGCGCCAGCTGGGCCCCAGCAGAAAGCCAAGCACCAGGAAGGCCAGACCATAAATCCACAGGCGCCACAAGCTGAAGATACCCATCGTGGCGATCAGTCCGGTCACCAGCAGGGGGGTGTCGGCAGCAAACTGCGCAGCGGCCATACTCAGGCCGGCCTGCCAGCCCTTGATGCTGCGCCCGGCGAGGAAGTACTCCTCCAGGTTGGTGGTGGCCTTTTCATGGGATCGGAGACCCGTGTAGATCGCCATAAAGAGGTAAGAACAAATCACCAGTATATCCAACGGTGCCATGCGGATCTCCCACTTCAATGCTTAGGTACCTAACCTGTAGAACGCTCAGCATACCCAAAAAATGATCAGATGCACACATTATGTAACATCCGCAAACCCCGCCTAGTCTGGCAATGGCACGCCATTGGTCTCACGGCCGACCAGCCCCATGGCCACCGCCACCAGATAGGAAGCCGAAAACGCCAGAATGGCCATGGCATACCCGCCGAAAAACAGGGTGACCATCCCCACAAACAGCACGGCAACGGCCGTCAGCACCCGCCCGGCATTCAGGCAGAAGCCCACCGCCGAGGCGCGGATGCGGGTGGGAAAGAGCTCCGGCAGATACACATACATAATGGCCTGGCTCATCCCGATGAAAAAGCCCAGCAGGGCGTCCTGCCAGAAGATGGCTGGCGTGAAGGCGGTGTTGGTGAGCGTCAGCAGCGCCGTGGCGGCAAACGAGCCCAGGTAGGCAATGGCGATGGTCCACCGGCGGCCAATGGCGTTGGCCACCCAGCCGCTGAGGGCGCAACCGGCCACAGCGGCAATGCCGTGGTACATCGTCGCCACGCTTTTCTCCGTACCGCTGCCGCCCGGGCCAATGATGTCCTGAATCCAGGTGGGAATCCAGGCCAGCGAGGCCCAGTAGCCAATCAGCAGCCCGCCGAAAATGGCGGCGCCCACAAACACATCGCGCCGGTGGCCGGGGGCAAAAATCGCCTGCAGCTGGCGCCAGCCCGCCTGAAACTGCGCCGCCAGCCCCTGATCCGACTGCGCTTCCGTAGCTTTGCGCGCCGCATGCGCCAGCTCCCACTTCTCGGGCTCTTTCAGGTTAAGGCGCAGGAAAATGGCGAGCACGGCGGGCAGCACGCCAAAAAAGAACACAATCCGCCATGGGGTGAACCCACTGAACAGCGGCCAGTGGACCACCTGGTCGTACACCACGGCGGGAATCAGTCCGGCCAGAAACACCCCCACCTGGTAGGAGGTGATGAGCATGCCCACAGCCATGGCGCGGCTGGCTTCCGGCCAGGTCTCCGACAGCATGGTGGCAATGGTGACCAGCTCCCCGCCAATGCCAAAGCCGGTGAGAAAGCGGCAGAATGCGAGTTGCTCCGGCGTGTGGGCAAAACCCGCCGCCCCGGTAAACAGCGCATACAGCAGAATGGAGAAAATCATCGCCGTCACGCGGCCAAACCGATCCCCGATAACCCCAAAGCAGATGCCCCCGGCCACCCAGCCAAACAGGAAGGTCGCCATAATCCAGGAGCCCATCTGGCTGATGACCGCCCGGTCCACGGTGTGGGCCACTTCGGCAATGGCGTCCGCCTGAACGACCATGTACAGCGAGGAATCCATGCCGTCAAAAATGCCGCCCAGCCAGCAACCCAGAAACACCAGCAGGTGATACCGTTCAATACCGGCCAGCCAGCCGGGTCGCGCATTGTCCACCATCAACCACCAAACTCACAGCAACCCCGCCATTATACCGTGGATTGGACACTACTCCCCCTCTCCTCTTGGAGGAGAGGGGGCTGGGGGGTGAGGTACTCTCGGGTTGCGACGCGATTTCCTTAGACCTCACCCGCCCTCGCGATGCTCGCGCACCCTCTCCCTCAACGAGGAGAGGGATCAGACGCTCCCAGACGCTTCTTACAGCCCCATGAAATCAGGGCCGGAGCCCTGGGCCGCTGCGTTAACGCGCAGGTTCACCTCGGGGCAGACAAACTCGCAGGTTCGGCACTGCACGCAGTTTTCCAGCGACATGCCATGCTTGCGGAGATCATCCACCACATCCACACGGTGCACTTCAGCCGTACAGTCGCTCACACAGGGCACTTCCTTACCAAAGGCATCGTACTTGCCGATACACTGCACGCAGACATCCGCCCTGAACTCATCAATATGTTGGTTCTCCTCGTGGTAATGCGTGTAGGCGTAAAACACGGCATCCGCACGGGTGTAATAGGTGTCCTTGTCAAACTGCTTCACGCTCACATGGCGCTGAGACTGAAAGCCCGGCTCAATGTGCTGGTAATCCGGCTTGTAGGTCACCGGGCCCACATCGGTTTTACCTTCCAGCAGCGTCTTCAGGCGCAGGGCGTCCTGTATGGCCAGGAACGGATTGCCCGACAGACCGACATTGATAAAGCCCATCAGCGGGGCGCCGTTGTCCACGCCGTCCATCACCTTGGGCAGGTAACTGTTCAGCAGGCGCGGGTTTTCCTGGAAGGCCAGACGGAAGTAGCGGCCTTCTTTGAGGGATTTACCGACATGGGAATCCAGAACAGCCGTCTGGTAGCCGCCTAAACCGGATTTGGTGAAATCGCCGGTCTTGAGCGCATTGTGAATCACTTCGGCGGCCTGAATCCCTGTTTCCATCGCCTTGTCGATACCCGACAGCGTGGCGATATCCAGGGCGCCCAGGGCATCCCCCAGGAGAATCGCGCCATCCACCTGGAAGGCCTTCGGCAGGCTGTAATAACCGCCTTCGGGCAGCAGGGCGGCGCCATATTTGATCAGTTTGGCGTCGTGCAGCAGTTCCTGCAGCCAGGGATGTTTTTTGTAATCCTGCAGGCGTTGCTGCGGGTTGATGTTGGGGTTGGGCGAATCCAGCGAGATGACCATCCCGATGGTCAGCTTATTGTCTTTCATCCCGTACACAAAGCCGCCGCCAAAGGAGCCATCCACCAGGGGAAAGCCCATGGTATGCCACACCTTGCCGGCCAGATCTTTGCCTTCGGGCAGCTGCCAGACTTCCTTGACGCCCACGGACCAGATTTGCGGGTTATCACGCAACTGGAAACGATCAATGACATCGCGCGAGATAAAGCCTTTGTCCCCAAAGCAGGTGACTTTGGCGTAGACGTTGTCTTCATCCGGGTGACCGGAATCTTCCACTACACGCACGCCCGCCACGGTGTTGCCTTCAAACAGGACTTCATGCGCGGCAAAACCGGGGAAGAAATCGATGGTGATTTCTGGCGTGTCTTTCACCGCCTCTTTCAGCCTGTTCACCATCCAGTACACCACGTGGCTGAGCGTGAGTACGAGATAACCTTCTTTTTTCAGGCCGGGCGGCAGGGCAAAAGCCGGGGCGTCCCATTTTTTCTGCTGGCCCAGAATGGAGAACTGACTCTCCGAGCACACAGCCTCAATGGGGAAATCCGTTTCCCTGTAATCGGGAAAGAGTTTCTCAATGACATGCGGTTTGGAAACAGCGCCACTGATACAGTGCGCGCCGAACTCCTTGCTCTTTTCCAGAATGGCCATGGTAAACGACTGGCCACTGGCTTTGGCCAGTTGCACCAGTTTGTGAGCAAGCGCAAGGTTGGACGGACTGCCGCCAACCAGCACCACATCATACTGAATTCGGTTGGACGACGCGTTCGACATGGCTCTCCGATCCGTGTTGACTGTTGCTGGACTGCGATGCACGCAGCTGTTTAATCATTTCAGGAATTATCTGGTAAAGATCGCCGACAATACCCTGATGCGCCACCTGGAAGATGGGCGCACTGGCGTCTTTATCAATGGCGATAATCAGGCCGGATTTGTTCATCCCCACGCGGTGCTGAATGGCGCCGGAAATACCGCAGGCAATATACAGCTTGGGGCGCACCGTTTTACCGGTCTGGCCCACCTGGTATTTGTAGGGAATCCACCCGGCATCCACCACCTTGCGCGAGGCGGCAATACTGCTGTTCTCAAAACAGTCGGCGAGTTCCTTCAGCAGATCAAACCCTTCGGGTCCACCCAGACCATAACCGCCGGCCACCAGCACTTCGGCATCGGTAATGCTGATGCCTTCGGTAATCTCGCGGACAATCTCGGCCACGCGCACCCGAAAGTCGGTATCTTCCAGTGAGACGGCCATGGGCGTCACAATGCCTTCACGGTTGTAATCCGGTTGCAGCGGCACCATCACGCCGGGGCGGCAGGTGGCCATCTGCGGATTGTTCCATGGGCCCAGAATCCGCGCCTTCAGGCTCTCGCCAAAGCTGGGACGAATAGCGTACAGACAGCCCGGGTAAATCCCCAGCTTGTCCGGGTCGGCTTTGTTGGTGTGTTCATAAGGTCCGATATCCAGCTCGGTGCAGTCGGCTGTCAGGCCGGTTTCAAAGTGGGCGGCAATCCGTGGGGCTAGGTCCCGGCCGGTGGTGGTGGAGCCGAGCAGCAGGATGTGCGGGGGCAGCTCGAATTTTTCAAGGAAGTTCACGATCACGCGACGAAAAGGCAGCGTGCGGTAAGTTTTCAGCTCCGGATGATCGGCCACGTACACCTCATCGGCGCCATAGGCAATCAGCGTTTTGGGCATATCATTCAGCTGATGGCCCAGCAGCATACAGGTCAGGCGGCCGCCCAGTTTATTGGCGAGATCCCGGCCGGCGCCCAGCAGCTCCAGGGTGACAGGCTGAATTTCCCCGTCCACCTGCTCGGCCAGCACAATCACTTCCTTGTTACTGGGGGTAATAATCTCCGGCAATGGCGCTTCGGGCTCCGGGGCAGCGGCGGCCGGCTGGGTGTTTTCAGTGCTCATCAGTCGTTTCCGTTAAATGGGAGGGCTAACACAGGTGGCTTTAAACTTTGACAAACTCGCGCACATTGGTGGCGTTCAGCACGTCTTTCACCATCAGTTCGGCCGTCTGGCCCTGGTGCACCGTGCAGCTGCCGCCAATTTCCGCCACCTTGTCGGTACGGGCAACAATGGTGGGCGAACCTTTCAGACCGCAATGCGTCGGATCGGCGCCAATGTCATCGAGCGTCACGATTTTGATCACTTCGTTTTTCTTTTCTTCCGAACGCAGCAGTTCCTGAACGCGCCGCGCACCGCGCAGGGTTTTATATTCCAGCGCGTGGTAGGAGTTGGCCACGGTAATCAGGCAGGGCAAAGCCATGTTCACCCACTGGTAACCGCCTTCAATCACGCGGCGGGCCACCACCTCATCGCCTTCAATGCGAAAATCTTCGCAGTAGGTCGTTTGCGGCAGATTCAGGCGCTCGGCGATCTGCGGACCCACCTGAGCCGTGTCGCCATCGGTGGTCTGCAGCCCGCAGAAAATCATCGAGTAGCCACCCACGTGCTGAATCATTTTGTGGAGGGCATACGCAGTGGCCAAAGTATCACTGGCCGCGAGGCGACGATCTGACAAGAGGTAACCCATATCGGCGCCATGCTCAACGGCTTCCAGCAGAATCTCTGTGGCGGGCGGCGGCCCCATGGACAGGGCGATGACTTCGCCGCCATATGTTTTCTTCACGTGCAGGGCGGCCTGCAAGGCGTAGCGATCAAACGGGTTCATCATCCGCTTGGCTTTGGCGCGGTCAATGGTGCCGTCCGGATTAATACCGGCCTTGGCGCTCTGATCGGGCACCTGTTTGACCATCACAAAAATACGTCTGGGGGTTGCCATGGCACCGGAGGTCCTTAATGTTGTGGCTGGTTATGGCTGGTTGTGCTTACGGAAAGCAGAAGGAGGTGAGGGGCGGGCTTTGCGTTTCTCTCAGGAAATTCTCTCTGACGGGGCGCCGGTCGGAACGAACCCGGATGGTTCGAAAGAACCGGACTGCTTGCCAGCAGAGCGCTTCAGGCCCAGCGTCATTATGCTACGCGGTCAGCAATCCAGCAATGGGTTAAACAGTGGAAACCCGGCCAAGCGGGCATCCGGCACTATTATCAATGAAAGCGCGGATTAAAACAACCGCAGCTGGGGCGCGGGCTCGGCCTCCAGCAGCACCCGTCCTCCGGATGAAGGGGTCTGGCGGTGACGCGCCGTCGTGTCACGGCTCTCCTCCAGACGACGGAGGATAGACGTGGCCTGATCAATAACCGGTATGGGCAAGCCGGCCATTTTGGCAACCTGAATGCCATAACTTTTCTGTGCGGCGCCCGGCTCCACTGTGTGGAGAAACGCAATGTCGTGCCCATCTTCAGAGACCACCACGCGCACGTTCTGGACGCGGGCATGGGCGGCTTCCAGCGTGTTCAGCTCATGGTAGTGGGTGGCAAACAGTGTCCGGCAGCCCATCGTGTTAATCAGGTAATCACACACCGCCCAGGCAATAGAGATGCCATCGTAGGTGCTGGTGCCGCGCCCCACCTCATCCAGCAGCACCAGGCTGCGCTGCGTGGCGCCAAACAGAATCTGGGCCGTTTCGTTCATTTCCACCATAAAGGTGGACTGCCCGCTGGCCAGATCGTCCACGGCGCCCACACGCGTAAAAATGCCATCCACCACGCCAATGCGCGCATAAGCCGCCGGCACAAACGATCCCATCTGCGCCATCAGGACAATCAGGGCCACCTGACGCATGTAGGTGGATTTGCCCGCCATGTTCGGGCCGGTAATGAGCTGCAGGCGCGGCGCCACATACTCGTCATCCGCGGCGGAAAGCTGACAGTCGTTGGCCACAAACTGCCCAAGCGGCAGCATTTTCTCCACCACCGGATGCCGGCCCTGGTGCAGGGTCAGCACGACGGATTCATCCATCACAGGGCGCGTGTAATGTTGTTCCACGGCCACAGTGGCCAGGGATTGCAGAACATCCAGCGCGGCCACCCGGTGGGCGCAGTCCTTCAGTAAGTCGGCATACTGCAGCAGTTGCTGGCGCAACTGAATAAACAGGTCGTATTCCAGTTCAAACACGCGCGCCTGGGCATCCAGCACCTGGCCTTCGTGCGCCTTGAGTATGGGCGTGGTGAACCGCTCAGCGTTGGTCAGGGTTTGTTTGCGCTCATAGTGCGGCGGGGCATTGCGGCTGTTGGCGCGCGAAATTTCAATAAAGTAACCAAAGGCCTGGTTAAACGAAAGCCTGAGAGTTTTAATCCCCGTGGTTTCGCGTTCCTGCTCCTCGTACTGGCGCAGCCACGCTTCATGGTTCTCCAGCACGGAGCGCAACTGATCCAGCTCCTGATGAAACCCTGTGCGAATGATACCGCCCTCTTTCAGCGTGAGGGGCGGATTCTCATCAATGGCCTGGTCAATCAGGGCGACCAACTTAAACAATCCGGCGGGAAATTCCTGAAGCCGGGTGAGATAAAAACTGGTCATCCGTTTCATCAGGGTGCTGAGTTCCGGCAGACGGGCAATGGACTGACGCAGGGCGATCAGATCGCGCGGCTGCACGGTGGCGTTGGCCAGCTTGGTGCTGAGGCGCTCCAGATCATAGACATCCGGCAGAATATGCCGCACCCCTTCGCGCACCACGGGATGATTCACCAGTTCCTCCACGCTGTCGTGGCGGCTGGTGATTTCCGGCAGACTGACCAGCGGCTGGCTGACCCAGTGACGCAGCAGTCGCGCGCCCATACTGGTCTGCGTGCGGTTCAGCACCCACAGCAGGCTGCCTTCGTACTGCCGGTTTTTGGCCGTCACGGTCAGTTCCAGATTCCGGCGCGCGGCGGCATGCAGCACCATCGCCTCATCCAGGCTGTAGCGGCGGATCCCTTCAAAGCGCGGAAGTTCCGTAGGGAACTGCCGCTCCAGATACCGGGCGATCATCCCACAGGCGCGCATACCGGCCGGCACATCCGCCAGACTGAAGGTTTCGGCGCAGCCCGGATGAAACAACCGGTCAAGCGCAACCGAAAGATCGGCGGCAGACAACTGATCCTCAGCGACGGGCGTGACGGCATACTGCGACTGAATCACCGGAAGCATTCCGGCGGGCAGGGCGTACAGCCATTCATCATACTGATCCGACGAGTGCGTTGTTTTTTTCTGCCGTCCGGATAGCAGCAATTCGACGGGACGGATACGATCCAGCTCACCGGTCAGCTGTTTTTCGCTCAGCGTGGTTGTGTAAAAAGCGCCCGTTGAAATATCGCAGTAGGCCAGGCCATACTGAGCGACCGACTGCCCGCGGCCGGGCAGCAGCGCCAGTGCCGCCAGGTAATTGTTTTCATCGGACTTGAGATGCGCCGGTTCCGTTACGGTGCCGCTGGAGAGCACACGCACCACCTGACGCGTCATCAGACCCTTGACGGCAGGCCTGCCGGGTTCTTCGGCCATCTGCTCACAAATGGCCACTTTAAAGTTTTCGCCCAGCAGTTTCTGAATATAACTGTCAGCGGCCTTGACCGGAATCCCGGCCATGGGAATACGGCCGCAGGCGCCGGCCTCCCGCCCGGTAAGGGTGATCTCCAGCACCCGGGCGGCAATCAGCGCGTCTTCGAGAAACGTCTCATAAAAATCGCCCATCCGGTACAGCAGCAGAATGCCGGGATACTGCGCCTTGACCTCGATAAACTGGCGGACCATCGGGGTAGCCAGCTCGGGATTCACCATGGCGGAATGGCGCACGCCGTAAGTGGTGGCTGAAGCCGCGGTGGCGCCGGATGTTGTGCTGGACTGCCCGCTCATACCGCCGATTGTAACAACCACAGCCCGCGCCCGCTGTAAAAAGTTGTTACAGAAGACGCTCCCCACAATGCAACAAGGCGCCCCGATCGCTCAGGACGCCTTGATAGTGTGTTTTTCAGACGAAGCGCGTTATTTCTTCGCCGGTGCGGGCGCGGCCGCTGAGGCAGGCTTGTTGAGAATGCCGAGCACATCATTGGTGATGTCCGTGCCGCCGTAGAAGACAAACTGCTGGGCCACCACGGTGTCCAGTTGTTTGGTCTGCGCCACGGACTTAATGGCATTGTTCATTTCGCCTTCCAGCTCTTTAGAGCGGGAGGTCACCCAGTCACGCGTCGACTGGATTTTGGCATCCAGCTGACCCTGAAGCTTTTTCTCCATCTGCTCAATGGCCACCGGGTTGTTGGCCTGGGCTTTCTTGGCTTCGCGCAGCTGTTTCACATACTCGGCGCGGGTGGTCTCCAGATCGTTTTCCTTGATTTCGCGATCATCGGCAAACGCCTGGGCTTTGGTGTAGGAGCGGATCAGTTTTTCGTAGTTCACTGTCCCGATGGAATCGGCGAAAGCCTGACCCGCCAGAGACACAGTGGTGGACACGGCCAGCAGGGCAGCCATAGCCAGAGTGGTTAAACGTTTCATACGGGAGTTTCTCCTCTAGACAATATCCTCAATAACACGCAACAAAAAGGTAGGACTATGCGTGCTTCAAAAAGTTGCAACCTCAGTGCACAGTGTGCAGGGGTCAATTATTTCAGAAAGCGGCAATCCTGGCAAGGCGCGTGGCGCAAAGGCACCGTTCATCAGAATATCTGGCCCACACCAAAGTTGATGTGACGCGTATACTTGCCGCCGCCCAGAATCGGCACCGCGTAATCCACACGGACAGGGCCCATACCGGGAATGTTGACGCGGATACCCGCACCAATCGAGGCGCCCAGACCCGGACGATCAAACCGCTGACTCATCAGCGACTGGTCAAACAGGGTACCGGCATCCATAAAGGAGGCCAGCGAGAGACTGTTGAGAATGGGGATGTCGCGCATCTTGCCGATCATCGGCACCTTGGCGCGCACCTCGGCGCTGCCCATCAGGAAGCCGTTGCCCGTTCCCAGACCACCCTCCTGAAAACCACGCACCGAGTAGGCGCCGCCCACGCGGAACATGTTGAACTCAGGGATATCGCCCAGCAGGTTGGTGCCGGCCTGCGAGTTGAGGGCCAGGGTAATGCCGTCGCGGATTTTGATGTATTTGCGGATGTTGGCCGTGGCGGTTCCGTAGGAACCCCCGCCCAGACCCATCGAGCCGCCCAGCGACACGCTGCCCAGCAGCCCGGAGGTGGGGTTAAAGCGGTTGTCGCGCGAGTCGTAAGCCAGCGTGGGCGACAGGGTCAGGAAGGTGCCCCCCTTCAGGGAGTCGCGCCGTTCCGCCTTGGTAATGCCATATTCGGCGAGATCGGAATCGCTGGCGTATTCGCGCATCCGCACGTTCTCACCTTTCAGCCCCAGGCCAACCGAGGTGTTTTTAACGGACAGAAGCGGACGCGCCCAGGAAACTTCCGTTCCGATCCGGCGCTCAACGCCCAGCGGCACGTTAAAGCTGGCGAAATCGCGACCGTAGGCGCTGGCCGACAGCGAGTTGTCGGTTTCAAACAGACTGGGATCCGACCAGCCGACTTCAAACTGGTAGCTGCGCGTGTTGGCCTGTGTGGCGCGGTTGCGGCTGAGAATGCCCGAGCCGACGGCCGCCATGGAGTTGAAGTTCTGACCGCGCCCCAGGAAGTTGGGATCGTTATAGCCCACCGAACCAAAGAAGCCGGTACTGGTATCCACCCCGCCCCCGAGAGAAATGGCGCCGGTTTTCTTCTCGTCCATTTCAACCGTCAGGTTATATTCATCCGGGTTATCCGGCGAGGCGGTAATCACCCGGCGGACATCGGAAAAAGCCTGACTGGAGAAGACGCGCTTGAGATCCTCGGACAGTTTTTTCTCGTTGTAAACATCGCCTTCCTTCACGGTCATCGAGCGTTTGATGACGAAGTCCTTGGTTTTGCGGTTGCCCACAAAGTTAATGTGGTCAATCTTGCCCTCGTTCACCGAAAGATTAATCGTCCCGTCAGGATCATCCGAAATGCTGGTGACCCGGGCCAGTACATAGCCCTTCTCGGCATACAGCTTTTCAATCTGCTCAATGCTCTCGTTCAGCTGGCCAATGTTCTGAGGCATGCCGGTCTGGCCGGCGAAAATTTCCTGCAGCTCACCGTCATTAATAATGGTGTTGCCGTCAATATTAATCCCGGTCACCGGCGCGTTCTCAGTCACCTGTATGCGCAGGTGAATCCCGCTGTTGGTGGAAACCGGCACCGCCTTGATCTGCTCAGTGAAGTAACCCATGTCATAAATGCGCTTGAGATCTTTTTTCAGCGTGCTTTTGCTGTACAGGGTCCCCGGGCGGGTGAGCATGGAGGACTTGATCTTCTCGGCATCAATGAGGCGGTTGCCTTCAATGGAGATTTTATTAATCGTCACGCCCTGATCGTAGGTGGCCCCGCGCGACTCGCGCACGTCATCCGGCGCAAACTCGTTCACCGGTGTGGGTCCCTGATCCTCATCGTCTTCACGGTAGGGGTTGCTCTGCGCCAGCGCGGCGGCAGGCAGCAGCAGCATCAGTACCAGGGCGCCGGCCAGAGCGGACCGGAAAGAAGCAGACAAAGGCGTCATATGGGATTTCCTATACCTGTGATTGAAAATTAACAGTCACCAGAGGGCAATCAGGCTATCAGTGTACACCACATCCTTCAGGATTTCTCCGGGTTTTATCGGGGGTTGATCCGGGTCTTTTCAGGCCATTCCGGGCGGGTGTGAGGTACGACGGCAACCACCCCAAAAAGATTCTTCCTGAGAATTCTCATTTTCCCACAAGCCGGGGTCGCTTGTACAGCCCCGCAGCCCTCTGGTTACGGCAAGCCACCTAAGCCTCCAGGGCCTCCACGGCCTCGGGGGTGGGCTTCTGGTAGTGGCCCGCCACAAACAGCAGGCCGCCCACCAGGCTGACCAGGGTGGTAATCAGAAAATAGAAGATCCCGAAGGCCAGCGCCACCTCCGGCGCCACACCCACCAGCTTCAGCAGGTACTGGTAAGCCCCCTCGCGCAACCCCAGGCCGTTAATGGTAAACGGCATCACGCTGATGAGCGAGGTCACCCCATAGACCATCGCCAGATAGAGCAATGGGATATCCAGACCGAAAGCCTGCGCCACCAGGCCGTGCATCAGCACCATCAGCCCGTGAAACAGGAGCGAAATGGTGACCGACAACACCAGCAGACCCGTATTCTCCCAGTAGGGGCGGGCCTGCATCAGCAGGCCGAGCTTGGGTATACGCGCCACCCAGGCCATCACCACCGGCTGGCGCAAAACCACCAACCCCAGCAGTCCGCACAGCGTCATCCCCGCGAGCGTCCAGCGAACGCTGGCCGGTATGACATGGGCGGGCGGCGTCAGCCCCACCACACTGGTGAGTATCAGAATGGCCAGAAAGCCCACCCCGCGCTCCGCCAGAATCGTCAGAAACGCCTCGCGCTTGCGCTTGTTGTCATGTTTGGCCAGATAAACCATGCGACCCACATCGCCGCCAATGGCGCTGGGCAGAAACAGGCTGAAATACATCCCCATTAAATAAAAAGTATAGAGAGTTTTCAGATTCGCCTGAAAGCCGAGGGTTCGCGTGAGCAGCTGCCAGCGGTAGGCGCTCATCAGCTGGCCAATCAGCAGGGCCAGCACCCCCACGGGTAACCACCACAGGTTGGCCTGCTTCAGGGCAGAGACCGTCTGAGCAATGCCGGCCTGCCAGAAGGCAAACACCAGAATACCGAGGCTCACCACAATTTTCAGCAGGGTTTTCCAGTTCATCGGCTTCGCTTCAGGCCTGCGCCAGCGGAGATTCAATCACTTCGCGGACTTTGTAAATCCGCTTGTTCTGCGACTCAAAATAGGTCCGGATGGCAATCTCAGCCACCAGTCCGGTACTGATCAGCTGGATACCCACCATAATCAGCAGGCCGTCAAAATACAGCATCGGCCGGGTGCCGATATCATGCCCGAGCACCCACTTATCCACGGCCAGGTAGGCCGTGACCAGCGCACTGAGGAAGAACAGCGCAAAACCGGCCCGGCCGAACATATGCAGGGGGCGCGTCATAAACCGTTTCATCAGTACCACGGTCATCAGATCCAGAATGACCTTGAAGGTGCGCGAGATATTGTACTTGCTCTCACCGTGAATCCGCGAGCGGTGGCTGACGGGGACTTCCTTGATCACGGCGCCGTCAATGCTGGCCAGAGCGGGAATAAACCGGTGCATTTCCCCATACAGCGGCACGTCTTTGGCCACTTCGGCCCGGTAAACTTTCAGTGAGCAGCCGTTATCATGCGTGTGCACGCCGGTCAGCCTGGCAATGAGGCGGTTGGCGATGGCCGACGGCAGCTTGCGGTTAATGGCGCCATCCTGTCGGTTTTTACGCCACCCCTGAATAATATCCAGCTCCTCGGCTTCCATCATGTCGATCAGTTCGGGCACGTTGGCCGGATCGTTCTGCAGATCGCCGTCGAGAGTGACAAAAAACCGGCCGCGCGCATGCTGAAAACCGGCGGATGTGGCCGGTGTCTGGCCGAAGTTCCGCTTGAGGCAGACCACACGCAGATGGGCGTTGGTCTGGGCCAGCTGGCGCAGCTTTTTTACCGTGCCATCCCGCGAGCCGTCATCGACAATCACAATCTCAAAGCTGCGGTTCAGGCGCTCACCCACCTCGGTCAGCTCTTTCACCAGGGGCAGTACATTATCCACCTCGTTGTACACAGGCACAATAAATGAGACATCCACCGGGTAGGCCGGCATTTCCGGCAGAACGGGGAGCTGTGCGGCGTACTGAAGGGGCGGGGCGATCATGGGTTGGCGGGATTCCGGTTGGGGGTCAGTCGGAGCAGGTGATACACCCGGCGCTGACTCACGGTCTGCAGGGTACTGCCGGCGGGCACGATGGCCTTCAGGTCATTCACAAAGCTGTTTTTGGTGATGAGGTACACCACGCCACGGGCCTGAAGCAGCTGCGCCAGTGTATCACGCTCGCCCAGGTCAATCCAATGGATATTTTGCTGCGCGTAGTAGGTCAGACTCGGCCGGGTGATGTGGAAGCTGGCCAGGGCCGGCGCCGTGCCGGGCAGTGCGGCCAGCTGTTCAGCGCGGACCGTTTTCACAAAATCCAGCATATCGCCCTGGGTCAGGGCATTCACCGCCGGCACCACGCTGCGGAAAGCCAGGTTGCCCACCAGGGCCATGGTCAGCGCCTGGACCAGCACAAAAGCAAACAAACGCCGTTGTGAGAGCAGCCATACGGCCATGGCCGTTCCAGCCAGCAGCAGACCGGCCAGCCAACCGTTCACCGGGTCGCCGGCCATATGGGCGGCCTCTTTGGGCAGCAACACGCCCAGCCGCGTAGCGGCAATACCGCCCGCCACGGCCAGGCCCACCCATAGCAGCACGCCGCAAGCCAGCCAGCCGGCCGCTGATGAGGGCTTCTGTCCGCCCAGCTCACGCAGGCGCGCTTCCAGGCAGCAGGCCAAAAACAGCGCCAGCGGCGCAAAGAGGGGCAATATATACGTAAGCAGCTTAGTGGATGAGGCGCTGAAAAACGCGAACACGGTCAGCCAGGCCAGTCCGCTGTAAAGCGTCAGGCTGAACAGGGGATCCAGCGCAATGCGCTGACGCAGCGACTGACCCGAACGACGGAAGGCGCTGAGCCGGTCGGCAACCGCCACAGGCAGGTACACAGACCACGGCAGAAAGCCCGCCGCCAGCACAATGACGAAGAAATACCACGGCTGGGGATGATACGCCGCCTGCCCGCTGAAACGCCCCACGTTGTTTTCCAGGGTAATCTGCCAGAAAGCGGGGCCGTTCTCCTGAGCGGCCCAGAAAAACCACGGCGCCGCCATGGCCACACTAATCATGAGCGCCAGGGGAAACCAGGCGTTCCAGAACGTATGGCGGAACCGTCCCACCATCACACTGTAAATGAGCGCCACCGCACCGGGCAGCACCACAGCCACCGGCCCCTTCACCAGCAGTCCCAGGCCGGCGATCAGGCCGGCGGCCAGCCACCAGCGGCTGCTGCGATGAACGGCCAGAAACAGCACCCCCATCGTCAGGCCGATACAGGCGGAGAGCGTCATATCCGTAATGGCCATGCGGGCAAGCGCTGCAAACTCCAGGCTGGTCGCCAGAATTAAGCCGGCCAGAATGCCCGTGCGGCTGCCCGCAAAGGCCCGGCCCAGCGCATAAACGCCAAACACCAGAGCACTGGCGGCCACAGCGCTGACCAGGCGGGCGGAAAACTCGGACACCCCAAACGCCATACTACTCCAGGCGGCCAGCCAGTAAAACAGGGGCGGCTTCACCAGCCGGGGTTCGCCATTAAACACGGGGGTAATCCAGTGGTGATTCACCACCATCTGGCGGGCCGTTTCGGCGTAACGGGGCTCATCCACATCAAACAGGGGGATGTGCCCCAACTGATCAAAAAACAGCAGTCCGATGACGGCCAGCATGGCCATTAAGCCCAATACTTCCAGCCCAACGGCGCGCTCCGCGGTGACGGTCACCGTTTCCGGAGGGGCGGACGCTGGTGCCGCAGCGGGCGGGGCAGGCGCTGACAGGGTGGCTTCCATAGTGGTAGTATTGTACCCCGAGCGTCCCTGAACTCAATGCCTAACCCGCCTCAGCCGGAGCCCCGTGATGACTGTCTCCCCGTCCCCTGTCCAGGAAAAACCAACCATGCCCTTAAACACCCCCGTCATTCCCTTCACCAAAATGCACGGCCTGGGCAACGATTTTGTCGTGATTGACGGCCGGGACCTGCCCGATAGCAAGGACCTGCCCGCGCTGGCCGCCCGGCTGTGCGACCGCCACTTCGGCATCGGCGCGGATGGCCTGATCACCACCGCCCCGCCCAGTGACCCTGACCGGTTCGATATCCGCTTTGTCTACCTGAATGGCGATGGCAGCTGGGCGGAGATGTGCGGCAACGGTATCCGCTGTTTCGCCCGCTTTGTGCGGCAACGGGGCCTGGTGGATCAGGATTCTTTCCGCGTGGAAACCCTGGCGGGTCTGATCACCCCCACACTGAACCCGGACGGCACCGTCACCGTGGATATGGGCCAACCCGTCATTGAACGGGTGAACGACGCCATTGAAGTCCTGGGACGGTCCATCCCCATTACCACCGTGAGTATGGGCAATCCCCATTGTCTGGTTTTTCAGGATGAGCTGGACACGCCGCTGGATCCCGCCGTGTTTGGCCCTGCCATGGAAGTGCATCCCGCCTTTCCCAACAAAACCAACGTGGAGTTTGTCACCGTCAACCGGGCTGATGATATTTCCGTGACGGTATGGGAGCGGGGTTGCGGTTTTACCCTGGCCTGCGGCACCGGCGCCTGCGCCACAGCCGTGGGCGCTGCGCACCGGGGCAGAACCGGCAGCACCGCCACGGTGCATCTGCCCGGCGGCCCGCTGCGCATTCAATGGGATCCCTCACCCGAAGGCCATGTGCGGATGACCGGCCCGGCCGTTACGGTGTTTGAAGGCCGGGCTGCGCTGAATCAGGCCTGAGACGGGTGCTGTCATTCCAGCGCGTCAGAGCCGAAAGAACCTTTTGACCCGCAGACTGTCTTTGTCGTTATATAAGGACGATGACAGTCCTGCCTCTGTGACAGAATACAGGATGGGAAGATGATTAATCTGCGCAACCATGCCACGCGATGGCTCATCATGCTGGTACTGCTGGCCGGAACGGCCTGGCCCGGCACAGCGGGCGCCACGGAACTGCCGGGCACGGTGGAAGCTTACCTGATTAATAAAGACGCCAAAGTGAGCGTCCGCTTTGACGGGATGATTCAGTTTGGCAATGGCCAGCGTTACCTGCCGGTCATTCCACAGGATCCCGGCGTGAATGCCGAACCCCAGGCCGTGGTGAAAACCTACCCGGAGAATGTAGACTACCCGGATCTGATTCAATTTGACAATAACTACTTCCTCATCCGCCTGGTCACAACGTCCGCCGGAAGGCTTACCCTGCCGGATTTAGCGGAAGTCCCCATCGCCCTGAAAGAGGGCATGCTCCCGCAGGATCTGCTGCTGCCGGAAAATCTCTTCATCCCGCAGGATCTGAAAGTGATTCTCGGCTCACTGCCCTATAACCCGCAGTTTGTCCCGGAGAAAACACCGACCCCGGCGCCGGTGAAAACCCCCAGCGGAGGCGCCAGAAAACCCGCCCCAAAGCCCACCACCGGTAAGCCGGCAGAGGCGCAGGTTTCCAAAGCGCCCACGGCTGCACCGGTCAAATCCCGGCTGTTCATCAACAGCAGTCTGGACCACATGCTCACCAGCATGGATCCGGCCACCGGGCAGGTCATCAGCCAGCTGGATCTCAACTGCGTGCCCGCCAACATGATTTCCTCCGCCGACGGCAAAAGGCTGTTTGTGGCCTGTCTCTCCACGGATGAGACCGTGGTGGTGGACACCGAAGCCAACCTGGTTAAAACGCGCATTCCCGTGGGCAAACGTCCTCACCAGCTGCTCTACCTGGCGGACCGCAATGAAATTCTGGTTTCCAACCGGTTCTCCCCGTTTATCTCCTCCATTGACGCCGAACACCTCACCGACAGCGTTCCCTACAACCTGCCCGGCAACGGCGGGGTGATGGCCCGGCTGGACAAAAACCGCATGCTGGTGGCCGATGCCTTTCTGGAAAAACTCTATATCTATAACCTGGAAACCCACCAGGTGGATAAAACCCTGCGGGGCCTGCCCGGCATCTCCGCTTTGTGGGTTCAGCCTCTGCCCGGCCCGGGCGAGTCTTTTGTGGTCTGGGCAATCAGCCGCACGCATCACAAAGCCGTCGCGCTGGATCTGGTGAGTGACACCCACCTGGCGGAAATTGAGGTGGGCAGAAAACCTGTGGCCTTTCTGCCGTTTGCCAACACGCTGCAGGTGTTGTGCGCCGGCTCGGATGAAGTGGACGTAATCGATTTGGCCAGCCGCAGCGTGGTGAAACGCATCGCACTGCCCGCCGAAAGTTTCCCGTCGGATCTGGCCCTGGCCGCCGACCGGGAGCACGCCTACGTAACCGCTGCTGCGCAGCCGGGCGTCTGGGTTCTGGATTTACCGGCCAGCCGGGTGGATACGGTTCTTAAAACAGAGATTCAGGGGCAGTCCATTGCGGTCTCCGCGCCACAGATGGCCGCAGTCAGCGTAACGCCTGTGAGCGCGCCGACGGAAAAGCCAAAGCCTGCCGAACAGCTCTCAGTACCGATGGAAGACCCGGAACTGCTGCCGATGGAAGCCCCGGCGCGTTAAAAAACGTTTCAGCAGCCTCAGGCCACCGGGCTTTCCAGCAGGGTGAGTTGTCCGGCGGATGCATCAAACCGGGCCTGTATGCCAATCGGCAGTGTGGCGGTCTGTGCACCGTGGCCCACGGAAAACCCGTAACCCACCGGAACATCCGCCAGCTGAGGGATAGCGCCAACCAGGCGTTTGAGCTGCGCGCTCAGCGTCACATCCTCATCGGGAATCTCTGAAAAATCGCAGAGCAGCAGACCCCGGATTGCATCAAAAACACCGGACATGGCCAGCTGCTGAAACTGGCGGTCCAGGGTGTAAAACTGTTCCTTCCAGTCCTCAATAAAAAGAATGTGTCCGGCGGTTTCCGGCTGAAAGGGCGTGCCGCACAAACTGCTCAGCAGCGACAGATTTCCGCCCGTCAGGGGCCCCTCGGCCACACCCCCCTGAAAACAGTGGTAAGGATCGCGGTTGCGGATCTGCATCGGAATCGCTTCATTGCCGCTCACCACCCGCAGTAAATCCGCCAGACTGTCCGGTTCGTTATGGATCAGGTTGGATGTCAGCATGGGGCCATAGAAACCCACCAGGCCGGCCTTCTGATAAAAAGCCAGGTGCAGCGCGGTGACATCACTGAAGCCGATAAAAACCTTGGGATGCCGCCGGATACAGTCAAAATCCAGATGCGGCAGCAGACGCATGGCCCCGTAGCCACCACGCGCACATAAAACAGCATCCACACCCGGGTCGGCGAAAGCGGCATGGAGATCACTCAGACGATCGACATCCGAGCCGGCCAGGTAAGCCCAGGCGTCTGCCGCATGGGGCATCAGGCGAACCTGAAACCCCTGGTCTTCCAGCAGCAGCCGGCCACGCTCAAATGCTTCATCAGCCTGCGGCGTGGGCGCAGAGGCGGAGACAACGGCAATGACAGCCCCAGGCTTCAGGGCGCCGGGCTTCAACAGGGAAGGCATCGTCACACTCATTTCGGACCCGTGGGCAAACAGACGAGCCGATTATATCGTAAGCGCTTAAGCCCCGGCCAGTTCAGCGGCCTCGGCCTGAAACTGCTCTAAAAAACCGATACGGCTGCAGATATCGTCAATGGAACCCTTCATGGTCTCCATCCGGCTTTTCAGCGGACTGGTATGTTGTTCAATCTGGGCCTTCAGGGTGCCGTTTTCCTGAATAAACCGGTCGATCAGGATCAGTTTATCGCGGGCCGTTTCCAGTTCGGCAGAAGCCGCCTGGCTTTGCTGCTGAGCAGCCACTGTATGCTGACCGGAAGTCAACTGATTCACCTTTTCCAGTGCCTCCTTTTTTTCCGCCAGTTCGCGGCTTGCCGCCTTGTGCTGAACCTTGCAGTGTTCCTGCAGCTTCTTAAGATTCTGCTCAATGGCTTCGCGCGCCTGCCGGTAACCCAGATACACCCCACCGTGATCCCGGTTGCCCAGATAAATGTTATAGTCCTCCAGCTTGTTCTGAAGGTCTTCGAGTTCAACTTTCAGGCGGGATTGTTCTGTCTCGCGTTTATCCCGATCAGCAACCCGGTTGAGATCAATCAGTGTTTCTTCGCGGGAAGTGACTTCATGCTGCAGCTGGCGGCGGGCTCTCTCCGCAGCGGCGGGATCCGCACCCCATTCGGCGTGAAAGGAATGCGCCCTGTACAAATCATCCAGCGCCTCCTGAATACTCCGGCGGAAAGGGTCCAGCTCATGCTCAAGCAGTTCGCGCAGCGCAACCACGGGTTCCTGACCCGCATGCAGGCGCTGATGCACATAGCCGGAAAGCACCCGCTTTAACGGGGTTGCCTCCACCAGCCTGGCCAGCCAGTTTTTCTGATGAGCCAGCAGTAAAAAACCTGCGCCGGCCGCGCCAATCAGGGCATTTCTCACCCGACGACCGCGACCCTGCTGATGTGTGTCGCCCTGAACTTCCATCACGGTCCCCTGGGTACCCCACTGGGCGCCCGAGGTTGGCGCCTGGGACGGACCAGCAGCGGTATAGCCGAAGCGGGCCGGGCGGATTGCTGTTGTGGGGGTTAACGGAAACACATTCAGGTCCTGAAAAAACGGTCTCAGGGAAAAACCGCCCCTGCAACCGGGTAAAAAGGGGCTGCGAGGTCCCTGAACCATTAAGACCCATGAAAGCGGAGAGTTGCGTCCAAAACCAGTAATATTAAGCAGCGTTAACGCTTCTTCAGGTCCCGGTCTCGCCCAGGGTGTGAAAACCCATCAGAATCAGCTTGGCATAATCGCCGGCCTCCCCCCTGGGATCCAGACTGAGGGTTTTTTCCAGATGCGTCTTGGCCGCCTCAACATCCCCCAGGTTTAAATAACAGGTGGCAATGTCACTGTGGCACCAGGGGTCCTGGTCGTCTGAAGCCAGTTGCTGCTGGTACTGCGACAGCGCCTTCTGCCAGTCTCCGCGCTTGGAGTAGACGCGGGCCAGATTAAAGAATGTGCGGAAATCGGAAGGAGACAGTCTCTGCGCCTTCACCAGGTATCGCGCCGCCTGATCCAGCTCGTTGAGATCCTCATGGGTATTGGCCAGGTTGAAATACGGGTTGATATAAGCCGGATCGTATTGTACGGCGCGCTGCCACCACTGGATCGCCACCTGCGGCTTGTTGATCATCGCGCAGCCGATGCCCGCCTCGTTGGCGTACTGGGCTTTCACCAGTCCCGGACTCCGGCTGACCTCCACGGCTTTGCGGTAGGCCAGGACACTCTGCTCAAAATGCTTTTCGCTCCGGTAGAGCTTTCCCAGCTGGGCATGCGCCATTTCCATGGCCGGGTCCGCTTTAATGGCGCCCTGAAGAAACCCCAGTTTTTCAACCGCAGAACCGGCCCGCTGCGCCTGCACCAGGTATGCCAGCGCCTGAAACGAGTGGCCCAGATCAATCCGGCAAAGCGTCTCAAATAAACGCTCGCCAATGGAAACACCGTAAACCGCATCCAGCACCAAACGCAGCGCCTGGGAAACCATCGTCTCAAACGCGGGCATTGGCACCTGCATGGGTTGTCCGGCCGGCGGCAATTCCGTGAATGTCAGTGGCTCCAGTTCAAAAACATGGCCTGTGGCCGCGTCAAACACGTCCAGTCCAAGCCGCACACCCCGCAGGTCGTCGGCTTCGCCGACGCCGCGGATGGTCCCCGAAAGGATCAGGTCGGAACGTGTGGCTTCCGCCACGCGCTGCATTTCGCTGCGGCGCTGGTGGGCGTCAAACGCCGGGGGGATGGTCAGCGGGGTTGTGGAGGTGGCCATATCCACCACGGTCAGATCGCTCTGAAAACCAAGCCGGGCCATCAGAGCAAACAGAAAGACCGTTTTAAAGTGTTTCAGAAACGGGTGTTCATGCAAAACCGACAGTCGCATGACCGTCAGCTTCCGACGCTCAATAGCGTCCTGGGTTTGTCCGGGTTCCACAGACATAGGGCGTTTTGGTTAGACTCACTCTCCCCCATTGTAAGAGGCAACCTGCCCGGACAGACCAGGCAAGGCAAAAAATACGCTATCGGGAGGAGTATTGCATCACCCGGGTCGCCAGCCCCCCGGTTCCATCCTGTCCGTTGGGCATGGCCTGATGTCGGGACGGAACCACAGTCTGGCCATGGCCATCCACCAGAGCGGAGACCCCCGTGTTGCTCGCCAGCACCAAAGGCAACCGGTTGGCGGCCGCCTGCACCCGCCCGGCGGCAAAGTATTCGGCGCTCAGTTGCCGGTTACCGTGAAACCAACCCAGATTACTCGCCGCCACCAGCAGCTGCGCCCCATCCTGACGGTAATCCGATACCATGCCGGTTTCCAGCAGTTCAAAACACACCAGCCCGGCCAGCGTCACAGACCGGTCACCCGCCATGGCCTTTACCGAAAGCGGCGCTGCCGGGTATCCCACACTGAAGCCATCGGAATAATCAATTCCCCATACTTTCAGCAGGGCAGCCACCCACTGACCCGGAATCAGCGGTGTGGTCTCCCCGAAAGGCACCAGCGCCACTTTGTGGTGATACTGCGCCGGGCCGCTGGGACTGATCAGGATGAGGCTGTTCCAGACATCACCGGTCTTCGGGCTACGGGTGATGGCGCCGGTCACCACCGAGACCTGTTTCTGACGGGCCAGTTGCGCATAGGCTGCATAAAACGGGTTGTTTTCCGGCGCGTCCACAGCCACCACACCGGGCAGCGCCCCTTCCTCAGGCAGCACCACCAGCGTGCCCGGCTGCAGCGCAATTTTCTGCAGTGACGCCAGATAGGTGGTCCGGGCCGCCAGCCGGTTTGCCGCAGTTGAGCGGATCACCGCAATCGGCAGGTCCGCCTGCACAATCATTACCGGCAGAGAAAGGGGATCAGACCCGCTTTTTTCCGTCACGGCCAGCCCCGTCAACGCCAGGGCGACAACCAGCAGACTCCCGGCCAGCGCAGGCCACAGCCCACGCCATAAACCCTGCCTGCCTATACAGACGGCCCACCAGGCATTATGCGTCAGTATCAGGGCGTTCAGCCCGTTCACCCCCAGCCAGCCGGCCAGTATACAGACAGCGTGCAGACCTGTTTGGGTATAGGCAGGCAACGCCAAGGGCACCCAGAAGGGATTCACCCGGTACAGCGCCATGACCGTGGCGGCCAGCACCCCGAACCCAGCCGCACACAGCCCTGCTATCAGCCAGTGGGGCATTCCGGGCTGGTGGCCGGCCGGCACGGTCAGCCCGCACCAGAGTACCATCCACAGCATCAGCAGCCCGGCCCCGGCCAATGCGACAGCGCCTGTGGCCATCAGACCCACCAGCAGACCCCAGGGCTCAGGGATACCCATCCAGTCCAGCGGGCGGATATCGGTGAACCAGCCGAACCACAAAACAAAGGCAGGCAGGGCAAAAGCCAGCGTCAGTAAAATCCGCTGCCGCCAGCTGCCGGCAGACAACAAAGCAACCAGCCAGGGCGCCCAGAGAATCCAGTTGAGCAAAGCGCTCAGCCTGACCGGAAGGACATTTTCAGGCAACAGGCCAGGCGCCGTCAGACCCCAGAGCACCCCGGCCATGGCGCAAACCACCAGCCAGCGCCCATCTGCGGCGGCTGACCGTTCGCCGGTCCCACCCGGTATAATGGAGGCTATGAGAGTACTCGGCATTGATCCCGGCCTGGAGCGTGTGGGCTTTGGTCTGGTGGCCTTCGGCCCCGGACGGCAGGTCACGGAGTGCCGCTGGGGGGTGATCACCACGTGCAAGGATAAGCCGGACGGGGAACGCCTGCAAGAAATCCACCGGGATCTCACGGAAATCATCGCCGCCCTGAAACCGGATCGGGTGTCGATTGAACGGTTGTTTTTCTTCCGCAACGTCAGCACCATGGTGCCCGTCTGCCAGGCGCGCGGGGTGATTCTGCTGGCCCTGCAACCCTTCGGTCTGCCCGTTTTTGAGTACACGCCCATGCAGGTCAAACAGGCCATTACCGGCTACGGCAAGTCCACCAAGCGGGAGATTCAGGAACTGCTGCTGCATCAGCTGCCCATTGATCAGATTCCACGGCCCGATGACGCCGCCGACGCCCTGGCCATGGCTCTCTGCCATCATCAGCATGATGGCCGGTACGAACGCCCCGTAAGCGCCGCGAAGGCCGCCATGCTTGCAACCAACCCCCATTTTGCCTAGAGTGAAGGCAGATTGAACCCGATAAGACAGAGAGGGCAGCACCATGACAGCGCGTATTCGTTTGGCCGTATTTGGATTTGGCGGCCTGGGCAAAGGCATGATTCAGGTGGCCGAATGCCGCCCCGATTTTCAGGTGGTGGCCGTGGCCGACCGCCAGGGCTGGTGTTTTAATGCCGGCGGTTTTAACACCGGCGAGCTGCTGGCCAGCACCACCACGCTGAAATACCCGGAAGCCACCGCCAGTGAAGACGCGTTGATCGATCTGCTGAAAGCACACGGCGATGATATTGACGGGATTTTTATGGCCCTGCCGAATTTACCGGTTGAATTCTTCCACGACACCCTGAAGCGTATTCTGGATGAAACGGGTTTCCGGGGTGTGTTTGTGGATGCGCTGAAACGCACGGAAGCCGTGGAGCGTCTGATGGCGCTTTCTGAAAATGTGCGCCACAACAAGTGTCTGTATGTCACCGGCGCCGGCGCAACCCCGGGTTTCCTCACCACCATTGCCGCTGTGGCTGCCCATTCCTTCGTTTCCATTGAGAATGTGGACATCCACTTTGGCGTGGGCGTCAGCAACTGGGATCAATACAAGGCGACCATCCGCGAAGATCTGATTCACCTGGAAGGGTTTGACGCCAAGCGTGTGGCCTGCATGACCAACGAGGAAATCGCCAGGGAACTGGAAGCCCGCAACGGCCTGCTGGAACTGAATGACATGGAACATGCCGATGACGTGATTCTGGAAATGGCCGGCGTCTGCAGCCGCGATAAAGTCCACGTGGGTGGTCTGGTGGATACGCGCAACGCCAAAAAACCGGTCAGCACCACCGTGTCCGTCACCGGCACCACGGCCAGCGGCAAAACGGGCACGCACCAGTTCATCGTCAGCGATGAAGCCAGTATGGTGGACAACGTGTGCGGACCGGCGCTGGGCTATATGCTGCGCGCGCAGGATATGTGGGACCGCGGTCTCTTCGGCATCCTGACCTCGGCCGATGTGATGCCCAAATTCGGCCAGCCCGTTGCCGTCGCCACGCAGAAAAAACCCCACCTCACCGTGGTTTAACGGGTGTAGCCTCTGCTGAAACCCGTGACTATGCAAGCCCACCCCTGTCCCACGTGGGTCATCACCGGGACGGATACGGAGGTGGGTAAAACCGTGGTGACCGCCGCTCTGGCGGCTGCCCTGCTGACCCTTGGCAAACGCGTGTCTGTCTTCAAGCCGGTTCAGACAGGCATCAGCGCTGATGACACACCCGACGATCCGACGCAAATCCGCCAATGGCTGACTCCCGCCCTCTCCGGGAAACTCAGCACTGCCTGCGATTTGCATCTGAGGGAGCCCGCCGCGCCCTGGGTAGCGGACAGCGAAAACGTGATCCACATGGATAGCCTGCTGGCCGCCACGCGGCAGGCCGGTGAAGACGCCGACTGCCTGCTTGTGGAAGGGGCAGGGGGCGTGATGGTCCCTTTCACAAAACAGGATACTTTTCTGGATTTCATGACCGCCCTGCAGGCGCCCGTAATACTGGTCACCCGGCCGGATCTCGGCACCATCAACCACACGCTGCTCTCACTGTCTGCCCTTCAGAGCCGGGGGCTCACCGTGGCGGCCATCGTGGTGAACCGATATCCGCTCTCCACAGACCCCGCCACACTCCCCGTGGCCGTGGCAACCCTGCCGGAGGTACTGCGGCAATATGCGCCCAACATCCCCCTCATCCTGGCTCCGGATACCCCGCTTTCACCCGGCTGTGTGGATGCCGATCACCCGCTGGTCCGGGCCCTCGCGCCACTCATTTGTTAAGTTCCATTACAACCCTTTTGCCCCCAGCTCAATTCAGGCGTATTTTTGGGGTTCATTCCCCGTGTGTTTCCCCCAATGATTTAAAGGTTTTTCGCCATGCAGATTTCATTTGCCGCCCGCCCCACAATGTTGCTTGCTGGCAATACCCTAAAGGGTGGTGGCCCTGGTGGCGTTCAAGATGATGGTGGTGGTGAGGATTTAAAAATCCACTTTGCCGGTCGTGCTCAAAAGGGTGGCGATGATGATCCACCGGGTGGTGTAAACGAAGGTGGTACTCCGCCACCAAAGTTCAATCGTTTCGCGTAAGCACTTTGTTGGTGATTGATGCCAGCAGGCTGCCCACCACAAAGCCACCCAGTGGAATGTATTTCCCGCCGAGTTTTGGTATTGCATTGGGTAGGTTGAAACCGGGCAGCACTTTGCGCCCAATGGCGAAGCCAGCGCCGGCCACTTCCCAGGCAATGAAGTTCTTTCCAAGCCGCTCACCTGTCGCAAAGGTGGCTCGGCTGTTAATTTTTATTACATACTTAACGCTTGAGTCAACTCAGGGGTATGCTTTGGTTATCTTCAAGAGTGTTTCCCCCCAATGATTCAAAGGTTTTTTGCCATGCAAGTTTTAAGTTTTAAGATACCTGTTGGTACTCGGAACAGCTCCGAGTTAAACGGCAGTAACTCTCAAACTGTCTTTGGTATGGGAAAACCCAAGCCAAATGGAGAAGGAAGTGGTGGTGGAGGGGACGATGATGGTGATAATTTAAGAATCCACTTTGCCGGTCGTGCTCAACAGGGTGGTGGTGAGAAACCGGATGGTGATCCGGACCCTAACCCTTCTCCACATCCCAAAGGTGGGTTCAATCGTTTCGCGTAAGCACTTTGTTGGTGACCGAAGCCAGCAGACTGCCGAGTACGAAGCCCCCGAGAGGAATGTATTTCCCGCCGAGTTTTGGTATTGCATTGGGTAGGTTGAAACCGGGCAGCACTTTACGTCCAATGGCGAAGCCAGCGCCAGCCACTTCCCAGGCGATGAAATTTTTGCCGAGGCGTTCCCCTGTCGCAAGAGTCGCTGCGGCAAACGGGCTCTCCCCATTTCTTTTGGCATCCTGATAGGCTTCCACACCCTGCTTTCCGGCATCCAGACCCATCAGGCTGAAACCGAATATTTGCCCTAACCCTTGGCCGGAGATTTTGGCAAGGCCTTTGGCATTGCCATCATAGATGTTCCGGATGGGATCGATGTTTTGATGCCAGACTGTTTCCCTGAGGAAATCCTTCCAGCCAAAAGTCATTATAGGCGTTCTGTTTTTTATTGCTGTAGAGAGTGACTTTGGATTGATGTTGTTCGCCAAATCCCTGAAGTTCCATTTGATTTGTTTCACATAACGGGCAGGATTTTCAAAAAGGTAGTTCAGAGTCATATCCCGTTTACTTCTCAATCCCAGGAAACCGGTGTAACTGTGAGGATGGAATTGACTGGCTCTTTGCATATAAACAGGATTTGGGTGTGAAAATAAGCTCGGGTTATGCACCCGGTCGAACTCGCGGATCCAGGCCGTTTTCTTCGCAAAATCCGCCGCATCGCGACCAGTGCGCAAATCGAACATCTTCCCGGCGGACAGGCGGCTGGTCCAGATAAAGAACCGCTTGCGGAAGATATCCAACACCGAGCGCCGGCGGGACAGGCTACCCAGCGGCGGGCCGCCCACCTCAATCACCGGTGGCAGCTTCACGGCCCGCTGATCCACAGCAGGCACAGGCAAAAGCCCGCCAGCCACCGCGCTTACAGCCGGGGCGGGCGCCGCAATGCCCAATGATGTCAATCCGCCTGTCGCCAAGCGTTTCCCCCTCTGTATGCAGACAATATAAGGCCCTATGGGCATAAAACCCGTTTTTCAGCATTTTGTGCGACTTCAAATCCCCTCTCCCTTCAGGGGGAGGGTGCCCGAGGCAGAGCCGAGGGCGGGAGGGGGCATCAGGACTAAGCAATTTTACCCTAAAGACTGTTTTTATTTATATATATCTTTTTAAGCAGATTATTTCATTGGACAAAACATGTAAAGGAGAGCAACCGTGAGTATCGGTCCGAGTTTTTTCGGCGCGCCGACCACCACACTGCCCAGCCTGGGAGCAGGCACAGCGGGCGGCTTTGGCGTGGGTCTGGCAGGACTGGCACCCGGTCAGGCATTGGCTGCGTCAGGTGCACTCAGTGAACTGGTGTTTACCGTGGCAAGTATCACAGGCGCCCAGCTGTTTCCCGGTATCGGGGTGATGGCGCGTCAGATCAACATGGCACGGATGAAACCCCAGCCGCTGGAAAAACAGGTCAAAATGAAGCCCCCCAACCTCGACCCCCTGTGGTCCTATGGTGAAGACGGCGCCCTGTATGGGTAAACGTCCGGGTGACATTCAGAACAATAAAACAGGCTGAAAGCTTGCCCCTGCTATGCCGGTGAACCGGCGTAGTAATTCAGGTCGGGCTTGCGCGCGGCCAGCACCTCATCCACTTTACGGATTGGGGTGGTGTGGGGCGCGTTGATGACCACTTCCGGCGTCTCGCGGCATTCGCGGGCAATGGTGCGCATGGCGTCCACAAAGCGATCCAGCGTCGCCTTCGATTCGGTTTCCGTGGGTTCAATCATCATGGCTTCGCGCACCATTAAGGGGAAGTACACCGTGGGCGGGTGAAACCCATAGTCCATCAGGCGTTTCACGATGGCCATGCTGTTAATGTGCCGGTCCGGGGCGTCCTGTTTCTGGTTGGTGAGAATAAACTCGTGCTTACACAACCGGTCAAACGCCACATGGTAATCCCCGCGCAGTTGCGCCCGCAGGTAATTGGCGTTCATCACGGCATCCCTGCTCACCTGGGTAAGCCCCTCGGCGCCGTAGGCCAGAATGTAGGTGAGCGCGCGGACCATCATCTCAAAGTTGCCCCAGAAGGCTTTCACCTTGCCAATGGATTGCGGGCGATCCCAGTCCCAGTAATATGTTTCCGTGGCCTCATCGTAGGCAGCCATGGGTTTGGGCAGAAAGGGCGCCAGTTTGGTTGTGACCGCCACGGGACCGCTGCCGGGCCCACCCCCGCCGTGCGGAGTGGCGAAGGTTTTGTGGGTGTTGATGTGCATCACGTCAAAGCCCATGCGCGCCGGTTGCGCCTGACCCATGACGGCATTCAGGTTGGCCCCGTCGTAATACATCAGCCCGCCGGCCTGGTGCACCAGTTCGGTCACAGCCAGAATATCGGTTTCAAACAGCCCCAGCGTACTCGGGTTGGTCAGCATCAGCGCGGCGGTTTTCGGCCCCACAGCAGATCTCAGGGCTTCAAGGTCAATCAGGCCATCAGCGCCGGAAGGGATTTCCACCACGTCAAAGCCGCACATCACGGCCGTGGCCGGGTTGGTGCCATGGGCGGAATCGGGCACCAGAACCTCCGTGCGTCCCGTATCGCCCAGCGATTCAAAGTAGGCCCTGACCATCATCATGCCCACCAGCTCACCGTGCGCGCCGGCAGCCGGCTGCAGCGTCACGGCGTCAAAACCGGTGATATCGGCGAGGTACTGCTGCAGGGTCACCATCACCGCCAGCGCGCCCTGAGCATACGATGCCGGTGTGCGCGGGTGCAGCTGGGTCAGGCCATCCAGCACGCCGTACACATCACAGATTTTGGGGTTGTACTTCATCGTGCACGACCCCAGCGGGTAAAAATCCTTATCAATGGCATGGTTGAGCTGCGACAGCCGCACGAAATGCCGGACCGCATCCAGCTGGGCAATTTCCGGCAGGCGGGGCGCCTGAGAGCGAACGAGACTGTCCGGCAGCGACCAGTCGGACTGCACGCCGGAAACCGGCAGACTCACGCCTTCTGCCCCGGGCCGGGATTTATCGAAGATACTGGTTTCCAGAACAGGGGCGCTCACAGTGGCTTCCTTTGCTACAAAATCGGGGCGGGCTGACCGTTCTTACGGCCCACACTCACCAGCCAACGTTCAATCAGCGTATCCAGCTGATCGATTTGAGAGGGCGTGGTCATTTCCGTGCAGGCCATCAGCAGGGTGTCCGGATACTGCGGAAAATCCGCCGCCAACGGAATGCCCGCCAGAATACCGGACTGCTCCAGGTGCGCAAGCAGCGGCTTTACCGGGCAGGGCAGCCGCACGGCGAATTCAAACAGAAATGGACGATCCGCAAATACGCGTTCCACGCCGTCGTGCCGGCACAGTTTTTCGGCCAGGGCGTGGGCACGATCGGCGCTGATCTGCGCGACACGCTTCAGGCCGGCAGGACCCACGAGCGTCATGTAAACCGTGGCTTTCAGAACATTCAGCGCCTGGTTGGTACAAATGTTGCTGGTTGCCCGGTCGCGCCGGATATGCTGTTCGCGGGTTTGCAGGGTGAGTGTGTAACAACTGGTGCCGTTCTGATCCAATGTGCGGCCCACCAGGCGGCCGGGCAGCTGGCGCATCCACGCCGAGCGGCAGGCCATAAAGCCGCCATAAGGCCCCCCAAAGGCCAGGTTGTTGCCCAGTGGCTGAATGTCGCCCACCACAATATCGGCGCCATAGGCACCGGGCGGCGCCAGCAGGCCAAGGGAGACCGGGTCGGCGGCAACCACCATCAGGCAATTCAGCGCCCCGCAAAACGCCTGAAGCGCGGCAGGATCCTGCAGACAACCGAAATAATCCGGTTGCTGCACCAGCAAGGCGCAGGGCGGTTTGCCGGCAAGCGATGTTTGCAGCGCCCTGAGGTCAGCCGGACTGTCGTACTCAATGACGGGCACATCCCCGACGGCCTTCAGGTAGGTATTCAGCACGGCGCGGTATTCAGGATTCAGACTTCTGGGCACCACCAGGCCCTGGTGCTTTTTACCGCCCCTAATGCGCAGGGCCATCAGCGCCGCTTCGGTCAGCGCCGAGGCGCCGTCATACACACCGGCATTGGCCACATCCATCCCGGTTAATTCAGCAATCATCGTCTGAAATTCATAGGTGACCTGAAGCGTCCCCTGGGCGATTTCCGGCTGGTAGGGCGTGTAGGCCGTATAGAACTCGGAACGGGAGGCAATGGTGTGGACCGCCGGCGGGATAAAGCGGTAATACGCCCCACCCCCCAGAAAGCAGGCCATGCCGGCGCCGGCATTGGCTTGTGCCCACGCTTTCTGGGTCTGCTGCAGTTCCGGCTCGCTCAGGCCGAGCCGTGGCAGATGGTCAAAAACAACATGCCTGCGGATGTGATCGGGTATATCGGCAAACAGCGTGTCCTGTGAATCGACGCCAATGGCCGCCAGCATGGCCGTGCGATCAGCCTGGGTATGCGGCAGAAAATTGTGATTGGTCACCGGTTAACCCCCGTTCAACCCGAAGCCATGCGTCTGGGCGAAGAAAACGAAATGAAACCTAACTCAGATCCTTCAGAAACTTCTGATAATCCGCGCCGCCCATCAGCTTCTGGACTTCGCCGGAATCGCTCATCGACACTTCAATCAGCCAGCCGCTGCCAAAGGGGTTGTCATTCACCACACCGGGCTCTTCCTCCAGCAACGGGTTAACGGCGGTAATTTCGCCGCTGACCGGCATATACAGTTCCGAGGACGCTTTCACAGATTCAATACTACCGAAGGACTCCCCCTGATCAAAGGTATCCCCCACTTCAGGCAGCTCCACAAAAACGATATCGCCCAACTGATCCGCCGCGTAATCGGTGATCCCGATGCGGGCCAGACCCTCCTCAATGACGTTGGCATATTCGTGGGTTTCCAGCACGTAGCAATCGTTGGGGAGAGAATCCACACTGGCCATAATGGGGTAACGCCTCCTGATAGTCGGGTAAATAACAAGTTCTCTGTCGTTCGGGAAAAATCCGTCTGCTCATCTTAACCCAATTCGGTCATTTTCGGAGCAGTTTTCATGCCGGATCACGCGGCGCCCCCGCCCGGCCTGTAAAAAGGCCGGGCCACCACCTCAGCGGGTTCCAGCCTGCTGCCGCGAATACGAACCATCAGGGTATCGCCAGGCTGCAACGGATTGGAACCAGAGCGGACATACCCCATCCCGATGGGTGCGTTCAGCACCGGAGAAATGGAGCCGCTGGTGACCTCGCCAACCGGCTCGCCATTCAGAAGCAGGGCATCATGCTGGCGGGGAATGCTTTTGCCGTTCAGGCGGAAACACACAAACTGCCGGGCGGATCCATTGGCTTTTTCGGCCGTCAGGGCTGCCTTACCGATGAAGCCGCCGGTCTGTTTGAGGCGCAGGGACCAGCCCAGGCCGGCTTCCAGCGGGGTATCGCTTTCGGAAATATCATGGCCGTGCAGGGGGTAGGCCGCCTCCAGACGCAGGGTGTCTCTGGCGGCCAGACCCACCGGCGCCACACCCAGGGGCTGACCCGCCGCCAGCAAAGCTTCCCACAGATCGCTCACCTGTGCATTGGCGACAATGATTTCCACGCCGTCTTCGCCCGTATAGCCCGTCCGGCTCAGCAGCACAGGGATGCCCCCCGGTTCTGCCGCACGAAGATGAAAGCGGTCGGGCAGCACATCGGTGGACGGCGGGTTATCCAGCCTGCGCAGCACCTCGGCAAAACGCGGGCCCTGCAAGGCCAGCAGCGAAAAACCCGGATTCATCAGGTTCATCGTCACTGTGTCGGGCAACTGCCCACGCATCCAGGCCATATCCCGATCCGTATTACCCGCATTGCAGATGACCAGCATGCCCTGAAAACCGGGAAATAATGTCGGGTTCAGATCATCGGGCAGGCGGTAGACAATGATGTCGTCGATAATACCGCCGGACTCATTGCAGAACTGGGTATACACAGCCTTACCCGGCGTCAGGGTCGTCAGATCCTGCGGAACCAGCGGGTTCAGCAGATCAGCAATCGTCCCGGCATCCGCCCCGCTGAGCACCACCAGGCCCATGTGGGCAATATCAAACAGCCCGGCCGCCTCACGAACCGCCATGTGCTCACTCACCACCTTGCCGTACTGCAGCGGCATCTGCCAGCCTGAAAAATCCACCAGGCGGGCGCCATGCGCCTGATGCCACGCACACAGCGGGGTCTGTTTCACGGGGGTGTGTGGCGGCATGGCCGCCGACGAACTCGGGCTGCTCATGCCCCGATTGTTCCTCAGGATGAGCGCCCTGTCAACGCAAGCCGGCAGAAGCGATCAGTGTCTGTTTTCTCTCTTCAGCGGCAGCCGCTGCCCACACGCCCGGGCGCCCGAACCGGCGCCCGTTAAAGTCCCCGCCTGGGTCTAGCCCAGCAGCCAGCAGCAGGCCTGCGCAACCGCGTAAGCGGCCATCGCCCAGGTCATCGTCTGGATGAGATACGCCACATGCGCAGAAGCAGAACGCGCCATCGGCACGGCAATGGCCTGGGGTTGTCTGCGCTCCCGGTGGGTGGGGTTGGGGTTAGGATAAGCTCGCATTGTGTTAACTCCAGTCACAGTCCAGCAAAACAAGGTTGTTCGTGATGCTTCAGGATTCGGCGGGAGGGGTTTTAAACTTTAATTTGGGGTCCGGATCCCTGAAAGAACTGGTGACTTTCCGAAACAATCCGGCCAATGGCTTCCCCGGAGAGGATTTCCGGCGCTTCACAATCCGTTTCGGCACATTGCCGCATATGCAGTAAGAACTCGGTGTTCCCTTTGGGCCCCTGTATGGGGGAGAAAGACAGATTTTCCGCACGCCAGCCCGGCAGCCGTTCGGCCAGGGAGGCCAACAGCCCCTCTAAAATCCGCGCGTGCAGGGCGGCATCACGCACCACGCCGCGAAAACCCTTCGCCTCGGCTCTGGGCACATAGTCCTGAAGCTCAAACTGGGGCTTCACCAGAGCCACCACTTCGGCCTGACAGTCGCCATCCGGGGCCAGCAGGGCAACCACAGGCTGGATAACCTTGGCCAGGGACACAAAGGAGACATCCACCACCGCCAGGGTTGGCAGGGGGTGTGGCATGGCATCCGGCGTCAGGTGCCGGATATTGGTCTTCTCGAGCAGGGTCACCCGGGAATCCTGCCGCAGAGACCAGGCCAGCTGCCCAAGGCCCACATCCACCCCCGTGACATGGGCCGCCCCGCGCTGGAGCAGGCAATCCGTAAAGCCGCCGGTGGAAATTCCCGCATCCAGACAGCGGCGCCCCGCCACCGGTATCGCAAAGCTGTCCAGAGCCTTCTCCAGCTTGTATCCCCCCCGGCTCACATAGCGCTCCACTGCATCAAGCGTAACCACCTGGCCGCTTTTCACCCATTGACCGGGCTTATCCGCGCGCCGGCCATCCAGTCTCGCCTGGCCGGCCATAATCAGCGCCTGGGCGCGGCTGCGCGTCTCACACAAACCGGCTTCCACCAGGGCCTGGTCCAGCCGCTGACGCGTCGGGCGGGCGGTCCCGTCATCATTTGGCTGTTCTTCAGGCTTTGGTGGATGGGCATCCATAGGGTTCCGGACCGTCCGATAAGGTATGATGAAGGGGTCATGTCACCGTCTGAGAGTATACCGTGAGCCAGGACACACCCGCAGCCGCTGACAGCCCCTGGCTGATCGTGGGCCTGGGCAATCCCGGCCCGCGGTACGAAATGACCCGCCACAACGTGGGGTTTATGGCCATTCATCACCTGGCGGAACAGGCCGGTATCGCCGCACGGCAGGAGGGGAAATTTAACGCCATGGTGGGCAAAGGCACTTTGCATGGCGCACCGGTTCACCTCGTTCAGCCGCTCACGTTTATGAATCTTTCCGGCGAAGCGGTGGGGAAACTGGCCCATTACTATAAAATCCCCGTGGAACAGGTTCTGGTAATTTATGACGACACGGCGCTGCCGTTCGGCAAAATCCGCGTCAGGCCCGGCGGCAGCGATGGCGGTCACAACGGCATCAAGTCACTCATCCAGAACTTTGGCGGCAACAACCGTTTTCCACGCATCCGCATTGGCGTGGGTTCTCCTGAAGGCGGCATCAGCCTGGAAAACTATGTGTTGTCGCGTTTCAGTGACCCGGAACTCAGCGATTTATCCGTCATTCTCAGGCATACCGAAGAAGCGGTATACTGTTGCCTGGCGGAGGGGATTCCGGTTGCCAGCAACCGGTTTAACGGGTTAACCCTTCTGGAAACGTCCGGGCCACAAGCCTGACGGCATTATTCTTAGACGTTCAATGCGTCTTTGTTAGGTAAAACGCCCTATACAAAACCGAGTATAGTGCCGTTTACAAGGGTTATATTTACCGCGATGATTAAACCCCATCGGTGAAGAGGCTTACCCCATGCAGGATTCTGACTATAGCCGCACGGCTACAACCGAATCTCAGGGCGGCTTGCAGCCCGCGGAACCCGAGATGCCCGAGGAAGAAAGCATCAACCGGGATCGTCTGAAACGCACGATGAACACCACGGCGTACCGGATTTTCAAACTCTTCGGGTGGTTACAGCAGGAACCGATGACCATGGAGGTCATCCAGGAACGGTTCCGCAATGACAGTCTCACCGGCAAGTCCCTGTCCACGGATTCGATCTGGCTGTATCTCAACACCCTCAAAGCGCTGGGCTGCGAAATATCCCGCCCCTCGCCAACCAACCAGTTTCACTACACCCTCACCGGACATCCGTTTCACACGGTGCTGACCACCAGTGAGTGGGCGCTGCTGGCCAATGTCAAAACCCGTCTGGATGAAACCTGGAGTTACCAGGAAATCCTCACACTGGATCATCTGCTTACGCGGTTGGGGAAACTGATCCGCGCAGAGGAAGCCGGCGCCAAGAACCATTACGATGTGACGCGCAGTGTGGATTACGGCCAGCAGACACCGCTGCTCAACCTGCTGGAGCAGAGCATCGACGCCCGGGAACTGCTGCTGATCACGTATCAGTCAACCCAGAGAGGCATCAGCAGTTTTTATTTTCTGCCGGAACAACTGCACTATGAAAACGGCGCGCTGTATCTGCAGGGCAGCCGCCTGCAGCGGGCCGAGGCCGTCAATCTGCGGGTTGATCATATCCACGACGCCATCATCACGGAGAACCCGGAGGTCGAATCGGCGCTGCGTGAATTACAGGGCAACACCTGGCAGGTTCAGCTGACCCTGTATATTTCCGAACATTTTCAGTCCCCGTTTCACCTGATGTATGACACGCCGCTGGAATGGTTCAGCGGGCTGGGCAAGCTGCAGAATGTGGGGAAATGCTCCGACACCGCGCTGTCACTGACCTTACAGACCCGTGATCTTTTCCGGCTGAAACAAACGTTGCTGTCACTGGGCATGCCGTTCCGGATCCACACACCGGAAGCGTTCCGTCTGGAGATGGAACAGACGCTCTCCAGAATGCAGGCCTGTTATGCCGCCACCACCCGTTAACCGGAGTGACCCCAATGACTGATTCTCAATCAGACATGCCTCAACAACAGACCTCTATCCCAAAACCCGATGCGTCTTCTGCGGCGCCCGCCCAGCCCGAACCTGACCAGGGTGGGTTTCAGAATCTGAATATATCGGCGTATCGGGTTCTTTTTCTCTTGCAGCTGCTGTGCCAGCACCAGGCGCTCAACATCAACGATTTCAATCAGTACCTGTATCAGAATCCCCACATTGGCAAAACCTATAATCCCGAGACGCTCGCCAAGTATATTAACACCCTGCGCGAAGCCGGGTGCCGGATACCCCGCGCCACGGCCACACTCCAGTACAGCTACCGTCTTGCTGCCCACCCCTTCCCGCTCATTCTGCCGCCCCAGGAGGCCCTGGTGCTGCGAAAACTCTACGCCCACAGCTGGGAGCATCAGCAGGCGCAAACGCTCAATCCGCTGCAGCCGGTCATGGACAAACTGTCCTGGTTGTTCGGATTCGAGAATACCCACGCCTGGCTGTTAACCAACGGAGGGCTGTGCACCCCCAGCAGCAGCCCGACCGATGCGGATGACGGTACAGCGCCCTACACCGTGCTGGAGCGCTACTGCCGGGACCAGCAGGTACTGACCATCCGGTATCGCCCCGCCGCTAACCAGCCGCTGGAAGAACTGCACATCGTCCCGACCCGGGTGGTTTTTCAGCATGGCAAGCCCTACCTGCTGGGCAACCACAACCACAACGGCCAACCGGTCAAACTCAAGGTCAGTGGCATTCACCAGCTGACCCAGCTGCCCACCAAAGGGCGGCAGACGGACCGCAAACTCTCTGTAACCATCCGGTTGAGCGGAAACCTGGCCAGAAGTTACCGCCTGTACCCGGAAGAAACCATTCTGCAGCGCGACAGCAGCGGCCTGAAGATCCGCACCCTCACCGATCAGCCGGATGTGCTGATCCGCCGTCTGCTGAAATACGGCGCCGCCTGCGAAGTCCTGGGCCCGGACTGCATCCGTGACGCCATGAAAGAAACCATTGCAGCAATGGTCAAGGCCATTCAGGCCCCACCTGCCTCCACGGGCGGCTTCAGAGCCGTCTCAGCGCCCAACCCGGATGGCGCAGCTCAGTACAGTACAAACAGGCGACTGCCCCCGTAAAGCGCCACATTGTCCCGGTAGCCCAGAAACATCGGTTTGGTCAGGGGCATGTTTTTGCCATACGCCTGCTGAAATTCCTGCGATTCGGTGTTGAGCGCCGTCATAAACGGATTATACCGGCCCTGACGACCGTTACCCGTAGCGGTGGCCACGGCAGTCACCACGGCCGGCTGGGGCGCCAGGCTGGCAGCGGTCTGGCTCTGTTGCGGCTGAAGCGCCTGGAACGGATTGAGCGCGGATGATAACGCTGAAAACATTGTGTTTACCCCATTCTTCCTGCGGCCCGTAGTGTCAGCCTATCCACATGCCGGCGCTTTGCAGGATCGTGCGTGCTGTCTGTTTACATTCTGTCGCAACGCACCTCAAGACGCTTCCCCCGGAACGGGGAGATTGACAGGACAGCATCCATCCGTTCGCGTTACAATGGCGTTTTACCGTTATTCACCGTGAGATGCTTTGATGGCACTGGCCGATTACAAACGACGCCTGGAGACCCTGGCGCCCCGTGTGGCTTCGGCAAGGGGGTTGCTTTGACACACCCGCTGTTCGTGAACAGATTGGCGCCTTAGAGAGCCGGAGCGCCCAGCCTGGCTTCTGGGATGACGCCGAAACGGCCCAGCGCCTGATGCAGGAGCTGAATGAGGCCAAGGGGCAGGTTCAGCAGGTCGCTGACTGGCTGCAGCACCTCAGTGACGCCGAAGTGCTGCTGGAGCTGGGGCAGGAGGAAGGCGAAGAGGCGGTTGCCGGAGAACTGGAAGCCACACTGGGCGCTGTTGAAAAAGGCCTGGAGCAGTGGGAGCTGCAATCCCTGCTGAGCGGGCCCTATGACGCCGGCGATGCGATACTGACGATTAACGCCGGGGCCGGCGGCACGGACGCCCAGGACTGGGCGGAGATGCTGTTGCGCATGTACCTGCGCTGGGCGGAACAGAAAGGCTACAAAGCCGAGATACTGGACACCTCACCCGGCGAGGAGGCCGGCATTAAAAGCACCAGCATTCAGCTGAGCGGCCGCTACGCCTATGGGTACGCCCGCAGTGAAAAAGGCGTGCACCGCCTGGTGCGCATCTCGCCGTTTAACGCCAATGACAAACGCCAGACCAGTTTCGCCTCGCTGGAGGTCAGCCCGGTGGTGACCGGCGTGTCCGCCAGGGACATTGAGATTAAACCCGATGAGATTGAGATGACCATGGCGCGCAGCGGCGGGGCGGGCGGCCAGAACGTCAACAAAGTGGAAACCGCCGTGCGCATTCTCCACAAACCCAGCGGCATTGTGGTGCGCTGCCAGAAGGAACGCTCCCAGCTCCAGAACCGGGAAATCGCCATGGACATGCTCCGCTCCAAGTTGCTGGCGATTAAACTGGCCGAGCATGAGGCTTCGCTGAAAAACATCAAAGGCGAGGCGATGGATATCAACTTCGGCAGCCAGATCCGCTCCTACGTGTTTCATCCGTATTCCATGGTGAAAGACCACCGCACGAATGTGGAAACCGCCGCCGTACAGGATGTGATGGATGGGGATCTTGATCCGTTTATTGAAGCGATGCTGAAACTGGAACACGGTCAAACCCTGCCGTCGGCTTCGGTATAATGGCGCTATGAGCAAAACATCCCCTCATATTCTGATTCTCAACGGTCCCAACCTGAACCTGCTGGGCTCGCGTGAACCCGATATCTACGGCCACCAGACCCTGGATGACATTAACAGCGCGCTGGAAAAACAGGCCAAAAGCCTGAAGCCTGCCCCTGAACTCCGATTCATTCAGTCAAACCATGAGGGCGAACTGATCGATCAGATTCACGCGGCAATCAAAACGACCGCCGGGCTGATCATCAACCCGGGTGGCTACAGCCATACCAGCATCGCCCTGCGCGATGCGCTCTCAGCCTACCCGCATCCCATTATTGAAGTGCACCTGAGCAACATTCACCGCCGCGAACATTTCCGCCACCACTCCTACATCAGTGGTGTGGTCACCGGGGTCATCTGCGGCCTGGGCGCCCAGGGCTACTCCCTGGCGCTGGAGGCGATTCACCAGACGCTTTAATTCTGCAGTTGCCCTCCTCACCCCGCTCGCGCATAATGAAAGCCTGATGGCTTCCGTTACCCTCAAACACCTGCAAAAGCACTTTGGCGATACGCGCGTCATCGAGGATCTCTCCCTCGACATCACCGACCGCGAATTTCTCGTGCTCGTCGGCCCCAGCGGCTGCGGCAAGTCCACCGTCCTGCGCATGATTGCCGGGCTGGAAACCCCCTCCGGCGGGGAGATCCGCATTGGCGACACGCTGGTCAACAACGTCCTGCCCAAGGACCGCGACATCGCGATGGTCTTTCAGAATTACGCCCTGTACCCGCACATGAGCGTGTATGACAACATGGCCTTTGGCCTGAAGATGCGCAAAACCCCCCGGCCTGCCATTGATGAGAAAGTCCGACAGGCGGCCGGCATTCTGGATCTCGAGCCGTTGCTCAGCCGCAAACCCAAGCAGCTTTCCGGCGGGCAGCGCCAGCGCGTGGCACTGGGCCGCGCCATTGTGCGCGACCCTAAAGTGTTTCTGATGGATGAACCGCTCTCCAACCTGGACGCCAAACTGCGCGTACAGATGCGCACGGAAATCGGCCGGCTGCACCAGCGGCTGAACGCCACCACGGTCTATGTCACGCACGATCAGGTGGAAGCCATGACGATGGGCGACCGGATTGTGGTGCTTAACCAGGGCAGAATTCAGCAGGTGGACACACCCGACACGGTATACCATCACCCGGCCAACCTTTTTGTGGCGGGGTTTATCGGCCAGATGAATTTTCTGACCGGCATTCTGACCGGCAACCAGTTCAGACTCGGCGACGGGCAGACCATTCCCCTGCCGGACGGCCTGCCGGGCAAACCGGCGCCCACCGACAGCAGCAGCGGCCAGGGCGTCATACTGGGCATCCGCCCGGAGCATTTCCACCTGGCCGGTGCCGGGGAGCCCAGTGATCACACGCTGCCGATTACGCCCAACCGGGTGGAATTGCTCGGCGGCGAAAAACTCGTGCACTTCACCCTCTCCGGCGAAGCGGTGATTGCGCGCCTGCCCAGCGATGTGGACGTGGCGGCCGACAAGCCGATGACCCTGGGCATTGCCCTGACCCGCGCCAGCCTGTTTGACGGCGCCACCCAGGCACGCATAAACTGACCGGCTGAATTAAGCTGCGGCGAGATCGGCGCCGAGTTGCTGCAGCAGGCCCGCCTGCTGAGAAATCATATAGCCCATCAGTTCGCCCGGCTCCACGTCGGCCGCGATTTCGCTTAAAAAACTATGCGGCAGCTGCGAAAGAAAGATGTTGATAATCATCTCGTTGGGCACCTTATCAAACATCTCCATCAGCGTGAGCTTGGGCATTTTGGAAAGCAGCTTCATCATAAACGCGGGTGGTATCAGCGTCAGCAGCGTCGGATCTTTCTCGGTAAAAACGCCCACAAACTGCGCCAGCGCCTTCTGCGGCAGCACGCGCAGGCCATCCAGAATATCCTTCTTCTTCAGGTTAAAGAGGATGGCGAGCATCTCCACCCGGTTCATCTGATCCACATTCCGGTTCAGCACAGTCGCCACCACACGGCGCATCAGGCGCAGATCCATCCCTTCAAAGCCCTTCATCAGCATGCGGTTATCCAGCTTTTTAGAGCGCAGAATGAGAAAGAGAATGGAGCGCGGCAGGCGTTCCATCAGTTTCTCCATGGGCAGAATATGCAGCAGCATTTTCACCAGCATCAGTTTGGGCAGGGTCATCATCAGGCGAATCAGCGTCCCTTTGTTCAGAAAGCGCAGCGCATAAATTAACTGGCGCTTAGACAACAAGCGCAGAATGGTCAGGATGTCCATCCGCTTGAGCAGATGCAGGAGCATGATCCGGTTACCGCGGTTGCTCAGGTTCAGCAACCGCATCACTTCATACAAATCCACGCCACGGAATTTGTTCTCCAGCAGAAAGCGGCTGCCATCGTTTTTACGGATACTGCTGCTGTGCACCTTGCCCTGCAAGCCAATCAGCTCAACGTAACTGAGCTGGGAAGCAAGCTGCATCAGCAGGGACTGGCCCATGCCGTCCACGGCGTCAATACGCATGATATCCCCCTGACATCCTCGTTGCGGACCTGCCGGCGTATCGGCGGATTCAGGCGAAAACTTGAGGGACAGGCCGTTCGCCGCCCGGCTGCCGGGAACATGCACCGGGGCAGGGCGTCTGGAGATCAACCCCCGGGTGTCCTGAGGTGAACCGGGCTTTCGAGGGAAAGCCCGTGTATAATGAAATCAGGCTGTCAGCGCGCAGCCGCTACGGATTCGGGGAAGTGCTATCAGCGACAGAGGACGGGCTTATGACGATGAATCGCCGGATGGTTTGGGCAGGCGCATGGCCGCTGGCCGTCAGCATTGCACTGTGTTACGCCCAGCCCGCCCCCGCCCTCACACCGGATGCCTACCAGGCTGAAAAAGCCGCCACCCAGGCCGCTGAAGACAACAATACCGATGCCGCCCTGATGGCCCTGAAAAAGGCGCAGGCCGCCGATCCTTCCGATTACCTGATTCTGGTGAAGATGGCGGGGATACTCACCGAACATGGCAAATACAACGAAGCCGCCAGTCTGCTGAAACAGGCGATGGCCATGAACTCCCAGGACCCCATGCTGGCATACAGCCTGGCCAGCCTGTATGAACAAATGGGTAAAAACACGGAGGCGGAAAGTCTCTACCGCCAGAGCCTCCAAAAAAACCCGGCCTACCAGTTTGCCCACCTTGGCCTGGCGCGCGTACTGCTGTTTGAGAACAAAACCAGTGAAGCCGCGAAAGCGTTAGAAACCTTCCTCGTCAAATACCCGGCGCATCTGGAAGCCCGTCGTCTTTACGCCAACACGCTGCTGGCCGCGCAGCAGTTCAGCCAGGCGGCATCGGCGTATGAAACCCTCCGGCGCGATTTCCCGGATCAGTTCACGGATTACCTGAATTACGCCAAAGCGCTCAACCGCTCGGAAGCCTCTGACAAAGCAGTGCCGGTGCTGCAGGAAGCCCTGCAGAAAAACGGCGCCCGCGCCGATCTGTTCTCTGAAATGGGACTGGCCAATGTCAATCTGGGCCAGGATCAACTGGCTATCCAGAACTATACCAACGCCCTCAAACAGGATCCCAAGCGCATTGAACTCTGGATTGATCTGGGCAACCTGTATCAGTCCCGTCAGAAATACACTCTGGCGATTGAAGCCTACAAAAAATATCTGGAAAAAGACCCGAGCAATCTGGCGGTACAACACAATTTAGCACTCGCCTTTCTGGAGAACAAACAGTACAACATTGCCCAGGCAATGCTTGGCGATCTGCTGAAAAGCGCCACGGACGAAAGCAACCGTTACCTGCTGCAAAAAGAACTCGCCTATACCTACCAGGCGCAGGGCAATCTCACGCAGGCCATTGCCCGGTATGAAACCCTGCTGGACAACCCACTGGCGACAAATGACTTACAGCTGAAAACCAACCTGGCCATTGCGTATCACAAGCAGCAGGATCTCGAAAAAGCCATTACTTTGTACAAGGAAGTGTATTACCACCCGCAGTTTGCCGAAGCCTCCAGTTCCCTGGATCCGCGCAAACGCATCCCGCTGCAGAAAACGCCCAGCCTTGCCAACGGAGACGCCAAGGCCATTCTGGCCAATGATATGGCCAACGCCATGATACTGCTGGGCGACCGGTACTATGAAGCCAGGCGGTATGCGGAAGCCATCCGTCAGTATGGTGAGGCCCTGCCGTTTGCCAAACAGGATAACCCCCTGCCCTACATTGGTCTTGGCAACGCCTACTTCGCCAGCCAGCAGCTGAATGAAGCCCGGCAGGCTTATCAGGCGGCGCTTGTGCGAGATCCGAAAAACAAAACCGCACAGCTTTTCATCGCCAAACTGGACCTCGACACACCGGCCAGACCGGAAACCGTCGCGGCCTCGGACAGCACAGCCAGCACTGCAACCCCTGCGCCCACCTCAAAGCAGACCGGGCTGGCGCGCCTGGTCGCCCTGGCCGAAGAAAACCCGGATGACCTGGAAATTCAGCTCTCCCTGGCCGATGCCTACATGGGCGCCACCAACTGGCAGATGGCCGTCAGCGGTTACAAAAAAGCGCTTGGACTGAAACCCTCCAAAAGCCAGCAGGAAAAAATTCAGCTGGCGCTGGGCGCATGCTGGCAGCAACTCCACAACATCGATCAGGCGCGCCAGGCGTATGAAGCGGCACGCTTACTGAACCCGGAAAACCCACTCGTTTATTACAACCTGGGCATCGTGTACAACGAGATGGGACGCCTCAGTGATTCGGTTAGCGCCTACCAGGTTGCACTCCGACTGAAGCCCACCCTGGCCAACGCCCGCTACGGCCTGGCGCTGACCCTGGACAAACAGAAACGCTATGACGATGCGCTGGGCGCTTATGAACAATACATCACCCTGGGTGTGGGCGGAGCGGACCCGCTGGAATACTCCAAACAGGCCATGGACCGCATTGAAGTGCTGCGCGATTTCCTTGGCAAACAGAAAACGGATCCCAAACCCGCGCCGGCGGTGAACGGAAACAGCGCCACCCTCAGACCGGCGAATCCGTCAGCAACCTCAGCAGCGTCTCCGTCACCGGATAACCGCTGAGCGCTTCAAAGCCGATGAACATCGGGCTGGGGTTGGCTTCAAAAAAAACGTAGTCTCCCGCCGGCGTGCGGCGACAATCGATACCCGTCCAGATCAGACCCAGCCGATCAGCCACCCGGTGGCAGTCTTTTTCAACGGGGGCGGGTAATGCAACCGGAATCACCGGCGCATCGGGATCCCCGCGAAAATCCAGCGTCTCAGCCTGAATTTCTCCGGCAAACAGCGTCTCTGCAATTTTCATCACGCGGATGTCCACGCCCTCAATGCGCTCCTGAAACTGAACCGGGGACTGTTTTAAGGCCGCCAGCCGGTCAGGGGAAAAATCGGCTTCCGTAACCGCCTCGGTATGGGCGCCGCCCCGGACCGGTTTAAAAATCACGCGGCCCGCATGGCGATCATAAAAGGCCCGGAGCGCGTCGGGGTCATTGGTAATCAGGGTATCCGGAACCCGGATGCCGGCATTGGAAAGCACTTGCAGCTGATAGGCCTTCCACTGGTGCATGGCGATGGCTTCGGGCGGATTCACCCACCGGCAGTGAGTCTGGCAACGCAGCCAGCTGCCCAGCGCGGATTCCACATCACGATATATCATATGGTTCACATGATCATCGCCGAGATCCGGCAGATCCAGGCCGAGCCAGCGCCGCCAGTACACAGCCGAGACCGTGGACAGATCCACACGACGAGCCGTGTGCACATCCTGCCAGAAACCTGAGGACTGCTGTGTCGGTTCAAACGACAACAAGGCCCGCTGCGGGAACGTCCGGGTATCCGCATAGGCAAACGCTTGTCCACACGCTGCCAGGGCCTCGGCCACATGGCGCGCATGCACTTCTTCCGGGCTACCAAGTATCAGAATCATCCTTCCATTATAGAAGTCATCCTGACAAACTGCCGTGGTTTACCCACCGAGCATCCCGCTGAGCATCTGCATCATCTGGCCCATCATGCTGTAGGACTGCTGCATCATGCCAAACAGGCCCTGCATCATACCCTGGTAGGGGCTCACTGACGACTGCTGCTGCTGACCGGGGAACGGGATGCTGATGGTGATCCCGGGAAATCCGCCAAAGCCGCTGGTACCGGCCGAGCCGATATTCATGCTCATCCCCGGAAAACCGCTCATGCCGCCGCCAAAGCTACTGCCAAAGCCACTACTGAACGGACTGCCGAACGCGGATCCAAAACCGGATCCCATGGAGGCCAGGGGGTTGCTGCCAAAACTGCTGGCAAACGGGTTGGCGGCCATACCCTGCTGGGCAGCCAGCTGACTCATCATCAGGCTCTGCATCGGATCCTGCGCGCCGAACGCGCTGCCGAACGAACCACCCAAGCCGCCGGCAAACGGGCTGCCAAAACTGCTACCGAACGGGTTGGCGGCCATACCCTGCTGGGCGGCCAGCTGACTCATCATCAGGCTCTGCATCGGATCCTGCGCGCCGAACGCGCTGCCGAACGAACCGCCAAAGCCGCCGGCAAACGGGCTGCCAAAGGAGGATCCGAATGAGGAGCCCAGACCGCCTCCAATGGAAGCGGCAAACGGATTACCGAACGACTGGCTGGCACCGGCCAGACCCGCAGAGCCGCCCAGGCCGCCGAAGTTCATCGTCAGATTCAGCGGATTGCTGGAAGACAGGCCGATATTGGACGCACCGCCCAGGCCGCCAAAGTTCAGGTTCAGGTTGAACGGGTTGACCGACGCCGCGCCGGTATTCACCGAGGCGAAATTCGGCGTGTTGATCACGGCGCTGCCGGGAACGGTTGTCGCCGTTGGGGTCGTATCGGCCAGAATACTGCCGGGTGGGGTAAAACTGACATCAATATCCATACCCCAGCCGTTGGGCATCTGCCAGTGGCTGGTCCAGCCAAACGGGTCGTTGCCCTGCGAGCCGGCAGAACCGACATTACCGGAACTGACCGGCGGCTGGTACACCGGCGGTTGATAGACCGGCTGCGGTGGGGGTGGCGGGGGAAGCTGCGGCGGCTGGTACACCGGCGGCTGATAGACCGGCGGTGGGGGTGGCGGGGGTGGGGGTGGCCCCTGGTACTGGCCGCCTTCCTCGTTCAGCGCCAAAGTCGTCACTGTCCCGTCATTGGCGGGGGGGGGTGTGGGGGTGGGGGTTGGCGCAGGGGTTTGGTACTGCGTCACTGGCCTGTATGCAATAAACATCATCGTCCGGTGCCCTCTGAAATGCCTTTGTCTCTCTGCCTAAATCGTGTGGGGTACATGGCATAGCCATGCTTGCTCTCGCTATATATAAATATAAAAACAAATCTTAAGCGCGGATTGCCCGGGGCTTTAAAAAGCGTAACACCGGGATACATATCCCCCATACACCGTATGCGAGCCGCCATGGCCGGTTGTTACAATAGGAGCGTCGGTATCGCCTGTCCATGGCGCAATCCGCCCAGAAAATACGGGATGCGTGGCTGTGTCGGATCCAAGCCGGACAATTGCACAACAATCGGCTGCAAAGCTTTTGCAGGCGTGCCTTTTCGCCTTTCTGCTGCTGCTCGTTACAGCCTGCACGGGCCTGCTGGCCAGCCTGCCGGCCGCACAGGCTGAAGCCGGCGATGCGCCGCTGGTTTTTTCCATCCAGCCCACTGAACACATCTACAGCGCCCGCGAAGGCCTTCAGGTCCAGTTCACCTTCCGCGCCGTGCGCGAAACAAAGTTCTGCTATGAGAAAGATATTCTCTCCAACTTACAGCTGCGCGTGCGCAAGTCCGGCAAGGATCTGGCGCTGGCGCCCCTGGTGGTTCGTTCGCGGCCAACGCTCTTTTCGGACAGTGTGCGGGTCGCCTGGCTGCAGCCCGGTGAAACCAAAACCTTCCGGGCTAGTCTCAAACGCTACCACTTCGCCAACGGTGAAGGATGGACACCGGGCGAGTACAGTATTTCCGCCGTGTTTAACCTGTGCGAACAAACCGAAGGCCTGTACGTAGACCCCCTCGGACCCGAAACGCCCGTGCCGTCGCACAGCCCGGGCTGGTTTATGATTATGAGCTGAGAGAGCAGTCCCGAATGATCAGTAACACACCCATTACGGGCGACATGCCCAATATTCCGCCCATCACGGTGCCGGAACAAAGTATCCTGGTCATCAGCGGTTCGGCCTCGGAAGGCGACAGCATTCTGCAAACCCTGCAAATACGGGGCGTGGGGGAACGCAGAATGTGCACCTACGAGGAGGCCACAGAGACCCTGCGCAGCCTGGAGCCGGTACTGGTTATTTTTGACAGCCGCGACCATGCCGCCAATGTGATTGCCCTGCTGCCCCTGCTGGATACCATTGGATGCGGCGGCATTGTTCTGGCGGACCGGTTTGACGAAGAGTTTTTCCTGACATGTCATGACCGCGGCATCCGCGATTATCTCGTTCAGCCCGTCCCCACGCCCTACCTGCTTTCGCGGGTCCTGATGTTTTTTGCCGAACAGCAGCTGCTCACCCGTCTTTCTGAGCATGAAAGCGTACTGCAGGAACTGAATATCATCAGCACGCGGTCCCATCTGTTCACCACCCGGCACATTATTGAATGCCTGCGCCATGAAGTGAACCATCACCTCAGTGCGTCCGATAAACCTCTCAGTCTGCTGGTTGTGCAGACGGGCGGTTATCCCGCGCCCCTGCCCAAAGAAGAGCAGGCCACCGTATACGGCACCCTGGGTCAGATCATCAAATCCTGCTGCCGGAGCCTGGATCTGGCCGGCGAATACTTTGAAGACAAGTTCATTGTTCTGCTGCCGGAAACCGGCACCGCAGGCGCGCAAACGGTTGCGCGCCGACTACTGGAGCGTCTGCAGGGACTCACCCTGACGCTCACGCAGGGTAAAATACAGCTCCAGGCGCGTGTGGGCATTGCCGAATACCGCAACTGCAAGCATTATGAAGACTTTCTGAACCAGGCGCTGCGCAACCTGGCCAGCGGCCACATCCCGGCCTGAACCTTTCAGACCAGCCCCTTTTCCCAAACCGATCCGAGGAGACCCACGATGAACCCATCCGAACGCCCTGGCAGCACCTGCCACTATGACGCCAAGGCTGCGGGCGGGTCCCTGCCGATCTTCCCTGAAATCCGCACCCCGCTGCCCGGGCCCAGAACCGTTGCGCTGATTGAACGCGATCAGCAGTACCTTTCGCCTTCCTATACCCGCGGCTACCCGCTCTCCATTGCCGAGGGGCGCGGCGCCATGGTGGTGGACGTGGATGGCAACCGGTTTCTGGACTTCTGCGCCGGTATTGCCGTTTGCGCCACGGGTCACAGCCACCCGGAAGTGGTTCGGGTCATCCAGGAGCAGAGCGCCCGCTTCATTCACATGTCCGGCACCGATTTTTACTATGACGTGATGGTCGATCTGGCGGAACGGCTGGCCCAGAGCGCCCCCGGCAGCGAAGCCAAGAAAGTGTTTCTCTGCAATTCCGGCACGGAAGGCCTGGAGGGCGCTCTGAAACTCGCCCGTTACCACACCGGTCGTAAAAATATTGTGGCTTTTTTCCGCGCCTTCCATGGCCGCACCATGGGCGCCCTGTCGCTCTCGGCCAGCAAGGCCCTCCAGAAAAAGCATTTTCAGCCCCTGGTGCCGGGCGTACTGCACGCCCACTACCCCTACCCCTACCGGGATCTGTTTAACACCGGTTCGGAATCCGGCTGTGTGCAGGCCTGCCTGGATTACATTGAGAACATCCTCTTCAAAACCCTGACTCTTCCCGAGGAAGTGGCGGCCTTTGTGCTGGAGCCCATCCAGGGCGAGGGCGGCTACGTGGTGCCCCCGGACGAATTTCTGCTGGGTCTTCAGGCCATCGCCCGCAAGCACGGCATACTGATTATTGCCGATGAAGTGCAGAGCGGCATTGGACGCACCGGTAAAATGTGGGCCTGCGACCACACCCCCGGTTTTGAGCCGGACATTCTGGTCAGCGCCAAGGGTCTGGCCTCCGGCCTGCCACTGGGCGCCATTATTGCCCGCAGCTCCGTAATGAACTGGGAGCCCGGCACCCACGCCACCACGTTTGGCGGCAACCCCGTGGCCTGCGCCGCCGCCGTGAAAACCCTGGAACTGCTGGAAGGCGGTCTGATGAAAAACGCCCGGATTCAGGGAGACTATATGAAAGCGGGCCTGGAGAAGCTGATGGCCAGACATGACGTGATTGGCGACGTGCGCGGGCGCGGACTGATGCTGGGGATTGAGATTGTAAAAAGCAAGGCCGGCCGGGAAAAAGCATCGGCCCTGCGCAACCGGATTGTGGATGACTGTTTCTATGAAGGCCTGGTGATACTGGGCTGCGGGGAGAACAACATCCGCTTCTGCCCGCCACTGGTTATTTGCCAGGAGCAGGTGGACTGCGCCCTCTCAATCCTCGACAAGGTGCTTACCGCCGTGGCTGTCTGAGCCGCTGGATAGTCCGCCGCTTTGGTGCTACAACAGGGGGCACCATGTTCGAAGTCAAAGTCGAAAAGCATTTCTCGGCGGCCCACCATCTCCTGAACTATGAAGGGCCCTGCGCCAACCCCCATGGCCACAACTACGTGGTGCAGGTGGTGGCCCAAACGCGTGACGAGGATCTCGATCAGGCCAATATCGCCATTGATTTTTCGGTGATGAAGCGCGAACTGGATGTGATCATCCAGGAAATAGATCACACGGACCTCAACGAATATCCTCCCTTTGCCGGCCAGAGCCCCAGCGCGGAACTCATCGCGCGCTACATCTATCAGCGCATTAAGCCGGGCCTGCCGCAAACCAGCCGCGTGATTGTTTATGAAACGCCCACGCAATACGTGGCCTATTACGAGTAACACCTTAAATTGTCGTATAGAGGAGGGGAAACTGATGGAAACCGCCACTTTTGCCGCCGGTTGTTTCTGGGGCGTGGAAGCCGGTTTTGCCGCCCTGCCCGGTGTTCTCAGCACCGAGGTGGGCTACACCGGCGGCCACACGCCCAGTCCCACCTATGAACAGACCTGTACCGGCCAGACCGGCCATGCCGAGGCCGTCCGTCTGACCTACGATCCGGCGGTGATTCAGTATGAAGAGCTCCTCGATTTTTTCTGGCAATGCCACGACCCCACCACGCTCAACCGTCAGGGACCGGATATCGGCAGCCAGTACCGCTCAGCGATATTCACCCATACGCCGGAACAGAACACCCTGGCCAACGCCGCCAGGGCGGCACTGGAGGCCTCTGGGAAGCACCCCCGCCCGGTGGTGACTGACATTGCACCTGCCGGCGCCTGGACCGCGGCCGAGGACTATCATCAGCAGTACTTCGCCAAGCGGGGCCTCTCCCACGGCGCCTGTCACCTCTGACGTATATCCGCTGTCGATCCAATAAAGATTTGTAACAATGGCCCGGCCTGCCTTCCGGGTCATGCAATTCGCCTTTGTATATTGTTTTTATTTTTATATAGTTTTTCCTTGTGGATTTTTTAACGAGAGCATCGAGCGAGAGCACAACCGAGCGTATGGTCTTCCCGATCAACAATTTCACCATGCAGATCAATGCCCTGCCGGGCCAGCGGATCAGCGCCAATTTCGGCAGCATCGGCAATGCGTCCGCACAGATGATGCCTCAGCAAGCCCAGTTTGCCGTTGGCGACGCTTCCGGCGCCACGGGACAGATGAGTTCCCTGATGGGCATGATGCAGAGTATGGTCAGCATGATGCAGCAGATGATGCAGACCATGCAGCAGATGATGAGCATGATGGGCCAGGGTCTCAGCAGCGGCTTCGGCGGCGGCTTTGGCGGTTTTGGCGGCGGCGGCAGCATCAGCAATAATTTCTTTGGCAACGTCAACATGGGCGAAATGGTCGCCCCGGGTGTCAGCAGCGCTGGCGTCAACCCATTCAGCGGCGCCCTGGCCACCGGTCAGTTTGGCGGCATGGGTGGTATCGGCGGTTTCGGCGGCGGTGGCGGCTTCGGCACCGGCAGCATTGGCGGCGTCAGCGGCATGCCCAGCTTCCTGGGCGGCATCATGAGCGGTATCGGTATGGGCGGCGGCTTCGGCGGCGGCGGTATCGGTGGACTTGGCGGCGGACTTGGCGGCGGTATCGGCGGTGTCGGAACCACGCCGCAACCCCTGCCGGCCAACGTGGCCAACGCTGCGGCACAGAATGAAATCGCCCTGTCACCGGTGAACCGGAATATTGATTTCACCACACTGAACACCCAGCAACGGACCTCGCTGGGCCTGAACGATTTTGAACGGGCGACTGTCCACCTCTGGGGTCGCGCCATGATTTCCGCCGGTATGAATAACGGCGACATTTACCACAACGTGCTGGAGCCCGGCAGCGGGTTTACCGCCGCAGAGAAACAAATGGTCACGCTGTGGGCCTCCCAGGAAGGGGCCACCTTCAACGCCGACGGCACCATCGCCAACCCGCAGGTGATTACCGGCCGCGCGATGGATGAAGCCTTCTTCGCCGTCAATGAAAAGTTCAACCCGGGGGGCAACCTGTCGGCGCGCTACGCCAACCGTCCGGTTCTGCATTCCACCGGCCAGAAGATTAATATCGTGAACGACCCGGCCCAGCTGAATGCGCAGCAGGCCGCCAACCGGGCCGCCGTGGGCCTGGGCAACCGGGGCATGAACCGCTTTGAACAGGGCGTGATGAGACTCTGGGGCCACGAGCCGCTGATGAACGGCGGTAAGATTGACGGTTCGATTCTGGCCTACACCATCGCCAACCCCAACGCGCTGGATGGTCAGGTCCATTCCAACGGTTTTGCGATGGATGATGTGGCCATGACCCTGCTGCAGGCCGACTTTATGACCGACGGCACGCGCAACGGCGACACACTGGCCGCGGGCTTTGTGGACACCATGGACTTTTTGTATGGTGTGGACAGCAACCAGAATGGCATGCTTGGCACCAATGAGCAGGTGATTATTCAGCAGGCCCAGCAGATGGCCGCCACGCGGGCCGCCAGCACGGGGGTCTCACTGCAGCAGATTTTCGCGGACGCCTCCAGTGGCGTTCAGTCGGCCCTTCAGGTGGCCAAGGATACCGTGGCCAACCACCCGTTTGAAACCATGGCCGGTGTGGGCACCATGGCTGCCGCCGCCGCCATCTGTCCCTTCCTCGGTGGGCTGGCCGCCGCCGGCGCCGGTATTGCCGCCGTGAACAAAGCGGTTCAGTAGGGCGTCCAATCACTGCTAGAATAGGAAGTACCCCGTGACGGGGATATTGTATGACATGGCGGGGCGGACACCATTTATATGGCAGGCAGTGCAAAATCGCTTCGGCTGGATGGCCACACACTCACGCTGGCAGATGTCCGCCACGTTGCCCTCACGCCGCACATCCGGCTTTCCCTGGCACCGACGGCGCGCAAAGCGGTGCAGCAATCACGTGGGGTGATTGAGGCCGTACTGAAGACAGGGAAACCCGTTTATGGCGTCAACACCGGCTTTGGCGATCTCAGCCGGGTGCGCGTGCCTGCCGGTCAGCTGGGTCAGCTGCAGCTCAACCTGGTGCGCAGCCATGCTGTGGGCACCGGCCCGGCGCTGGATGAACCCACCACGCGTGCCATGATGCTGCTGCGCGCCAACACGCTGGCCAAAGGGTTTTCCGGGGTGCGCCCCGTGGTAATTGAAACGTTGCTGGCACTGCTGAACGCAGGCGTTCATCCCGTCATTCCGTCTCAGGGCTCGCTGGGGGCCAGCGGCGATCTCGCCCCGCTGGCGCACATGGCGCTGGTTCTGCTGGGTGAAGGCAAGGCCGTGTATCAGGGCAAATCACTCGCCGGCAAAACTGCGCTGGCCAAAGCCGGCATCGCCCCGCTCACGCTGGAAGCCAAAGAGGGCCTGGCTCTTTTGAACGGCACACAGATGATGACGGCGCTGGGAACGCTCACCCTGCTGGGGGCGGAACAACTTCTCAACGCTGCAGACATTGCCGGGGCAATGACCATTGAAGCCGTGATGGGATCGCACCAGCCGTTTGATTCCCGCGTGGCCGAACTGCGCCCCCACCCCGGACATGCGGAAACCGCGCGGATTTTTCGCGCCCTGCTGGCCGACAGCGCCATTGCCAGAGCGCACACGGATTGCGACAAGGTGCAGGATGCCTACTCCCTGCGCTGCATTCCCCAGATTCACGGGGCCGTGCGCGATGCCGTGAAACAGATTCGCACCGTGCTGGAAACCGAGATCAACGCGGTTACGGACAACCCGTTGATTTTCCCCAACGGGGACATTCTTTCCCAGGGAAACTTTCATGGCGAGCCGCTGGCCATTGCGCTCGATATGCTCGGCATTGCTCTCAGCGAACTGGCCAGCGCCTCGGAACGGCGGATTGATAAATTAATGAACCCGGCATTCAGCGGCCTGCCCAGTTTTCTGGTTCCCGAAGGACAGGCTGGCCTGAATTCCGGCATGATGATTGCCCACTACACCACAGCCGCGCTCGTCTCGGAGAACAAAAGCCTGGCGCACCCGGCCAGCGTCGATTCCATTCCCACCTCCAACGACAAGGAAGACCACGTGAGTATGGGGGCCATTGCCGCCCGGCAGGCGCAAAGCATCTTAACCAACGCGCGCCATGTTATCGCCACAGAGCTGCTGTGCGCCGCCCAGGGCCTGGAGGAACGCAAACCACTCCGGCCGGGCGTTGGTGTGGCTGCCGCCCACCGGCTCATTCGCCGGCACGTCAAACCCCTCGCCACCGATCGCAGCTTACAGGAAGATATCGATAGCATCGTGTCGCTGATCCGAGACGGGTCGTTACTGGATCACGTCGGGCAGGTCGTTTGTCCGCATCATCCCGCCCAGTCAGGCAAAGCAGGAAAAACCCGATGACCGCCACCACACCGCTGACCGGCGCCCCCACCGGAACCACACTGCACTGCCGGAACTGGCAGTGCGAGGCGGCTTACCGCATGCTCCTCAACAATCTGGATCCGGTCGTGGCCGAAGATCCTGAAAACCTGATTGTCTATGGCGGCACCGGCAAGGCGGCGCGCAACCGGGCAGCGCTGGAGAACATAGTGGCCACGCTGAAAACCATGACGACCGAACAGACGCTGCTGATTCAGTCCGGCAAACCGGTGGGGGTGCTGCCTTCGCACCCGGATGCACCGCGCGTGCTGATCGCCAACAGCAACCTGGTGCCGGCCTGGGCCGACTGGGATCACTTCCGCGCGTATGAACGCATGGGCCTGACGATGTACGGGCAGATGACCGCCGGCAGCTGGATTTATATCGGATCCCAGGGCATTGTGCAGGGAACATGGCTCACCTTTCAGCAGGCCGCTGAAAAAGCGTTTGGCGGCAATTTAGCGGGTCGCTGGGTGCTCACGGCAGGCCTGGGTGGCATGGGTGGGGCGCAACCCCTGGCCGTCACCATGAACAATGGCGTGTGCCTCGCCATGGATGTGGACCCGGCGCGCATTGAGAAGCGCCTGCAAACGCAGTATCTCGATACCCTCGCCCCGGATCTCGACACGGCGTTAGTGCAGGTCAAACAAGCTGTGGCTGAGAAAAAACCGTTGTCCGTTGGCCTGTGCGCCAACGCCGCCACGGTTTACGATGAACTGGTCCGGCGCGGTGAGATTCCCGATGTCGTCACGGATCAGACATCCGCACACGATCCGCTCAACGGCTATGTCCCCGAGAATCTGTCTCTGACTGAGGCAGACACATTGCGCGAAAAAGACCCTGCCGGTTATGTGGCACGCTCCAAAGCCGCCATGGCCAAGCAGGTACGCGCCATGCTGGCCATGCAGCAGCAGGGCGCCGTGGCGTTTGATTACGGCAACAACATCCGCCAGGTCGCCCAGGATGAGGGTGTCACCAATGCTTTCGACATTCCGGGTTTTATCCCGGAATACATCCGGCCCCTGTTCTGTGAGGGCTCGGGCCCGTTCCGCTGGGTCGCCCTTTCCGGCGATCCGCAAGACATTGCCGTAACCGATGAGGCCCTGAAGACACTGTTTCCGGACAACGCGCCCCTGCATCAGTGGCTCAAACTCGCGGAAAAACACATCCGGTTTCAGGGCCTGCCGGCGCGCATCTGCTGGCTGAATCTGCACGAACGCGCCAGAGCGGGCCTGCTGTTTAATGAACTGGTGGCCACAGGCAAAGTCAAAGCGCCCATTGTCATCGGACGCGATCATCTGGACTGCGGCAGCGTGGCCTCCCCCAACCGCGAGACCGAAGCCATGCGCGACGGGTCGGACGCCATTGCCGACTGGCCGGTCCTCAACGCACTGATCAATGCCGTCAACGGCGCCACCTGGATCGCTTACCACCATGGCGGTGGGGTGGGCATCGGGTATTCCCTCCATGCCGGCATGGTGATTGTGGCGGACGGCACTGCCGAGGCCGCCGCCCGGCTGCAACGCGTACTGACCACCGACCCCGGCATGGGCGTATTGCGCCATGCCGATGCCGGTTATGAAAAAGCGCAGCAGGTCGCACATGACGAAAACCTCTGGATACCGGGCCGATGACCACCACCCTCCTCACCCGCATCAGCCAGCTCGTCACCGTGGATGATAAACGCTGCAATCCCGAGAACCCGCTGGGCGTGCTCGCCGATGCGGCGCTGCTGATTCAGGACGGGCGGATTGACTGGGTGGGGCCGGCCAGCCAGGCGCCCGCAGCCGACCACACCGTGGATTGCACGGCGCAGACCATTCTCCCCGGACTGATAGATGCGCATACACATCCCATTTTTGCCGGTGACCGCGCCGATGAGTTTGAGCAGCGGCTGAATGGCGTCAGCTATCAGGCGATCGCTGCACAGGGCGGTGGCATCCTCAAAACCGTCAATGCCACGCGCCAGGCCACTGCCGAAACGCTCCACACCCTCACCCGGCAACGCCTGCTGAGCATGCGCGCCTACGGCGTGACCACGGTGGAAGCCAAAAGCGGTTACGGACTGGACTGGGCCACGGAGGAAAAATGTCTCCGGGTGCTGAAACAACTCCGCTCAGAGTTGGCGGATGAACTCAGCGTGATGACCACTTACATGGGCGCACATGATATTCCTTCCGAATACAGAGACAACCCGGATGCGTATGTGACCGCCATCTGTGACGAGCAGCTGCCGGCTGTGGCCGATGCCCGGCTGGCGGACTTTTGCGATGTGTTCTGCGAAACCGGTTATTTTGATGTGGCGCAGAGCCGTCGCATTCTGGAAACCGCGCGAAGGCTGGGCATGAAGCTGAAAGTTCACGCCGAAGAATTCACCACCCTGGGCGGGGCGGCCCTGGCCGGCGAACTCGGCGCGGTCTCCGCCGATCATCTGCTGCACGTGGATGATACCGGGATTGCCGCTATGAAAGCGGGGGGCACGGTGGCCACGTTGCTGCCGGGCACCGCATTTTATCTCAACGTGCCCTACGCACCGGTCAGAAAGATCCTGGATGCCGGGGTCCCCGTGGCGCTGGCCACGGATTTCAACCCGGGATCATGCATGATCGCCAACCTGCAGCTGATCATGCATCTGGCCTGTCTGCAGATGCGCATGACCCCGGCCGACATTATCCGGGCCGTTACGGTGAACGCTGCCCGCGCACTGGGCCTTGGGGATCGCGGCAACATCACCATGGGCAGACGCGCCGATCTCAGTGTGTTCGCCACACCGGGCTACAGCGCCATTTTCTATGAAGTGGGCGTGAATCACTGCACCGGCGTGTGGGTGGGCGGCACATTTTACGCCAACCCCTCTGTAATGCGCTAAGTCGTCAGCGCGCGGAACTTGGCGTGAATGAGGAATTCCTCGTAGGCGCCGGCCAGGGCGAAGGTCAGCCCGCGGATGCCATCCATAAAACCCATACCCAGAAAATACTGACGGATAAACGTCCATTTAATCGCCCAGAGCAGGCCGATGACCCCTTTCAGACCCTTCGCGCACTGACCCGCCTCCAGCCGCCGCAGGGCGCCCAGAGAAGCCCGGAAATTGGCGGCTTCAAAAATCTCGTGAATGTCCCGGAAGGGCTCTGTGGCGATGGCGTGATCCAGCGTGCGCACCTGGCCCGTTGCGCGAATACTGTGATCGTCGGCATCCCCCAGAATCTGCACCCCGTTCTTGCGGAACAGCCGGACGGCATGCGTGGGCAGGCTGCCGCCATGGCGCACATGATCATTCTGAAAAATCAGATGCATGGGGATCCGGTAGCCTGTCACGGCCTCCGGCGTATTGAGGAGAATCCCGTCAATCTCGTGCTTCAGCATCTCCTCCACCCATTCGTGGGGCTCCAGATACAGGATCCATTCGCTGGTGGCCAGTTCGCACCCGTACATCATCAGCCGCTGTTTGTGGGGGCTGGGATGAAAATGAATTTTCCGGGTGAAGCGTTGGGCAATCTCCAGCGTGCCATCCGTGCTGCCCCGATCCAGCACGATAACCTCATCGGCCCACGTCACCGAACTCAGGGCGCGATCCAGCACCTGGACATGATCGTGAGCAATGACGACCACAGAAACGGTTTGTGAGCGGTTTTTCATCCGGGTACCCCTAAAACATCTGGTCACAAATTCAGGCGCGCAGGCCTCACTCCCATTATAGTACAGCGCAGGAATGGCGGAAACGCCCTGTGCTAGAATATGGGCACTATGGCGGGACACTCGAAATGGGCCAATATCAAGCATCGCAAGGCGGCCAAGGATGCCAGGAAGGGGCAGGCCTTTGCCCGGTACTCCCGCGAGATTATTGTGGCCGCCAAAATGGGCGGTGGAGACCCCGCCGGCAACTTCCGCCTGCGAACCGCCATTGACAAAGCAAAAGCGGTCGGCATCCCCAACGACAACATTCAGCGCGCCATTGAAAAAGGGGCGGGCACCGGTGCGGCGGATAATCTGGAGACCGTGGTGTACGAAGGATACGGGCCCGGCGGCGTGGCGGTGATGATTGAGACCATGACCGACAACCGCAACCGTACCGCCGGGGACATCCGCAGTTACTTCAACAAGTACGAGGGCAATCTGGGTTCGGATGGCTGTGTGGCCTGGATTTTTGAACAGCGCGGGCTCATTCAGATTGATCCGGCCGCCTGCCCGGTGCAGAGCGACGCGCTGGTGAACGCGATTATTGAAGCCGGCGCCGAAGACTTCACCCCCAATGAGGAAAGCGGTTTGATAGACGTAATGACCAGCCCGGCGGACATGAATGCCGTCTGCCAGGCCCTGGCGGATCAGAAAATCCCGGTGGTTTCGGCCGAGTGGACCCGCATTCCCCAGAACAGCGCCCCGGTCACCGAACTGGCCGTGGCCAGACCATTGATGAAGCTGCTGGACGCACTGGAAAACCATGATGACGTACAGGCCGTGTACGCCAATGTTGAAATGGATGACGCCCTGCTGGATGAAGCGGACGGCTGATGAAGGCAGCCGACAGTGAAACACTCACCCGGCGGCTGCACCGGTTTTTCCGTGCCGCCATCGCCCGGCAGAATAATCCCGATAGCTATGCCGTGTTTCTCGGTGGCACGCCCGGCCCCTCCGCACTCAACCGCTGGAGCCTGATCGGCCTCAACGCGGAGCGAACCCTTGAACTCACGGGTAACAGACTTACGATCACCCGCGCCGGCCAGCCACCGGAAACCCACTTAATTCAGACGTCGGAAGATTTGCTGACCCATTGCCGGCGCTTTCAGTCGGCCTGCCCGGTACGGTCTCCCCACACGCCGGATCCCGACATCAGGGCACCGGAGGACCTGCCGTTCCGGGGTGGGCTGGTGGGCATGGCCGGCTATGAAGCCGCCCGATGGATGACCTCCGGCTGTAACGCATCCGCACCGGACCGGGATGCCGGCGGCGACGCACCCGACCTGCTGCTGATCGCCTGCCGGGACTGGCTTGTAGCGGATTTACACTGTGAAAACGTGACGCTACTGAGTGCGGATGACGACTCACAAACAAAACTGATCGACCTGTGGCGGGAAAGTCTGCCCTGCGCTGACGACGCCCTGGTGACCACGGACGGCAACCCGCTGCCCGGTTTTGAACAGTCACTGAATGATGCAACCTTCGCAGAGGCGGTTGATCGGATTCAGGAACACATCCGGCAAGGCAACGTATACCAGGCGAATCTGGCCGTTCGTTTTGAGCAGCAGTTACCGCTGGACTTGCTGAACCTGTATGAAACCCTGTGTCATCAGAACCCTTCGCCCTTCTCGGCGTTTATCAGTTGGCCGGATGGGGCGCTGGTGTGTAATTCACCGGAACGGCTGGTGCGCACCACACCGGAAGGCCGGGCGGAAACCCGCCCCATTGCCGGTACGCGGGGCCGCGGTGACGCCACGACCGATGACGAGGCGGTGGGTGCGCTGCTGCGCGGCAATGAGAAGGAAAAGGCCGAACACCTGATGCTCGTGGATCTGGAGCGCAATGATCTGGGCCGCGTCTGCCGGGCCGGCAGCGTGACTGTGGATGAACTGCTCACCCTGGAGCGCTACAGCCACGTCACCCACCTGGTCAGCAACATACAAGGCGCACTCAACCCCGATACAGACGCCTGGGATGTCCTGCGGGCGATGTTTCCCGGCGGCACCATCACCGGCTGCCCCAAGCTGCGCTGCATGGAAATTCTCGCCGGCGCCGAACCCGTCCGTCGCGGTTTGTACACCGGCAGTGTGTTCTGGATTGATGCGGCGACCGGCGCTATGGACAGCAACATCATTATCCGCAGCCTGCAGTGCCGCCGGATGAAACCGGCAGACCCGACTGAGCCCCGGACTGAAACGGGTTATAATGGGGCCTGGCGTGTTTCACTCCACGCCGGGGCGGGTATCGTGGCCGATTCTCTGGCTCCGCACGAATACCATGAGTGCCACCGCAAAGCCGCCGCCATGATGACCGCACTTCGTCTGGCCGTGCAGCCGGAAAACCTTCCACCTGTTTTAACGCCACACTAACGGAATCAGCACGATGACCAAACAGCCCACCCAACCACAGCCCACGCTGCTTCTCAGCGGCGAAGACATTCAGCGCACCCTCAAACGCCTGACCCACGAGCTGCTGGAACAGCAGGCGGATCTCACGCAACTGGTGCTGCTGGGCATCCTCACCCGGGGCAAGCCGCTGGCTGAACGCGTGGGGCAACTGATTCACACACTGGAAGGTCAGGAGGTGCCCGTCGGCTACGTGGACATTACCCTGTACCGCGATGACACCGGCAGCACCTTCCGCCCGGCCGGAGAAAGCCTGGTGCCGGTGGACATCACCGGTAAAACCGTGGTGCTGGTGGATGATGTGCTGTTCAGCGGCCGCAGTGTTCGTGCGGCGCTGGATGCCCTGAACGCCTTTGGTCGCCCGGCGCGCGTCCAGCTGATGGTGCTGCTGGACCGGGGACACCGTCAGTTGCCCATACGCCCCGACTTTGTCGGTAAAAATCTACCCACTGCACTCAATGAGCATATACAGGTTCATCTGAAGGAAACGGATGGTCAGGACGAAGTGGTCCGTCTGGCTGAATAATGCCCTCAAAATAACCATTGGACATCCACCGTATGCGTCTGCCTGAGCGGGATGTAACGGGTTCGGATACAACCCTTGTATTTCGTCGTCATATCTTTTAAAAGTGCTGTATGGGTTTTTCATTGCATACACCGGTTCACCGGGTTGCCGACAGTTTTTCCGCGTCTTTTCCAGGCCAGCCCCTGTTCGGTCGCACCCGCCAGGCCCCTCCGGAAGAATCCGGAGGCGACACCTTTGTGCTCTCAATGATCCCGGATCCAACCCCCCTGCTGAAGAACCCGGACACCAAGAAAGTCCTGGAAGCCTATTTTGTTCAGGATTTATTCCGCCATAACCCCTCGCTAGGGCAACAGGCTCTGGACTGTTTCGTCAGCACCGTGCAGACTCCCCAGCCGAGCACCCTGAAACAAGCCCAGGCAAGCAGCGTCCATCACAAAAACGTGTATCATCACGTGGGAGACCTCCTGAGACAGGACCCTGACTTCCAGCCCCAGCTTGAAAAAGCCCGCCAGAAGTGGGAGTACGGACGGGTGGATGCACTTTCCCGTCAGGTTGCTGAACTGGTTCGCCCTCTGCTCCCTGCGGATCTCCCGGGCGACTTTCATTATATTGATTTGGGTTGCGGTGAAGCCCAGGTTACCCGGGGCATTGCCCAGCACCTGGGGTTAAACGCCGACCAGGTCACCCCGCTTGAAATCGATGGTCAGGGTCACAACACCCAGGCCAGTGAGCCTTGGGGAATCCGCACCTATGACGGGCGGAAAATACCCAACAATATCCCCAAAGCCGATCTGATCACCATGTTATCCGTCCTTCATCACTCACCACGGGTTGAGGAACTCAGGGAACTCGTCTCACAAGTCTATGATCATCTGAAACCCGGTGGCATTCTCGCAATCCGGGATCTGGACATTTCCACCCCGCAGGAAAAACTGTTCGCCGAGGTCAAACACCAGATTTCTCAACGCATTGCCCAGTTCATGCCCATTAACATCCCACGCGACGAAACGTATCTGTCACGTCACGAGCTGGAAACCATTCTGAAGGATGTTGGCTTTCAGCTCGTTGATGCCGAAGAAGATAAAATGATGGAGCCTACCAACATCACAACCACGGTGAATTACGTGTTCCGCAAACCCGCTTAAAAATACTGGGCCAGATTGTCGTTATACACGGCAATCAGTTTATCCGTGTAGCTCACATCGGTGGCATAACCGGCTTCGCGCACCCGCGCGGCGGCCTCTTCAAAAGTGCCCGCCTGCCAAACCGGCTGATAGCGATCCAGTGAAAGAATCTCCTTGTGCTGTTTGAAGGAGTCTTCCACCGTTGCGTTTTTGCCAAACTCCGCCTGAACGGTATACGCATTGCCACTGGCATCCTGTTCCTCGGTGGGCAGAGAAACCCACCCGGCTGTGCCTTCGGCTTTAATGCCAAACAGATTTTTGTCGTCTTTGGCCAGGCTGCTGGGACTGTCCTGATGAATGCCGCTTTCCAGAAGCGCCTGGGTGGCAGCCAGTTTGGCCATCACCGGGTTATCCGGATAGGTGCGTTTGGCGGCTTCCACCACCTGCTGAATCCGCGTGGCTTTATCGTCACTCAGTTCCGTAATGCCTTCAGCTGGGACCGTCTCCTGTGGGGGCGCCAGCGATTCCGGTTCAGCATTATCAACCGGCTCCGTCTCTTCGGGCGCTTCTTCCGGTGTGTCTGCAGAGGCTGCTTTTTCTTTCCCGGCCACTTGCTGAGAAAGCTGCATCAGGGTGTCGGTGAGGGCATTGCCGCCACCCATCCCGCCAACGCCTGCGGAACTGCCGCCGCCACTCAGGACCTGAATCATCTGTATCAGCGTGACGGTGATGCTGGCAACATTTTCCTGCATCTGCGACAGCGCAGCCATGGCGGAAAACCCGCCCGCCTGTGCGGCCTGCATGCCAAAGCCGCTTTCAAAGCTGTCCATACCCACGCCGGCAACGGAGAGACCCAGGGGATTCACCACCGGATCGTCGGGCAATCCCATCGGCGTGGAGATATCGGCCGTATTAAAGCCCGGCGGGGCTGCTGACTGTAATGGATCCATATTCCAAATCCCCATCGTCCGGCTTCAGACACGCACGGACATCAATAAACACTCCTGTATTAATAAAAACATACAATCCGTCAAAATTGCCCCAGTCTTCAAGTTATGCAAATGTTTAATACTTTTTATATTTGTTTTTTAAGTATAATAATTATTGTTTTCTATACTATGGTTAAATTATGCAGATTTCACCTCTCTGGTCAGCCAACCAAGTCAATCCCTTATCTCGTCCAGTATTTGGTCGAATTTCTTTCCAGAACAATAATTCTGATTCATTCAAGCGAAGCGCCACACCCGACCCGACAGCTTTGCTGATCAACAGTTATACACAAGGCGTACTGCACAAGCATTTTGTAAACGATATTTTTCGTCATGACCCCGAATTGGGTCATATTGCGTGGCAGATCTTTATAAAAAGGGCTTTTGAGTCAACTTTAAACAACTCCCAAGCAAGCAGTTTGAATCGAACATCATTAGCCACTCACTCAAATATTTTTGATCAGGTCGGTCAATATCTTGATGAACAGCCTCATTTAAAAATGCGCCTAGAGCAATCCAACCTCAAGTGGCATGAAGGGAGAACCAAGGCTTTAAGCAGGCAGATATTGGACAGCCTTGAGCCCGTTATAAGCGGCTTGCCTAGAGCAAATGATTTTTATTACATTGATCTTGGTTGCGGTGAGGCACACGTGACAAAGGCTGTTGCTGCTGGGTTAAATTTATTGCCGTCGCAGGTACTGCCGCTTGAAATTGATTCCAATTCAACCAGCCGATACCAGCAACAAGAATGGGAAATAGCCACATACGATGGCAAACAAATTCCAAAGGAGTTTGCCAAAGCAGACCTCATTACCCTACTCTCCGTGCTCCATCATACGGAAAATGACCAAGCTGCCCAGCAACTGCTAACGCAAGTCTATCAGCAGTTAAAGCCAGGTGGTATAGCTGTTATCAGGGAAATAGATGCCTCTTCTGACCTTGAAATTCTATATGCCAGAGTAAGGCACTCTATTTTACAGAAGATTGCAAAATCCACCTCCCCAAATATGCCTCGGGATCAGGTATACCACAGCAAAGGGGAATGGAAAACCATAGTTAAAGACGTTGGGTTTCAAGTAATCTCGGACGTGACTGATGAGAGCATGAAATCAAATAACCTATGCGGCTCTTTCAATCTTGTTCTGAAAAAACCTTTATAACTCACAGGGTTTTCATCAGGGCGGTGGTTCGCTTGTCCGGGTAGGCTTCCACCAGCAGATCCTTGTTCAGCCGGCGGGTATGGGCAAAATGCAGACGCGGCGCCTGGGGCAGCTGTAAATTAACCGCGTTGCTGAAAGCGCCGCGGGCCATCGGATCGCTGAGTACCTGCGGACCGTAGAAGAGATACACCTTGTTGGCCAGACCCATACTGAGCAGATGACCTGCCAGACGGCCCCCCGCCTCCACCATTACGCTGGTGATGCCCCCCTGACCCAGGTGGTACAGGACTTCTTTCATATTCAGGCCAAGCCCGGTGTCATCCACCTCGGTAATGCGGACGTTCCGGCCACGGGCCATGGCCAGGTATTCCGGCGTGGCGCGCAGACCGGAAACAAACACCCAGGTGGGCGCCTGGTGGGTATCAAACACCTGATAGTGATTGAAAGACAACCGGCACTGGCGGTCCAGAATAACCCGGGTGGGCTGTTTGCGCCGGCCATCTTCGGGATCCCGCAGCATGGGGACATCACGCACGGTCAGGGCAGGATCATCGGCAATCACGGTTTCCGCCGTGGTCAGAATTGCATCGTAGCGGTTGCGCAGGTGATGCACGAACTGACGCGCCAGCGGCCCGGTAATCCATTGGCTGCTCCCGTTGCGGGCGGCGATTTTACCGTCCATGGTCAGTCCGAGCTTGAGGGTGACAAACGGGTGGCGTGTGGTGATGTAGTGGAAAAAGCTCTCATTCAGGCGCAGGCAGGCTTCCTCCAGAAAGCCGTACCGCACGGAAATACGGGCATTCTGCAATTCATCGCGCCCGGCGCCGCTCACCTCGGGGTTGGGGTCCAGCGTGCCACAAATCACGCGCTCAATGCCGGCGGCAATAATGGCCTGGGTGCAGGGCGGCGTTTTGCCGTGATGGTTGCAGGGCTCCAGATTGACATACAGGGTGCCGCCACGGGCGCGTTCACCGGCCTGGTCCAGGGCAAGTACTTCGGCATGGGGGCCGCCTGCGCGCTGATGGTAGCCTTCGGCAACCCGGCGCCCGTCTTTATCCAGAACGACAGCGCCCACCATGGGGTTGGGGCTCACCAGTCCCTCACCCAGCTTGGCCAGCTGCAGGCACTGATCAATATAATATTCGTCCACGGAGCTGAACGTTTTACCAGGGGCTTTCATATCCCCATTATACGGGGAGGAAGCCTAAGCGGACAGAAAAACGGCCAAAAAAAAGGTGCCGAAAATCGGCACCGGTGTGGTTCATCAGGGAAAGAGAGAGAGTGAAACAAAGTTCGGCTGGATAACTGGGTTATCCGATACAAAGGGTTTCGGTTGCCGGGTCACCTGTCTCCATCCATCAGGTGGTGGATTTTAACGGCCGGCAGGTTTTGAAAACGGCCAAAAAAAAGGTGCCGAAAATCGGCACCGGTGTGGTTCATCAGGGAAAGAGAGAGGTGTGAAACTTAACAATTCCAGAAAAGGTATCGGTTGGCAGCCAGACCGCTCCATACAGCAGACAGACGAGATTGGCGGCGGCGAAAATTGCGTGAAAAGACAAAAATCGTTACAATATGACACCAAATGGCGGGGAATGGGTTTTATGCTCCTACGGGGAAACAGACAACACCATTCCATTACCAGAGAATCACACCAGGTTGCAGGCAGTGGGTTATTGCCGGAGCAGTGCAATGAGGGGGACGCGTGAATGACAATGGCTTCTGTCGTGGGCGGTACTGAAGCAAACCAGAATCAGCCGGAAAACATGATTCAACAACTCGAGTCACTGGACGTGCGGAGCGCCGTTCTGATTCCGGGAACAGGCCGGCGGGTCTTCAGTCCGCGCAAAACCACAGCGCAAGGCGGGTTTGAAATTTTTGAGATGACAACCCAGGGCACACACGGCGGGTGGAACCATCAGGTGATTCTGGAGATTCTCCTGCCCAGCATCTTCACGCTGCTTACGCTGCTGTGCCTCACCCATCTGGTTATGCTCGTCATCAGCAGCAATCCGGCGCCCACCCGGCCCGGCGTTATTTCGGTTTTTAATCCCTAGGAGGGAATGTTCATCCACCCACCCTGCAGGCGCGGGGAAGTAGCCTATAATGGGAGTATGTCCTACCTCTGCCTGACCCTGCCGGAAGCCGCCAAGGCCCTGGATATGACCGAAACCGTTCTGGTGCGTCTTTCCCAGTACTTCCGGGTGCCGGAAGACGCCTACGACTCAATTGGCACGCTTTCTTTCCGGGGGGACCTGAAGTTCAGCGATCCCGATCTCACCTTCTTCCGGCAGGTTAAACACTGCATTGTGGCCGGGGAAACCCTGGATCAGATTAAGGAGCGCCTGAAACCCAAAGCCGCACCGGCGGCGGAGACCAACCTGCCCGCCAGGGAGAGCCCGGAGTTTATACAGGCGCTGAACACGCTGTATTCGGAAGAACCGGCCGAACAGGTCGCCGAGGACACGCTGGCGCGTTATAAACATCAGCACCATCCGCAACCCAGCCCCGCTGTTTTTGAGAGCCTGGCAGAGGATATGGCCCAGCCGGAAGCCTGTCTGACGCCGCCTGTCCTACCCGCCCCGCAGCAGCCCCCCATGCCGCAGCCAGCCAGAACGTCCCGGTTTGAAGAAACGTCCTGGCAGATAGGCCCTGCCAGCGAACGGCGCTACAGCCGGCCCAGCCTGCAACATGCGGGTCTGCGGCAGGCCGCCAGAACCCTGCGCGATCAGTTTATCCGTACGCCCTGAACCCCGGCCACCACCAAGGCAGCCAGGGTTCAGCCGGTATCATTTCGGTCAACCGTCAGGCGTAAGCGTTTTGCTTCGGCTGGGGCGGCAGTTCACAAAGGTCTTCCGGCCTGCGGAATTCCACTTTTTCAATGTTACTGGCGATCACCACACGCTCACCGCTGGCGTTGACGAAAGTACGCGTGCCGTCGGCCTCGTGGCAGCCGGTTTCCGTTTCGCGCCAGTCGCCGTCCAGCACCAGGGCGTCGCAACCCTCACCGCCGTCCACACGGATGGTGCTGCCGCCCTGGTCGGCAATATCTTTCACCACAACGGTGTCATTGCCTTTATCCAGGTTGACTGTGGTGGTGGTATGCGTGGCGTCGGTCTCAAACCGGTCATCACCGTCACCGGTAATAATCACGGCATCGTTGCTGTCACCGGTCTGCAACACCTGATCATCGCCACGGCCGGTATCCAGGTGAGCAATGGTGTTGTAACGGCCCGACTGAAGCACCACATCATCGCCGCAACCGGTTTCAATCTCGGCCACGTTGTGCGCGCCGGACTGCACCACGGTATCATCACCTTTGCCGGCCGACAGGGTGGAGCGGTTGTAGGAACCGCTGTCCTCAATCTGGTCGTCGCCGTCGCCGGCATCCACCGTGTTGCGGTTGTAGGAACCGGTCAGATCCACCGTGTCATCGCCGGCCGTGCCAACGGCCGTGTTGCGGTTATCCCGGCCACCCTGAACCGTATGGCGGTTATTTTCAGCCTGGTTGTCGGAATCCACACCGGCCTGTTCCACATAATGGTTGTTCCGGGAGATATTGTCGCCGCCGTCGGCTGTCTGACGAACCATCAGGTTATTTTCAGCGCGGTTTAAACCCGTGCCGTTGGCCTGCACCACCATGCCGCTGTCTTTGGCGTTGTTGTGGCCGGTGCGGTTCTGCTGACCCAGCATCATCGCATCACCGGCAAAGTTATCGCCGGCATCATTCTTCTGCATGGCCACGTCCACATTGGCGGTTTCATTGTCGCCACGGCGGTTGGCCTGACTGACCGCGCGGTTGTTCTCTGCGCGGTTCAGCCCGCTGTTGTTGCGCTGCTGCACATCGGCGTTGTCTTTGGCGTTGTTGTGGCCTTCGCGGTTTTTCTGCGTCACGCTCACCGTGTCACTGGCAAAGTTATCGCCCTGACGGTTTTTCTGGGTGAGGGTGTCGACGCTGGATGCCTCATTGACGCCCATGCGGTTTTTCTGGGTTGCGTCACCCACATCCTGAACGCGGTTGTCGCCGTACCGGTTACGCTGAACGGCGGTATCCAGTTTGCCGGCCGTATTGTCACCGCAGATGTTGTTCTGAATCACACCCGCCGGCTCCTGCACATCCTGGCAGTCGGGTTTTGCCGGGTGATGCGGCGTATTCTTTGTTTTTTGCTGACGCGCATGACGTGGCGCCGCGTACGCCGGTTGCTCATCGGCATCAGGCGTTACGGTGGTTTCAGCAGCCGGCTCAGCCGTTGCCTCTGCCGCACTGGTACTGACGCCTTCGGCGATATTGTCGCCCGTGGCGTTGTCCTGTGTCACCGTGCCGCTTTCAATCTGCGCCACGTTGTCCTGGCCGGCCTGGGCCTGACGCGCCGGGGGCTGCGCCTGGCCGTAGCCGCCAAAAAGACCCGGAAACAGCGACTGAAAGAGCGCAAAGAGTTCCTGAAACAGATAGGCGATTTTTTCCATGGGGCCGGCATTGGGGCCCAGTTCCCGGCCACTGGCCGCCATCGGATCCGCCTGCGTGGGTGCGCCCACTTCCTGCATGGCTTCGGCGGGGCTCTGGGCGGCATTCACATCCATACCAGCCACGGTTTGCCACTGTCCTGCAGCGGACCGGTTCACATTCTGTGCGCTGTCCTGCGTCTGAACGGCAGCCTGCGCAAATCCACCAACCTGATGAAAGACCATGATGTCCTCTCCTTCGCTTTCTCTCAAACTCAAGAAAATTGCTATCCGGCGCGGCAGCTTTCGCCTCTCCTGCACAAACGCCTCAGTTACACACACATAAAATACTCAAATAAATAAAAACAAACTTGTAATGAAAATTGCCCCACACGCCCAAAAGGCAATTTCCGTCACTGATTTGTTTTTATTGTTATTGGAGTGTTGAAGTGACGCATCATCGCGTCCGGGATGGAGTTTAACGATGGGAATATCTGGATATGGCCCGATGCGGCCTGTAAATACGGGCTTTTACGCCAACCTGCCGGGCCTGACACCGGCCCGGGAACCGGAAACCACCCCAGGCAGCACCAGCCCTGCCGACGGGAAGACGCCGGACACCAAAAGCGCCCCGAAAGGCCGGTTTGATGACATGCCCAAAAAACTCACGCCGGATCAGTGGAAAGTGATCTTAAAAAGAGCCGCCTTTGGCGCCGCCAACATGGCCGAGTACGCCAAGAACTGCGCCATGGGGGATCTTCAGGACAAACTGAAGCCCGTGAAAGTCCACCAGTGCAGCTATTATTTATGGGATGACTGACAGGGCGCACCGGCGTGTTTGGTTGCCCGGGGCGGTTGCTTTCCCTATGATGGCCCTGTGAAAATGGCCCTGTGAACGGCAACGGCCGCCAAAGGCCGTAAGACCCGGGGTTGACCCATGGTGGACAAGCCACTGAAGTTTACCGCCCTACTGCACCGCTCGCGCTGGATCATTCTCATTCTGGCGCTGGGCGCCCTGCTGCGCATTGTCCGGCTGAACCTCGGCCTGCCCCTGCTGCTGCATGAGGATGAGCCAATTTATCTGCAGCACATGCTGCCGTTTGGCGAGGGGGACTGGGATCCCGATTACTTCAAGAAGCCCTCGTTCTTTCTCTACAGCTATTACGGCGTGGTGGCGCTGGCTTACCGCCTCAGCAGCTGGTTTCACGGCGCAAGCTGGAACTGGCCGGCTTTTGAAGCCCGGTTTTACGAGGACCCCACCTTCATGGCCCTGGCCGGGCGCAGTCTCACGTTAGTCTTCGCACTGGTAACCCTCTGGACTGTGTACCGTCTGGGCAAAACCCTGTACGGTCACATCGCAGGCCTGCTGGCCGCCCTGATACTCGCCGTTCTGACCACCCACGTCAAACTTTCCGCCATCGTCATCTCAGACATTCCCGCCCTGTGCGGCATTGTGCTGACCGCGGCCTTCGCCCTGAACATCGTCCGCCATGGCCGCTGGAAAGACTACCTGCTGACCGGCGCGGGCATGGCCATGACGATGTCCTATAAATACAACGTGTTCACCGGCGCCTTTCTGCTCTCGGCCCATCTGGCGCATACCTGGCGTATGCGCCGCAGCCTGCCCGCCCTGGCGCAGAGCCTGCTCTCTCCACGGCTCTGGTGCGCCGGACTGCTGGCCGCCGGGCTGTTTTTCGCCGGTTCGCCCTACAGCCTGCTGAATTTTGAACGGTTCACCGAACACCTGACGTTTGAAAAAAACCACATGCTCATGCGGAATCTCGAGGATCATCACCGTCAGGTCATTCCCATGGCCAGCGCCGGAAAAATTCTCCTCAAAATTCTGCCGCAAACCCTGGGCTGGCCCTTATACGTTACCGGGTGGCTGGCTATCCTCAGCCACGCCTGGCAGCGCTTGCGCAACACTGACCGGTTACAGACACTGGTGATTCTGAGCTTTCCGCTGGCCTTTCTGGCTGTGGTCAGCCAGTTTCAGATCGTCACCACCAAGTATCTGCTGCCCGTGGTGGTTTTCTGGATTCTTGAAAGCGCCGGGCTGATTGCCGTGCTGAGCGGCCTGGTGAGCAACCGCCTCCGGTACCGGCAAAACGCTCTGGTCGCCACCGGACTCACCCTGCTGCTGAGCTGGCCGGTACTGGCCGAGACCGGCCACCTGCTGCGCAGCCAGGTGACGCCCCACCCCCAGGTTGCTGCCCGCCACTGGCTGGAGAGCCACGCGCAGGCCCCCGCCAGCCACCCCGATCCGGCCTGCCGGATTCTGGCTGAACCGGAAAGCCTGCCTGTTGTCGAACGCTGGTCATCTGAGATGGGCAAGGTGGCCGCCTGCAGCCAGACACGCGGCAGTTTTACCGAGCTGGCCGATGTGCCGGACGCCGATTTCCGGCCGAATCTGCTGATGACCCTCCAGCCGCGCTGGGTGGTGGCCAGGGTGAGGAACCGCGCCCATGACCTGCCCTACCCGCAACCCTATTATGACTACCTGCTTGCCCATTACCACCTGACCGCCTGGTTTCACCCGGCTTCCGGTATCGCCCTCTGTTCCGGCTCGGTAGGGTTACGCCCCCCGCTGCCGCGCTCTCAGTCGCTCATCAGCCTGAAAAACCATCTGAACCGCCTCGATGGGGATAAACGGGGCGATTTGCTGCTCATCTTTGAGAAATCTCAGTAATGTTTGGGTTTTATCCCTTCAGACACCCTGTTCAGGCCCGATCCAGGCCCCAAAAGGGTGCAAAATGTCATTTTGATGTCACACAACTGGCCTACTGTGGAAACATCAGCTTCCCACACCCCGAAGCATCCGCTTAAAGGTTCCCTGTATGTCCACCGTCTCGGTACTCTCGCAAGCCCTGATCCCCACCCTAGGGTACGCCGGCTTTGCCACCGCCAGCAAGGCCGTGGGCTCCGTCTTTCGGGTGGCGGCTGATAAAAATGCCCCTGCCGAAGTGCGCAGCAATACCGTGAAGCGTGAAAGCGCCATGCTGGGCCTGGTGTTCGCCTTCAACGCCGCAGTCCAGATGGCCGGCCGCAAGATGAATATGGGACCGGCCGCCAAACTGCTGGCGACCATTCCCACCACCGCCCTGGCCGAGTACGCCAGCCGCAAGGTGGGCAAGAACACCGACTGGGACGCTCTGCTGAACGGCCCGAAACAGGCCGCCAACGCCGTCCAGAAGATTTCCGACCTGAAAGTGGGCGACATGCCCTTTGCGGATCGCATCCAGGTACTGGGCGATATCGGCAAACATGTGGTGGCCAGCGCCACGGGTCGCCTGGCGCCGCAGACGGCCCCACACAGCAACCCCACTTTTTCCGCGTTTAACAGCGCCAACCCCTTTGCCACCGCCCAGACCGGGTATAATGCCACTGTGCAGAGCCCGCTGCTTGGTTTCTCCGGACGTCAAACCGGGCAGGCCTAGATGGCGGTCCTGACGCACCAGAGACATTTCAACGGGGTGACACCAATGACGTCTGCCAACATTCTGGTTGTGGAAGACGAAGCCGATATCGTCAATCTGGTGCGCTATAACCTGGAGAAAGAGGGCCATACCGTCGCCTGCTGTTATGACGGCCGCTCCGTGATGGAGCGGGTGCAGAGCTTCAACCCGGATCTGATCATCCTCGATGTCATGCTCCCCGATCGCTCGGGTTTTGAAATCTGCCGCCAGATCAAATCGGACGAAGCGCTGCGGCGCGTGCCCATCATTATGCTCACCGCCCGCTCTTCAGAACAGGATCGCATTAAGGGCCTGGAAGCCGGCGCCGAGGATTACGTCGTCAAACCATTCAGCACCCGCGAGCTGGTGCTGCGCGTTAAAGCCCTGCTGGAGCGCACCCAGACCAGCAAATCCCTGCCGGCCAGCCGGGTTGATTACGGCCTGCTGACCATTCTGCCCGAGGAATTCCGCGTGCTGGTGAGCGGTGAGGAAGTGCTGCTGACCCAGATTGAATTTAAGATCCTTCAGTTTCTGACCGCCCACCCGGATGCCGTCAAAACGCGTGAACAGATATTAGCCAACGTGTGGGATGACGGTGCGGATGACATCCTGGACCGGGCGGTGGATGCCCACGTGAAACGCCTGCGCGCCAAGCTGGGTGATGCCCGCGATTTTATTGAAACCGTGCGCGGGATCGGCTATCGTTTTATCCAGCAGCAGAACAACACCAGAAACCGGGGATAACCGTTGAATTCACCCATCGCCGCCGACAACCTGACCCTGCAGCGCAGCCTGGTTGAAAACAACCCGCTGTTTCACGTGCTGGAAGAAATGCACGATGGCGTGCTGATCTGTGATTCCCAGAAGAATATTCTCTGGTTTAACGCCTCCCTGAAACAGCATCTGGCCCTCTCCAAACGGGTCATCGGCATGGCCTGCGACACGGTCATTGACAACCCGCTGCTGATGGCGCAGGCCGACCAGGTGCTCTCCAGCCAGACCAGCGAGACGTTTGAGATTTCGCTGGTCTGCCAGAACCGGCTGATGATTTTTCAGGTGCACCTGGCGCCGCTGCGTGTCCGTGCCGAGGCGGGCAGCAGTCCGGGCAACGGCGAAAAACTTTCCGGCTTTGTGGCGCTCTTCCATGACCTCACGGCCGCCAAAAAAATTGAACGTATGCGGCGCGACTTTGTGGCCAACGTCTCGCACGAGCTGCGCACACCCCTGACCGCCATCAACGGCTTTGCCGAAACCCTGCTGGACGGGGCGCTGGAGGACACGGACAACGCGCGCAGTTTTATCGATATTATTTACCGGCATTCCCTGCGCCTCTCTCAGCTGGTGGCCGACCTGCTGGATCTCTCCAAACTGGAATCCCCGGATTTTGATCCTGAACTGCTGCCCCTGGATCTCAGGCCGATGATACAGAGCGTGCTGACCATGATGGACAAACGCGTTCAGGAAAAAGAACTGACCGTGACGGTGGATGTGCCGGACGACGCGCCGCTGGTGATGGCCAATGCGGGAAACATTGAGCAGGTGTTCACCAACCTGCTGGACAACGCGGTGAAATACACCCCGGCCGGCGGCTCGGTCAGTCTGCGTTTACGCCACGGCGAACATTCCCCTTACCGCGGCAAGGTGCTGATCGCGATTCACAACACCGGCACAGGCATTGAAGCCAAACATATTCCGCGTTTGTTTGAACGCTTTTACCGCGTGGACAAAGCCCGCTCGCGCGATCTCGGCGGCACGGGCCTCGGCCTGTCGATCGTCAAACACATCATCCAGTACCACGGTGGGGATATCTGGGTGGAGAGCGAGCTCAACCAGGGCACCACATTCTTCTTCACGCTCAACCCGACGGCAGTTTAGAGGTTCTCAATCAGCCGGGCTTCCGAGGCGCTGGCATGGGCCAGCAGGCCCTCCATGCGCGCAAAGTCCGTGGCGTCCAGCGCCAGCTGCGTGGGGTTGGGTATGGCCTCAATCCAGCTCTGCGGGCGCAGAAAGGTCATCGGGTTCAGCGTGCCGCTGAAGCGCGCCGAGCGTCCGGTGGGCAGGGTGTGGTTGGGGCCCGCCACATAATCGCCAAAGGGGACGGTGGTGTGGTAACCCACAAACAGCGCGCCGTAGTCGCGCAGGAGGGGTCGCAGGTCATCGGGCTCAGCCACCATCAGTTCCAGGTGCTCGGGGGCCAGGCGGTTCATGGCCGCCGCACAGGCGGGTAAATCCTCAAACACCCAAATGCCGCTCTTCTCCAGCACTTCTTCAATGAACGCCGGATAGACCGTTTCGGCCGGGTCGTTGGGATCTTCCGGCTGGTGGGGGTGCAGGTATTCCTGCAGCTTAATGCGAACCGCATCGGCCAGAAAATGCGACGGCGTGAAGAGGTACGCCCGCGCATCGGGGTCGTGCTCGGCCTGGGCCATCAGATCGAGGGCCACCCAGGCCGGGTTGGCGCCGTCATCGGCAATAATGCCCACCTCACTGGGGCCGGCCAGCATATCAATGCCAATGGTGCCCTGCAGCTGGCGCTTGGCTTCCGTCACATAGGCATTGCCCGGCCCCACCACCATATCCACGGGGCGCACGCTTTCTGTACCAAACGCCAGAGCCGCCACGGCCTGCGCGCCACCCATCCGGTAAAAGGTGGTCACACCCGCCAGGGATCCGGCGTAAACAATTTCATCCCGCAACCCGGGCGAGGCGATGGAAATTTCCTGCACGCCGGCCACCTGGGCGGTGATGGCGGTCATCAAGGCCGTACTGGGCAGGGGATACCGCCCGCCGGGGACATAGCACCCCACGCGGGAAACCGGCCGCCAGTCCAGCCCCACGCGACAATCCTCACGATCAATCGCCACCGGGCCGTTGGCGTTGCGCACGGCTTCGCCAAAAGCGCGAATGTTTTCCGCCGCACGCTGCATCACTTCCTTGGTATGCAACGGCACGCGCGCCATGGCCTGGGCCACTTCCGTTTCACTCAGGCGCAGCGAGACGGTCGCATCTTCGCCGAATTGCGCCGCCAGCGCTTTGAGCGCCGAATCCCCCTCTGCTTTCACCCGGTGGATGATGCCGCTCACGGTTTCCGCGACTTCGGGATTACCCAGCGCCTGCGGCAGGGCCAGCATGGCATCCAGGCGCTGATGGGCTTCTTCTCCGCTGTAAACAGGTATCACCGCGAACGCCCCCCCAGCTCGGCTTCAATGTCGGCCCAGTTCAGGCCTTCATCCACCGCCACAGTGCTGAGGAAAAACAGCGCATCGGAAATTTCCCAGGTATACTCCTCGCGGTTTTTCGCCTGCGTCACTTCAAAGGCTTCTTCCATCACTTTGCGGAAAAGGAACTCGCGGTTGCTGAATAATTTGGCGCTGAAGGATCCCTCCGGCAGGGTCGCCTTGCGCTCGCGCAGGGTATCAAACAGTGCGGGGAGACTAAACTGCCGGGCCTTGTGGTTATAGCCGAAACAACTGTAAGCGTTGGTGTGGCAGGCAGGGCCGGCCTGTTTCACGCGGAACAGCAGGGTGTCACGATCACAATCCGGACGCACGCTGAGCAACGTTTGGGTGTGGCCGGAAGTTTTACCCTTCTCCCACAGCCCCTGACGCGAGCGGCTGAAGTATGTCCCCGTACCCTCGCGCATGGCGATTTCCAGCGACTCCGGCGTGGAATAGGCCAGCATCAGCACCTGGCCAGCATCGTCCTGCACAATGGTGGGCATCTGCGGACATTTCTCAAAATCCAGGCTGCCAATCACCGCCTGCACCGGGTCAATCTTACCGGTATACAACGCCATGCCCACCTGAATATCCAGCCCGGCGCGCGAAACAGCAATCACATCGTCGGTGTCTTTGGCGCCGCCGGCCACCGTCACCGGGTGCGGCAGTTTTTTCTGCAGGTCCGTCAGCACCGCCACATCCATACCGGACATCATGCCCTCATCGGCCACATTGGTGCAGAGATAGCCGCCGCAATACGGGGCCAGGCGCGTGGCGCGGTCCGTCACGTTTTCCCCGGTGCCCTGGGTCCAGCCATGATCCACGACCTCGCCGTTGCGGTGATCAATGGCCACCATCACCCGTTCGGCAGGAAACTGCGCCAGAAATTCCGGCGTGGCTGCCGTACCGATAATGATGCGTTGCGCCCCGGCGCGCAGCAGCGCCCGGCCGCGTTCCTTGTCGCGAATGCCCCCGCCGGCGCGCACATCAGCCACCCGGCAGATGTCCTTGATCAGCGACAGATTATCGCCCCTGCCCATCGCCGCATCGAGATCAATCACAGCAATCTCGCCGTAACGGTTAAATTCCTGCGCCAGCGCAATGGGATCCCGGTCGCTGGTGAGCACCCGGTCCTTGCCCTGTCGTAACTGAACGGCCTTGCCATCCATCAGATCAATACTGGGAATAATCATTGCCGTACTGCCATTCCTTCCTGCGCAATCACTGCTTTTAAAGCGTCAACAGTCCACTGACCGTCATGAAAAATACTGGCGGCCAACGCCGCATCGGCATGGCCGTCGCGAAACACCGCCACAAAACTCTCCGGGCCACCGGCGCCGCCACTGGCGATCACCGGCACGGGCAGCGCATCGGCAAAGGCGCGGTTTAAGGGCAGGTCAAACCCGGCGCGCGTCCCATCCTGATCCCAAGAGGTCAGCAGAATTTCTCCCGCGCCCAGCGCCACCGCTTCTTTCGCCCACACGAGCGCATCGCGTCCGGTAGCTTTTCTTCCGCCATGGGTGAGCACCTGCCAGCGGGGCGCTTCTTCAGTGGCGTCTTCAAAACGGCGGGCGTCAATGGCCAGCACGCAACACTGGGAGCCACAGGCCTGGGCAATCTGGCGGATCAGATCCGGGTTGTTCACCGCCGCCGTATTCACCGAAACTTTGTCCGCACCGGCATCCAGCAGACGGTGCACGTCCTCAATAGTGGTGATGCCGCCCCCCACGGTAAAGGGAATCATCAGTACACGCGCCACAGCCTCCACCACGTGCAGCATGGTTTTGCGGCCTTCCACGGAAGCAGAGATATCGAGAAACACCAGTTCATCGGCGCCCTGATCCTGGTAGACCCGCGCCAGTTCAACCGGGTCGCCGACATCGCGCAGGTTCTGAAACTTCACGCCCTTGACGGTGCGGCCATCGGTCACATCCAGGCAGGGAATAATACGCTTGCAGAAACCGTGGACGGTAACATCATTTGCCGCAGCTGTTGTGGTGGATTGTGTGACAGGCTCAGCAGGCATCCATCCACCTCCGGATCAGTGTGTGACCGAATGGTCCGCTCTTCTCGGGGTGAAACTGAAACGCCGTGATGTTGTCCTGTTTCAGCGCGGCGCAAAACCGGCCTTCGTAGTCCGCCTCATACAGCACACTGTCTGAGTCTAACGGCGAAGGGTAAAAGGAGTTCACAAAATACACATAGCCGTTCTCCGCGCCCGTCTCGGCAGCGGGGCCGGTGGACACATAATTCCAGCCAATCTGGGGGACCTTGCGGGCGCTGAATTTCTTCACCATACCCTTCACCAGCCCCAACCCCGGCACGCCGGGAGCCTCTTCACTGCCTTCCAGCAGCACCTGCAGCCCCACGCAAATCCCCAGAAACGGCGTGCCGGATCGCACCACGTCGCGCACACGCTCTGAAAGCCCGTTGCGGTTCAGGTTGGTCATCGCGGCGCCAAAGGCGCCCACGCCGGGCATCACCAGAGGGCGTTTCCCCGTCGGGAGCTGATCCGGTCCCACTGTCTGATAAACGATGTCCAGGCGTTCCAGACAGCGCTGAATGCTGCCGGTATTTCCGGCGCCGTATTCCAGCAGTTCAACCGTTTTGGGGGAAGTGGACACAACCATCCCTTTTCTTGCCTGTCTCTGGTGAGGGAATATCCGGGGCGATCAGTCAGCGAGTGAGCCTTTGGTGCTGAGCGCTTCCTGCGTCCCGGTGCGTTCCACCGCCTGACGCAGCGCCCGGCCGAAGCCCTTGAACGTGGATTCCACCACGTGGTGATCATTATCCTGCACGGGCACATGAATATGAAGCGTGCCGGCCATGCCATCGGCCAGGCCCTTGTAAAATTCGCGGAACAGGTGGGGATCCAATGACCCGACCGGGAAATTGCCGAAACGCACCTGCCAGGTCAGGTTCGGCCGGCCGCAGAGATCGACGGCCACCATGCTGAGGGTGCCGTCCATCGGGAAGGCAAAGCACCCGGCGCGCCAGATGCCCTTGTACTCATTCAGAGCCTGTTTAATGGCCATACCCAGGACAATGCCGGTGTCTTCCACCAGATGGTGCGGGTCCACCTCAATATCGCCCTGGGCCTGCACATTCAGTCCAAAGCGCCCGTGGGTGGCGAAGGCGGTCAGCATGTGATCAAAAAACGGCAGACCGGTATTCACCTGGGGTGTTGCCGCCTCATCCACATTCAGGGTCAGGATGATCCGCGTTTCCTTGGTCTCGCGCTGGACAGTTGCAAGACGGGGCGTTTGGGTGGGGGCTTGCCGGGCAGCCATGACGACTCCTTGAATGTTGGGCCGGGGGACGAGGCCTATTGTACTGCATCCAGCGCGTTCAACCCAAAGTACGCCGGCAGATCACCGGTTTTCGGCAACACCCATGCCGCACCCGCCTGGCGCAGCAGGTCCGCTGTATGGGTGGTCGCCACCGCCACGGCGGTCAGTCCGGCCGCCAAAGCGGCATGCGCATCATCCACCGCATTGCCCACGTAAATGCCACCGGTCACGCCCAGGTGGCGCATGGTGTTCACCAGCATATCCGGCGATGGCTTGCGTCCCGCTGCAGGATCATCATCCTGACAGGTCACCCGTTCCAACAGGGGATCCAGTGCATCACGCCAGACGGGATCATACTCATTGCGGGTGCGCCCCGTGGCCACCGCCATCCGGTAGCGACGGGCAAGCTGCTTCAGCACAGCGGGATCCACCAGCCAGGTTTCATGCGCCTTGGCGAGTGTGAGGTACAACGCGGTTGCTTCGTCCTGAATATCGGCGTAGGTTTTTTCCACGCCACGGCGCTTCAGCAACTCAAGGGTCGCATCCCAGTCATCGTTAAAGCCGCCTTCGGCGCGCAGGGCACGCAGCTCATCGGCCGCCAGCGGTTTGCCGGCATACTTTTCCACCAGCGTGGCAATGGTGGTGTCAAAACTGCGGGTGGTATCCACCAGCGTGCCATCGAGATCAAACATCAGCACGCGCGACTGCCGGAAAGCATCCAGACATGACAGCAGTTGTTCGTTTTCCGTATCCGTCCCCACCGTTACGCGCACCAGGCCAAACATGGGGGCCTCGGGATCCTGACCTGCCGATCGGTTTCTGAGCAGTACGCCGCGTTCTGCGCAGAAATCACAGAGCGCCTCGGCGTCCAGACCGGCCTGCATGAGAAAGAAATTGCCATGACCGGCCAGCACGTGATACCCGCGCTCGCAAACCGCCGAAACCACATGCGCCTTGCGCCCCATGGTGGCGGCGGCCTCACGGAGTACGGTCGCCTCATCGGGGATCAGCCTGAGCGCCGTCTCCACGGCCAGGGTGTTCACGCTGTAGGGCGAGCGCACGCGTTTCATCCAGGCAATGATTTCCGGATGCGCAATCAATACGCCCAATCGCAAACCGGCCAGACCCCAGGCTTTGGAAAACGTACGGGTCACCATCAGGTTTTCAAAACGGCTGATCAATGGCAGCACCGTTTGTGTGGCGTAGGGGTAATAGGCTTCATCCAGCACAAAGGCGGTTTGCGGGTGCGCCGCACACCAGGCCGAAACATGCTCCGGAGCCAGCAACGCCCCGGTGGGGTTATCCGGGGAGGCGAACACGGCAATGGTGGGTTCAAATTCCTTCAACGCCTCGCTGATGGCATCCAGATCGTACGTCAGCGCACGGGTCATGGGCACCTGAGTCAGGTGACTATCGGCCAGCTTTAAGTAATGGGGAATCATCGGGAAGGTTGGGGTCACACAAAGCGCAGTCGACTCGCCGGGCTCCACAAAAGTGGAAGCTGCCACGCACAGCGCTTCATCGCTGCCGTTGGTCAACAGCAGCATGGCTTCGGGGATACCCCACTGCCGCGCCAGGGCAGTGGTCAGCGCGCCGTATTCCGGGTAGGCCGTAATCAGCTCCGTCGCCAGCGGGCTCAGCGCGCCAGGAAAGCCCACCGTGTTCTCGTTAAAATCCAACCGGGTTTTTCCTCGACGCCCTTCCAGGGGCGGGTGATAGGTCGCCATTTTCGCCACGGCGCGGCGGGGCGCCAGGCGACCAGACCAGTCGGGTGGTTGCAGCATCGCATCCGGCGGCAGTGAGACCGGCATCGTCACGGCACCAGCTTCTCCAGCCGGTACTCCAGAATATCCCGGGCGCCGGCGGCTTTCAGTTGGGGGATCAGGGCCGCCACTTCCTTTTTAGGCACGGCCACCTTCACGGCAAACCCTTCCTCCCTGTACAACGGAGAGACCGTGGGCGCGCGCATGGCCGGCAGACGGTTTACAAGCGACTCAAAGTCCGCCTTGTCCACGTTCATCTCCAGCAGGACCTTGGCATCGGCGTGCATGGTGCTGCGAATCAGCATGACCAGCTGATCCAGTTTTTCTTTCTTCCAGGGATCCTTCAGGGAGGCCGAACAGGCCACCATGTGCGTGGTGGAGCGCATCACCTCATCCACAATGGTCAGGCGGTTTTTGGTGAGCGTGGCGCCCGTGGAGGTGTTGTCAATAATCATGTCGGCGTCTTCGGGCGGCATCGCTTCGGTGGCGCCGTAGGTTTTCACCAGAATCGCATCCAGTTTCCGCTCATCGAGATAGCGTTGAGCCAGCACGGGATACTCAGAGGCCACAATAATCTGTCTTTTTTTGTATTCGCCGCTTTCCGCCAGGTCGTCCGGCACGGCCACCACAATACGCACCGGGTTATAGCCGAGATCCAGCACGGATTCAATGTTCCCGGTACGGTCAGCGCCGCTTTCCACCACCCAGTCAAAGCCGGTGAAGCCGCAGTCGTGGCGGCCCAGCGCCACCAGGGGGGGGATATTCTGGGATTTGAGTACCTTGATGTCCAGCTCGGAATCGGAACAGACCGGCCGGTAAGAGCGGCTGCTGAAAGACAGGCCGACGCCCACGCGCTCCAGCAGGGCCACCACCTTCTCCTGCAGGCGTCCCTTGGGAATCACCATTTTCAGACACCGTGCTGCTATAGCCATTGTGCTCTCCAAAGACTGAAAGATAATGCCACCGGACCCCCTCCTTTATACCAAAAACCCGGTGTTTCACCGATTCACTTCCCCACTGCAGGGAGCAGAATAGAATACCGGCATGATCCGCGTTCAACAGCAGGATGTCATGGCTTCTGAGGGGGTGAATTAAAACAACTATTTTAGTAATAATTAAACTTTATAGACGGACCCGCAATTTCAGCTTGCTTTTTGTTATTTGTAATACAATAGTACTCGCCCCCGTATGGGCATTTTCTCAGGTATACAGGTTAGACACGCCCCCAATATCCCAAGTATATCCCCTGATAGATCCTCTGAATGGTTCATTTTCGGGATGATCATACTGATTATATTGGACAGACTCAGGCCAGTATACGAAATGCTTCAATACAACGAAGAAGGACCCTGCCACCCATGTCGCACTTCCCCGCTAAATCGAAGGTATGGATTTCCCCCCTGCAGCGCTCCGTGTTCTGCGTGTCGATGGCGCTCAGCCTCGCTGTGTCCTCTCTGGCGCCCGTCGCCCTGGCCGGCCCGGGGGATGTCAACTCGGTGAACACTGACCCCAATATTGCGGATGGCACCTACTACAACACCCAAGGAGACATGACCCAGTTTATCAATGGTTCCAGCCTCACCATCGGACCAGGTGTGACTGTCCGAGGGGTTGAAGTTTCAAATCCCAGTGACCCAACCAACTCCTTGACTGGTAATGGTGGTTATCTCTATTTCAAAGCACCACTAATTCGCTTTGATGGGACTGCTGACGTTCGACCTACGCAAGTAACAGGCAATGGCGGTATTATTCAGGCTGTTGCAGACTATTTCATCCAAAACGGTAATATATATGCTGGCAATGGTATTTTCCAGCTTGATGTCGGTTCGGCAACATTTACACCCAATTCCAGAACTGAAGCGTTTGGTGGCGTTGTTACCGTCTGCGCCAAAAACAACGTGGATATTCAAGTCGGTGCAGTCATTGACACCAGCGGTAAAGTCATTGGGACATATGACTCAAACGTCATCAACATCGAATCCGGTGGCCTGGTGAACGTGGAAGGCCTGCTGCGCGCCGATGGCGTGGAAGTGGCCGGCGTGGAATCCGAAGGCGGTCTCATCCGCCTGATCGCCAAAGGCCAGAGCGACCCCACGGCAGAAAACCTGCTGGTCAGCGCGCCGGAAGCCGCCCGTAACTCGGCGCTCACCGCCGCCCATAACGGTGATGTGGTGATCGGTGATCAGGCGAATATCAGCGCCAACGGCTCCAAAGGGTCTAACGGCAGCGAAGCCGGCGACGGCGGTACGATTCTGATGTCCGCCACCAGCGACATTGAAAACCATGGTTACGTGCACGCCAATGGCGGTCACGGCAGCATCGGCCTGAACTGGGCCGCCACCGATGGCGGCAACGGCGGCACGGTGGGTATGACTGCTCTCAATAACGTCATCAATGATGGCACCATCTCCGTGAACGGCGGCAACGGCGCACAAAGCTACAATGAAGCGCTCGCCATGAACGCAGACAACAGCTACCAGATTGATCCCTCCAGCCCGGAACTCGCCACGGTGGCTACCAGCACCGAACGCGGTTCCAACGGCGGTGACGGTGGTCTGGTCGCCATTGGCTACGGCGGCGTGATGGACAACACCAACGGCGCCATATACGCAGCCGGCGGTAACGGCGGCAAGGGCGCCAAAGCGGTGGCCTTTGATTCTGATCCCAAAGGCGCCGGCGTCAATGCCTGGGCTGCTGCTGAAGCATACGGCTCTCAGGGCGGTGACGGCGGCCATGGCGGTCTGATCGTCTTCAGTGGTCCTGCCAACCCCATCAACACCAACGGCGTGATCAACGCCAATGGCGGCAATGGCGGCGAGGGCGGCGACGCATACGCCTTTGCCTGGGCAACCGCGTTTGATGTACCCTTCAACCCGCACGACCCAACTGCATACGCCTACACCAACGCTGTGGCTGGCAAAGGCGGTAACGGCGGCGTACACGGCCTGATTGTGGTGGAAAACCCAGGTGCCATCAGTACCCCCGGTTACGTTGCTCATGACGGTGCAGCTGGTGGTTATGGGTATGCACAAGCGCTCTCTGACGCCATTGGCACCGACGGCACCACCGCCATTGCCCTGGCCAAAGGCGGCCCTGGTTCCACCTCGCGCGCACGCGCTTTTGAAGTGGATCGCAACGGGGACTTCTCCGGTGTGACCAATGTGTACGAACTGCACAAAGCCATGGGGATTCATTACACCATTGGCGACAAGAGCAGCGGCATCTTCAGCAAAACCAACACGGAGATAGTCAACGCCATCAAGAACCCGGCCCTGGGGAGCGCCAGCTATGACGTGACGGTCAGCACGGCCGCCAACGGCAGTGGCCCCATCGCGAACAATGACGGCGAAGGCCACACCGCGCTGGCGCATTCCGGCCTGAACGTGGTAGCCAACCCGGTGGCGCCGACAACCAATTACTATGACGAAACCAACGTGACCGAGTCGCTGCGCAACGGCAACAACTGGATCGTCCTCTCCAAGGATCGCTACAGCATTCCGGTGGCCAACTTCTGGACAACGACCGGTATTCTGGGCGCCGCCAAAACCCGCTACAACACCAGCGATCAGTACGGCACCTCGAACGGTCTGGCCGATGTCTACTCCGACATCTTCAACGGCAAAATTCAGAACTTCACCTGGTTTAACCCCGTTGGCGCCGATGTGATTGTGGACTCCCCGGTTTACGGTCAGTTCAACACCCTGAACATCGTCAACGGTGGCGATATTCTGGGCGGCCCCGTTCACCGCACGCTCAGCAGCACCCCTATCGGTATTCCCGCCAGCGGCTGGACCGGTAAGGAATGCTGCAACTTCAACAACCAGTACACCTCCCACGTCTTCTGGATTGGCGGCGTGAACGGTGGTGGTAATGGCGGCGGCGGTAACCCCGGTGGCGGTGGCGTCCCCGGTGGTCCCACCTTCACGCCCAACGGCAATGACGTCTTCGACATCACCAAACTCTTCTCCGAGTACCGGTTCAACAACCCCATCCAGGAACCGCAGCCCATCGGGCCGATCCTGGTTGGCTTCCAGCAGCCCAGCATGTTCCGTCTGGCCGCCTACTCTTCGGTGACCGATGAGATCCTCGCCCTGGCGCTGGAAGAGTACAACCGTCAGCTCTCGCTGGGTAAACCGGCCGGCGTTGCGGCGCTTGAAACCAAGAAATACCTGGCCCAGGCCGGGGTGGACAGCGAAGCGGCCACCTACATTCTGGAAGAAGCCGAACTGGGCAACGTGACCCTCAACGAGCTGATTGCCAGCCTGCTGACGGAAATGTCCAAACAGACCGGCGACTCCGCCAACCTGTAGCCAGAAACCCTGTCAAACTGAAAAAGCCGGCTGCTCAGGCAGCCGGCTTTTTACTTGGGACTGTGTGTTGATTAGGACGACGGTGTGGCCGCAGGCTTAACCGGCAGTGTCAGCGTGTAGAGATGCAGCCAGATCACACTCTGCAGAAAATCGTTGTAATCATTAAACCAGTAGCCTTCCGGGTGATAATGCGGCGCCAGCATCGCGGCATACATCGCCTCATCCGTGCCCGGATTCACCACATGGTTGAGCGCCAGGGCGGCGCTGAGCGTGAAGCCGGAGTTCTCCGGCGCCACGGGTTTGCCTTTCTCGGTAAACTGCTCCGGAAGGCGGTGGTGGGCCTTCCAGTAGGTCAGCAGATACTGATGATCCTTCAGGTAGGCTTTCGCTTCGGCGCTGCCCAGCGCGGCATCGGTGGCCATCCGCCAGAAGACCCGGTGGGCGTCATACCCGAAGTTGCGTGCGCCCTCTCCCTGGCGATCTGAAAACGTGATTTCACCGGACTCGTACTGCACCGCACACCAGTTGGGCGGCAGGTGGTTGGCGGTCAGGGCCGAGCATGCCGTCAGCGTGGGATATATATCGGCAGCCAGCTGCTTCCAGCCTTCAGCATGCTCGGCATCCACCTCGGCAAACTTGCGGTAGACATAGGGCGCAAAGTACGAAGGGTTCAGGGTGAAATATTCACGGTGAAACCCCTCCCAGTCCCCTGAAGCCAGATAATACCGGCCATGAATCTGGCGGACATGAACCGTCCAGAAATCAGCAATGATCGCTTTGGCCGCTTCGGCGTAATCGGGGCGATCCCAGTTTTCGGCAGCCAGCAGCAGGGCGTAGGCAATGTCCTGATCGGCATCCGGCGCGCTTTCCTGGTATTTCAGGCCCCAGGCGCCATCTTCCCGCTGGCCCCATTCCCAGCCAAACAGGTGATCCTCCTGACGTTGCATGTGGGTTTTGGTCCAGCGCCAGGTTTTCTCAAAGGTTTCGCGATCGCCCAGCAGAACACTTTTCAGCAGGCTGTAGGATTGCCCCTCGGTAATGGTGCCCCCGTAATTGTTGGAAGCCACCCGCTCGCCACCGGGAACAAAACGGCTTTTAAAAAACGACCAGCTCTGACGCAGCAACACACCTTCATTGTTTTCCTCGGCACGGCTGCGCGTATCCAGACAGCCGGCCACACTCAGGCCCGCCACGGCCATCAGCACACAGCCTGCCAACGCGATCGGTTTACGCCATTTTCCGGTCATTTTCAGATCCGCCAAACACAGACAGGACAGTTACTCAGCCAGTACCCTAGCAAAAAAACCAAGGCCATGCCTGAAAATAGCACCGGAAGAGCATAAAAACAATCCTCAGCATCCTCCGTTTACGGGCTTTATTGACGCCCTTTTTTCCGTAATCTGTTGTATCATGGGCCTGCAGGTAAAGATTGTTTTCAGATACTGCATACCCGTATATCCCTAGTCTTGACAGCATTCCTTTAAGTTTTAAATTAAGTATAGTATTTGATTCTTTATTCTCTCTCCGATTTTTCTCCAGAGTTCCTCCTTATATCGAATGGGTATACAATGGCACACGTTTTGACCAGTCCCTCACCGGTGCAGGTACTACCGGGCGTTGCGGAAAACACAGACCAGTCCGAAGAATCGCCCTCCCTGCAGGCGTTCCGGGCAGACCGTCGCATCAAACTGATTCTTCAGTTCCGTTCCGCCAACTGGGCGTTTCGTCTCCAGCATCTGGCCAAACGCTCGCTGGATATCCTGCTGACCGTCCTGGGTTTGATCGCCATTTCGCCCCTGCTGCTCACCATCGCTCTGCTGATCGGCATCACCTCCCCCGGCCCGATCATCTACAAAAGCAAGCGGATTGGCAAAAACTACAAGCCTTTCTACATGTACAAATTCCGCACCATGGCCACCAATGCCGATGACCTGCGTGAGCAGCTCCGTCAGCAGGCCAACCTGCAGGGCGAGCTGTTTAAAATTGACAACGACCCCCGCATCACCTGGATTGGCAAATACCTGCGCGCCACCAGCCTGGATGAACTGCCGCAACTGCTGAATGTGATTCTGGGTGATATGAGCCTGGTTGGCCCCCGCCCGCTGCCGCCCGATGAGAGCGATTACTTTATGCCACCCTTTACCAACCGTTTTAACGTGCTGCCGGGCATCACCGGCCTGTGGCAAGTGAGCGGCCGTTCCAACCTCAGCTTCAAACAACTGTCCCAGCTGGAACTGTCCTACGTGCTCGACTGGTCGTTGTGGAATGATCTCAAGATTCTGCTCAACACCGTGCCGGTGGTTCTGCTGCGGCGCGGCGCCTGCTAGGCACAGCGCCTGCCATCCCCCCTCAACCCAAAAGACCGCCCCTGAGAGGCGGTCTTTTTGCAGAATAAAAGGAATGGCTGCCGGGAGAGCTAGGCCTCGGCCGGGGTGCGCTTCAGCAGGCCTCTGACGGCGTGCTTTGCGGTGCGCAGACCTTCATCCGTCTGCCAGATGATAGGGGCCAGCGGGTTTTGGAAATGCAGCAGCGTGTAGAGGGGAATATCGTGTTCGGCGTATTTGTACTTGTAGGGTTCATCCCCACGGCCAAACTCAAAGCGCTTCACGCCCTCTTCCATACCGCGCTGATACAGCGTGAGCAGCAGCAGCATACCTGGGCTGTATTTGTGAAAGGACTCGTTGTAACTGGTGATGTGATAGATGGCCGAATCGGTATGCCAGAGGCTGAAATCAAATACAATCGGCTCATCGTCCAGCTGAATCACCGTAAAGTGAAACTCGCCGTCGGGGGAATTCCCGGGCGCAAACCGGTGATGGATATCCCGGTAAAAGGCATGCAGGTGCGGAAAGCGTTTAAAATCGCTGGGGTAGCCCCGCTTAGCCCAGTATTCAATGTGATTCTCCACCATCCGGCCAATCAGCCGATCGGCCTCTTCACCGCTGGGCACATTCCGGGTCACCAGCTCGCGATCCGGAAAATCTTTTTTCAACGCCTGAAACTTGCGCTTCAGTTTTTTCTTCATCTGGGTCTGGTCGTCAATGGCGTTGGAAAGCCGCGCATAGGGAATGGCCGACGTCTTCTGAATACGCTCCGGATGAGGGGCGCCATCCAGCACGGTCAGCAGGGTCGTCAGCTGGGCCGGCTCACTGCAGAAGCGCAGGTTCAGCATATCCCACTGAGCCTGGTGACGGCGCAGGATCTCAGCAACAGCCGTGGTCACGGCCACGTCATACGCCTGGGGGTGAACCAGAATGCGCATGCTCTCGTAAATATCGGGCTCTGTCCCGATAAACTGCACCTGACGCAACAGCCGTTGCGCCAGTCCAAATCGGGTGCGGTCAATTTTAAAGGGCGCCACACCCACCAGTGCACCGGCTGCATCGCGCACGGTAATCACCATCAGCTGCGCCGGCGGAAAGTTAGCCAGCCAGGTGGCCAGCCACGCATGGTGAATGTTCAGGTTCTTTTCGGGCAGCGCCTCATACAGGGTGTGCCACTCGGCCTCCAGGGCCATAAAGGCATCCATCGAGCTCACCACGCTGGCCGTCAGCGCCGCACGACCGATGGCCGACGGGGAGCCGGCTGAGCGTTTGGTCTGGCCGCCAGCGCCCTGAAGGAACAAAGGGAAACGGGTATCCACAAAACTCATGACAAAACTCCCTGAGGTTGAAGGGCCGCAGACGATGCGGAGGCTGGGCTTGCTGCAGCCTTGCGGCCGGCCTTGCGGTTCACCAGCCAGTGATCCAGTGCGGTGGGAAGGAAGGAACGAACCATAATGGGCAGAAAATATTTCAGCCAGTCGGCGCGCCGGATACCCGGATGACGCCAGGCCTGCATGCTGATCACACGGGCGAGTCCGCCGTGACCCAGCAGCAGACGCTCGCGCGCCAAATAGCGGTAGCACTCGGTATAGGCCTGTGAGCGGTACGGCTGAATATCCACCGGAAACTGACAATCGCGGTAGAGCCAGTCCACCAGTCTCACGCTGGTTTCCAGTAGCACGGCATACCGGGCAGGGTCCTTGGTGAGACTGGCCGGATGGACACGGTACTGGTAGACATAAGCCGGAACGGCCGCAATATGGGCCAGATCCGCCTTAAGAAAGATACGGACAAAATATTCATAGTCTTCCGTGGCGCCCAGGGTTTCATTAAACAAACCCACGGATTCAAACAGACTGCGGCGCATCATCAGTGCAGGCAGGTTACACATAAATTCGCCCAGCACCACATTTTTCCAGCTGATCCGGCTGCCTGCCGGCTGTGCATCAGCGGTTGCATCACAGGGAGCGAGATACACACTCTGTGTGGTTTCCGGCGCCCCCTCGGTATTAATATGCTGGGGATAGCCGTAGGAGGCCTGCCAGTGAGATTCCCGCAGCAGCGGGGCCAGCAGCGTGGCCAGGGTCTGAGGGTAATAAACATCATCAGCGTCCAGAAAGGCAATCAGGTCGCCCTGCGCCCGGCGCAGCGCCGTATTGCGCACACCGGCCGGAAACCCGATTTTAGCCACCCGGTGGTAGCGGATCCGCTCATCAGTGAACCGGGCAGCCACCGCCGCGGTGTCATCCGTGGAGGCATCATCAATAATCAGCAGCTCCCAGTGGGGGTATGTCTGGTTCAGCACAGAAGTTACGGCTTGCGCCAGAAACGCCCCGGCGTTGTACGCAGGCATAATAATGGAAACCAGAGGCTGCCGGTTGCTAACTGCGTTCTGTGTCATGTGCCCATCCATCCCAGGTAGGATTGAACCTTCGGGCTGACATGGGTCAGGGCGTCGCGGACCCGGGTTTTTTCATCGGTGGAAAGCGCCAGCCGCAGCCACAGCATCATCGCCAGGCCAAAGGTCGTCAGCCCCACCAGGCCCATACCGCTCAGCAGCCCCAGTTTATCCTGCCAGATGGACGGATACACCAGGGGCATCACGTCAAACAGAAGACGCGTCCAGGCAACGCACAGCAACAGAATCAGCAGGATGCGGCCGTGAACCACACCCACATACTCACGGAAGGGGATACCCATAATCTGGCAGGTTCTGCGGATAAGGCTGCCCTGATGCTGAATGAGTTGCGGCAGCAGCGTGCCCAGCGCCACGCCGGGCAGGCCCATACTGCGCACCAGCACCAGACTGAGCACCAGATTCACAATTGCCGCAATGACGCTGGAAACGGTTAAATAGCGGTTATGACCCGAAGAAAACAGAAAGTGGCTGGCCGGAAACTGCAGGGCGCCGCTCCAGATAATCGGAACCGCCATCCAGAGCACCAGCCAGGTGTCTTCAATGGGTATACGGTTATTGGAGACCAGAAGAAACAGGGGTTCGTAAAATACCACCACCAGGGTCAGCAGCAGGCAAACCACCAGGTTGTTAAACTGGCTCATCCGCAGAAACACCGCCCGGGATCCGTCCTGGTTCATCACGCCCGCCATGCGGCTGTAAATGGGCAGCAGGCCCTCACTGCACTTGGCGGCGATCTGGCTGGCAATGCCCAGAAAACGGAAGACTATCTCAAACGCGCCCACGGCCTGCAGCGGCAGATACACGCCAATCACCAGGGTATCAATTTTATGGGAGACGATGACACACAGATGAATGGCCAGGGCGTGGAGGTTCATCACAGCCACGCGCCGCAGCAGGGGCCAGTTCATGGGCCCGGCGCCAAAGGACAGCACCGAACGCCGCTCAAGTCGCCAGGCCAGCGGAATCAGACTGAGTGTTCGAATGACGGCGGCGATCAGCCGCACCATCACCACTGCCACCAGTCCATAGCCGTTCATCAGCAGGCCAATGGCCAGCAGGCCCGAGATAATGACATACAGGCTTTCGGTCAGGTTGGTCCACTGGTGGGCGCAATGGCTCAGCAGAATGGCGCGGTAGTAGCCTGCATAGAGGGTCAGGGCGCCTTCCACCAGGGTAAACACCAGAGCCACCTGGCCCAGTTTTCCCAGATCGGCGGACAGGTGAAACACATCTGGGAAAACCAGCAGCAGCAAACTGCCCAGGGCAAGACAAGCCAGCGCCAGCAGCAGGTAAAAGCGGTGCGCCATGGTCAGCAGATCACCCACTGAGAACTCACCGAAAATGCGGGGAGGGGCCTGGGGTGTGGTCACGCCTGAAGCCACTTCCGTGGCCTCCTGCAGCCCACGGGCCTGGCCCAGCAGGGGAACGATGGCCATGCCGAAGCCCAGCTCCATCATCAGAATCAGTTCAAAAATGGTGACCAGCAGCACGTACAAGCCAAAGTGATCCGCCCCCAGGAAGTGGATCATGACGGGAATCATCAGGAAGTTCAGGATGGTTTTAACCACCACGGAGCCCGTGCCACTGACAATGCCGCCAATAAAGCGCTGAGACAGGGTTCTGGAGTGGGCAGACTCGGTGTTTTCAGTCAATGCATCAGCGTTCAACGACCACTCTCCAGAATGGGTTGCCGGTAGTGACGAAGGCCCATCGTAAAGGTGAGCGTGGCCAGCAGCCAGAACTGAAGGGCGGCATCAAACATATAGACCATTTCATCGGCCGCACAAACCAGCAGGTAGTAGGCGCTCAGGCCAATGACAGACACCCACAGTGCGCGGTGCTGCGTACCCATGGCTTTAAACAGCTTGAGCGCCGAGTGATACACCAGCGAGACCACAGAGAAAAAGATGGCGTACCCGAGAATGCCGAGATCGTAAAGCAGGCCGATGTAACCGTTGTGAACCTGCATGAGCGGCGTGGCGTTGGTTTTGTCGTTGTAAGAGACCATGAAGATCCAGGCGTTGGCTGCCGTAAACCCGTGGCCCAGCAGAATACTCGCCGCATCCACATTGGACATCAGGAAGCCCCACACCTGGGTCCGCCAGTTAACGCTCTCCTTGCTGGCCAGACGGTTCTCCAGCACGGAGAGGAAATTCTGCTCGGTCAGCACCTGAAAGAGCAGCATCCCGATCACCAGCAGGACGATCATCCCTGCGCCCGTCAGCAGGAGGTTGCGGAACGCCTTCCACGAGGTCAGGTTTCCCAGCACCAGAAGCATCATCGCCAGACCAAAGGCGGTAAAGGAAGTGAGCGAAAGGCCGATGACAAACCCCACCGCATTGCTGATAAACGTGCCCCAGAAGAAGACCCGGTTCATCCGGTCGGGATTCGCATTCTGGTAGTAAAACCACATGGCCAGCTGATACACCATCAGGATGCCCATGTGGTGCGCATACGGGTTGGGGTGAGTGAATATGCCGTAGGCCCGGTGAAAACCATCCAGGTTCATACTCAGCAGACCGAGCGGGTAACAGATGACCGTGATCACCGATTCAACGGCGGTAATGACAAACAGGGCCTTGTTGAATCCGTCAAAAAAGCGCTCCGGGGCTTGTTTCTGCAGCATAATGCTGCCGGCCAGCAGCATGGAGAGCATGCCGTAAAAATAGGCAAAGTACTGAATGATGGCGATTGAACCATCAAAAAACACGTTGTCCATCGGCGCCGTGTAATCGCGGGCGTTGGCGTTGTTGAAAAACATGTAGATCGTCAGCCACAGGAAAAAAAGCACATACCATTTGGCATGCGGCAGGTTCTTCAGCACCGTCCAGCCGTTCTGCAAAATCAGCCACAGGCCCGGCAGCGCCAGGCCCAGAATACAGAGCATCCGCAGCTTGATGTTGATGCCGGCCTCCGTCAGCAGGTAAAAACTGGCGCATTCCGTCAGGGACCAGAACAGGGAGATAAAACATAAAAGCCAGGTGGGCCGGGCGATAATAAACTGGAAATAGGTACAGTAGATAACCCCACCGAAAAACAGCAGCAACAGCATGGCCAGTTTTTCAAAGGAAAGCAGATTGAGAAAAATATTGATGTTGAAAAACGGCAGGACCACATAACCCAGCAGCGGGAAAACAATTCCCAGCAACACAAAGCCCCAGCCCAGAATCCGGGGCGGAATCTGGCTGAACAGACTGTCGTCCGGGTCTCCGGCAATCGCGGCTTCGGCTGTGTTGGCGGTTACGGCAGTCATTGGCACACCTGGTTAATGGGTCTTTCAAAACTGAGTGAGTATGGGGCGGGCAGCCCCCGGCAGCCCAGTTGCTACAGGCCCAGAATATCCATCAGCAGCGTTCCCGAATCCGGTTTTTTCGCGTTCTCGGCCGCACTGTCACTGTCAGCAGCAACGGCATCCTTAGCCGCCGTATTGCTCTCGGCCACGTTATCTTCCGGCTGACGGGTGGAGCGCACCGTGAGATTGGTTTTCTGACGCTTCTGGCTCGCTTTGCCGGCAACGGAGACCGGCAGAAGCTGGGCGCCGGAATCCGCCAGATCGGCTTCCTGGTGGCGGGCCGTGGTGACGGTCACCTCACGGTAACGCGGCTCTGCGGAGGGACTATCTTTTTTTTTGAGGGATCCGTTTCCGTTCTGCGCCGCCGGGGCAGGCGACTCAGTGGCGGCCGGAGCGGCAGCGACAGCGGGCGCAGAAACCGGCTGAACAGCGGGTTTCAGAACGTCACTGGCGGGTGGAGCGGCGGGTTCCCAGGCCGATGCGGGCTTGACCCCGGAGACCACACCCGGTGCGGCATAGTTCAGCATGCCGCTGCCCGTTGCGGAGACGGTATTGCCGTTACCGCCACCCATGCCCAGCGGGGAGAGGTAGGGGTACTGCCAGCCAAACTGACCATCGTTGGAGAGCATACGGGGGGATTTCTCGACCAGCCCGATTTTTTCGAGCACGGCCACCAGCTGGCCCCACACCTGGTTTTTGAAAACCAGGGCAGCGACGCCGGCCATCATTCCCAGAATCAACCCGATGGCCACCATGTGGGTGCGGGTGGGGAAACTGGGGTACTGCGGCAGACGGGGTGCATCCACCACAAAAACGTTACTCAGGGTCTGGGCTTCACGAATCTTGGCTTCCATCGCCTTCTGGCGCAGGGCATCCAGCGCCATACTCACAGAAGATTCCTTCTGATCGATGTCTCTGAGCTGCGCTTCCAGGCCGGGCATTTTGGCCAGCTGGGCATTCACCTGCGACAGACGCTGGCGGATCACGGCCGCTTCGGACTGAAGACGCTTGGATTCAGCCGAAGCGCCCAGCATCTGGGTGACGGCCTCACCGCGGGTCACATCGGCAAAAGCCATTCGGGGTTTACCGCTGGCGGAACCACCGAGCGTGCGTGAGGTTTCCTTCTGAATATCATGCTCAATCTGGTAAAGCTTGGCTTCCACTTCCTTCAGCTGCGGGTTTTTAGGCGTCAGGGTGGCTTTCAGGAAAGCATGCTGCTGCGAGAGCTGATAGTACTCGTCATGCAGGGTCTGCAGGGTTTTGTTCATCCCCACGGCAGTGGCTTTCACCGCCTCATTGGGAGAAACTCCCAGCACGCTCTGGTAACGCGACGTTTGAGCGGCAGCGCCCTGGGCAGCGGCCTGAATCTCATTCAGACGGCTTTCCAGACGGGTTTTCTCATGAACCAGATCAGCGCCTTCCGAGACAATGTCCACGGTGTTTTTTTCTGTTTTGAACTTCTCTTTTTCACCACGGACCTTGTCCACGCTGGCCTGCATCTCATCCACCTGGGCGTAGAGATATTCGGCCTTGCTGCGCTGTTCGGCACGGTTAATTTCGCGGCTGGCGTTCTGGAAGGCTGTCAGAACCGTCTCAAGACCTTCCTTGGCCACCACTGAATCGTCCCATTTAAACTGGAGGGCGATCAGGTCGGTGCCGGGCTGGTTTTTGGCCTTAATAAAGTTGCGCCCGTCCTGAAAAAGACTTTCCCAGTCCTTTTTCTTCTTGATTTTCAGGCGTTTGAGCTCTTCGGGGTGCCTGGTGCGCAGAAAGTCCCACATGGCGTCCATAATGGCGTTGGACTGCAGCAGCCCCATGGTGTTCAGTACCGGGTTGGTGGCGCTGGAACTGGTGCTTTTCTCGTCGTAAAACTTGTCGGTTTCCACATACCGCGAGGTAATGGCCGAATCCCGGATCATCACGGTGGCCGTGGCCGTGTACTTGGGATGGAAAGCGGTCAGTGCGTAGATAATCATCCACGCCCAGACGATGGCGGCCACCATCAGGCCGAGCATCACATCGCTGCGCTTGATTTTGAGCTGTTTGAGGAGATTCGAGACGGCCATGGGCGGTTACACCTGGGTTAATGCGTAATACAGTGAACTAAAATCCGGTAATCAGTAAAAGACGGAACAAACCAGGGAGTTGTCGGGGTTTTCCGAGTTTTTACACCACGTTACAAACCGGACTGCGGACAAGCCCTTCAACAGCAGGGCAGCGGGGTCTGCGACAGGCGTATTGTAGGTCAAAGACATTCGTCAGGCGAGCCTCAGCAAAGGGTTCAGGGCAGCGCGCCTAGCGACCCAGCAGCCAGGCGGCGCTGAAGATCACGCTGGTGATGTTGGTGAATGGGGATAGCATCTTGCTGGTCTGATCCGTATAGCGGCCCGCCTTGTACATTTTCTGCTCGGCAATCACCACCACGTCGTTCGGGCGCAGAATCACATCCAGCTTGCGCGGATCGACATTCAGCGTGGTGAAGTCGTTTTCAGAGGTAAACCGACGGATGGTCACCACGTTGCGGGTGGCGCCCTCTTTCAGCCCACCGGCCTGGGCCAGCGCAGAGTTGAGATAAGGCGACTCGGCGTCCAGGGCATACACACCGGGCTTGTTCACCTCACCCAGCATACGGACGGGGAAGGTTTTGGGGCCGATAGATGAGCTGAGCAGGGCAATGTAGTTCTCATCGTCCAGCGCCACATGGGTCTGGTCGGGGATATACACACTATCGCCAGACTGCAGCAGGACATCCTGATCGTTGTCGCCTTCCTTGATCATCTCCCACAGGTTCACCAACTGGGTGGTCTGTCCGCCGCGGCGGATTTCAACCCGGGTGAGGTCGGCGTTCATTTTCACGCCACCGGCGTTGGAGAGGATATTGGAGAGTCGCAGATCCACGCGGGAGACCGGATTGGTGACGTTCCCCTGGGCCGAGGTGGTCAGCTGGTACATACCCGGCTGACGCACGGCGCCGGCCACATAGACCGTACCCGGTTTGGTGTCGCTGATATCAACCGTCACAATCGGGTCAATCACCAGTTCGCCAATGGCGGCCGTCAGCATCTCTTTAATTTCAGCAACGGTCTTACCGGTTACAGCCAGTTCACCTACCCCGTTAAAGGAGGCGAAACCATCGCAACGGACGAGAATGTCTTTCTGGTCAAATTCACCGTGGTGGTACACGTGAACACTCAGCTTGTCGCCGCAGCCAATGACGTACGCATTCTTGGTCTGCTGAATGTACCCTTTCAGACTGGAGGCCGATTCTTCCGCCAGGACCGGCAGGGCCGACAGAACGAGGGCGGGCAGCCACAGGAGCGTCACCAGCAGCAGAAGCAACCGATAACCGGTGAGGAAACCAAGGGAGCGCTTATTCATGAACCTTATTCCAATCCTAGTGAGGTGTGTAACACAGTAAATGTTAATTTCAGTGTCTTTGAAGAGTGAGTCAGGCCGACATCCGGGTGATGTGGGATCGAGGGTATTGCAGGGTCATCCGGACAGAGTGGGTTTGGTTGTGGGATATATCCACCACGCTGTATTGAAACCGGAGCAGGTTATTGAGTTGCCTTCGCGCCAGCCAGCCGTTAATAGTTTGTAATAAACTCACACCACCGGGAAGAAGACACCCCATTCTAGACGCCACAATCCCCGTTGTCACGCGTGGACATGCGCATGAGAAGTGAAACCCGCCCGCAGGTTCCCGGTCTGAATCGTGCCCTGAGCAATTCCGGTCTCTGAGTGCGGTTTAATTGACTCAAGCCAAAAGGCCACCTTCCACGAACACGACCGGTATTGCCGCAGACAACCCGCTATGCCCACCCTGACCAATCTGCCAGACCAGAAACAGCCAGCCTCCCCTCATCCGGCGGCTATCCGGGTGCTGCATATCTACCAGGATTTCGGCGCAGTTGGCGGCATTGAAACCTGGATCCGGCGGATTACCCAACCGGCAGCAGGTCCATCCGTTCACCACGCTGTGGCCTGTTCTGCCGGCGGGCCGCTGATGACCGCCCTGTCGGCACAGGGAACGCCCACCTTTGGGCTGAACACCCACAAACTGTTTAAGACGCCCCTGCTGCGAATGCTCGATGTATCCACCACCCTGCAGCTGCTGGGCATTATCCGCCAGGTCCGGCCCGATATTCTGCACGTTCATATCGGGCAGTGTGAGAACCTGCTGGGCCGCCTGCTGGGCCTTCCCGTGGTCTACAGCTTTCACGGGTACGGCACCCTGTATAACATCGGCCAGACGCCCTCAGCGCTCAAACGGGCCTACAAGCGCCTGATGCGCCCCCTCTTTCAGGCAACCGCCCGGGGTGTGAACGCACTGCTGTTTGTCAGTGACACTGAACGCCGGCGCATGACGGAGGAGGGTTACCTCAGCGCCGGCATGCCGCATTGCCGGACCCTCCACAACGGCGTGGATGCCGAAGCCCTGCTGGCTGCCGCCGGACGGATGCCGGCAGCAGCCCTGAAAGCCAGCCTGAATCTTCCCGGAGATGCACGGCTGCTCACCTACGTTAACCGGCTGGACTGGAACAAGGACCCGCTCGCTTTTCTGCGCATTGCCGGAGCGGCAGACGCACAGCTGCAGGATCCTCGCCTGCATATTGTGATTGCCGGTGACGGCGTCCTGCGTGACGAGGTTAAAAAGGCCGTGGCAGACAGCCCCCTGAAAGACCGCATCCGCCTGACGGGTTACCTGAGTGACGTGGCGCCGCTGATTGCCGCCAGCGACCTGATTGTGCATACCCCGCACCACGAAGGCTTCGGCCTGGGCGTGCTGGAAGCCATGACCCTGGGCACCCCGGTCGCCGCCTATGCCGTGGATGGTATCAATGAAGTGCTGAGTGTGCCCACCTGCCTGGTGCCCCCCCAGCAGGAGGCCGCCATGGCCCGGACCGTTTGCCGGCTGCTGCGGCACTCTCAGGATGAACGCCAGGAACTGGCCAGCCAGCTAATGCTGGCCGCTGAACCCTTCCGCCTGAGCCATCTGCGGGAGCAGCTGAACGCCATGTACCAGCAGCTTGCCAGTACCCATACCGCCAGCCCTTAAGCCATGCCTGCCAACCCCAAACCCTTTACGCCGCCCGCACCGCCTGTTTTCCGCCACCCGCCGGAAACCGGCCTGGTGAGTGTGGTGATGGCCGTCTACCAGGCTGAAGCCACCGTCCAAGCGGCAATTGATTCCATCCTGAGTCAGACCTATCCGAAACTGGAAGTGCTGCTGGTGGATGACGGCTCTACCGACGGCAGCGCGGCGATACTCGCCGGTTATTCGGACCCGCGCGTCCGGGTGATTCGCCAGACCAACGCCGGTGTGGCCAGGGCGCGCAACCACGGGCTGCAGGAAGCCCGCGGTGAATGGATTGCTTTTCTGGACAGTGATGACCTGTGGCTGCCCCACAAGGTTGCGAGGGAACTGGCCGTGATTGCGGAACAGCCAAACCCCGTGGGACTGGTTTACAGCGGGTATTACGCCATTGATGAAGCCGACCGGCTGGTGAATGCACCGGCTGTCCCGGTTTACTCTGGCCACATCCGCCGTGAGGTGTTGCTGCGTGAAGGCATGCTGCTGCCCAGCACCACGCTGATGCACCGCGATGTGATTGCCGCCGTGGGCGGCTTCCCTGTCAACTCGTACCACGAAGACCGGGTGTTCTTCGTGCGCATCAGCCAGCAGTTTCCCATCTGGCCCACCGCCCAGCGCCTGGTGCTCTACCGGCAGAGTGAAGCCGGCCGGTGCCGGCGGATACTCTCGGATTACGAGACCGCTCTGGAGGCAGAGAATTCAATCAGTACGGCGCTCGCCCCGTATCTCACACCTGACGAACAGACACTGGTGAAGGCGCAGCAGGACCGCAGCCTGTTGTTCCGATTTCTGATGTACGACCAGATGAAGTACGCCCGGCGGATGCATCGGCACGTTGCCTTTGGCTGGCCGCAGGCGCGCGCCGGGGGACTGAAAGACAAACTGGCATGGCTGAGCCTGGTCACCGGCATCAACTGGTTATCCGCCACAAGAAGGGTTTACCAGTTTTTCAGTCGTCGTATCATGGGCCCGCGTCTTCTTGAAGGGATCCTGACGCCCCCCGGCAACACAACCGGGCAATGACACCCGTTTACCGGTTTTAATCCGCTATGCTTATTTTTAATTTTCATCATGTGGAAGCCCACCCGCGCCAGGATCCCCAGGATCCCGACCGGGCGTATGTCACCATCACCCCGGATGGGCTGCGCAACTACATCCGGCTGATCCGACGGTGCGGCTGGGAGATTATTCCCTTTGCCGATGCCCTGAAAAACCCCTTCGGCCCCGGCTGGCAGAAACAGGTGATCGTCACTTTTGATGACGGGTATGTGAATAACCTGACGGAAGCCCTGCCTGTCCTGGCAGAGGAGCAGTGTCCGGCCACCATTTTTGTCCTCACCGGCCTGCCGGGCGGCCGTAACTACTGGGACCAGGCGCACCTGCCGGAAGCCGAACGGGATAAACTGATGACCCCCGAGGAAATGGATCAGCTCGCCGCCTCACCCTGGATTGCCCTGGGCAGTCATGGTCACGATCATATTCACATGCCACAAACCCCACCCGATGTGCTGAGTGGCATGGTTCAATCTTCCTATGATTATCTGGCGGATCGTTACCCGGAAAGCTTTATTCCGGTCTTTGCCTACCCCTGGGGCGAGTACGATGACAATGTCCTGAATGTGATGAGAAATACCCCCTTCCGGGCCGCCGTCACCACGGTAAAAGGGGCCTGGTCATCCGGGAGTCCCGCCTTTGAAATTCCCCGCTACAGCGTGTACGGGCGCGATGCCAACCCGTGGGTGGCCTTTGGCAAATGGGTCCGCAATGGCCTGGTGGGCCCCGGCGAGCTCCTGAAAGCCGCCACCGGCCGCCGCCCGTAAAGCAGGTTTTCAGCCGCGCTGAAAACGCGCCAGGGCCTGACGCACCAGAAACTGCGGGTTACCAACCACATAGCGGTTAAACATGCGTTTGGGTTCATAGCCCAGGCGGTACAACCACTCGCAACCCATTTTACCCATCCATTCCGGGCAGCGCGGCACTTTGCCGGTAATAAAATCCATGGTGGCGCCCAGAGTGAATAAGACCCCGGCCTGAATGCGGTGGCGGTTGCGCGCCACCCAGAGTTCCTGCAGTGGTGTGCCCATACCCACCACCAGCACATCCGGGTTCAGGGAGTTGATCTGTTCAATCACACGGGCTTCCAGCGCCGGCTCGTTGACAATAAAACCGTGATGATGACCCACCACGCTGTGCGCCACCGGCTGGCTGGCCATCCGTTCGGTCAGCAGCGCCACCGTTTTATGGGTGACCCCGGGCGCGTTGCCCAGCAGATACACCGTTTTACCGCGCAGGGAGAGATACACCAGCATATCGAGAAACCAGTCGGCTGCGGTCAGGCGGGCCACCTGCATCGGGGTCCCCAGAAGCCGGGCTCCCAGCAACACCCCGGCGCCGTCGCAGTAGACCACATCGGCGCTGTGAATGGCGGCAAACACCTCGGGATTGGCAACCGCCTCATTGGCGTTGTGAATGTTGAGGCTGGTGATAAAGGACTGGCCGGGCTTTTCCGCCTCCAGGCAGAAGCGCTCAAACAGGCTTTCCTGGCTATCAAAGGCCGCCACGGGAATCCCGTCAATGGGAAAGCTGGGCGGGTAAGGATTCAGCCCCTGAGGCGAGGGGGTTGGCTGGGACTGAGACTGACGGGTGGCGGTACTCATGGTGTCTTCCATATCACGGTGTGGTATCGGCATCGCAGCGCATCTGCCCTACAATAAACCCCAAACATACCGGCAATTGCATGGCGGCGGGCGGGGTTATTCCGGCAGATTAAGCCAGCCTTTCACCCGGTCCATATCCCGGGCGAAACGATCGGCCCACCAGGGCGCGCTCTCACGCAGCACCACCTCACGCATCGGCTGATGACGCTCACGGCGGGCGGTCTCATCCTGCGCCAGATCATAAGCTGCTTTCAGGCCTTCCGCCAGCTTCGCCGGGTCCCGGGCATCCACCGTCACAGCCTGATTTTTCAGGCGGTGATACAACCCCGCGCCCTGACCAATCATCTGGATGGGCGGGGACAGTTCCGGATCATCCGTCTGAGCTTCCAGCAGGCTTTCCACACCCACCAGATTCATCCCATCCATCACCGGGGTATTGGCGTGGACATCGGCCGCCATATTCAGGGCCGCCATCTCGTCATCCCCATACCAGTATGACCGGCGGGTTACCGGCGCCCAGATATTTGCTTCCGCCAGCGCCGCCTCACCCGCCATGGCCTTATCGCGATCGGTGATATCGTAATCCAGCAGGGCACGCTCGTCATCAGTCAGTTCACGCAAGGACACCTCACCGGTCGCCGGGTCGGTTTCACGCACGCGGGCATACTCTTCATTCACTGCCCGTATGGCGTCATTAAGCTGTTTTCCGTAAACAGTATAGGCGGGGAGATCGCGGACATTACTCGCCCAGATCATAAATTTCACCTTGCCCATCAGCTCCGGATTGTCCTTCAGGAGGTGAGAAACCGCTTCCACCTGCTGACGATAACCCTTGGTGTAATCCGCCCGTCCGGACACGGCATAGAGAGTCACGCCGTCCTTCCGGCTGGCCTGGCGAATGGCGCGCGCCGCGGCAATGTTGTCCGGATTTTCACCGTAAGCCGCATACTTGGCCGTATCGTGGCCAATGGGGTAAATGCCTACGTAGCGCTTCTCACCGGTTTCCGGCATTTCCACGGCAATCAGCTGATCCCGGTTCCACAGGGGGGTCTGCTTCAGGGCATCCGGCTCCGGGTTGGCCACCAAATCAAAGGTTGTGTCCCAGGGAATATTATCCAGCAGGGTCAGACTGCCGTCTTCTGCCACGGTGTAAAAGTTTTTAATCCCCAGGTCCTGACGGGCGGCATTGAGAAAATTGTAGCGCCAGCGCACGTCATGAAACCCCGACAAATCAGCGCCCAGAACTCCCTGCCAGAGGGCTTTGCGGACATCCTGCGGAATCTGCTGCAGGGTCGGGTAATCCGTGACGGGAATATGGCGGAAGTAGCCGGTCACCCGGTGAGGCTTGCCTTCTGACTTTTCAATCTCACGGATGCGTTGCGGAGCCAGATCCAGGTGGAAATCCTGGACGTTTTTATCCGAACCGGGATAAGCCACACAGGCCTGCGCCATCCGGTCGTTATAAGTCTGGTAATCTTCCCAGCCTTCGCGGTTGAAGGCATGCAGATTCGGGTCAATGGCGTGCATCACCGGCCACATGGCGTTGGAAAACCCATAGGCGGCCTTGTAGACATCCGCCGTGGGAACCCCAACGGATCGGTATTCCGGCAGTGTCACTTTACCAGCGGCTTCCAGTGCCTCAAATTCTTCACTGGGTACGGCAATGTCGTTGTTACCGGCATACAGGCTGACATCATTTTTACCCAGCGTGGGGGCCAGCGCATTGGTCAGGCCACCTGCACGCAGCTCCATGCGATACGCCACCACCGGTTCACCCTCAGCGGCTTTTTTGCCTTCGGCGTTCAGCGGCACAATGTAGAACAGATCGCGGTTGGCGGCCAGCACCACGGGCGCGCGGCCAAAAGCTGGCTGTGCGGGATTAAACATCACCCTGTCAGCACCGGCAGCTGGCAGCGCCTGGCCAAATGTTGGCACGAATGCCGACACTGTGGACTGACGGCTGGTTTTGGCTGGCGACAAAGCTGGCTGGAAAAAGCCCTGAATGGCTGTGGTCATGGTGTACCCCTTCAGTCCGGTGGTTGTTGGTGAATGCCGGGTATCTTACCGGGGGGCCGGCATGAATTCAATAAAGGATGACCATGGCAGGGATTGATATTTCCAATTCTTTACACATGTAGCAATTTCGGTGTTGGAGGGCGTTCGTTTCTTTGTTAGACTGTGAACCCGCCTTAACCGCAGCCGGTTCCGTTACACGGCCTGGCCCGGGTATACAGACAGCACACGCTGCTCTTTCCAATCCGCAATGTCCATAACCCCCTAAACTACTGGAGTACCACCATGTCCGTCCTGCGCGTTGCAAGACCCTCCTTTGCCGATTCTAAGTTGTTTTTTGGCAGAGAGCACTCCCCACAAACTACGCAAAATGCCTCTGTGGCCACCTCGGTTTTTCCGCAGCCCTTTGTCCAACCTGAACGGCAAACCAGCGGAGAAGTGATTCCCGGCTTTTTCGGCCTGCAACCGGTTGTCTCTGAGGCGGACCTGGAAAAAACCCTCACCGTTTTTCTGGCTGGCGGTCAGGGCTCGCGCCTGGCGCCCATCGCCAAAGTGGATCTGGAAAACCCCGAGCAGGGTCGTCCCAAACCGTTCAGCGTGCTGCTGGCAGCTTCCGTCCCCACCCTCTTTATCCCGGTGAGCGATGCCATCAACAGCGGTTTCAAAAACTTCTGGCTGAGTACGCAGAAAGCCTACGAATCCATGAACCAGGGCTTTATGACGCTGTTTGATAACCTGCCCGACCGGAGAAAAGCCGGTATCCATACCGAACGGCTGGAAATCAAGCCGGACCCGGAGGTGTTTATCGGCACGGCAGGCACCGTGTACGAAGAACTGCAGAAACCGGAATACAGCGGGTATGAAAACATCGCCATTTTCAGCACGGACCACGCTTACCGCATGCGGCAGGATGAGTTTCTGAAATACCACCTGGACAACAAAGCCGACATGACCGTTTCCACCATCCCCGTTCTGGCCAGAGACGCCGGGTCGCTGGGCATTATGCGCCTGGATGAGGACGGCGAAGTGCTGGCGTTCGCCGAAAAGCTGGGCGATAAAATCCCCGCTGAATTTAAGTTTACCGGCGAGGATGGCCAGGAGTACTGCTGGGCCTCCATGGGCAACTACATCATTGATCGCCATACGCTAACCGATACGGTTCAGACCGCCAAGTCAAACGGTATTGAGAAAGTGGATTTTGGCTACCACGTGTTGCCGGCCATGGCGGCGCGCCCGGATAAGAAACTCTTCGCTTTCAAGTTCTCGGACAGCCATTTTCCCGGCATGTCCGACACCAGCCAGGGGTACTGGAAAGACATTGGTAAGCTGGATGATTACTTTGAAGTCAACGTAAACGATTGCCTGGGCGACGAGCACGCCTTCGACCCTTTCAATCGCGCTTACCCGCTCTACTCTCACCTGCAGGCGGAAATCAAGCGCGTAAAAAATGACGGCCTGATCACCAACGCGATTGTCCCCAAAGAACACCACGCCCTTCAGGGCAAGGTGGACTCTGCCGTCATTTCCGAAAGCGTCACCACTGAAGCCGGTTCCAACGTCATCCGCAGTATTCTGCTGCCCGGGGCGAAAGTCGGCAGAAACGCCCGTGTTGAGGAAGCCATCATCGGTCACGAGGTGATCATTCCGGACGGCGCGGTGATTGACCGGGCCTTTGGCGAAGCCAACCAGGGCCAGCCCGGCATTACCGTCACGGAAAAAGGCCGGGTGGCCATTGCCCGGGAATTTGATTTTTCCCAGGCAAAACACCCCACCGGCCAGACGCTGAATCAGGTTGCCTGAACCCGGGAAACAGCCTGGAGTGACTTTGACATACAATGACGGAAACTCCCGTTATCCATCAGGGCGCCCGATGTCTGCCAGCATGTCACAACCCGCAACCGAGACGGCCCGCCAGGCCCTCAGCAGCCTGAATGATGAAGCCCGCCGGGCAATGGCCGCGCTGGAGGCCGGACAATGGATGCTGGCGCAGAACCGCCTTGAAGACTGCCTGCAGGCGGCCCTTCATGCGGCGCAGCTGTTTCAGCTCAACCCGGATGCCGCCCTGGCGCGCGCGCGTCAACGTCTGGCTGACGGCTCGCCCGCCACAACGCAGAACCGGCGTATGATCGTTTACCCGGACCGCGCCGAGCTGGTGCGCGATGGCGTGGTCTGTGGCAGCTGGCCCATCGGCTCTGCCGAAGAAGCGGCCACCTTTGTGCAGCTGGGGCACGAGCTGCAATGCGTGGTGGAGCAACCCGCCACAGAACAACTGGCGCTTTTTCACCAGTAACGGAACCCGTCCGTGGTATTGATGAACAACCAACCGATCCGACTCAACAAAGCCATCGCCGACAGCGGACTGTGCTCGCGGCGCGAAGCCGACCGGCTGATTGAAAACGGTCATGTGGCGGTGAACGGCAACACCGTCACCCTGCTGGGCACCCAGGTGAATCCGGCCCGGGACAGCATCCGCGTGCACGGCAAAAAACTGCCTCAAACCGAAACGCTCTACCTGGCCTTTCACAAACCCAAAGGGGTAGTGACCACCCGCAGGGACGAACGGGACCGCGGGACCATTTACGACTGGCTGCCCCCGGAGTGCCAGGCTGCCGACCCGGCCGGACGGCTGGACCGCAACAGCAGCGGCCTGCTGATACTCTCCACGGACGGCCGTTTCCTCCAGGCGCTCACCCATCCCTCCAAAGGCTGGGTGAAACGTTACCGGGTGACCCTGGACCGCCCACTCACCCAGGCCGATGCCCGCAAACTGCTGACCGGCCTGAAGATACCGGGCGATGAGCGGCTGTATGTGATGCAGCAGATCACGGCCGTAACCACCGGGGTGAGCGAAAAACGCAAGCCGCTGTATGACATGGATCTCATCACGGGCTACAACCGTCAGATTCGCGTGAGCCTGGAAGCCCTGGGCTACGAGGTGCAGGGCCTGAAACGCACCGAATTTGGACCGGTGCGGCTGGGCCGACTGAAAACCGGCAGCGTACGCCCCCTGAGCAACACCGAACTGCGCGCCCTGAAAGCCGTTCTGCCGGCCAGGGCCTCCTCCAAACGGGGGACCAAGCGGAAACCCTGATATGCTATAACTGAGATCCGGGGTATTGTCTGGTGGTGAGAGCGTGGAACCCGGTCACTTGAAAGCCCGAGCCAACCGCGGTAGCATGTATACGGGTAATTTACGGCCAGACTGTCCGATCCGACCGGTCCTGCCGCCTGTTTTACGTCTTGTTTTTTGGTTACAATACGACACGATCCGCGAGTGAACCCGTTTTCGTTTTCAACATCATGATCGTGGCAACCCAGCGTGTCCAGCACGGCTGCCCACAGAGAAGAGGCCATCATGTTTGAACGTTTTACCGAGAAAGCCATCAAGGTCATTATGCTGGCCCAGGAAGAAGCACGGCGCCTGGGGCACAACTTTGTGGGCACCGAACAGATTCTCCTTGGCCTGATTGGCGAAGGGACCGGCATTGCGGCCAAAACCCTCAAGGGCATGGGCGTTAACCTGAAAGAAGCCCGCGCCGAGGTGGAAAAAATCATCGGCCGTGGCAGCGGCTTTGTCGCTGTGGAAATCCCCTTCACCCCGCGCGCCAAGCGGGTGCTGGAACTCTCGTGGGATGAGGCGCGCCAGCTGGGCCACAACTACATCGGCACGGAGCACCTGCTGCTGGGCCTGATCCGCGAAGGCGAGGGCGTGGCCGCCCGTGTGCTGGAAAATCTCGGCGTGGATCTCACCAAGGTCCGCAGCAATGTGATCCGGATGCTGGGGGAAACCCGTGGGTCCAGCTCCTCCTCCACACCGGGCCGCAGCAAAACCCCCACGCTGGATGAATTCTCCGTGGATCTCACCCTGGCCGCGCAGGAACTGCGTCTGGACCCCGTGGTGGGCCGCGAGAAAGAAATCGAACGGGTTGTCCAGATTCTGGGACGCCGGACCAAGAACAACCCGGTCCTCATCGGCGAGCCCGGTGTGGGTAAAACCGCCATTGCTGAAGGCCTGGCATCGCGCATTTCCACCGGGGATGTGCCGGAAATTCTGCATGACAAGAAAATCATCCAGCTGGATATCGGCCTGCTGGTGGCCGGCACCAAGTACCGCGGCGAGTTTGAGGAACGTCTGAAAAAGGTGATGGATGAAATCCGTCAGGCCGCCAACATTATTCTGGTGATTGATGAACTGCATACCCTGATTGGCGCGGGTGCGGCCGAAGGCGCGATTGACGCCGCCAACATCCTCAAACCGGCGCTTTCGCGCGGTGAGCTGCAGTGTATCGGCGCCACCACCATCAGTGAATACCGCAAGCACATTGAAAAAGACGCCGCGCTCGAACGGCGCTTCCAGCCCGTGATGGTGGAAGAGCCTTCCGTGGATGAAACCATTGAGATTATGCGGGGTCTGCGCGAGAAATACGAAGAGCACCACAAGCTCATCATCAGCGATGAAGCCATGGAGGCAGCGGCCAAACTGTCCTCGCGCTACATCTCGGACCGCTTTCTGCCCGATAAGGCCATTGACCTGGTGGACGAGGCCAGCTCGCGCGTGCGCCTGAGCACCAGCGCCCTGCCGCCGGAAGGCAAAGCCCTGGAGAAAGACCTCAAGGCCCTGGTGCGCGAAAAGGAACAGGCCATCCGTAATCAGGAATTTGAACGCGCCAGTGACCTGCGCGATCAGGAAGCGGAGCTTCGCGAGAAAATCCGTGAGATTGCCGAGGACTGGAAGAAAAAGCAGGACGACAAGAAAACCGTCGTCACCGCCGAACACATTGCCGAGATTGTTTCCAGCTGGACCGGCATCCCGGTCAACAAACTCAGCGAGAGCGAGAGCGAAAAGCTGCTCAAAATGGAAGACACGCTGCATGAACGTGTCATCGGTCAGCACGATGCCGTGACGGCGATTTCCAAAGCCATCCGCCGGGCTCGCGTCGGGCTGAAAAACCCCAACCGACCGATCGGCAGCTTTATTTTCAGCGGTCCCACCGGCGTGGGTAAAACCGAGCTGGCCAAAACCCTGGCGGACTATTTCTTCGGCTCCGAAGAAAACATCATCCGCCTCGACATGTCCGAGTTCATGGAGCGCCACACGGTCAGCAAGCTGATTGGCTCGCCGCCGGGCTATGTGGGCTTTAACGATGGCGGTCAGCTGACCGAAGCCGTGCGCCGTAAGCCCTACTCCGTGGTGCTGTTTGACGAGATTGAAAAAGCGCATCCCGATGTCTTCAACATCCTGCTGCAGATTCTCGATGACGGCCGCCTGACGGATTCCAAAGGGCGCAACATCGACTTTAAAAACACCATTGTGATTATGACCAGTAACGTGGGCGCCCGCGGGATCGAAGATCCTTCGCCGTTCGGTTTTGCCTCCAGCGAGGGCGACGAAGCGGCCCGTTACGAGAAGATGAAGCAGACGGTGAACGACGAGATGAAGAAAACCTTCCGTCCCGAGTTCCTCAACCGGCTGGATGACACGATCATCTTCCATCAGCTCACCAAGGACGAAATCCGCAACATCGTCGACATTATGCTGCGCGACCTGATGAAGCGGATGAACGCCCACAATATGGAACTCATCGTTCAGAACGAGGTGAAGGACTTCCTCGCCAAGGACGGCTACAGCCCGTCTTACGGGGCCCGTCCGCTGCGCCGCCTGATCCAGAAGAGCATTGAGGACGAACTCTCTGAAGATATGCTGCTGGGAAAATTTAAAGACGGCGACACCGTGGTGGCCAAAATGAAGAACGACAAAATCGTCTTTGAGAAAAAAGGCGGTCGCGCCTCCAAGGCCAGCGCCAGCACCACCGAGGAGGAAACCGGAGTGACGGCCTCATAACCCCGCCCCCGGAGCGTAAAACCTTGATACAATAGGCTTGTTTCCCCCGGTGAACGGAACGGAAGCAGGCCTTTTGTTTCGTATTGAACAGTCGGCGGTTTTCATGAGCGACTATCTTTATTATTCAGAACCCCAGGCTAATTCGCCCGCCGGTGGCGAGAGCGCCCTGGCCGTGCCGCGCATGGTGATTCCCGATCATCTGACGCTGATGGACCTGCTGCTGCCGCCGGCTGCCGTCCCCCTGATTGGCCTGATGCTGCTGGTGATGCCTCTGGTGCTGCTGACAGCCGAAAGCCTGCTGGTGCCGCTGATTGAATGGGCGCGCTCCCAGGCCACCATGGAAGGCAGCCTGCAGATGGAAATGCTGCCCTTCCTCTATTTCATCAAGCTCGGCGTGTTCATTATTCTGGCGTTTCTGGGTTGTTTTCAGCTGGTGCAGCGCATTAAAGTCATTTATTACAGCCAGTGGGCGCAGTGTTTTCCCCGCCCTCACCCGCTGCACGTGGATTACTGGGTGGACGACACGCGGGCCGTTTACTCCATGGTGACCTGGAGCCTCTACCGCTTTCTGATGACGCTGGTGCCCCCCATTGCCGCCGCTATTGCCACCGCCATTGTGGGCACGCTGGAACTGTATCTGATGAACGCCCTGTACGAGCTGCCGTTCCTCAGCCTGCCCATACAATACACGCTCGGCATCTTTCTGATGCTGATGATGTGCATGCTGACCGGCCTGGCCTTTCTGAATGCCGTGTGGAACGTGTTTACCACCATCACCGGTGAATGCGCCGCCGCCACGGAGCCGGACCTGCACCGCAAAACCATTGCGGATCGCTGCAACCGCATTGCCTTCAGCACCCCGCTGTCCTATTTTCTCTACCCGCTGTACCTGGTTTTTATGCTCGCCGTTCTGGCCGAAGCAGTGCTGTTTCTCTACACCACCGATATTCAGGATGTCATTGGCCTGAAAGTGAACGTTTTCATTCCCGTTCTCTTTACCGGGGTCACCTTCTTCAGTTATATCGCGCTGAGCTATCTGCGGTTTGTGACCTACCATTACGGCATTGCCCGCTACTACCAGAAACTGCCCAAGCAGCTGAAAGACTGCTTTAACCCACCCCCACCCCTCGCGGACCGCCTGGAGCTGGAGGAATCCCTGAGCGAACCTTACCGAGAAACGTACTAGCCAGGCTCTCAAGCCGCCGCAACAACCTCACCCCCAGTCCCAGTGCTCTGGGGGAGATGCTTGCAACCCCCGCCAATCCGTTTACACTCCTCATAACCCCTCCTCTGGTGGGGGGATTCGGCTGGATTTCAGTCCTGGAGGCCCCGAAACCAGACTGAAGCACCGGGAAAGATCGCTGACCGATGGTATCGCGCATTTACACGCCCCAAGTTCTCCCCTATCCGGAGCGCAAGCCCCGCAGTCAGGGCGAGCCGACCGTGGACGCCGATGACCGCCGCAGAAGTCCCTTCCAGGAGCGCCTGCCGGCCCCGGACCCCACGCAGACACTGAGCGCGACCGCCGCCTTAACCCAGTCGCCCCCGCCCACACCCCCTGCAGAGCCCGACACCACTGCAGACAGCTTTCTGCAGACGGCCCGGATCCACCGTGAAACAGGCCATGCCGACCCCATTCGTATTGAGACGATTCTTCAGGATTTTCACAACACGCTGCAGGCTCTGGGCGCCCCAGAGGCCCTGCGGGCGGAAGTGACAGGTTATCTGGCCGCCGCCGGCGCGCAGGCGGTACAGGCGCAGCCAGAAATCCCCTATATCAAACACTCCCTGAGCGTGGCCGCCAAAACCATGGACCGCCACATTACCCAAACACTGGGAGACAGCCTGGAAGCCCCCAGCAGCGTGGTGAAGGACTGGGTGGACGCCCTGCTCCTGCAGCCCATCCGCTTTCAGGCCACCAGCCCATTACCCCGGGGGCCTGAGAGTCTGGGTGACGGGCAAAGCCTTGCAGAGCACGTCACCACAGACAATGAGCCAACGCCGGCAAGTCGCGCCCACACACCAGAACAGGCGCTGACGGAAAGCCGGAACGCCTACCGCGCCGGCAACATCTCCCAGGCCATCACCCTCTTACAGACCGCTGCAGACACACTCAGCCCGGAGGCAGAAAGCGCATTGTCAGGCCGGATTCATTACCGGCTGGGCCTGCTGCTGGCGGAAACCGGCGACACCCACCAGGCCGCTCACCACCTGAGCCGGGCCGCCGCCATGCTGGAACGGGCGGGTGAGGTCGAAAGGGCCGCCAAAAGCTGGCAGAGCCTCGGCGCTCTGCATTTTCAGGACGGGCAAGCCGCTGATGCCGTGACCGCCTACCAGCAGGGGTACACCCTGGCCAGCAGCCAACCGGCCCTGGCGCACACCCTGCCGGATCTCCTGAGTAACCTGGGCGCGGCCTACCGCCTGGCAGGGCACCCCGGCAACGCCCGTAAAGCGTATTCTCTGGCGTTGCAGGCAGCGCAATCGTTGGGACAGACGGAGACCCTCAACCACGTCAGCAGCCAGCTGGCCACGCTGGGCGCCTAACCAGAAACAGGCACCCGGGCAGGCTGAGCCATCACGGCCCGGACCATCTCTTCAGCGCTGTAACTGTCCGCCACCACCACCAGGGGGAGCTTCAGGATTTCAGACAGTTCACTCACCGTCCGGTCGTCCAGGAAGGTTTCGCGGTCCTCTTTCAGCATCACCGAGGGTAGTACGGCATGGGTGTAGCCGGACAACGCCATCGCACGGAGGGTATCCAGCACGTCCTGTCCGGTCATCAGGCCGGCCACATCCACGGCCTGGCCCCAGAAACGGCTCTCAACAGTCACCACGTCCACGTACAACCCGTCCACGGCATTCAGCCGGCTGGCAATCGGCGCCAGCACCATGGCGCCTAGGCGGCCGGTCAGCAGCATCACATTGCGCTGCGGCGTCACGGCGGCCGGCAATGTCGCCTCCAGGGCGGCAAAGCTTTCGGTCAGCATCCGCGCCGTGCCCACCCCGTCATCCAGCTGCGGGAAGCCGCCATATTCGCCATAGGTGGGGAAGGGGAGGCCCGCCTTCATATAAAACTCGTCGGAGAGGTAGACAAAGTCCTCACCCGCCTTCGGGTTGTCACGACGAAAGGCCTCAACCGTGCCGATGACTGCGGCGGCCGTGATCGGATCCACCGGCGTGAGATCGGGCAGATCGCTGCGGTACTGGGTAAGCCCCACGGGCACCACCGCCACGGAAAGCGCCTCGGGACGGAGCGTGGCCAGATCCGTGAGTGTCTGGGTCAGCACCGCGCCATCATTAATGCCCGGGCACAGCACCACCTGACAGTGAAAGGGGATTTCCAGGCTTTTCAGCCAGCGCAGGCTGTCCATCACCGGGGCCGCTTTGGGGTTCTTCAGCAGCACCCGTCGCACCTCGGGATTGGTGGCGTGCACGCTGACATAGAGAGGTCCGGGGCGGATCCGCTCAATGCGTGCGCGGTCCCGATCGGTGAGGTTGGTGAGGGTGATGTAGGTGTTGTTGAAATACGACAGCCGGTAATCATCATCCTTCACATACAGGCTGGGGCGCAGGCCGTCGGGCTGCTGATCAATAAAACAGAAGGGGCAGGCGTTGTTGCAGGTTTTAATGGGCGTAAACACCGGTGAGGTCAGCGTGATGCCCAGATCCTCATCCTCATCCTTCTCCACATCAATAATCTCTTCGGAGCCGTCCGGATGGCGGAGCCAGAGCGACACCGCCTCCGGGGCGGTCACCTCGGCCTGCCAGTCAAACAGATCCTCGAGATCGTCCCGGCCGTTGATCCGCAGTATGACGTCGCCTGATACAATACCCATATCCCCGGCCAGGGAGCCGGGCGCAACACTGTGAACCTGAACTGTCATCGGCATATTGGGAACACGGGCTTTCAAACAGGCAACCAGAGGCCATTCCGGGCTTTACGCCCATCATAGTATGAATTCCCCGTCATCACCACCATCGAAACTTTTCATCCGCAGCGAGGTGCTCGCTGTGGTGGCTTTCCTGATGACCGTGGATGAACCCACCAAGCAGGACAGGCTGAAGCAGCTCAAGCGGCTGGCGACCATCCAGGATCAGGCCGCTGTGCTGAATATTCTGGTGAAGGAACTGCAGCGGGCGGCTTCCGGCCGGCATATCCAGATTATCAGCGAGCTGCTGATGGAGCTGGGCGATCTCACCCAGCTGCAGGAGCCCCTGTGGGCGATTATTGAGAACCCCCAGGCGGCCGATGAAATCAAGGATGCCGCCAACCTGATTCTGCGCTTTCTGGGCGACGACACCGACCCAAACCGCTACCTGGATTACCTGCACGACCCGGAAGGCCTGATTAACCGGGAAACCGAGCGGATGCTTGAGGTCTCCACCCGCAACCCGGAAGCCCTGATCGATTTCATCGATTTTATTTTCTCCCTGCCCATTGAAGAGCAGATCAACCTGATTGAATCCCTGCAGGAAGACTACCCGACGGATTATCTGATCAACATTTACATTCCCGCCCTGAACGCCAAACCGCCCGAGGCCATTGAGGAACTGCTGCTGAAAAGCCTGGGGCAGACCCGCTCCAAGCGCGCGGCTTTGTACCTGGACGATTACCTGACGCATTATGCGGACAATCCGCGCCTGCTGCGCGCCGTGCAGAAATCCATCAGCGAACTGAAACTGGCCGGCATTTACAAAGAGGAAAACCTCACGGATTACCGGCAGGAACTCGCCCTGCGCCATCCCCTGGTGATGCAGAGCCAGCCCTACCAGTGCTTCGCCACCATTGTCGATGGCATCGGCAATCAGGGCATTATCGTCAGTCGTCAGTGGGAGAACGGTGACATTGCCATGATGAGCGTGGCGGTCAACGACATCCACGGCATTATTGACTGCTTCGGGTTTTACCAGCTGAGCGATGAAGACTTCCAGCGCATCTGTGAGAAGTTTCACGAGGAATCGAGCAAAATTCCCACCGACTTTGCCTACTGCCTGCAGAAACTCACCCAGGCGGAAACCCTGAACCGCGCCACGAACTTCCGGATTCCCTATGAGTACAGCTGCTGGAAAATTATGCTCTCCGCCCCGGAAACACCCGCACCGGAAGCCATTGCCCTGTGCCGTCAGTGGCACCGGCCGGAGTGGTCCGAGATGAGCGCCAACCTGTATCATCATCCGGACTTCCGCACCTGGTTTCTCGAGGAAGGCGATCACCCGGTGGTGACCGAACTGCTGACCAACCTCATTCAGATTTCCTCGGAACAATCCGCCGAGGAGCAGGTGGATAATGACGCCTTCCTGACACGGATGGACGTGATCGCCGAGGCGGTGATCCGGGGACTACTGGTTTCCGACTGGCGCGACCTGCTGATTGGACGGCTGGCCGATACGGCTGTGCTGCTGGACCGCCAGAATGCGGAGACGTTCCGCACCCTGGCCGCCACCGAAGTGGTGAAACTGCTGAATTACGATCCGGCGCAGGTGTACCCGCTGGATGGCTTTGTGAAACAATATGGGCGGCGCTGTGTGGAGGAGTACCTGCTGCGCCTGAAGTACGAGGGCAAAACCCCGGCCAGCCTCAACCCGCAGATTGACCACGTGATCGCCCAGTGGTCTGTGGGGCAGGCGACATGAGGGGCTGAAGCGGCATGGGTGGTGACGAGATCAGTGGAGACGGGACAATCGGGCGGGTGCTGGCCATTGATTACGGCCATGTGCGCGTGGGCCTGGCGATGAGTGACCCGCTGGGCATGTTCGCCGTGGGGCTGGAGACCCTCAATGTCACCTCACTGAAAGACACGCTGGCGCATATACAGGCGCTGTGCGCAGAGCATGGCGTTGTGCAGCTGGTGCTGGGGTTACCCAAAAATATGGACGGCAGCGAAGGGCCGATGGCCGAGAAAGTGCGTGATTTTGCCGAGCGCCTGACGAGCGAAACACACCTACCGGTTCTCTTCATCGACGAACGCCTGACCTCAAAACTCGCCGAACAAACCCTGCGGGATCAGGGCATCAAAGCCAGCCGAAATAAGGGGCTCATTGACGAAGCCGCCGCCCGCCGCCTGCTGCAGGATTATCTGGATGCAAAAGCCTGAAACCATAGACGATAGATATCCATTGTCGAAGCGCTAACATTGATCTAGACTACCAAGTCAGGTTCAACAGGTTTAATGTATGTTCTCTTCAGTTTCCCGCCTTCCTCAGAGTCCTCAAGCGGCCTGGCACAAGGTTGATCAGTTAACGTTTCAGACCATTCAGCCGCGCAGGAATGCACCCAGTGGTGACTGCGTTACTTTTGGTGCAAATAACCCGCAGCCAATAAATCAATTGAAGCTGCAATTAGGTGACGATGTTGTATGGGATGACAATCATCGGCTTCAGCCCACACCAAACCTGGTCAAAAACATAGCGGATGTTTATTTTGATCAGCGTGCTGAAGCACCTGGCTATCTCGTCATTACCAATATTCTGGACTTCCTCGGGAAGCCGGAGGAAATCCGGGCGTTCCAAAAAGATTTATTTGAAGCGGCTTGGAAACTGATTCATCAGACCACTTTTTCCGATACGCCTATTCACTCTTTTCTCATTCGTGCTGTTCCCATGTCAGATGGTCAAAGGGTACAGCCCGACGGGTTTGCTTTTCAGGACACCTACAAGTCCGAAAAGCGTCCCCATATGGATACCAATATCATTTTTCTCGCTCACAGTTATGGTCCCCTGAAAGATATAGAGGGTGGTGACCTCCAGGTCACAAGATATCCTCAATTACTTAAAGAAAAAAATCTCTCAGCTGCGGATTTGTTTGGGGTCAGTCTCAACAACCATAAATTAGGTCCATTCATAAAACCGGAATGGATCTCACAGCTTAAGGAATACACCCAGACAGTATCCTCAAAAGGCTGGCCAATAATTTTTATGAATAACCGGCATGTTGTTCATAGTGTCACGCCTGTTGTTAAAACAGGAGAACAGCCCGTACGGGAGTTTTTCCGGACGTCTGTTCAGCCACCTGAAACCCAGCCTTACTTCTGGGAAACATGGTTGCCCGACTCAGCGAAACCTGTTGAGCTGGTTATGCTGCGACAGGCACAGGCAGAAATAAAGAGCGCAAAGCTTTAGTGGAGCGCCTTGTAGAGCTGGCGTTTGCGCAGGCGATCCTGGAAGTATTCAATCGTCTTGCGCAGGCCGTTCTCCAGACTCACCGTCGGCTGCCAGTTCAGTTTTTCCTTGGCCAGTGAAATATCCGGGCGGCGCTGGGTCGGATCATCCGGCGGCAGCGGGTGCCGTTCAATCTCGCTGGAAGAGCCGGTCAGTTCAATGATCTTCTCGGCCAGTTCCAGAATGGTGAACTCACCAGGATTGCCCAGGTTCACCGGGCCGGTGAAACCGGCTTCGGTGCGTTCCATCATCCGCAGGAACCCTTCCACCAGGTCATCCACATAGCAGAAGGAGCGGGTCTGCTGGCCTTCGCCGTAGATGGTGATGGGTTGGTTCTGCAGCGCCTGCACGATGAAGTTACTGACCACACGGCCATCATTTTCCGCCATGCGAGGACCATAGGTGTTAAAAATACGGACCAGCTTCACGTCCACGCCGCTCTGACGATGGTAGTCCATACACAGCGTTTCGGCCAGGCGCTTGCCTTCGTCATAACAACTGCGGATACCGATGGGGTTCACGTTGCCCCAGTAGGCTTCCGTCTGCGGATGCTGTTCGGGATCGCCGTACACTTCCGAGGTGGACGCCTGAAACACTTTGGCGCGGGTCCGCTTGGCCAGACCCAGCATGTTGATCATCCCCATCACGCTGGTTTTGACGGTCTTCACCGGGTTGTACTGGTAATGCACCGGGGAAGCCGGGCAGGCCAGGTTGTAGATTTCATCCACTTCCAGCCAGATGGGCTGGGTCACGTCGTGACGGATGAGTTCCAGGTAGGGGTGGCCCATCAGGTGAACAATGTTCTCCTTGGAGCCCGTAAAAAAGTTGTCCAGGCAGATCACATCATTGCCCTGGTTGAGCAGGCGTTCAATCAGGTGGGAGCCAATAAACCCGGCGCCGCCGGTTACCAGTATCCGTTTCATACGCGGGCAGTCTCCTCGGTCAGATTACTTTCATCATAGTCTTCAGATTTCTGATCCGCGCGGCCAATCGAGAAGTAGTCAAAGCCGCGACGGCCCATCCGTTCAATCTCGTACTGGTTGCGCCCGTCAAAAATAACATGCTGACGCATCAGAACACGCATCTTTTCAAAGTCGGGCCGGCGGAACTCGTTCCATTCCGTCAGCAGCAGCAGGGCGTCGGCTTCTTTCAGCGTCTCGTAAGCATTGCTGCAGTAGCTGATCTGATCGGCAAAGATGTTTCTGGCCGTGCCCATCGCTTTGGGGTCAAAGGCCTTCACACTGGCGCCGCGATCCAGCAGGGCCTGAATAATGGTATGGGCCGGGGCCTCGCGCATGTCATCCGTGCGGGGTTTAAAGGCCAGCCCCCACACGGCAAAATTCTTGCCCTTCAGATCGCCCTCAAAGTACTTGAGGATCTTATCCATGTACATCTGGCGCTGACGCTGATTGATGTCATCCACGGACTCCAGTATGCGCATGGGGAAGCCATGCTCCTGGCCGGTCTTGATCAGGGCCTTCACATCTTTGGGGAAGCAGGAACCGCCATACCCCAGGCCGGGAAACAGAAACTGGCTGCCAATCCGGCTGTCGGTGGATATGCCGGTGCGCACCATGTTCACATCGGCGCCCACCCGTTCACACAGGTTGCTGATCTCGTTGATGAAGGAGATTTTGGTGGCCAGAAACGCATTGGCGGCGTACTTGGTCATCTCGGCCGAAGGGATATCCATATTGATGATGGGGTTGCCGGTCCGCAGGAAGGGCGAATACAGCTCGCGCATAATATCAAAGGCGCGCTGGTTATCCGCGCCAATCACCACACGGTCCGGCTTCAGGCAGTCATCCACAGCGGCGCCCTGCTTCAGGAATTCGGGGTTGGAAACCACCGAGAAATTCAGGCCAGTGCCTTCCAGAATCTCATCGAGCGCGCCCATAATCTGCGCGGCCGTGCCCACGGGCACCGTGCTCTTGGTGGCCACAACCCGGTAATCAATATTGTGCTTTTTCATCGCCCGGCCCACACCGCGCGCCACTTCCAGCACATAGCTGAGGTCGGCGGAGCCGTCTTCGTTGGGCGGGGTGCCCACGGCGATCATACAGATCAGGGACTTTTTAACCGCGTCATCCAGATCCGTGGTGAAACTGAGTCGGCCTTCCATGCTGTTGACCTTGACCAGCTCATCGAGACCGGGTTCATAAATCGGAATTTTACCGTCGTTGAGCGCACGGATTTTTTCAGCATCGATATCTACGCAAATGACATCGTTCCCCATCTCGGCCAGACAGGCCCCGGTCACCAGGCCCACATAGCCGGTACCAACAACACACAACTTCATGAATGCAACACCTTATGGATTAACGCTCGGTTACGGAATAATCACCTGGAGGGAAAACGGCACAGAATCGTGGATCGGGTTGTGATATTGAAAAAGCGGAAACACGGTCCCGGTTTGCGCCAGACACCCAAAAGCGAAACAAATTGTAACAGGGATAGGCCCAACGTTCCATAGTCAGCTGGTCATCAAACTGTTGTTTTTTGCCTATTATATGTCTTATACCAGCTGACAAATTTGGGAATCCCTTCTTTCACAGAAGTGGTTGGCTGATACCCGAGAACACTTTTGGCCTTATCAATGTTCGCGTAAGTGACAGGAACATCACCTGGCTGCATTGGTTGACGATCTATTTTTGCTTTCGTGCCCAAGGAATTCTCAATGGTCTCAATTAACTCACTCAATGTCGTGGTTTCAGATTCACCTAAGTTAAAAATCTCGAAAGGTGTTTTGTCATAAGCAGTCGCTGCCAACACCCCTTGGATAATGTCGTCGATATAGGTGTAATCCCGTCGAGTAGAGCCATCGCCATAAACAGGGATGGGTTTGCCTTCATCGATGAGACGCGTGAACTTGTGAATGGCCAGATCAGGCCGCTGCCCAGGACCATATACCGTGAAAAAGCGAAGACCTACCACATTCAGCCCAAACAAATGACTATAGGTATGAAGAAGGCTTTCTCCCATCGCCTTTGTGGAAGCATATGGCGAGATCGGCTTGGAGATATCCTGTGTTTCTTCAAAAGGCACGGTGTCAGGGCTATCACCATAAACTGAGCTGGATGAAGCAAAAACAAATTTGTTAATACCGTGATTTCTTGCGAGTTCCGCAAGATTGAGTGTCCCGTTTACATTCGTCTCTAAATATAATTTGGGTTCATTCAAAGAGGGACGAACACCGGCACGGGCTGCCAAATGAACAATCCCACCATTCTTAAGCTCCTCCGAATGCTTTTCGAAGATCTCCGACATTGCCTTATAATCTCTTATATCGGCCCGATATAAGGTGAATCCAGGAGATGTGGCCATATCTTTGATATTAGACTCTTTAATGGCCGGATCATAAAAGTCGTTAAAATCATCGACAACAACGACTTTTGCATCGCGTTCCAAAAGCGCTTTAGCAAAATGAGAGCCGATAAAGCCTGCACCCCCAGTGACAAGATAAGTTTTGCCTGCAAACTGATTATGGGTATTGAGGCTGTTCATAACGGATACCCTTTTCTTTTAATCGCGCAATAGCCGACATAAGTGTCTCTTTAGGTGAAACCAACGAGACACGGAAATATGCGTCACCCTGCGGGCCAAAGGCCACACCGGGCGTAATCACCACGCCCACTTCACGAATCAGATGTTTGCACCAGTCCGTGGAGGTCATTCCGGGCGGAACCGGCAGCCATACATACAGGGTGGCCTTGGGTGGCGCCGGTACGGGCCAGCCCAGGCTTTTAAAGCCCTCAATCACCACATCGCGGCGGGCCTGGTAGGTGGCCACAATTTCCGGCAGAAACTCTTCAGCCCGGTCCAGCGCCACCACGGCGGCTTCCTGAATGGCCGGCGAGACCCCGTAATCGATGTTCGTTTTGAGATTGAACAGCGATTTGATAATGGGTGCGGCGCCCACCGCAAAGCCCAGACGCCAGCCGGCCATGTTGAAGCTTTTGGAGAAGGAATGAAACTCCACGGCAATATCCAGCGCGCCGGGCACCTGCAGAACACTGGGCGGGCGGTACCCGTCAAAGCCAATTTCGCCATACGCCAGGTCACTGGCGATAATGATGCCGTGCTGTTTGCCAAAGGCCACCAGCTTCTCGTAAAACGCCAGGTCCGCAGTGGCCGCCGTAGGGTTGTTGGGATAATTAATAAACAGCACCTTGGCGCGTTTCAGCACCTCGGGCGGAATGGCCGCCAGATCCGGCAGAAACCCATTGGCTTCCAGCAGCGGCATCTGATAGACCTCCCCACCGGCCAGCAGGGGGGCACGGTTATAAACGGGGTAAAACGGGCAGGGGGCCAGGGCAATGTCGCCTTCGCCCACATAGGCAAACGTCAGGTGACCAATCCCTTCTTTGGAGCCGATGAGGGCCTGTACCTGGGTATTGGGGTCCACCGTCACCTGGTAGCGGCGCTGCATAAAACGCGCCACGGCCTGACGGAAGGCCGGTTTGCCTTCAAAGGGCGGATACCGGTGATTTTCCGGCTTGTCGATGGCCGCATGCATGGCGTCCACAATCGGCCGGGGGGTGGGCACATCCGGGTTGCCCATGCCGAGGTCAATGAGCGTCATGCCGCTTTCAACCGCCTGCGCCTTCAGCATATCCAGTTCGGCAAAAACATAGGTGGCCAGCTTTTGCAGGGCCGGGGTGGGCAGAACCAGCGCATTCTGCGGGCTGGTCGGCGGGGGGGAAGCGCTCACGGTGAGGGATCTCTAGGGTTGATGATGAGACCCCATTATAGCGGAATCCACGTGTGCTGCGTAGCCCGGCTGCGCTTTGCGGGTCTACAGGTTGGGTTCAAACACCAGCTGTCCCGCCGACGGATCAATCGTCACGCGAAACTGACGGATAAAGCTCAGACCCAGCAGACCGCTGAAGTGCGTACCGGGTCGCAGCTGAATCACGGTGGCCTGCACGTCATGGGCTTCCACGCCGTTCACCACAATCTGATCCAGACTCACCCGCGGCACTTCAATGCGTCCGTTAGCGGTGGTGATGCGCACGGCGTCGCCATTGCTCTTTACTCCCAGGGCCTCGGCCATTTCTTCAGAAATCGATGTATAGGTGGCACCGGTATCCACAATGAAGGTTCCCGTCACCCGCTGGCCGGTTGTTTTGTTGATGATGGTGGCATCCACCATCAGGGCGTTCTGGGCGGCCTTCAGAGGTACCACGGAGGCGTTGCTTGTCACGGCAGGCAGGGAGGTCGCTTCGCGGGCTTCAACAGGGGTTGCCGGGCTCTCACCCAGCAGGGAAAGGCCTTCCGGGCCGTTGAGACCCGACGCGTGGAATGTGGTGCTCAGCGTCATCAGGCTCAGGCCCATCAGCACACCGGCCACGTAGGCCTGCAAACGCGTTGTTTTCCCCCAGTTCGGCATTCGGATACGCTTCCTCCTATGCCCTCTGTCTCGGCACCGGGCGCCCAAACTTTAGCCGGGAGGGGTATGGACCGCACCCCGCACCATGAACCTCTCCCCCTGCCCCCTCCCCTGCGAGGAAAGGGGGTGCGCTAGCACAAAAACCCTGCCTTTTGTTTTTATACGAATGAGGGAACAAATCATCTTTTTAAAGGATAGGGGAAGGCACTGATGGGCTTGGATTACGCACAACCATTTACAGGCATGGCCAACACGCCACAACCGGCGCTGCCGCTGAGAAAGGGGCCACGCTTTAACCCCACGTATGACGGCCAGTTCGCCTGGGCCACCACCACCGATCCGGTGGTGAACAGCCTGACCAGCGACGTCAACGCCATTCAGGAGCTGATGTACCAGGATTCCGGGGCGCAGGCCATTAAAGAACAGCAGAATGCTTTAATTTCCGGCAACGGCACCGTCTACCGGCAGGCGGCCGGCATTCCGCCGCGACCCGCCTTTACACCCGGCTACGCCACCGGCGGGCTCCCCGTACCGGGCGGGCCGTCCATGTCTCCGTATTACAACTTCGGGCAGCCACCGGCGCAGATGCCGGGCGTGTCGCTCACCCGCCCGCTGGGCAACCTGACCCGCCCCGCCGTCATCGGCGGACTGGGGGCCGGCGCCGGCCTGATGGCAGCCAAATACACAAGCCTGGGCGGCGGCAAGGCCGCACTGGCAGGCGGTGCGCTGGCGCTGGGCGCCGCCGCGCTGACAGGCCACCTCAGCAGCAAACCCAAATACGGCCCTTATTAAGCGCCCGTTCAGGGCCGGTTTAAGACTTACTCCACCGTTACTGCAGCCTGAGCAGGCTTTCCATCCGAATCCACCGACAGCAGCGCCTTCCAGTGCGCTGCTTCGGCCTGTAAACGCGCAATAAAGGTCTCCAGCGCGGATTCCGAGCCCGGCCTTGCACCTTCCTGACCATCAATCAGCTGCCTGAGCACAGCCAGGCGCTCCGTCTCATCCGCCAGATCCTTCAAAGACACGCTGACCCTCGGCGGATCAGGGGGATCGCCCACCAGCAGGGTTTTCTGCACGTGCAGGTGCTGATCGGCCGCCACGGCCACCAGCGGCTGGTGGGTAATGGCGATCACCTGCGTGGAAAGAGAAAGCTGGCAGAGCTTTTGGGCCACGGCCTTGGCCACCGGTCCACTGACGCCACTGTCCACCTCGTCAAACACCAGGGTTCCCACCCCCTCACGGCGGGCAATAAGGGTTTTCAGCGCCAGCAGGAAGCGCGACAGCTCCCCGCCGCTGGCGACCTGGGCCAGAGGCTTCAGGGCTTCGCCCGGGTTGGCGGAGAAATAAAACACCACCTCATCACGCCCTTCCAGGCCCACATTCGCCAGGGGCGTCAGACGGACTTCGAAGGCAACGGCCGGCATCCTCAGATCATCCAGCACGCCCTCCAGCTGATCTTTCAGCACGGCAGCCGCTTCGGCACGCGCTGCGCTCAGGGCCTCGGCCAGCTGAGCCAGGGATTGCTCCAGTGCGGTCAGCTCGGCTTCCATCCGGGCCAGGGCGTCATCCCCGGCTTCCGCCGTGGCCAGCTCGCTTTCCAGCTGGTCGCCCAGGGCCAACACACCGGCCAGCGTGGGTTCAGGATGTTCCGGCGTGTGGCCATATTTCTTTTTCAGTTTTTCCAGCTGATCCAGACGGTTCATCAGCAGGTGCAGGCGTTCCGGATCGGCGGCCACGCGTTCGCTGTAACTTTCCAGTTCCGCCGCCACATCACGCAGCGCTTCCGTGGCGCCGGTCAGCTGCTCACTGATCGGCTGTACAGCATTATCCAGACTGAGCGCCTTGCTGAGATCCTTCTGCAGGCGGCTGAGCTGCATCAGAATGCTGGGTTGCTCGTGGGTGCCTTCATTCAGCACAAAGGCCAGTTTGCCCGCTGTCTGTATCAGGCTTTCGGCATGGCTGAGCCGCGAGAGTTCCGTTTTGCACTGCGCGTCTTCATCGGCGTCTTTCAGCGCCGCCTCGCGGATTTCTTCCAGCTGGAAGGTTTTCAGCGCCACCTGATCGCTCAGGGTGGCCAGGGCAGAGCGCCGCCGGATGACATCCTGATGCAGGGCCTGCCAGCGCTGCCAGGTTTTGCCCACCGCCTCGCGCAGCGACAGAACTCCCTCGCCGCCAAAGCTGTCGAGATACTGCCGCTGAGCCCGCGCCTCAAACAGGTTGGTGAGTTCATGCTGACCGTGCACATCCAGGATCCAGGGCCGGATCTGAATCACAGTCTCCAGGGTGACCGGCACGCCGTTTATGCGGCAGCGCGAGGTATTGCCGCTCCACTCGCGGTAAAGATGTAGCGGTTCGCCTTCAGCGATGACAATGCCCTGCCCTTCCAGAAACTGCAGAATGGCCTGCCGGTTGGGCAGGCGGCTCAGCGCAATGTAGAGTTCCACGCTGGCGCGCTCGGCGCCCTGGCGAATGACTTCTCTGGGGGAGGCTTTGGCGCCGAAAGCCATGGCGATGCCTGACAGCAGAAGACTCTTGCCCGCGCCGGTTTCGCCGGTCACCACGGTCAGGCCCTCGCCAAAATCCACCACCAACGCTTCGATGATGGCGACCTGATTGAGGATCATCCGGATGAGCACAGTGCGGCAATTCCCTTCAATAGCTTGGCGTGTGGGCGTTCGGAACTCAGGGGGTCCGGTGACGCGGGTTCATGGACCAGTCGAGTTTCTTCTTGAGAATGATATAGAAATTGTCCTCGTATTCTTCAAAATTCACCACGCGCAGAGAGAGCGGGGATTTAAACACCTGGAGCGACTCGCCGGGCAGCAGGCAGGCGTCCTCGTAAGCGCCGTTGGTGGCGTGGCCGTAATCCTGCCCGTCCAGCGCCACCACCACGTGCTGGTTTTTGGAGTCCGACTGAATTCGCACCGTTTTATTGGCCGGCACCACCACGGATTTGGCTGAAAAGCTGTGCGGGCAGATGGGCGTAATGGTCATGGCTTCCACCTCAGGCGAAAGCACCGGCCCGCCGGCAGACAGGTTATACGCCGTGGTGCCCATCGGCGTGGAGACGATCAGGCCATCGGCGTCATAGGTGGCCACCAGCGTCTCGTTAATATAAAGGTTCAGGGTGCACATCTGGGAGGGGTTGGCGTTTTTCACCACCACATCATTAATGGCCAGCTGGGAGATCTGGGCCGTCGGATCGCTGTCAGCCTTGGCAAGGGTGGGGCCGGTCCGCATGACGGAAAGCGTCATGGTCTCTTCAATGGTGTACTGGCCCGCCATCAGTTTTTCCAGATAGCCCTGCACATTGTTGGCTTCAATACGGGTGAGAAAACCCAAGCGCCCGGTATTGATGCCAACCATTGGCACCTGATGGTGATTGAACACCTGCGCCGCCCTGAGAAACGTCCCGTCGCCGCCGAGCACCACCACCAGATCCGGGTTGGGCGCATCGACCGGCACCACCGGCATGTCTTTCGTTTCCACCGGAATGGTCAGCACACCCATGCCGTGTTGCTCAAAAAAGGCGACCACAGGCCCGGCATACACCCCTTTGGGATCGGTGGTGACGTTCTGGACCACGGTGACGTGCTTCAACGAAATCATGGGCGGGTGTGTGCTTTCCGTGGCAACCGACTGACGCATGGCATCCATTATACCGTCCCTCTCCTTCCCGGGCCGTTAATCCGATTCCATCCAGGTGGGGCCGCTTTCCATGTCCACCACCAGGGGCACTTTCAGCGGCTGTTCCAGTTCCATCGCCCAGCGCACATCGGCCATCACGGTTTCCAGCTCGTCGCGCGGCACTTCCAGCACCAGTTCATCGTGCACCTGTAAAATCATCCGGCTGCGCCGGCCTTCATTCAGCAGACGATCCCGCAGCCGGATCATCGCCGCCTTCATCAGATCAGCCGCCGTGCCCTGCAGGGGGGTGTTAAAAGCCGCCCGCTCGGAGAACTCCCGGACGCTGCGCACGGAGCTCTTCAGGCCCTCGGTGAAATCCCGGTTGCGGCCATACAGCGTGCGTGCAAAACCGGTCTGATGCGCTTCCGCCTTCACCGATTCAATAAAGGATTTCACCTTTTTGTACTTGAAGAAGTACCGCTCTATAAATTCCGCCGCCTCGGCGCGGGGCACTTTGAGTTGCTGGGAAAGCCCATGGGCCGTCTGGCCGTAAATCACGCCAAAGTTCACCGTTTTGGCCTTGTAGCGCATTTCTTTGGTGACGTTTTCAATCGGCACGCCAAACACAAGCGACGCCGTCGCCTTGTGAATGTCCTCCCCGGCGCAGAAAGCGTCCACCAGGGGTGGATCCTCGGAAAAATGCGCCAGCAGACGCAATTCAATCTGGGAGTAATCCGCCGACAGCAATACCGAATGGTTCCGGTCATCCGGCACAAAGGCTTTGCGGATCAGTCGGCCCAGATCGGAGCGGATGGGGATGTTCTGCAGGTTGGGATCGCTGCTGGACAGACGCCCCGTGGCCGCCACCGTCTGGTTAAAACTGGTGTGCACCCTGTGCGTGGTCGGGTTGATCATTTTCGGCAGGGCGTCAATGTAGGTGGATTTGAGTTTAAAAAGTTGCCGGTAATCCAGAATCAGGGGAATGATGGCGTGCTCTTCGGCCAGGGATTCCAGTACTTTGACATCCGTGCTGAATGCGCTTTTGCTCTTGGTTTTGCCCTTGGGCTGAATCCCCAGTTTGTCAAACAGCACCTCGCCCACCTGTTTGGGGGAATTCAGATTGAACGGCACCCCGGCGAGATCCATAATCTCTTTTTCAATCACGGTAATGCGTTCTTCCAGCTCGGCGCTGAATTGTTTCAGATACGGCTCATCCAGCGCCACGCCGCGCCGCTCAATCGCCTGTAATACAGGCACCAGCGGCAGCTCCAGCTCATAAAACAGGGTGGCCTGATCTGCTGTAAAGCTGCCGGCAAACAGCATGGCCAGCATCAGGGTGACATGACTGTCGCAGGCGGCATAGGCCGCGCCCTCGTCCACAGGAACCGCCGAAAATACAATCTGTTTTTTGCCCGTGCCAATCAGCGTTTTAATTTCATCCATCAGATAGCCAAAGTACTGAAAACCCAGGGCCTTGAGGCCATGACGGTTTTCCGGGCGCTGCACGTAGCTGGCGATCATCGTGTCAAACACCAGACCCTGAATGGGATTGTTTTCCGTGGCCAGGTAGGTCTGAAAGCTGTTGCCTTCAAATTTGGCGTTGTGGGCGATTTTGATGATTGCCGCTGAATGGAGCACCGGCGCCAATTCCGCCAGCACGACCTCCCGGTCGATCTGATCCGGTACTAGCGTACCTTCTGCATCGGTATGGCCCACCGGCACATACACCGTTTCAAATTCTTTTTCTGCTGGCGGCTTTTCCGGCACCGTCAGACAGACCGTGTCCTTCGGGTACGCCTTCAGATTGAGGGGATTGGTGGTTGCACGCGACCCCAGGGAAAGGCCCGCCACCGTGGTCATTGCCACGCCCACCAGCTGATCGTTGAAAACATCGAGACCCGTGGTTTCAATATCAATGGATACCAGACCGTTTTTTCGGACTGTTTCCAGATAGGTTTTCAGCGTGTTCACATCGCGCACCACCATGTGCGGCACCCGCAACGATGGGACATCGACGGTCGCGCCTGTTGCCGGGTGACTTTCTCTGGCGTCAGCGGTTTCATCCACCGTCGTGGTTGTCAGCGTCAGCGTTTCGGGCTCGGCCAGCGGGCCCTGCCCTGCCAGAAACGGCGCCAACACCGTACCGGCCTGGCGGACAAAGGTGCGGAACTCGCAGCGTTCAAAATAATCAATCAGCGCCTGCTGATCCGGGATGACCAGGTGGCAGGCGTCCAGATTCACTTCAATGGGCGAATGGCGGTTGATGGTGGCCAGCTGCTTGCTGAGGTAGGCGAGATCCTTGTTGGCCACCAGTTTTTCGCGCATTTTGTTGGCGGGCAGGTCATCAATGTGATCGTACAGGGCATCCAGCGTCTGGTATTCGGCCAGAAACTTCACCGCCGTTTTTTCGCCCACACCCGGCACACCGGGAATGTTATCCGATGTGTCGCCGCGCAGACCCTTGTAATCAATCACCTGATCCGGCCACACGCCCAGTTTTTCATGCACGGCGTTTGTGTCATAGACTTTCAGGCCTTCACGCGGCGTGCGCGAGGGGATCAGGATTTCCACCTTGCCTTTCAGGCCCGCTGCCGAGCCGTTGCCGTTGTGGCCTTCATGCACCAGCTGAAAGGAATCCTGATCGCCGGTGAGAATCTGAACACGCCAGTCGGCTTCGGCAGCCTGGCGGGCAATGGTGCCGATCACATCATCGGCTTCATAGCCGGGCAGTTCGTAAATGGGGATGCCGAGCTTCTCCACGCCTTCCCGGATCCAGTCCAGCTGACAGCGCAGATCATCCGGCATTTTTTCGCGGTGCGCTTTGTACGCCGGGTAAAGCTCATTGCGGAACGTTTCCGCGCCCACATCAAAACTGACGGCAATGGCGTCCGGCTTCGTCTGGTGCAGCATGGCAAACAGCGCGTTGAGAAACCCATAGACGGCCCAGGTCGGCTGGCCTTCCTTGGTTTTCATCCCCGTGCGCTCCAGGGCAAAATGCATGCGGTAGGCCAGAGAGTGACCGTCAACAAGAATGAGGGTTTTCATCACAACAAGCTTCCATAAAACTAAATACGGCAGACCTGACTGCCCGGCAGGGACTTCACCCAGCCATCCAGCTCCAGCAGCGTCAGCTGCTCCTGCAGCGCGGCGGTGGTGACAGGTTGCGTTGCGGCCAGGAGTTCCAACACACGATCCACGCCAATCGGATCAAACGTAATGGCCGCCAGCACATGGCCTGCCAGCCCGTCCGGCAGATCGGCCGGGGGGGGTGCAAAACCGGCGGGTTCACCGGCGCCGCCCTCATCGGCGCAAGCCCACTGGAGATCGGTGAGCATTTCCGACGCGCTGACCACCGGCTGGGCCTGCCCGCTCTGAATCAGCTGCAGGGGGCCCTGCGCGCCCACGTTAAACAGATTACCGGGGACGGCGTACAGGTTGCGGTTTTCTTCCAGCGCCAGACGGGCGGTAATCAGCGCGCCGCTTTTGGGCGTGCCTTCCACCACCACCACCCCGTAAGACAGGCCCACCACAATGCGGTTGCGACGCGGAAACGTGAACCGGGACACCGGCGTGCCTAGGGGGTATTCACTCACCCAGGCGCCGCCGCCCGCCAGAATGGCCTGGGCCAGTTTCTCGTTGGTGGCCGGGTACACCTGATCCAACCCGCACCCGAAAACCGCCACAGTTTTCAGGCCGTAATGCACGCACTGCCAGTGCGCCTGGGCGTCCACACCGCGGGCCAGGCCACTCACCACACACACACGGGCCGGGGCGAGTTCGCCCACCAGTTTGTTGGTCACCTGCCGGCCGTATTCGCTCATCTGGCGGGTACCCACCATGGCCAGCGTTTTACCGGTGAGGGCCGACACATTGCCGCGCACAAACAGGAGCACGGGCGGATCGTAAATTTCTTTCAGCAGCGGCGGGTAGTCCGGATCATCGAGCGCCAGAAGCCGGATGCCCAGTGTTTCGTATGCCGCCAGCTGCCGCGTTAAAACCGCATCGGTATGCACTTCGCGCGCGGCGAGAAACGCCGAATAGGTTTTTCCGCCCAGGCGGGCCTTCAGCCAGTCGCGCGGGGCATGCCATACAGCTTCTGCGCTGCCGGCCTGTTCAATGAGTTCCGCCGCGGTTTTGGGCCCAATGCCATCCACCTGAATCAAGCCAAGGAGCGCTGCATATTTGGCAGCATAATTTCCGGCATCAACCAATGCCGTTGTGCCGGACGTCGCCGTCCCCCCGTCCACGGTGCCAAGCTCGCTCATCGCCTCCATTTAAGCAGAAACGGGCTTCAGCAGAAAGGGGCCTTCGTGCTATCATGCAGCCTCAGCCCCTGCCAGAAAGTGAGTCTATGAGCGCTTTTGCCGACCAACCCTTTATCGTCATCGCCGGTCCCTGCGTGATTGAAAAAAACCGGGGCGAAAACAACCGCCGCGTGGCCGCCGAACTGGTGGAAATCACGAAGGATCTCCCCATCGAGTTCTACTTCAAAAGCTCGTTTGACAAGGCCAACCGTACCTCATTACACAGCTACCGCGGGCCGGGGCTGGATGACGGCCTGGCGGTTCTGCAGGAAATCAAATCCGATCTTGGCGTGCGCCTGCTGACGGACGTGCATGAAATCGACCAGGTGGCACCGGCCGCCGAGGTGGTGGATATGCTTCAGATTCCCGCCTTTCTCTGCCGCCAGACGGATCTGCTGGTGGCCGCCGCCCGGACCGGAAAGGCCGTGAACATTAAAAAAGGCCAGTTTATGGCCCCGGCGGATATGGCCCATGCCGCCGCCAAAGTGAAAGAGAGCGGCAACAACCGGATTTACATTACCGAACGCGGCAGCTCCTTTGGCTACAACAACCTGGTGGTGGACATGCGCAGCATTCCCATCACGCAGTCGCTCGGGTTTCCGCTGATTTTTGACGCCACCCACAGTGTCCAGATTCCCGGCGGGCAGGGCACGTCTTCGGGTGGCAAGCGGGAGTTCGCGCCGGTGCTGGCGCGCGCCGCCGTGGCCGCCGGGGCGAACGGGCTGTTTTTTGAAACGCACTTCAACCCGGATGAAGCGCTCAGCGACGGGCCGAACATGATTCCCCTGGCATGGGTGCGCGAGCTGCTGGAAACCTGCCTGGCGATCCGCGAGGTGGTGCAGAAGGCTGGCACGCCTCTTCCTGCCATTGCCTGCGGCAGCTGAAGACCCGTAAAAAGAATACTTCCATAGTATCTACTTTTATTGTAGTAATAAAGACGCCCAACCGGAGTCTTTAAATGCTGCCATCCGCCGTCATCCCCTTCCCCACAGCCAATCCCCCTGTTTTCGCCGGGAAGCCTCGTCGTGTGCAGCCCTGGGAAGCGGTATTAGCATCAGCATTCTGTGTTTCCCCAGGAGTCATCGTTCCGGCAACTCAGTGGGTTCAGGATCACTGGCCTGATACGCAGGTCAGCCAGCCAAAGGCGATCCCCCTGAACATCTCCACTTTACCCAGGCATACCCCCACCAGCACATTTCCCACAAACACCACCATAAGCTATTCATCCGCGCCTGCTTCAATGACAGAAAAATCTGATCAAGCCCAGTATTGCGGTCAGATTGGCGAATATACTGGTCTGTGGGGTTTACCCAGCACCTACAGCGGACCGTTTACCAATGTGGACATCAACAGTCCTTCAGACCCGCTTTTCCACAAACATCTGTATCAGCCCAACATAAACGCCTGCCTGCCCATAGAAGAAACCGCTGAATGGCTAACAGGCTCTGTAAAAATCACTGATAATGCCGGGCAGGAAAACACCTACGAATACAAAGTCAGACTGATCCGTAACAGCAATGCCGATGACCCAGCGGTGCCCACCCCACCAGCCATGATTGACACGTTTAAACAGGCCGAGATTCAGGCCGGCGTGAATGATCCACTACCTCTGAACGCCCTCCTGAACGCCTATGTCCAGCAAAGCCTGGGCGCCATGCTGGAGAACCCGACGCCTGTCGCGCCTTTCAGCGCACAAGGGAGTGCTCAGCAGAGCGTGCTGATGAATGCGTACAGTTCTCAGCAGTCTCCGGCGCCGTTCGACTGGCAGATCGAATCCATCCAGAAAGTTGAATAACACCCTGTTCAAAAGGTGTTGAAAACCCTGTGATCCCACGGTGATCGATCGCTGTTCAAAACTTCGACGCACCATCCGACGACGGCGACAGGTTCAAAACTCAGAAAATGTTTGACCATCATCCGACAGGTTTTGAACACCCGTTTTTTAATCACTGTCCTCATCCCAGCGATTTTTGAACAGTTTTTGACGCCTTTATTAGGGACGATGATCTGGATCAGATCTCTTTTCTTTTAAACTCCTCATATCAGGGCCAGTGGGTGGCAGTACGGTTTAAAAAACAGTCACCACAGTCCTGTAACGAGAATGTCACCCAACGACCCCGCATGGTTGTAGGGCATGCCCCCTTTCCGCTATGCTGACTACGCAGTTTAATGCATTCACGTGATTGAGGAGTAACGGGATCCATGAAGTTCAGCGTTCAACGCGAAATCATTCACCAGGCGGTCAATGCGGTTCAGCGCGCCACGGCCACCCGCGTCATCCAGCCTATTCTCTCCAACATCCTCGTGGAATCCGTTGAGGACAATACCCTCCGCCTCTCCGCCACGGACATGGACTTCGCCATCGAAACCACCGTGCCGGCCACCATCCTCGTTTCCGGCCAGATCACCCTGTCCGCCAAAAAACTGTCGGAAATTCTGAACAAGCTGCCCAACGGCGTGCCGGTGACCGTGGATGCCAACCTCACCACCCAGACGGCCCACCTGGAATGCGGTAACAGTGTGTTTGATATGCGAACGTTGCCGGCCGAGGAATTCCCCGCCATCAAGCAGATTGACCAGCCCGGCAACACGCTGACCGTGAGTTTTAACGCACTGCAGCGCGCCATTAACCAGACGGTGTTTGCCGCCGCCAGCTATGACGCCAACAACGTGCTGGGCGGCGTGTTTTTCCGGCTCAGCAAAGACGGCCTGGAAATGGCCGCCACCGATGGCTCCAGACTGGCCCGCCGGCAGGAGCCCATTGTGGGCGAGGGGGGCCCGGAAGGAGAGGTCAGCGCGATTATTCCCGCCAAAACGTTGCAGGAATTCCTCAAGCTCAACCCGGCCGGACCGGATGAAACGGTGAAGCTCGCCATTCAGGACGGGCAGATCGCATTCCGCACCCAGCGCTACTATGTGCTCAGCCGCCTGCTGGACGGCCAGTACCCGAAGTACAACCAGTTGATACCGCTGGAAAACAAACTGGTGGCGCATGCCAAACGGCAGACGTTTATTGAATCCCTGGAGCGTGCGGCGGTGATGGCCAATGAGCGCACCAATATCGTCAAGCTCGCCTTTGAGAACGGCCACCTGAGCCTGGCGGCCAACACGCCGGATGTGGGCGACGCCAAGGACACAATGGCTGTGCTGTACGATGGTACCGAGCCGCTGAACATTGCATTTAACTACAAGTATGTGCTGGATGCCCTGCGCGTGATTGAAAGCGATGACGTGCGCATGGAGACCAACGGCGCGCTGGCCCCCACGCTCTTTAAAGGGGACAAGGACGACGAGTATCTCTGCCTCGTCATGCCGGTGCAGGTGAAATAGGCTTTTTTCTCACGGACCTGCGTTGAATACCGCGAACGGCGATGATACGATCACAGGGTTATTGATTCGGGGGTGGCCGCCGGCTTCGCATGCGTCTCAAGCGCCTCACGCTCAAGCATTTCCGCAACATCGCCAGCCAGGCCCTCACCCTCTCGCCGCGGCTGAACATTCTGCTGGGGCAGAACGGCCAGGGCAAAACCAACATCCTGGAAGCCGTCTACACCCTCTCCAACGCGCGCTCCAACCGCACGGGGCAGGACCGCGAACTCATTCAGCACGGGGAATTGATGGCGGGCATTGAGGCCGAAGTGACGCCGCACGCCTACGAGGGGTACACGGTACTGGCCATGCAGTGGCGCTGCCAGCCCCAGCCGGGCGATGAAACGGCCACCCGCCTGCAGACCACCTGCCTGCTGAACGACAAACGCCTCAAAAGCCGTTCGGAACTCCTGGGCTATCTGCCCAGCGTGTCCTTCTTTCTGTCGGATCTCCAACTGCTGCGTGGTGCGCCCGATGATCGCCGCCGCTGGCTGGATACCGCCGTCACCCAGTGGGATCACCAGCACCTCAAGCGCGTCAGCGCCTATCAGCGCATCCGCCAGCAGAAAAGCCAGCTCCTCAAACAACCGCCTCACCTCATTGACGCCACCACGCTGGGTCTGTGGAATGAACAACTCGCCCAGGCGGGCGCCGCCCTCACGGCGGCCCGGCTGCGCTATCTGGCTGCTATTTCGCCCTGCGCCACGATGCGCCATCAGGAGCTCACTGGGGTGGCCAACCCGGCGGCCGAAGAAGCCATGGCGCTGGTGATTCACTACCAGGCCAATCACCTCGCCCTGCCGGAAATCCCGACCGGGATTGAACAGGAGGAGCTGGCCGCACAACTGCAGCCGGTGCTGCTGGCCGCCATGACGGCGCGCGAAGCCGACGAACGGCGGCGCGCCACCTGCCTGGTGGGCCCCCACCGCGATGATCTACGTTTCTGGATGGGTGAAGACCAGATTGACGTGGAAACCTACGGCAGCCAGGGCCAGCAGCGCACCGTGGTGCTGGCGGTGAAACTCGCCGAATGGGCGCTGTTGCAGCACTCCCTGGGCGAGCCGCCCCTGCTTCTGCTGGATGATGTGATGGCCGAGCTGGACCCCTTGCGCCAGCGGTATCTTGTGGAACATATTGACCCCCACGGTCAGGTCATCCTGACGACCACCCACCTGGACGACGCCCTGAAAACCATGCTGATGAGCTGGATGGCGGCAGGCTACCAGTCGGGGGAAACCGATCACCCCGTGGCGATTTTTCAGGTCAGTCGCGGTCAGGTCCAAACGGAAAACACGATGCCGCCGGCCACCGAACGACAGGAGGCCCCCGTTGCCGCACCCGGATAAACTCTCGGACATTCTGCCCCAGGTGGCCGCCGACATCCGCCTGGATGAGAAAGTGCATGAGCTGAGTCTGCTGTCTCTGTGGCGGACCGTCAGCGCCGAGCTCCTGCCCGGAGCGTTGCAGAAGGGCGTGGAAGCGGCCCGCCTGGTCCGGCAGTCGGACCGGGTCACCCTGGAAGTCAGGGTGGAACATCCGGGTCTGGCCAACGCCTTGAGCATGTACACCGAACCTTTGCTGATGGCCCTGAACCGGTTTACTCCGCAGACGGGCATTACGGTCCATGCCCTGCGCTTTCGGGTGACTTAGTCGGTTTTCCACCCGATTCCGGCCAGGGAATCTTCCGCAGAATGCAGGGCGGGTGTACTATAATATGTGTCCGGAATCGTTGTCGGCGTCCTTGCGTGGGCGTCAGAGATCAGAGGTTGTGATGTTCTTCCATTCCCTCAAAGGCCTGTCCCGTCCGCGTCGCTGGATGCAGTGGGGGGTAACCGGCGGGTTGCTGTCGGTGATGCTGCTCAACGGCATGGCCTTTGCCTACACGCCGCAATCGTTGTACGACGATGTCTGGAAACTCATCAACACGCGCTTTGTCTCGGATGACAAAAACAGCCAGGACTGGCGCATCTGGCGCCACCGGTATGACGAGGCGATGCAGACCGACGATGATGCCTATGTGGCTATTGAGACGATGCTGGCCAGTCTGAACGACCGGTATACGCGTTTTCTCGATCCCGAGGAATTCGCCGATGAAGGGATGTCCATTAAAGCCCAGCTGTTTGGGATTGGCATTCAGATTGGCACCCGCGACAACAAGCTGCTGGTGATTTCTCCCATTGACGACACCCCCGCGGCCCGGGCCGGATTGATTGCCAATGACGAAATCCTTGAGATTGACGGTAAGTCCACCCAGGGCATTTCCGTGAAAGAAGCCGCCGATATGATTCGCGGCGAAAAGGGCACCACGGTTAAGCTGCTCGTCAAGCGTGAGGGCCGCGCCAACAAGGTGTACCCCATTGTCCGCGATGAAATCAAACTGAAGTCGGTTTCCAGTAAAACCCCGTTTGAGACCAAACTGCCCGGCAATGTGGGCTACATCAAACTGTCCACCTTCCTCAGCAACAAGGCGGCCACGGAACTCAAGGCCTCCATGGATGAACAGGCGGGCAAGGCGGGCTACATTCTGGATCTGCGCAGCAATCCGGGTGGTCTCTTAACCAATGCCATTAAAATCGCCAACTATTTTATTGATTCCGGATCCATTGTCAGCACGGTGGACCGTGATGGTTATAAAAACGTGAAGTATGCCGAGCCGGAAATTGTCACCAAAAAGCCCCTGGTGGTGCTGATTGATGGCGGCAGCGCCAGTGCGAGCGAGATTCTCAGCGGTGCGCTGAAAGATCACCAGCGCGCGCTGCTGGTGGGCCAGAAGTCTTTCGGCAAAGGCCTGGTGCAGGAAATCAACCCGCTGCCCGGTGGTTCCGGTGTCAACATCACCACGCAGAAGTACCTGACGCCCAACGATATTGATATCAACAAGATGGGCATTGAGCCGGACATTGCCGTGGAGCACAAGGAAGAAGACAGCAAAGCCAAGCGTGATCCGCAGTTGCAGCAGGCCGTTAAAGCGCTGGAAGAAATGATCGGCGGTAAGTCGGTTAAGCTGATGATTGCCGAGCACAAGGCCGAGCTGGAAGCCAAGGCGCATGCGGCCGAGCTGAAGGACAAGCTGGCGCAGAAGCCCGATGAAAAATGCCCCACCTGCGGTGCGACAGTGCATCAGGCCGGCAAAAAACCCGCCAAAAAGAAGTAACACCCCACAATCTTCCCGCACAGATACTCTGAGTAGGCTCGTGGATCAGAACAGTCGTAACTGCTGAAAAGCGGCCACCAGGCGCTCCAGAAAATCCGGTTCGGGCTGCTGCACTTTTTGGGGTTGTATGGCGGTGTTGCCCTGTATCAGCGCAACGGGTGTTTCCGGTTCTTGTATCGGCAGAATCTGTGGCAGGGCCTCCACTGCGTCGAGGCGATCCTCGCGTTCCGCCAACGCCACGGCGCGCTGATGAAACGCCTGGATGACCTTGGACTGATGTTTGTAATCGGGCACGAACTGCCGCACAAGCGACCAGAAATAACGGTTGTGACTGATTTCCTGCAGATGCGCCAGTTCATGAAGCAGCAGGTACCGCAGGGCTGCTTCAGGAACATCGTTCAGGCAGAAGCGTGAGACGGTCATCACCCGGGTTTTCACATTCATCTGCGCCAGGCGGGTGTAACGGGCCTGACCTATCCGCACATTCTTCAGGCTGCCGGCCGGGTAGCGGAACGTTTCATTGTTGAGCTGGTTCAGGTAACGCTTCAGTTCCGGAACGGTTCTCAGGGTAATGCGCGTTAAGGTGGGGTCATCCAGTCCGGAGAGCAGCTGATGGTTTTTCGCCTCCTGCCGGCGGACGCGTTCGGCCAGCTCTTCGATGGCCTCCTGCTTGGTGGGCCGGGGCCAGTGGCGGGGGACTTCCACGTGAATGATGCCGCCCCGGGCAACTGCCGTGGCGCGTTTTTTTCCCACCGTTTCGGTGACTTCAACGTGCATAACCGGATCGATTCTCTAACTCTGGGTTTGGCTGTGAGACGGGTGTGCGAATAGCTGACGCGCCTGCCGGCAATCGGTTTCAATCTGCCGGACCAATGTTTCCACGGTGGTAAAACTCAGTTCGGGCCGCAGCCTTTTCAGGAAACGCACGGTCAGTGTTTCATTGTAAAAAGAATCACCGGCGTAATCCAGCAGGTGCACCTCAACGCGTTTGACGGGTTCGGCATCCTCAAAGGTGGGGGCAAATCCGATGTTGCACACGGCGGGTTGCTCCGGTTGGGAGGTGCCGCCAATGCGGGCGGTCACCACATAGGCTCCCACACCGGGGATCAGGCGATCGGCAGGAACAGCCAGGTTGGCCGTGGGAAAACCCAGGGTGCGCCCGCGCTGAAAACCGGACACGACGGTGCCGGTGAGGCCGTAGGGGTGGCCGAGCAGGTGGTTGGCTTCCATCAGGTTGCCGTGGCTGATGAGTTTGCGGATCAGTGTGCTGCTGACAATCTGCCCCGAGATACTGTCGAGATCCGTGACGCGGACCGGATCAATCACCGTGGTTTCAAAGCCGTACTGTTTGCCCAGCTGGCTCAGCAGGGCGGTATCCCCGGTGCGGTCTTTCCCGAAGCGGTGATCGTAGCCGACGGTAACGTGCTTTACGCCCAGGTGATCCACCAGCAGATGATGGACAAAGGCGGTGGCGGTCATATCGCGCAGGGTTTCGTCAAAATCGAGGATCACAGCAGTATCAAAGCCCATGGCCTCAAAGGCGGTCAGTCTGTCCTGCAGCGTGGTGAGCAGTGCGGTGGGGGTTTTGGCCAGCAGAGCCTGGGGGTGGTTGGCGAAGCTGAATACCACGCTTTGCAGACCACGGGAACGGGCTTCGCGGATGGCGTTTTCCAGCACCAGGCGGTGCCCGGCATGAATGCCATCAAACATGCCGATGGCGCAGGCGGTGTTGCGGAGCGCCAGATTTTCAGTGGTTCGGACCAGTTGCATGTGAGGCGATAACCATCCTTCGTTGGTCCCTCTATTTTACCCAAAGCGTACCGTTCACCACAACCGAATCCTCGGACCTTTGTCACGGAACTCCTCCGTTGGCAGGAGGAGGGGATCGCCGGGCGGACTCCCCCAGCGCATGGATGCGGAAGACGGCCGCGGGCGGCTAGCATAAGGGGATGAGCCCCTCACCGTCTTCCCGCCGAAAAACCGCCCCCAAACGGAAGCCAGCCGCAGCTTCAGTGGGAACGCCTGTTCGGGTCAAACGCAGCCGGGTTGTCAAAACGGCAACCACGCCGGCGGCCAAGGCCAAAAAGAAGCCCCCGGCGCTGGCGTATACCGATATTGATCTCACCCGCTGGCGAGATTATGACCACGTGGAAACCGGCAGTCTGTGGCAGTTTGACTCCCGTCAGAAGAGCAATGGCCACCAGCTGGATTATCACGGAAACTGTGTTCCCCAGATTCTCACCCAGCTGCTGACCCGATATACCAAAGCGGGAGAAACGATTCTGGATCTCTTTCTGGGTTCGGGCACTTCCGCCATTGAAGCGGTGAACCTGGGCCGCCGGGCGGTGGGCGTAGAGCTGAAGCACGATATGGCAGACTATGTGCGCGGCAAACTGGGCGAGCAGGGTAAATCCCGGGAAGTCCGCGTTATCCGTGGCGACAGCGGCAGCGTCAAAACGGCGGCGCCCATCCGGCGCGCGTTAAAAGAACTGTCCGGCAGAGAGGCCGCGGATTTCGTTTTTCTGCACCCGCCCTATGCCGATATCATCCGCTTTTCAGAACTGGCTGAAGATCTCTCCAACGTGAACAGCACCGAAGAATTTCTTGCCATGTGGGACGCCGTCTGCCACCAGGCCTGGGAGGCTCTGGCGCCGGGGCGTTTTGCCGCTGTGGTGATTGGCGACAAGTATGCCGACAGCGAGCTTATTCCGCTGGGTTTTCTGTGCATGGCGGGTATGAACCGCCAAGGGTTTAAAACCAAGTCAATCATTGTGAAAAACATCACCGGCAATGAAAAAGCCAAGGGCAAAACGGCCAACCTGTGGCGTTACCGGGCTCTGGCCGGCGGGTTTTACATTTTCAAGCACGAGTACGTGATCGTCTTTCAGAAGCCGCTGAAACCGGGCCGCAGATAATTAAAAACCCTGCACCGGTGTCTCAGTGCAGGGGTGTGGGTTTGGATAGGATTCAGGTTGGTTGTGGGTTAGAGGGAAAAATTATTCAGGACTGGGCGCCGGATCTTCGGCTGTGGGTGTGGTGCTTACGGTCCGGCCAACCTTGATGGGAATGGGTTTTTGCTGCGCGCTGACCCGTTTGGGCACGGTGAGTTGCAGCACCCCCAAGTCATAGGTGGCCTCAATGGCATCGCCCTGGACGGCCTGGGCAAATTCCAACTGCCGGTAGAGTCTGCCGGTGGGGAATTCGTTCAACAGCAGAGACTCTTCACTGGCGAGGGTATCCTCGGTGGGGAGGTCCACGCGGATGCTCACGCCGTTTTCGAGCGCCTCCACCTGAATGCGCTCCGGGCCGGTGCCCGGGATCATGGCTTTTACCCGGTAGGCCGTGGGGCTTTCCACCACTTCCAGGGGCATGTCATGCACGCGTTCGGCCGGTTTTGGGGCGCTGCCCATCAGGGCGTCCATCTGGGCGCGCATCAGGTCAAAATCGCGGTCCAGGTTCAGAGGAAAACGGGTGAAGGGTTGTACGCGAAACAAGGTATTTCTCATGGTCTGCTCTCCTTGCGTCAATTGAATGCATCAAAGGACGGTGCCGGTGGCTGCTGACGGTGTGTGTCGCCTGCCAACCAACAAACATACTGTAGCGCGTTTTTTGCGCATCCCCCGGTTTCTTCGGAATGGTTTAAGACTGGTTAAAAAATCATTAAGGCGGGACAGAAGCTACTTTTTGGCCGTTTTTTCGGGCAGGTAGGTGCTGTCCACAAAGGAGATGGGCTTTTTGACCGTAATGGCCTTGAACGTGGTTTTGTGGCGTTCGGCCTGCATGACCGAAATAACCGCAATGCTGCACACGGAGAGGAAGGTCAGCATAATCAGCCCGTAAATAATGCGGGCCGTCCAGGTGGATTTCTGGTGATCTTCGTGGCTGAGCTTGCTGACGATGGCCATATCGGGTCTCCGGTTGGGGATGCTCCTATCTTCCTACGGGTAGGAATGTGAGGCAAGTTATCTTTGTCCCCGCTGGCTACCCCCTCTCCCTCAAGGGGAGAGGGGGAGAAGAAACTCCTTAAAACCCTCTCCCTTTGAGGGAGAGGGTGGGCACGCTACAGGCGTGACCGGGTGAGGGGTCAGACTTAGTCCGGGACGAGGGCGAGCTGCGGGTTGAAGGCGTCAAACAGCACCGTATCCACCGGCTGAGCTTCCACACCCTGGGTCTCGCTCAGGCCGTGCCCGCCGGCAGGGAAAGACTGATAGCTGTATAACACCAGTCCCGTCAGGATCTTCGGGAAGAAATACGTGGATTTCTGCGGCATCCGGTGCCCGGAAAGACAGATGTCCCGGATGAGTTCCAGGGGCGGGGTGTCCATCCAGAAGACGGCCTGAATGTCTTTCTTCTCCAGCATGGCGCTCACAGCAGCCGGGTCCCGGTAAAATCCGAGCTTGTGATCGGCTTTCAGGGCTTCGCCCGGCAGGGCAAAAATCCCCTTGAAGACGGCCTCTTCCAATACGGCGCAGTCAAACTGCTTCAGTTTTTCGGTGGGCAGGGCGTTCAGTTTACCGGCATCGGTCAACTTCAATTTAACAGGTGGCTTGCCAGGTGTCTGGTAGGAAAAATCTTCACCTTCCGTGACTTCCTGAAACGTGCTGAACAGCGCGCTTTCAAAGCGTTCCTGGGTCCAGCCGGCCGGCCAGTCGTAAATCACGCGGTCGGTCGGAAAGACCTGCAACCCCGGATCATGCAGGTTGGCCATAAACACCATCAGGTAATCGCTCAGCAATGCGCCATCCGGCGGCACGCTGCCGGTTTTCTGCCGCAGGGCGTCGCGCACCTCCTGTTTAAAGGCCAGGGCGGTTTCATAGCGGTGGTGGCCGTCGGCGATCAGCAGGGTCTGTGTGGCCATTAAATCCTGCAGTTTGGCGATGGCGGCCTCATCGGTGACCGGGCGGAAACGGTGGGATACGCCGTCATGCGCGGTGACCTGCTGCCATTCATCCGCCTCATAGGTGCCGGGCGGGAAAAGAACGCCTTCCATCACCCGCTTCGGGTCGGCGTAAATCATAAAAATCTGGCTGAGGTTGGCCATGGTGGCCTTGCTCAGGTTCATCCGGTCCAGCTTGGGGCCTTTCAGGGTGAATTCGTGCGGCAGCACCTGCCCGGACTCGAATTCCTCGAGCTTAATCAGCGCCACCATGCCCTTGCGGTCGTGCTCGCCGTCGTCATCGCGCCATTGCTGGGAGTAGGCGTACACGGCAGGGCGGGCTTCCGGCAGCACCACGCTGTCTTTCTGCCAGCTGCGCAGGGTTTGGGCGGCGCGGGTGTACACGTTTTCATGCACGGAGTCGTCGTCCGTCTTCTTGCCCAGATCGAGCCTGACGATGTTGGCCGGATCGGCGGCATAGAGCTGCGCCTGCATGGCTTCGTTGATGACATCGTACGGGGGGGCCACCACGGCTTGCAGGGAGGAGACCTTGGCTGGGTTGTATCTCAGGCCGCGGAAGGGCAGCAGTTGCACCATTTCATAAAGCTCCGGGGAAGAACAGGACGTGTGTTCCGCCATTGTACGTGGTACAAACGGGCTTTACCAATGCGGAAAAACAACCCGGTCTGCCGGCCGGCGCCTGTTTTTTCCTCCGGAGGACCCTGGCTGTGTCGGTTTCCGCTTTTCCCCCTGTGGTAGTTTTGGCTGTGGGCAAGTTCAAGCAGTCCAACCGGTACCTGGCCGAGGGGGTTGAGACGTACCTGAAGCGCCTGAAGCCTTATATGAAGGTGAGTGTGGTGGAAGTGGCCGAGGAGACGCTGACCCCCAGCCGTACGGTGGCTCAGGTGATGGCGGCTGAAGGCGATCGGCTTTTAAAGTATATCCCCGCTCAATATCAAGAAATCATCGCGCTCTCCGAACATGGAAGTACCCTGACGTCACCGGCGTTCAGCACACGGTTGTTTGGAGATGACGGGTCAAATCCGTCAAATGGAGGTGTCCGATCCGGGGCGCAAAACCCTATCATATTCATTGTTGGTGGTCCTTACGGGCTTGCCCCGAAAGTACTGGCGCAAAGTCACTGGGTGTGTTCGCTCTCTCCGATGACTTTTCCCCACCCCGTTGTGAGGCTCCTGCTGCTGGAACAGTTGTACCGCGCAGTGAAGATTCACCGGGGCGAGGCCTACCACAAGTAAACCAGGGATCGGTAACGCAATCCAATCGAAGGCTGGACGGTGACCAGAGGTGGGTGTACCCACCCGTGGCCGCTGCATGCCTAATTTAGGCAGAGGTCTGCGGGTGATGAGGAACGGGAAAGAAAGCCACAGTGAGTGACTTAAAAAAAATCAAAAAGACAGTCATGGTGGACATCTGCCAGACGCAGTCCATCAACGGCTACGATCCCCTGGAAGTGGAAGAGGAAGCCCTGGGTTCGCTGTATCAGGTTGATCAGGATACCTACATTCTGGCGTTTGATACCCTGCTGAACGACAAGAAGGTGACCACCACCGTTAAGGTCGCCAACAATACGCTTTCCATTGTGCGCATTGGCGATGTGCACAGCCGACAGACGTTTGCGGTGAACGAGTGGTACGCCAGCCAGTATTTTTACGGCGGCTGCTCACTGGTCTGCCGCAACTTCACCAAAAAGCTGGATTATGCCCTGACCACCGAGGGTGGCATCATTGAAGTCCTGTATGAGCTTTGGAGCGGGGACACCCACCTGGGGTACTTCAACCTCGAGATGTTTATCCGTTAGTGGTTTCCACCCTGATTGCTTTTGGGTTGGTTCTCACGGTTGGCCTTTTCGCCACTGCGGTGGGAAAAGCCGCGTATCGCCCGGGTTGTGCAGCGCTTCAATCAGCTCCGCCGGGCTGAGGGGGTTGGGGCCGTAGCCCACAATGAGCCGGTTGGCCATTACAGCCGTGCTGCGGTACTTTGGCTTCTGAAAGTTCCGCGATGGCGGCTTTTCGTTATCACCAAACCGGATGTTCGGCGTGTTGCAGCATATTCTGATCAAGTGACTGCTTTCGGTTGAAACTCACGGTAAGTAGAAACTGTGCTTACCAGTCTTCCGGCCAGTTCATTGTATTACCTCACCTGTCCCCCATGAAAGCGGATTGAACGGGAAACGTCAAGGTGAATGGGGCTTTGTGTACAATAAGACAATCCGAAAGCATCCCGTTGTTTGGCAGGAGATAACGACTATGACGACCACCCAGTGGCGCGGTAAAACTTTCAAAGACCTCGTTGGCGAGGCCAAAGCGCAGATCAGCGAAGTGGATCCGGCGACCTTTAAGCAATGGATTGCTGAGAAGAAAGACCTGGTGATTCTCGACGTCCGCGAACCCGCCGATTTTATGAAAGGCGCCATTCCCGGGGCGCTGCACCTGCCGCGCGGCGTGCTGGAGCTGGAAATTGACGACATGGTGCCTGATCAGGATCAGGAGATTGTGGTGTACTGCGGCGGTGGCAGCCGTTCGGCCCTGGCCGCCAGAACCCTGGGAGAAATGGGCTACGAGAAAGTGCATTCCCTGGCGGGAGGCTGGAAGCAATGGCAAAGCTGACCGTTTACCAGAAGAAAACCTGCATCACCTGCAAAAAAGCCCTGGCCTGGCTGGATGCACAGGGCGCCGATTACACGGCTCTCGACATTGAAACCACCCCGCCGGATGCGACGATCCTGGAAAAGCTGATTGACGCCAACGGTGTGAAGGCGAGCCTGAACAGCCGCAGCAAGCTCTACAAAGAGAAAAAGCTCGGCGACAAGCTCCCGGACAAAGCCACGGCCATCAAACTGATGCAGCAGGACCCCAACCTGATTAAACGCCCGGTGGTGGTCAAGGGCAAACAGGCCGCCATGGGCTTTGATGAAACCGCGCTGGGCGGGCTGCTTTAACGCTTCAGGGGCGGTGGAAACAAGCCCGCCCGATCGGTAGGTCCGTTTCGCCATCCAGGCTGCTGAGCCCGCTCTTCGGCGAGCCTTGCCGTGGTTTCGTCACGGTGCCGGTGGCTATTCCGCCCGGGGGGTTCAGGTTGATTGTTGCCAAACAGAATGCCCGGCAGGGCATGCGAAATCATCATGCGCTTTTTTCCTCACACAATCACGGTAACCCACTTGAATGGGCTGATAATACCGGGTGCGGAGGGCCTTTGCCAAGCCTAATGCGAGGAGTTGGTGGCGGCTTTTTCGGCCAGCATGGCGCGCAGGTACACAAGGCTGCTGATGACCAGGGCGAAGCCGATGGTGATGTTGACCACGCCGCGCCAGAACAGCGGTGCGTTGAAGAACGTGAGCGACAGGCTAATTCCCAAACCAAGTATATAAAAATGATACCACCATGACGTATTGCTGGCAAGGGCTTTTTTAAAATAATATTCATGTTTTAAATCTGATGACGTTAAAAAATAAAATTAATACCATGCGCATTCCGTCAATTTTTTATGGGCCACCTTCTTTTGGCAGAACTTCAGTAGCATCCCCTCCTGTTCCGCATGCTGGGCATCTGTTGTCAGATCAGTTTAATCGGGTTCAGCCACTTTTGTTTGGCGCCAAAGATCATCTGGAGTCGAGTATTCCCGTCTTCGATTTGTCTGCGTTTTGCTCTGCGACAAACAACGAAACCCGGCGTCAACTGGCCGAAACTTTAGGAAATGCTTTGCGTGAGTATGGATTTGTAGCGATCAAAGGTCATGGCATTCCGCTGGATGATCTGAAAGCCTACTATCAATCGGTAAACCATTTATTAAACCGTGACGAAAGGGAGCTCCTCCCATTCCAGATTGATGAAATTGGCCGGGCAGTCGGCTATAACGGAGCCACAGTAAAGCCAGAAGATGCAACCAATGGCGATAATGTTACCCTGTCGGCTGACCCAAAACACGCCTGGCAAACAACCCCAACACAACAACTGTATCCATCTTGGGCCCCAGATTTTGCAAACCACAACACGAGGATGATCAATGATCTAGGGCAAGTGGCTTCAAAGCTTACTGAAGTGTTGGGTGTTTACTTTGGCCCTGAAAAGGGTCGATTGCTTCTGGATTATGCCGGTTCGTTTGAGAATCGAACGGACGTACTACGAGCAATTCATTACCCAAGCTTAAGTGATATTGCCAAAGCAAAAGTCCAGACGGTTGATCACAATGGAAAAAAACTTTGGTTGCGAGGAAAAGGGCATGTTGACTTCTCTCTATTCACATTGCTGCCTCAATCCTCAACGGCTGGGTTACAGCTGCAAAAAAAAGACGGTACTTGGATGGATGTCTTTACCCAGGAAGGTTATCTCATCATGAATGCGGGTAATTCACTGGCGTTTATGACAGAAGGTCTGACTGATCAAGATGGTGAATCCCTGGAAATTCCCGCGACGCTGCATCGTGTGGTTGGCGATGAAAGTGAGATTGCGACGGATCGATTCTCGGCATCCTATTTTGTCAATGGCGACCTGCAAAGACCTCTGATGAATATGCAGACGGAATTCCCCGTTGTCCGGGGTGAAGAAGTTTATCTTTCGGATGGGGTCCCTCAAGTATTTTCTCCAGCTTTAAAAATGCCTTTTTTAAGGTATCGCTTCTCTAATAAAACCAAGGCGGATATGTCTTTTGAGAATTACGTAACTAACATTAAGAATCAATCGATGTTCATCGAAAAGTTTTCAAGGGATAAAAACCTGCAAGTGGTTCACTGACGACTCAGTTTTGAAAGGAACGCATCGTGAAACTTCTCTCTTTTGGTCATGCCAAGCCACCCCAGAGCGGCATTAGTGAACGAGCAGACAGCGCGCAATTCCCTCAAAAAATATTTATCATCTCGGGTCCTTGTGGCGTTGGTAAAGGCACTGCCATTGATGCCCTTTTGAAGGACAAAGCAGTAACCGCACGTGTCCACAATACGACTCCTTGTATGACCCGCATGAAAAGACCTGGTGAGCCTGAACAATATTTCCTGCCAGAAGAGGAGTTCCTAAAGGAGAGAGATACGGGGAATCTGTTTCACTGGCGTAATTTTGACGACAATTGGTATGGAACCCGATTATCTGAAATACTGGAGAGAATGCAGGCTGGTTACGACATCGTTTTTGAAGTCGTCGCAGATATTGCTCTGCAATTAAAAAAGAAGTTTCCGGAACAGGTTACCACAATTTTCATTGCCCCTCCTCGTCCTGAACTGGGTACTCTTTATAAAAGGATGCTGTTAAGAGGCAATGTTTCTCAAAGCGCCTTAGAGGCACGAATGAAAAGCGCCGTCGATGAATTGAAATTGTCCTCACAGTTTGATCACGTTTTAGTGAATGCCGATAACAATCAAGATGATCTCATCCAGCGCCTCAAGGCGTTAGTGCTTCAAAGAAAGACGACCGAATCTAAAAAAGCAGCTTAACCTTAAACCGAATTAGCTGACTTTTCGGCATCCTTTTCATCCCGTAATGCCTTCAGGTAGGCAAAGCTGCTGATGACCAGCCCGAAGCCGATGGCGATATTCACCAGCCCGCGCCAGAACAGCGGCGCATTGAAGAACGTGAGCGACAGGCTGATGAGCACCATAATGCCGATGATGATCCAGCTGCGGATGCTGTAGACATGTATCAGCTTCAGCGGCTCGTTAATGGCGTTCAGGCGATCAATATTGCGTTGCGAGGTTTTGGAGAGCACAAACGATCCTTTGCCGAAGCCCACTGCCAGCGCCACCGCCATGGCGATGTACGTGGCTGTCTGCAGTTGTTGGCTGTCGGCGGCAATGAGCCGCATCACGCCAAAGTACATCAGCACAAGTCCGCCGGTCAGCCAGAGGAAAAACGCCAGGGACTTCAGGTAACGTGGCGGCACCTGAAACGGCAGAACCAGCAGAATGAAGAAGATGATGGCAATAATGGGGACATTGGGCATGGCGGAACGCCTCGTGCTGATGACACGCGCCCATTCTAGCCAAAAAGTGCGGGATTTCCCATGAGCTACAGGCAATGCCGCCGCTCAGGCCGCATGCAGACACACCAAAGCCGGGCGGGCTCAGCACGCCCGGTACACCGGAATCAGGAGAGCTTGCTCACCATGTTCTGGCTTGGTTCACCCAGGGTTTCCAACAGCTGATCCACGGCCAGGTGCATTTTGCACTCGTACGGGCGGGTGTTGAAGAAATTCTGGTAATAGCAGCCGTCGCAATTGGCTTCGCGCAGGTAACACTCTACAGCGCTGGTGCTCCAGCGTTTAAAGGTCCCCAGCACCAGATTATCGGTTTCAAACTGTTCATCAACAAGCAATGCACTCACAAGACACCTCTATCCTAACTCTTTAACCACACAGAACACCCGGCAACCCCCTCTGGGAATCGGGTGAGCAAATTATATGACAAAGGGGCAAGATTTCTTTACAAAAATTTATCTGACGCGCCAAATTCCGTTGGTTTTCTGCGGCCAATGTCGGTCAGAGAGGGTGTTTTATGAATGTTAACGAATGTTAAGTTATTTATATTGATTGATCATATTGAAAACATATTCTGAATCCACTGACTTCACATGCGGGCTGTGGGCGTCAAAAGCCCTCCGAACGTTTTGAGGAAACGACGGTACTTACTATATAGGGTGTAGCAAAGCGTGGCAGGGGCTTTGACAGGCTGTTTTTTTGTTACAATGCCGGTGTGGTCATGGGCCTGACCCCACAGGTGAGGACCGGCAGTATCAGGGTAAGGCCGTTTGCAACCGCAACGGTGTGAGAATCCGGGTTGAATCATGGTGTTATGCACTCCACAACCAGTAAAGCATCCCTTCGGGTGGCCGGAATGAGCAGCGTGCCCGAAGATCTGGATGCACTGCTGGCCTTGGTTGCCGATACGACGGCCCCCGAGGATCTCCGCATGCGGGGTGTTTCCGCGTTGGGCACCATGGTGGGCAAACAGGTGGATGGCCGCAGCACCCTGGCGCTGGTGGACTGCGTGATGACCGACATGCACCCCAATGTGGTGATTGCCGCCGTCGGGGTGCTGGGGCGTATCAAGGCGTACAGTGGCGTGCCGGTGCTGATTGATGTGGTGCTGGGCACCCAGACGGCCCTGTATGAAGGGCCGGATGCCAAAGCGTTTATTGCCAGCGATGACAGCCTGCGGCTGCGGTGCGCCGCTGTGCAGGCGCTGGGCCGCATGATGGACGAGCGGGCCATTATTCCGCTGATGAGCATACTGAATGACAAGTCGCTCAATTACCGGCTGAGACTGGCCGCAGCTGAGAGCCTGGGCAAACTGGGCGACGGGCATGCCGTCACGCCGCTGATCGATATTCTGGCCGATGACCGTGAAAAGTCACTGTATCTCAAAGAATCGGCCGCCAAGGCGCTGGGTATGCTCGGTGACATTCGCGCCGTGGAGCCCCTGATTGATATTCTGGAATCCAAAAAAGGATTCCGCGATAAGTTTAATTTCCTGAAGGAACAGGTGATCGAGGCCATCGCCCGCATTGGCCGGCCGCACCGCAAAGCGACCGACAGCCTGGTGGAAGCCCTGCAGGATGAGGCGCCCTCTATCCGCCTGGCTGCGGTGGAGGCGCTGGAGGCGATTGGCGAGACCGATTGTGTGCAGCATTTGCTGCCGATGGTCTCTGACAACAACGATGATGTGGCGCGTGCGGCCATTTCCGCCCTGTACGAGCTGGGCGGGGAACAGGCTTTACAGGCGATTATGGCCCAGGACAACCTGCCCCAGTTTCTGCGCAGTGAAATTATGGATTATCTCGAGGGTTCGGGTGATGACGATGAACTGCCCGATGACTGAACGTGACGGCAGCGCGGTTGTGATTCTCTCCGGCGGGCTGGATTCCACGGTGTCTCTGGCGATGCTGTGCGAGACGCATACGGTGGTCCGGGCAATCACGTTTGATTACGGGCAGCGCGCCCGGCTGTGTGAGATGAAGGCCGCTGCGGCCATTGCGGCGCACTACAATGTGCCGCACCAGGTCATCACGCTCGACTGGCTGGGCGATATGCTGCCCGAAGATCTGCAGGGGAGCCGCGCTGTTGAGAGCCTGGCGCACCGGGATGGCCTGGAGATGGGCCGGGTATGGGTACCCAACCGCAACGGCGTTTTTCTCAACATTGCCGCTGCTGTGGCGGAAGCCTATGGCGCGGGTGCGATTGCCTTTGGGGCCAATGCCGATGAAGGGCGTGATTTTCCCGATAACACGCCGGCGTACCGGGATGCACTGAACGCGGCGCTGCAGTACTCCACCCGCAACGGTGTGCGTGTGGTCACGCCGGTGGGCCATCTCACCAAGGCGGCCATGGTGGCTGAAGCCGTTCGGTTGAAAGCGCCCCTGGAGAGCGTGTGGAGTTGTTACGGGGCCGGGCCCCGGCACTGCGGGGAGTGCCCCTCATGCACCCTGCTGCAGGGCGCTTTAAAGGCTAGCGCCCCAGAAATACTGGCGGCCGTTTTTCATTAAACGCGGCAATGCCTTCCAGCCGGTCCGCGGTGCTGACCGTGGTTTGATAGGCGCTGACTTCGCGCGCATAGCCGGATTCAAAGGTATCGGCAATCTGCCGCATGGCCTGTCGGGCGGCACGGATCGCCACGGGTGCGTTGCGGCAGATTCTGGCGGCTGTCTGCAGTGTTTCGTTCAGCAGGTTTTCTGAAGGGACAATCCGGTTGAGGATGCCCCAGCGCAAAGCGTCCTCGGCGGTGAATGCCTCGCCGGTGAGAATGATTTCGCGCGCGCGGCTGAGCCCGGTGATGCGTGGCAGCCATTGCGTGCCGCCGGCGCCGGGAATAATGCCGCGGGTGACTTCCGGCAGGGCAAAACGGGCATGGGGAGCGGCATAGGCAAAATCGCCGGCCAGAATCAGTTCCAGCCCGCCGCCGAATGCGGCCCCGTTGACGGCGGTCAGGACAGGCACTGGGCAGCGGTTCATCGCCAGCATCATGGCTTCCAGCCGGTGGTGCTGCGCCAGCCAGGTCTCGGTGGTAATGCCCTGGCGGGCCTTGAGATCCGCCCCGGCGCAGAAGGCCTTTTCTCCAGTGCCGGTCAGCACCACACAGCGATAAGCGTCCGGGTTGTCAGCCAGGGTTTGCCAGACAACGGTCAGTTCCGCCACCATCGCCGGGTTAAACGCATTGGCCACGTCGGGCCGGTTCAGCCGGACGAGCAGAACGGGTTCATCGGTATGGGCCGGTGAGACGGCCATGGTCTCGAATGCGGGAAAATGGATCATTGGCTGTTTTATGGCGCCAGCGGATGTGCCGGCTGCCGTCCGAAAACCTGATGGCCGTTCAGCCAGGTGGCCTCAATGGCGAAGGTGTCTTTGTTCCAGAGCGTGAGATCGGCAAAGTAACCGGGTTCAATGTAGCCCACCTGATCGTCCACGCCGAGGAATTCAGCCGGGTTGCTGGTGGCCATGCGTACCGCCTCAGAGAACGTGCAGGCATCCCAGTCCACCAGGTTGCGCACGCAGTCATCCAGCAACAGGTTGCCGCCCACCAGGCGGCCTTCCTCGTTCAGGGCCTGGCCGTTCTGAATGGTGATCCGTTGTCTGCCGAAGGTGGTTTCTGCCCCTTCCGGCATTCCGGCCATCGGGTAGGAATCACTGACCAGAATGGTACGGTGGATGCCCTTGGAGTAGATCACCATTTCCACGGCGCCGGGGTGCACGTGGGCGCCGTCGCCAATGACCTGAACAAAGATGTCATCGTCATTCAGGGCTGCCGTGCTGATGCCGGGTTCGCGGTGATGGAACGGGCGCATGGCGTTGAAAATATGGGTGACCGAGGTGACGCCGTATTCAATGGCGTCCTGCATTTCTTCATAGGTGGCGTTGGTGTGGCCGGCGGAAACGCGGATGTCCCGTTCCGTCAGATACTGAATACAGGCGCCTTCCGGGTCGAGTTCCGGGGCCATGGTGATGAGTTTGACGTTGGGCGACAGGAGGAGCTGGAGGTTTTCCATGGTCAGGGCGTGCAGACCGTTCTCCGGGTGTGCGCCCCTGAAATCCGGGTGAATGAAGGGACCTTCCAGGTGCAGGCCGAGAATGCGGGTGGCATGCGGCACACGGTGATGAATGGCTTCTTCCAGCACATGGATGGTGGTGATGAGATCTTCCTGAGGGGCGGAGATGGCCGTGAGCAGGCAGCTGGTAATGCCGCGTCGGGGCAGGGTCAGCAAAAGCTGGTGCACGTCCTGAATGCCTGCGCTGTTAAGATTGCAACCCAGCGCGCCGTTAAAGTGCGTTTCAATCAGCCCGGCGCTCAGGTAGTGACCCTCGGCATCCACCACCATCACGTTCTGTTCGTTCAGCAGCATGGAACCCGGTATTTCACTGGCGATTTCCAGAATGCGGTTGCCTTCCAGGATGAGCACGCCGAAGAACGTTTCGTCCTCCGGCAGGAGCAGGTTGGCATTGCTGATGATGGTGATGGGCTGCGCGTTCATATCCACATTTTAGCAGGCTTTCACCACCCCGATTCGTCAACAATGATTCCGACGGATACCGGGCCAGGTGCTAGAATGAATGGACCGGTTGGGAGTTTCACAGGTGAGCGCATTACCCGTCCACGATGAACAGCTGCTTTCAAAAATCCGTCAGGCCCTCATACAGGCCGGGCTGATGGGCCATGAAGAGGCGGCAGTACTTTCCCACGGCCGGGATGTGGGTGCGGATGCGCCCGGATTGCCTGCCTGTGGCCCTGTATGGACAACCCGGCCTGATGTCTCCTCCCCCGATTGGAGGATATCCGCGTCCTTTTCTCAAGCAAACCCTTTACACGGGGGGGACGCTACAGATAAACTAGAACCTGTGGTTGATGGGACGTCTGTAACGGCCTTCCCCCATGAGGTGGTTCAACCCCGCAGCATGTTGCAGCAAACGCAACCCGTATTGACAACGACCTACGAGTCAGGAGGAACCATGGCAGACTTTACCGGTTACAAGGACCTGTCCAAATCACCCATTCAGTTTTCTGAGGAAACCACCAGCAGTGTGGCGTCCCTGCCCCAGTTTGATACGGGTTTTGAGCGCAGCAGTCACACCGCCCATACTCAGATGGCGGATCTCGACCTGGATGTGGACACCGAATTCAGCGGCAACGTGAAGACCCTCATCCGCCTGGTGAACGAGCTGCCCGAAGGCGTGACCAAGCAGACCGGCGCCCAGATCATCCGCCTGACCATGGAAGCCATGGGTATTTCCATGGAAGACGTGCTGACGGAAGCCCAGTCCGCCCAGTCCGAGATGCTGGATGCCGTGCGCGCCAACATCAAGAAGATTGAAGAGTACAAAACCGTCATCCGCAAACTGGAAACGGATATTAAGTACTACCAGGGCCGCGCCAATGAACTGTCGGAAATCATCGACCTGTTCATCCTGTCCAATACGTCCTCCAAAACCCCGGATATCAGCCACCTGGAAAGCTGATGGCCTGCTGTTTGCCGCACACTGCCCGTCAACGGGTAGGCATCGGCCTGCGTTTCAGGTAGTCTGATTGGGTCCGCCTAACCGGCGCTGCCGGCAGTGCCGGGCTGATCACGTCCGCAAGGTTTGGAATCGGGATTTTGACCGGATTGCCCTCATCTGATCGCTGGCTGAACACTCTCTGGGGTGGTCGGGTGGTTGTTGCTCTGCTGGCTGTGGCGCTGGCGGGTTTGCTGGCTGCGGGCTGCGGCCTGTTTCAGACACAGCGCGGCAAAATCACCCTGAACAAAGACGTGGTTGCGGCGTGGAATGCCGAGCGGGTGTATGAAGAAGCCTGGCACACCGTTCTGGAAGATTATGTCGATCCCACATTTAACGGGCAGGACTGGTACCGCTGGAAGGATGCCTACCGCGGTCAGCTGAAAGATGAAGAGGATGCCCGGGTCGCCATACAGACGATGCTGGCGAGTCTCAACGATGAATACACGCGCTTTCTCTCGCGGCACGAAATGAACGAACAGACCATGAGCATCGACTCGCGTCTCTACGGGGTGGGCGTTCAGATTTCCATGAAGGACAGCAAGTTGCTGGTGGTGGCCACGCTGGAAGACACCCCGGCCGACCATGCAGGTCTGAAGCCGCTGGACATCATCACCCACATTAACGGGAAGGAAACCACCGGTCTGACCGTGGAGCAGGCCGCCGATCGTATCCGCGGAGAGAAGGGAACGCCGGTGACGCTGTCGATTAAGCGTGGCGAGCAGATGTTCACCCGTAAAATCCTGCGCGATGAAATCAAGATTAAATCGGTCTTCAGCAAAGACCTGAAGGATAAGCAGATTGGGTATATCCGCCTCAGCAGTTTCATCAGCGAAACCACCGTTAAAGAAATGGCGGAGATGCTGATTAAGATGCGCAACAAAAAGGCGCTGATTCTGGATCTGCGCGAAAACTACGGGGGCCTGCTGACCAACGCCGTGGAAGTGGCCGATATGTTTCTGGATAAGGGCGATATTGTCTCCATTGTGGACCGCAAACAGGATCGCCGCGTGTTTCAGGCCACTGCCGGGCAGGTATTTAACAAACCGCTGGTCATTCTGATTGACGGGGGCACGGCCAGTGCGAGCGAAATTCTCAGTGGCGCCCTGAAGGATAACCAGCGCGCTGCGCTGATAGGCACCCAGACTTTCGGCAAAGGCCTGGTGCAGAAAATCAACCCGCTGCAGGACGGGTCGGGCCTGAACATCACCATCTCCAAATACCTGACGCCCAATGGGGTGGACATTAATAAAACCGGAATTGCGCCCAGCCAGGAAGTGCATTTTACAGAGAAGGATTTTCTGGCCCGCCGGGATGTTCAGCTGGAAAAAGCCGTGGCCTACCTGGAGCATGAGACCCACCTGGCCAGGCGATAAGAGAGACGAGGTTTCTGCAGTAATGTCCCCTTCCCTGTCCCCGGCTGAACAGACTGATTTGCTGAACCGTGCCCGCGAAGCCGCCGGGCAGGCGTATGCGCCTTACAGTGATTTTCCTGTGGGCGCCGCCCTGCTTTGCGCAGACGGCGCTGTGGTGACCGGCGTGAATGTGGAGAATACCAGTTACGGGCTGACCACCTGCGCCGAACGCAATGCGATCGCCACTGCGATCAATGCGGGTCAGCGGCGGTTTGTCGCCATGGCGGTGGTGGCGCTCCGTAAGCCCCATGGCGCGGTGACGCCCTGCGGCGCCTGCCGCCAGGTGCTGGCTGAATTTACCGGAGCGGACTTTACGATTCTCTCAGGCGATCCGGCCTCCGGGCAGCCGGTCGCCACGCCACTGGCGGAACTGCTGCCCGCAGCATTCAAAAAGTAATTATGCGCCGGCTTCGTTGTGCAGAAAGCAGCAGACGCTGTGGCTGTTTTCGGCCGGAAAAGTTCTGCCGGGAAATGCCGTGGCGCAAGGGAAAAACCGTTGAGAACAGCGGGGTTCAAAACTGCAGCCGGGCGGCAATGCCGTAATGGCGGGCGGCTGGCCGTCAATGGGTTGCAGACGGGCATGGCCCGGTGTGGGTAATGAGCGGAGGAGACCCTGCGTGTAGGGGTGAAGCGGGTTGGCGAAAATTGTATCCACCGGACCGGATTCCACCATGCGTCCGGCATACATCACCGAAACCGTATCGCACATTTCGGCCACCACCCCCAGGTCATGGGTGATCAGCAGAATGGCGGTGCCGTGGTCTTTCTGTATGTCCAGAAGCAGTTTGAGAATCTGCGCCTGTACCGTGACATCCAGGGCGGTGGTCGGTTCATCGGCAATCAGCAGTTTGGGTGAGCAACTCAGGGCCATGGCGATCATGACGCGCTGGCGCATGCCGCCGGAGAACTGATGCGGATAGTCGTTCATCCGCTCACGGGCATTGGGAATGCGGACCATGTCGAGCAGTTCTGCTGCCCGTTTGCGGGCGTCCGCCTCGCTCAGATCCTGATGAAGCCGGATGACCTCCAGGATCTGTTCGCCGATGGTGTATACCGGATTGAGCGAGGTGAGCGGATCCTGGGGAATAAGCGCAATGCGGGCGCCGCGGATTTTGCGCATGGCTTCTTCCGGCAGCGTGAGGAGCGGGGTGCCCTCAAACAGAATCTCACCATGGGCTATGCGCCCCGGGGGGGGGATAAGCCGCAGAATGGCGAGACTGGACATGCTCTTGCCGCAACCGGATTCACCCACCAGGCCCATCACCTGGCCGGCCTGAAGGGTGAGGGAAAGCTGGTTAACCGCAAAGGCCGGTCCCTGCTCCGTAGGGAAACTCACGGTGAGATCCTGAACGGACAGGAGGGCCTGGGAATGTTCTGGCGTGGTGCTCAAAAGTATAAAACCCGGTTGAGGATAACCATTCCATTATAGAAGCTGGAATGAAAAACCCCGGCCTGTTTATTTTGTGAACAAATGTTAAGCGCTGAATCCCATGTTGATTGCGTTTGCGCATATCCTCACCGGTAATGCTGCACGTATACTAAATTTGTCATCAGGTGCTTGTGGTAGACTGTCGTTGCGTTGGCATCCCGTGCCCCCTGCTGAGAGGCTGAGTCTTCCAACTGAGAAAAGCACTCTATTGCGGGCGCGGATGATTCGGTGAAAGATGCCCCCTGGTTTGATACCCGCTTATTTTTCTTGATGTCCGGTTACCGTTGGCGTTTGGACAACCCCCCATGCAACTGACTCAACTCTGGAATGAGATTTATTCCGACAAGCCGTTCAGCGCCAGTCGGAACTTCCTGATCACAGCCATCTTCTGGCTGGTGCTGGGCACCTTTACGGGTTTAACGGCCGGCGCGCTGATGACCTGGCCGGATATGATCCACGGCATTGCCCAGCTCAGTTTTGGCCGTCTGCGCCCCCTGCACATTCACTGGGTGCTGATCGGCTGGCTCTCCATGGGGTATGTGGCCTGCATGTTTTACATTGTGCCGGTGCTGGTGGGGCGTAAATCCCTCTGGTCCGAGAAGCTGGGCAACCTGACGATGATCGTCTGGAATGTCCTTGTGCTGGGTGGATCCATTTCCCTGGTGAACGGTTACACCGAGGCCCGCGAGTACGCCGAGCTGATGGGGCCGTTTGACTGGCTGGTGCTGATTGGTCTGCTGCTGACCGGGCTGAATGTCTACATGACGGTCTTCACCGGGTCTGAACGCAAGTGGTATGTCAGTATCTGGTATTTCATGGGCGCCCTGTTCTGGTTTCCCATTGTTTACCTCATCGGTAACCGGACTTTTCTCGCCTTTGACGGCTTAAACGACGCAATCGCCGGCTGGTTTTACGGGCACAATATTCTGGGGATGTGGTTCACTGTGGGTGGCGTGGGCATTCTCTACTACCTGCTGCCCCGCTTCTCCGGCAATCCGCTGTACAGTCACACCCTCTCCATGATCGGCTTCTGGACGATCGCCATGTTCTATGCGCCGACGGGAACGCACCATATTCTGCAGTCCCCGGTGCCTGAGTGGCTGAAAGCCATCGCCGTTATTTCCAGCGTGTTTCTCCTGGTGCCGGTGCTCACCGTGCTGACGAACTTCTTTATGACGATGAAGGGCAAGTGGCACCTGGCAGCCGATCATATTCCGATGCGGTTTTCCATTGCGGCCGGCTTTGCCTACCTGCTCACCTGTATTCAGGGGCCTTTTCAGGCCACGCGGGGCATCAACTGGTACATCCACTTCACCAACTGGGTGGTGGGTCACGCGCACATGGCCCTGCTGGCAACATTCTCGTTCATCGTGTTCTCGGCGGCATACTACATTATTCCCAAGGTGACCGGCCGTAAAATTTACAGCCGCAGTCTGGCCATCTGGCATTTCTGGCTGACCCTTATCGGTTGGATCGTGATGATGATCGTGCTGACGATCGCCGGTCTGATCCAGGCGGCCGGCTGGCACTTCGGTCTCCCGGTGGATCAGTGGGTGATTGAATTGCAACCCTATATGTTTGTTCGTTTCCTCTCCGGCGTGATGATTGTCGCCGGTCAGATACTCTTCATGCTGAATATTTACAAAACCGTGTTCAGCAGCAAGTACGAGGAGCTCCCCGTTTCTCCCACGGGTATCGCTTACGTCTAGCTCATTCCGGGTCAGAGAGCCCCTACTCCGTAGCATTCCATTCCCATCACAGGATCGGTTGTTAAAGGCAGGATTCAATGGAAAAACGATTTGACTATCTCATTGCCGGTTCATTCATTGTTCTCATCTTCCTGACCATCATTTTTGTGACGGCCATCCTGCCGGCCACCACGTTTCAGCCTGAGGCGACGGAAGCGGCTTACGATTACAGCAAAAACCTGGCCGCCAAACGGGGCCGGGATATCTACCGCCGCGAAGGCTGCTTTTACTGCCACACCCAGTTCACCCGGTACCAGGATCGCGAAAGTGGCGAGATGGTTCGCGCCGGGGATTACGTGTATGAGACCCCACACGTGCTGGGTACCGAGCGCACGGGTCCAGATCTTTCCAACATTGGCGGTAAATACCCGGATGAGTGGCATTGGGCGCACCATGTGAATCCGCGCAAGGTCAAGCCGGGCTCCATCATGCCCTCTTACAGTTACCTGAGCCACCAGGATATGAGTGACCTGATCGCCTATCTGCAGACCATTGGCACCAACCGCGAGAAGATGTACGAAAAAGGCATTAAAACGGTGAACGAGCAGGGCCATGAGGAGTGGGAAGTGAAGCCCATCACCTGGATCGAAGCGCCGCAGGAGATCCGTGATGAGTGGAAAGAAATTTCCGAGAACATTGATGTAAACAACTCGGCGATGGCCAACTCCGGGCGCGGCATTTACATGCAGAATTGCGCCCAGTGCCATGGCGTGACGGGTCGTGGCAACGGCCCGGTCAGCCGCACCATGATCAAGAAGCCGGCCAACCTGACCCGCCCGTTCTTCAAGGCTTATTCTGATGAAATGTACTACTACCGCGTTAAGGAAGGCGTGACCGGAACGCGGATGCCGCGTTGGGGCCGCGCCCTCAGCCAAGAGCAGATGGCTTACCTGGTGGCTTATATCAAAACGCTGCCCGTGGACAGCGTGGCGGATCCCTCCTATGTTGAGGTCACCCGCTTTGATCAGATTGACAAGCCTGAAGACCTGAACCACAACTACCAGGAGATTGAGGCGCTCAAAGAAGCGCATCATGAAAGCCGGTACGTGTATGGCGGAGGGCGCCACTGATGTGTCCCTCCTGTCTTTCGGGTGGTATCGGTCCGGGTTACATCGCGGCCTTTATCATCTGTGTGCTTTTTTTCCTGACGGCCGGTCTGGCGATGCTCTGGGCGTCACGCTCCGGTCAGCTGGAAGGACTGGAAGACACGAAATATCAAATGCTGAAGGACGACTAGCATATGACTGAACCGTCTGAACTGCTGAGCGAACAGCCTGCCAAAGACTACGAAGAATTCGAGGTGGGCGAGCACAAAGTCCCCTGGTTCCTCTGGGTGTTTTTCACCGGAATCGTCCTTTGGGCCTCTGTTTCCTGGATCGCTTTCTTCGGGTATTAGACGTCTCTGTCCCACGTTTTGTGATGTCACTGAAAAGATTGAGAAGTACCGTGCTGAACAATTCGCTTACAACCAAGTCAGATCAGTTCCGCCAGCGCTGGATGCGCCGTCTGGGTCTGGCAACGGCCATTCTGGCAACCGGCATTGTCCTGGGTACGGCCCTTTCGGCCTGCTCCGTTGAGGAGAAGACCAGTCAGCGGGTGGGGAATCTGGTCAGCGAGCCGGTGATTGACGCCCGGTTGTCCAAAGACGACTTCGGCTTTCCCTCCAAGCCCCCTTCCCTGGTTCAGGGTAAAACGGTTTATGAGAACAGTTGCGCCAAATGTCATGCTGCCAACGCCTGGCAGGGCGCCAAGGTGCAGAGCGATCTGATGGTCACCACGCCGATCGATCTGTATCTGATGCTTTCCACGGGCGCCGCGCCGCAGGTGGTCCACCCTTCACCGGAGCGCAAACAGGTGCTGCCGGATGAGCATCCGGCCTTCCGCGATCAATTGTCGCGTGACGACCGCTGGGCGGCGATTTTTTACACCCGGTACCTGGCAGGCGCGCTGGATATCCAGCAACCCAATGCCAAGTCGCCGGATGTGGCTGCGATTTTTGGCGGTAACTGCGCCGTCTGCCACGGAAAACGGGGTTTCGGCGATGGCACGCTGCATATCGGCAAAACCGGCAACCACAAGGTGAAGGATGCCGATATCAAGCATGATCTGGAGCCGCCGCCAGCCAATTTCCATGATTATGAACGGCTCTATAACCGCACCGATGCCCAGCTCTTCCGGTATGTGTGCGAAGGGATTTACCCTTCAGCCATGCCGGCCTGGTACGGCAACGTGCACCGCGATTCCAAATCGGGCGAGACGGTCTACCGGTTTGACGATCCGTTGATCTGGAATCTGATCCGTCATGTCCGTACCTTTGGTTATACCGATGACCTTTATGAGGCCAACCCGCCCAAGGTGGCTTCTGCAGCCCCTGCGCTCTGTCACTCGGTGGGTACCAACCAACCCTGGACATCGGCGATGCGTTCACAGTATCAGTACCGCGGATCGGGACAGCAGTCCGCGCAACACGCTGCGAAGGAATCGAATCAACCATGACGATGATGAACCGACGTGATTTCCTGAAACTGATTGCCGGCGTTCCTGTTCTGGGCGGTCTGGCATTGGTGGCCTCCCCGCTGCTGCGCTACCTGCGCCCCAGCACCACCCCGCTGGCGGATACCCGGATCAACACACAAGGCCCGATCACTGAGTGGCAGGGTTCAGGTGGCTTGTTCAGCCCGCCGGATGCGCCTGAACGTGAGAAGGATGTGGTGTTCAGTCTCTCCGACTTTCCGACTCCCTGGTCCAGTAAGGAGTTCACCTTCGGCCAGCGCAGCAAGGAGTATACCTTCCGGCATTTCCAGGCCACCAAGCTGCCCGGTTTTGCCGTGCGTCTGCCCGAGGATCAGCCCAACGGTCAGCCCAACTTTATTATCGTCAACCGCATCTGCCCGCACATGGGTTGCGTGTTTAACTTTATTACCAACCCGGCGGACATGGCGGCTTATAACTACCCGCAGGCCACCCACCCCTACTTCGCCTGTCCCTGTCACCTGAGCGTGTATGACCCGCTTCAGACACAGGATATCGGCGGTGGCGTTGCGCCCCTGGGCAAGGTGGTGAGCGGTCCGGCGCCGCGTCCGCCGCGTTCGTTCGTCTGGAAGATTGAGGGCGACAAATTGCTGATTACCGAAGCAGAAGCAGGAGGTATTTCCTAATCATGGCCAGTCCTGCCGATCAACTCAAAGCATTGCCCCAGGAAGCCCTGAAGTACGTTCAGGAGCAGTGGGCCAAGGTGGATATTTTTGACGAAACCAAGGTGGATCTTCAGAAAGAGTCGCCCTGGTACCAGCTGGGCTCCATGTATTATCTGGCATGGGTGGTTGTGCTCATCACCGGTGTGCTGCTGGTGGCGCTCTACCTGCCCACCACGTCTCAGGCCTATGACTCGGTGGATGTCCTTTCCCACGTCTGGTGGGGCTCCATTCTGCGCGGTATGCACAAGTATGGCGGCGATGGCATGATTATTGCCGCCACGCTGCGGATTTACCGCATGTGGTTCAAGGCGGAGTACAAAAACCGCGGCGAACTGTCATTTGTCATTGCCATACTGCTGCTCGTGATTGCCATGTACTCCGGTCTGACGGGTTACCTGCTGATCTGGAATCAGCGGGCCTACTGGGCGACCAAGGTGTTCGCCACCTTCCCCACGTATCTGGATATCACGCCCAAATTCTGGAACTGGCCCTGGGATTTTAAAAACTATCACCAGACCTGGCTCATCCCCAACATCATTGGCATGGTGACCAAAGTGGTGGGCGATCTGACGCACCAGGGCTTCACCACGTCCCAGGTCCTCACCGGGGGCGGGTCGATTGGCCAGGCGACGATGACGCGTTTTTATTCGCTGCACTTTGCGTTCTCGCTGATTCTGCTGACCGTGACCGAAATCTACTTTTATACCAACCGCAAGTTCCGCATTAACCTCAGCCGCGGCACGGTACTCACCATTATTCTGATGATTATGGCGACAGCCATTATCTTCCCGGCGGAATCCGGCACGCGTTCCAACCCGGAAGTCACGCCGCTGCCGATTCTGTCCGACTGGTACTTCCTGGCGCTCTACCAGCTGCTCAAGTACATGGATCCCTACTGGGCCACCATCTGGACGCTGGGCATTCCGTTTGTCACCATCGGTCTGATGTTCTTCGACTGGGGCCCGGAACGGGACCCCTGGAAGCGTCCCATTTTTACCAGTATCGGCATTATGGCGGCCATTGAGTTCATTGTGTTCTCCATGCTGATTATTGCCAACGTGGCCAACATTGAGACGGATCCCCCGTTCTGGTTCGCCCACCTGACCCTATGTATCACCATCGGTCAGTTCTGGCACTGGGGCACCTATCAGCAGCGCCTGCCTATGACGGTCTGGATCCTGTTCAATCTGGGCATCAGTGTCTTCTATCTGTTCTTCTGGCACGTCACGGCGGGGAATTACCTCTTCCCCTGGCTGCAGAGTCTCGCTGGCGGCGCTCCTGTTGAATTCAGCACCTATAACCTCATCTGGAGCATTATCTGGGTGGTGTACGCCGTACTGCAGTTCCTTGTGGCCCTCGTTCTGTTCTGGATGGACCGCGCCAGTAAGGAACGCATGCAGCTGGAAGGAGTGCCGGCCTGATGAACGCGACCACCCTGCAGGATGGCCGGACCTTCAGAAAGCCCATGACCCAGACACTCTGGTGGGCCTGTTTTGCCGCTGCCACGGTGGTGCTTTCCCTGTGCTTTCAGCAGTTTAAAAATTTCACGCTACAACCCACGGCCTGGAACGGTTTTCTAATGGCGGGCGTGCTCCTGCTGCTGACCGTGCTGGTGATGCTGATGATTTACGACGGGTATGTTCAGGAGCGCCTGGCCGGAAACGTCCGGCACCCCTTTGGTCTCTTTGAGGCGGTTCTGATCCGCCAGTATGGGGCTGACAGGGTGGCCGCCCTGCCCGTTGATCGTTCTGAAACCCCATCAGGAGACCCGACATGAGTAATCCCCCTTCGGTTAAATTCAGCCGCAACCTGCGCGATGTGATTGCGATTGCGCTGGCGCTGGCTGCCCTGGTGATTGGCTGGGTGGGAATGTTTATGGGAGAGGCCAGGGTGGACCCCTCCGCGCCGGGCGGTTTTCAGCACATGCTGCAAGGCATGATGACCTACTGCAACGCCTTTGGTATCCTGCTGCTGCTGGCCGGCATCGCTTTTCTGCTGGTGGGCTACCGGGATCAAATCGCCACCAGCCTGACCCGTCCCAATGACGATGAATAATCTCAGACGCTGAGAAGGAGACAGTTCCCTTGTATACCGAGCCACTGCAACGCGCCACACTGTACCTGGAACGTGGGTTGAACAGCGTTTTCTCGCAGCGTTATAACCCGTTTTACTACCACGGCGCGCTGCCGAACTTTTTTATCTGGGTGCTGTACCTGACCGGCCTGCTGCTGTTTGCCTACTATGTGCCCACACTTGCTCAGGCGTATGATTCCGTGAGGTACATTACGCAGGAACTGCCGTTTGGCAACGCTTTCCGCACACTGCACCGCTATGCCGCCGACGGCATGATGATCTTCGTGGCGCTGCACCTGGCCCGCGTCTGGTTTACGGATCGCTACCGCGAGTACCGGATTATTCCCTGGATTACCGGTGTGGTGCTGCTCAGTATTACTTTTATTGTGGGTCTCAGCGGCTACATGATGATCTGGGATCAGGAAGCCGTGACGCTGACCAACATGACGGTGAACTTTCTGAAAGGCCTGCCCCTGGTGGGCGCCGGTCTGGCCGAGTTTCTGCTGGCCGGTAAAATCATTTCGGATTACACGCTGACCCGTCTGCTGTTTCTCCACCTGGTGATTCCCCTGGGGCTGATGTTCTTCCTGTGGATGCACTACATTCGCATTACCCGCCCGGTTAACGTGCCGCCGTTGCCGCTGGTGCTGATGATGCTGGGTGGCCTCTTTCTGTTCGCCGGCGCCTGGCCGGTGGGCCTGGGCCAGCTGCCCAATCTTGCCGCCATCAGCCAGAACGTGGATGTGGATCTGTTGTATGCCTGGCCGCATTTCCTGCTCATACAGGGTCTCAGCCCGCTGGGTGTCTGGATTCTGGTGCTGGGCGTGCCGGTGGGCCTCCTGGCGCTGCCCTACATCCAGAAGAAAGCCCTGCGCGGTCAGTTTGCCCACGTGGCTGAAGGCAACTGCACGGGCTGCTCGCTGTGCTACCATGACTGCCCTTATGAGGCCATTACGATGGTGGCCCGCGACGACAATAGCCGCTTCAAAAAACTGGCCACCGTGGATCCCGGCCGCTGCTCCAACTGCGGGCTGTGTGTGGGCGCCTGCGCCTTCAAGGCCATTGAAATTCCCCGTCGCGATACGGCCGGCGTGCTGGCTGAGATTGAAGCCTCGCTGGCTGCTGTTTAACCCCCCTGATCAAGCAACAAGGAACCCTGTCCCATGAGCAAGTCGAAAGTCAAAATGATCGGTCTGGTCTGTGAACGCAGCGTGGACCTGACAGGGTGCCTGGATGAGAGCGGCTGTATGAAAGACGATCCCAGCGTCAAAATCATCAAGCTGCCCTGCAGTGGTGAAATTCAGCCCATTATGATTGAAACCGCCCTGAAGAACGGGGCTGAAGGCGTTTTCACCACCGGCTGCCGGATTGGCGACTGCCATTACCGCGAAGGCAACAAGTTTTTAATGGAGCGTCTGGAAGGCAAGCGGATGCCCAAGCTAAAGCCGACGGTGGATAAATCCAAAGTGGAGGCCTACTGGGTCTCCGCTGTGGAGTACGATAAGTTCAGAGACCAGGTTCTGGCCTTCTCGGGCCGCTGCCAGGGCACCTGCGGTGCCAGCTGCCCCCCCGAGCCGGCGGCCACCCACTAAGCCCCGCCTTTTTTCAAGGAGACTCATCCCATGGCCAAAGCGGCTGCCCCCGTTGAAGATTCCACAAACCGCCCTGATGTGGCGCGGTTCATCCAGCAGATCTGGTTTCTGCTGATGTATTTCGCCCTGCTGCTGATGATCGCCAGCTTCGGGCTGATTGCCGAGTCTTAAAGCCCCGCCTCTTCGTCATCCCCGCGCAGGCGGGAATCCAGTCTGGATTCCGGGTCTCCACGCTGTTCCGCCCGGAATGACGGGGTCATCCAAAGGCCGGTTTTATGGCTTGATCGCCCGTTCTGCTTTTGGTACGCTCGTTTCCCGGGTCCGTCAAAGCCCGTCCCTGCTCGTAGATCCTCATGTTGTCCAACCCCATTTGTGGAGAATCGTACCGACTATGGTTAAAATTCGTCTCGAACGCAAGGGCCGCAAGAAAAAGCCTTTTTACCGGATGGTGGTCATTGATATCCGTGCGCGTCGCAGTGGTGACCCCATTGAAGAGCTGGGCTTTTACAACCCGATTGCCAAACAACTGAAAATTGATAAAAACAAGGCTCTGGAATGGATCGCCAAAGGCGCCCAGCCTTCAGAGACCGCGCTGCGCCTGATTAACAAGGCCGACGGCACGGGTGAACTGATGCAGCTGGAAATCAAGCGCGCCGAGCGTCTTTCCAAAAAAGCCAAGGCACGGATTGCCGATGAAGAGAAGGCTAAGGCCGATGCGGTTGCTGCTGAAGCGGCCGCTAAGGAGGCTGCCAAGGCGGAAGCTGAAGCCGCCAAAGCCGCTGCCGAAGCCCCTGCTGCTGAGGAACCGGCTGCCGCCGAAGAAGCGCCTGCTGAAGCCCCCGCCGCCGAATAGGCCCCGCTACTTCTCTCAAACCCTATTAAAAAACCGCCCACCAGTCCGGGGGCGGTTTTTTTGTTTGATCAGACATTTTAATTATTGCTGGCCGAAGTGGCTTTGGTTTCCAAGGCCTTCAAGGCGTCCGGGCCTACCAGCAGGCCCAGTTCCGTGCGGGCGCTGATATAGCCCTGCTTGGCCTGGGCTTCATCCTGGCTGGCGCTTTGAATCATGGAGGCCATAATCGTTTCCAGGGTGGCGGCATCCGTACCGGGGGCGGCGGTTTTGCCTTTGGCGGCGTTGCCGGCGAACTGGTTCAGCGCGTGGGTGGCGTCCTGGGTCAGCTGCCAGCGACGCTGGGCGTGCTGGTACCCGTAATAAGATTCAATCAGCCGCGACTGCAGGAGTTCCACCTCCTTGGCCAGAATGATCATATCGGCGTCCGTCACCTTGGACAGCGCCGATTGCGTGGGATCATCGGCCAGCAGGGTATCCAGCATATTGCTGCCCATCATGCTGGCCGGCGAGCCGGTCACCACTGTGCCGGCCAGCCCGGCCAGGCTGGCGGTGCTGTGCAGCACTTTCTTCATCAGGCCGTCGCTGCTCACGGGTTCACCCGTGCTGTCCCGGCGCGAGAGTTTCTCAATAGCGTAACGGATCGACCCGCTGCGCTCCACGGCGGCCTGCCAGAGCATGCCGATGTCGGACACGGAGGTTTCCTCGTCATCGCGCAGCTCGTTAAAGACAATTCTGGATTCTTCCTGAAGCTTGCCGGCCAGGGTTTCCAGTTCTTTGCGGGTTTCCGGCTTCAGTTTCTGCCAGGCATCCGCCGTGGCCAGGGTGGTGGGTGTGGCGGCGGCCGTGGCCTTGCCGGTAAGCGTTTTGCCCGGGGCGGGCGCCGTCGTCTTTTTGGCGTCAGCGCCGGCCGCCTTGGCTGTGGCTTTGGCAAACACGCTGCCACCGGTTGCGGCAATCAGCAGGGCGGCCAGCATCAGGCTGGCGATGGATTGTGCGGTACGCAGGGTCATGATGGTCAGCGGTTCCTCAGTCTATTGCGGAGGCATCGGGCCAATCACGGCGCCGGTAAATTCGGTCAGCCCGGCATGCTCCATCAGCATCAGATGATCATCTGATGAGGGCGGCAAACCGGCGGGGTTCTGGGCAATGGGGGTTTTGCCCGTGGGCGGATCTTTCAGTGAAGGAGGAGCGGCGGGTTGCTTCCCGGTTTTGGCAAGGCCCATTTTACCCAGCAGACCCGGGCTGGGTTGGCTGGCGACCGAGGTTCTGGAAGGGCCGGCGGGTTGCCCGGCCGTTTCCGTCTGGCTGTCTTCGCGGAAGAACAGCGCCAGCTTCAGGTCACTCACGGCGTCCTGTCCGGCCAGGCGTTCCAGCTGCAGGCGGTGCAGAATGGCTTTCTGGCGCAACTGGGTTTCGTTCATCAGGGCCTGGTAATAGGCGCTGGCCGAGGCCACCTGACTCAGGGCGTTGTTTTCGCGCAGGGCCTTGTTGTACACGGCGTTGTTTTTCTCGGTGGTGTCGTGCGCCTCGGTGAGGAGGAGCAGGGTGTTTTTGTAGTTGTGGTAAGTCTGTACCAGCTTGGCTTTCAGCTCATCAATCAGCCCGGCCAGTTGAATCTGTTCCGTGGCGCTGAGCGGCTCCGGCTGAGGTTTGTTGTTGCCGTTCACGATGTTCTGAATGCCCTGCCCGGCGCTGAGCACACCCATGTTGGCGTAGCTGTTGCCGACGGGAAAGAGCATGGGCGTGAGCATGGCGCCCTGAATGGCGGTGTTGAGCACTTTTTTGTAGAAGAGGCTCGATTTCTGTGGTTGGAGGTCGGTGGGGGTATAAATTTTCTCCAGGGAGAAGCGGATGACCGGATTGCGATCCACAGTGGCTTCCCACAGGCTTTTCAGGTCGTCGTCGTCCAGTTCCTGCTGCAGGGAGGAGATTTTATCCAGCTCGGCTTTCTCATTGGCGTTGAGGAGGGAAACCGTTTTCTCCAGCTTCTCAATCCGCGGTTTGAGGCGGATGCTGGGGGCTGTCACGGCGGTCAGGGCCAGGTTCTCCACAGCCGCGTCGTTGTCCGTGGGGGCAAGGGTGGCCTGCTGGGTTTCAATGGGGCCGTTGATGGTGGCGACCGGGGGCAGAAAATTCCGGCTGACCGGGGTGCTTCTGGCCAGTGCAACCGGGGCAGCGGCAGCCAGCAGGGCCAGCAGCAGGCCGGCAAGTGCAGCCCGGGTTGTGCCGGCGGTTCTGGAAGAAGGCTGATGCATGATGGGGTTCATGGCGTATCCATGGTTGGTTTCATGGTAAGTGTCTTAAATCGAAACCGGGGCCCTGATTTCTGATCATACGGGGATTCGCAAGAAAAGTTAACAGGCGATATCCATTCGATAGTAGCAAAAGATCGCCCGGCTTACATGCAGACGACCGGACGGCCAAAAGGTTGCCGCCGGTAAGCGTCTTCAGGAGACCTGCTCCGGTTCGCGGATGGGACGGAAAGCCCCGAGATCAAAGGCGTAGTAATCCCCCGGGCTGACGGTGCCCTCGAGGGTATAACCTTTGTGCACCCAGAAGTCCTGGCTGGCTTCCAGCGGCGTTTCGCTGAAGGTCAGCCGGGTGACCTGACCCAGGCCTTTGTGGCTGAAGCGGTGAAAGACCATCAGCCGGATGGGGCCGCCATAGAGCGGCGACAGGGCCTGACCGTTGACGCGGTGGCAGAACATGGCCTTTTCTCGGATGGCCATGGTCAGGTCAATGGCCGTCTGGTGGTCGCTGGCGTTGGTCTGAATCAGAAATTTCGCCTGAGGGCTTGGCTTGACGGCGTTCACCAGTGCCGCGAGGAGAATGCCTTCAAACTGGCCCCGGTAGGACCAGCCTTCGGCGGAAATCAGCCGCCGTTCCTGCTGGGAGAGGGCGGGCTGCAAGGCGAGAAACTCGCTGTAGGTAAAGCTGCGCGGCTTTTCCACCAGGCCGTCCACAGTCAGGGTCCATTGTGCCGGTGTGAGATCGGCCATGGCGTCCAGGTAGGTGGCCGGCCATGGCTGTGCCGTGTCGGGTGCGGAAGGCGTCTGGGCCTGCTGGTAAAGGCTGTGGAACATGCCCCGATTGTATCACGGGCAGGGGGCTGGGCAGGCAATTTATACTGTGGATGGGTTTTATTGACCCGCACGGGTTTGCCCAGGCCCCGGCTTTCCGATCCCGACAACCCGATCCCCATAACCAGAGTGTGCTGTGCATTCCATGTTCCCAGCAGAACTGCAGAACCCACCCGTTTTTGGCCAGAAACGGTATTCTCGCCCGCTGAGAATGCTCGCAGCGGCGGGCGCGCTTAGTGCCTGCTCCTCTGCCGGTTCGCACGTCACCCATAATAATCCGGCAATCGTCGCGGATGTTCAGCCGGTTACTGTGGACCCGACGCTCAGCTGTCAGACAGTGGGTATTCCGAACCCCATGGTCTACCGGGGGGATCAGTATTTTGCAGCGGCCGCCAGCGGTGAGGACTGGGCCCGCATTCTGAACGGGCAGAGCCTTGATCTGCGGGTGAACTTGCCCGGGACCGCCGGACGCTTTGCACCGGCAGATTTCGATGGAACCTTGCCGGATCAGAATCCTCTGGATGCCTTCTATTCCGGTGGGGAGTCGAATCTGGTTTCTCAGGACGGTATCGAAGTGGTGCATCACCAGCCCATGGCAGTAGACTGCTTTGACTTTGAAAAGCCTCCGAAGTCCGGGCCTCCGGGGTTTTTCCGCCCGGCGCAATCCGGCACGGTGGGTGAGGTGACACTGAACGGTAACCGGTATGTGGGCATCATCCACACGGTTCATCAGGAACCCAGTGAGTTGTGGGAAGGTGAGGTTGCCCGCACGGATGAAGCATTGCCCAGCCAGACGCTGCAACGCGTGCGCGATTTGTACGCACTGCCCCAGGCAGAGCTGATACAGGGCTACCAGCTGCAGGATGGTCTGCCGGCGGTGGGCCTCACCCCGGATCAGATCACGGATCTCTCCACGCTGACGCCGGCCGATGTGGCCGAGATGAATGATCTCGCTGATCAGGCGCCGGACGGGTCGGTGACGCTGGTGACCGCTGAGCGGCCCTTATCGGTGGATCAGCAGGTGTTTATCCCCATGGCCCGTGTGGGTCAGCCCGCTCTGCCGCTGGCGGATCTCAAGGCGGCCTATCTGGCGGACCGCCGTACGGTGCTGGACGCCATGCAGCAGGCGGGTGACAACCGTGAAATGTTGCAACAGATTTTTGAGACGACCCGGGAAGATCTCAGGCTGGATGATCAATTTCATGTGACCGGTATTTCCTATGAAGGAGGGTCTGGTGGTGGTCGCCTGACGTTACCGGGTGGATTCACGTTTGAAGATGGGGCGGCACACCTGCAGAACCTCGGCCTGACCTACGTTACGCCCGAACTTCTGAAGACGGCTAATCCCGATCTCCAGCAGCAGTTCGATCGCTATGGTACTGACTGGTTTAGTCTGGTTGTTCCGCCGCCCCCCGCAGTGGACGCTCCGACGGACTGGCACATGATGGTGCCGGGCGCGCCGGTGAATAATCTGAATGATTGCATGGAATCCGTTCAGGCTGCCGGTGAGGCCATGGGATACCCGCAGATTGATAGCCGATCAGCCTGCGTGCTGGCTGCGGATGCGGCCGGCCCTGGTGCGGAGACAGCCGATGTCCGGGTGGATCTCGATGCACTGAGTGAGACCAACAATCAGCTGATTCAGTCTTTCACCCGCCGGATTGAACCGGCTCCCTTGTTTGAGAAAAAAAAGCAGCCCACAGAAATAGTTAGTGCTGCTTCCAATGATCGTGAATGTGTCCCTAATAACAGGGTTGGTGTGGTTTTCTGTGCTATCTCGAAAGCAGGTTACTTTATTGCGGATCGGATAAAAAATCTTTTTGATTTAATAGGCTGGGGAATTGAGCACTATAAACTAGTGCTGGCTGGTTTAATTCTTGCGGTTGTTGCATTAGCCAAGGCTGGCGGCAATCATATTCGCTATTCTTTTGGGTCTAAACAGGCTGAGTACGGTAAGGTTGAAGAAATTATCAAATCAGGACGATTGCAGTTATTTACTTCGGGTCAGTGGATAAATATATTTTATCCGCCAAGGTTTATTTTCTTTGAAAATGGTCAAATCTTGTATCAGAGAGCGCCTGGGCCTTTGGCGAAATATTATGACCAGGAAAATATCACTGTCGATGATTTTATTCACCACCATCAGAGTGGTAATCAGGGGTTGAGCGGCTTTGTAACTGGCTCTTCATGGCGGACACGCTCCAGTCGAGGTGAGGATGTAACCCTTGATAATTTGTCAGATTCTGGGCATGAACGATTGCTGGCTAAGCAGACAGAGCTTAGATTGAGAAGGGAAGCAACAGCACAACAAATTCAGAAAGATTCAGAACCTGAGGTGCCGCCTGGTTCAACCAATGTTAAGGGGCCGTCCACTACTCAACCAGAGGCGGATGCACTCCGACAAGAAATTATAGACTCGTTCAAAAGAAATGTCGTTGAAGCGCCCAATCTTGGTCGAACGCACGACAAGTACGAAGCACTCATCCTAGATGGTTTGGCTGATTTAGACCGCCTGCCTGAAGGGGATCCGGCTTTTGATGAAATTCGACATAGGTTGGATTTTGGTGGATATGCAATGCCTGGCCAGGTTTTGGACAGTATTTTAGAGGCCATGGAGGAAGCTAGCCCCCGCCTTCGCGATCCCGGCGACCTGTTGAAAACCGGTGATCCGGTCCCGGTGGAAGTGATCAATGCAGGCCTGCGGGAGTTTGGATTTAAAATACGTCCGGATAGCCTGGATATAACGGGTCCTTTAGACGAAACAACACTGCCGTATGTGCAGGCATTAATCCGGGAATTTCAAAGTGGTGCAGGAACAACAAGCCCAACCAACCCACAAGTTCAGGCTGTGGAAGAGGCCTATGCCAATTTTCAGGAAGCCTTGCGAAAGAGCGGTTATACTTACCCGCAAGAATAAAGCAGCCCCCTTCTATCGGGCTTGCTCAGTGGTTTCACCTGATTCCTCACCCGCAGGTTCATCCTCATCCCGGCGGTCCAGAATGAAATCCACGGGCGATTCAATCAGCACATGGGTGATGCGGTGGGCGTCCACACCGGCCACGGTGATGGTGAGATCCTCAAAGGTAATCTGATCCCCGGCCTTGGGCTCTCGGCCCAATTCGCCAAACACAAAACCGGCGACGGTCATAAAATCGTCATCCGGCACGTTCAGCTTCAGCCGCTCGTTCAGATGAGAGATTTCGTACTTGCCGTTGACATACACCTGGTTGGGCGCGCGGAGCTCAAACTCCAGCTCTTCCTCATCATGCTCATCCCAGATGTCGCCCACAATCTCTTCCATCAGATCTTCAATGGTCACAATGCCGGCAAAGCCGCCATGCTCGTCCACCACGGCGGCCATCTGCAGCTTGTTGCGCTTAAAATCTTCCAGCAAATCACTCGCAGGTTTGTTCTCCGGGTAAATGCTGATGGGCCGCATTATATCGCTGACCGAAATAGCCATCTGCTGCTTCTGGATGTGTTCAAAGATATCCCGGGCGTGCACCATGCCCACCACATTGTCCACATTCCCCTCGTAAATCGGGTAACGGGAGTGGGCGACCTCCACCACCATGTTGGCCAGGTCGTTCAGCGTGGTGTTGATTTCCACGGCAATGACATCCGTACGCGGAACCATCACCTCATACACGGTCACTTCCGTGAAGCGGTACAGGTTGCGCAGCAGCGCCTCTTCGCGGGGTTTCAGCACCGCCACCTCGCGGCCCTCCTGAATCAGGCTGAGAAACCGTTCGCCCCATTCGGTGTCCGTCTCGTCGGCCAGCACTTCAATAAACACCTGCTCGGCCCCCACGTTGGGAATGCGCCGGTGTATCTTCTCCTTAATCCGCTCCACCAGGTCGTCCACGTCCTTCACCATGGTGTCGGGCTCCACCTCCACTTTCATGTGGATGGACAGCCCGGCCGGACCGCGGTCAATAATGGCCAGATCGTGCACCGCCGAGACGCCATGCAGGCTGAGCACGAGATCGTGAATTTTCTGTTGCACCTTGGGTCCGGCCGCCGTGCCGGTGAGAATACTGCGGTTATGAAAGAACAGGTAAACCGCCATGCCCAGCATCAGCACGCCGATGAACATGGAGGCCACCACATCCGGGTAGTGGGCGTACTCCTTATCCAGCAGGCCCAGCTCCACGGAGAACTGCGAGAGCGTGATGGCCACCAGCGCCAGCAGGGCGCCCAGCAGGGCAATGCTTTCCTCGTAAAACACAAAGCGCGTGGTGGGGCCCACCACCTGTTTCAGCCGCGGCAGGGCGTTCATTACGCTCAGGCCAAAGGGGGAAACGAGGTCATCCGGGTAGCCCACCTCCTCCAGCACCGCGCGCGAGGCGCGCTCCAGGGCGAAAATTTCCATCACCACACTGATGATCAGGATGACGACGGAGAAGTAAAACGGGTCAATCCAGTCCAGGCCGGGCAGAAAGTTCATGTGGCTTTCCGGTTCCGAGAGCCGGTTCCACCCGTGCCAGATGGCGATGCCTGAAAAGACGGCCAGCAGCACGCAGGCGGGCACCGCCCAGACGCTGGCCTCCAGGCCGTAGCCAAACGGGTGGGTTTTGTCCGGCTGACGCTGGCTCAGCCGGATGCCAATCAGCAGGGCAATGCTGTTAATGCCGTCGCCCAGAGAGTGCAGGCTTTCGCTCAGCATCACGGGACTTTGGGAGATCGCCCAGGCGAGGCCTTTGACGGCGGCAATCAGGAAGTTCACAGCCATGGCCACAAGAATGGAGGATGTGGCGTGCTGATAGAGATACCCGGGAGAGGTAGGAAACCCGACCGTGGTCTTCAGGGGGATTGCGGGAGCACTGCTTGCAGCTGGGTCGCTGTCCATGCGGTTTCGTTGGTTGGGGCACTGGACCGGCCGGATGAGGCCGGAATCGCTTTATTATAGCAAACTTTATATCCTGCCGCAGGAAGCCCCTCCGTTTGGAGGGCTGCTGCTACAGTCGTTGTAACAGGGATCCTCAGTCAATGTCCAGAGACGGGGTGCTGGGGATGGCCGTGTCATCAATGGTATCCAGATCGTCGAGGAATGTTTCCTCGCCGGTAATGCGTTTGCTGGGGGTGGCGGCTGCTGCGGTCTTGCCCCTGGCCGATTTCCCCTTTTTGGGTTTGAGGTGTCCCTTGGGGTTGCCCAGGGTTTCTCCCAGAAAGTACCCGATGACCCCCATGATGATGCCGCCGGGCAGTACCAGCCACAGGAGGTTCAGCGGATCTATCTCGCGCGCGGTGCCCGTCAGCAGCAGCAGACTGAAGCCGCCAGAGGCGGACAGGCCGGCCAGTTTAATGGAGAGTTTCATGGAGACAACCAGTCCAATCCCGGGTCATGGTGCATTCTGCGCGTTACGTGGCGCTGACCCGAACGGAGCCCACGGTCATCACTTTGGCGGTGGGTCCAATCTCATTATAGGCAAGGATGGCGATCTGGGGCAGTACCCGCTCGGTGAGTCGCCGTAAGGGCAGGCGCAACTGGGCATTACAGAGAATGACCGGCTGAACCCCCATCTGGGCAATCACGCGTTCAATTTCCTGGTTCAGCGCGTCAAACAGATTCTGTGTGAACACCGGACCCAGAGCCAGGGTCTGGGACTCCTGGATCAGGCCCTGGGCCATCATTTCCTCCACGGCCGGGTCAAACGTCAGCACGGGTATTTCATGGGTGTCCGGGTTGGCATGCTGCTTGCAGATACTGCGTGAAAGCGCCATGCGGGCCTGTTCGGTCAGGTAATCCGTATTTTTGCTGACCCGGTAGTGATAACTCAGCGCTTCCAGAATGCTCGGCATATCGCGGATGGATACTTTTTCGCGAAGCATATTCTGCAGTATCAGGTGCAGTTCAGCCTCGGTCAGGTGTTCCGGTATCAGATCATCCACCAGCGGGCCATTGGTCTTCTTGACGTTGTTCAGGAGTTCGTGAACTTCGCCGCGGCTGAGAATTTCAAAAGCATGGCCCTTAATCACCTCGGTGAGGTGGGTGGCCACCACGGCTGAGGCGCTGACGACGGTGTAACCGGCCACTTCGGCCTGTTCCTTCTGATCCTCGCCGATCCACAGAGCGGGCAGGCCAAAGGCGGGTTCCTTGGTCTGGATGCCGTCAATCGGTTCGGTGACATCGGGATCAGTGCTCATGGCCAGCCACATTTCCGAGCGCACATCGCCCGAGGCGATGGTGACCCCACGCAGCTTGATGTTGTAGGTGTTGGGAGACAGCTGAAGGTTATCGCGCACACGGACGGAAGGCAGCACAAAGCCGAATTCCAGCGCCACCTGGCGGCGGATCTGGGCAATCCGCTCCAGCAGATCCCCGCCGCCATCGGCTTCAATCAGCGGGACGAGGCGGTAGCCGATTTCCAGCTCCATGGCTTCCACCTGCAGCAGATCCATGACGTTCTCGCTCTTGGCTTTTTTCTTTTCGAGCGCTTTTTCCTGATTGACAGACACGATGCGGGCTTGTTCCGTCTCTTCCCGTTTGCGCAGGGTGCTGTAGCTGGCGAAGCCGGCCACACCGCCGATAAACAGAAAGGGCAGGTTGGGCATGCCGGGCACCACCCCCAGCAGAAGCATTAAGCCGGAGACAATGCCCAGAATTTTCGGATTCTGGAACATCTGGACGCCGATTTCATCGCCCAGAGACTGGTCTTTATCCGTAACACGGGTGACGAGGATACCGGTGGCCGAGGAAATGATCAGCGCCGGCAGCTGGGAGACCAGGCCTTCACCCACCGTCAGCACGGTGAAGGTGGCGGCGGCTTCGCCGATGGGCATGCCATGTTGCAGCATGCCCACCACCAGCCCGCCAATGATGTTGACCAGAATGATGATGATGGCGGCAATGGCATCGCCCTTGACGAACTTGCTGGCGCCATCCATGGTGCCGTAAAAATCGGCTTCGCGCTGTATGGCTATCCGGCGGCGTTTGGCTTCTTCCTCATTAATCAGGCCGGCGTTTAAATCCGCATCAATACTGATCTGTTTACCGGGCATGGCATCCAGGGTAAAGCGGGCGGCCACTTCCGACACCCTGCCCGCACCGTTGGTGATGACAATAAAGTTGATAATGATGAGAATGATAAAGATCAGCAGCCCCACCACATAGTTGCCGCCAATCACAAAATTCCCGAACGCCTGAATGACCTGACCCGCGTGCGCATCCAGCAGAATCAGCCGGGTGGAGCTGACGTTGAGGCCCAGGCGCATCAGGGTGGAAATCAGCAGAATCGTTGGGAAGGTGGAGTACTGCAGGGGCTCCTGCGTGTACAGCGTAACCAGCAGAATGGTGACCGAAAGGGCGATGTTGGTCGTCAGCAGGAGATCCAGCACGGCGCTGGGCATGGGAATGAGCATCATGGTGATGACCAGCACCATGCCGATGGCCAGCAGCACGTCGGTGTGCTTCATCAGCTCGCGCAGGTTGAGCCGGGGCAGCGCACCGCCCACCCCGGCCGTGGGCGCGGCCGATGCGGTGGTTATGGATTGCTGAACAGGTGCTGCCATCTGTTACCAGGTTCCTTTAACTGCGTTTGGCCAGTTTGCGGCCTTTTTTACGGGAGAACACATACGCCAGAACTTCCGCCACGGCCACAAACAGTTCGGGCGGCACCATCATGTCCACCTCGGCCAGTTTGTAGAGGGTGCGGGCCAGGGGTTTGTTCTCCACAATCATTACGCCATGTTCCTTGGCGACTTCTCGGATTTTCAGGGCAAAGTGATCCACGCCTTTGGCGATCACCACCGGCGCGGGCGCCAGGTCGGGATCATATTTCAGGGCAATGGCGAAGTGGGTGGGGTTGGTGATGATCACGTCCGCCGTGGGCACCTGGGCCAGCTGCTTGTTGCGGGCAATCTTAATCCCCATCTGCCGGATGCGTTGTTTGATGGCCGGATCGCCTTCCTGGGTTTTGCGTTCGTCCTTGATTTCCTGCTTGGTCATCCGAAGTTGCTTTTCCAGTTCCCAGGCCTGGTAGCGCCAGTCAATAATGCCCAGCACCAGAAACAGCCCGCTGGCCCAGAAGGCGATGGTGCCCACAATGCCGCCGATGGTGCCCCAGGCGACCGCCACATCCACCTGCAGCAGGGCGGTGAGTTCGCCCAGGTGATTTCTGATGATGATAAAGGCGCAGCCGCCGATGATCCCCATCTTCACAAAGGCCTTCAGCAGTTCCACCCAGGCGCGGGTGGCAAACATCCGCTTGAAGCCCGGCAGGGGGTTCAGCTTTTCCAGCTTGGGTTGAATGGCTTTGACGGAAAACAACGGTTTCACCTGAATCAGGTTGCTGAGAATCGCCATGGCGGGTACGGCCAGCAGAAACGGCAGAAGAATCCAGAAGATGGTGATGAGAAAGTTGCTGAGGAGGCCGCTGAAGCTGGTGACCGTCCAGTCCATCCGCGCGTAATGGTTCAGCTCGCCCAGCAACTGGTGCATGGTGCCAAACAGCTGGGCGTACACATACGGTCCCATGGTCATCAGCACAAAGGTGGACGTGCCCAGCACGATGGCCGAGTTGAAGTCGTTGCTTTTGGCCACCTGCCCCTGTTCGCGCGCCTGCTGGATGCGCCGGGGCGTTGGCTTTTCAGTTTTATCCGCACTGGAGGACATTCAGTTTCTATCCTGTTATCTGCCAAAAAGCATCAGAAGGTGCTGGTACAGCGTGTCGTACTTGTGGGTCAGCATGTCGCTGGCGTAGGGAATGGTGACGGCCAGGCCGATGAGGCCCATACCGACTTTGACCGGCAGGCCGAGCATAAAAATATTCATCTGGGGCATGACCTTGGCCATGTAGCCCAGGGAGATTTCCGTGGCGAGCAGCAGGCCCATGACCGGCGCCACAATAACCAGCGCGGTGGCGAACATTTCCCCGGAGAGGGTGATGAAGCGTTCGGCCAGTTGCCCGCCGTGGGTCACCCAGTGGCCCAGCGGCAATACGTCAAAACTGTTCTGTACGGCCAGAATGAGAATATGGTGGGCGTTGAGACTGAGGAACAGCAGCAGGGCAAAGTAGTAGTAAAGCATGCCCAGGGTGGGGACGCTTACACCCGAAAGCGGATCGACCATGTTGGAGACCGACAGACCCATCTGGTAACTGATGTACTCACCGGCCATCTGCAGGGCGACAAACACCATGTTGGCGGCAAAGCCAATCATCAGCCCGATGGCGAGTTCCTGGGCGCCCACAATGCAGAAGGTGAAGAGATTCCTGGGGACGACCAGCTGCATGGCCACTATGGGAAAAAACAGAAACGCAATGGTAAGCGTGATGCCGATTTTGGTGAGGACGGGAATGCTGTGGCCGTTCATCAGGGGCGCGCTGAGTATCATGCCGCTCACGCGAAAGACGATGAGCAGAAAGGCGAGAACCGTCTGGGTGGTCAGCAGCGATAAATCCAAGTCACGCTCTCCTAACGCTTTTGTGCCACCACGGTCAGCTCCATAAACAGCTGACTCGTGTATTCCACCATCTGGCCAATCAACCAGGGACTCATGACGACCAGCACGAGCATGGAAATGACGATTTTAGGGACGAAGGTGATGGTGGACTCCTGAATCTGGGTGACGGCCTGTAGCATGGAGATGGCCATACCTACCACGAGGCTGACGACCAGAATAGGCGCCGACAGCAGCAGCATCAGCCACACCATCCGCTGAATCATATCGATGACGTATGCCTGATCCATCGCGCCCCCCTACCCAAAGCCCGTCACGAGAGAGCTGGCAATGAGATGCCAGCCATCCACCAGAACGAACAGGACGATTTTGAACGGCAGGGAAATCGTCATGGGCGGCAGAAAGACCATCCCCATGGACACCAGAATGCTGGAGACCACCACATCAATAATCAGGAACGGCAGAAACACCACAAAGCCCAGCTGAAAGGCCGTTTTGAGTTCACTGATGACAAAGGCCGGCAGCAGCACATGGGTGGGTACGTCGGCTGTGGTGCGAGGCCGTTTCATTTTGGCAAGGCTCACAAACAGTTCTAGGTCCTTGTTCTGAGTCTGGCGGAACATGAAAGCCCGCATGGGTTGCATGGCTTTGTCCAGGGCGATTTCCTGGCTCATTTTACCGGCCAGGTAGGGTTTCAGAGCTTCATCGTTCACCTTGGTGAAAGTGGGCGACATGATGAAAAACGTGAGAATGAGCGACAGGCCCACGATGACCTGACTGGGGGGCAGCTGCGGCGTGCCGATGGCCTGGCGGACCAGGGAAAGCACAATAACCACGCGGGTGAAGGCCGTTGTCATTACCAGAATCGCCGGGGCCAGCGTCAGCACCGTGAGCAGCACCAGGATTTGAAGCCCCTTGCTGACTTCAGCCGGGGAGGTGGCCTGACCGACTTTGATATCCAGCGTGGGCAGGCCGATTGCTTGACCAGCAGCCTGCGCGGCGGCCGGCTGGGCCAGCCACACGGCGATGAACCCCACTGCAAGCAGCAGAGCGCACAGGAGCCATCCGCGATGTTTGGATCGATGCATCGGCAGGGTGCCAGTCCGTCGGTTTTGATGAATCCACCGGGGGCCGCCTTGCACTGGAATCAGGCCATGGCGGCACCTCGTCCTCTGTATTATGGATTTTTCCGGCCCTGCTTACATCCTCCACCCGATGTACGCTGGGTGTAGGAGATCATATTCTCCCCCTCGCCCCTTGGGGAGAGGGGGTTGGGGGGTGAGGGGTTCAGCTCTTCCGCAGCCGCGCCAGCTCTTCGTAGAGCTCGCGTTCGCGGGTGGAGAGCGTCTCCGGCACGGTGATGCGGATGGTCACGTAGTGATCGCCCTGTGAATTACCCCCTTTGGCGCCCTGGTTGCGCAGCCGGAAGACCTGCCCTGAGGAGGTTCCCGCCGGGATGGTCATCGTCACGCTGCCGTTCAGCGTGGGCACGGCCACCGGGCTGCCCAGCACCGCCGTGGTGACCGGAACGGACAGCTCGCTGTAGACATCCAGCCCGTCCACGCGCAGTCCGGCGTCCACGGTCACCTTAATCTGCAGATAGAGATCCCCGGCCTCGCCGCCATCGCTTCCCTTGCCGCCTTCGCCCGCTACGCGCACGCGGGAACCCTCTCGCACGCCGGGCGGAATGCGCACATCAATCTTCTTGAGCTTAATCTGCCGCTTCTCCCCGTTACAGGCGCTGCAAACCTTGCCGTTCACCCGGCCGGTGGCCGAGCAGGCCTTGCAGGCCTCCTGGTGCTGCACGTTGACGGTTTTGACAATCCCTTCCTCCGCCTCGCCCTGGGTCAGGGCGGCTTCCACGGTCACATCCTGCCCGCGTTTGGGTGGGCTTTTGGGGGCGGTACGGTTGCCGGGCGGCGGTTTGGGGGTTGGCCCGCCGGAGGGCTGCGCCTCGAAATTAAACCCTTTTTTCAGGAAGCTGTCGAAGAGATCGTTGATGGAGCTGACGGTGTCCTTCTGCTGGGGGCCGGCGCCGGATGCGGTGGCTTTGTGGCCGGTGGCCTGGGGTTTTTGTTTGGGCGGGGGCTGGGTTTTGGGGGGTTCCGCCTTGGCGCTGGCGGCTTTTTGGCGCGCTGTGGCTGCCTTCTGGGCGTTGTCGCTGCTGCGTCCGGCTTTCAGGGCGGCATCGTACGTGGCTTTTTTGTCCGGGTTACTCAGAAAGTCATAGGCCTCGTTGATGGCCTTGAAGCGCTCTTCCTTCGCCCGGTCGCCCGGGTGCAGGTCCGGGTGGTTTTCGCGCGCCAGACGCCGGTAGGCCGTGCGCACACTGTCCATGTCCGCCGCAGCGGACAATCCGAGAAGGTCGTAATAATTTTTGCGCGACTGGCTCATCCCGTTCTCTGCTCACCGCCATCATTCCCCACCTTATTATGGCATCGTTGTCAGGCGGCTTCGTCACTCAGACGGAGGAGGGTCATGTACGTCCACACCCCCCCCACAACCAGCAGAATCGGCAGCCAGGCCGCCAGTGCAGGCGGCAGAACGCCGCTGCTGCCCAGGTTGCTGGCGAAGGGCACCAGCAGGCTGTAGGCAAATACGGCCAGCGCCCCGGCGGTCAGGCTGGTGGTGCGGCTGGAGCGGATTTTCTCCAGGCCCAGCAGCGCGCCAATGACGGCCAGGGCAATGGCGGCCATGGGGCCGGCGGCCTTCTGGGCCAGGCGCACCTGAAAATAGGGGACTTCCTGCATCTGGCCCCCCTCTTTGAGCGACTGAATATAGCGCCGGAGATCCCGCCAGTTCATGTCCATCGGGTTCTGGTGACTGAACGCAAGCAGCCGCGCCGCGTGGCGATCGATATGCATACTGGTGTGCTGAAAACTTTCGATTTTCTGGTAGACGCCTTCTTCATTCAGCGTGTAATCAATGCCGTCATACAGATCCCACACTTTTTCCGCGGCGTTCCACCGGCCCCGGTTGGCGCGCACAATGCGCGAAATCCAGGAACTGCCGGAAGCGGTGGGATGGAACGAGAGAATAATAAACTGCGAGAGCAGTGCGCCCATATCGGCGGTATCCGACTGACCGATGACCAGCAGGGTTTTCAGCTGGTTGCGGGTGTTTTTGTCCACAAACACAAACTGGCGGTCATCCACATCACGCAGATCAAGCGCCCGGGCGTAACTTTCCAGTTTCGGGCCGGTCACCGGGGTGAGGTACTCCTGCGTGCCCCAGTGCACCAGGGCGAATAGGGCGCCGACAATGGCCACAGGAAACAGAATGCGCCGCGCGCTGATGCCGCTGGCCTGAAAGATGGTGATCTCAAACTGCTGGCTCAGCCGCTGAAACACGAACAGCGCGCCCAGCAGCACGGCGATGGGCAGCGACTGCTGGAGCACGCCGGGGATGTGCAGCAGAAAAATCGTCAGGCCATCCAGCGCACTGATTTTGCCGGAGAAAATATACTGGATGAGTTTGAACAGCACATCCGGCGCCAGCCAGATGATGGTGAACAGGACCAGCGCAAAAATAATCGTCATCGCCAGCTGGCCCAGCAGGTAGCGGTCCATCAGGCTCCACAGAACCTTGGGACGTGAGGATGGGTGCGCGGCGGCGGGCATGGGCGGCATTCCCTACAGCACAAACGTTTCCCCAAGGTACGTGCGGCGCACCAGGGGATCGTTGGCGACATCCAGCGTGGGGCCGGAGAAAATGACCTTGCCGTCGTGAATGATATTGGCCCGGTCCACAATGGAGAGGGTGGCCTTGGGGTTGTGATCGGTCAGCAGAATGCCCAGGCCCTTGTGTTTCAGGATGCGGATGAGGCCCTGAATGTCCTGAATGGCGATGGGGTCAATGCCGGTGAAGGGTTCATCCAGCAGCAGAAACTGCGGGTTGGTGGCGATGGCGCGCGCAATCTCCACGCGGCGGCGTTCCCCACCGGAGAGCTTAATGGCCGGCACTTTGCGCAGTTTTTCCACGCCGAATTCGGTGAGCAGTTCATCGATGCGGGCGCTGCGTTCACGGGCGCTCAGCGGCTGAAACTCCAGCACAAGCTGCAGGTTTTCTTCCACGGTGAGTTTTCGGAAAACTGAGGTTTCCTGCGGCAGATAGCCGATACCCGCCCGCGCGCGTTCGTGAATCACCTTGCCGGCCAGGTTCTGGCCGTCCAGCTCAATGCGGCCGGCGTCCGGGCGGATGATACCGACCACCGAGTAGAAGGTGGTGGTTTTCCCGGCGCCGTTGGGGCCGAGCAGGCCCACCACTTCGCCGGGCTGAATGTCAAAGGAGACGTGGTTGACCACCGGCCGGCCGGCGTATGATTTGACGAGATCCTGGATGACAAGCCCCACGGGGGACTCCTTTATGACAGACGGGTGTGGCGGTTGGCCGGTACCGGGTAATACTAGTAATTCAGGGGGTCATCGGTGGGTTTGCCGGGCGCTGCCGCCGGGGCGGGGCTGGCGCCGGTGACCGGTCTGGCCGGCGCGGCTGCGGGTTTGGCGGCCGGTTTGGCAGCCGGGTCGCTCTGGGTGAAGGTGGTTTTCACGTTGCCGACGGCATCGAAGTTTTTGGGGTTGGTGGTGATGGTGATCTTGTCCGCCGTGATTTTGCGCGCCCCGTCAATGATGGTGGGCCGGCCGGTGAGAAAGATTTTGTCGAGGTTGCCGCCGGTCAGGTCAAAGGTGGCCTTGGGGCCGGTGGCGGTGTAGTTGCCGTAGAGAATTTTCACATGCCCGCTGGCGAGCATTTTGTCCGAGGCCTTGTCATACTGCTGGTAGTCCGAGTAAATCAGGACCTTGGGTGGCCCGCCGGATTTCTGGCCTTTGAGATCCACGGTGGTCTTCACGTTGCTTTCGGCCAGCAGGTTGCCCGAGTCCATCATCACCGTGATTTTTTCGCCGGCGATGTGGCTGCTTTCCTTGTTGAGCTCGGCGCCGCCGGTGAACACCACGCGCTCCGCACGTCCGCTGGGGCCGATGCGCATGACGGCGCTGCTGCTGGTGGCCGTGCCGCCCTGGTAATCCACGTGGACGCCGCCTCTGGCGGACATGAGTTTGTTGATGTGGTCAAACTGCTGCACGTCGGCGCGGATGGTGAAGGGATCGGCGGCGACGGTGGTGATGTTGGAGTTGACCGAGCCTTCGGCCTCAAAAATCTTGTCTTTCAGGCGGATGCGCAGGATATCGCCGGTGACGATGTCCTCGCCCAGGCTGGGCTTGACGCGTTTGGCTGTGGGGCGGTCGTAGAAGCTCGCCAGCTCGGCGGCGCCGGCGGCGTCCGTGCTGAGATCGGCTGTCTGGCTGTAAATTTTGAAGTCCTGGTAGCTGACGACCACGTTGCCCTTGAGTTTGAACTTTTTGGAGGCGAGGTCGTAGCTTTGCTGGCTGGCCTGAATGCTGACCTCGTCTTCCACCGTGCCGGCGTAAGTGGCCAGGGCGGCGGGCTGGGCCAGGCCCAGGATGGTCAGAGTCAGGGCCACGGCGAGGGCCATGGGGGTCAACCGGGTTTGGGTCATCGGGGTGATTCTCTCCAGAGGGGATGGACGCTCAGCGGGAGGGCAAGGTTCCATCTTATCCCAGAGGTGGCGGGGATCCAAGGGGCAACCCTGAAGAGTTAGGCGATATTAAAGTGCTGTTTTGCTAATAAAAAGGCTTTGTCGTAATACGACGTTAAATGGCCTTTAAGTTCAATTAATTTGGCTTTGAGGCTGTCAATGTCAGTATGACCACGGCGATCTAAAAAGACAATGGTTGAAAGCACTTCTAACGTGCGAGGTGATTCATCTTGAAGTTGTGAGACCAGTCTTAAACCAGGCTCATTTTCAATTGACACAGAATTATTACTTTTTAATTGAATTGTTACTGGGCTAAGTGTCAGGCTGTCAGAAATATCTACAATTCCAAGGCCTTTGGCTTGATCCACTAGTTCGGTCAAAGTTGGTGAATAGACACCATAATAATGGAAAGTAAAATACAAATTTAAATCTGTGCCGGCTTCCTGACATAAATAAGCAAGTTTATGTAATTTTTTCTTCCCTTCAATTTTGTTTCCAGCAGCGAATAATAGCCTTTCAAGAGGCTTCGTGTCTGTTGTTAGCATTTTAATAAAGCCTCCAAGGGTCTACATTTACGTTATTCTACAATACAAGTAATCGAATGTAAATTCGACTAAAGTTGAGTAAGTCCAGTTTCGTTTTTGATACGAAATTCTAAATTTTTAGGAACATACCAGCGCTTTTCATTCATTTTAAGTGCTTCTTCCGCTTGTATGACAAAGCTATCTACGCCGTCAAGTTCTATAATGCCTTTTTGCTTATGCTTGATCCAAATTGGTTCGGGGGCTTTGCCATTTTGGCGGCTTGTTATGGAATTAGTGTAGGCTAAACGTGTAGGGCTATCCTCAATTAGATAATAACTTGGATCCAATTTTTCCTGTTTAAGAATTGCACTTATTTTTGAAAACTTAGTTTTATTCTCAGTGGAATTGTCTGGTTGTATAAAACCACCGAAAATCTTTCTGGCTAGTAACTGTTTTGAAAGATCCTGAACAATCTCATCGGGATGACTTTGCCAATCCTCAAGCCAAGCCCAGATATTATAATCAGTGAGTGAAAGATATTGTTGAACGGTTGGTTTTTCACCACGGCCAAATGCTTCGAAAACGGTGTGAGGGGGATCCATTTTACCTTCCCTGATAATATCCACAACACGCCTAAGAAGGGTTTGCATCATTGATTCAGCAGCATTTATCACTTTATGGTAGTAGACGTGCTTATACATGAAAAAGCAGCCCAGCAAATATGATTCGACAGAACTTAAACCGCGGGTGCCATCAATGTATAAAACATTAACTTCTTGTGGCGCTGGATCATCATCGTCATCAGGGCTGTTTGTTTTCACACTTCCAATATCAAGGTTTCGTAAAATCCAAGCAAAATCTAAGTGCTCACCATATTTTGCTCCAGTCATTAGGCTGTCTCGAAGCAAATAGTCAAATCTATCAACGTCAAGCTGACTTGAAAGTAGATGCCTAAGGTAATACTTATTTGGAGGAATGGTTGCATCGAAAATATCTAGGATTAACTTGCTAATGTCAAATTTGTAGTGTTTTTCTGCTTTGACCAATGCCGCCTGTATTTGGGAGTCATGTAGTAAAATTTCTTTCGTCCAATGCTCATGTTTAATTTTTTTGTCTGTGAGTGCGTACTTTGCAACAGACTCAAACATATGGCTGAAGGGGCCATGCCCTAAGTCATGCATTAAAGCACCGAGACTAACTGCCTCATATTCAATTTCATCGAAAGGTAGTTCTTGGCCCGCATGTTTGTATCGCGCATTGAGCTTGTTCATGACAATTGTTGCAAGATGATATGCGCCTAATGAATGGCTAAATCGGCTATGGTCCGCTCCAGGGTATACAAAGCTGGCAAGTCCAAGTTGTTTTATACGCCGCAGGCGTTGCATTGGTCTACTATTAATAATTCGCAGCGCAAAATCACTATCGACCGAGATTAGATCATGTACTGGACAACGGATTATTTTTCCCACTGATACAGCCTCAACCACTTGAAACCTTCCATATTGAAAGGCACAGTATTTTATGGAGCCGATGGCCGGACTTGAACCGGCGACCTACGGTTTACGAAACCGTTGCTCTACCAACTGAGCTACATCGGCACCATGCCCGAGTTATACCCCAAACCACCCGCCTGCTCAACAACCCGCAACCCCCTAACCCCGCCGCGCGCGGGTGCTACAATGCCCCCATGATGCCCGTGGATTCCAAAGTCCGGTACAAGTCCCCGCACCCCCCTGCGCTTTCCCCGGCGCAGGCGCGCATGACGGCCGCTCTGGCGCAGAAGCGCTTCTTCAAGCTCATTGCCGGCGGCAGCCTGACCGACGCCCCCGCCGTGGCCGCACTGTGCCATGTCTATGCCCTGGCCGGCGCCGACTGCGTGGACATTGCCCCGGACCCGGCTGTGCTGGCCGCCGTGGCGAACGCCTGGCGCGCGCTGCCGCCGGAAACCGGCAGGCCCGTGGTGATGGTCAGCCTGCCGCTGGATGCCGACCCGCACTTCCGCAAAATTGAACTCAGAAGCGACGACTGCATACTCTGTGGCCTGTGCGAACCCGTCTGCCCCACGCACGCCATCGCCATGCCGGACCACACGGGCTCGGACGCCATGCTGTCGATTCACCAGCCGGGGTGTTACGGCTGCAACCGCTGTGTGGAAATCTGTCCGACCGACGCCCTCGTCTTGCACCCCTTCCGGGTGGAAAGCCAGCTGCGCGCCGTTCTGGCCCACCCGCTGGTGGAAGCCGTGGAAATTCACACCGGCTTTGCCGACCCCTACATGCTTCCCGGGTTTCTCAGTCAGTACGGCGACCTGCTGCGCGGCAAGCTGGTGGCGTTGTGCTTCCGCCCGGAGGATGCCGACGGTCAGCCGGCGCTGCCGCCCGCGCAGTGGCTGACGTTCATCCGCCAGCTGGAAGCGGCCCTGGACTTCCCGCTGATTCTTCAGATTGACGGGCGGCCGATGTCGGCCACGGCGGACCCGCAGGCCTCCCTGCCGGCCCTGCAGGCGGCGCGCCGTGTGCTGGCCATCCTGGCGACTGCTGACGAGCCGGGCCGCCTGGTCACCATCTCCGGGGGTATCAACAGCCACACGGCCCGGTGGCTGAACACCCCGCAGTATGCCGCGATTGCCGGGGCCGGGTTGGGCACGTTTGCCCGCCAGTGGGTGTGGACGGACCTGTTTGAACCCCAGGGCGCCGCCAGCGGGGCAGTCGGGCGGTTTGAGCCGGTGCTCAAGAAGGCGGCCGCGCTGGTCGATACCTTCCATACGCGTGCCTGACACTGGCAGGATGCCGGCAAAAAACGCTATAATAAGTCCAGGCGGTTTTGGGTGCGGCGTAACCGCAAACCAGCCGACCGGTTAACCCGGGGGAAAACAGCACTGGTGACCAACCACCCGACGGCATCGCAATCGCCCGCTGAAAAACGCCCGAAAAAAGGCGTCCCCGCGCAGGAAGTCCAGCTGGATGACCTGGCCCTGCTCATCCGTGTGCTGCCAAAACGGGTGCAGGAGGCCTTGGCTGCCCACGATCGCGACCAGCTGATTGAAGTGGTGCTGGATCTCGGCCGCCCGCCGGAAGCCCGCTTTGCCGACAAGCAAACCGTTTTTCTCAGCGAAGACCAGGTGACCCGTGAAGAAATTGCCGCCGTGGTAGGTTCGCTCACCTATTTTTCGGCGGATAACCGCGCCGGGATTCCGCGCACCCTGCACCGCGTCAGCGCCATCAAAAACCGCCAGGGCGATGTGATTGGCCTGACCTGTCGCGTGGGGAAAACCGTGACCGGCACTATTGTTCCCATCCGCGATGTCATTGAATCGGGGCGCAGCATTCTCATTCTCGGCCGGCCGGGCATTGGTAAAACCACCAAGCTGAGGGAAATCGCCAAGCTCCTCTCCGATGACCTGGGCAAGCGCACGGTGATTGTGGACACCTCCAACGAGATTGCCGGTGACGGGGATATTCCCCACCCCGCTGTGGGCCGCGCGCGCCGTATGCAGGTCGCCTCGCCGGATCAGCAGGGCGCCGTGATGATTGAGGCGGTGCAGAACCACACGCCGGAAGTCATTATTGTCGACGAAATCGGCACAGAGGAAGAAGCCCTGGCGGCGCGCACGATTGCCGAGCGTGGCGTGATTCTGATCGCCACGGCGCACGGCAGCAACCTGGAGAACCTGATTAAAAACCCGGTGCTCTCCGATCTCATTGGCGGCATTCAGACCGTGACCCTGGGCGATGACGAGGCCAAGCGCCGCGCCACGCAGAAGACGGTGCTGGAGCGCGCCAAAAAACCGACCTTTGATATCTGCATTGAGTTGCAGGATCGCCACACGATGGCCATTTACCCCGATGTGGCCGAGGCGGTGGATCAGCTGCTGCGCGGCTGGACGCTGTTCCCGGAGATCCGCCGTGTGGACCGCGAGACGGGCGAAACCCGCGTGCTGAAAACCGAATACACGGTGCTGCCCGAACCGCCCGATACCGGCACGCCGGAGAGCGCGTTTACCGACCATGCGCGCGACCGCGCGGCGCTGAGTTCCGAGGAAAAGCAGTTCCGTATTTTTCTCTACGGCATTGGCAAGTCGCTCGTGGATCGCATTCTGGAGCGGCTGAACCTGCACCACATTGTGGTCACTAAAAATATTCACGACGCCCATGCGGTGCTGGTGCTCAAGGGCAGTTCGCGCCCCGGCTCCAAAATTCTCAAGGTGGCGCAGGATTACGAGATTCCCGTGTTTTACGCCAAAACCAACACCATGCCGCAAATACAGCGCGCCCTGCGCGAGGCCGTGGATGCCGAGGCCGGCAGCTTTGCCGGGAAAATCGCCGAGGATGCCTTTGAAACCGAGACGGAGCTGGCGCTGAAAGAAACCCAGGAAGCCATTGCCCTGGTGCATGCCGGACAGGAACCCGTGGAGCTGAGTCCGCGCCGTTCCTACATTCGCCGGCTGCAGCATGAGCTGGTGGAGAAGCATTTCCTCACCAGCGTGAGCGTGGGGGATGAGCCCAACCGCCGCCTCAAACTTCTCCCGCCAAGGAAGAGCCAGCAGGCGACGGATTTTGACACCGACGATTCGCCTGTGTGATCCTTGTCTGCATGAGTGGCAGATTTATCACCTTTGAAGGCATTGACGGTTCCGGCAAATCCACCCAGCTGGCCATGGCGGTGGACGCCCTGAGAGCCCTGGGAAAGCCGGTGCTGCAAACCCGCAACCCCGGTGGCACGGCGTTTGGCCAGGCGCTGCGCGACATTCTACTGCACGGCGGGCATGCCATGCCCCCGGTGAGTGAGACGCTGCTCTTTCTGGCCGACCGGGCCGAGCACTGGCAGCATGTGGTCTCACCCGCCCTGAAAGAAGGCTGGTGGGTGCTGTGTGATCGCTATGCCGATTCCACGCTGGCCTACCAGGGGTACGGACGCGGGCTGGCGGTGACGAAAATCGCCGACATCAACGCCTGGGTCACCGAAGGCCACAGCCCGGATCTCACGCTGCTGTTTGACGCCCCGCCGGAAGCCCTGCAGGCGCGCCTGGACGCGCGCGGCGCGGCCGACCGGATGGAGGGGCTGGGGGTGGATTTTTACAACCGGGTGCGTCAGGGCTTCCTGGCCCTGGCGGCGGCCGAACCGGCGCGCATCCGGGTGCTGGACGCCCTGCAGCCGGTGGATGCGCTGCATGCCCAGGTGATGGGGATACTGACCTGAGGACCTCACTTACTAGGCTGCTGTCATTGCGAGGAGGCCCGCAGGGCCGACGTGGCAATCTCCCCGCCTGACTGCCTTTTCAATGAGATTGCCACGCATTCCTTCAGAAGGCTCGCAATGACGATGGGCGCTTGCCAGCCGGGCATGTTGTTACTATGATTTGAGCAGTTATCGCCTGTGATCGAAGGGTATTTGTGATGAATCCGACTGCGCCTGCCACGCATCCGCTGATGTTGTTTGGCGGGGAAGCCCCGAAGCCTGAGCGGCCTGAGCGCCTGCCGGAGCGCCTTCTGCTGACCCTGCCCGATGCCGATGAAGTGCAGATTACGCACACCGTGAAGACGGACAAACTGCGGGCGCTGCTGGATGATGCGGATGACGCCGCTGCGGATGAGAAAAAGGGCCATCCCCACCTCAAACGCTTCTGGGAGAAGTTTGTGGATAAGTTCGCCGATGCCGCCGCGCTGGCTGTGGCGGCCGTTTCCATTGTGGCGGTGCAGGACGCCCTGAAGGACGATGTGGCGGTGCCCTTCGTCAAAGAACGTGCCCTGCCTGCCGTAAAACGCGGCGCGCGTCGTCTGGCCGGGCGCTAGATTGGGTTAAATTTTCTTAATAAAACGGGCATCTTTTGGGCTTCAGGGTCTTCTATACGGTTACCCAAGGCATCTTACGCTTTCCTGTGTCCGAATAGTCCCTTGGGGCCAGAAAGAGTTTTCAACCCATGTCCGTCTCACTCCCTCCCGTTTCGCCCTCTCTGCTGACCGCCCCGCGGTTTGGCCGTAGTGTTCCCTCTGAAGACGATCACCGCGCCCCCGCCACGCCGAATGCCGGTAAGCCTGTTGCCGCAAGCCTGCCGCAACCGACGCCTGACGTACCGGTGATTGCGCCTGTGACGCCGCTTCTGCCGGAGCCGCAGCCGGTGGCAACAGCTGTCAAACAGGACCTGCCCCGCCCTGCAACCACTGCCGGTATGCCGGCCATGGTGGTGATTCCCGGTCCCAACGGGCCTCAGCGTTTGTTGCTGGACCCGCAGAAACTGGCCGAGCGCAACAAAACCAGCAATAAAGTCCGCCACTGGTGGAATAAACTCTTCAGCCTGAAAGGGATGACCATTCTGTTGGTGCCCGCTTCGGCGAGCGTGTTTGGCACCGAGGTGAACCACTTTGTCGCCGGTCGTCCGGGTGTGATGGATCGCCGCGCCAAAAACCAGGTGGCGCAGGAACTGCTGCTTGCCCAGTACCGTAATGATGCCGGTTTCAGTGAAAACCTGGCCCGCATTGATAACCCTGGCAACGCCCGCGAATTTGTCAAAAAACATCACGGCGGTGAACATGGCCGTCTGTACCGAATCCTGACCCAGCAGCCCAAAACCGATCCGGATGCGTCCACTGCCATGGGTCGCGTGAGAGGGCATGTGGTTTCTGTGCCCAATTGGGTCAGCGAAAGAACGGGCAATATCCGTTTTCGCAGAACCAACGGCGATACCAACAAAGTCGATGACGCCAACTAAGCCGCCGCCCGGCCCGACGCACTTTACAAAACCCACTGTTTCCGACAATCATGACGCACGCCAACGCTTAATAAGCCCACAACTAACCACCGAAGGAGTATTCCCAGATGTCCACAATTATTCCTGGTACTACCGCACCCGCCGCTCCCCCCGCGCTTGTTGCCGCCCCGGCACCCGCTGCTATCCCAGCCGCTGCCCCTGCAGCACCGCAACTTTTCGGCCAGAAAGCCGAAATCGGAACGGATGAAGTTTCCCTCTCCGTCAAAGCCGACAAAACCGCCAAAGGCAAAGCAAAGTCTGCCGCCGGTAAAGTGGGCGCCTTCGCCAAGTCCACCGCCGGCAAAGTGATTGGCGCCTCCGCTGCCGTCGCAGCTGTGGCCGCCGCTGTGGTTGGCGTGTCTAAATCGGATGCCTACCAAAACCGGGGTCGTATTCGAAATATCGAGATGGCACATGATTTGGCCTATGCGGGAAATGCGCGCTTTAATGAAGCATACGATCAGGCTTGGGATGAAGCAAAAGCTGAAAATACCCGTCGTGATAACGCTGCTAAACAAGCCGCCGGGAATATCGAGGTGACGCCAGTTACTGAAGAGACTGCTTCAGCTCCCGTCAAGCCTCCCACCGACGCTGGCATTTAGCCAATAGTTAGTTTCTCCAGACTCCTGCCAGCCCGGCGGGGGTTTTGGTTTTTCAGCCCGCTTTGCGGGCCGCTGATGCCGGTGTGCGGCGTACCAGGTGGCGCTGCACGTGGCGTTGAAGCGCCTGCGTACCGCTTGTCTCAACCTGCGACTGCCTGACACTGGTGTGGCTGACTTCCGTCACCGGGGCTTTCAGCAGCCCGGCCTGCGCCACAAACACCACCAGCAGCACCAGCCCGCCGGCCACCACCACATCCTCCAGGGCCTGCATGCCCCGCCGTAACCAATGCCCAAACTGCACGCGCGCTGCGCCCTTTCCGTCTTCCTTCGCCTGTCTTCCAGAGGCGGTCTGCAACCGCCTGCCTGCCGGAGTGTCGGCCATGGCGGCCCAAAACTGAACCGGACCGGCCCCGTCATGCAACCAAACGTTACAACCTGCGCGCATGCAGCCAGGCAGGGATGGCATGCCGGGCGTGTTTTGAGGAGAATGGTACCCTACTGCTGTCCTGCAACCGCCAGCCCGGCTGGCCCTTCTGGAGGGTGATCCATGACTGAAACCACGCCAAACCCGGCTTCCACCACCGCCACGGCAACGCCCGCGCCTGCGCAGCCGCAGCCCGGCCAAACCGCGCCTGCCCAGGCCACCCCAAAACTGCCGCGCCCGCCGGTGACTCTGGCGCAACTGGCGCAGATTCTGCCGGAAGCGCGCCTGGTGGGCAACGGGGAGATTGTGGTGCAGGATCTGGTCCACCCCAAGCAGATCACCAGCCCGCTGGATCTCGTGCTGATTATTGATCCCGAGGCCCTGGCCGTGCTGCAACTTGGCGTGGTGCAGGCCGCCATTATTGCTGAAGAGATTGCCGAACAGGCCCCCATTCCCCTGGCCCCGCAGGGCGCGCTGGCCGGTTACATTGCCGTTAAACGCCCGCGCCACGCCCTGGCCACCCTGCTGAATGTGTTTGACAAGCCCGTCCACAAGCCGGAGGGCGTTCACCCGATGGCCGTGGTGGAATTCACTGCCGAGGTGCATCCCACGGCATCCGTTGGCGCGTTTGCCTATGTGGGCGAGTACGCCAAGGTGGGCGAAAACACCGTGATTATGCCCCAGGTCACCGTTGGCGCACAGGCCAGCGTGGGCAGACAGTGTCTCCTGCACCCCGGCGTGCGCATTGGCGAGCGCGTGGTGGTGGGCAACCGGGTGATTATTCATCACAACGCGAGTCTCGGGGCCGATGGCTTCAGTTTTGTGACGCCCCAGCAGGGCAGCGTGGAAGCCGCCAAAGCCGGAAAGTCCGGCAGTGTGAGCGAGGCGGCCAAAAATACCGAGATTATCCGCATCAACTCCATTGGCACCGTGGTGGTGGAAGACGATGTGGAAATTGGCGCCTGCGCCACCATTGACCGCGCCACTTTGGGCGCCACGCGCATTAAGCGCGGCACCAAGCTGGACAATCTGGTGCAGGTGGGCCACAACAACACCATCGGTGAGAACTGCCTGATTGCAGGCCAGGCCGGTATTTCCGGCAGTTGTTCGGTGGGCGACCGCGTGGTGATGGCCGGTCAGGCCGGTATCGCCGATCACCTGAAAATCGGCCATGACGCGATCGTGATGGCGAAATCCGGCGTGATGCGCCACGTGGAGCCCGGCACGGTGGTGGGCGGCACGCCCGCGCTGCCGGCCAAGGAAGCCTTCCGGAGTCTGGCGGGTATCCAGAAAATTCCCGAGATGCGCCAGGAACTGCGCCAGCTGAAAGAACGTCTGGCGGAGATGGAGGCGCAACTGTTCGCCCACCAGCAGCCCAAAGCGTCGGACAAGCCTGCCGAAAAAACGTCGGATAAAAAGCCTGGGGAGAAAGCCCCCCAATGACGGTGATTTTTATGGATGAACTCTCGCACTCCGTGGAACAGGACACCCTCGTCCTCACCGGCACCGGTCTGGTGACCGGTAAGCCCGTGCGCGTGGAAATTGAGCCGGCCCCGGCCGGGCATGGCGTGGTGTTTTATCTGGACGGCGATCTGCCGATTCCCGCGCGCCTGGAATCCGTGGTGAACACCATGCGCGGCGTCACGCTGGGGCATCTCGTTAACGGCGAACCGTCCGGAAAATTTGTGACGCTGGTGGAGCATTTTCTGGCGGCCGCCATGCTCGCCGGGCAGAGCGATCTCGCCGTGAGTGTTTATGGTGAAGCGACTGAGCTGCCGATTCTTGATGGTAGCGCCGCTGAATGGTACCAGGCGCTGGTGACCCGCTTTGGCAAGCTGCCCGTGGCTGCCACGGTGGATCTGCCGCAGGCGGTGTTTTACCGGCATTCCGATGACACATTGTTATACGCCCTGCCTGCCGAGCATTTTCAGGTGACGTATGCCGTGGATTTCGATCACCCGGATCTCACGCACCGCTGGGTGCGTTGGGATGCCCTGCACGACGGGCCGCAGTCGCTGGTTGCTGCCGGGACGTTTGGCCACGTGAAGGAACTGCCGGTGTTGCAGGCCATGGGCCTGGCCAGAGGCGTGACGCAGGAGAACACGCTGGGCCTGACCGATGAGGGCGGCTATACGCGTGAACTGCGCATGGATGACGAGCCGATTTATCACAAGATCATTGATCTCATCGGCGATCTGTCGCTGATGGGCCTGAATCCGCTCTCCCTGAAGGCGCACATTTTCGCAATCAAGGCCGGGCACGGCAGCCACACAAAATTCGCCGCCCGCTTGCTGAGGGGGATACCGGTTAGGCCGGAGAAATAATACTTGGCGTATTTGAATCCGGGGTGGGGTCGGTGGTGACGGGTACGGCCTGGGTCATCAGGTGCATGCTGCTCATCTGCCAGGCGGCCATCAGGAACGGCCAGGTGAGAAGCCCGATGATTGTGATGCCCGTGGCCATCATCGCCACGAAATAAATCAGGCAGAGCGCAATGTTGAGGCCAATCCCTGCCCAGATGCGGCCGTAGTAACGCCCGGCAAGCTGCCAAGCGGGCTTCAGATCAAACAGTTGGGCAAAATGACGGGTGCGCGCCGCGTTGAATACCGGTGTGATAAGAAAGGGCGTGGCGGCGAAAAGGCCCAGCATCACGAGTACAAAGATCCCCAGGACCATCGGGCCGGACTGGGTCAGCGTCTCCTGCCAGGCATCCGGGTGGGTGATGCTGCTGATGATTGCGCTGCCCAGCGGAATGAGCAGGGCGAGCACCATCACAATGCCCACCACAATGCCAATCAGAAACCAGTAAATCGTCACCTTCAGGCCGTCCACCACCAGCCGGGAGAACTGGCTGAACCAGGCTGGCGCCGGGGCCAGCAGGCCACCGGTCTGCAGGGCGCCGGTGAGATGCCATGTGTAGCTACCCAGGACCACCTGCAGAATGAGGGAGACGATATTGCCCAGAAAATCCACAGAATGCATCTGGGGGGAGCCCTGGAGGGCGTTCATGCTCTCGGGGTTCTGCAGGCTGGCGCCGCCGTCAGCCATCATGGAGACGAATGCCCCCACGCCCAGCACAATGGTAACGGCAAAACTGAGGTATATCAGGCCCCCGGGCACCCAGACACAGCCGGCCCGGTTTTCCTGGCGGAACGGGTACAGCAGGGCGCACTTGAAATCAAACGAAGGGGCACTCACCCGGTCATTATATCAGGTGGATAGCCCTCTGTCCTCCCCCGGTGCTGGGACTAGAGTTCTGTTTGCGGTATAATCCACGGCACGATTTGCTGCCCCTACAGTGTGGAGAACCCCCATGGTGGTCCAAGACCCTGTTCGCCCCGATGTCCGCGCCGGCATTCCGGACAACCCCCTGATTGGTGACGCCTACCCGGTTCCCGGCACCCCCATGCCGCCGCTGGATGTTAACCAGATTATGACTTTCCTGCCGCACCGCTACCCCTTTCTGCTGGTGGACCGCGTCACTGAGCATATCGCTGGTGAGCACATCAAGGGGTATAAAAACGTCACCATGAACGAGCCCTTCTTCCAGGGACACTTTCCCGGCCTGCCCATTATGCCGGGCGTGCTGCAGCTGGAAGCCCTGGCCCAGCTGGGCGGCGTGCTGATTGCCCACACCGAAGCCGCCCAGGGCAAGCTGATGGTGTTTGCCGGCATTGATAAAGTCCGCTTCCGCCGCATGGTCGTCCCCGGCGACCGGCTGGATCTCGAGTGCACCCTCACGCGCTTCCGCCCGCCCATCGGCAAGTCGCTGTGCCGCGCCAGCGTGAACGGCGATCTGGTGCTGGAAGCCGAACTGATGTTCTCACTGATCAACCGCAGCGAACTCTGACCCCCTCCCCTTCTTACGCCAACCGGAACCCCACCAATGACCGCCGCCTCACCCGCCATTCACCCCACCGCTGTCATTCACCCCACCGCCACCCTTGGGCAGGGGGTTTCTGTCGGCCCGTTCAGCGTGATTGGGCCGGGTTGCGTGGTGGGCGATGAGACCGTGATCGCCTCCCACGTGGTGCTGGAGGCCAACGTGCGCCTCGGGAAAAACTGCCAGGTGGCCTCCTGTGCCGTGCTGGGTGGCCTGCCGCAGGACTACAGCTTTGGCGGGGAAACCTCCTGGGTGGATATCGGTGATCGCAGCGTGATCCGCGAGTATGTGACCATCAACCGCGCCACGGGAGAAGGGCAGTCCACCCGCCTGGGTGAGGACTGCATGATCATGGCCTACACCCACATTGCCCACAACTGTCAGCTGGCGGATCACGTGGTGCTGGCCAACGCCGTGCAGCTCGCCGGGCATGTGCACATCGGCGATCACGTCTTTATCAGCGGGACCTGCCTGGTGCACCAGTTTGTCAAAATCGGGCGTCTGGCGTTTGTCTGTCCTTTCAGCGGCACCCGCCAGGATATTCCGCCCTTCGCCATGACCGAGGGCCGCCCGGAAGCCACCGTGGTGGGCACCAACAAGGTGGGGCTCAAGCGCGCCGGATTCTCGCTGGATGAACGCACCCGCCTGAAGAAAGCGTTTCACATTCTTTGTTATGAGGGCCTGAACATCACCCAGGCCATTGAAAAAATTGACGCTGAACTGGCCATGGGTGGGCCGGTGACGGAACTGGTGGCGTTTCTCAAAGCCTCTGGGCGTGGCATTAACCGTCCCGATGCCGGAACCACGGGAACCCCGTCTGCGGAGACTGTGGGCGTATGAGCCCTTTGAGCGCGCCGCAGACTGCGCCGCTGCATGCCATTGTGATGGCGGCGGGCAAAGGCACCCGCCTGAAGAGCGACACCCCCAAGGTGCTGCATGATCTGTTCGGCAAACCACTTTTGGTGCGTGTGCTGGAGACGCTGACCACTGTGCATGCACACCACCCGCTGCTTGCTGCGCATGTGATTGTCGGCCATGGCCGCGGGCAGGTGCAGGCGGTTCTGGCGGCCAGTGCTTTTCCGATGCCGGTGAGCACCGTGGTGCAGGAGCCCCAGCTGGGCACGGGGCACGCCGTGCTGCAGGTCAAGCAGGCGGTCCCGGATCTGGCGGGTTCGGTTCTGATTCTCTCGGGGGATGTGCCCCTGCTGCGTGCGGAGACCGTGCTGGATCTGGTCAGCGCGCACCACCGTCAGCACAGTGACCTCACGCTGCTGACCACCGATCTGAGTAACCCCACCGGCTATGGCCGGGTGCTGTGTGACGCTGAAGGCAACGTACAGCGCGTGGTGGAGGAACGGGACGCCACGGTCACTGAAAAAGCCGTGCCCACGGTGAATACCGGCGTTTACTGCCTGAACTGGCCGACCATTGCCCCGCTGCTGGATGACCTGACGGCCGACAACGCCCAGGGGGAGTTGTACCTGACGGATGTCATTGGCCTGGCCGTGAAAAAGGGCCTGACGGTGCGTACGGTGACCCTGCACGACCCTTCCGAGGTGCTGGGGGTGAATCACCGTCTGGATCTCAGCCTGTGCCACGAGGTGGCCCACCAGTGGGCCATGGCGCGCCTGATGGATGGCGGCGTGACGATTCTCAGCCCGGCCACCACGCTGATTGCCCCGGAAGTGACCGTGGGGCGCGATACGGTAATTTATCCCGGCTGCGTGCTGCTTGGTGATGTGACGGTGGGCGAGGGTTGTGTGATTGGTCCTCATACCACCCTGAAAGGTGAGGTGACCATTGGCGATGGCAGCCAGGTGACGCAATCCGTGGTGAGTGACAGCCGCGTGGCCGCCGGCAGCAGTATCGGGCCGTTTGCCCACCTGCGCGATGGCGCCGCAATCGGCTCTTCAGTGAAAATCGGCAACTTTGTGGAAGTGAAAAACACCACGGTGGCCGATCAGTCCTTTGCCTCGCACCTGGCCTATGTGGGCGACGCCACGGTGGGCCGCAACGTAAACCTGGGGGCCGGGTGCATTACGGCGAATTTTGATCCCATCCGTGGGACCAAACACCACACCGTGATTGAAGACGGCGTGAAGGTGGGCTGCAATGCCGTTCTGGTGGCGCCGCTGACAGTAGCCCGGGATGCCTGTGTGGCGGCCGGCTCCGTAATTACCGAGGATGTGGCCAGCGGCGACCTGGCCATTGCGCGTCCGCGTCAGTCGGCCATTGCCGGCTGGGTGAAGAAAGTCCGCGACGCGCTGGTTCCCTGAAGGGCCTAAATACTGTGCTGGCCACTGAGGTGGATCAGGCGCTGGGCCAGTTGCTGCGCCAGCATGGGAACACAGTGCTTCTGCAGGAAGGGCTGGCCGAACTCGCCGGCCAGCAGGCCGACAGCCTGATCGTCAGCGGCAAGGGCGCGGCTGGCGGTTTCAAAATCGTGGGGGGTGAGGACAATACCGGTCATGAGCGATAACATTCTGTTCAACAAAATCAGGGCCTTTGCTGGGCGCCGCCCCCACGCCAGCGCAGTGGGTAAAGCAGGCTATACTAATAAGAACCCTGCATACCTGAAATTGCCTGAAAGGTTGGGATGTTCTCCGGTTATTTACAAAAGTTGATATCGATTCCCCTGCAATTGCTATCCGGCGTGTATCCAGGGGCGGGTTTACGGCGGGGGGGGCTGGGCCTGTTGCTGGCATGCCTGCTGCTGCTGCCGGGCTGTGGCGGATCGTCCGCCCCGGAAGGCCGGACGGTGATCCGGCTTTCCACCTGGGGCACGGCCGAGGAGATGGGGGTGCTGAAGGATCTGTTGCACCGCTTTGAAGCCAAAAACCCCGATGTGGCCGTTGATGTGATTCACATCCCGGAGAACTACTACCAGAAACTCCATATTCTGGTGGCCGGCGGGCTGGCCCCCGATGTCATTTTCACCAACAGCATTCAGTTTCCCGTCTATGCCCGGCATGGCGTCTTCCGCGATCTCACGCCCTTTCTCAATCATACGAGCGAACTCAGCCGCACCGATTTTTATGAGGGCGCGCTTAAAGCGTTCACCTGGCACAACGCCCAGGGGGAGCCCAGCCTGCAGGCCATTCCCCGCGATATCTCCAATCTGGTGGTGTATTACAACAAAAGCCTGTTTCAGGCGGGCAGCATTCCGCTGCCCAAAACCGGATGGACCTGGGATGACTTTCTCGACACCGCCCAGGCGGTGATGCTGGCCAACAAGCAGGGTGGGCGCATGCCGGTTTTCGGCGTTTCCTTTTCACGCGAGCCGTTATACTGGATGCCTTTTGTCTGGAGCGCCGGCGGCGATTTTTTCTCCGGCGATTACAGCCGCTTTGCCCTGGATGAACCCAGAGCGCTGGAAGCCCTGCGGTATTACGCCGACCTGCGCACCAAGTACCACGTGGCCCCGCGTCAGAATGAAAGCGGCGGCATTCCGATGAGCCAACTGTTTCTCAACGGTAAACTGGGCATGCTCATTGACGGGCGCTGGCGGGTGCCCATCTTCCGCGAGCAGGCGACCTTTGACTGGGATGTGGCGCCCCTGCCGGTGGGGCCTTCGGGGGAGTCGCGCGTGGGCATTGACGCGTCCGGTTACGCGATGTCTTCCGGCACAACGCACCCGGAGGAAAGTTTCCGGCTCATCCGTTTTCTCAGCAGCGCCAAGGCCAATGCGCGTTTTGCCGCCAGCGGCCTGATTGTGCCGGCGCGCAAGGATGTGGCGACCAGCGAGGACTTTCTCAGCCCCGGACGTCGGCCAGTCCACAGCAGCGTGTTTCTCGATGTGATTGAATTCGGCGTGCCGACCCGCACCCCGCCGCGATGGAACGAGATCAGTGAAGTGGTGAAACTGGCGCTGGATAAAGTGTGGGAAGGCGCTGACACGCCGGCCGAAGCGCTGCAGCCGGTGGCGCCAGCGGTCAACCGTATTCTGGATCGGAGCCGGGAACGATGAGACCTGCTGTGAGTGACCATGCGCTGGAACGCCACCATGCCCGCTGGGCATGGCTGCTTATTCTGCCGGGCCTGCTGGGGCTGCTGGTGTTTACCTACCTGCCGACGCTGAGTTCCTTTGCGCTGAGCTTTTCCTATTGGAACCTGCTGGGCGCGCCGCAGTGGGTCGGTCTGGAGAATTACCGCGAGGTGCTCGCCGATCCGCTGTTCTGGCAGTCCCTGGTAAACACGCTCGTTTTTGTGAGCGTGGCGACCCTGGTCCAGGTGACGCTGGCGGTGGCGGTGGCGGTCGCGCTCAACCGCATCACGGTCCTCAGAACCGCACTGCGCACCACCTATTTTCTGCCGTTTATCACGCCGATGGTCAGTGTCGCGATGGTGTGGGGCTGGCTGTATGAGCCGCAGGCCGGCCTGTTTAACTGGATCCTGGAACACCTGCACCTGATACAGGCCCCCGTCGCCTGGCTGTATGAACCCCAGACGGCGCTGGGGGCGGTGATTCTGCTGCAGATCTGGAAAGGTGTGGGTTACAACGTGGTGCTGTTTCTGGCGGGCCTGCAGGCCGTGCCGGAGAGTGTGTATGAATCCGCCCAGCTGGATGGGGCGGGCAGCTGGTCCGCCTTCTGGCGCATTACCCTGCCGATGATTACGCCCACCCTGTTTTTTGTGCTGACGATGACGATTATCAGCAGTTTTCAGGTGTTTGATTCGGTCTACCTGCTGACCGAGGGCGGCCCGCAGCATAGCACGGACGTGCTGGTTTACTGGATGTTCAAAAACGCTTTTGCCTTTTATAAAATCGGGCCGGCCTCGGCCATCGCGTATCTCATTTTTGTGATGGTGCTGGCCCTTACCCTGGTGCAGTGGCAGCTGCGCACACGCTGGGTGCTGTATGAAGACGAAGGAGGACCGGCGTGAAACCGCTGAGCCGCCAACAAGCCATCGTGCTGGGCGCACTGCTTACAGGCGCCGTGCTGATGGCCCTGCCGTTCTGGGTGATGGCCGTGACCGCCCTGCTGACCCGCCAGGAAGCGGTGCAGGAAACGCCGCATCTGTGGCCGCCGGGCTGGCACTGGGAGAACTACGGCCGCCTGTTTGCCTCCGTACCCATGGCGCAGTACTTCTGGAACAGTGTGCTGGTGGCGGTGCTGACCACGGCCGGGCACGTGCTGGGCTGCGCCATGGCGGGCTATGCGTTTTCGCGCCTTCGTTTCCGTGGCCGCAATGCGTTGTTCTTCGTGTTTCTGCTCACCCTGATGATTCCGCCGCAGGTGAACATCGTGCCGCTCTTCTTTCTGATGAAGACCTTCCACTGGATTGATACTTACTGGGGGCTGATTGTGCCGGGGCTGTTCGGGGCGTTTGGCGTGTTTCTGATGCGTCAGTGGTTCAACGGACTGCCGCGCGATCTGGAAGAGGCGGCCTGCCTGGACGGGTGTAACCCGTGGCAGACCTTCTGGTGGATTGCTCTGCCGCTGGCCACGCCGGCCATGGCGGCGCTGGCGATTTTTGTGTTTATCGGCAGCTGGAATAATTTTATGTGGCCGCTGATCGTCACCAATTCCGATACGCTGCGCACATTGCCCGTGGGCATTGCCGCGCTGAAAAGCAGTTTCACCGGCAACACGGACTGGCCCCTGATGATGGCCGCCGCCACGGTGTCGGTGATTCCCGTGGTGCTGGTGTTTCTGGCCGGGCAGAAACAGTTTATGCAGAGCCTGATGACCAGCGGGATGAAGGAATAAGACGCCTCAGGAACCGAGCAGGCAGCTGCCGGCGGCTTCCAGCGCCCGGAGCTGTTCAAAGCCCACGCCGGCCTCACTCAGCTCTTCGGTATGAATGCCAAACAGATGCACGAGCGGCCAGAGTTCCTCCGCCATGGGGTACCCCTGTTTCAGGTGGCCGGCAACACGCCGGATGGCCTGCTGACGCGTCAGGGTGGTCAGCGGGGAAACCGGGGCTGGCTTGTGGCGGATACGGGATTGTCTGGACACAAACATTCACCCTCCGTGTGAGGGCGCCTCTCTCTCTGCTGACGATGTCACTCTCTATGCTTTGCGCCTGAAAGTTCGCTTTCCGGAGCAGTTACCTGGGATCCTATGTCAGGGCGATTTTCAACTCAAGCAGTTTATTTGCTACAACGCCCATTAGCATTGGCTTTGCGGGCCGCCCAAAGTCTGCTGGCGGGTTCGATCGCTTCTGCGACAATGGATCGCCGATCTGTAACTTTATGAATTTCATTGCGTTATATTGTGCCCAGGCTTGACGGATACGCTTGAGCTTTCCGCCACCTTGCCCCGGACTGCGTGAGTGTTTATGATGATCTCTGTTGCAATCGGGAGGGTGTTCTTATGGCCAAAGCCATCAACTGGCCCGCACAGTTTCGTGAAGCGGTGCTGAATGAACCGGCGGACAGCCTGCATACGGCGGTGCGGCCCGGCGCTCTCTATTTTGATCACGGGTACTGGGTGGACGGTGAGGAAGTGGACATCCGTGTGAACCACCTGAAAGTGCGCAAAGCGGTGATTGAAGGCGATCTGCGAAAGGCAGCCATTGCGGAACTGACCGGCGATGAACTGCAGATGCTGAAGCCCGGTCTGCAGACGCCGGAAGCAGTGCTGGATTTTCTGACGGCCACCTATCCAACCCATGAAGGGCAGCCGTTTACACTGGCCACGCCGGTAACGGTGGTGCGTTATCGAAACCGCGCTATCGATCCCGAGCATCTGGAAGAAGCGGATGATCCGCACATGTGATTAAAACACCCCCACCGCCTGAGCGATGAGGGTGCTTGGTTTTGGGACTGGTGGCTGCCGTCAGGGGTTCTGAGAGAACCGGTGCCGGGTGTGCCGGCTGGCGAGTTTGGCGGCCAGTTCCACCAGGGTCAGCGTTGCGTGCTGACTGTTGAGATTGGTTGTCCGAACCTCGGAAACCCGGTTCTGGGTGGGCCCCCGGGGTTCAGGGAGATCCGCGGTCAGGTGAAATCCGTTGACGGGATTTGGCCATTCCTGCAGGGTCTCCCAGAGTCTGGGCTGCATTGAATGCTCCTGTCAAAAGGGCGTCACCTTATTACTGCAGTAACCGCATTGCCACACTGGGCATCTGGTTGGCTGAAGCCAGGGCCGATGCTGCAGCCTGCTGCAGAATCTGCAGACGGGCCAGCGTGGATGTTTCAGCCGCGATGTCCGTGTTGCGAATGGTTGACTCGGATGCGGTTAGGTTTTCCACAGTGATGGACAGGTTGTCGACCACGTTTTCCAGCTGACCGGTAAACCCACCGACCGTTGCCAGGGCGGTGGCCACGTTGTTCATTGCGGTATCCACCTCACCCATCAGGGTGGTTGCGTTGGCTGCCGAAGCGAGCGTACTGGTTGACAGACCCAGGGCGGTGGCGTCCCGGTCCGCAAAGGCGGTGGCGATTGCAAGTGTTTCACCGCTATTGGCGCCGATCTGCAGGGTCATCGCCGCCACAGAACCATCCAACAGTTGTTGGTTGTCATAGTTGGTGTTGTCTGAGATGGCAGTGATGGCGGACATACGCTGAGATATTTCCGCGTTGGCGGCCGTGTAGTCACTCACGGTACCGTTGGATGCTTCCACGGCAATTTCACGAATCCGTTGCAGGTGGCTGTACATACTTTGCAGAGCGCCGTCAGCAGTGTTCAGCATCCCGATACCCTGTTGTGCGTTGCCGATAGCAACCTGGGAACCTCTGATCTGAGCGCGCAGGTTTTCAGAGGTCAAGAGGCTGGCCGAACCATCGGAGGCCTTGTTGATTTTGTAGCCGGACGATAAACGCTCAATGCTCTTGTTGAGGTTCATTGTCACGTTGCCGAGACTGCGCTGTGCGTTCAGTGAAGAGACGTTGGTGTTCAGAAAAATGCCCATCGTATTAGCCCTCGTTTGTTTCCTTACACAATGTTCAGGCACAAATCCCTGTGCCTGTGTCAGCCCGCGAGTCATCCGGCCGGGTAACCGGCAGTCAGACATTCAGGCTGGTGCAGTCCTTCAGCATCAACGCCCGGCATTCCCCAGAGAAATCCGGTTGCATGACAGTGCTTGGGTTTACCTGATGGGGAAAGCGGACAACAAACGGACAGTCACAGTCTCACGCGCTGGCCCGTCATTGAATGCTGCCTGCGACTGACAGCCGCTCAGCTGCTTCGGAAGACGGACCAGGGAGGTCTGGTGTCTGCTGGTTTGATTGACCCTGATGAACTACGGTTATGATTTCGGTCAAGGGCGGTCGGGCTGAAGTTTCAGAAAGGACCTTTGTTACAAAAGTATATACTTAAGAGACCGCTTTCAGCCATTTGCCCAGGTTGTCCACCTGCCAGCACTGAATGCGGGTTGCGCCCTGGTTACTCAGCGCCACGCGCAGCTGGCTGGGCGCCTGCAGGGCGGGTAAGGCCGGGCCGCCCAGCGCGTTCAGCAGGGTGATGGTCTCAGCGGTTGAAGGGGGTTGTGTGTTCATGGTGTGGCTCTCTTGGGGGCTTAGTTCTGCTGGAGCAGGCTCATAATCATTTGCGGCAACCGGTTGGTTTGGGCCAGTACGGTCACGGCGGCATTCTGCAGTACCTGGTACTGGTTAAGGGTGGCTGATTCCTGGGCGATATCGAGGTCAACAATCCGCGAATTGGAGGCCTGGGAGTTTTCAATGCTGGTGGTCAGGTTATCGGTGATGCTTTCCAGCTGTTTCTGGGAGGCACCCAGGAGCGAACGGCGCTGGGTTAATACCCGCATGGCCGCGTCAATGTCGTCCATAAAGGATTGCGTAGTCAGGTTGCTTGTAAAATCAATCAGAGAGCTGTCGGCAAATGTGGTAGTGGCGCTGAAGAGTCCGATGCCGGCGCCGGCAGGTCCGTTCAGCGGGTCGCCCGTGCCCGTGTCGGCCAGGTTGGGTGTGAGGTCCAGCACGTTGGTCTGGGCAGGGGTGTCCGGCCCGATCTGAATAAAGGCGGAGGGGCTCGTTACGCCGATGGAGCCATCCAGCAGGTGGATGCCGTTGAACTGGGTGGACAGGGCAATCCGGTCCATTTCAGCCAGCAGGGAACGAATTTCCCCTTCGGCGGCGTTCCGCGAGTTGTTGTCATAGGTGTCGTTGGCTGCCTGCACGGTCAGTTCCCGCACGCGCTGCAGAATCTCGGTGCTGGTGGAGAGGGCGCCCTCGGCGATCTGAATCATGCTGATGCCGTCCTGCACGTTGCGCAGGTTCACGTTCATCCGCTTGATCTGCCCCACAAGGTTCTGTGAGATCGACAGACCGGCAGCGTCGTCGGATGTGTGGTTGATGCGTTTGCCGGAGCTGAGCCGCTCAAAGGAGCGCTCAACCTGCTGGGTGTTGAAGTTGAGGCGGTACTGGGCAATGAGTGAGGGAATATTGGTGTTGAGAACCGACATGGCGATAGACCTCCTGGAAGTGTGACCCGGTGTCCGTACCGGGTGGCCTGATGAATGGGTGTGTTCTGTCAGCGGTATCGCCCGTTCACGCGCAGTCAACAGAGTCGGGGCGTTAAAACCGGTCATTGCGGGGAGATTTTCAGGGGGCGGCTCCTCCGTCTGGAGGACGGCGTGCCGTGCTGTCTGGGCCATTTATGGTAGAGTGGTGACCATTCGCCGCTTTGTTTCAGGAAAGGAATTGACCGTGAAGATTGCCGTTATCGGGTCGGGGTATGTGGGGACGGTAACGGGGACCTGCCTGGCGGAACTGGGACACCAGGTTATCTGCGCTGATCGCAATGAGGCCCGGATGCAGCACCTGCAGCGCGGGGAGGTCAATTTTTACGAGGAAGGCCTGGAGGCCATGCTGGTGGCCAATCTCGAGACCGGCCGTCTTTCGTTTACCACCGATGTGGAGGGCGCGGTCCGTCAGTCCGAGATTGTTTTTCTGTGCATCGGCACGCCGCCCCTGCCCAACGGCAAGCCGGATATGAACGCGCTGACGCAGGCGATACAAACCGTGGCCAACGGGATGGACGGTTACCGCTTGATTGTGGAGAAAACCACCCTGCCCATTAAAACCGGCGAGTGGCTGGCCAGTATGCTGCGCGAACGGCTGCCGCAGGGCGTGGAATTTGATGTGGCCGCTGTGCCCCAGTTTCTGCGTGAAGGCCAGGCCATTCACGATTTTATGAATCCGGACCGGATTGTGGTGGGCGCTGAGAGCAAACGCGCCACGGACACCATTGTGGAAATTTATGGCGTGCTGAATGCGCCGATTATGATCTGTGATATCAACAGCGCCGAGCTGATTAAACATGCGACCAACGCGCTGCTGGCCACCAAAATTTCCTTCATCAACTCCATCGCCCAGATTTGTGAAAAAACCGGTGCGGATATCAACGTGGTTTCCAAGGGCCTGGGCATGGACAAACGGATTGGCCATGACTACCTGCAGGCCGGGATTGGCTATGGCGGCATCTTTTTCCCCAAGGATCTCAACGCGCTGCTGAATATTGCCGACGAGTATCACCTGAATCTGGATCTGCTGAAAGCCGTTGAAACGACCAACCGGTATCAGCGCATCAGTTTTATTGAGCGTATTGATGAGGCCCTGGGAGGCCGGCTGTCCGGCAAAACCATTGCCGTCTGGGGTCTGGCGTTTCGTCCCAGTACCGATGATATGCGCGATGCCCCCAGCGTGACCATTATTAACGGGCTGCTGAAGCGCGGCGCCAAAATCCGCGCCTATGATCCAATCGCCATGCCCAATGCCAGAGAAAAACTTCCCGGCATCACCTACTGCGATGATCCCTTTGCAGCGGCTGAGGGCGCGGACGCCATCGCCATTCTGACGTCCTGGCCGGAGTTCGCCAATATCAATTTCGTCAAGCTCAAACAGGTCAGCGAGGCCCGCGTGATTGTGGATGGCCGGAACCTGTTTACGCCCGAACGGATGAGTAACCTGGGTTATGATTACATCAGTGTGGGCCGATCCTCCCACCTGGCGAAACACCCGGCTGCCGCAACCCCGTAACGGTTTCTTTTCAGGCTTTTAAAACCATCTGCGTTTCCAGATGGTTGCGCAGTTGCTCCCCGATGGCGGTTTCATCGTCGTACACCACATCGGCGCCCGCTCTGCGGAAGGCCTCCGTGTGAATCAGGTTGCGAGACCGGATAACGATATGGGCTTGCGGCGCCAGTGTGCGGGCCGTCTCCAGCACCGCCAGGTTGGTCAGTACGGCGGGTACGGTAATCACAATCAGTCGCGTGGCCGGTGTGATGACGTGCGCGAGCAGTTCCGGGTGGGTGGCGTCGCCCACCATGCTGTCAAACCCCAGTCTGTCCGCCCGCTGCCGGGCTTCCTGGTTCAGGTCCATCACCAGCACACGCTGCGCCAGTGCCTGGCAGGGCTGGGCGGCCAGCTGGCCGGCCGGGCCAAAGCCGATGATGATGACCGGGTGTGAACCGGGGTTTTGCAATGCGCCCGCGTCGCCCGGTAGCAGGACGCCCTCCAGCCGGTTCAGCCGGTCACCCAGCGGAACCGCCAGCTGCATCAGTGTGGGGCTGACAAACAGGCTGACGATGGTCAGCGAAATCATCAGCTGATAGGTCCAGGGATCCAGGCTGCCTTCCTCCACGCCCATCTGGCCCAGTACAAAGGCAAACTCGCCCACCTGCGCCAGTGAGAGCGCCGTGACGGCCGACACCCCGAGCGACTGCCCCTGAAGGCGCAGCACCCCGCCGGTGATGAGGCTTTTCAGGACGATCAGACCCAGGCTGCCGCCCAGCACCCAGGGCCAGTGGGTGATTATCCAGGTGGCATCGGCCGCCATGCCGGCCGATACGAAAAAGAGCGTCAGCAGCAGAATGCGCAGTGAGGAGACATCGGCGCGAACCTGGGCCGCAAACGGTGAACTGCCCAGAAACATACCGGCGAGAAAAGCCCCCAGCGCCGGGGAAATACCGATCTGATGAGCCGACCATGCGGCAGCCAGGCCCAGCACGGCGGCAAACAGTACGCCGAGTTCCCGGTTGCGTGTGAGCGTGGGCGTGCTAAGCAGCCAGACGCCGACCACCTGCGTCACCAGAAACAGGGCAACCCCCAGCAAGGCGGCCATCAGGGCGATATGGACGAGCGTATCCGTCATACCGCTCAGGCTGGCCACCGGCGAGGCAACCACACTGAGAAGAATGCCCAGCGGCACGACGGCCAGATCCTGTACCAGCAGAATGGCCAGGGCGTTGCGGCCGGCCGGGCTGTCCACCTCACCTTTGTCCAGAAAAACCCGCAGCACGCAGGCGGTGCTGCTGAGTGACACCATGGCGCCCACAAACAGGGCTGCCGTCCAGCTGATGCCCGTCAGGCGGCCAATGAGCGCCACCACGACCAGCGTGCAGAACACCTGGTAAAAACCCGCCAGCAGCCGTGCCCGCCCCAGACTTTTGAGATGCTGCCATGAAAATTCCAGACCGATGCTGAACAGCAACGTACTGATACCCAGTTCCGCCAGGGTGTGCAACTGCTTCTGGGTTTGCGGGCCAGCCAGCTGGCCGGTATGTCCGAAAGCCTGCAGGCAGATTCCTGCCAGCAGATAACCGATCAGCGGGGACTGGCCGAAGCGTGCAAACAGCGTGCCCAGTGTCACCGAGCCGATCAGCAGCAACAGTAAATCCAGTAAGAGGGACCAGCCGTCCATCGGTTCCACCTCAGCAAATACTGGTACAATAGAAACACGATCCAGGCAGGCTGGCCACCACGCCATACCCCCTGGGCAGGCGTTGATCATCAGCACGCAATCACGCAGGACAGGGAGGCTAGACATGTTTTCGCATGAACCGGCTGGCTCGGCCATGGCGATGCCCGGTTATCTCGGGGAGTCTGCACTGAGCGGAATTCAGCCTCACCGGCTGATGGAGCGCCCGGATGAACTGGGCGGGCCCTACCAGCAGAAGGTGGATGCCCTGACCCAGTATATGGTGGGACAGGCCAGCGATTATGAACGCGCCCTGGCCAACACCGACCGGATTTTTCACCGGGTTCTCGATGAGCTGCAGTTGTTTGTGGAGTCGTTCCGCGGGGCCCTGGTGCAGCGGATGCAGCCACTGATTGAACAGGACCGGGTACCCTCAATGCTGGAAGGCCGGCTGACGGTGCAGACGGATGCCGACCGGTCCGTGGGCATTCTCAACCTGTTGTGGCAGACGCTCAGCCTGACCACCCGGGGTGGGGTAAAACCCCTGGCATATGGCCGTCCGGGTCGCCCACCGGTTTTTGCCGGCCGTATCCTCGCTTTTCACGGCGATTACCTCGACCCGCATGGCCCGTTACAGACACAGAATTATCCGGCCGTTCTCCAGCACGAAATTGCCTCCCTCTACGTCCCTGCCGATCCGGTGTCGCCGGCTTTCATGAAAATCCGGCACCGGCCCGAGGAAGAGATCTATTTCACCCAGCAGGAGGCCGCCCGCCAGTTTGTGCTGCGTGTGGTGGAGATGACCTGCGGGGGCGGTTTCTTTCACGAGGGAACGCCCTGAGAAGGTCCTGAGTAGGCCCTGGAGCCACTCAGATGTCGCTGTTTTTCAGCGTGTCTTCAATCATGCTGGCAATGGCGGGTATTATCCGGCTTTGCAGGTCTTCAGGCGTGTCGTTCAGCATGACGATCGCCGAATGCAGCGTGGCGTTGAGATCATACCAGCGGCGGTGCTTTGCGGTGCCGTTCATGCTGGGAGTCTGGTTGATGAGCGTGCTGATGTCCTCAACCGGCTCGGCCGTCCCTTCCTCAATCTGATGCTCCACAATGATCTTGATAATATTCAGGGCAATCTGGGCCTGGTATTTGTCCTCGGCCAGCTGTAACTGGTCCATGGCCCGGCTGAGCGCCGGATCACGGTCATACCAGCGGTTGCCCCAGGCGGGTGGCATAAAATCCGAGTCTGACATGTGAATGGGATTCCAGGTCGAGAGATAAGGGGATATGGCGTGAAGACAGTGCCCGATTGCTGCCATTATAGGCCTGGCTTGGTTGACAATCACCCTCCATTGGACCCATAATGAGGGCCCCACCGGGGATCTTCAGGCTGTCTGTCTCCGTGGCATAGTAGCTCAGTTGGCTAGAGCACGCGGTTCATACCCGCGGAGTCAGTGGTTCGAATCCACTCTATGCCATTTTTCCCGTTTTACCTGTTGATTGCGCCCGTGGGGCGCCGTTTGATGAGGGGAGAGTCACCGCACCATGGCCAGTCAGCAGCCCCCATCCGCACAAACCCCCGGCGTTTCGGTGCTGATTTTTCTCCGCTCGCTGGCCACGCCTGTGGTGCTGTATGCTGAGAACCCCACCCAGCTGTACACGGAGATGCAGCAGCTGATTAAACAGGCCAGCCCGGCGGCGCCCAAGCTGATTGAGAAGCCCGGACAGGGGCCTCTGAAACGGGTCTGTTTTCTCGATACCGAAGTGTGCGGCGTGGCTCTTCAGACCGATCCGATGATGCCGGCCCGCTAGGGTCAGCTGCCGGACGGATCGGCGGCGGGGACGTCTTCCGCAGGCGCGCCGCCTTCCAGTTCCGCGATTTTGGCTTCCAGCACGGCGATGTGCTCGCGGACTTCAACGGCTTCCTCTTCGTCGGTGTTTTTAGCGAGGTAAAGCTCAAACATATCAATGGCCTCGCTGTAGCGCCGGCATTTTTCAAACGCGTACGCCAGGTTGTTAAAGGCGTTGGCGTAGTTCGGGTCAATCCGGATGGCGTTCTGGTAGTGTTCAATGGAGTTTTCCGGCTCCTCGTTACAGTAGTAGGCCAGGCCCAGCTGGTTGTGCGCCTTGGCGTAGTTCGGATCAATCTCAATGGCTTTGCTGCTGTACTGAATGGTGCCCTGCCAGTCCCCTTTTTTCGCCAGCGTGATGGACAGTTCGTAGTTGGCATCCAGGCTGTTGGGGTCATGCTCCAGCACCTGCTGGTAGGCGCCCACGGCTTCGTCGTAACGGCCGGTCTGGTCCAGCAGTTTGCCCAGATGCAGAAAAGCCCCGGTGTTCCTGTCATCCAGCAGAACGACCTGCTGGTAGGCCACAATGGCCTTATCGCGGTCTTTCTGGTTCTCATAAATCCGGGCGATGCTTTCAGCCGTGTCGGCATCATCCGGCATAACGGCCTGCGCAGCCAGCAGACAGCTTAAAGCGCCTTCCAGGTCATTATCCTCCAGTAACAGGCTGCCCAGGTTGAACTGGGCATCGCCGTCTTCGGGGTCAAGGTCTACCACCTGGCGGTAATACCCTTTGGCTTCTTCTTTTTCGCCCAGCTGCTGGTGGCACAGCGCCAGGTTATACAGCACTTCCGACGCCTGCGGGTTGCGTTGCAGGGCCTGCCCCAGCAGGTCTATGGCCTTGGGCAGCTGCTTCTGCTGATAGGCGTCAATGGCGCGGTTGTAATACCAGGTATAGGGGTGGTTGCGCATAAACAGCAGGAAATACACCGTGCCAACCAGGGCCAGCAACAGGCTGACCACGCCAAATGTCAGGAAAAACAGCGTTAACATTCCGGTATCCCGTGTCACACCGTCAGTTCGCAGGAGGACGGCAAGAACCTTCTCCCATTGTAGTCAGCGACGGGCGCGGCTGCCTCACCCGGCTGGCCGACTGTCAGATGCCGACCTCGGAGACGACGCCGCCTTCCAGGGAAACCTTCGTAAAATCCAGCGTAAACCGGCACCGGCCTGCCCTGGAAGTGCCGCTGGGGTGCTTCAGCACCACATTGCCGGTGGCCAGCACCTCGGTGGACCTGGTATTCCAGTTCATCGTCTGGGCATTCAGGCTGCTGGACTGCTGATCGTCGATGGTGGCGACCGTGGCGCCGCCGGTGAGCGTGACTTCGTTCTTCTGGGTCATCTTGCCCGTGGGTGATTCAAAGGTGAGAACCGGTTTGCCCTGGGCATCGTAAAACTCGCCCCGCACATTCTTCAGTTCGGCGCCGGTATCATCCGGGTAATAAATGGCTTCGTCCGACTCGATTTTCCATTTTTTGACCTGCCCTTCCGTCACCATCATGGACACACCCTTGCCAATCATGTTCATCTCGTCTTCGGCCTGAGTCTGTTCGGTATCAGGGTGATCAGCAGTGTCGGGTTTCTGGCCCGAAAAATAGATGGCGGCCACAACCCCGCTCACAATCAGGGCAAGCAGCATCAGCAACAGATTTTTATAGCGCATGGCGGGTGTTTCCGGAAGGTTTACGACGAGGTGGTGGCCGGGGCCGGCACCACGGCATCGTACCAGAATTTCTTGCCGCGGTCTTTCACTTCGTCCACGTGGATGTGCTTGAGCTGAGTATAGGCCAGCAGGCCGGCCTCACCCAGTTCGCGGCCGATGCCCGATTGTTTGTAGCCGCCAAAGGGCGCCTTTTCGGAAATCAGGTGATATTCGTTGATCCAGACGGTGCCTGCCTGCAGCTGGCGGGCCACGGCCATGGCTGTGGCGTCATCCGCACTCCAGACCGCCCCGGCCAGGCCATAGGGGGAATCATTGGCAATGGCCACCGCCTCTTCCACCGTGGTGAAAGGAATCACGGACAGCACGGGGCCAAAAATCTCTTCGCGCGCCACGGCCATCTGGTTGTTCACGCCGGTCAGTATGGTGGGCATCACGTAACATCCGGCTTTCAGGCTATCCGGCAGGGCGTCTCCCCCCACCGCCACGGTGGCGCCTTCTTTTGCGCCCTGGCTCAGGTAGCCCAGCACGCGCTCCTGCTGTCTGCGGGAAACCAGCGGGCCGATGTCGGTGGCTTTGTCGGCGGGGTCGCCGACCGTCATGGCCTTTACCTTGGTCACCAGGCGGCTGACCACCTCGTCGTGAATCCGCTCGTCCACCAGGAGCCGGGTGCCGGCAGTACAGCACTGTCCGCTGTGGAAGAAGGCGGCATACAAAGCGCCGTCTACGGCCATCTCCAAATCGGCGTCATGCAGAATAATGTTGGCCGACTTGCCCCCCAGTTCCAGGGTGATTGGTTTCAGGCCTTCTGCGGCATCGTGCATAATGCGTTTGCCGACTTCCGTTGAGCCGGTGAAGGCAAGCTTGTCCACGCCGGGATGTTTCGCCAGCGCTGCCCCGGCTTCCTGCCCGTAACCGGTGACGATGTTGATGACCCCGGGCGGGAAACCCGCCCCTTCAATCAGCCCGGCCAGGGCCATGGCCATGCCTGGGGTTTCCTCGGCGGGTTTCAGCACCACGGTGTTTCCCATCACCACGGCCGGTCCGATTTTCCAGATGATCATCTGCAGGGGGAAATTCCAGGGCGTAATCTGGCCGCATACGCCAATGGGCTCGCGCACCAGCAGGTTACGGCTCACGCCCGGCCGGCTCAGGGCTTCCAGCTCCTCGGTTTCGGCCAGTTTCATGGCGGTTTTGGCGAAGTAAACCAGGTGCTTGCCGCTGAGAAACACCTCGCCTTTGGCCTTGCGCACCGTCGCGCCGGATTCGGCAATCATCAGCTGGCCCAGTTCCCGGCCCTGGGCTTCCAGGGCTTCCGCCAGTTTCAGCAGGCAGGCAGCCCGGTCGGCCACGGGCATGGTGGGCCAGGGGCCCTGATCAAAAGCGGTGCGCGCCGCTTTCACGGCAGCGTCAACGTCGGTTTCGCGTCCGCGGGCCACGCGGCAGACGGGTTCTCCCGTGGCCGGATTGACGCTTTCAAAGGTTTCTCCGCCGGCGGCGGGAACAAACTGATTGCTGATGAACAGCTGATATTCGCGAACCGTCATGGGTGCTGGCCCTCCTCCTCAACCTCAGCAGCCTAGCACAAAGCCGGTGCCGGGGTCAGTGGGGGGCTGACATGCAGCGTTTTAACCGTGGTTCAGGCGGAGAGTTGCTGACGCCAGAGACCGTCGGTCAGAATGGTCTGGAACATCCAGTGGGCCTGCTGAATTTCAGAGCGGAAGCGGTGCATCAGGTTAAGAATGCTGTACTGCTGGCCAACCTGGCGGAGAATCCGGTCCAGACGTCGGCGATCCGGGCGGGTGTGCAGGAGGTTGCTTTCCACCAGTTGCTTAAAAATGCGTACCAGACTGTTTTTGAGGGTCAGCCGGTTGGTCTGCAGACCGTTCTCCAGCATCCAGAACAGGGCTTCCTTCAGCTCGCCCAGAACCTCGGGTTGGGCCTGTAGGGTCTGCAGCAGGGTTACGGCGGCGGCTTCGTGGTTGCTGAGATACTGGCTGAGAAAGGCGCTGATTTCAACGCCGGTAAAAAGTTGTTTGTCCAGCACCTGCTGGCAGAGGGATTCGGCGGTATCGCCATCACGGCGGGGGGCGGTTTCACGGTGCTGATGCGCCAGCTGACCGTTGCGGTACAAACGCCACTCGTTGGCGGCGTTCTGCTTGCTGTTACCCACGGTGGCTTCCATCCACTGGGGCTGTTCACGAAACAGGAGGTACAAATCGCTTTCCCCGGGGTGCCACAGCAGCACCCACTGCTTGGCGGCGTCGCCAAAGAGATGGTCCAGGGGATCATCCTGGGTGTTGCCGGCCCGCAGCCAGCCGTTGGCCAGCAGGCCTTCCAGCAGATTTTTCAGGGTGTGTGGGTTGGCCATGGTCAGGGTCTCTCCGGCAAAAGAGGGCTTCCCGTCGGTGAAGTCGTTCTTAGGGGTGGCTTTCTGCCAGGCGGTGGAATTCACCACGCGCAGGGGGGCTTTGGCTTTGGGGGTTGTCCAGGCGAGCATAGCAGATGTCCTTGCTAGATATTATTTATATATAAAAACCATGCAACCTGAAAAAATGCCTGATACCCATGAAAAAACGGGGAATCGTTTCATGTGTCAGGCCGCTCTACTTCATGAGTAGCATAAAACGCCCGTTTTGACGAGTTGCTGGGAGGCGCTACCCGGTATAGAAACCCGTTTACAGCGTATATGAAAACCTTAAATGTAGGTCAGTTGCAGCTTTCAACGATGGTGGCAATGCCCTGGCCAACGCCCACGCACATTGTGGCCAGACCGTATTTTTCCGTTTCACGGCGTTTGAGGGTATGCAGGAGGGTGGTGAGTATGCGCGCCCCGCTGGCGCCCAGCGGGTGTCCCAAGGCGATGGCCCCGCCATTCACGTTAATCCGGCTGACATCCAGCCCGAGATCCCGGATACAGGCGAGGCTCTGGCTGGCAAAGGCCTCGTTCAGCTCCGTCAGGCCCAGGTCATCCACAGTGAGTCCGGCCTTTTTCAGGGCCAGCCGTGTGGCCGGGACCGGGCCAATGCCCATCATGGCCGGATCCACCCCGGCGACAGCCGTACTGACCACCCGCGCCATGGGGGTGAGGTTGTGGGTTTTCAGAAAGGCTTCCGAGACCAGCAGGAGCGCACTGGCCCCGTCATTAATCCCCGAGGCGTTACCCGCAGTGACGGTGCCACCGTCTTTAAACGCGGGCTTCAGTCTGGCCAGATCGGCGGCAGAGCAGTCAAAACGAGGGTGTTCATCCCGCGTGGCCGGGGGTGGTTCATCCCCTTTGCGTTTGCCGGGTAGGGGGACGGGAATGATTTCAGCATCAAACAGGCCGGCTTCAATGGCGTGCTGGGCTTTCTGCTGGCTGGCCAGGGCAAAGGCGTCCTGGTCCTCGCGGCTGATTTTGTAGTGTTCGGCTACATTCTCGGCGGTTTCGCCCATTCCAAACGGAAAATGCATAGCGGCCAGCCGTGGGTTGGTGAAGCGCCAGCCGATGGTGGTATCCACAATGTCCACCTGCCGGGAAAAAGCCTGATCCGTTTTGGCCAGCACCCAGGGTGCGCGCGTCATGCTCTCCACGCCGCCGGCGATCAGGCAGTCTGCCTCACCCGCCATAATGGCGTGCGCCGCCTGATTGACGGCCATCAGGCCGGAGCCGCACAGCCGGTTGACCGTACCGCCGGGCACCGTGACCGGGAACCCGGCCAGCAGGGCGGCCATCCGGGCCACATTGCGGTTGTCCTCGCCCGCCTGGTTGGCCGCACCCAGCAGCACGTCTTCAATCAGCGCTGGGGCCACGCCCGGGTTTCGGGCCATCAGCGCGCTGAGCGTACAGGCTGCGAGATCATCGGGCCGGATGTCTTTCAGCAGGCCGCCGTATTTCCCAATGGGCGTGCGTACGGCATCCACAATGTAGGCGGTGCGGGTCATCCGTGGGCTGGCTCCGCCACAGGGGGCGCCGGTTTGGGGTCATCGTCGTAGTCAAAAAAGCCCCGGCCATTCTGAAAACCGGTTTCTCCGGCGGCGACTTTGTCTTTCAGCAGGGGCACAGGCCGGTAGCGTTCTTCGTGGGTTTCATCGTAAAGATGCAGCAGGATGGCAAGAATGGTGTCCAGCCCGATGAGATCCGCCCAGTGCAGGGGGCCTTCCGGGTAGTTCACGCCGGTGGCCATGGCGGTATCGAGATCTCCGGGGGTGGCGATGCCTTCCATCAGGGCCGAGGCGGCCTCATTAACCAGCATGGCGATGGTGCGCCCGAGAATGAGCGCGGGAATTTCCGGCACGCGGATGCTTTTGAGATTGAGTTTCGACAGAAAAGCTTCGGCGCGCTGAAGCAGTGCTTCGGTTTGATCCGCGCGTGTCGCCAGCTCCACCACGGGCGTGTCTCGGTAGAGGCTGACCGCGCTGAAGCCGAAGACTTGGGCGGGTTTGTCAAAGCCGTGCGCCTGATCGCGTCCGCACTGGGTGAGACAGAGCGTGAAACAAAGACTATCCGGTCCCATAAAATCGGAAAGGTGGTAACTCAGATCAAAATCGCTGACGCTCGCCAGATCGGGATGCGTGTTAATCAGTACTTCGTATTTGGGGGTCTGGTTGGGCCGGAAACTATTGGCCTCGTTATGCCAGCTGACGGTTTCCCCGGCCTCCTGGCAGCGGGTGAACAGGCTGTAAGCCACGGGATCTTCCGGGTCGCCCCAGATCAGCACCCCTTTGGGGGGTGGGGGTGGCCCGGGCGGACGGCGCTGCTGGCCGCCCTGCTGTGGCTGGTGATGCCGCGGGCGGTGCGGTTGTTGATGGGGTTGCTGGTTTTGCTGCTGTGGCTGCGCCGGTTGTGACGGCGGCTGCGGATCATGTGGCATAGGTGTAAAATCCCTGGCCGGTTTTACGGCCGAGCTGACGGCTGGCCACCATGCGCTGCTGCAGCAGGCTGGGGCGGTAACGGGGTTCCTGGTAATAGGCGTTGTACACGGATTCGCTGACGGCCAGATTCACATCCAGCCCGATGAGATCCATCAGTTCAAAAGGTCCCATGCGGAATTCACCGGCTTCCCGCAGCACGGTGTCAATCAGACTCATCCATGCCGGGTCGTTGCCGTGCTCCTGGAGCACTTTGAGCGCTTCACCGTAATAGGGCCGCGCCACCCGGTTGACGATAAAACCCGGGGTGTCTTCGCAACGCACCGTGACCTTGCCCAGCGACTGTGCGAAGGCGGTGAGCTGACTGAGTGTTTCATCGCTGCTTTGCCGGGCGGCAATGATTTCAACGAGTTTCATGTGCGGGGCCGGGTTGAAAAAATGCATGCCGGCCACACGCCCCGGGTGTTGGGTCTGCCCGGCAATGGCGGTGAGCGATAAGGATGAGGTGTTGCTGGCCAGCAGGGTTGCCGGTGGGCACAGGGCATCCAGCGTTTTGAAAATGGCGGATTTAATGTCCGGGTTTTCACTGGCCGCTTCAATCACCAGGGTGCAGTCTTTCAGAGCGTCCAGCGAACCGGCCGTGGTCAGCCGGTCGGCCGCGCTCTGCGCCACCGCCGTTTCAATGCGGCCTTTGGCGGCGCTCTGGGTCAGGTTCTCCAGGACGCGTTCGCGCCCCGTCGTCAGCGCGTCCGGACAGGTATCAGTCAGCGTGACGCGCAGGCCCGCCTGCAGCATCACCTGGGCAATGCCGGCGCCCATGGCGCCGGCGCCGACAATGCCGATATGCTCAAACGCTTTCGTCATAATCGGGGGTCCATTCCGGTAAACGCAGGCCGGTGCCTGCCAGGGATTTTTCGATGTCGGCGCGGAAAGCCTGACGGACTTCTTCATTGTCGCGCTGCTTCAGGCCCAGTTCACAATAAACCTGGTTTTTGCGGGATTGCGGCCGACCAAAAATCGCCATCGTGCGCGGATACCATTTGTCGAGCGCCGCCTGCACTTCTGCCTGCGTGGCTGGGTCGTCAGCCAGTTTTTTCACCCAGGTGTCGCCGTGGTTCACGTGCATCATTTCTTCTTTAAAAATGCCGTCAATGGTGCGCGCCCAGGGGGCGTAACTGCACTGCATGGCGTCTTCCAGCTGATGACCGGCGCCGCGATCCATGCAGAAGTTGAACATGATGAAGTCGGTCCAGGTCTCAATGGGGTAATAAAAAATATTCACCCGTTTGTCATCGCTGGCGCGCTGCGTGCCGAGATCTTTATCGGCATCGAGGCGCATGCGGAGCGTTTCATCCATGGCGGCAATCCGCTCGTCCACTTCCACGCCCAGATCTTTGAGCAGCTTGAACATGCGGTAGGCGTGGTTCACTTCATCGCGCACAATCTGAGCGACCAGGAGTTTTTCGTGGATGTTCGGCGCCTTTTCAATCCAGGGCACATACCCGTAAGCGCCGGAGAGCTCGGAATCAGCCTGCTGCATCATCAGGTTGATGAGGTGTTCGCGGTATTCCTCGGGCATCGCATCGGTGGCTTCCACCTTGCGGCCGGCTTTTATTTCTTTCACGAACGATTCAAGCGTGGCCATGGCGTGTCCTTTCTAGCGTCCGGTAAAGGCGGGGGAACGTTTCTGAGTGAAGGCGAGCACGCCCTCTCTGTAGTCTTCGGTGCGCCCGGCAATTTCCTGAATGTCGGCTTCATAGGCCAGAAAATCGCTGAGCGAAGTGGTCATCGCCCGGTCAAATGTGCGCTTCATCAGCCCCAGCGCCCGGGTGGGCCCGGCGGCCAGGCTATCCGCCAGGGCCAGCGTGTCGGCTTCCAGCGTGTCGGCCGGCGACAGGCGGTTGACCAGCCCGCTGGCGAGGGCTTCCTCAGCCAGGACGGGGCGTCCGGTCATCGCCAGTTCCCGGGCGCGTCCCAGGCCAATCAACCTGGGCAGCAGCCAGCAGGCGCCGGAATCAGGGATCAGGCCGACGCCGACAAAGGCCTGAATAAACCTGGCGGAATCCACGGCCACGCGCAGATCGCAGGCAAAGGCCAGACTGGCGCCCGCCCCGGCGGCCACCCCATTGACCATGGCGATGGTGGGCTTTTCCATCTGATGCAGGGCCAGTATCAGAGGACTGTAGCGCTTGCGGATGGACTCGCCCAGATGCGGCAGTTCATCTTCACGGGTGGCGATGCTGCGGCTTTTGAGATCCTGGCCGGCGCAGAAGGCGCGACCGGCGCCGGTAAGCACCACACAGCGAACGGCCGGATTCTTGGCAGCTTTTTTCAGGGCATCCTGCAGCGCAAAGCTCAGCTCGTCGTCAAAGGCGTTGAGAGCGTCCGGCCGGTTGAGTGTGAGTATCAGGACGCCATGTCGGCGCTCATCCTGTAGCAGGCAGTCGGTGGTGGCAGCGGCTTTGGGCATCAGTGGTGACTCCAGACCGGCGGGCGTTTTTCCGCAAAGGCGGCCATGCCTTCTTTCTGATCGGCCGAGGCAAACAGCAGGTAAAACAGCTTGCGCTCGTAATTCAGCCCCTCGCTCAGGCTGCCGTCAAACGCTTTTAACACGGCTTCTTTCGCCAGCCGGACGGCCATGGCCGGTTTTCCGGCAATTTCGGCGGCCAACGTCATGGCGGTATCCAGCGTGAGTTCATCGGGGGTCACTTCACTGACCAGGCCCATGGCCAGGGCCTCCTGCGCGCCGAAACGCCGGCCCGTCAGAATGTACTTCATCGCCTGCGCCTTGCCGATGGCGCGCGTCAGGCGTTGTGTGCCGCCCGCGCCGGGCATCACGCCGATACTGATTTCCGGCTGACCGAACTGGGCGCTTTCCCCGGCCACAAGGATGTCGCACATCATCGCCACCTCGCAACCGCCGCCCAGGGCAAAGCCATTGATGGCGGCAATCAGCGGTTTTTTAAACGCCCTGATGCGATCCCATAATGCCAGCTGATCGATGACCAGCATGTCGATGGCGGATTGATCGGCCATTGCTTTGATATCGGCGCCGGCGGCGAATACTTTCTCGCCACCGGTGAGTATGACGGCGCCGATGCGGTCATCGGCATCAAAGGTTTCCAGGGTGGTCACCAGTTCCCGCACCAGCGCCGGGCTGAGCGCGTTCAGGGCATCCGGCCGGTTAAAGCGGATGAGGCCGACCCGGCCCTCCTGAGAGACAAGAATGAGCCGGGCCGAAGGGTTTTCGGCCGGGTTACTTGCCGGTTGACTGGATTTGGCCACGGTGTCCGTTCTCACTCCCGCCATTCAATGCAAACGATATTTTTTTTGGAATTCAGCTGTGGTTCAGGGTGTGCAAACGCCCTCAGGCTGCAATTCAGCGGTGAGCAATTGCACGCCCTTGGCGAAGCTCATCAGGTTGGTGCCGGCGGCCTTGCCCTCGGGCGAGCGCATGGCCTGGCTCAGGGCTTCCGGAGAGTCAAACGTCAGGGTGGCCATCATGTAATACGGCACCTGCGGGCCCATGGCGTTGCCGGTGAATTTCACCAAGTCAATGTTTTTCAGGCCCGGCATTTTTCGTGTCAGCGGCAGGTGCTCGCCAAAATACTTTGCGTCAAACGTTTCGCGGTCTTCCGGCTCTGCATAGAGCGCCACCAGTTGTGCCTGTTCCGCCATGGCTCTGCCTTCCCGAACTCACCTTATGAACTCCCATTATACCGTATAACGGCCAAACCCTGATGGTGCAGAGGAGTTCCCCCTCACCCCCCGGCCCCCTCTGCCTTGAGGGGAGAGGGGCAGAGGTAAAAAGCGAACGAAATCAGTGACTGGCTGCAGGCAGTTCGGTGCCGGTGAGGTATTCGGCCTCCAGCGCGTGGCAGAATGGGGTCAGCTGCTCTGCGCCAACGCGCAGCGCCACCGGCGGAAACGGCGAGGCGCCGACCGGTTTGATCTGAATGGTGAGCAGGACCTGCTCATTCTCGGTTTCGGCGGTGATCTGGAGAATGCGTTCCAGAAAATCGCTCTGGTAGTCTTTGCGCTTGCCGGCCATCAGATCCCGAAGCACGGTGATGATTTCCTGAATCTCAAAGCGGAGCAGAAACGGGCCTTCTTCCGTGTGGCGTTGCGTTGCGTCTGTTACTGCCGCGCGCGTGACGACCCACTCATCGTAGCGGGTGCAGGGAAAAGGATGGGCGAGTCCTTTAAAGTGCAGGGAAAACCGGTTCCCGGTTTCCGGGCAGACCAGCGTGGTGTCATCCATGGCAGGGCTGATCCATTGATCGGCCTTTGCCGTCAGCCGGTGAGCCGGCAGAATGACCTGCGTGAAGGTCGCCGAACCAATGGCCGTTTCCGTCTCAGCCGCACCATTCAGCTGCCAGGCTTCAATGGCGCTGACCAGGCGGACCTGGTCGCCGCGTGGTTCCAGATGGGTGAGGGTGGATTGAATACGCACCGTGGCGCCCACCGGGGTGGGGGCTGTGTGCCGTAAATCAATGGCCGTCCCGGCGGATTCCTCACCGGCCTCGAGGTAGGGCAGCAGATGCTGGCGGGCAGTCCATTCCATATGGGTGAGCATGGCGGCCGTGCTATAAAGCGGGTGAACGGTATGGCAGGGCTCACCGGCAATCAGCCAGCCATTGGCGCCCGGGGCCATGGCCTCAGTCACCACCACCTCGAGGGTTTTCACATCGCCGGTGTGCAGGCCCGGTTTCATCGGTAGGCCTCCGCCAGAATTTCCACCGGGTGTTGTACCTTCAACGTGATACCCGCATCGCGCAGGCCTTTTTCAATCTGCAGCATGCAGCCCGGGTTGCCCGTCACCACGGTGTCTGTTTTGGCGGTTTCCAGCGTGGCGCGGAGATTCTCGATTTTATCGCTGAGAATGGCTGTGCTGTCTGCCGGGTTTTCCACGTTATACACGCCGGCGCTGCCGCAGCAGTGCGCGGCATCGCGCAACGGCACCAGGGTGAGACCGGGAATGACTTTCAGCAGGTTCTCTGTGGTGTGCTGCTGCTTCTGGGCGTGGTGCAGATGGCAGGCCGCGTGATAGGTGATGGTGCGCTGCACCGGACGCTTGAAGGGCGCCAGTTTGCCGGCTTCGCGGCGTCTGTCCAGCAGCGTGGTGATATCGATGACCCGCGCGGCGAATTCTTTGGCGCGTTTGGCCAGCACCGGATGATCGGCGAGCAGTTCTCCGTAGTGCTGCATGGAAGAACCGCAGCCGGCCGAATTCAGCACCACCCAGTCCGGGTTCAGCTTGCTGAGGTTTTCCACAATGGATTTGGCCAGACTGCGCGTGATGTCGGTTTCCCCCTCATGGTGGGCCAGCGCGCCGCAGCAGGTGGCCGGTGCAATGCTGACGTGGAAGCCGTTGGTTTCCAGCACGCTCACGGTATCCCAGTGCACATGGTTGTACATGGTGTCCATCACGCATCCGGGAAAAAGCACCACGTGCTCGCCCAGCGTGGGGCCGAAAGACATGCCCTCCCGCAGCGTACGGTAGGACTTGAGTTTAGGAAGCAGGCTTTCCAGATGCGCCAGCGGTGGGATGAGTTTGAGCAGGCGGGTGCTGCGCAGCAACAACTGCAGGCCCGAGTTCTGGTAAAACCGGAGGAAACCGGTTAGTTTCAGGAGCAACGGGTGATCCGGCAAGACTTTTTCGTATGCCCAGCGCCGCACACGGCGTCCAATGGAGCGATCCGTCTTTGCAAGCGCTTCGCGCGTCGCGGTCAGCAGGCTGCCATACTGCACGCCTGATGGACAGGCCGTTTCACAGGCCAGGCAGGCCAGGCAGCCATCCAGATGTTTTTTCAGCTGATCCGGATGCGCCAGTTCCTGATCAAACTGCTTGCGCATCAGGTAAATCCGCCCGCGTGGCGATTCAGCTTCCGATCCGGTGAGTTCGTACGTGGGGCAGGCGGGCAGGCACATCCCGCAGTGAATGCAGGCGTTCAGCATGGCCAGCGACACCGGCAGGCCGGGTTCCTTTTCTGTGCAGGCTGCCAGGGGTTCCGTCGGGCTGTTGTCGGGTGCGGTCATGGACTGCGGTGTGTCTCCAGATCGATAATGGGATGCGGTCGGCTCAGTCGGCTGCCAACTTAAAGGCGCTCCAGGGGGAGACCGCGGCTGATGAGCACATTGCCGGGGTCGTAGCTGATTTTCAGCCGGCGGTTCACCTGCCTGAGAACTGGATCAGCCGGCAGGTTGACGGCCATGGCCAGAGGCGTATAGGCAACCGGGTATACCGGGATGCGGCAGAAACCGTTTGCCGGTATGGCTAGTTGCTCCGGCTGAAGGCTTTGCTGAATGGCCTGCACGGCAGCGTCAAGGGCTTCCGGCGAGGGAAGGGCATCCTCCGGCCAGCTCCACAACAGCATGCCGCTCTGCGGGTGAACCTGGCCGTAGCCACCCGGCGCCTGGGTGGTCAGAATGGTCTGAACAGACGGCCAGAGGCTGAGGGTTTGGCGCGGATGTGAGCAGACCGAGAGCGCCAGCGGGTGATGGTGGTGCTGCAGAAGTTTTTTACCCAGGCTGGCCAGTTGTGTGGGTGGGGCTTTATGGCCGATCAGGGTCAGCTCCCGCTCGGCGGCCTGTTTCAGCAGCTCGCCGGGCAGGTCGTTCCGGGCCGTTTCCATGGCTGCGCCGGTGCCGCTGGCATGCAGCCAGAGCTGCCACAGGCTGGCGCTGGGAGAGTCAAACAGTACCAGCTGATCCAGTTGTTCGCGCCAGGGGGCTTGCCCGCTCAGCAACGTCTGCAGCAGGGGGATCAGACTGCCCGGTTTGTCCACCGGCGCCTCCAGGGTATACAGCCAGGCGGTTTCCTCCGGTTTCTGCACGGCCACTTTTAGTGTGGCCTGGGTGATGACGCCCAGCTGATGGTGCGCGCCGACGTAGAGTTTGTTGAGGTCATATCCGCTGACGTTTTTAACGACATTGCCGCCGCAGCGGGTCAGCTGCCCGTCGCTGTCGGCCACCTGCAGGCCCAGCACCCAGTCGCGCGGCAGGCCGCGGTTTCCGGTATTCAGGGCTGTGGCGTCCTCAGCCAGGATATCAACCAGCCGGGTGTCGGGCGGGAACGCCAGCGGCCAGGCGAGGTTGTGGGCGGCCAGATGTTTTTGCAGCGCTTCCGCCGTTATCCCGGTTTCCACCTGTATCGTGTGGTCTTCGGGCGATTCGCGCACAATGCGGTGCAGACCGCTGAGATCCAGCCACATGGGTTGATCCAGGTAGGCGGCGTCGGCCTTGCTGAGACTGAGTCTGCCGCTGCACTGCGCCGCGTTTTTAAGAATCCACGCGACTTCTTCGGGGGATTTGGGAAGGATCTGCCAGCCGGTGCGTTCGCGGCAGGCGGGGTCATTGTGATCGGCAAAAGCGACCGTTGTGCAGTCCACATTGTAGGGTATGTCTGTCGCCACATCGCCCGGCGGGGGTGCGGTCAGCCGGTGAATTAAGGCTGGCAGGGTGGTTGTCGTCATCGTCATATCCACATGCCTTCCTTACCGTCGGTCGTCAGGCCGCCGGGATTGTTCAGGCTGTTTTCCAGCGGGTTTTCCAGCAGGTCGTTCAGGGCATGCCGGACCTCACTGCAGCCGCGCCGTGATGGAAATATTTTGGCCGGATTGGCGAGGTTGTCGGCGTCAAAAACGCCTTTCAGCGTATGCATCCGCTCCAGGTCCTTGGGGGCATACAGCCAGCTCATGTACTCCGATTTTTCCAGGCCGATGCCATGCTCGCCGCTGAGTGTGCCGCCCACGGCGAGACAGGCTTTGAGAATTTCCTCGCCGCCGGCCAGCACGTTTTTCATCATCGCCGGGTCCGCCGGGTCAAACAGAATATTGGGATGCAGATTGCCGTCTCCGGCATGAAACACGTTGCCGATGGTGAGCTGGTACTTGTCGGCGACATCAGCGATTTTTTCCAGCAATGTGGTCAGCTGACTGCGGGGAATCACGGTGTCGTGGAGATAGAAAGCGGGAAGATATCGTCCGTAGGCAGCCACAGCCCCTTTGCGGGCGGCCCAGAGTTTCTGGCGCTCAGCTTCCTCGGTGCCCCTGCGGATGCTGAGCGCCTGGTGTTCGGCAAGGATAGCTTCCAGCCTTGTTTCATCCTCGGCCAGGCTCGCCGGATCCCCGTCCAGTTCAATCAGCAGCACGGCTTCGCAGCCTTCCGGGAAACCCACGTTAAAGGCTTCGTTCACGGCTCTGACGGTGAAGGCGTCCATAAATTCCAGCGCGGCCGGGGTGATGCCTTCCCGGATAATATGGGCGACCGAATCGGTGGCGTGGGCCGTGGCGGCAAAGGCAACCAGAAAGACCTTGACGGATGCAGGCTTTGGCAGCAGCCGGACGAGCGCCCGCGTGCAGATGCCCAGTGTGCCTTCCGAGCCGACCAGCACGCCGGTGAGGTTGAGGCCGTTGCTTTGACGGGCGGTGCTGCCCACCCAGGTGATGCTCCCGTCGGGCAGGACCATCTCCATCGCCAGCACGTGATCCACCGTAACGCCATATTTGATGCAGTGAATGCCGCCGGCGTTCTCGGCAATGTTGCCGCCGATGGTGCTGGCGGACTGACTGGAGGGATCCGGCGCAAAGAAGAGGTTAAAACCCGAAACGTCGCGGTTGAGCCACGCGTTGACCACACCGGGTTGCACCAGGGCCATGTGGTTGTCGGCGTCAATCTGCTCAATCCGGTTCATGCGGTTCAGGCCGATGATAATGCCGCCTTCCACGGGAAGCGCTCCGCCCGAAAGCCCGGTACCGGCCCCGCGGGCGATGAACGGCACCTGGTGTTTGACGCACTGGGCCACCACGGCGCTGACCTCGGCAGTGGTTTTGGGAAGAACCACCAGGTGGGGCGTATGCCGGAACATCAGGCATGCGTCACACTCGTATACGGCAAGTTCCTCCGGCTCGCTCAGCACAAAGGCTTTGCCGACAATCTGGCGCAGCGGGCGCAGGATGGCCTGGATGGATTTGGCGTGTTTGTCTGATACGACGGGGGGCATACAGTCGGAAACCACCGGCATAACCGGCATTAGGACACCAGACCCCATTGTATCAGAGTATGCGGTGGGAATGCCTGTCTGTCACCATCAGGGCGCTAGTGCTGAAAGGTCGACCGGTCGCTGGAATCCTCGGTGACATCCGGCGGGAGAACCCGATCCGGGTCTTTGTCCGAGCGCTGCAGCACGCGGCCGTCCAGGTAGCCGGCAAACCAGCCGGTACCCACCAGCATCAGCCAACCAAACATATCGGGCTGAACCTTGTTGGCGATCAGAAGATACAGTAACAGGCAAAGGGCAGCGAAAAACATGACGCCATCATACCCTGAACACGCCGTTTGGTATGTGGCACAATGGAGGTCGCCAAGAGGGTAATTGTCATGTCGTCCCCTGTCCCTTCTGAACCTTTAGACGGCCCGGTCCCATGCCGGCGGCATTCCGGCGTGCAGACCCGCCTGAGCTGCAGTACGTGCGGGACGCCCGTGTGCCCGCAGTGTATGGTGGCCTGTCCGGTGGGGTTTAAGTGCCCGGATTGTGTTCGCCAGACGATATCCCATGTGGGCCAGGTGACGCTGGTTCAGCGCCTCTTGCTGGTAGTGCCGGGGATTGGGGTCGGGGTGATCTATGGCTATGTTAGGGACTACTTGCTGGGCGTCGGGATGTTCCGGTTTTTTGGCATACCATTTCTCGGGCTGCTGCTGTGCTATCTGACAGGGACTTTGGCGGGCCGGGGGATTCAGCGGTTGGTTCATTATAAGTATGGTATTTTAGCCATGGTTCTGGTTACTGTGGGTATTCTGGTTGGGCTGTATGCAAGTCCATTTGAGGGTGTGCTGTTGGTGTTTCTGGATCTGCTGAATGTCTACGATACGATAGACATTGTGAGTGGTGAGCGGCAGTCATTACTGGCTTTCGCTGTGATGGAGGAATTTGTGGGGGCGTACCTGTTTACCGTCGGCGTTCAGAGCAGGTTCCGGGCCGGTGGAAAATAGGTTACGGGTTACTGAGACTGAGTGGCTTTGAGTGAGCGCTTACGGTTTGTCCGATCCGGATGCCAGATACTCCTGCCAGCAGTTTTGCAGTGCTTCCAGGACTTTTTTGTTGGCTTTGGGAAAAGCAAACTGGTTCAGCTCATCCGGGTGAACCCACTGCCAGGGCAATGCTGTGGCGGGCTGAGATTCAGACCCGTCAGGCAGATGGCAGTGAAAGGCATGGAGGGTGATTTTAAAATGCGTGTAAGCGTGTTTAACACTGAGTATGCCCGGGCCCACGTCAACCGACAGCCCAAGCTCTTCCTTCAGCTCGCGGGCAACAGTCTCGGGCAAGGTCTCGCCGGCTTCCTGCTTGCCGCCGGGAAACTCCCATAACCCCCCGAGCAGGCCATCCGCCGGTCGCTGCTGTATCAGCACGCGAGGATTCCCGGGATCCGGATGCCAGATGACGCCCACACCAATTGTATAGTGTGGCGACGGCTTCCGTTTGGGTTTCACCGGTCTCTCCAGCTGAGTCCCTTCCGCCCTGGCAGTACAATGTCGGGCCACCGGACATACCAGGCAACGAGGTTCCCGGGGCAGGCATACGGTGGCGCCCAGTTCCATAATGCCCTGGTTAAACGCCCAGGGATCGTCAGCGTCGGCCAGTAATTGCTCCGAAAGTGTCCAGAGCCGCTGGTTTGTTGCGCTGGTCGTGATATCGCTGTCTATATTATAGAGACGCGAGAGAACGCGTTTGACGTTGCCGTCCAGCAGAGGGTGACGCTGGCCAAAGGCAAAGGTGAGTATGGCGCCGGCGGTGCTGCGCCCGATGCCCGGCAGGGCTTCAACGGCCGCCAGCGTGTCGGGGAAATGCCCCTGATAATCTGTGGCTACAATCCGGGCGGTTTTGTGGAGGTTGCGGCACCGGGAATAATAGCCCAGTCCCTCCCAGGCTTTCAGCACCGTATCTTCCGGCGCGGCGGCCAGGTCAGCAATGGTGGGAAACTGCGCGAGAAAGCGGCGGTAGTAATCCAGTACGGTGGTTACCTGGGTTTGCTGCAGCATAATTTCCGAGAGCCAGATGGCATAAGGCTCACGCGTATGGCGCCAGGGAAGGTCTCTCTGATGCGCCTGATACCAGGTGATCAGGTCGGCGGCAAATGCGGGTTTGGAGGGGTGGGGCGCCATAGGGGCATTGTACCCGAAGCGATATCAGCGCCCCTCACAACGATATCAATTGAATGTAAACAAACATTACTGGCGGGCAATTCACCCTTATAAGATGTTTTTATTTTCTTAAGAAGTGATTAGCCTCGCTTCTTATTGAGAGCAAAGACGGTTTGAGCAAGCCGTTGACCCATAGCCGAGAGCCTTGATGAACGATTCACGCTGAAAAGCGGGATCACACAGTTTTAACCCCAGAGAGAGCACAAAAGGAGAGAACATTATGCCATATGCCGTTGGTGGTGCAGGTGCAGCAGGTGGAGCCGGTGCAGCTTCTGTTGCGCTTCAGCCGCAAGCACTGTCCGTAGGGGGCGTCAGCACCCTTCCCGGGGCCGTTGCACAATCCGTTCCGGTGCAGGATCCCATTACCGGTCTGATGACACTGGTTCCTGCCGCAAGCCTTGGCCTGCCGGTTGCAGGCGCCAGCCTGGGTGCCGCTCCTGTGGCTCTCACGCCGCCAGCGCCGCTGAAACTGATGCAGTCTGACCGTGGTGGTCTGGCCCGTTATATTGACGCCGTTGACCAGAACGGGAACGTTAACCAGGATACCCTGCTGGACGGCGGTATAGACGCTTTCTACGGCAGAACCTGGTTGGTTGAAGGCTATGCCGCTGAATTTATGGCCGGCAACCGTCTGGAAAGTTCCGCTCAGATGGAGCGCTTTGCACAGGCACTGTATACCGACCTGAACTCGGCGGATGCCAATGTCAGTGGTTCAGCGACCTTCGCACTGGTTGCCTCCCGGTTTAAAAACGCCGGCGGTAACTATGACAACGGCGCTATCGACCAGCTGCTTCAGGATATCGGCCGAGACGATCTGGCCAACCAGGGCGGTGTCGGTGATAACGATGTGCAGACACTGTCCGCCTTGAGAGAAGCGATCCGCGATGGCGATGTTCAGTACTATACCGCTGATCAGCTCGATGGTAACGGAGAACCGCTGGCCGGCGAAACGCCGAAGACCGGGATTCCGTTTGATATGGATAACAACGGCGGTGATGGTGAGATTACCCTGGTGACTGCCAACGGCGATCTCAAACAGACCCGCATCATCGATGCCAACGACTTTGACAAATACAACCGTTCCATTGAGTCGGTGCTCGATGGCGACCTCGGCAGCAACATTGAAGACAACTACGATGGGCCTGACCCGCGTGCCAATGGTGGCGTTGCCACCGGCGCCGGCGTAGGTGCCGCACCCGGTGTTGGAACCGGCGTGGTTGGCGGCAACAACATGATTCAGATGTTGATGCAGCTGATTGAGCAGATGTTTGCGATGATGGGTATTCCACTGCCAGCAGGCGCCATTCAGAGCTTCCTCGCGCCGCAGTCCACACCGTTTGCAATCGGTGCAGGACCCGCAACCGGCGCAGGCGCCAATGGCCTGGATGCCGCAGGAAATACGGGTAACACCGGGAATACAGGCGGTGCAGGCGGTTCCGGAAACACAGGTGGCGCCGGAAATTCAGGCAACAACGCCGGAGATGCCGGTGACGCAGGCGATGCCGGTAATGCAGGTGATGCAGGTAATGCCGGTGACGCAGGTGACGCAGGTGATGCCGGTAATGCCGGTGACGCAGGTGATGCCGGTGACGCCGGTGACGCCGGTGACGCCGGTGACGATGGCGGCGACTGCTAAACCACAGTCTGCTAAATAGTAATCAAAAGCCCGATGCGCAAGCGTCGGGCTTTTTGTTGTGCCCCATGGCTGTTGCTCAACCAGGCGATGTGGCAGGACATCAGCGCGTATCCGGCGTGGCTTGATAACGCGACACAGTGCTCTGTGCGCCTTTACAGAGCTCTTCAGGGGGCTCTGGGTGAACAGGGATCGGTCTCTGAGCCTGGAATCGCGATGCCTGAAAAACCCTGATGCTAGTTTGTAACCCCATGTTAAGTAACACTGTTTAAAGGGGAGATGTGGAAAATCTATTTGAAGGATATGTTTCAGTAAACGTCTGTATGGTTTCTGGAGCGCTTTCTGATGGTGTGCTCACACGCGACGAAAAGGATATCTTTTTTACTATTGTTTTTATAATTACAAATCGCTATAGTGAGAGTGTGTAGAGGAAATGAGTAGTCGGTTCCACCGCCCGGGGGGCGAGTGAGAGCCAGTCCCCAGGTTCGTTTAGTGAGTTGAGTCGTAGAGGTAGTGTGTGATGCAAACCGTTCTTGTCGATCGTAAATCCGTCACGATGGGTGATATGCAGTTCGTGACCTTCCCCCACCGCGCTGTGGATCCGCTGGAAGCGATGATGGATGCTGTTTCTGCTGAAGTGAGGCAGGTACTGGTTTCCACGGTCGCCGTCTAGTCAGTCCCGGTTACTGAATCCCTGCCGGGCAAGGCGCCCGGGTCACGGTTCTGTTCGTTTTCAAAAATGTAGAGTGTGTGTTGAGTCAGAGTGTGTAGAGGTGGATCCGTCATGAGTACGGTTATTTTTGAACTGGAAAAACAATACCAGCGCAATATGGCGCTCCGCTCCCTGGAACAGGGGGAACGCCCGGTGAACATTCAGTTTCTGTCCGGTGGTTCTATCCCTGCCTGGGAAGGCAAAACCGCCACCCGGGATGTCCGCGAGGGGTCATTCTTCCCGCCCGGCGCCCTCAACCTCAGTATCTAAGTCCAGGTCTTGAGTCGAGTCAGTTAGAGATAGTAGTAGAGAAGAGAATTCACGATGTTTCACCGCAACGACAATCAAGCCACCACCCGCCGGATGGTCCGGGCTGCTGTGGTCAAGCGTGTGCGGGGCATCGAAACCAGTTTTGCACAATGGGATGGGAAATCTGCTCTCTGTAGTGGCATAGGTTCGGGTTATTCCAATTTTCTTAGCCAAATCGTGGAGTACGGTGAATCCGAAGGGGGTCGTCACAGGCTTTAAGTTTTACTAGGTTCGCCCTCTCCTTTATTGATGAGAACACTGCTCTCCGTTCTCATCTTTTTTTTTGCAAATTTTTGGTCCGGGTTACTCAGTGCTGCCTGTATGCGGCTGGCAGTCACGGTGGCCTGGCGGACGCAGTCGTTGATGGACACGCCGTCCACGTAATTGCCGGTGACGCGCAGGGTGGAGTGCCCGACCAGTGCGGCTTCCAGAGCAGCGATGCGTTTTGTGTGACCCAGAGTGTACTGCGGAATGGCCCGCTCCCAGCGCGTCAGGTGCGTCATCGAGGGCGTCAGAGACGGACAGTGGAAATACTGCCGGAGACTGTCACAGACCTGGGTGATCAGCGTGGCTTCATCCATTGCGGCGCGATCCGGGTGAAGCGCGCCACCAATGAAACAGGTGAGCAGTAGTTGACCCTCCGGCGCTCGGCCTTCAAACAGGCTCGTATTCCACAGGCAACCCAGCAGGGGTTGCCCTTCGGTCTCGGGTATCAGCATGCCAAAGCCGTCCAATGGGTGATACGGCAGTACCTGATCGTCCGGAACGCCCAGATGCAGCACCGTCATGGGTGCATACGGGATCTCAGATAAGTCGGGGATCGGGGCAATGGCCTCCAGCAGGGTGGCGGTGACGGTGGCCGGTGTGGCGAGAATCACGCTGCGGGCATGCAGAAATTCGCCGCTCTCCAGCTCAGCCAGGTAGCCATCGTTAGTGGCCTGCAAGGAAACAACGCGGCAGCCGGTCCGGCAGGCGCCCGGCGGCAATGCGTTGGCGAGCGCCTGCGTGAGTTCGCCCATGCCGCCAGGAAACCCATGGAGGGCATAATTTTTTTTGCCATGGCGGTTGGTGGTGGTGGTTTTTTCAGCGGCTTGCGGTTTTGCCTGCCGGCGGGCAAGCATCCCTTTCAGCAGGCTGCCGTGGGCTTGTTCCATAGCCAGTAATTTGGGGAACACCGCCTGCATACTCATCAAGGCAGGATTCCCGGCATACACGCCGGAAACGAATGGTCCAGCCAGCGTGTCCAGAACTTCCCCGCCGAGTCGTCGCCGGATAAATTCCGCCAGCGTGGTGTCTTCATCAGGGGTGTGGGGTTGCCAGGGCTCCAGCAGAAAACGCATCTTGGCCGCCGCCGACAACAGCGGGGTGGTCAGCGCGCCAATGGGTGAGGACGGCAGAGGATGCAAGGCCCCCCTTTTGGCAATGTAGCGTTTGTGCGCCGCGGCCGAGGTGTGAGCGGGCGTCAGGTCAAGATCCCGGCAGAGCGCCATGATGTGCTCTCCCGTGCTGGGAAAGGTGTTGGGTCCCAGTTCCAGGATGAACCCGTTTTTTTTCACGGAGCGTATCACCCCACCTGCCTGTGGCTCTGCCTCCAGTAAGGTGACTGTAAGTCCAGCCTGATGCAGCCGGTAGGCGCTCACCAGGCCGCAGATGCCTCCGCCAATAATCAAAGTGTCGACTGCTGGCGTGCTCATGACACCGTGACTGACGTGGGATGGGTGGCCACACTGACCGGGACATAGCCGGAGGCTTCCGGCAGATGGCGCTGCAGTTTCTCAGAAACCATGCCGGCCAGCGCTTCAATAAACATGGGGTGTTTGTTCAGGGTGGGGGCGCGGTGAATGGTTGGAATCCCCATCTCGCGGGCCAGCGGCAGATACTGCAGATCAATTTCCACCAGGGTCTCAATGTGATCGCAGACGAAGCTGATGGGCACCACCAGAACGTTCTGGCAGTTTTTGGCGGCGAGATATTGCAGGGCGCTTTCCGTGTAAGGCCCCAGCCAGGGCATGTTACCCACCTTGCTCTGGTAACAGAGATCCCACGGGTTTGCCGGAAAGTTGCTTTCCATGGTGCGCCGGGCGCAGTTAAAGATGAGATCCGGGTAGGGATCTTTGGTGCGCTTGATGTGCCGCAGCGGCAGGCTGTGCGCGCTGAAGAGGATGTGGACGTCTTCCGGCGGGCAGGTCCACGCTGCGGCATGGGCGTTCAGGCCGTCGTGAATGGTTTGCGTGAAAGCGGTCTGGTAATCCGCCTGATGGTGGTAGCCACCGACAATGCTCAGCGGCCAGTCAAGGTTCATCCGGCGCATTACGCGGCGCAGTTCATTCAGGCTGGAGCCGGTGGTGGTATAGGAAAACTGCGGGTACATGCTCACCACCACCACCTGCTCAATGCCGTCTTCCTGCATCCGGCGCAGGGTGGTTTCGGTATCCGGCTGCCAGTAGCGCATGGCGATAAATACCGGTAGATCATGCCCCATTTCTTTCAGGCGGTCGTGCAAAGCATCCGCCTGTTCGCGCGTGCGGGCCAGCTGCGGGGAACCGCCACCCAGAAGGCGGTAGTTGTGTTCCGCCTCTTTACCCCGGCGGGAGACGATCCAGCGCGCCAGAGGTTTCTGAAACAGAAAGGAGAGTGGGAGTCGGATAATGTCGGGATCGGAAAACAGATTGATCAGAAACGGCCGCACATCGGCGAGGGTATCCGGCCCACCCATATTGAGAAATAAAATCCCGGTTTTGCGGTCCGGTGAGAAATGCGTGGCGGATAGCGTTGCAGACATGCTTGCTCCTACAGGGTTTTGGAGAAGGTGGGTTTTTCGGCGGCCTGCTGTTTGGGCAGGTACTCATCAAACGGCATGGCGATGTTCCGGCTGAATACCCGACCCAGGGGCGTCAGCGTGAAGCCGCTGTCATGCAGCGTCAGCAGGCCATCCTGCGCCATGGGCGCGAGCCGGTGCAGTGCGTCCGGGAAATGTTCCGGGATGTGGACGCCGTGTTTGGCCTGAATGGCTGCGTAATCCAGCTGGCCGCGGCAGAGAATGGTCAGAATGATGTCACGCCGCAGGTGATCTTCTCCGCCCAGTGTGAGGCCACGCGCCGTGGGCAGGCTTTTCTGGTCCAGGTGTTCGTAATACTGGGAGAGCTTTTTCACGTTCTGCCCGTAGTGATCCTGCAGGCCACTGATGGCGCTGACGCCGAAACCGTAGAGATCGGCCGGCGGGGCGACGGTGTAGCCCATAAAATTGCGGTGCAGGGTGTTGTTGTGCAGCGCCTGCGCCAGTTCATCATCCGGCCGGGCGAAATGGTCCATGCCAATGTATATGTAACCGGCTTCCAGAAAACGGTTCAGTGCGGTTCTGAAAATGCGGAACTTGGATTCACCGTCCGGCAGGGCGCCTTCATCAATCGCCTTCTGATGCGGCGCCATCCACGGCACATGGGCAAAGTTATACAGCGCAATGCGGTCCGGGGCCATGGCGAGCACCTCGGTCAGCGTCTGGTTAAACGTATCCGGCGTCTGGTGGGGGAGTCCGTAAATCAGATCAAAATTGATGCCCTTAAAGCCCAGTTCCCGGCACTGATCCAGCATGGCGGCGGTCTGACTGATGGGTTGTATCCGGTGGACGGCCTCCTGCACAGTGGCATCAAAATCCTGCACGCCCAGGCTCACCCGGTTAAAGCCGAGTTCGCGCAGTGTGGCGATTTGTTCACGTGTGGTGATGCGCGGGTCCACTTCAATGGCGATTTCAGCATCGGGATCAAACGTGAAATGCTCTTTTGAGAAACGGAACAGCGCACTCATCTGCTCAGGGCTGAGGTAGGTGGGGGTGCCGCCGCCCCAGTGGTATTGAATCACCGGCCGGGCGGTGTTCATCCGGCTGGCGGTCATTTCAATCTCGCGGTAAAGGTATTCCAGGTAGGTTTTCGCCTGGTCGCGCTGCTGGGTGATGATGACATTGCAGGCGCAGAACAGACACCGGGCCTCGCAGAAGGGTAAATGCATATAGATGGACAGTGGCAGGCCGGTGTAGCGGGGATCCTGGTTGCTTTCGGCAATGGCTGCGCGGTGGCTGCTGGCTGTGTACCCTTCATGCCAGACCGGTGCGGTGGGATAACTGGTATACCGCGGGCCGGTGGTGTCGTATTTTTTCAGCAGGTCGGCCGGAACGGACAGGCCGTTTTCCAGCAGTGTGGCGGATGATGAGGATGCCGGTTGCATGGGTGCCTCCTCAGGTTGTGCAGGCGGGTTCCGCGGCGGTGGCTGCGCTGGCATTCGCAAAGGACTTCGCAGAGGCTTTCACGGTATCCACCAGCAGGCGCACATTCTCCACGGATGTTTGCGGGAGCACGCCGTGGCCCAGGTTAAACACATAGCCCTGGTTGCCGCCCTGCCGCAGGGTGTCCTCCACCAGTGTTTTCAGAACCGTGGGTTGTGCGAACAGCGCGTTGGCGTCCAGGTTGCCCTGCAGCGGCAGGCCGCCGGTCAGCTGGCGGGCATCGCTCAGGCAGGTGGTGGCGTCAATACTGATCACATCGGGCCGGGCTTCGGCAATGACGGGCAGCAGGCCGCGGCTGTTGTTGACGAACAGAACCGCCGGGGCGTCCTTGCGGTTCAGCTGAGCGAGAATCTGCTGATGGTAGGGCAGAACGAATTCACGGTACATGGCTTCCGGCAGAATGCCGGCCCAGGTGTCAAACAGCTGCACCACCTGCGCGCCCGCGTCAATCTGGGCGTTGAGATACAGGGCAATCGTGTCGCTCAGCCGCGCCATCAGTCGGTGGAGGGCTTCGGGTTGATCATAGGCCCATTGCTTGATGCGGGTGAAGTTGCGCGACGTGCCGCCTTCAATCATATATGTGGCCAGCGTCCACGGGGCGCCGCTGAAACCGATCAGCGCCGTGTCCGGGTGGTCACTCAGCCGGGTGCGCAGCTGGCTGAGGGTGGCCATAATAAAGTCGAGATCGCGGGTGGGATCGGGTTGTTTCAGGCTGGTCAGCTGATCCACGTGACGCAGCGGCTCGGGAAAGACCGGACCGTGATCCGTGAAGGTGAGCGGCAGGCCCATCGCTTCGGGGATTGTCAGAATATCCGAGAAAACGATGACGGCATCCATCCCGAAGGCGCGGAAGGGTTGCATGGAAACCTCTGCGGCCAGGTCCGGCGTTTTGCAGAGCTCCAGGAAAGTGACCTCACCACGGACAGCCTGGTATTCGGCCATGTAGCGGCCTGCCTGCCGCATCAGCCAGACGGGCGGGCGATCGAGTTTTTCGTTGCGGCATGCGCGCACCAGTCGGGGCGCAAGGGGGCGAGGGGGTGAGTCGGCCATGGCGGGTATCCTGTTAAACCATTCCTGAACGGCCTTATTTTAGCGCAAACAGGCTTTGGGCGTGGACGCGCTGCTCTCCGGCCGGGCGGCTGCCCTTAGCCGGGTGGCGGGTTGCAATTGCCGGTGGATTGCGGGACACTGTGCCACGCTGATGGATTCCATCAGTGTTGTATCCCACGGGGTGCTGGCGGCCCAGGCGCCGGCTGAGATCACCTCCCGACAGTCAGTGGACGGCGGGGTGGAACCCGAGAACCTGATCCGGGTAATGCCGGCGGAGGAAATGGCCATGAAAATCAACACGGCAGCCCTGGCGCAGCCCTTCACCAAAACGCACCTGCCCAATACCATGGTCAATCTGGTCGCCCCCCTGGCCAGTTACGCCCTTATTCCCTGGGTGGCCGGCAAGCGGTTGGAGCGCTCCCACGCCAGCCAGGATGAAAAGCGTGTGCTGCTGGCCCGCGAGGTGGCCGGGCAGGCGGTCAATGCGGGGATTCAGGTGGTTAACTTCGCCCTGGGCATGGTGTTTGGCAGCAGGCTGGGGAAAGGGACCCTCTCCAAAAAGCTTCTGGGCGGATTCTCCCAGGAGGGGACCATTCTGCTGGTTACTGCCGGTCTCAACTTTTTCTTTTACACCTTTGTGCGCCCCTGGCTGGGCATTACGGTGCTGGATCACTGGATGAAGAAGCACCTGCCCCTGCCCGCTGAAGCCCAGCCGGCAACTGCTTCATTGGCGAGCGGGGCGTCACCGTCAAATGCATTCTCTGGTCCCTTTGCCGTCTTCAGCCGGAGACAGCAGGCCGCAGCGGCGGCGGCCGATGCCACTCAACAGGGTGTGGTGCGGCCCCGGGTGGAACAGTTTTTATAGAGTTCGCCCGCCAGAAAGCCGGCAGCGCTGAGGCCAATACCGACCAGCGTGCTGTAAGGTGCCACAGGCCAGGGCATAGCCAGCCCGCCATACTGCACCAGACCACCCACCACCACCACGCCAAAGCCGAACAGCATCGCCAGCAATCCGCTGAGCCGGTGGGGATTGGGCCAGAAAAGCAGGCCCATGACCGGGATAAACATGGCGGAGGCAAACACATCGGCGGACAGCCAGAGCACGGCAATGATATCGGATTTCCCAAAGGCAATGGCCATGGCGGGTAAGGGCATCAGCGCGGTGAAGACACGGCCCATCCACACCAGTTCCTTCTCACCGGCGTCCGGACGCAGAAAACGCTGATAGAGATCATGCGTGAGCGTCAGGCTCCCCACATTAATGGAGGAGTCCATCGTGGAAGTGACGGCAGAGACAAAGCCGATGAGGACCAGATAGGTCAGCCACGGAGCGGGTAGCTGGTACGCCAGGGCAATCAGCACATCGTTTTCTGTATCCACCAGGCCAATGCTGCTGATGCCAATGAAGACAACCATGGCGAACAGCACGGCGAGGATACCGGTGGCTATCCAGCCGGCCCGCCATGCCACCTGTGGGTGATCGGTGGCCGACATGCGCTGCCACATTTCCGGAGCGATGATCCACGCGCACACAAACGAAAAAGCCATGGCCGCACTTTGAGCCAGAAAGTCCGAGGGGGGTATAAAGGTGCCTGTGCTGCCCGGGGACAGCAGGTTCCAGAAACCAGCGGGCTGATGGCTCAGGGTAAACCACAGCGCACTGCCGGGTTGTACAGCCTGACCCGCACAAAACACCAGCAGCACAACCAGCGCCACGGCAATGCAGCTGAGTTGGGCGGTGTCGGTGACGGCCACGGCGAAAAACCCGCCACTCATGGCGTAAGACACCACCACCGTGGTGGAGAGAATGATGGCCCAGACCGGATCGAGACCAAACAGGCCGTGAAGCATTTTACCGCAGGCCACCATCTGTGCGGCGAGAAAACCGGTGAGCGCACAGAGAATAATGATGCTCAGCAGAATGCGCGCCAGGGGCCCGTACTGCTTTTCAACCGCCTCCGGTTGAGACAGGGTGGCCATGGCGGCAATGGGTCGCGCCATCCACAGGGTGATGAGCAGACAGGAAATGATGGAGGGAATGACGATATACCACAGGCCTGAAAGCCCCTGCTGATGAAGCTTATCAATGGTGCCGAGCGTGGAGGAGGCGCCGAACCAGGCCGCCACAAACGCAACGGCAATCAGGCCGGAATGCAGGGTGCGGCCGGCCAGAAAGAAATCCCGCAGAGAAGTCAGCCGGTGTGCAAAAAAATGGGAGAACACGGTCACCAGCAGAAAGTAACCCGCCAGAAAAATCAGGGGGAGAGTCGGTTGGAAGTGATCAGGCATCTCCATGGCGGGGTCAGTAACTGTGCAGCGTAATGTTCAGTCGCAGCAGAATGTCGCGCCAGTCATTCACCAGCTGATCCTGCATGGCGTCCTGATTGCCGTAGACAGGCAGTTTCCCCACGAGTTTCAGGCGGCCGTCTTCAATGCCCTGTACAATGCCGGGGTGCAGGGGGTTTCCGTCAAACCGGTTGATCACCAGCGGCAGGGTTTCTCCTTCCGGCAGCAGGGGCCATGTCGCCGGATCCTGCTGAGGCGTGGCGACAAGCATGCTGCAGAGGTTGCCCTGTTTCTGGAAACAGGCGCGCACCAGGGGATGATCTTCATCAATGAGGACAAGATCGTGATTGCCGACCACGCGCTGCAGGCCATACACCAGTCCCTGCCACAGCCTTTCCGGCAGGCGTTCCCGCAGCGGTCCCAGGGCCATCACCTCCACACCCGGCGGTGTCTGATCGCCCGGGCAGTAGGCCCCCAGCCAGTCGGCCGGCATCGGTGCAGGCAGGTCATGAAAGGCCCAGTCAATGTATTCCCGCCGCGCCGCGTCATCGTCCATGGGTTTTTCCATCAGCGTCTGGGCCAGATGCGTAAGCGTTTTGGGGGCAACCTCCGGCGCGGCGCCATTGCCCATACCCAGCGCGGTGCGGCTCAGCCCCTGATCCACCGCCGCATCCAGTAGCAGCATCTGAAACTCCTGAGCGGCAAGCAGCCAGCTGAGGGCCATGGCCAGGCCCGGCATCAGGGTGGTTTTTCCGGCGCCGTGCGGGCCCAGTACTTGCAGCAGCGTGGTCACAGACGGGACTTATCCATTGCCGGTGGGGGTTTCAACCGTTGTGACCACCGATTTTTCAGCAGCAATCTCCGGCCGTTCAATCACAACCGTGCTTTGTCTGGCCAGGGCTGTTTCCAGCGCTTTTTCCAGGGTATCCACTTTGGCCTGCAACGCTTTTACCTGCTGGCCGGCGCTTTCAGCTGAAATTTCCATTTTTTCCGCCTTGCGCGACACTTTGTGCTGGGCGAATCTGGACTGCATGAAATGGTTGAGCCACCAGAGATTGGCGCCCAGACCCACCAGCAGGGCGCACACGGCCATTGCCCCACCCAGTGTGAGGGCCGTGATTTCATGGGTGGTGATATTGAGGGTGACCGGTGTGGCGAGATTCTGGACCACCATCAGGAGGGCGGCCAGAATAAAAACAAGGGACAGAATATTGAACAGAAAGGTTTGAATGGCTCCCATGGGGTATGCTCCGGGTCTTGCGGGGGACCCGCTGATCCTACACAAAGCGCCGGCCCGGTGCCAGTATTGCAGGCGGAGGGCTTAACAAACCGGTCAGCGGTTGTTCAGCATGGCCCAGGTCTGGCGGATGGTCGGATCTTCGGGGATATCAAAGGAAACCGGCTGCAGGGTAACGGGATGAATGAATTCCAGATGGAAGGCCTGCAGCAGCTGCCGTTTTTCCGTGAGTCTGAGCAGGTTTTCCACGCCGCTTCCGTAGGCCGGGTCTCCCAGAATGGGGTGGCGGATGTGGCGCATGTGCACCCGGATCTGATGGGTGCGTCCGGTTTCCAGCTGCAGGTGCAGTTTGGCGAACTTCTGGCCGATGGTTTCCACCACCTGCCAGTGGGTGGTGGCCGGGCGGCCCTGCGGGTGCACCATCATCAGGTCCCTTTGTCTGGGGTTGCGGGCGATGGGGGCGTTGACCGTGCCGCTGGATTTATCCGGAACGCCCTGCACAATGGCCACGTAATGGCGGTGCACGGTGCGCGCCTTCAGTTGTGCGCTGAGGTGGTGGTGGGCGGCGTCTGTTTTGGCCACCGCCAGCAAACCGCTGGTGTCGCGGTCCAGCCGGTGCACAATACCGGGGCGGATGACGCCGTTGATGCCGGACAGCCGGTCTCCGCAGTGCGCCAGCAGGGCGTTGACCAGCGTGCCGGTGAGTACCCGGCCGGTGGGGTGGGTGAGCATCCCGGCCGGCTTGCTCACCACCAGCAGGGCGTCATCCTCGTGCACAATGTCAATCGGCAGGGTTTCTGCAGGCAGATTGAGCGGGACGGCCTGCGGCAGGTGCAGGGTGATCACATCCCCCTCCTGCAAACCGGCGGCCGGTTTGAGGACCGGCTGATCGTTCACGCGGACTTCACCCTGTTTAATCAGCCCCTGTATGCGTTCGCGTGAAAAGGCGTGGCCCTCCGTTTCCGCCCAGTCGGCCAGAAACCGGTCAAGCCGGGTGGCCGTTGCGTCCTCATCGACGGAGATGTGATGCATACCGGCTGATGCCGTTGTGTCAGGCATCGTCCGCGCCAACGGCGTGGATATGACGCCAGTGATGCCATAACAGTATCAGGATGCCGCAGAATATCCCGGCATCGGCCAGGTTAAACACCGGGTAATTAATGCAGGTGACGTCCAGGTAATCCACCACGCGCCCAATCATCATCCGATCGATAATGTTGCCAAGGGCGCCCCCCAGGATCAGCCCCATCGCCAGGGGTTCCATCCAGTGGTCCACGGATTTTTTGAGGCAGTAAACCAGAAAACCTGCAAACAGCAGCACCGTCACGCTCAGCAGCAGCTGGGGCTGGGAGTGAAAGAGACTGAAGGCTGCCCCCGCATTCTGGACATACGTGATGTGAAACACCTGATCGATCACGGGAACGGATTCGCCCAGATGCATGCCATGCTGGATTTTATTTTTAATCAGGCGGTCCAGCAGAAAAAAGAGGCACAGGGTGCTGAAGAGAAGACCATGTTTGGTGCGAAGCATCATCAGAATAGCGGGGGCCGGCGGTGTTTCGGCATAGCCGGCCTGACGGGTTGCTGCTGAACTGGAAAACACGATACCACACCCGTCTGAGGGTTTACTGTTTCTTCTGGCTCAGCGGGTTGGAATCCAGTTTTTCCTCGTCTTCGGCGCTGAGGGCTTTTTTATCCAGATCCACAGCGCCGTTGGCAGCGTGGCGCACAATGCTGGCTTCGCCCTGCGTGGCGGTGAACTGGCTTTTGGGAATAATGTTCACCCGTTTGACGATGGTTTTCAGGCCGCTGAGCTTGATGGAAGGCCGGTCGTCGTCGTGGCCGATTTCAGTAAGGCCGACCGTGGCGGTGACAATCTCATTGTTGTTGGAGCGGTTGGCGGCGAAGATCCGCGCCAGGGCGCCGCGCTCGGAAGAGAGGGAGCGGAACTTATCCTGGCTCTGCTGCTGCGGGTAAACCAGCGGCTCCTTGGAGATGGTGGCGATGGTCAGCAGGTTCTTCTGGGTGTCCACACTCACCTGGGCTGTGTAGGACTCGCCGGCAAAAACCTGTTCCGGTGTCGACAGGCTGACATTCACATCGCTGATGTTGCCCTGGGTGATCTCGGCGGTTTCATGCAGGGTGTAGTCGGACTGAATTTCCCATTCCCCGCCCACCTTGTGCAGGTAGAGCAATCCGCGCGAGCGGCTCTGCAGACGTCCGGGCAGATCGCTGATCACGCTGTCTCCGCGCGTGGTGGCGGTGGCGGTATCAATGCTTTCCACGGTGGCCCAGTTGCCGTCAATGCGGATTTCAATGGTCTCGCTCTGGTACTGGATATCCGGGAAGGTTTTCCAGGTTTCCTCAATCAGGCGGCTGATGTCATTGAGGCTCAGATTGTCGCCACTGATAAAGCGGGAGGAGTAATTTTTAAGGACGCCTTCCAGATTGTGCTTATTGGAGGCGATCTGGAGATTTTTCAGCAGCTGGTCAATCTCGGCGCGGTCTTTCATCGGGTCGGCAACCGGTTCGGGCGCCGAGGCCTCATCGTCGGACTCTTCCTCCATGGCGGCATCGTCATCCGCCTGGGCAACCTGCTGATCCTGGGCAGCGCCCTCGTCATCGGTCTGCCCCGGGGCGCTGGCGGCCGGTTTGGCGGGCTCCTCTCCCCATGCCGGGGACAGGGCGGGGAACATCATCCCAATCAGGGAGCCGGCCAGCAGAACGCTGAGCAGGTTTCTGGACAGGGCGCCGACGGCCTGTCTGGAGGATGCCGGAATCAGGAGGGGGCTGCGTTGCATGGAATTCTGCCTTGCACTTGATAAGACGGGAAAACACGGTCTGATCTGGCACTTATTGTACCCGATACCGGCACCGTGACCAAGTTTTTCCGTTTGCAGGGCAGTTTGGTTGCGTTTGGGTTGCGTGCGGCTTACCGCAGGTAGTTCAGCAGGGTGGTCTGCACCACGCGCGCCGTAACGCCCAGGGAGGCCTGATACATGTTCTGCTGGTTGTTCAGGTTGGCGATCGTTTCGGCCATATCAATATTCTGAATGTCGGCGAACTGATTGGTCAGTACCGAGTTGCGCTCCTGAATCCGCTGGCTGGTCAGATCCAGACGGTTGACCACGGCCCCCACAACAGCCTGCTGGGCCAGCACAGTGTTCAGGTCGCTGGTCAGATCATCCAGCCGGTTCCGGATTTCAATCAGCTGGTCGTCCGGTGCGGCCGGGTCGGGATAGCGCAGGTCCACCAGCAGTTCACTGAGCGTGTGGAACAGCCCGCTGCCGCCCACGTTGGGGCCGGGTGTCAGGGGAGGGACGGCAGCCGTCAGGCCGGCGCCCGTATTGCCGAGCAGGGCGTCCCCGTTGATATTCAGGGTCATGGTGACCCCACGGGCGATTTCCACGTCCTGCTGCCACGGTTCTGTCAGGGGGGTGCCGTTAAACACAATCAGATCATTTATCGGTGGCGCCTGGGCGCCGCCCAGCGCCGAGGCGCTGCGGACATAGGGGGGCTGATCCGTACGGAGGCCTGCAAAAATATATTTGCCGCCCACGTTGGTATTGGCCAGCTGCACCAACTGATCAATAATCTGGTCCACTTCCAGCGCAATGGCGTTGCGGCCATCCTGGTTGTTGGCCACGTTGGCGGCCTGGGTGGTCAGCTCCTGCACCCGGTGAACCAGGTTGACCATGTTATTGATGGCCGTGTCCGCCGTGTTGGCCAGCGTCTGACCGTTCTCCACGTTTTTTTTGTACCGGTTATCGGTTTTCAGGTCGTTGGCCAGGTTCAGAATCCGGGTCAGACCCACCGGGTCGTCAGAGGGTCGGTTGATGTTGCGGCCCGAAGACAGTCTTTCCTGGATATCGGAGAGGGATTTCATGTTGAGATTCAGATATTTCAGCGACTGATCGTTCATCAGGCCGGCGGTGATGCGGTTCATACTCATGGTTGTTGTCTCCGATTGGGGCGCTCATCGCCCGTGTATCCGGGGCGGGATCAGGTCATGTTGATGATGGTCTGGATGATTTCATCCAGCACGCCCATGGCTTTTGAGGACGCTTCAAAAGCCCGCTGGTAGCGGATCATATCGATCATTTCCTCATCGATGTTGACCCCCTGAACCGACTGGCGTTGTGTCTCCAGGGACTGGATCACCTGGCCCTGCGAGTTGCTCTGGTTTTCAAACGTCCGGGTGCGGATACCCAGCGAGGAAACCGCGCCGTTGAAGTATTCCGTAAAGGTTGTGTTTCCCAGGCCGGCAATCCCGGCGTCTTTCAGCTGGGCCATACTCAGGGCGTTGCGTCCGTCCCCCGTCCCTGCCCAGCCTGCCGGCGGGCCGGAGGCAAGCGGGTCATCCTCAGCGGCGGCAACCAGGTGCGGGCCGGTCAGCGGATCAAGAAACAGGGGATTGATCGCCCAGTTGGAAATCTGGATCGGATCCGTTCCCGGTGGAACAGCCGGTGGCGTGACGTACAGTTCCAGGCCATTGACGTTGCCGTTGAGGTCTCGGCCGGTGGTCTGGAGCGCGTTGATCTGCGTGGCCAGCTGTGTGAAAAGCGTGTCGAGATCGGTCAGTATGGTCCGCACGTTCACCTGGGTGGGGTCCGTGGCGTCGTTCTGGCCGCCGTTAATCAGGCCCTTGATTTTACCGCTGCTGATTTCAAAACCAGTGTAGTCGTTCAGCACCACGCCACCGTTGACGGTCTGAATGAAGGCCGGGACATCATATTCTTCCGGCGTGCCGATGGGGGGTGGGCCGGTATTGGGCACCACCTCCAGCGTGTCAATCAGCTGGGCGCCTCGAATCACCTGAATACCACTTCCCGGCGAAGAAAGGTCATCACCGATACTGACATTGACCATGTTGTTGTCGAGATGGGTGACATTGATATCAATCAACTGGGAGAGTTCATCCAGCAGCTGGTCGCGCTGATCCAGTAGGTCGTTGGGTTGCGCGCCGGAGGCGGTGATGGTGATGATCTGCTTGTTAATCTGGGTAATGCTTTGCAGGTAATCGTTCACCTGATCCACGGCGATGGCCATCTGGCTGTTGGTGATGCTCCCGGGAATACTGGGATCCCCCACCATATTCTGCCGCAGGGTGGAAAGCTGAGCTGTCTGCTGCTGAAAGATGGTCAGCAGGTCGGAGGATTGCTGAATGAAGTCCGAGCGGACGGCCAGGCTTTCCGGGTGAATGCTCAGTTCCTGGGCGGCGTCAAAGAAATTCTGAATGGCGCTGCTGATCCCGCTGTCGGAGGGTTCCACAATAACGCTCTGAATCTGCTGCAGAATGTCGCGCGTCATCTGGTTCATGCCCAGCAGGCCGTTTTGCGAACGGAACTGGGCATCCAGAAAATTGTCGTGGATCCGCTTCACGGAATCCACAATCACGCCCTGGCCAATCTGGCCCCCCATCTGCTGGGTAAGGTTGGGGGAGTGGTAGGCGTCGTGCGCTTTGAGTTCCACCCGCTGGCGGCTGTAACCGGGCGTGTTGACGTTGGATACGTTCTGGTTGACGGTGCTCAGGGCGTTCTGAGCAGCCACCAGGGCGCGGTGGGTGTTGAAGAAACTGAAAAAACCGGGTGTGATCATCATAGCGGATGGATCTCTCTCTGATGAGTCGGGCAGCGGGTCGCCATCAGGCGGGGGTCAGGCGTCGCGGGAGATGGTGGACTGCAGCCCCTGAATGGGTGTCTGGCCGGGGGCGCCCTTTACGGACTTGCCCGTACCGGTGTATGAAGCGCCTTCCGGCGTGAGCGCTTTGGCGATAATGTCCATCGTATCGCCCACCCACTGTATCGACAGGTCCAGCAGGCTTTGGTGCTGCTGGTTGGCGGTTTGCACGGCAAACACTTTTTCCAGCAGATTTTCACGCAGGGTTTGCAGTGGTTTTTTTTCGTCCGGCGGCAGCACTTCAATGAGTTGTCTGAGGGTGTGGTTTTCATAGCCCATGGCCGTCATGGCCGCCATGCGCTGGGTTTCCAGCTGAATGGATTTCTGTCCCAGACGGACCAGCTCCTGATCCACCCCGGCAAGGCCGTGGTAATCGCCATTCACCAGCACACTGGTTTTGTGGCTCAGGGCATCAGCCACCTGCTGATACGTTTCCGTCTCCTGACGCAGCAGTGCTTTCAGGGCATCCATGGTTTGAGGGGTTTCGGTGGTGGTCATGGCGATCTCGTTTAATTTCTCTCTGATGAACGGGTGAATGGTTGTGATGCGTTTACACGCGGTAATCACTCAGCAGGCTTTGTCCAAAGCGGTAGGCGTTAATAATGTCGCCTTCAGTGACATCCACGTAACCCACCCTGGCGGCGGTGGCCTGAATATCGGCGATGGGGAGCTTGTTTCTCAGGGACTGAACCGCGCTGCCGCCCGCCGGCGCAGGGGTTTCAATCCGGCGATCAGCCGCGGGTGCGGCATCCTGCCGGGGGCGGAGGGCGCGCGGGGAAATGCCCAGACTCTGCTGGAGCTGCAGGCGTTGAATGCCACTGTTGCTGATGTCCATCTACGGGGTGTCCTTGCTGGGGGTGCTCAGGGTGTCGGCCGCTTCGGCATGTTCGGGCCGGGCGCCGGGCATGGTCAGGGTGGCTTTGGGCGAGAGCGGGTTGACCTTGATGCTGTTCTCCATCTGGCGGTATATGGCTTCCGCCAGGCCGTAACCGGTGCCAACCGGGTTGTGGGAAACCCGTGTCGCAATCTCGCCGTACATCATGTCGCGGAAATAATCTTCACCGGCGCCGGCGTTCAGCATGCCGTTCTCACGGTCCACGGTTTTGTCCATGGCATCGAGCAGCTGCTTCACAAACATGCCTTCCATGTCCTGGGCGGCCTGTTTCAGTTTGGCGTGATCGGTATCGGTCGGATCCAGATAACGGCGCTGCATCGCTTCAAACTTCTGCTGGGACTGAATCAGACTGGACTGCTCCAGACTGAACTGTGCGCTGTTGGCAATGGTGGAAATCGTATCCATCAGATGATCTCCAGAGTCGCTTCGAGACTGCCGGCTGCCTTGAGCGCCTGCAGAACGGAAATCAGATCGCTGGGGGTCACGCCCAGGGCATTCAGCGCCGTCACAAGTTCACTCAGCGTGGCATTGGCGTTCAGTTTCACCAGCGAGCCTTTTTCTTCGTTGATGTCGATCTGGCTGTTGGCCACGCCGACCGTTTGTCCACCCTGAGACAGGGCGCCGGGCTGAGAAACATCGTTGGTGGTGGACACGGTGACGGTGATGCCGCCATGGGCCACGGCTGCCGGCAGCAGGTGTACATTGTTGCCAATGACGATCGTGCCGGTCCGCTCGTTCACCACCACCTTGGCGACTTCCTGCGATCCGTTGACGGTCAGATTTTCCAGTCTGGAGAGCAGACCTACGCGGTTATTCTGGTATTCCTCGGGAATCAGCACGCGGATGGTGCTGCCGTCCACGGCGCGGGCCGGCGCCACGTCCCCGGAAATCTTTTCCGCCATCCGCGAGGCGAGCGTAAAATCCGTGCGATCCAGAATGAGTTCCAGACCCATGTCATCACCGATGGGGGTGTCGATTTCACGCTCCATAATGGCCCCGCCGGGAATCCGCCCCGAGGTGACGATGGCGGTGCGTTTGGAAGACCCGTTGGCGCTGACCGACGTGCCGCCCGTTGAGACCGGGCCCTGGGCAAGGGCCACGATTTCTCCGTTGGGGGCCAGCAGCTGGGTGTTCACCAGAATGCCGCCTTCCAGGCTGGAGGCATCGGCCATGGAGGAGACCACCACATCCAGCGGGTCGCCGGGTTTGGCGAAGGGGGGCACCAGGGCGGTCACAATCACGGCGGCGGTGTTGGTGGAGCGCACGTCATTTTCGTTGTTCAGGCGGCCCCCAAAGTTCTGAATCAGGTTCCAGGAGGCGTTCTGGGTGGAGCGGCTTTTGTCGCCCGTTTTGGCCAGACCCACCACCAGGCCGTAGCCAACCAGCTGGTTGTTGCGTACGCCTTTAACATGCGCAATGTCCTTCACGCGCAGTTCAACGGCCAGCGCCGCAGGCAGGGCCAATGCCAGCAGGGCGCCTGTCAGCAGCACTGCCGTAAACAGACGTTGGATGGATTGGAACCGGAGGGTGAACATAGCCTGATGATCCTGATAAACGGTGTGTAACGGGTCAGTTGAAAAACTGGTAAACCTTGTTGGCGATCCCATCGCTCTGCTGACGGCTGACAGCGCCGCGGCCGCCCTGCACCAGCTGAAAGTTGGCCACTTTGTTGGAGTCAATCTGGTTCTGCCGGTTGAGATAGTACGGGTTGATGATGCCGCTGACGACCATGTCCTGGCGGTCGCGGTTGATATCAACCGTTTTGTGCCCCTGAACAATCAGAAAGCCATTGGGCAGTACCTGCATCACCTGGCAGGTGATGGTGTCGGTCAGTTTGGTATCGCGCGAGCTTTCGGCCTTGCTGCCGAAGTTGTTGCTGTTGTCCAACCCGTTGAAGGAGGGGGCTTCCAGAGCGGTCTGAAGGCGCTGGGTGGGCAGGAACGGAATTTTATCCAGCAGAAAACGCGTCATACTGTTAAACAGGGTGGTGCCGTTTTCCTGAATGTTCTGGTTCCGCGTGATCTTCAGTTCGGAGTCCGTGGTCAGCGAGGCGGTCTCGTTGATGGTGATGGTGACGATGTCGCCCACGTGTTTGGGGTTGGGCTGGGTGAAGAGCGAATGCGGCGTGTAGGCCGGTGTGTCCGCCTGCATGGTGGCGTTGGCGCGGAACAGCGATTCAGCAAAGACCTGGCTGACCAGCAGGGCGCAGACAATCAGAAGCATCAGCAGTTTGATCAGCGCCGTTGTGCGGGTAAAGCGGGCATGCCGGATGGCGGCGATTATTTTCACAGGTTCACCTCCACTTTGTTGCGGTCAGTCACTGTGGCGGTAAAGTATTTCTGGGTGCGGTTTTTGTATTTCACCCGCACGCGTTCACCCACCTGGGCGTCGGCCATGGCCGTGCCCATCACGGAGATGTTCATGCCATCGGAAATGAGAATGATGTGGACCGTGCTGTTGCGGGTGACGGCCGGCGGCACGTTCACCTTGCGGATATCGAGCGGTTCGCCGGCGCGCAGGTTGACCCTTGCGGTGTACTGGTTCAGCGGAAATTCCCGGCCGGCCGTATGGGGTAAATCCTGACTGACATCCATGGTCTTCAGTGCGAAGTGCTGGGTGCGCAGCGGGGCTTTGGCGTCCACGTTAATTTTGGCCACCCACACGGGTTTTTCCACCTGGATGCGGACCGGCACGCCCATCATGCGTTCCGTGCCGGTCTCGCCTATCACCCGGATGCGCACCAGGGTGCGATCCGAATAGAATTCGCTGAGGGATGAGGACAGTTCCAGTTTCAGTTCGGTCTTTTCTGGCGTGTCCTCAAACTGCTTCAGGGCGCTCACTAGGCCGGGGATATTGCCCAGCGTGAGCGTGACGTGATTGGCCGGGTTGTTTAGATCCAGGTAGCCTGCCAGTGATTTTTCCACGTGGTCGCGGACGGCCTGCTCCACCCCGGCCGGGGTCAGTGGCTGCGCCTGCGCGGCAAACCCGGCCATCAGCGCGAGGGCGACGAGCAGGGCGGACAGATTGTGCAGGCTTTTTTTCATTCAGCAATCACCCGGGGGTTACACAATGTTATTGGTCATCTGCAGAATGTCATCGGAGGTTTTGATGACTTTGGAGTTGGCTTCAAACGCGCGCTGGGCGGTAATCAGATTGATGAGCTCCTCGACAATCTGCACGTTGGAGTTTTCCAGATACCCCTGGTTCAGCGTGGTTTTGGCGAATTCACCCTGGCCGGCCGTTCCCTGCACCGGGGTGCCGGAGGCCGGCGTTTCAATAAACAGGTTGCGTCCCGTGCTCTCCAGGCCCGCCGGGTTGGCGAAGCGCGTCAGCTGAATCTGGCCGATCTGGTTGAGATCCGGTGAGCCCGCCTGACGCACCGAAACCGTGCCGTTCAGGCCAATCACAATTTCTGTGGCGTCGTTGGGAATGGTGATGCCGGGCTGAAGCGGGTAACCGTCACTGGTCACCACGGTGCCGTTGGCGTCGCGCTTCCAGGTGCCGTCGCGGGTGTAGGCCACTTCGCCGCTGTCCAGCTGTACCTGAAAGAAGCCATCGCCCTGAACGGCGATATCCAGAGGGTTGCCGGTCTGTACAATGGAGCCGGGCAGGAAGACTTTCTGTGTGGCTGCCACCACAACGCCCAGGCCAACCTGCACGCCAACTGGGTCTGTGGTGCCCTGCTCGCCAATAGAGCCGGGGGCGGCATAAGTCTGGCTGAGGAGATCCTGGAATTCCGTGCGCGATTTTTTGAAGCCGGTCGTGTTGACGTTCGCCACGTTGTGGGCAATCACGTCAATATTAAACTGTTGCGTGTTGGCGCCGGTGGCTGCGGTGTAGAGGGCTCGTAACATGGGTGGTCTCCGTGGGTCGGGGTGGTGGTATGTCTGTGTTCAGCGGGTTAACTAACGGATGCGGCCGACTTCATTGGCGGCTTTTTCCAGAATCTGGTTGTGGAGCTGAATGTTTTTCTGCAGGGATTCATACAAACGCATGCCCTGAATCATGGTGACCATCTCACCGAGGGCGTTGGTGTTGGACCGTTCCACTTTGCCCTGCTCAATGGAAAAGCCGGGGTACTCGTTGGGGTTGGCCGGCGGCATTTCCTTGCTGGCGGGGGTTTTGCCGAAATAGGTGCCGCCCACCTTCTCCAGCATGCGGTTGTCTTCAAAACGGGTAATGTGCAGCTGGTCCACCAGGCGGTCCTTGGCGAACAGCTGGCCGTTGCCGTCAAAGCGGTAGGGGCCGTTGTCCAGACTGATGTTGATTTTGCCGAGGTCTCCCATCACAAAGTTGCCGTCAAGAGTGGTGAGATACCCTTCCTGATTCAGGGTGAACACCCCGTTGCGGGTGTAGAACGTTTCGGTTTTGCCTGTCTGGTCCGGCGGCGTTTGAATGGTAAAGAACCCGTCGCCGTTGATGGCCAGGTCAAACTTGTTGCCGGTTTCCGTCAGCGCGCCCTGCACGTGGTGTACAAAGCTGGAATCGATTTTGCTGCCGGTCATAATGCTGCCGATGGCCGGGTTGCCTTCGCGGCCGCTGCGGCGGATCAGAATTTCCGGAAAACTCTGCTGTGTCACGGCATCCGTTTTATAGCCCGTGGTGTTGATGTTGGCCAAGTTGTTGGCCAGCGTGTCATTGGCCATCATCGTGGCGATCATGCCGCTGGCGGCGGTGTACAAACCACGGATCATGCGTCACCTCCCGCGCCGTCATGGAGAACGGGCTGGCCGGCAAACTGCTGGTAAAGCCCCACGACCTTTTTGACGTACTGGCGCGTTTCCGCGTAAGGCGGAATGCCGCCATGTTTATCCACCGCGCCGGGTCCGGCATTGTAGGCAGCGAGGGCGTTGGGTACCGACTGATACTTGTTCAGCAGCCCTTTCAGGTAGCGGATACCGCCTGTCAGGTTTTCTTCGGGGTTAAAGCTGTTGTGCACGCCCAGGCTGGCGGCGGTTTGCGGCATCAGCTGCATTAAGCCCTGGGCTCCTACGGCGGAAACCGCTCTGGGATTAAAGCCGGATTCCGCCTGAACCACGGCGCGCACCAGGTTGGGATCCACGCCCGCCTCTGAGGCTTTGCCAGAAATCAGTGCGTTCAGCCCCTCGTCACTGATGGCGCTCACCTCACCCCCCTGCGCCACACCCGCCAGAACCGCGCCAAAATCGCTCGCGCCGGCCGGTTGCCCGACTGCGGGCGGACGGTCACAGGCAAAGCGTTGCCGGATCTGGTCAATGCGGCCTAATGTGGCGGCGAGATGGTCCAAGGTCACCTCTTGCGTTTCTTTCCCTGTCAATTGGGCCTGTCCGGGCCTGAAAAACCACGGGTACGGTTGATGGTTATAGGATGGGCCACCTTCAGCTTAACGCTGCCCGGGCGCGGGTTCATCCACTTTTTATAGGAGCCGCTCCGGTCAAAGCCTTGTGGAACTTGCCTGTGCCCGGTTGTCAGCCGGTACATGCCTGCCGTCGCCGGCGGGTTTTCGCCCCGCAGGCCACCTGCCGGCTACAGGTTCAATTCCCCTGAACAATCCTCCGGAAACTTGACCCATGGGTGGATATTTCCCGTAAATGACCGAGAGCATCCGGCCGCTGCGGGGCATGTGGGGAGGCAATCTGGGGTGCGGCGCGGTGTTGATTGGTGGTAATCTGCGGCTGTCCGATCCGACAACCGGAACCGGGGAAATACCATGGCTGTAATGCTGACTGCTGCCAAAGCCCGCCTGAACCACGCGCTGACCCGTCTGGATGTGCGTGAGGCTATGCCCGACCTTGCCCACGCGCCAGTCCGGCGTTGGATTGCGCCCCTGCTGGCCACCGGCGTGGCCGGCAGTACGGTGTTTTCTCATTGGCAGGCGGCTGAAAGCCGCGAAGAAAAAGCCAGAACCCTTTTGCGTGATGCCCTGGTGCTCAGCGGGGTGGGGGCCGGTCTGGTGGCCGCCCACCGTTTTAACCGCCGCTGGGTGCTGCCCGTCGCTGAAGGCGTCCACAATCACGGCCATCAGGGGGCTGGCGCCGCCGGCGAGACACTGAAGTCTACTGCCGGTCGTCTGGTGGCCGGGTTGCGCTCGGGGGCGTTCCACAGCCACGGCTGGCGGGAAATGCTGTCTCTGGAAACCCTGGCGGCCGGGAGCATAGCCGGCGGCGCGGCGGGCGGGCTTTTTGCCGACCGGCTGAATGGCGAAGACATCCGCCGGACAGGCACCCTTAAGCTGAAGGAAGGCCTGTTTCAGTTTCTGGGAAACGTGACCTTGTGCACGGTTGCCATTGTGGGCCTGGCGGCCTCCGGGCGCGGGCTGGGCAAGGCCCTGCTGAGTCATGCGGGCTTTCGCGCCCGCGCTGAGGCGACCACGTTGCGCCGGATTGAAAAACGTCTGGCGACAAAGCGGGCCGGCCTGCAGCACGTGCCGCTGTCCCTGACCGAAGCCCTGGAGCAGGCCTGGCATCACAGCCGCCGCCTGCCGGAAGGCGCGCGTTCTGCAGCTTTGAGCGGGGAAATCCGCCATGCCCTCAGCCATGTTCCCGGGTTGCTGCAGGCGCCGGAAAGCCGCAACCGTCTGGAAACCCTTCTCACTGAGCTGGCGCGGGGCCGCCGGTGGCCGGCGGTTCGGCATCACCTGCAAAAGCTGGCCGGAGAGCATCTGCGTGTGACCGTCCGGACGGCGCTTTCGGAGGGGTCTCTGGCTGGCGATATTCCCCGCCTCACGCGGCAGCGCGTGCTGGATCAGGCCGGTCTGCTGGGAACACTGGCCGGTGTGCTGACCGGTGTGGCGGGCGGCGCGTGGGTCAGTAACCGGGTCAATCAGTGGCTCACCCGGGCTCTGGGTCTGCCGGATGATCCGCATGACGTACGGTTGTTTTCCCATGCCCGCCACGGGCTGGGCGAGGGCGTTCTGGGGGAGCGCGGGCTGCACTGGTGGGATGGCGTTCTGCATCTGGATGACTGGCCGACGGCTTTGTACCTTTCCGGGGTGCATGCGCTGGAGCCCCTGCTGGGGGTGCTGTACGGCCTGTCCGGTTTTCTCACCGGCACCGCCGGCACCCATCCGGGGAACCGCCATCATGCGGATCGCCCCCGCCGCCCAGTGCTGACCACCCCGGCGGGTTACCGCCCGCTGCAGCATCCGGCGGTGTTTCGTGATGCTTTCGGACCTACGGGCTTGTAATCGGCCGGAAGTGCGATGAGGGGCCCGGTGGGTTTTGTTATGATGTGGGGTATGAGCGCAACGGATCACGGTGTGACGCACCACATTGAACTCAACGGCCACCTGCTGGACTCCCTCACCCTCTCCAAGGTGATGGACCGGGTGCAGGCGCTGGGCGGGGACTATGTGCTGGAAGGCATTGAGATTGGCATGTCGCGCAAGGACCTTTCCCAGGCCCGCCTGACGATTCTGGCGCGTGACGAAGCGCACTGGACGCAGATTTTTGAGGCCATTGCCGATCAGGGCGCGGTGGTGGTGGATGGAAAATCCGCATGATGACCGGGGCCGGCGCCGGGGACAAACCGCGGATCCTGATGTGTCCGCCGGATCACTTTGAAATCGCCTACGCCATCAATCCGTGGATGGATGAGGGGGTGCCGTTCAGCCGGGATCTGGCCCGCCGGCAGTGGGATGCCCTGGTGGCCGCCATTACCGGGCCTGGGGGCGCAGCCGTCTGTCTGATGGATGCCGTGGAAGGGCTGCCGGATCTGGTGTTTACCGCCAATGCGGCTTTCGTGTCCGGCAATCAGGCCATTGTGGCGCGTTACCGCCATGCAGAACGCCAGGGCGAAGAGTCCTTTGTGGCGGCGTGGTTTGAAGAGAACGGCTTTGAGGTGATCCGTCTGCCGGATGCGCTGTATTTTGAAGGCGCGGGTGATGCTCTGATCTGGCGTAATCCCGATGGGCTGTATCCGGATCGTTGCCTGGTGTTTGCCGGCTACCGCACGCGCACGGCCATTGCATCGCACAGTCTGATTTCCACGCATCTGGGCCTGCCGGTGCTTTCGCTGGAGCTGATGCACGAGGCGTTTTATCACGTGGATGTCTGTTTGTGCCCGTTGCAGGGCGGTTACCTGCTGTATGCGCCGGAGAGCTTTGATGAATACGGCAATGCGGTGATTGAGGCCAATGTGCCGCCTGATAAGCGCATTACGGTGGCCATGGCCGATGCCCGCCGCTTTGCCTGCAATGCGGTGAACCTGGGAGAGACCGTGATTCTGAATCAAGGATCCACAGCCGTGGAGACAGCCTTAAGCGACAGGGGCTTCCGGGTGATTCCTCTGGATATGAGCGAGTTTATCAAGGCCGGTGGGTCGGCCAAATGTCTCACCCTGCGCCTGAATCCGTAATTCCGGAGGGGGTTATTCAAGGTGGCCGCGCCTGCCGCCGACACGGCAGAGAAGCGTATTTTCAGGTGAGGATATTTCCTGTGTCACGGTTTTCCAGCAGCTCCGGTCGTTTCACCGCCTCCTTACTCGGCATGCTGATGCTGGGGGCGGCGCAGACGCCAGCGGGTCTGGCGGCCGACACGAAAGCACCTGGCATCCACAACGTTTCACTCGAGCAAACCCTGCCGCTTGCCGGCAAGGTGGAAAGCAACCAGACCGCCCCGCTGCCGCCGGCCTCCACGGCGGGTCTGCGCATATTGTTTGATCGCTGGGTGAATTTTCAGAATGAGTATGACCCCAGGCTGCACCGCATTTTTACGCGCTCGGCCACGCTCACCTTTGCCGATCCCAACGGGGGCCCCGATCAGCGGGTGACGGTGAACAGCCATCAGCTCCATGATTTTATTGACGCCCTGACGGCTGTGAACCAGGAGTCGGGCCGGCAGGTGAAATGCAGCATGGTGATGCTCCATGCCTTTAACAATCCACGCCACGTGGGCCGCATCACGTTTTACCAGACCGTCAATCTCATCCCCGATGACAGTTTTCGCGGCGAGCTGGTGGCCAGAGAGGACGCCAAAGGCAGCTGGCGCATTCAGTCCGGCGAGTTCGAGGTGCGCGATAAATCGCATCTCACCCGGGTGATGGGTAAGTATCAGGAAATCATCAAAGCCCGCGAGGAAGCCCGCGAGGCGCGTATCCGCGAACAGGAAGAGGCGAGGCGCCAGCGTGAACAGGCGCAGCAGATAGCCGAGGCGCAGGCCGCTCAGGCCAGGGCCGCTGAAGACGCGGCCAGGGCAGCGGACAAAGCAGCAGAGGAAGCCGCCAGAACCGCTGAACAAAGTGCGACGCCTGCGCCGGTGACCACTGCGCCCGCCACCGCAGCCCCGGTCAAAGTGAATCCGCATGCGCCCAGGCCGCAGGCGGTCAGTATTCCGGGCGTGCCTGCCGCCACGCCGGCCGCCAAACAGGGACACCCTAAAGTGGCTGCACAGCCGGCCCCGGCGAAAACGGAGTCAAAACCCGCCGCTCCGCCTGCGTCCTCCCCAGCGGCATCCCCGTCCAGCGGCAGCAATGTGCCGCCATGGCTGCGTAAAAACTAGGGGCGGAATCAGATAAAGTCACCCGGCATGCGGTTCAGCTGACGCTGCAGCTCGGGCGGCAGGGTTCCGGGTGGGTTCGGGGCGGCTGCTGGTGTCTTGTCTGGGGTGTCGCCCGCCTTGCCGCCATGCGATTTGCCGGACTGTCTGGGCGTTACCGCCCCGGCAGCGGCTTTGGGAATCGTGATGACCAGCTGATGCGGTTTCTCATCAACGCGCCGTGTGATCTGATCGCCGCGCAGGGGTTGGGGGACTGTCCAGCTTTTGACGAATGTCGAGGTACCCCAGCTCTGGCCGCCATTTTCACCCCCCAGGGCCTGTTCGCCGCGAATCTGAATGGTCTGTCCGCTGGCCTGCGCCTGCACTGAGTCGGGATTCTGATTGTTGGCCAGCGGCACGGTGATTTCGTATGCCTGCGGCGTTTCGTTCACCTGCATGTCCGGCTGGGCAATGTTCAGCCGCCAGTTGGGAAGGCCGCTGAAAAGGCCGTCCTGCATCCCGGGCGTGCCGGGCTTTGCCAGTTGTCCGGGCAGTTGCGCCGGCGGCAGCATGCGATCCAGATCCTCCTGGGCGCGCGACTGGATATGAAACTGTGCGCCCACGCAGCCGGTAATGCTGATGGCCAGGAGCAGGCCGCTGAAGAGCATGAGACAGGCGGAACGACGGACAGGCAGCATGGCGTTATCTCCTCGTAAGGCGGAAGGGCGTTCAGTCGGCAGGCGTATAATCATCCTGCAGGTAGGTGGCGCGCACCGTGGAACTGATTCCCCCGCGGGCGGTGAATTCGCCGGTGACTTCCATCAGGCGGGGCTGGCAGGCGGCCACAAAGTGATCGAGCAGCTGGTTGACCACATGCTCGTAAAAAATGCCTCGGTTGCGGTAGGCCAGCATGTAGTATTTCAGCGCCTTGAGTTCCAGGCACTGCCGGTCGGCGATGTAATCAATGGTGATGGTCCCGAAATCCGGCAGCCCGGTTTTGGGGCAGACGGACGTGAATTCCGGAATCTCAATACGGATTTCGTAATCGCGGTTGGGAAACTGATTTTCAAACACCTCGAGCGGTGGAAAATCGGTCGCGGTATCCAGGGTGAGGGGTGAGGTCGTCATGGCAGGCTCCGGCGTGCGGGGAAACTGCCAGTAGTATGCCGCAAGGGCGTCCGGGCTTCAAGCCAGCCAGGCTGTCCGGGCAGGCGTCAGCGGCGGTGCGCTCATGGAAAAAAATCGCGGCATCCCATCCAGCCAGATGGCTTGACCGTTGATGGTGATCCAGTGTGGGGGGCTGGTGGTCCATGCCGCCAGTAAGGATGGTTGCGCCGGATCCTGCGCGTGGAACATCAGCGGGTAATCATTCGGGTCGCCGGGTAACCGGCCGGCATATTGGCGTCCGGTCAGGGCCTGGTGGAGGGTTTGCATGGCGGCGTAAGCGGGTTTGGGCTGACCGTCTGGCCGGACGATACCGAAATGGTGTTCCTTGTTACCGGGCTCCGATCCATCCTCCTGCCAGTCGTACCAAACACTGAGCGGGCTGCCCACCATCATGGCCAGCAAAGACTGTCGCATCAGGTAGGCCGCCTGGGTGGCCTCATCCACATCATTGCTGCCCATGGCTGTGGAATGTCCCCACTCTCCCAGCAGCAGCGGGGTGCCGGGCTGATAGCTATCCACCAGCGCGCGGACCTGCCGGTATTCCTGCAGAAAATGTTCAGGCGCTCTGCTTACCGGGTAGGCCTGGTAGGGATGCATGTTGACGGCATCCACCAGGGTGAGCAGACCACGATCCAGACAGGCCTTTAAAAATGGGATGGGCATTCCGGCAGTGTTGGGCCCGCAGAGCACGGCGTCTGGATCCACCTGACGAATGGCGCTGGTGGTTGATGACGCCCAGCGCATGTACTCATCCACATCCGGCTGGGGTTTCCAGAAAGTCCGGTGGTTGGGCTCATTCCATAACTCCCACAATACATCCGGGCCCTGATAGCGCGCCACGGCAGCCTGCACAAAACGGTTGTAAGCCGCCTGACCTTGGGGCGTGCGGATGCTGCGCTGTTCACCATAGAGCGGGTGACCGGAACCGAGGATGATCATCGGCTGCAGGCCCCGCGTGCGCAGGGCGTCAATCAGGGCATCATAATAGGCGAAATTGTAGACGCCCGGTTGCTGCTCCACGTGTGTCCATTCCAGATCCAGCCGGACATGGCGAATGCCGGCCGCTCGAATCTGATCCAGGCCAGACAGTGGCAGACCAGGCTGTCGTTCAAAATGGGTGCTCAGGCCCAGCGCGGCAGTGCCTGATCCCGGGCCGGTCAGCCATGGCGGGGGTATGCGCGCAGGCGCAGAAATGAGGGGCAGTTGGGAGACCATAGCCCACTAAAAACCACAGACGGGCTTAAAATGCATGCCGCCAGAGGTCGCTTACGGCGGCCCTTAAGCGATACCGAGCATGGCCTTTAGTTTTTCCAGCAGCAATACGCCGGCGCCCACCTGCTCCTGGGTGAGCTGCGGTGCGGCCTGCGTGCCCGAAAGGATGGCCTGTTTCACAGCGCCGGCATCCGCCTGCTGGCCGGTACGCCGCAGAGCGAGACTGGACAGGAAAGCGGCGGCGGTGACCTTGGGCGCGGAGAAGGAGGTACCGGTAAATGTGCCGGGTATTGTCCCCACTTTAACGTCTGTGCCGTCTGCCCCCAGTGTGGGGCCGGCAATGGCCTGGCCGTTAATAACGCCGCCCGTGGAGGACGTGGCGTTGATGGTGTCGTCGGTGGTCGCGGCGGTGCCTTTGTCATCCGTGTTGGCCACAGAGATCACGTTTCTGGACCGTGCCAGGAAGTTCAGTCCCAGGCCGCTGTCAATGCCTTTAATGCCGGCCTGCTGGGCAGCCTGCAGCTGGGCGTTGTTGTTGCCTGCGGCCACCACGGTGGTGATGCCCTTTGCGGCGGCGGCCTGCACAGCCTGATCGTAGCGGATAAACGCCTGGTTGAGGTTGGGGTCCGTGCGCATCATCTGGCGCACCACGTCGGTGACCACATTGCGGATGGTGGTCTGCTGGTCGGCGGCGGCCAGGTCGGGCCGCTGCTGCGCGGTGGCCAGCGCCTGCTGCTGCAGGGCCGGGTTGCTTTCCACCAGCCGGATGGCATCCAGAATGGTGCCGATGGGACTGGCGTTCATGGAAATGTTAATGGCCGTGAAATCCGTATTGGGATCGGCAGCGATTTTTTCAATCTGGCTGGAGACGTTATTCAGAAACACGGTGTTCTGCGCCACCGCGCTCTCCAGCGAGTTGATGGGCGGCAGATTGTCCAGGAAGCCGCCGAACACTTCGATGTCGTTGGCGTTAATGGCCCCTGCGCTGCCATCAATAATACTGGTGACGGCGCCGGCATGCTGATCGCTCTCTTCCGGGCCGCCCGGGTTGGCGCTGCCTTCCAGCACCGCAATTTTGCCTTTGTCAATCAGGGCCACATCGTTGGTTTTGGCGCCGGTCGGGTCCCGGCCTTCCGCCAGGCCATGCAGCCGGAAGTGATCAAAGGCGGTGGGGATAATCTTGTCCACCACCACGGCCTTGTAAACATCGGGGTTGGCGTCCAGGTAAGCCTGTTCGTTAAAGCCCATGGCCTGCGCTTCGGCTGCGGAAATGCCGGCCGGTTCTGCGCCGGGTGCCGGCGGCGGCGCGGGGCCGTCTGGCGGGGTGGCCAGTTCCGGAATGCCGGCCATGCTGAAGTCCACAACCTGCCCCACCTGAAGTTGCGTGGGATCGCTGATGCCGTTGGCGGCCAGGACCTTGTTGATGTTATCCGGGCTGACGCTGGCGCCGCTGTCATTCAGGATGCCCCAGATGGTATCGCCATTCTGAATAACAACCTGACCGGTAGGAGGAATGGTGGACATCGGATCGCCTCTGTATTTCGCCTGCTGCTCTCTCTGGGTGGGCCTGCACGGCCGGTCTTCGCGCCGTCCATAACGGATGCGGAATGCTTTCCGGCGTCGGAACGGCCGGAAAATACATGATCTATATAAATAAAAACAAATAAAATGCGGAAATTGACCCCAACAGCCGGTTCTCACGGCCGGTTTTTTGTGGCCGGTTACCCCGCTGGTCCGTGCAGAACCTTATTTCAGGGCTTGCTGTGGGCTGGCTTATCCGGGCTGACGCGCCAGCAGTTCGCTCAGCAGGCGGTTGGTGGTGCGGCTCTCAGTCAGCAGCGCCTCTTCAACCGCTCTCAGAGAGGCCAGGGCCTGAAGTATATCCGTATCCGCCGCGTTGAAAGCTGCCGCATGCGGTTCTGCCGGCCAGCTGCCCGGGGTGTCTGTCAGGGCATCCCCTTGTGGCGCGGTGTAGGCCGGTAATTCCGACTGATCCAGTATGTTGATGATGGTGTCGCTGGAGAGCGTTGTGGCTGAGACAAGCGTTGCCCCGCCTGCCTCCTCACAGTGCTCACCGGCTTCCATCGCCGGCATCAGGGTGATCCCGGTATCCGTATCCGGTTGGCTCAGCGCCTCACAAAGGGTGTCCGCCTCCGGCAGGCAGGTGTCCGCCAGGGTGTAGGGCGGGTTTTCTTCGCAGTCATCCGCGGTATGAAAGCTGTCATAATCGCCGCCGGAAGCTTCTGCAAGCGAACCCCAGGCTCCTGGCGTCCAGTCTTCACTGCTCTTTTCAGTCTCCGTGCTGTCGCATACCGCTGGCGCCGGGTCCAGCGAGTAAACGGGGACGTCGTCGCCGTCCAGCGAATAGACCGGGATATCCTCCGTGTCGTCAGCAAGGTCAAAGCCTGTCGCCTCTGTGCTGTCAAAAGGACCGGCAAACTCGTCGTCCTCTTCCCAGCCAGCCAGCGTTTCATCCTCAAACACGTCCATGGACAAAGGGCTGCTCAGGGGCTCTTCGGGAATTTCCAGCATCGGGGTTGCCGGTGTGTCGGCGGGCAGATCCAGGCTTTCGGCAAAATTGGATGGATTCGGTCCGTTCATTTCCTCGGGGGGCATCAGCATCTCGTCGCTGATGGCGTCTCCGGCTGCGTGGTGTTGCAGTCCGCTGCGGTAGGCGCCCTCATTTTCCTCCATCGCAAAGCCGTCATCCAGGTGGTCATCATAGCTGTCGTGCAAATCCAGACGGACGTCGTCCTCCGGCAGGCCGGCAATGCTGCCGGAACCCGGGCCTTGCAGCTCATCGGTTGCAACCAGGGTGAACTGGTCAACAGCCATGGCTTCGGCGTAGCCTTTAAACAGGTCTTCCTGGGCTGCCGGGGTATCCGGCGTTCCGGTACTGTCTGGTGAGCGGAAATCAGCTTCATCGGGCACAACGGCCGTTTCAGGCAATGGGGTCGCCTCATGCAATACGGCAGGCGCCGGCATGGCGACCTGGGGGGTGGCATGCGCCATGGCGGCCTGTGCGGGGTCCAGCACGCGGGGTTTGTACTTTTCCGCCAGGTTCAGGTTTCCCACCCGGTTGGGTGTTTTGACGCCTGTTTTTGCGGTGAGAACCGGCTTCTGCGGTTCCCCCCCCGGGGTTTCACCCTCGTCCTTGCCGAAAGGCCAGAGTTTCATCACGTGTGCTCCACCGTTGCCTCGTTCCGGGCCAGCAATGGCCCTTTCGGGGGTTTCGGCCGTTCGGCGGCCAACCTGAATAAATCAGGTCTCTGCCCTTCATTACGTCAAACGTAACAATTTGCGCGGCAGGGTGTTTCTGATAGCATGTGGGGACGTTCAGGGGGTTTAACCAGCTATGGGTTTCCCTGAATTGGATTTTTGAAGACGCCTTTGGGTCGCAAACGGCCCGATTCAGGTTCAGTGAACACCCGGACAGGACAGGGCCAACTATCAGGAGATTTTTGCATGATTCGCGGCTTTTCTTTGAAAAAACCCTCCATGAGCACCCAGGTTATTCTCGGGATGCTGATTGGGATTCTGATTGGGGTGCTGGCGCCGAATATCGGGGTTGAAATCAAGCCGCTGGCGTCCATCTTCCTGCGGATGATCAAGATGCTGATCGCCCCGCTGATCTTCTCCACACTGGTCATTGGCATTGCCGGCACCGGGGATCACAAGAATCTGGGGCGCCTGGGCCTGAAAACCATTGTTTATTTCGAGGTGGTAACCACCGCCGCGCTGGCCATTGGCCTGCTGGTGGCCAATGTGCTGAAACCCGGCGCTGGCGTCGATCTGGCGACCATGGCTTCCGGCACCGCCGCCGAAGTGACGGCCATCACCGGGAATGTGACGGCTGTTCAGCAGCACACGCTGTGGGATACCATCGTGCATATGTTCCCCACCAGTGTGGTGCAGGCCATGGCCGAAGGGGAAATTCTTCAGATCGTTGTGTTCTCGGTCTTCTTTGCCCTGGCCATGATGGCTGCCGGCGACAAGGCGAAGCCCATTGTGGGTCTGCTGGAGAGTCTGGCCGATATTATGTTTGAATTCGTTCACAAGGTGATGGCGTTTGCCCCCATGGGCGTGATGGCCGCTGTGGCTGCCACTGTGGGCGCCAACGGGCTGGAGATTCTGCTGGTGCTGGCCAAGCTGGTGGGTTCACTCTACTTTGCACTGATTCTCTTTGTGGCTGTGGTGCTCCTGTCGGTCTGCACCATTGCCCGTATTCCCTTTATCAAGCTGATGAAAGCCATCCGCGAACCCTTCCTGCTGGCTTTTTCCACGGCCAGCAGCGAGTCCGCCCTGCCCAAGGCCATGGAAGTGATGGAAAAGTTCGGTGTGCCCAAGAACGTGGTCAGCTTTGTGCTGCCCACCGGTTACAGCTTTAACCTGGATGGCAGCACGTTGTATGTGGCCCTGGCCGCGTTGTTTATCGCCCAGATGTATGGCATTGAGATGCCGCTGGGCCAGCAGCTGCTGATGATGGTGACCCTGATGTTCACCACCAAGGGGGTCGCTGCGGTGCCGCGGGCTTCTCTGGTGGTGCTGGCCGCCACGCTGACCGCATTCAACCTGCCGATTGAAGGCATTGCCGTCATTCTGGGCGTGGATCACTTCCTGGATATGGGCCGCACCTCTCTGAACCTGGTGGGCAACTGTGTGGCCGCCGCGGTGGTGGCCCGCTGGGAAGGCGTGCTGGATGACGAGAAGATGGAGAAATTCTCGCCCGAGGCCCTTGAGGAACTGGACAACACCCTCGTCCCCGCCTGACCTCTTTTTCTCCTGATTATAGTATATGCCTCATTCACTCACTCACTCACTCACTCGCGCAGCCACCCCATCGGTGGTTTCCTTTGGCTTTTCTACAGCAGCGGAATCCAACAAACAAAATAAAGACGAAGTTGCCTTTTTGGATTACAACCGCAGTATGCACCGCAATAGTGAACGTAAGGCACAGTTTTTTGCTGACCGGTTGATAGATCCTCATACCGACGAGGTGACTTTACAAACGGAAAAACCCTATGTTGTGGTTGATTTAGGATGTAATACGGGGTCACTGCTTGAAAAGCTTCACCTGATCATGGCGAGCATGAAACCTGTAGAATACATGTTTAAATTTATTGGGGTTGACTTAAATCAGGATATGTTGAGACTGGCGAAACAGCGTTTGGGAAAATATAACGAAACCGATCCTGAAAATATTAACCTCCAAGCGTATAGCGCCTCCAAATTAGAAAAAATGAAAAGCAATCCCTTTCTCCAGAAAGCTTCTGTGAATTGGCGTTTTTCAGGTAGTCCATGGGAAAAGTGGTCGAAAAATCACCTTTACAATGGCAATCTGGATACATTAGGTAGGTTTACCATCATCCATGGTGATATTACTGAAACAAACTATGGCCGGAATACGATAGACGCTTTTTTGATGTCTTCAGTACTTCATGAGATATACAGCTATGGTGGTGAAAACGGTTACTCATATGACGAGGTTTATTCAGCCTTGCAAAACTTATTTGATTCACTCGAACATGGGGGCCGGGTTATTATTCGAGATCCTGCTCGACCGGAGAATCCTGGTGAATACCTTCTTGTTACTCCGAACGAAGAAGATGGGCAAAACCCAAACTCATTAAACGAATTGTTGAGTACCGATCCGCATTTACTTTCTACCCGATCGTTACTTGATCGATTTCTCGTTCAATTTAAACCTGCCAATGGGCAATTTGAGATTATTGATGGAAAATACCAGCTTCCTGCCTGGCTAATCAGTGAGTTTATTCGACACCGGGTGGTCAGGAAATCAGCAACGGAGTGGAATGCTGAGATGAAAGAACAATATGGCGTTTTCACCGAAGCTGAGCTGAGAAAAACAGCAGACTTGATAGGCTTCAATCCCATAGAGGTTCGGTCTGTTTTTAACCCTGATAGCACTGCCGTGGGCATTGAGGAGGAGCTGCAAATTTCCGATTTGGAAGGAAATGTAATCTGTCAATCTGAACGATTCCCCACACATTTGTATGCCGTATTGGAGAAGCCTAAGCAAGTTTTGTCATAAATAGTGCGTCTATTCGTTAGATTGTGATGTCAGTTGACTTTTACCACGCTTCCTCTTAGCCTGAGAAGGTTTCATTGTTTGGATGTTTCAATGTCATGACGGTTTCCGGTCACTCACAGCCTGCTTCACCAGTGTTGCTGGACGGCAAACAAATGTCCGGTGTGCTGCTGGCATCCCTCACCGATGACATTGCGGGCCTGAAACAACAGACCGGGGTGACCCCCCGGCTGGTGGTGATTCTCGTGGGCGAGGATCCGGCGAGTCAGGTCTATGTCAATAAAAAGGCCAAAGTGGCGCGCTCGATCGGCATGGCCTCGGATGTGATTGTGCTGCCGGCCGATATCCCCGCTGAAGTTCTTCAGGGCCAGATTGCCGAACTGAATGCCGATGCCACGGTGCACGGGATTCTGGTCCAGCTGCCGCTGCCAAGGCATCTCAACAGCCTGGCGATTCTCAGTGGCATTGATCCGGCGAAAGACGTGGATGGCCTGCATCCGATGAACATGGGCAAACTGCTGGCCGGTATGCCAGACGCTGTGGAGCCCTGCACTCCGCGGGGCATGATGACCATGCTGCACCTGAACAAGGTGCCGGTGGCGGGCAAACATGCCGTGGTGGTGGGCCGCTCCAATATTGTGGGAAAGCCCATTGCGCTGATGCTGTTACGGGAGAACGCCACGGTGACGGTCTGCCACAGCCGTACCCAGAATCTGCCGGAGGTGACCCGTCAGGCCGATATTCTGGTGGCTGCGGTGGGTATTCCCCGTTTTATTACCGGCGATCATGTGAAAGCCGGTGTGGTGGTGCTGGATGTCGGCATTAACCGTGTGGACGGTAAACTGGTGGGCGACGTGGACGCGCAGAGCGTGTCTGCAAAAGCCGCCCTGCTGACCCCTGTGCCCGGCGGCGTGGGTCCGATGACGATCGCCACGCTGATGGAGAATACGCTCCTTCAATACCGGCGCGCTTTAAAACTCACCTGAGGGTCTCGACGGCAATCCCCCATGTGGCTGTAATGCCCGCCTGTCGTGGTTTCTGGCTGTTTGTGGTATCATCAGCCCGTTCTGCGTTGACCCATTCACAACTGATAGAAAGAGAGGACTCTCATGACGACGTGCGCCCCCGCCGGTCTGACGGCCCAGACATATGATCTCAAAGGCCTGGAAGGCATTTCTGAAACCACCCTGGAACAGCACTACAAGCTGTACGGTGGTTATGTCACCAACACCAACACGGTTATGGAAAAACTGTCGGCCATGGCCAAGTCCGGTGGTGTGGGAACCCCTGAATACAACGAGCTGAAGCGTCGCTTTGGTTTTGAAGTGAACGGCGTGATTCTTCACGAACTGTACTTTGAAAACCTGAAAGCCGGCGGCGGCGCTCTGGACAGTGGTTCCGCCCTGTACAAAAAAATCGTGGACAGCTACGGCAGCTACGAAACCTGGGAGGCTGATTTCAAAGCCACCGGTATGATCCGTGGTATCGGCTGGGCAGTGATGTACCAGTGCTGCAAAACCGGCAAGCTGGTCAACTGCTGGATCGGCGAGCACGAGATCGGCCACCCGGCTGGTCTCACCCCGGTGCTGATTATGGACGTGTGGGAGCATGCCTATGCCAACGACCACATGCCCACCGGCCGCAAAGCCTACATTGATGCCTTCTTCAAGAACATCAACTGGGCTGCTGCCGAAAGCCGCCTGAAATAACCTTTGCCGCTGCAGCCCCTTCTCCTCACCGAGGAGAGGGGGCTGGGGAGCGGATTCAGGTGTTTGATGCGGGTTGCGTCACCGTCGGGATTGTCCGGGGATCCAGGGTGTGAAACCCTGCCGCTCCTAGGCGCAGGAGTTGGGTTTCCAGACTCCGGGAATCTTTTACCAGCTGATCGAGATCGATCCACTGAGACCATGGGGAATGCCCACAGAGCGGGGTGAGATTGACCAGGGCCTTGCGCAGTTTGTTGCGGGCGCCCACAAAATTGGGTTGTGTGGTCAGCTTATAACAGGCCACGGCCAGCTGTATCAGCCCCTGGTAAAACGCCCGGGCTTCAGTGTCATCGGTCGCCAGCCACAAGGCCTCAAGGATCTCATGGCATTCAAAGTAGGCTCCCCGGTTAAAGGCATGGATGCCATCCTGAAGGGCGGTTGGCATGGGCATGGCGCTCATCGGGTTATTGCCGTTATGGGTCAGCTGTCCGCCGTGGACGGGGCGTGCGCCAGCACCTCGGCTGAAAGCCCCTGCTGTTTCATGGCTTCCAGAAATTTCTGAGCGGCCTTGCGCTGATCGGCCGGCGGCACAATCCGCAGCAGTTCCACGGCCTGGGAGACAACCGGATCGGCGTCATACCAGCGGTTGCCGAACTTTTCAGGCGTTGCCTGCTTGAGCAGGGCCGCCACGGTCTCGCTGCCCACCTGTTCTTCCAGCTTGGTCATAAACAGCTGGGCCTGTTCGCGCACCTGGCCGGGAAACGCTTTCAGCACTTCCAGGACTTCCAGCAGAACCGGGTCGTGGTCATACCAGCGTTTGGGCGGGGGTGAATTGTGGTTGGAGGGCTGGGTCATGGGGCTTTGCATGGGTTCAGGCCGCCTCACTCAGGCTGGCCGACGGTTTCAGGCATTCAGTGATTCGGGGGTGGGCGTGCGATCCGAGGGCAGGCGTTCAATATCAGCGCCCAGGCCCTTGAGTTTTTCCACCAGCTTTTCATAACCGCGGTCAAGGTGGTGCAGATCGAAAATGTGCGTTTCGCCCTGGGCCGTCACACCGGCAATCACCATGGCCGCCCCGGCGCGCAGATCGTGGGCGTAGACTTCGGCGCCGGTGATTTCTTCCACGCCGGTCACCACCGCCACGTCGCGCTCCACTTCAATGGTGGCGCCCATTCGTTTGAGTTCGCCGACCTGCTTGAACCGGTTTTCGTAGATTGTTTCTTTCACAATGCTCACGCCATCGCACACACTCAGCAGGGTCATCATCGGCGCCTGCAGATCGGTGGGGAAACCCGGGTAGGGCTGCGTGGTGATGTTTTCCGCCTTCAGGCGCGCCGGCACGGCAATGCGCATGCTGTTGGGGGTGGGGGTTTCAATCACGGCGCCCATGTCCTGCAGCTTGTGCGTCAGGGAAGCCAGATGCGCGGGAAAGACGTTGTTCACGGTGATGTCGCCCTGGGTGCTGGCGGCAGCAATCAGGTACGTGGCGGCTTCAATCCGGTCGGGCATCACCGCGTACTGGGTGCCGTGGAGCTCATCGGGGCGCACGCCGTTAATGATGATTTCATTCGTGCCGCCGCCGGAAATATCGGCGCCAATGGCATTGAGGAAGTTGACCAGGTCAATAATCTCCGGCTCCTGGGCGGCGTTGGAGATGATGGTGGATCCTTCAGCGAGCACGCTGGCCAGCATAATGTTTTCCGTGGCGCCCACGCTGGGGGTGTCCAGAATGATTTCCGTGCCCACCAGTTTTTCGGCCGTGGCTTCAACATAGCCGTGCACAATATTGACTGAGGCGCCGAGCGCCTGAAGGCCTTTGACGTGGAGATCGATATTGCGTTTGCCGATGGAGCAGCCGCCCGGCAGCGCCACGGTGGCCAGGCAGCAACGGCCCATCAGGGCACCCAGAATGTTGAAGCTGGCGCGCATTTTGCGCACAAGCTCGTACGGGGCCGAGTGGTTGGTGATTTCTTTGGCGTGAATGGTCAGGATATCGCCATCCTGCCGCACATCACAGCCCAGCTGGCGCAACACCTCGGTCATCACGTTCACGTCGCTCAGTTCCGGGACGTTGGACAGCGTGACCGGTTCATTGGTCAGAATGGCGGCAGCCATCAGTTTAAGGACTGAATTCTTGGCGCCGGAAATATGGACGTCGCCCCGAAGCGGCTTGCCGCCCCGGATGACCAATTTGTCAGGCAATGGCCGATTCTCCACTGGGTTAATATATTTTAATACTAGCATAATTTCGGGATATAACCGCTGATTGCGCGTCAAAGAACCATTAATCAGGGGAGGACCCACGGCATGGTTGACCGATGCCCGCCTATTGTCTCACAACCAGCTTTGGAAGCCGATTCGTCGGTTGATGGGCCATTGCCGCTGGGCCGGGCTTTTTTTGAACGCGACACCTGTGCCGTGGCCCGGGACCTGCTGGGGCAGTATCTGGTGGCTGCAACGCCCCCGGGCCACCCATACTTTGTGGTGGTGGAAACCGAGGCCTACGCCGAAGGCGATGCCGCCTGCCATGCGGCGCGCTACACGGCCGAGACCGCCCGGGGACGTTCCGCCATTATGTTTGGTCCACCGGGCCAGGCCTATGTCTACCTGATTTACGGTATGCACCATTGCCTGAACGTGGTGACCGAGGTGGCAGGGCGGGCCGGCGCCGTGCTGATACGCGCCCTGGCGCCAGCCGACTGTGCCGGGGAGCGACCGGGCAGGCATATGCCGTTGCTCACCCACGGCCCGGGCCGCCTCACGCGGGCACTGGGAATTACCCGCGATGCCCACAACGGTCTGGATCTGACCGATCCGCTCAGCGCTTTCTGGTTTGCCGCAGGCCGGCATGTGCCGGATGAGGCCGTGGTGCAGACCACGCGCATCGGTATCCGACAGGCCACCGACTATCCCTGGCGGTTCTATGTCCGAGAAAGCCCCTGGGTCTCCGTGAAACCATAAAACTGAGGGTGATTCCCTGGCGGGAGAGGAGCCTGGCGGTAAGGGGTTCACCCCCGGCGGCCTGAAACGTCTTGAAACAGCTTGATATTTCATGATACAGTGGATGTACTGTCTGAGGTTTCCCCATGCCCCGTAAATCCACCAGAGCGCAGGACAAGCAGAAATTCGCCAGTCAGGCGGATCCCACAGTGCTTGCTGAATTGCGACGGATAGCCGATTCCGAAGGCAGACAGTTTCAGGCGCTGGTGGATGAAGCCTTTCGCGATTTCATTGAGAAGAAAACCACGGAAGCCCCGCGCTCTGCAGTGATGAAGGCGTTTGAAGCCAGCCTGGCGGAATACGGTGAACTTTATCAGAAGCTGGCGCAATGAGTCGGCAGCGGCCGGTGATCTATCTGACGCTGGTGGAAGTGCTGGCGATGCATCAGATTCTGATTCAGCGGTACGGCGGTCATGCCGGCATACGGGAGCCTGGCGCGCTGGAGTCTGCGCTGGCGCGTCCGCAGATGGGCTACTACCAGTCGGCGCCGGAGCAGGCCGCCGCCCTGGCGGAAAGCCTGGCGATGAACCATCCCTTTGTGGACGGCAACAAGCGTATCGCCTTCGCCGTTATGCATGCGTTTCTGGTCATCAACGGCTACCAGCTGACTGCTGATAGCGCACAGGTTTACCGGCACTGGATACGTCTGCTGGAAAGCGGGGCGTTCCGGTATGCGGCAATCCTCAGCTGGCTGGATGGGGTGACCAGACCAACCCGCTAAGCGGATTACTCTTCGGTCTCGTCCAGGTCGTCGGCAAAGGCGTCTTCCAGAACGAAGGCCTCTTTCTGGACCAGAATGGCCTTGACGGTGATGGGCAGCTCGGTGGAGACCTTGGCGGAAATCTTGACGTGAAGCATGTAGTCGCCCACTTTGTTGATGGGCTTGTCCACGTTCAGGTTGCGACGTTCCAGCGTGAGGCCGGTTTTGTCGGTCAGCACCTTGGCCAGCTCCTTGGTGGTGATGGTGCCATAAAGCTTGCCTGTGTCGCCGGCATTGGCTTCCAGGGTCAGGTTCTCCAGCGCCTGAATTTTCTCGGCTTTCAGGAGGTCGTCCTGGTATTTCTTTTCAGCCTTGGCGCGAATGCGCTCAATGCGGCGGTTGAGATCGGCCATAGAGCCGGCGGTGGCCACCACGGCCATGCTGCGGGGAATGAGGTAGTTGCGGGCGAAACCGTCGGCGACATCCACCACGTCACCACCGGTGCCGAGGGTGTCTACATCTTTGGTCAGAATGACTTTCATCGGGGAATTCTCCAGGACAGATTGGGGAAAGAGGCGCTCCCGCCGGGCTATGTGTGCTCAGGGGGCCTGTGTGAGGATTTGGGTGGATACTATACCATAAACACGGATTTGGGAAGCAGCAGCGCCACGGCAGCCTGAGCAGGTCTGCCGGGACCGTCAACGTGGCGGCGGGCGGCTTTGTAAATGTTTGCAACCGTTGACACCGGGGGGGCCACCTCCTATACTACCAATTATAGTAAGTATCCCTCCGAAACCGCATTATTCCCGGTTTTATGACGATTGCCACTCGCCGGATACCCACCCACTCGCACATTACACGCCGCTGATTGAGGGAAACGCCGATGGACGCACTGATTAACAAGCTCAAGGATCTGGGATTCAACACCTATGAGGCCAAGGTCTACCTGGCCCTGCTGAAACACCACCCCGCCACCGGCTATGAGATCAGTAAGGAAAGCGGTGTTCCTCAGGCCCGCGCCTACGATACCCTCAAGGCCCTTGAAAATGACCAGGTGGTCGTGGCGCTGGGTGGCAAACCCACGCAGTACCTGCCGGTCTCGCCGGATGAACTGCTGGATCGCTGGGAAAAGTCTTTTAAAAGCTCCATCGGCTATCTCCGGGATGTTCTGCCCACGATGTCGGATGAAACGTTTGAGCCGGTCATCAACCTCAGCGGGGCTGATTCCATCGTGAACCACGCCGTTGAGATGATCAACGGCGCCGAGGAGTCGGTTTATCTGGAAATCTGGCGCAATGATTGCGACCGCATTGGCCCGGCGCTGGAAGCCGCCTGGGAGCGCGGCGTGGACGTGAAGGTGGTTGGGTACAACAACGTTAAGCTGAACAAGGAAGTGCCCGTGTTTGGCCATGGGGTCCCGCACGATCACATTGAGCACGTGGGCGGTCGCTGGATTATTCTGGCTGTGGATGACAAGGAAGGCCTGATCGGCACGGTCTCCGCTGTCGGTCAGCCCCCGCAGGCGCTGCAGACCCGCAACAAGGGTATCCTCTTTGTCATTCAGGAGCTGGTGATTCACGACGTGTTTCTGCTGGATCTGGAAGGAAAACTCGGCAAAGAGATGGAAGCCGTTTACGGTAAAAACAGCGAAGCGCTCAACGAAAAAATTCTGGGCCGCGGCACCAACAAGGTGGTGCACCACTTCAGCTTCTGCCGCGATGTGGAAGAAACCCCCGCCGCCGAGAGCAAGGATGTGAAGCGCAAAAAGCAGCTGGTGTAAGCCGCCCGTTGCTGGTATACCTGTGGAGTGCCGTTGGCCGGAAAGCGCGTAAGCCATGACCGTTCAGACCGAAAAGCCTGTTGTCCGTAAAAAGCGTTCGCAGGAGCGGATGATGCTGGAGCTGGCCGGGGTGTTTTTTGCCGGCGTGGCGCTCTATACATTTATTCCCATCGAGCTGGTGCGCGATATGAGCATCGGCCTCTGCTCTTTGGCCGTGATGTGGGTACTGCTTCGGGGTTAGTATAGTAAATTGATATCTTTCTTTGGAATCCGGTTGTGAATTATTTTCTTTTAAAGAATAATAATTCTAATTATTGTATTTATCTCATTTAGCTCAAAGGAAAGATATCGATGGAAATTCTCTTCGGGGCTTTGCAAGCAGGTCTCAGTAAACTGACGCCCAAAGTGGGTTTGCGAACCCCTGTATCATTCGGCAAAACTTCAGATAAGTTTGAAATCCTGAATCGGGGGGGTGCTGTCCAACGGGGTGGGCCTTCCAAAAAGGTTGGCGTGGATGAAGATGTGGAAGATGTTCCAGGGTTGTAAGTTATTAATCCGGACATGATTATTCTTCTTACAGCAGGAAATCAGCCTTGTGTTGATTCGGTTGAAAGTCACTTGCAAGCTAAAGGTGCCGATTATCGGCGGTTCGGTTTCTCCGAATACCCTAGACAAGATAAAATGAGTGCCGTTTTTGATCAGGATGGCGCTCATTTTTACATAGAAGGCACGGAAAGGATTGCCTGTCAGGATGTATCCGCCTTTTGGTACTGGCGTCCTGCAACCACGCAGGCCAACGAGGAATTTGATCCCGAGATTCGCCATTACATTGAACGTGAATCCAAGATTTTTATAAGTAATCTATGGCTGATGACAGATCACGCACTGTGGTTTCCTAACCCTGAAAGTAACCGCATTGCCAACAATAAACCTTACCAGTTGATGTTAGCGCAAAAAATTGGTTTCACGATTCCCGAGACGGTGGCTGGCAACAATGCTGACGATGCGCGCCGACTTCTGGGTAGACATAAAAAAATTGCGATTAAATCGCTATTTGTCGGTTATGTCACCAAACCTCTCACAGCACCACAGCAGGTGTTATTTCAGTTATCAAAGTGGTTCGCTCCTGCTCAAAGTCACGAGAAAGTGCCTGAGCAACTCGAGAATGCGGTAGTGGTTTACACCAAGCAATGGGCATCCGAGGAACTTCTGGCTGAATTGGATCGTTTCAACTGTTGTCCGGTCATTCTTCAGGAATACATTCCTAAAAAAGTGGAACTGAGAATCACCATCGTGGGTGAAAAGGTGTTTACCTGTTCCATTGATTCTCAGTCAGGCGATCGGAGGACCAGAGAGGATTGGCGCACTTCTGATACACCGCTGACACACGAGGTTTATCGGCTACCGACAGATATTGAACAAAAGTGCCTACAGCTATGTAAAAAACTGGGTCTGAACTATGGGTGTATCGACATGATTGTCACCCCGGAAGATGAGTATGTTTTTCTGGAAATCAACCCTTTAGGCCAGTGGCTCTGGGTGGAGCTGGAAACCGGCCTGCCGATTTCTGAGGCGATAGCCGACTTGCTGATTGCCGGCAAGACTGATTAACTGCTGGCTGTGCCCAGAAACCTTTTGCCTTCCATCAGCACCGGCAGGCCGCGCAGCACGCAGAATATGACGGAACCATACACGGCGGTCACGGCAATGGCGGTGACGGTCAGCCGGACATCGGCCGGAAAATCCGGCGTATGGGCGAGAATGACAAAGGCGAAGGCCACGGCCTTACAGGCGGCATACAGCCACCGGCTGGCGCGCGAGCTGACCAGCAGCACGCCGAGCTTTGACTGCATCATGCTCGTCTGGCCGAAAGCCGTAAACCCCTCTTCCAGCGCCAGGCTGCGCAGGCCGTCCACCAGAATGCCGCGGGTCATGACCACCAGGGGTACCCACACCGGCACCCAGCCCAGCACGGCAAACACAATCCAGTAGGCCTGCTCCACAATCCGGTCGCCCAGAATATCAATCAGCGCACCGGCCTTGGAACTTTCATTAAACGTACGGGCCACCCAGCCATCCACGCCGTCCAGCACAATGACGGCGGTGGTGAGCCCGAAGGCCCAGAGATAAACCGTTTGTGTGGGCCACCACAGCATTGCCAGCACCCCGAATGCGAGCAGGGTGCGGAAGGCGGAAACTAGGTTGGCCATCGGGCAGGTCTCCGTTTAGGCCACGCCGGCCGGCGCCTGATTAAGCACCTGGCGGAAGAGATCCAGATAAACCTCGGCGCTGCGCGTCCAGCTGAAATCCTGCTGCATCGCCCGCTGCACCAGGGCATTGAAGGCATCGCGCTGGTGGTAAGCGCGTATGGCGCGATCCACGGTGGCTTTCAATGCGTCACTGGTGTAATCCGCAAAGCTGTAGCCGTTGCCGGTGCCCGGGCTGGCGTCGGCATCCACAATGGTATCCGCCAGGCCGCCCACGGCGCGCACAACAGGAATGGAGCCATAACGCAGGGCGATCAGCTGGCCCAGACCGCAGGGTTCAAAGCGGCTGGGCATCATAAAGAAATCGGAGCCAGCGTAGATTTTCTGGGCAATGGCCAGGTTAAAGCCCACGTAGCAGCGAATCTGCGTGGTGGTTTCGTTCCAGCGTTTGAGCGCTTCCTCATACTTGGGATCGCCGGAACCCAGAATGGCCCACTGAATATTTTCACCCGCCAGCTCATCAATCACCGGCATCAGAATGTCGAGGCCTTTCTGATCCACCAGACGCGAGACAAAGCCAATCAGCGGCACATTGGGATCGACCGGCAGGCCGAGTTCCTGCTGCAGGGCTTCCTTGCAGCCACCCTTGCCGGGTTGCGGTTTGCCGGCGTCAAAATGGAAGGGAATAAAGGCATCGGACCCCGGATCAAACACCTCCGGGTCAATGCCGTTGAGGATGCCGGTCAGCTGTTTCTGGCGGCGGTTGAGGAGATCCTGGAGTCCTTCGCCATACTCGGGTGTCAGAATTTCCCGCGCGTATGTGGGTGAAACCGTCGTCAGGTGATCAGCGGCTTCCAGACCATCGCGCAGCTGGTTGGTGTCGTCCCAAACGCCCTGATAAGCCAGGTTGTGAATGGTGAGAATGGATCGGGTTTTTGTGAACCGGCCTTCCGACTGCAGTTGTTTCAGCGTTTTGGCGAGTTGCGCCGTGTGCCAGTCGTGAATATGAAGAATGTCGGGCTCAATGCCCAGCTGATTCAGCAGCTGGAAAACGGCCAGGCTGAAGACGCGGAAGCAGCGCATTTCCAGCTCCGGTTGCCCGTAAGGGTAAACAGTCTGGCGGCTGCTCATCAGTTCCACATTGTCAATAAAGCACACCGGCACGTCGCTGCCGGGCAGTTTGCCTTCCCATACGCTGATGGGGTAATCCTGCCCGCCATCCTGCACAGCAAAAGCGCGATCGGTTTTGGTGATGCCGTACTTCCCGGTATCAATACAGCCGTACAGCGGCATAATGAGGGTCTGCTTCAGGCCGGCCAGCTGCGCTGCTTTGGACTGAGCCATGGCCTTGGGCAGGCTGCCCAGCACATCGGCCAGACCACCCACTTTGGCGAAAGGCGCCACTTCTGCGGCGCAGTAAACCACATGCATGCTCAAAACTCCTTACAAACCACCGGGGTTCATCCAATGCAGGTGAACCGGGTCAACAAATAACCGTTACTGGGCCGGCATCTCCGGCAGACTGTTCAGGGTGTCGGCCGCCTGGTCTTCGTCTTTTTCCGCCGAGGTCACCGCAAGTTTCGTGACGCCGGCTGTCTGCACGGCATCCATGGCATAGGTCAGCGCCTCGTGAGACGACTCGGGATCCGCCTGAATGATCACGCCATCCGGGTTCGCCTCTTTGGCTTTGCGGATTTCGCCCACCAGGGCGGCGGGGAGGATGCGATCCTGGTCCACCATGAACTCGCCCTGGGCGTTGATGTTGATCTTCATCACCTTGGGATCTTCGGTGACGTCCTCCGAAGGCGACACGCTGGGAACGGAAAGCTTGAGTCCGCTGGAATCCAGCAGCGGGGCCACCACCATCATAATGATGAGCAGCACCAGGAAGATGTCGGTCAGCGGCGTGATGTTAATCTCGTTGAAGGTCTGGCGTTTGCCGGTGCTCAGGGCCATGCTTACTGCACCTCCCGGGCATCGTTACCGGTCGCCAGGGCGTTCTGGCGTCCTTCGGAGAGAGGCTCCCCGGCGACAGTGACTTTGTCGTAGCCGGCATCGCGGGCCGCGCTCAGCACCGTCATCACCACACCGCTTTTGGTGGCCTTGTCGGCGCGAATAACCACGTTTTTCTCCACGGACTCGGCGTCAATGAGGGTTTTCAGGCGATCGGTGAGTTCGGCGGCGCTGACGGGTTCGCTTTTCACATAAAACTCACCACCGGAGGTCACTTCAACGGTCACCAGGCCCTGATCCACCTTGCCCGTGCTGGCGATTTTCGGCGGGCTGATGTCCTTCCGCATCTGCTGCATCAGCGGGGCCACCACCATCATAATGATGAGCAGCACCAGGAAGATGTCCGTCAACGGGGTAATGTTGATCTCGTTGAAGGTTTTCTTGTGGTCGGTATGGGCGCCCAGGGCCATTTACTGCAGTACTCCGGGATTGTGGGTGTGCTGGGTGAGGTTGCGCTTGTCGGCAAAGCTCAGGAAGAGGAGCTTCAGCAACTGGAAGTCATCTTCATACCGGCTGACGATCGATTGGAAGTAGTTGTTCAGGGTTACCGCCATAATAGCCACACCCAGACCAAAACCGGTGGCGATCAGGGCCGAGGCGATACCGAACATAATATCCTGAGACTGCGCACTGGAGGCCTTGGCGAACTCACCGAACACCAGGAGAATCCGGATGACGGTGGCGAACAGACCCAGGTACGGGGTGATGGTGGCGATGGTGGCCAGAATGGACAGATTCTTCAGCAGCTTGCGGCTGGCCAGCGCGGCGGTAATGTCATAGGAGCGGGCAAAACTTTCTTTCTGCTCGTTCAGCACGCGGATACCTTCTTCGGAGACTTCGCCGATGATGCCGCCCAACTGGGCGCTCAGAAGCTGGGCGTTCTCCAGGTTGTTGCGTTGCAGTTCGCGCTGCAGGCGGCTGATGAACTGGACCACGTCGCGCTTGTTGTGGTCGTAAAAGAACCAGCGTTCAATGGCCACGGCGATGGTCAGCACTGAGCAGACAACAATGGGAATAAGAACGAGCCAGTCGTGCTGAATTGCGTAAAGAAGAATATCCATTGTGTGACTCCTGTTGGGGCGGTTAAGTGGTTATGACGGGCATTCCGGAAGCAGGTTTCTACTATCTTCCTCGTGGATTGAAGACATTATAGTCAAAGGTGAATTCAATCGGTAGTGATTCTTCCTTGACGCCAGAGGGAAATGGCCTGAAAGGGGCCGAGGCACGGACGGCTTCCAGGGCGGCCGTGTCACTGGAAGGGTCTCCCGAATGGCCCAGAATGTCAATATCCAGCAGGCGACCGTCGCGGGCCAGCCGGAACTGCACCTTGACGCGTTTGCTGTTGCCGGCGCGGGGCGGGTGCCAGTTGCGTTTAATACGGCGTTCCAGGTCGGCCATAAACGGCCCGAAGTCCACGTCGGCGCCAACATCCACACCCGCGGCGCCGGGCCCGCCCTGGGCGTTGCCGTGGGTCATGCCGGTTCCCGGCGCGCCGCTGCTGGCTGAGGAAGCATTTGCCGTGCTGGCGGTGGGTTGCGCCTTCTGAGCCTGCCTGGCTTGCTGAGGCTGAGACTGTGTGGCCTGTTGCGGTTTGGGTGCGGGCTTTTTCGGTGTCTGGATACTGGCCTTGCGGGTATCCGTTTTGGGTGTGTCCGGGGTTTTAGGCTTGGGCGGCGGTTGCGGCGGTTGCGGGGTTTCCTGCGGTGGGGTGGGTTTGGCCGCCTGCTGGGCCGCGCTGGCTTCACTGGCCGGGGTCTCCGGCGGGGCAATGGGTTGGTTGGGGTTGGTTTCGCCCCCGGCGCGCTGGTTAAACTGGCCGCGGAACCGCGGATCCCTGGGGCGTTCGGCGTGGGTGTCCTTCACCAGTGTAAACACCATATCCGGCTTCTTGGGCGGGTTCAGCCAGTCCCACAGGTTAAAGTGCAGCAGCCAGGAAAGCAGCAGCGCCAGCAGCAAAACAAGTAGCGACACCACCAGAGGGGTGCCGATATGCAGCCCGGCGGAAAGCGCCGTGGCGTAACGCATGGGAATGCTTTCATCCGGGGTTTTGGATGGCCGCGCCCCCACGGCGCGCCCCTGCGGCCCGGCGGGAAAGGGAATGACCGCACGGCTGGCGTTGAGTACTTTGGAGATGGCCGTTTCCACCGCTGCAAAAGAATGATCCAGCGCGTTGCGCTCCTCGGGATTCTCCAGGCTGGAGGCAATCAGGGAGCGCGGCCGACTGGTGTTGGGCTTGTCCGCGCGCGGCGGTATGGGGTGCTGAGAGGGGGCGGAGGGCATGCAACCTTGGGCGTTGAAACGCGGCTGAATTTAAATAATGGAGTTAATTATAATTAAAACCAAAAAACGCTTTGAGCACTACTGGTGGGGGCCGGCCGTCCCTCTGCGGGTTTGCGGGACGAACCGGGAAGCACAGACCCGCAGGTCGGGGTTAATAACCGTAGTTATTGTTGTAGTTGTTGTACTGAGACTGGTTGTAGGGCTGGTAGGTGTTGGTGTTGGGCTGGGCGTAGGCTGGCGCGGCCGCTGCACCCGGGTTCACCGTCAGCGGTTGATCCAGAACGACGTTCAGGGGTTGTCCGGTTGTGATGACGGCTTCGTCCCCTTTGTTCCACAGGCCCTTGGCCAGACCGGCGCCACCGCCAATGGCTGTGCCGTAAATGGCGCCGCGCCCCACGCTGCCGCCGGAAAGCGGGCCCATGGCCGTTCCCAGAGCTGCGCCAAGACCCGCGCCCAGCGCGGTGTTGAGAGCGGTTTTGCCCACACGCTCCTTGGTGTTGCCGCCGGTGATGATGCCCGTGCCGTCCTCGGTTTTAATGCGCGCCGAAAGCGGAATGCGCTGTCCGGAAGGAAGCAGTGCGCTGGTGAATCGCACATCCAGCTGGCCGGATTTGCCGGTGCGGCCTGCGGGCTGAACCATTACCACTTGGGCTTCCAGCTGACTGCCTGCCGGCAGGATGACTGAGCCATCCGTTCCGGTGATGGGGGTCGCCAGGCTGGCGTTAAAACGGTCCCCCACGCGGGCGAACTCGCTGGAGAGGGGAGTCTGGAAGGTGGCCGTCATGAACGTGCCGGCCGGGGCCGTGGCGATATGGCCCTGAATCTGGGTGTTGCTGTAGTTGCTGTAGCCGTTGTAGCTGGAATAGTTCTGCGCCTGGGGGGCGGGCTGCTGCTGGGGATAGGTGGTGTAGCCGGGCGTCTGGTAGCCGGGGTCCTGCAGCGGCGGCAGAGACTGGGCCAGAACAGGGGTGGTGGCGCCCAGCAGGCTCAGGGCACTCAGCAGGGCCAGGCTCTGGCGGGTGAGGGTGCTGACAGTGAGTCTGGGTTGGGGACGTTTCACGGGGAGAACTCCTTCTGGGTTAAGCCGGGATACTGGCCACGGGACTGGGTTGGACGGATGATCTTTACAGGCTGTCCGGGCCGTTTATTATCCGGCAAACGGAGGGTTTTTGACTGGGAAAACACCTGTGTGCCATGACGATTCTCGGATGCAAAGGTTCCTAATCCCCTGCAGACGGGGTTTTCCGGTTTTACGGACGGGCATGCCGCCGTGAAGGCCTGCCCCCTGATTATACCGCGACTCCACCAGCTATGGGTGGTGTCCCGCAAGGCCGGGCTGGGATAATGGACGTGAGGGACAGTATGCCTGTATTGGCAGGAAGAACAGCCCGGGACGATAGCACAGGAACCCTGCGGGAAGGTATGGCCGAACAATCCGCCAGCGCAATGTTTGAGACCCTGATGCGGCAGCTCAGTATGCTGCCGCTGTGGGTGAAGCAGGTCATTTACATTCAGCTCAAACGCGAGCTGGAGCAGTGTATGACCCAGGCCACGCTGTCCACTTTTTCAGAAAGCGAACTGCTGCAGTTCTGGATCCCGGAACTGACCAAGCAGGGGCGCATGGCCATTGAAGAGCGCCCCGGGATGTTCAGCCGGGAAATGAGCATGCTGCTGCGGATGGTGCTGCACCACAAGAACGTGGTGGCCATCACCGCCTCCAACCAGTGGAGTCTGGCGGAAGCCTCGCAGGTGCTGCTGGACGCCATCAGCCAGGAATTCATTATGCGGCCGCATTCCGGCATTGTGCTGGCCACCATGAACTACATTGTGGGCAACACCCGCCTGGGTGAATACCTGGTGAACATTAACCGGCTGACCACCGAGCAGCTGGATCAGGCGCTGCGGACCCAGAAATACATCCAGGACACCATGGGCCAGAAGACCGGGATTGCCAACGTCCTGATCAACCTTGGGTATATCAATAAGCAGGATACCGAGGCGATACTCTTTATTAAAGAAGAGAGCAAAAAACCCTTTACCGGCCTGCCCAATGTGCAGAGCGGCTGGTCAACCGCCAAAACGGTGCGCCCGCCGGGCACCGTCTGAGCCGGGGGATTCAGCTTACAGAATGCCGATTTTGGCCAGGATGCCCAGAATGGCCATGCCCAGCAGGGCGGCCAGGGCGGTGGCGCTGACCAGAAGCCCGGGCAATTTATCGTCTTCAACGGGGGTGTTGGGGCCTGCGGCGGTCAGCTGTGTGGCCAGCCTGGGCAGAAACACCAGGGTGCACAGCAGGGTGAGGATTACCATGACCAGCGCCAGGGCGATTTTGATGTGAAACAAGACGGGCAGGCTCTTCATGCCGCCCAGCTGGGCAATCTGCCAGACGCCGCTGCCCGCAATAACGGCCATGGCGGTAAACAGCAGTGGCCGGAAACCCAGCGCCACCTGGGTGAGGGTGGCTTTTTGCACGGCAGCGATGTTTTTACTCAGGGGGATGAACAGGATGGTCATGTAACACAGACCGCCCAGCCAGAGGGTGGCTGCCAGGGTGTGAAACCAGTTAATCCAGGCGTGCATGTTCATGGTGAGGGCTCCCTTCCGTATGGCTGAAAGCATTGTACCCCAGCCATCGCCGGCCTCCAAAGATTGCGGAAATGTTACAAATAACACAAAAACCCTAACGAATGTTTTTATGCAGACAGGAAGATTAGAATCCTTTGGGATTCATGTCACACATAGGATGACACAGTAGGTTCACGATAGGTTACACGATAGGGGATCGGTTCGATGGGACTGGCAGCCAGTCAAGCACGGCTATTAATGCTGACCGCTCGAAAGAGTGATCTGGAGTTTCAGCTTCAGATCATCAATCAGGCGAGAATGCAGCTGTCCAATATGGTCAGCAGCCTGTTCTCGGCGTCGGCCAATCTCACGCCGGGGAATCCTTTTGAGCAACGGTTAAACGCGCAGTTTGCCGTGCTGCAGAGCCGCGACAAAATGCTGGAGCTGCAGGCCAACCAGGTGAACACCCAGCACGAAGCGGTGCAGACCGAGGTGGAAGCCGTCCGCAAGGTCATCAGTCAGAACATTCAGGGCAGCTTCAAGCTGATGAGCTGAATTCAGCTATAGTCCCGTATCCGGGTCAATGCCGAGGACATTGAGAATGTCCTCGATTTTTTGCCAGTTGGCTTTGCCCTGCTGTTCAAAGCCGCAGCCGGGGTGGTAAATGGTGTTTTTATGCGGGAATGGGTACACGCGGCATCCGACAGGGCGGTCCTCGTGAATGCCGCAGCGCCCGTCCTGCTGGACGTACCGGCAGGCAAAAAATGAGATCTTATCAGGGTCTTCGCCCTTGCCTGCAGCCACGTGCCGCACGCGGTCCACAAATTCATCGGCAATGGCGCGCACGGCCTCCTGGGTTTCGTAGGGCTCAAACAGGGCAATAAAATCCCGGGCGGATTCATGGCCGTCCGCTGTCGGATCATTGGCCAGCGCCTGGATTTCCGCAGCGCTGAGCGAGCCCTTGAAGGTGGCCACCTTGCAGCAGATGCCCCGTTGCTTGCACAGGTGCTGGGGCATTTTCAGCAGCTGTTCCACCTGCCGGGCCAGGCCAAGCGGGGAGTCAACGTTGTGTGTGGCATCAGAGGACATGTATGGATCTCAGACGGGTTACCAGTAATCGGCGCCGAAAATTTTCCAGGGCTTGAGCTTTTCCGCCACGGCCGTGCGCAGGTCAGCCAGAGTGGTGTCCGGGCGGACGGGGTGGTGCACGCCATCGGGCGACATCTGCTCCATCAGGTACACACTCGTCTTCAGGTCGCGGATCATGCGCTTCTGTTTTTCGCGCTGCAGAAACTGCCAGCCTTCAAAGCCGCAGCCGGGGGGCATGGCGCTCCAGCCGTGGGCCGGGGCTTCGCGGCAGCAGCGCGGCCGGCGCTCGTAAATGCCGCACAGGCCTTCCGGGGTGACATAGCGGCAATGGTAGAACGTGACGTCCTCCAGCTTCATGTCATCACGGGTGTTGACGATATGCAGGACCTGTTCCACCTGTTCGGGGACGACCTGGCGGGCGTCCTCAATGGTGGCGTAGGGCTCAAAAATCTCCAGAAAGGCGAGGGCCTCTTCGTCGCCGGCGGCGGCCATTTCGGCCAGTTTTTCACGCGAATGGTATGTGGTGGCCGAACGGCAGCACTTGCCGCATTTGTGGCACATGTCCGGCAGCGGGTCCTGTCCCTCGGTGGGGATGGCGCCCTGGGTGCCGTAAAAATTGGGGTCAAACGAGCTCATGGTTGGCGGTATCGCGTTTCTGGCAACCAAATGGTTGCCAAAGCCCTCATTGCCCTCATTATCCCCCATCCGGGCGATCAAATGCTCACTCAGACGGGTGAAGTCTGCTTACATCAATGTCCCGAAGGTGCGGTCACCGGCATCGCCCAGTCCGGGGACGATATAGGCTTTTTCATTGAGTCTTTCGTCGACAGCGGCGGTGACGATGCGCACACCGGGGAAACGGTCGTGAACGGCTTTAATTCCCTCGGGGGCGGCGATGACGCACAGGAGGCGGATATCCACCGGGTGCGGGGCAAAGCGCTCGGCGATAATCTCAATGGCCGCCGTGGCCGAGCCGCCCGTGGCGAGCATCGGATCCAGGACAAACACGCGCGGGGTGTGATGATCCGACCACTGCGAGGGCAGCTTGTTGTAATAGGTGACCGGTTCAAAGGTCTCTTCATTGCGGTACAGGCCAATGTGGTACACGCTGGCCCAGGGCAGCATCTCAATGCCCACCTCGCTCAGCATCAGCCCGGCGCGCAGAATGGGCACGAGAATCAGGGGGTCTTCCTCGCGGATAACCTGCACGGTGGTGGTGGCCAGCGGGGTTTCCACGGTGGCATTGGTCACCGGCAGATCACGGGTGGCCTCATACAGAATGGTGCGGCTGACGCGGCGGATGGCCTGACGGAAGGCCTCACAGGCGGTTTCCTTGCTGCGCAGAATGGCCAGATCGTTGGCAACCAGGGGGTGATCGCAGATGGTGACGGGGCTGGGGGCTGTCATGGCTGGCATTCTCGGGTCCACCTCTCTGATACGGCGTTGGGAGGTCGTTTCGGCCCTTGCGGGCGCGTCAATTGTAACAAAAAGCCTGCCCGCAACAAATTCCCTGCCGGGGTTTTAGTAGAGTAAGCCAATCAAGCGGCTTTTCACCGTAACCTGACCAGCCATTCCGAAGGATTCTGACGCATGGGGAGCATGCCCGCCGTACCCGCAACGCCTGTATTTTCGCCGTCGCTGCCCCCTGCGGCTGGCTATTTTCAGTCCCCTCCCCTGCCGCCGCCGCCGCAGATGCAACCCCAGCTTTTGCCACCGGCCGTGATGCCCGGCGGCACGCCCTGGCAGCCGCTGGCCGCCCCCCCGCCGCCACAGGGCCTGGCCCCCACCATGACGCCCCGGCCAGGCGGATACCTGCCGCCAACGGCTTACCAGCCTCTGACCCTGGGCCCAAACGGGTCGGCGCAAATGTTAAACCGCCCCGGCCTGGTGAACGGACCCATATCCATCAGCGGGCCATCCCCGGTGGCCGAGGCCCTCGAGATAGCCTCGGCCATGAATCTGCTGGCGGGTATTCAGCACCTGCCGGGCGATGAAGCCTATCTGCGCAGTCTGGGGGTCGATATTCTCTACAAAAACGGGATGGAAGCTTACCAGACGATTCGGAACAAGGGGATCCGCGTTGTGTTTGGCGATATGGGCGACAGCAAGGCGCACGCCCAGTGGATACGCGAACAGAACACCATTATGATTAACCAGAAGTATCAGGGGGATATGAGCCCGGAAACGCTGTACGCGATCTCTGAAGCGATTTACCACGAAGCCGGCCATGTGGCCCGGCTGGGCGATGATCAGGCCTCCATTCAGGAGGAGCTGAACGCCCTGGCGCTGAACGTACTGGGTTACCGTTACCACACCGCCATTGATCCCAACTTTGCCCTGAGCGCCTCGCAGTCCAGACTGATTCAGGACGGGGTGGCCCTGTATGCCCGTCTGTTTTTTGATCCCGACCCGGCCAAGCAGGGGTTGGTGAACCGGATGATTGAAAAGTACGGCACCCTGCAACCCGAGTCGCCCGATCATCAGATTCCGGCGATGCCGCCGGGCGCCGTGGCGATGACCGATCGGGTCTGCCGTCAGTTGCAGACGGCTCATGTGCAGGGCTGGCAGGCTTACAGTTAAACACGTCAGCGCGGCTTTCAAACCTCAGCCCCCAACCCCCTCTCCTCAACGAGGAGAGGGGGAGTCAGATTTCCTAGGGAGCGTGGCTTTGGTTACAATGATCGAGTGAATTGAACCCTATGGGAGAGGCGGATGTCAGATTGTCTGTTCTGCAAAATAGTGGCGGGCGACATTCCCGCCGAGCGCGTGTTTGAAAATGATCACGTGCTGGCCTTTCCCGACATCAACCCACAGGCGCCCACGCACTGGCTGGTGATTCCCAAAACCCATGTGGCCGGGGTGGCGGCTGTGGACGACCCCGGTTTGTTTCAGCACGTGATGGCTGGCGCGCGGCAGGCGGCGGTGACAGCCGGCCTGAGCGATTACCGGCTGGTGATCAACAATGGCGCCGGCGCGGGGCAGACGGTCTTTCACTGGCATGTGCACCTGCTGGGCGGCCGATCGTTCAGCTGGCCGCCAGGCTAACGGAGTTTCACAAATTCATTGAGCGAGGGAGATCCTGATGCCGGATGTGGTGGCTGAGCAATATGAACAGTGGGTATACCCGCTGCCGATTGAGGACCTCGAAGAATTCTGTAAAGACGGTAAGGCCGACGGGTCGGCGGTGTTTCTCAACCATTGGCTGTACTGGCCGGATGGCTGGTACGAACGGCAGAACGGCGACATTGATATTCTGATTGCCGGTTGCGGCGCCAATGCGGCCGCGCGTTTTGCTTATCAGCATCCCAACGCCCGGGTGACCGGCATTGATCTCAGTGAGGCCAGCCTGAACCATGAGCGTTACCTGAAAGAAAAGCATAACCTTGATAACCTCACATTGCATCAGATGCGTCTGGAGGACGTCGGGCAGCTGAACCAGACGTTTGACTTTATTGACTCAGTGGGGGTGCTGCACCACCTGCCGGATCCAAAAGTCGGCCTGGATGCACTGAAATCCGTGCTGCGGCCGCATGGCGTGATCACCATTATGTTGTATGCAACGTATGGCCGGGCGGGGTTATATCTGCTGCAGGGGTTGTTCACCGGTATTCTGGGTCTGGATCAGAGCCCGGAGGATGTGGCGCTGGTGAAGGACACGCTCAACATTCTGGCGCCCCGGCATCTGGGGCAGACCTACTTCAGTGACAATCTTGATCTGGGGTACGATGCCGGCGTGGTCGATCTGTTTCTTCATAAAATTGATCGGCCTTACACGGTGGGTGACTGTCTCGATTTTCTGGATACCAGCGGTCTGGCGTTTCAGGGCTGGCTGGATAATTACAACTATTATCCCGACGGTCAGATTCCGGCGTCGCATCCATTGTTCCCACGCATCACTGCGCTGCCGGAGCCTGTCCAATGGCAGGCAATGGAATTGTTTCACGGCAGCATCGCCCAGCATAATTTTTACGCCTCCCATCCGGAACGGGATCCGGCGACCTATGCGGTGGATTTTGAAAGCAGGGATTTCCTCAATGTCATTCCGCACCGAAGACACCTGCAGGTTATTCAGCCCAATGCGCAAACAGGCGCGCCGCCCATGATTCAGCGGCCGCCATTTCCGGCCATTCCGCTGAATATCCGGCAGTCTCTGATTTACAACGTGATGGACGGCAAGCGCACCGTGGGACAGATTGTGCGCGAGTGCGGCATCGAGGATCAGCGCCATGCAATCGAGCAGTCCGTGCGCGCTTTCCTCAAAGCGCTCTGGCGCATTGGCTACGTGATGTTTCAGCTTCCGCAGATTCCCTGACTGAATTGGCGACCTTACTTCAGTCCCGGAATACCTCACCCCCCAACCCCCTCTCCTCCAAGAGGAGAGGGGGAGAAACAGCAAGCCTTTTTCCTCTCCTGGAAAGGAGAGGGTGGCCGAGGCGTTAGCCGAGGCCGGGTGAGATTTATTACGAGCATCTGCCGGGTGAGGGGGAATTATCCCTGTCTGACCACCTCGGCCCAGCTCGGTTCGGGGACCAGGCACAGGTGGGGTTCCGGTGGGTCGGCTTCGGGATCCCCGGGGCCGACGGTGACGGCGGCCAGTTGCTTCTGTTCAGCGGGTGTGGGGCCGCAGGCCTCCGGGACGCGCTGAAACTGCGTGCGGGCAACCACTTCCTTGGTTTTGGGTGACGCAATGGTGAGAATGCGGAAGAAAACATCGATGAGATGTGGATCGAATTTGACGCCGGCGGCCTGTTCCAGAATCTTCCGCGCTTCAGAGACAGGCAGGGCTTTGCGGTAAATGCGATCCGAGGTGAGGGCATGGAAGGCATCCACAATGGCCACAATGCGGGCGCCCAGGGGAATGTCCTCACCGGCGAGTTTGTCGGGATACCCGGTGCCGTCCCAGTTTTCGTGGTGGTGGCGCACGGCGGGAATAATGGGACGCAGGGCAGTCACCGGTGAGAGAATCTGCTCGGCGCCGATGACCGGGTGCTGGTTCATGATTTCCATCTCACGCTGGGTCAGCGGGCCTTCTTTGCTCAGGATGGATTCAGGAATACCGATCTTGCCGATGTCATGCAGGTGGGCGGCCAGGCGGATTTCCTCCACCGCTTTATTGTCCAGCTTTAACGCATGCGCCAGCGCCACGGCGTAGTTGGCCACTGCCTGGGAGTGCCCGCGCGTATAGCGGTCCTTGGCATCCAGCGCTTCGGTCAGCGAGGTGATGGTTTCAATCATGATCTGATCCATCGAGAAGGGTTGCTCCTCGCTGACAGGCTGGCGGGTTTGACGCTCCAGGCGGTCCAGCAGGGTGTTGTAGAGCGAGGGCACATGTACGGTGCTGTACTTGCGCGCCACGTGGGAGGCGAAGACTTCCAGCACGGTTTTTTCACTGAGGGATTCCATCTCGGTGGCGCCGATGCACGTGGAGGCGCCGGTTTTACCGCCCTTGAATTTCGCCAGATGCAGGGCCTGTTCGGCCAGTTTGATGAGGTTGTCCGGTCTCGGGGTGTCTTCCGGGTAGGTGGCGAAACCGATGCTGATGGAGAGATCCGGCAGGCTTTGCAGCACGCCGGGCGGCAGGGCGCTGAGGAAGCCCTGAACAAAGCGGTTGGCGATAATGTGGGCTGTCTGGGTGTCGGTTTCCGGCAGCAGCACGGCAATGTCATCGCCCCCGTGGCGGGCCACGGTGTCAATACCGCGGATGAGACGACGGACCGAGGAGGCCAGGTGACGGATGGCGTCATCACCGACGTGGTGACCCTGCTTTTCATTAATGCCGTGCAGGTTGTTGATATCCAGCAGCATGAGGGTGGCCGGGGTTTCCATGGCCTGGGCGCGCGCCAGCTCCTGGCTCATCACATGCTGAAAACTGCTGTAGCTGAGCAGGCCGGTCAGGTTGTCCATGTGCGCGTTGCTCTGCATCCGCTCCTGCAATAGCAGGTTCCAGATCAGCTGGGCGAGGGCGTCCCGGATGGTGTAGACAAATGAGAGCTTGGCCTGGGAGAAGGCGTCCATATCCAGAAAGCCCAGGGTGACCAGCGCAATGGGTTTGCCCTTGGCCAGCAGCGGTACGCTGAAGAGGTGAAAGGGCTGATCGTCGCGCAGGTTCGGATTCTGGCTCATTAACAGGCTGGCCAGTTGCGGGCCGAGGCTCTGCACCCCGTTGGAGAAGGTGGTGTCCCGCCGGGCGTAGGCGCTGACGAGATGGTTCTCCGTCTGGCTCATGGAAATAAAGCAGGCGTTCAGGGCATCCTGGGCGGTGATGGTGTTGGAATAGACATCGTCGTTTTCCGCATGGCCATGGCTGGTGATGGCTTCGCCGGGGGTGAAGGGATACAGGTGCCGCACGCGCAGCACGTCGCCGCTGTCATCCAGAACGGAGAGGCAGAGCAGATCGACATCCACGCCGTGGCGCAGCCGCCGCAGGAGAAAGCCCCAGACGTCGTCCAGGGTGGCCGCGCTCTGTATCAGCGCCTTGATTTCGTCTTCGGGCGATTGCAGACGGGTCTTCTGCAGTCGGCCTTCCGGCTGCACGTCATACCCGGCGCGCGGTTTGCGGTACGCGCGGTTGGTGGCGAGCCACTGGGCGCCGCCGCCGCCTTCATGGCCGAAGAGCTTGCTGAGGTCCTGACTGGCGTCCTGCATCAGGTCCTGGGTCAGCCGGTCCAGCGTGCCCCAGCACTGTTCAATGATACCGATACTGGCAGCCATGAGCTGCCGAACAGCCAACGCCATCGTCTTTGTCCTAATCCACTGACCCTATACTTTGCGAGGAATGAAGCTAAAAACTGGAGAAAACCACCCTCGTGGAGGCTCCATTGTAGCATATCTTGCCGGGGTTGAGGAGGCGGTGTCAGATCAGCCCCAGCTGGCGGCCGACCTCTACCAATAGCTTCTGGTTGGTATTCTTGCTGGCTCCTATCAGACGAACTGACTGCGGATGCTATTGCCATCAACGAGGCAACGTAAAATCTGGACACGTTTCTCAATAGCCAGCTTGTTAATATTAGTATTAAATATGTAATGCAAAATGCATTACATAACAATTATATTGTTGACTTTGTAATGACAAATGCATGACAATTGGTTTATGAGCAAGAAAGAAGTCCTACAGATTCGCCTTTCTGAAAAGGAAAAAGACGGGTTTGAAATTGCTGCCTCCCTAGCGGGCATTTCCCTTTCTTCTTGGGTAAGGGAGAGGTTGCGCTTGGCTGCTATTCGAGAGCTTGAGAATGCTGGGCAGCAGATCCCTTTTGTTAAGTTGATCCCGCTGAAGGTAGACGCTGATGAGTGAACAGGCACAGATTTCATTTGAGCAAACAGGGATAGCGAACGTATTAAAGCATCACCAGTTAGTTGTTCCGGCAAATCAGAGGGACTATGCATGGACTGAGAAAGAAGTTACCACACTCTTTCAAGACCTTGCTGAGGCTGTTGAAAACGATGAAGCCTATTTTCTTGGGTCTATTGTCACCATCACAAATAAAGATGTGATTGAGGTTGTTGATGGGCAGCAGCGTCTAGCCACAACAACAATCTTGTTAAAGGCTATCCAGAGTTATTTAAAAACTTCCGAGAAAGAAATTGCAGACTCCATCAATAGCGAATTTCTTTCTGGGTTTAACCGGGAAAAACGTGAACACATCCCTAAAATAAAACTGAATGTTGATGACAACGACTACTTTAAAGGGATTCTGACTGACCAGACAGCTACTCCCGTTCGAGCCTCTCATAAGCTATTGGAGGCGGCATATAACGAGGCAAAGGCACAGATCCAGCGGGTAGTTTCACCTCACAACGAAAAAAAGCATGCAGATGTTCTGAACAAATGGGTTAACTTTCTTGAGAAAAAAGCGCTGGTCATACTGCTGCGCGTCTCAAGTGAAGCTAATGCCTATAAAATGTTTGAAACATTGAACGACAGAGGGTTAAAGACCTCACAATCTGACCTTATCAAGAACTATCTGTTTGGCCGAGCAGACGACCGCATTGATGAGGTGAAGCAAAAATGGGCCTCCATGCGAAGCACCTTGGAGGCTTTGGGCGACGAACCTGAACATACGGTTTCATTCCTTCGTCATGCCCTCATCGTATTAAAAGGCCCAGTCAAAGAAACTGCGGTTTATGAGGCGGTTCAAACCCTTGCAAAAAGCGGCCAAGCCACAGTGACCCTGTTATCTAATCTTGAGTCATTGGCGAATACATATACTGCTATCCATTCCCGCGATCACGAGAAATGGGGCAGTTATTCAGATAGAACCAGGGACTCGCTCGATGTCTTAAATTTATTTGATTTGAAACCTGTTAGACCGCTTATGCTTGCCGTTGCTCATAGCTTTTCCGAACAGGAAGCAGAGAAGGCTTTTAAATACTTGATCTCCTGCACAATTAGGCTTCTCATAGCCTCCAGTTCCCCCACAAGCGGCTCAATTGAAACCTCTATCTCGACGGCAGCACATAAGATTCGCGAGGAAGAAATTAAATGCACTGACGATCTTAAAAAGGCTCTGTACAATGTTATTCCGGGGGATGAGCAGTTTAGACAAAAATTTGAAATAGCTACATTCTCTACAGTTAAATTAGCTCGTTATTATCTCCGGTCGTTGGAGATGGCTGCGAAAGGTGAAAGTGAACCTTGGATGATCCCTAACAACGACCCCCAGAGCATTACGCTAGAGCACGTTCTCCCCAAAAAGCCTCAGGATAACTGGCCACAGTTTACTGAGGATGAGGTTAGGAGCAACGTCCGGCGCCTTGGGAATATGGTTTTGCTACGGGCAAGCCTTAACTCAAGTCTAAAAAGCAGCGCGTTTGCGGACAAGAAGCAACAGTTCTCTCAGTCTCCCTACTTAACAACCAAGCAAGTTGCGGACGCGACTGACTGGACTCCCTCCACTATTGGTCACAGGCAAAAGGATCTTGCGGTCTTGGCTTTAAAGGCTTGGCCGCTCTAGGGGGTTCAGCCTTAGGTTGCTCCTCTGGTAAGTCCCTAACCGCAATATCGACAATCATTTCGCCAACGGGTTAGTAATTTTTGGTCTTTTGAGCTTCTTTGACATACCCCTATATATACCGGCCCTAGTCTAGATCAACTTTCAAACTGACCCACTTCCGTAGGAACACTAAATCAGCCCCAGCTGGCGGCCGACGTCGCCGAAGGCCTCGATGGCGCGATCCAGGTGGGCCTGGGTGTGGTTGGCGTTGATCATCACCCGCACGCGGGCTTTGTCCGCCGCCACCGTGGGGAACACAATGGCGCGCACGAAAATGCCGCGCTCCAGCAACAGGCGGCTCATTGCCTGGGCCTTTTCACTCTCGCCGCAAATCACCGGGCAGATGGGCGTTTCACTCTCAATGGGAAAACCAATGGACTTCATCCCGGCTTTAAAGTAGCGCGTGTTGTACCACAGCGTGTCCACCAGGCCGGTGTCTTTCTCCAGCAGGTCAATGGCGGCCATGCAGCTGGCCACGACAGACGGCGGCGTGGCGGTGCTGAAGAGGAAAGGCCGCGCCTTGTTGATCATGATCTCTTTCATCGCCCGGGTGCTGGCCACATAGCCGCCCACGCAGCCAATGGCTTTGGAGAGCGTGCCAATCTGAATGTCCACCCGGCCATCCAGGTTAAAGTGGTGCGTGGTGCCGCGGCCCCCACCCAGCACGCCGGAGGCATGGGCGTCATCCACCATCACAATGGCGTCATAGGCTTCCGCTAAATTCACAATATCCGGCAATTTAGCAATGTCGCCATCCATGCTGAACACGCCGTCGGTCACAATCAGGCGGCGGCGTTTGTCGCGGTTTTTGCGCAGCACGGCTTCCAGGGCGGCCATATCGCTGTGCGCATACACTTCCTTGGCCACGTTTTTGGTCAGCCGTACGGCGTCAATAATGCTCGCGTGGTTCAGCGCGTCACTGATGATGACATCGCCTTCGCTCATAATGGGCGGAATGGCGGCCATGTTGGCGGTAAAGCCGCTCTGCAGCGTCAGCACCGCTTCCACGTGCTTAAAGCGGGCGAGTTTCTCCTCCAGCTGCGCGTGCAGATCCATCGTGCCGATGATGGTGCGCACGGCGCCCGCACCGACGCCATACTGATCAATCGCCTCCCGGGCGGCCTGCATGAGGGCCGGGTGGTTGGTAAGGCCCAGATAATTATTGGCTGAGAAATTGAGAACGGTCTTACCGTCGATGGTGATTTCCGGGCCCTGCATCCCGGAGAAGGTCACCAGCTCCTGGTAGAGGTGCGCGTCTTTGAGGGCCTGGAGATCGTCATGGAGAAAATCCAGGCGGTGGCTGGTGTGTTGGATGGGTGTGGTCATGGGGAAAAGGTCGAACCGTTTCAAAAAACTCTCTCTATTGTGCCGGGGGCTGGTTGGTCCCCGCACCCCCTCCCTGGAGGGTTCCTCTATTCTAGCAAGAAGGGTCGAGGAGGATTTTTCCGCTCTTCCCCTCGCCCACCAGTTGCATGGCCTCTTCAAAAGCGCTCATGGGCAGGCGGTGGGTGATGATGAAATCGAGGTTCAGCCGGTCTTCCGCCAGCAGGGCCAGCATGCGGTCCCAGGTCTCGAAAATGCGGCGACCGTTGCAGCCAATGATGGTGGCCTCGGGGAAGATGATGCTGTTGCTGAGATCCAGAGGGACCGGGCCCTTGGGGATGCCCATCATCACCATGGCGCCTGCCTTGCACAGGCTGGTAAAGGCGTCCTGAATGGCCTGCGGGCTGCCGGACATCTCCAGCACCACATCCACGCCCTGTCCGCCGGTGCTTTGCAGCCATAGCGCTGAAGCAGGGCCGCTGAGGGCGTTGTGAACGGCATCAGCGCCCGCCTGGCGTGCGAGATCGAGCCGGAAGTCCGAGACATCGCTTGCGTACACGGCCCGGGCGCCTTCGGCTTTGGCCACGGCGATGGCGAAGAGCCCCATCGGCCCGCAACCGGCCACGTGAACGGTTTTTCCGGTGACATCCACCTTGGAGACCGCGTGGACGGCGTTGCCCAGAGAGTCCAGAAAGGCGCCGTATTCCACCGGGATATTCTCCGGCAGGCGCACCACCAGTTTGGCCGGCAGCACCACGTATTCGGCATAGCAGCCGGGGCGGTCAATGCCGTAAATCTCCACCGATTCACAGATGTGGCGGTTGCCGGACGCGCACTGGCGGCAGGTTTCGCAGGGCAGGTGCATCTCAGCCGAAACGTAATCGCCGGGTTTCAGGGGATATTCCCCTTCAACGCCCTCACCCAGGGCGTGAACGTGCCCGCAGAACTCGTGGCCATAGATGAGGGGCGGCTTAATGCGCCCGGCGGACCAGGCATCCCAGCTGGTGATGTGATAATCCGTGCCGCACACGGCGGCCATGGCCACCTTGATGAGCACTTCGCCCGCTCCCGGGGTGGGAATCGGCGCGTCAATCCACGCAAAACCGGGCGCAGCGCCGGGTTTCCGGATGGCCTTCATGGTCTGCGTGGCGATGGGGGATTGAATGGGATGCGCGCTCATAGTCTGTGGATCGACTGAAAACCCGGTTTCCTGAATGGCGGAAACCACCTCAGTTGTTCCCAGTTTACACGTTAAAGCGGAAGTGCATCACGTCGCCGTCTCTGGCCACGTACTCCTTGCCTTCCAGGCGCAGCAGGCCCTTCTCCTTGGCACCCTTCTCCCCGGCGCAGGCCACGTAATCCTCATAGCCAATTACCTCGGCCCGGATAAACCCTTTCTCAAAATCGGTGTGAATGACCCCGGCGCACTGCGGGGCAGTCATCCCGGCTTCAAACGGCCAGGCGCGCACTTCCTTCTCGCCGGCTGTAAAGTAGGTCCGCAGGCCCAGTGTGGTAAAGGCCGCCTGAATCAGGCCGTTCACCCCGGATGAGGAGACGCCGAGGCTGTCGAGATAATCCTGTTTCTCGGCCTCTTCCAGCTGGGTCAGCTCCGCTTCAATCTGCGCGGAGATGGGGACGACCTCGCGGCCTTCTGTTGCCGCGTGCGCTTTAAGCTTCTGCACAAACGGGTTGGCGTCCGGGTTGGCGAGATCGCTTTCGGCCACGTTGGCCGCGTAAATCACCGGCTTGCTGGACAGCAGTTGTGACTGATTCAGCAGGAGGATTTCGTCGGCGGTGAGTGCGGCGCGGTCAATCACGCCGCCTTCCTCCACAATGGGTTTTATTTTTTCAAACAGCGCTTTTTGCGCCACTGCTTCCTTGTCGCCCGTCTTAATCTGCTTGGTCAGTTTCTCCAGCCGCTTGCCCAGCGATTCAGCGTCCGAGAGGCACAACTCAATGTGGATGGTCTCCAGATCGCGGATGGGATCAATCGAGCCGTCCACGTGGGTGATGTCTTCATCCTCAAAACAGCGCACCACGTGCACAATGGCGTCCACTTCGCGGATGTTGGCCAGAAACTGGTTGCCCAGGCCTTCTCCTTTGCTGGCGCCGCGCACCAGGCCGGCGATATCCACAAACTCAAACACGGCGGGAATCACCACCTGCGTGCCGGCCAGGTCCTTCAGCACCCAGAGGCGTTCATCCGGCACCTTCACAATGCCTGTGTTGGGCTCAATGGTGCAGAAGGGGTAATTGGCGCTTTCCGCCTGATAGGAGGCGGTGAGGGCGTTGAAGAGGGTGGACTTGCCCACGTTGGGCAGGCCGACAATACCGGCTTTCAGCAATGGGATTCTCCGAGTTTGGTACAATCAGTTCAGAAAGACCCCGTCATCGTAAGCAAAAGGCCACCGGATGTCAGCCCCGACGTTACCGCCCGATTCCACCCACACGCCCGCCAGCGGAGATTACAGCTACCTGCAGCACCGCATACCGGTTGAGGCCCTGCCCAATCTGGGCGATAAATGGCTGTTTGTGGGTATTGATCTCGCGCCGATAGACAGCCTGGAGACCGGCATTGCTGTGATTGACCGCAACCGCCGGCTGATGCGCATGGACAAGCTGAGCACGGATGCCGATGTGCTGCGGATGCTCGAAAGCCTGGGCCCGCGTTCGGGTCTGATCATCTGCCTGGATCTCCCCAAAAGCCTGAGTCTGGAGAGCAAATGGCGCCAGCAGGAGATCAAGATGCATCCCCTGCGGCTGAATACCGTGCACCGCGAGGAGACCGTGGACCGCATTGCCCCGCGCGCCTGGGCGCTGTATGCCGAGATGGTGCGCCGCGGGTACCTGGTGCTGAATTACTTTACCCCGCACGCCAAGCTGCGCTACCACATGCTGGTGCCTTATAAAAGCCGTACCCCGCAGGGTTGCAAGGCGTTACAGGCGGCTATCCGCCAGCAGATGAGCATACAGGATCTGCCGGTCAACCTGGCGCCCAGCAGCGTGCTGGATGCCATGATTGGCGCCTACCTGGCCTGGAGCCTGTTTAAAGGCAAGGACGGTGAACATTTTGAGCTCTACCGCAACGATCAGGATCAGCGCTTTGTGGATCCGCTGGCGGTGATACAGCCCAAGCGTCGCAAGCCGCGCCGCCGCCGTATGGAAGCCTAGGGAGGGGAGCGCGAGGGGAGGGAACGGTCCCTTTACCCCTGCCTACCCCTGGACGGGTGCGGTTTCTTCGTCTTCCTCAAAGGTGATGAAGACGCCGAATTCCTCTTCCTCATCCAGCGCGTCGGGTTCCTCGCCGGCTTCCTCAAGACCGCGTTTGCGGATGGAGATTTCCTCGCCGTGGACATCATGGCCGGAGTGCGCCGATTTGGAGCGCTTCAGCAGCTTCTGTTTATGGCGGCGCAGGGAGCGATCGACTTTATCCACCAGGGCGTCAATGCTGCCGTAAAGGTCGTCGGAAGAGACCTCCACCCGGATGATGGCGCGGTTGACGGCAATGGTGGCTTCGGCCAGCTGGTTTTCCTTAATGCGCGGGTTTTTTTCCACGCTGATAAAAACATGAATTTCCTGAAGAAAGTCATAGTGCTTTTCAATCTTTTGAAATTTTTCTTCGACGTAGGTTTTAATGGCGTCCGTGACAGGGATGTTACGACCGCTGGTGATAATTTTCATCGCGAAGACCCTCTTCAGAAAACAAGCAACGGGTTTGGTGCAGACCTGAATTGTAATGCCATTATAGGCCTATCGGCATCGGTTTTCCAACCCTTGACAGCGCAAAGCCTTACCGGGAAAGGAGCCAGGCGTTTAGAAAAACTTAAGGATCATGCCGGGCCGGGTCATCCGGCCTATTCATTGAGTCCAGGCAGGATTGTCTAAACTTTGGCCAGTTTCTGGCTTTTGCCTTTGGTCCCTTTGGCTGCCGGGCTCTGGCAGACGCGGAAGGCTGCCAGCCCTGCATAGCGGGCTGTGGCGCCCAGTTCCTGTTCAATACGCAGCAGCTGATTGTACTTGGCCACGCGCTCCGAGCGGCAGGCCGATCCGGTTTTGATCTGGCCGGCATTCACACCCACTGCGAGGTCAGCGATGAAGGTGTCTTCGGTTTCACCGGAGCGGTGGCTGATGACGGTGGTATAGCCGGACTGCTGGGCCAGGCTGATGGCGGCCAGGGTTTCGGTCAGGGTGCCAATCTGGTTCACCTTGATGAGAATGCTGTTGGCCACGCCTTTTTCAATACCCTGAGCCAGTATGGCCGGGTTGGTGACAAACAGGTCGTCGCCCACCAGCTGGCACTGGCCGCCCAGCACCTGGGTGAGTTCCTGCCAGCCGTCCCAGTCGCCTTCGGCCATGCCGTCCTCAATGGAGAGAATCGGGTACTGACGCACCAGGTCGGCCAGGTAGGCTACCATTTCACTGGCGGAAAGCGTTTTTCCCTCGCCTTCCAGGGCGTACTTGCCGCCTTTGTAAAACTCGCTGCTGGCCACGTCCATGGCCAGTTTCACCTGGTCGGTGGTATTGTAGCCGGCCGCCTCAATGGCGGTGAGGATGACGTCCACGGCCTCATGGGTGCCTTTCAGGTTGGGAGCGAAGCCGCCTTCATCCCCCACCCCGGTGGCGAGGCCTTTTTTATTAAGGACTTTTTTGAGCGCGTGAAAAACCTCGGCGCCCATGCGCAGGGCCTCGGCAAAGGTGGGGGCGCCGACCGGGACGATCATGAATTCCTGAAAGTCGATGGTGTTGTCCGCATGCGCGCCGCCGTTAATGATATTCATTAAAGGAACGGGCAGCAGGTTGGCGTTGACGCCGCCGAGATAACGATACAGGGGGAGCCCCAGAGCCGTGGCCGAGGCGCGGGCCACGGCCATACTGACGCCCAGGATTGCGTTGGCGCCCAGATTGCTTTTGTTTTCAGTGCCGTCCATGCTGATCAGCAGCTGGTCGATTTCCGCCTGGTTAAAGGCGTCACGGTCCACGAGTTCGCGGGCGATGGTTTCGTTCACCGTATCCACGGCCTGAAGCACGCCCTTGCCGTTAAAGCGGGAGGGGTCCTCATCGCGGATTTCAATGGCCTCGCGCGAGCCGGTGCTGGCCCCGGAGGGGACGGCGGCGCGACCCACAGCGCCTTCCGAGAGGGTGACATCCACTTCCACGGTGGGGTTGCCGCGCGAGTCCAGAATTTCACGGGCCTGGACATGCTCAATAAAAGAAACCATGATGGGCTGCTCCTCTCCCTGTTGACAGGCGCATTATACCGGAAAAACCCCCACCCGGCCTCGGCTTTGCCTCAGCCACCCTCCCTCTGAAGGGAGAGAGGGTTCGTCAGAGGGGGGATTCCACCGTTTCCTCTTTAAGGACGGTGTAGAGCCTGTCGGCGGCCTGGGCGGGCACGGCTTTAAGGGGAACTTCTTCAATCCGCGCCTCGGTGACACGGCTGCCAATGCGCAGACGGAGGATATCGCCGGCGGTGACTTCGCTGGCGGGTTTGGCCGTTTTGCCGTTGATTTTCACCTGCCCGCCGCTGCAGAGATCACTGGCCACCGTGCGGCGTTTGACCAGGCGGGAGACTTTGAGAAATTTGTCCAGGCGCAAGGGGCGGGGTCCTTCAGCAGGCTTCGTGTGACGGGGCCAATATCGGGTGTTGTGCCGCATGTTTTGTTGCTACCATAGGGCCACCGTGTTCCATGGCGGACGCGGATATCAGCGTTTTGCCCGGGTGATACCGACCATGCAGGAATATTACAACGAAACGTTTATCAACGCGCAGAAGCAGCTGGATGTGGTTGCCCGGTTGATCAATCTGGATCGCGGCGTGCAGGAGCGGCTGCGGTATCCGCGCAAGGCGCTGATCGTCTCCGTGCCCATTAAGCTGGATAACGGGCAGATCAAGGTGTTTGCCGGCTACCGGGTTCAGCACGATCAGACCCTCGGGCCCACCAAGGGGGGGATCCGGTTTCATCACGAGGTGAATCTGGGTGAAGTGGCCGCGCTGGCCATGTGGATGACCTGGAAGTGCGCCCTGCTGAATCTGCCCTACGGCGGCGCCAAGGGCGGGGTCTGCTGTTTCCCCGAAGAGTTGAGCATTACTGAAATGGAGCGGATTGCCCGCCGGTACACCACCGAGATTCTCAACATCATCGGTCCGGAAAAAGATATCCCCGCGCCGGACATGTACACCAACGAACAAACCATGGCCTGGATCATGGACACCTACAGCAACTTCATCGGGCATGCGGTGCCCGGCGTGGTGACCGGCAAGCCGGTGGCGGTGGGCGGCTCGCTGGGCCGCAAGGAAGCCACCGGGCGCGGTGTGGCGCACGTCATTCAGCGCGCGCTGGAGAAAGGCTGCCTGGGCCATGGCGGTAAGGGCAGCACGGTGAAAGGGAATTTTGACGATGCGCCCACGGCGGCGGTGCAGGGTTTTGGCAACGTGGGCAGCATTACCGCCAAGTACCTGCATGAGCACGGTATCAAGGTGACGGCCGTGACGGATATCCGTGGCGGCGTGGTGAACCCGAAGGGCCTGGATGTCCCGAAACTGTTGCAATATGTGGATGACACTGGCAGCGTGGTGGGGTTTGAGGGCGCCGATGCGATCTCCAACCGCGAGATTATGGAGCTGGAAGTGGACATTCTGGTGCCGGCGGCGCTGGCCAACGTGATTACCCAGGAGAATGCGGACCGCGTGAAAGCAACCATTGTGGCCGAAGGCGCCAACGGCCCGGTGACCCCCGAGGCGGATGTGATTCTGAATAACAAGGGCATTAAGGTGCTGCCGGGTATTCTGGCCAACTCCGGCGGGGTGGTGGTCTCTTACTTTGAGTGGGTGCAGGATATTCAGCACCTCTTCTGGAGTGAAGAGGAAGTAACCAACAAGCTGTATTACCTGATGGGCCGCTCGTTTGATGAGATGTACGAAATGGCCGAAAACAAAAACTGGGATTTCCGCACGGCGGCCATGGCCATTGGCGTGGGCCGCGTGGCTGCCGCCAAACTCATGCGTGGCTTGTACCCCTGATTTACCCCTCACCCGGCTCCTGCGGAGCCACCCTCTCCCTCAAGGGGAGAGGGTTTATTCGATTTTCAACTTAAAAAAGTACAGTCTCATCTTTTCTTTACGGAGACATTTGCAAACACCTAGCCCCCTCTCCCCTTGAGGGAGAGGGGGTTGGGGGTGAGGGGAAAATAGCGTTTAGCCCACTGTATTTAAGTTTGGGTGCAAACGTCTGGCTCTTCTGGCCACGTGGCTGTAGCCGGTGTACCCCGAACGTGCGGCGTAAAACTTTTCTTTCAGAGAAGCCACGTCCTCCGGTGAGGTGCCTCTGGCGAGTTCAATCCGTTCGCGCTCTGCCCAACTGCGGTCAGTTTTTGGAAGCCGTTTGGCCAGGAGCCGTTCATGGGTTTCAATAATCGCTGCAGCACTATTCGGCTTTCGGAACAGAAGGTGCTTGCTCCATGCGGACAGGCCGAGAATACCTGTGTTCAGTATCAACGAATGAGAGGGTATCCCTGCATGCCAGTGCTCATCGATATTGCTGAGAATAGGCGCTAAATAGATGGCCTGTCCGACTCTGGCGCTGTTGAGACGATGGCTGGGTGGTTTATTGGTAAAGGGCAGAAGTTGCTTGATGCGCATGATACATTCTTCTTGGGCTAGCGGATTAAAACGCGGCCATCTCAAATGTTGCTGGTTACGGTGGTTTAACAACAATTTACCTTTATATCGTGTTACAGTGCTGGTGATCATGAAGGCTTCTTGTTAGGATTGCCCTATAAATCGCGTATACAACGCATTTGTAGAGTATTGCTGAAAAGCAACTAGGAAACGGTTCACACGGTTTGTATTATCCAGGTATGTAGAGAGTGCCAGGCAGTGTTTGGCCCTTGGTGTTGTCGCTGTCTGCAGGGTGAGCAATGACTTCTTCTTCCATCTCGCACGATCTGTCTGTCTCCCACGCCGGAGGCAAAAAGGGCGCTCTGTTCACACCCTTTGTGGATCTCGCCGAGTCGGGCAACTCCGCCCGTGCGGTTCAGGAGCTGGAAGCATTTCTGGAGCGTCTGGTGCATCCCGGCACAGGGTTTCTGGATATCCACGCCGGTGAGCTGGTGCTGACGCGCCGCATTCTGACGCGGATGGCCTCACTGCTGGAAGCCAAGCAGATGCGCATCGGCACGTTGTTTTCCACCGTGCCGCAAACCCAGCAGGCTGCGCTGGACGAAGGGTACTTTGTTAAAAACAAACCCGAGCCGGCCGCCACCCTCAATACGCTCCATAACCTGTTTGTCAGCAACCCGGATTTCCCGGATGAGGAAAGCACGGCGCCTGAACTGCTTACAGAAGAGTCCGTTGCCGATGCCCATGAGGCCCCGGCCACGCCCCCGGTTTCTCCCGAAGCTGTTTCCCCCGCTGTGACGGAAGCCGGCCTGAAACCGGAAAGCGGATCGCTGGGCGGGGTGGATATTCCCCAGTTCCGACCGGCCGAATCACGTGAGGTTCATGCGTCTTCTGTTGTGCAGGACGCCCCGGCCACCGTGCTTAGCGAGGTGCTTTCAGCGTCAGGCTCGGTTTCCCTGCCGGCGATCACACCGGGTGGTGCGTTGCTGCCGGCGCCACAGGTGATGGAAACAGACGCGCAGGCGGATATTCCGGCGGCCCGCCAGGTGCTGGATGCTGAGGTGCTTGCCACACATCAGGCCCAGCCGTCCGTGCAACGCACGCCGCTGGTGGAAGCCATTCCGGAGCTGAGTGATGAAGCCGCCCGCGAAATTGCCGCCCTGCCTACCAGAGTCATTCGTCAGACCCTGCGCTCCGGCCAGCATCTGGCGGTGGAAGGCAACCTGGTGGTGATTGGCGATCTGCATACGGGCAGTGAAGTGTCCGCCACCGGGGATGTGGTGGTGTGGGGCACCCTGCAGGGCATTGTGCATGCCGGCGCCAACGGCAACACCCATGCCCAGATCCGCGCGATGGCCATTGAAGCGTTGCAGATTCGCATCGGGGATTTTATCGCCCGTCGTCCCGACCGCGTCAGCTATCACAAGCGTCCGCAGAACAACCGCCGGGTGATGCCGGAAGAGGCCCGTGTGGTGGACGGTGAAATCCGCATATTCAAATCTCTGCCGGATCGCTGAACGATCGGCCTCACTTCGCATGGCGACGCCATGATTCACACGGATTCAATCAGTCTCAGTCACTCAGTTAGAGGATGGTAGAACGGATGATTAAACGCAAAAAGGAAAAAGGCCGCGTTATCGTGGTGACCTCCGGTAAGGGCGGTGTGGGCAAAACGACCACCACAGCCAATATCGGGACGGGCCTGGCGCGTATGGGCTACAAAGTGACCCTGGTGGACACTGACATTGGCCTGCGTAACCTGGATTTGCTGCTGGGGCTGGAAAACCGGATTGTGTATAACATTGTGGATTACGTGGAAGGCCGTTGCAAACTCCAGCAGGCGCTGGTGAAAGACAAGCGCTTTCCCAACCTCTCGCTGCTGCCCGCTGCGCAGACCCGCGATAAATCCGCGCTTAACGAAGAGCAGATGCGCGAAGTCTGCGGCACCCTGCAGGAAGAGTGCGACTTTATCCTGGTGGACAGTCCGGCCGGGATTGAACAGGGTTTTATGAACGCCATTGCCGGTGCGACGGAAGCCATTGTGGTCTGCACGCCGGAGATGTCCGCCGTGCGGGATGCGGACCGGATTATTGGTTTGCTGGAAGCCAAGGAGGAGATCAGCAACTACAAACTGATCCTCAACCGGGTGCGCCCCAGCATGATTAAGAGCAACGACATGATGGATGTGGATGACGTGCTGGAAATCCTATCCATCCGGTTGTTGGGTGTCATCCCGGAAGGCGAGGACATTATTATCTCCACCAACAAGGGTGAGCCGATTGTGGCCATGGATGGTTCTCTGGCCGGGCAGGCCTACCGCAACGTGGCGCGCCGCGTTGCCGGCGAGGACGTGCCGTTCCTGAATCTGGATGCGCCCACGCACTGGTTCGATAAGATCAGGGGCCTGTTTAAAAGCGCCTGAGGCGCTGCAGACCACGCCCCGTTACCCGACTGAAAGAGGCCCGGCCGAACGCCAAGTGCGCGGCACCCCGCAGACCAACAAGGAGACACAGGATTATGGGTTGGCTCAACAAACTGTTTAACCTCGATGCCACGTTGTTTAAGACCGACACGCAGAAAGATGCGGACGATTCGAAGAAGCAGGCCAAAAACCGCCTGAAGCTGGTGCTGATGCATGATCGTCGTCAGCTCTCGCCCGCAATGATGTCCCAGATGCGCGATGAGCTGGTGGAGGTTATCTGCAAGTATGTGGAAATTGACAAGGAAGCCCTTGAGCTGAATTTTGAGAGCGAGAGCAACACCATTGCCCTGGTCGCCAATATACCGGTGGTGCGCGCCAAGCCGGAGGGCGAGAATGCCTTTGTGGCCGTCAAGCCTGCCGAGGGCGAGAAGAAGGCTGCAGTGAATGAGACCGAGGCGTCTCCCTTTGCCAATGCAGAGAAGCTGGAGAAGGCGGTTAAGACACCGCCCGATGAAGAAAAGGCGCTGGAGGAGCTGGTGAAGCAATCCGCCAACCCCGAGAAACCAAAAAACCACGCCGCCTCTTAATTGTTTTCTTCCCTCCTTTCAGCCCGCCCGCCGAGACAAGCCTGTCGGTGAGCGGGCTTCATACTGTCGTTAATTCCGTTCGCGAATTATTTACAGACAGAATATGAAAAGCATGGCATGCTGAATTCACGGGTGACGGTTCGATCCGCCGAGCACCCGCCAACAAGGGGAATACAGTATGACGTTTGTTCCGAAGCAGGAAAAACTAAATCCCTGCGATCCGAATTACCATGGGCTGTTACCATGCCCTGACAAAACCAACATTATCATGAATCTGATAAACGCAAGTCCTTCTCAGCACCAGTCACTTTCAGATATTCCGCCCGTATTGTTACCCGATGCTTATAATCTACCCAACCCCAGAGTACCACTACCTGGAACCATCGGAAGCATTCTGGCAGGCATCCTTCGGTTTGGTTTAGGCGCGGCCACACTTGGCTTACAATATGGCGTGCCGGCCTACCTGAAATACAAAGCCGAGCAGCTGAATAACAAAATCCGTCCGGTGATTCCAATCAGGAACATTTACGATTGGTTGCCGGAGCAGCATGTGGATTTTGAACCGGCGCCGGAGACGCCCATCCGTTCGGTTCCCGATCGCGACACGAGCCACAGCAACCGGGTCAGCCAGGCCTATGCGCAAACGGTGCAGACAATTCAGGACGCATACCGGGAGCAGATTGACACCTCGCTGAATCACCCGCAGACGGGGCATACGGCCCGCGCGATTGCCGCCGTCTATTCGCCGGTCACCGGCCCGGTCACTCAGTACGATGTCCCGCCGGTGGTGATGGATCCGGTGGAAGCGACATCCGCCGCCTTTACAGCGGGTGGGCTGGCCGAGCTGAAAGGCAGTGGCGCCAGCAATGTAGCACCCGTTACCGAAGACGCGGACTGGATACAGAACAACCTGGCGATGGCGCGCCGGCCGGTGAGCATGCGCGACCTGATGGCGAGTGAGGCCCTGCAGCGGCAGGCGGACTTAAGCCGGATGGCGCTGGAGGCCCGGCTGGATAACGAGATTGCGCAGACGGAACTTGCGCGCGCGCAGGCGCAGGAGATCCGCTGGCGGCAGTACGAAGCGCGCAGGCAGGCCCGCGCGGTGGAAAGAAAAAGCATGGAAGGAAAAGCAATTGACACCATTTTTAATGGGATTAGAAGCCTTGCCGATTTCTTTCTTCTGGACGACATCAATACAATTATTGATCCGAAAGCTGGATTCGGGTGGAAACTACTTGCAATCAGCAGTTTTCTTCCTATTGGAAAGTTTGCCAAAGGCGGAAAGCTTCTCACAAGAGTTGTGGGCAGCTCAGATAATGTATTGAAGCACTTAGTGGAAAAGGGGTTAAATCCAGAGCAACTTTTGAAGTATGAGAATTTTGTAAGAAAACGGGGCGCTCGATACTATATTAATGTATATGAACTACCAAACAGAGGAAAAGTATTTGAAATGATAAAACCAGGCAAAGTTCCTGGTTCGTACGCACACTGGGAAAGTTACATTGATATGAACGGAAAAACTGTAATAATGGGAAAGAGAAGTTATGACAACATGGGAGCGTTTATTCATTGGCACGAATATTTGCCCTTTAATCAATTAAGTTTATCTACTGAAGAAAAATACATTACAAGAATAAGAACCTTATTAGAACAGCATCACCAGTAAATGAAAAGGAAGGCAATATGAAAACGGATTCACAAATCGTTGAAGACCAAGAGAGATTTGCCAAAGCGCTCATCGAGTTCACTGATAAAATAGAAAATCTTGAAAAATTCGATAAAATCGGTCCGGTTTGGGATGACCAGCCACAAGATTATTACTTTGGATTGGTTACGCGAGCGAACGTAACTGCGATATTAGTCAGATTTCTTAAGGGTGAACTTACGTCAAAAGATGTATACCATTGGGCAGAAGCGATTGATTGCCGTGAAACGATCAATGGTGAGCCTGAATACAGAGAGCTGATCAATGGCATTTTGAGTGCAATTACGATTGATTATGATGCTGGCTCTTTAATTACCAAAGAAACCGCGTACGAATTTATCAAATCGCTTGAATCAGCGAAACCAGAGCATGTTTAGCTGGGGTTAACAATCTCAACAACACGCCTGCCCGTATTCAGCAATTCTTTAAGCGGCACGGCAAGGATGTGTCCGTTGTCCGAGAGCCGAACAACACTGTGACGACGATACATTTCCGAGTGCCGTTTACCGAAGTAGAGTCAGATATACCAAAACAGAGTCCGCGTTACTGGATGTTTGGCAGGCTGACATTCGACATGAACAATATGATTGTTTTTGTGAAGCATGGTGACCAATCTATTGAGATTGATAGTCAAATACAGCCTTCAAAAGAAGTATCAAAAGTAGACCAACTATTGTTTGATACGTTCGATTTCAACCCGGGTAATCGTGAAAAGATGATTGAATCCATCGTCCGAAAGATTAACTCAATAAGTCTTGGAAAAGATTATAAGATTTACGCCCTGCCAAAAAAGAATTCAGCTTATAGAAGGCAATTTACCTATTGAGGTATTCAAAGTGATGTAGATCAGTTCAATTATCAAGAGTGATCTTTTTTGTTCCACCAAAACTCCTGTTCTGCCAATGGTTATAGCAAAGTTCGTACTTCAGTGATTCCCAGCACACAGTGTAAGTTGGAAAATCCAGACCGATGCTTTTTTTGTAAATCGGACCAAGCATAGTGCTTATTGGAGTATTATTTTTTTCAGAAAACTTCTTTAAATACGGCTTTGCATGTTCCAAAGCTTTCTCTTTGGTGTAGTCACTAGCCTTAGGAGCGGTGAAGATAAACATCGACCAGATTGCTAAAACAACGACAAGTATTCCTGTGGAAATTGCGAGAATAACTCGCGTTGCCGTCTTAGCAAACTGGTTGTCGAGATCGTTACTCATACCCGTATTATAGCTTGTTTACTACAGGAACCCGCCGCGGCTACGCGCGGCGCCGCAGATGACAGTACTGATCTGCAGAGAAAACCGCTTACAAAAAAAGCACAGCGGGCAGACCGACTGTGCTTTTTTGAATACTGAACGTGTTGGCGTTCTAGAATACCAGACCGCCTTCGCGGGCGGCATCAGCCAGGGCGGCAATGCGGCCGTGATACAGGAACCCGCCACGGTCAAACACCACGGTGTTGACGCCCGCTTTTTTAGCGCGCTCGGCAATGGCGGCGCCCACCTTCTGGGCGGCTTCCACGTTGGCGCCGGAGCCGGCGAATTCTTTTTCCAGGGAGCTGGCAGCCGCGAGGGTACGCCCGGCGCGATCATCAATCACCTGAGCCACAATATGCTTGTTGCTGCGGAAAACTGAGAGTCTGGGGCGTTCCACCGTACCGGTTAACCTGCGGCGGATGCGCTGGTGACGCTTACGGCTGACGGCTTTGCGATTGGGTTTGCTGAACATCGGTGCAATTCCTGTGGGGTTGAATACGGGTCTGAAAGGGTTTCAAAAATGAAGAGAAGAACAACCAGGGTGGGTTTATTTTTTACCGGACTTACCGGCTTTGCGGCGCACTTTCTCGCCGGCGTAACGGACACCCTTGCCTTTGTAGGGCTCCGGTGGACGGTAAGCGCGGATGTTGGCGGCGATCTGACCGACCAGTTCTTTGTCGGGCCCGCTGACTTCCAGCTTGGTGTTGGCTTCCACCTTGACTTCCATGCCGGCAGGAATGGCCAGCTCAATCGGGTGGGAGTAACCCAGGGTGAGGGTCAGGGTCTGTCCGGCCACGGCGGCCCGGTAACCCACGCCCACAATTTCCAGTTTGGTGGTGAACCCTTCACTCACGCCCACAATCATGTTGTACAGCAGCGTGCGGCTGAGGCCGTGGAGTGAACGGCTTTCGCGCTCTTCATTCACACGGACGACGGTGATTACGTTGCCATCGCGGGTGATGTTGACTTCCGGACGGAAGGTACGGGTCAGGGAGCCTTTGGGGCCTTTCACGGTGACTTTGGTGCCCTGAACGCTGGGTTCAATGGTGATTTCCACCTTCTCCGGGACGTTGATGGGGGCTTTGCCGATTCGGGACATGGGATAAACCTTTATGGTTAAAAACGGATAAATAACTTACTGAATGGTGCAGAGAATTTCGCCGCCAACCATGGCTTTGCGGGCTTCGCGGTCCGTCAGCAGGCCCAGGTTGGAGCTGATCACCGCCACACCGGCGCCGGAAAGCACGCGGGGCAGGTTATCCACCGAGGCGTATTTGCGCAGACCCGGCTTGCTGACCTTGCGGAGACGACGAATGACCGGGTATCCGTTGGCATCGTACTTCAGGACGACGCGGATGGTCTGGTGGCCGTTGTCCTTGTTTTCCTTCAGCTCAAAGCTCTGAATGTAGCCTTCACGCTGCAGGAGCTTGACCAGCTCCAGCTTCAGCTTGGAGGAAGGGACATCCACATGGGGGTGCGACACCAGGGAGGCGTTGCGGATGCGGGTCAACAGATCGGCAATGGGATCACTTTGCATGAGGGAACTCGTTTCCTTTGGTTACTTCTGGGTTGCTTCTTCTGCGAACAAAATTACCAGCTGGATTTGGTGACGCCGGGCAGCTTGCCGTCGTGGGCCATTTTACGCAGACACAGACGGCACAGGCCGAAGTGACGGTAGTAGGCCCGGGGGCGGCCGCAAATGCTGCAACGGTTTTTCAGTTTCACAGTCGGAAACTTGCCGTTTTCAGCCTTTTTGGTGCGGCGGGCTTCTTTGACGATCATCGATGTCTTAGCCAAGGTGTTTTCTCCTGTCAGTGGAATTGAGCTTAGGAAGCCATGGCGGCTTCAGCCGCCTGTTTGGCCGTTTTGCGGAACGGGAAACCGAGCTGGGTCATCAGGGCGCGGGCAGCCATATCATTGCGGGCGGAGGTCACAATGGTGATGTTCATACCGCGCAGCTGCTGCACCTTGTCATAGTTGATTTCCGGGAAAACCAGCTGATCCTTGAGGCCCAGGTTGTAGTTGCCGCGGCCGTCAAACCCGTTGGGATCCAGACCTTTAAAGTCGCGGATACGGGGCAGGACAACGCCAACCATTTTGGTCATAAATTCGTACATCCGGTCGCCGCGCAGGGTCACTTTGGCGCCGATGGGCATGCCTTCACGCACCTTGAAACCGGCAATCGATTTCTTGGCGCGGGTTACCAGGGGTTTCTGGCCGGTGATGGTGGCGATTTCCGCCAGGGCGGCGTCCATCAGCTTGGCGTTGCCGGAACCGTTGCCGGTGCCAATGTTGATGACCACTTTCTCCAGCTTGGGCACTTCAAAGATGTTGCCCAGGGAAAGTTCTTTTTTCAGGGTGTCCACCACTTCTGCAAAGTACTTCTCTTTGAGTGTGGGTGCTTTTTGCTTGTCCATGACGGGTTCTCTTTGGCTTCCTGTCGTTCTGATATGGGACTCAGTCGGGTAATCAGTTGTCCAGCTGCTCGCCGGATTTCTTGGTCACGCGGACGCGCTTGACGCTTTTCTTTTCGCCTTTGATGGCGGTGATGCCCAGACGGGTGGGTTTGTTGGTCTTCAGGTCGTAGTACATCACCTTGCAGATGTGGAGCGGGGCTTCGGTTTCCACGTGGCCGCCGCGCTGACCAAACATCGGGTTGGGTTTCACGGCTTTTTTCACCATGTTGAGGCCTTCCACGATCAGCTTGCCCGTATCCGGCATCACACGGGTAACCGTGCCGGTTTTGCCTTTGTCTTTACCGGCAATCACCATGACGGTATCGCCCTTTTTGATTTTGATGCTTTTGGGCAGTGCAGCCTTCTGGCTGGCGGTTTTACGTTTGGGCAGAGCCATCGGATTTTCTCCTGGAAATCGGTTTGAGTGGAATTACAGTACTTCGGGGGCGAGCGAAACGATCTTCATGAAGTTCTTTTCGCGCAGTTCGCGGGCAACCGGGCCAAATACCCGGGTACCGCGGGGGTTGCCTTCCTTGTTGATGATGACCACGGCGTTGTCATCAAAACGGATGGTGGAGCCGTCCTGGCGGCGCAGGGACATGCAGGTCCGGACAACCACGGCGGTGACAATCTCGGCATCCTTGACGTTGGCGTTGGGCTGGGCTTTTTTCACAACCGCAATGATTTTATCGCCAATGCCGGCATAGGTTTTGCTGCCCAGCACACGGATACATAAAACCTCAAGGGCTCCGGAGTTGTCAGCAACTTGTAAACGGCTTTCCTGTTGAATCATGATCTTGGACTTTCAGGTGGGTCTCAATAATAAGGGAATGGGGTTTGAACGTTAGAGGGCGATTTCCTGCGGCGCTTTCTGCAGCACGGAAATCAGGCGCCAGCATTTTTCCTTGCTGTAGGGGCTGGTTTCTTCAATGCTCACAATGTCGCCTTCCTGGCAGATGTTGTCAGCGTCATGCGCCTTGAACTTTTTGTGGCGAATCTGGATTTTACCGTACTTGGGGTGCGGCTTTTTCTCCTCGATGGACACAACGATGGTTTTGTCCATTTTGTTGGAGACGACTTTACCGATTTTCTGTTTTCTGGGCATGGGGGGTAACCTTCTTGGGGGCTGCTGTGGTCAGTATGCAATGAATAAAAACACTAGGATGCCTGGGTTTGCTGAATATGCTTCTGCTGAAGCACGGTTCTCAGCTGCGCCACGCGCCGCTTCAGTTTGGAGAGGGTGGCGGTGTTCTCCAGCTGGTGCAGGGATTTCTTGAAGCGGGCCTCAAAAAGTTCTTTGCGGGTGGCTTCAATCTGCTGCTGGAGCTCGTCCAGGGTCAGCTCGCGCATATCGGCAATGGTTTCAGCCGTTTTTGTGGCGCTCATCGGGTCGCTCCTTCAATCTGGTCTTCTTTGGCGATAATCCGCACGCGGATGGGCAGTTTCTGTGCAGCCAGCTTGAGGGCGGTTTCAGCGGTTTCGCGGTTGACGCCTTCCATCTCGAAGAGGATCTTGCCGGCCTTAATGACGCTCACCCAGTATTCCGGGTTACCCTTGCCGCTACCCATCCGGGTTTCGGCCGGTTTTTTGGTGACCGGTTTGTCGGGGAAAATACGGATCCAGATTTTACCGCCCCGCTTGATGCTGCGGGTCATGGCGCGACGGGCTGCCTCAATCTGACGGCTGGTCAGCCAACCGGGATCCAGTGCCTGCAGGCCGAAGCTGCCGAACTCAAAGCTCGTACCGCGGGTCTCGGAACCTTTCATGGTGCCGCGCTGATGCTTTCTGTATTTGGTGCGCTTGGGCAATAACATTGTGGGGGGAACTCCTCATCGGGATTTTTCAAATAGGGGAATGCATTCGGGTGAGACGGCTCTAGCGTCCTTTTGGGGGGCCGCCGCGACCTTTGCCGCGTCCGCCGCCGCCAGGACCCCGGTCGCCACGGTCTCCGCCGGGGCCACCGCCGCCTCTGCGACCAGCGCCCTGAAGGCCCTGACCCGCTTCACCGCCGCCAGCGCCGCCACCCATGGGGGCAGATGACTTGGCTTTGAGGTTAGAGATACGGTCTTCAGCGGTAATGATCTCGCCGCGGAAAAGCCAGACTTTGACGCCGATAATACCAAAGACGGTCAGGGCTTCGGCAAAACCGTAGTCAATATCGGCGCGGAAGGTGTGCAGGGGAATACGGCCTTCCTTGGACCACTCGGTACGGGCGATTTCTGCCCCACCCAGCCGGCCGGAAACCATAATCTTGATGCCTTTGACGCCTGAGCGCATGGCGCGCTGAATGGCCTGTTTCATGGTGCGGCGGTAAGCCACCCGTTTTTCAAGCTGCTGGGCAATGCTTTCGGCAATCAGCTGGGCATCGGCATCCACGCGGGCCACTTCCAGCACGTCAATCTGAATATCCTTGCGGCCGGTCAGTTCCTGGAGCTGCTTGCGCAGGGTATCCAGACCCTGTCCGCCACGGCCCACCACCATGCCCGGACGGCCGGTGATGATGCGGATAATCAGTCGCTGCGCCTTGCGGTCAATCTCAATCCGGCTGACAGAGGCTGCGAGCAGCGCCTTCTTCAGCAACTTGCGGATGACGTAGTCTTCTTTGACATTCTTGCCGTAGTCTTTGGCGTCTGCGTACCACGTGCTGTCCCATCCCTGGATGATACCGAGGCGGAGGCTGCGGGGGTGTACCTTTTGTCCCATAGTGCTGGTGTCTTTCCTGTGTTAATGGGGCTTACGCTTGTTTCACACTCACCTGAATGGTGATGTGGGAGGTGGGTTTTTCGCGGCGGTAAATCCGGCCCTGAGCGCGGGGCTTAAAGCGCTTGTAGGCTGGGCCTTCATCGGCAAACGCAGCGCTTACCACCAGCTGAGAAGGGTCGGTGACGCCAAACTTAACGCGGGCGTTGCTGGCGGCGGCAATGAGGTTTTTGAGAACCACTGTGGCTGCCGTGTAGGGCATCAGGCGCAGCATGTTGAAGGCTTCGGTGACGTCCTTGCCGCGAACCTCGTTGAGGATACGACGGATTTTACGCGGCGACATGATGATGTATGTCTGGCGGGACTGCACCACCTGAGTCAGGCTGGCAGAGGCCTGCGGCTTTGCCGGCTTGGTGGTCTTGGTTTTGGCTTTGGCTGTGGCGGGAGACATAATGGATTCCTAACCGTTTATGCGGGACGGGAGACGGGACGGGCGGTTTATTTCTTCTTGCCGCCTTTTTTGTCGCTGCCGGAGTGGCCGCGGTACATGCGCGTGGGAGAAAATTCACCCAGTTTATGCCCCACCATCTGGTCAGAGATGTACACCGGCACATGGGTTTTGCCGTTGTAAACCGCTAGGGTATGTCCAATCATGACCGGGGTGATGGTGGAACGGCGGGAAAAGGTTCTGAGAACAGTCTTTTCGCCTTTTTCGTTCATGGCGTCAATCTTCTCCTGAAGATGATCATCAACAAACGGGCCTTTTTTCAGCGAGCGTGCCATGGGATGGGGAAACTCCTAATGCTTATCTTTTCTTATTCTTGTTCACGCGACGACGCACAATCATGTCATTGGATTTTTTGCGGCGTTTTCGGGTTTTGTAGCCCAGGGTGGGTTTGCCCCAGGGCGTTACGGGGGAAGGACGACCAATCGGTGCGCGGCCTTCACCACCACCGTGCGGGTGATCCACCGGGTTCATGACCGAACCACGAACGGTGGGGCGGATGCCCATATGCCGTTTGCGACCGGCTTTACCCAGCTTCAGGTTTTTGAATTCGGCGTTGGCGAGCACGCCGATGGTGGCCATGCAGTTGGCGCGAACCATCCGCATTTCCGTGCTGGGCAGACGCAGGGTGACAAACTCACCTTCCTTGGCGATGATCTGCGCACCGGTGCCGGCGGCGCGGACCATCTGGCCGCCACGGCCGGGGGTCATTTCAATATTGTGCACCACAGTCCCCAGCGGAATGTTGCTGAGCGGCAGGGCGTTGCCGGGACGAATCTCGGCTTCCGTGCCGGCCATAATGGTGTCGCCCACAGAGAGGCTTTCCGGCTTAAGAATGTAACGCTTCTCGCCGTCGGCGTAGGTGACCAGGCAGATACGCACATTGCGGTTGGGATCATACTCTATAGTGGAAACAACCGCCGGAATACCGAGCTTATTGCGTTTGAAGTCAATAATGCGGTAGGTCTTTTTGTGGCCGCCGCCCTGGTGACGCACTGTGATGCGACCATTGTTGTTCCGGCCGGAGTGCTTTTTCAGCGACTCGAGCAGAGGTCTGTGCGGGGTCTGCGTGGTGATGTCACTGGACTGAATCTTGGACATCCCGCGGACGCCGGGGGAGGTGGGTTTGAATTGCTTGACCGCCATAATGCGAATTTCCTGAGCTTAATCGGTGAATACGGGTGGTGTTCTGGTGCGTTTACACGCTGGTGAAGAGTTCGAGGGGTTCTCCCTGAACCGTGAAGATGGCTTTGCGCTTTTCAGCCGTCTGGCCCACCTTGCGGCCCATTTTACGGGTGACCGAAGGCACCTTGATCAGACGGACTGCGGTGACTTTACGACCCGGGAAAGCGAGTTCAAAGGCTTTGGTCAGCTCCACCTTGTTGGCGGTGCGGTCCACTTCAAACACGTACTGCTGCATTTCAGCCAGGTGGGTCGTTTTTTCCGTAACGATGGGACGCTTCAGCAGCGTGTACAGATCGGCGCGCTGCAGCGTTGCGCTGTTGGGCTGAATTTTTCTGGGTTTGGAGGAAGTCTGGGCGCTCATTACGCGGCGTACCTTTCGTTGATCTGGTTCAGGGCGTCCTGGGTCACAATCACGGCATCGGCGGTCAGCAGATCTTTCACGCTGATGTTGCCGGGAAGGCGGACGGTCACCAGGGGCAGGTTGCGTGCAGACAGATCCAGGTGCTGGTTGGCGTCTGCTTTGCGGTCCGCCAGAATCAGGACTTTCTTCCCGCAGAGCTCAAGCCCTTTCAGGAAGGCGGCCATGTCCTTGGTTTTCGGAGCTTTCAGGAAGCTGAAGTCCTCAATGACATGGAACTTGTCGCGTGTGGCGGACAGACCGGATTTGATGGCCAGCGCGCGGACTTTTTTCGGGACCTTAATGGAGAAGTCGCGGGGTTTGGGTCCGAAAATGACGCCACCACCCGGCCACAACGGAGAACGGATGCTGCCGGCGCGGGCGCGGCCGGTGCCCTTCTGTTTCCAGGGCTTGCGACCACCACCACGCACTTCCGAGCGGGTTTTGGTGTTGGCGGTGCCGGCGCGGCCGTTGGCCAGTTCGCGGCGCACCGCCAGGTGCAGCACGTGGGTGTTCGGCGCGATGCCAAAGACGGTTTCAGCCACTTCAACGGTGCCGGCCGACTTGCCATCCTTGCTGATTTTTTTCAACTGAATGCTCATTACAGGAATCCTTAAAAGAGAGGAGAGATAACTTTAGGACGCTTTCACCGTGTTCCACTTGGCGCGCTTGGGCCGCAGGAAGATGGTGCCGCCTTCCACGCCGGGTACGGAACCCTTAATCAGCACCACTTTCAGGTCGTTTTCGGTAATCACGCGCACCACGCTCAGATTGGATGTGGTGACGCGCTCGTTACCCATGTTGCGGGCCATTTTCAGGCCTTTAAACACGCGACCGGGCGTGGTGCCGGCGCCGATGGAGCCGGGCAGACGGTGGGATTTGGAGCCGTGGGACATCAGACCGCGGTGGTGGTTCCACATTTTGGTGCCACCCTGGAAACCTTTACCAATGGAGGTGCCGGTGGCATCCACCAGGAGGTTTTCAGCCAGCAGGAAGGAGCCTTCGGCAACGGGGTCAATGATATCGCCCACCTTGTAATTGGCCAGCGCGGCAGTATCCACGCGGAATTCTTTCAGGTGGCGCTTGAGCGCCACGCCGTTTTTCTCAAGGTGCTTCTGCTCAGCTTTGCTGAGGTGCTTGGCCTTGGCGTCATCGTAACCCACCTGAATGGCTGCATAACCATCGTTTTCGGGGGTTTTAACCTGGGTGACGACCAGGGGAAGCAGTTCGACCACAGTGACGCCGACGGCGGAGCCGTTTTCGTCGAAAACCTGGGTCATTCCGCGTTTTTTACCAATGATGCCGGGGAAACTCACGACAGTTACCTTTCAGATTTATCCACTGGGTTGCTAGCGAGATCAGCGCTTCCCGGTTTTCCGGACACCTGACCTCTGAAGCTGGCAGGAAGCTGACTGACGGATTGGGGGGCGAAGGGGGCCGATCCGAAGGCCGGACCCATGCGCGTGAGGGAGTATTACTGTATTACAAGCGAATTTCGATATCAACCCCAGCCGGCAAATCCAGGCGGCTGAGCTGGGCAGCGAAATCGGCGCCCGGGTCCACGATGTCCAGTACGCGTTTGTGGGTGCGCAGTTCAAAGTGTTCGCGGGATTTCTTATCGGCGTGCGGCGAGCGCAGCACACAGAAAACCTTGTGCTCGGTGGGGAGCGGAATGGGGCCAATCACCTTGCCCTGGGCCTGCTGAGCGACATCCACAATCTTCTGGGCCGAGGCGTCGATCAGACGGTGATCGAAAGAGCTGAGGCGGATGCGGACGCGGTTCTGCTTGGTCTGCTTGCGCTTGGTGGTGGCCACTTTGCGCTTGGCTTTGGGGGCCTGTTTCTGGGCGGAGGCGTTGCGGGAGGCTGCCATAATGGGGGGAATTCCTTTTTTGCTGGGGAGTGAAGGGAGAAAACAGGGAGAGCGGAGGGGGGAGGAACCCCCTCTTCCCGCAGGGAGAAGAGGGGGTTTAAGAGGGGGGTTATTCGATGATGGAGTCAACCACGCCGGCGCCGACGGTACGGCCGCCTTCGCGGATAGCGAAACGCATTCCCTGCTCAATGGCAACGGGGGTGATGAGTTCCACATCCATCACGATGTTGTCGCCGGGCATCACCATCTCAACGTCTTTCGGCAGCGTGATGGCGCCGGTCACGTCGGTGGTGCGCACGTAGAACTGAGGGCGGTAGTTGGAGAAGAACGGGGTGTGACGACCGCCTTCATCCTTGCTCAGAACGTACACGTTGGCTTTGAACTTGGTGTGGGGCTTGATGCTGCCGGGGGCGGCGAGCACCTGGCCACGTTCCACGTCATCCTTGTCGATACCGCGGAGCAGTGCGCCCACGTTGTCGCCAGCCAGGCCTTCGTCGAGGAGTTTGCGGAACATCTCGATCCCGGTGACGGTGGTTTTGCGGGTGTCGCGCATCCCGATGATTTCGACTTCATCGCCGACTTTCACCTTACCGCGCTCAATACGGCCGGTAACAACCGTACCGCGGCCGGTGATGGTGAAGACGTCTTCAATCGGCATCAGGAAGGGCTGATCCAGGGGACGCTCGGGTTCGGGGATGAAGCTGTCAACCGCGGCCATCAGCTCATCGATTTTACCGACCCAGTTGGCGTCGCCTTCCAGGGCTTTGAGGGCGGAACCGCGGATGATCGGAATATTGTCACCGTCAAACTCGTAGGAGCTGAGCAGTTCGCGGGTTTCCATTTCAACCAGTTCCAGTAGCTCGGCATCGTCCACCATGTCGCACTTGTTGAGGAAGACGACCAGGTTGGGAACGCCCACCTGACGGGCCAGCAGAATGTGCTCGCGGGTCTGGGGCATCGGGCCGTCGGTGGCGGCGATCACGAGGATCGCGCCGTCCATCTGGGCGGCACCGGTGATCATGTTCTTCACGTAGTCGGCGTGACCCGGGCAATCCACGTGGGCGTAGTGGCGGTTGTCGGTTTCGTATTCCACGTGCGCCGTGGCGATGGTGATACCGCGGGCTTTCTCTTCGGGCGCCGAATCGATTTCGTCAAACTTCTTGGCGGTTGCGCCGCCTTTGGTGGCCAGTACGTTGGTAATGGCCGCGGTCAGTGTGGTTTTACCGTGGTCAACGTGACCAATGGTACCAATGTTGACGTGCGGCTTATTACGCTCAAACTTCTCGCGTGCCATGTCCTGTCATCTCCTTATGTATCGTGAATGAATTATTAAATACTATCGGGTGTTGGTGGGGTGGTTGCACCACCGGCCTGGGGTGATGCGGTTGGGACACCCATCCGCTCCGCACCTTGGGCAGGAGGGGGACGCGGGGTTGTTTCCGGTTGGGAGAGGTGCCTCTCCCGGGTTGCCTGCCGATCCACACACTGGAACTGTTGAGATTCACCGGAGGTGGAAACGAATCAGAGGTGTTTATACCGAAAACACAGCCGGGACACAATACTAAACCATAAAAGTCGGGTTTGTTACACCTTGGCCTCAGTGGCCGGCTGCCAGCCCGTGCGGGGCATTGTGCCGAGAGATGACCGGGTCCGCCGGAAGAGAGAGAAATAAGCCCATGATGAGATTTGAACTCATGACCTTTCCCTTACCAAGGGAATGCGCTACCCCTGCGCCACATGGGCCTGTGGAGGGTTTCTTACGAGCGGACACGCCTCAAATTATCACAAGGGTTTTTGAGTGTCTAGTCATGGCAAGGTGCCAAGCACTGCATGGGAAATTTGTGATTTATGCCGGTTTGATTTAAAAGGTGACACGGTAACAGCTTCTCTGGCGTTTTTGATTTCGCAGTTACGTGTATGTAAGTTAGTTTGTCTGGCTATGATGACGTGGAGTAAGACTTGATTTGCAAAAAGTGGTATTTTTTGCCGCGAAATTCCGTAAGCTGCCTACCACTGTAGAAGCTGTTCGGCAGAATGAGGCATTTACGGTTCCAAAGCCACGTTCTTGGGGGGATAAGGGGGTGCTCCAAGGTTATACAGGTGATTATCTTGTGCGGAATATAACGACTGGCGAACGTTATCCGGTTGAACCAGTTGTATTGGCGCAAAAGTATCAGTATGTTGGGGGTGATTTATTCAGGACGCTGGATCAGGTCATTGTAGAGGGGCGACTTCCAGAGCCTTTTGAAGAGGTGATTCAAACCCGGCAAGGCATGGCGAAAACTCATGTTAATGGAATTCCTTCAGTAATTCTTGAAGATGAGAGCACGCAGTATCCTGTGACAGCACAAAATATGCTCCTTCTTTACGAGCCAGTGGATCGAAAAGCGAGACGTATCTTCAGGTTTCTGAAGCGCTTATTGCTAGAGCAAGAGGACGAAATGGAGCTCTTGTAGAAAAAATGGTGGGTAGGGCTGGATTCGAACCAGCGTAGCTGACGCAACGGATTTACAGTCCGCCTCCTTTAACCACTCGGACACCTACCCGTGTGTGGCGTGGATTCCCAGTATACCCAAACCAATCTGCCGTGCAACCGCATGGGCGGGTGGGGGTGAAAAAAGCCGGTGATGGGACTCGAACCCGCAACCTACGGTTTACAAAACCGTTGCTCTGCCATTGAGCTACACCGGCATGGTGAGCGACTTTCACGAGTGACTCGACGCATTGTATCACGAGGAAATTCTGCGGTGCTCCTCCGATGAGTGGGGGGAAATGCATCTGCTCCCCCTCTCCTCCAAGAGGAGAGGGGGCTGGGGGGTGAGGTTTTTCCGGGTTGTATTGGGGGGGGGGGGGGGGGGGTGCGCATTTTCCGGGTTGTATTGCGAGGGGCCGTTCCCTCCCCTCGCGCTCCCCTCCCAGATTACCCGTCAAAGCAAAGGCGCCATTCGCCCACCACATCGCCCTGGGTGTTCACCCGTTCCAGGTCGGCAAAGCTGCTCAGCCGGGGGTCCCCGAGATCCACCGGGCTGAGCCAGCCCAGGTGCAGCAGCGTGCGCACCGTAATGAGATTGCGCGCAAACTCGCTGCCGTCCGCCACTTTCACGGCCAGCCCCTCGCCGGTGGCCCGGTTGGCCACACACAGCACGCCATCGGCGCCCACCTTGGCCAGCAGGTTGCCTTCGGAGACCAGCATGATGCCGGTATCTACCCGGCCTGGCCCGCCCACCAGCGCCGGGTGCGTGGTCATGGCTTCGGCGATGGGCGCCAGGGAAGGGGTGCTGGCCAGTGCGGCGTACAGGCGCGCCATGCCCGTCAGCGGCAGGTGAAACGTGGGCACGCCGCACCCGTCCAGCGCCGTGTCGATTTCCGCCAGCCCGCTGTGGGTTTTCAGCGCACTGAGAATCGCCTGCTGCAGGGGGTGATCCGGCTGGGTGTAGGTTTGTGTGGGCCAGCCCTGCTGACGGCACACCCAGAGCATGCCGGCATGTTTGCCGGAGCAGTTGTGGTGCAGCCCGCTGGGCGTTTCACCGGCCTGGTGCATGGCATGCCGCGTGGCGGTATCCACAGGCCAGTGGGCCCCGCAGGCCAGGTGCGCCGCGCAGGCCTCCGGCGGCTCGCCGGGGAAGGTTTCCTGAAGCCACCGGCCGACCCGCTCCGTATGGGCCGGGGTGGCCGTGTGAGAGCCGCAGGCCAGCGCCAGCCAGTCTGAGCCGCTAAACGGCGGTTTTACGCCCAGCAGCGGGACAGCCTGAAAGGGTTTGGCGGCTGAGCGGAAGAAGGTGGCCAGCTGATCCGCCCCGGGGGTGGCGTAGGTCAGGCCGCCTTCGCGGTCGCAGGCCACCACCCAGGCGCGATGCACCAGCTCGGGGTGGGCACCGCGCGTGCCGGTCAGGGTCATCGACCCGGAAGGGTGTTGTAACAAAGTGGCGCATGGGTTTGGCACGGCGGAGCCCTTGTACTATGCTTCAAGCAGTTGACATGGCGGATCCTGGCCGGAAAAACACCATGCCTGACCTTCTCTCAGGGGCAGTCGGGCGGACCGGCGGGAAAATCCGTTGAACGTATGACCAATCTTTATTCTAGAATAGAACCACGAAACGCAATCCGCGTCTGTGGATTGAGAAACCGCCCATGATGAATGACCGCCAAAAAGGGACCGCCCTCTCTGTGAGACCCACTCTGCAAGCGTCTGAACCCAGCCTGTCCAGCGTTTCCCCCATCACCGGGGTTTACAGCACCCAAGAGACTTCCATGAGTTTCCCCACTATGGTGGCCCTCTCGGCCGGTCTGCACTTGCTGCTGGTGGTGCTGGTGGGCCTCACCATTCTGATTATGCAGTTTCTGGGCTTCCAGATTCCCTGGCTGAATCCCTTGCAGATGAAGCAGCGGGATATTGAATTTGTGCTGGTGCACAACCCGCCCGCGCCGCCACGAAACCCCACCAAAAACCGCGCGGAAAAATCCAGCCGCTCGGGTGGCGAGAAGATTAAAAACATGCCGCAGGCCGAACCCCAGCGTGCGGCCGGGGCCAAGCAGCCCACGCCCAAAAAGGCGTCGGCGCCGCCTTCCAAAACCAGCAAACCGACTCCCAAGGCCTCGCAACCGGTTCAGCGGCCCACGCCGCAACCCAGGCAGGCCGCCCAGCAGCCCAGCCCGCAACCGGCGGAACAACCCCGCAAGGCGCCGCCGGCTCCCAAGCCGCCCACCAAGGCGCCGCCGCGGCAGACGCTGGCCAAGGCCCCGCCGAACCCCATTGCTTCAGCGATCCGCACGCCCATGCCGGGCAATCCCTCTGCGGTTAAAACCGGTCCGGTGGTTTCCACACCAGGTTCCGGCGCGGCCAGTGGTTCCCGTGGCGGCGGTGCCCCAGGCCCGGCTGCTATTCCCGGATCCCTCTCACGCGCCTCGGGCAGCCCCGGCGGCAGTGGCGGCAGCGCCGGCGGTCAGCGCGGCGATGGTGGTTCGGGCTCATACACCCAGAGTGGTTCCCCCGGTGGCGGTGGCGGCCCGGCGGGTGTGGATGCCCAGGCTGAACCCGATTTCGGCCCCTACATTGCTGAACTTCAGCGCCGTATCAAGCGCAACTGGCATCCGCCCTCAGCCGACCGCAGCAAACGGGTGGTGGCTTTCTTCACCATCTCGCGCGATGGTCGCCTGCTGAACGTCCGGATCCAGCAGTCCTCTGGCACGGAGGTGGCTGATGCGGCCGCTACGGCAGCCGTGCGGTCCTCGGCGCCCTTCCGGCCGCTGCCCGCGAATTTCCGCGGCCAGTCCATCGACGTGCAGTTTATCTTTGACTACGACGTTTACTCCGGCGCCAGCAGGCAACGGTAAGGGATTACGTCTTTGCGAGGCCTCAGAGAGGCCGTGGCAGTCTCCAAAGAAAAAGCCGGTCTGGAAGAGACCGGCAAGACATCTGTCGTCACAATAGGGATAGGAGTGGGAGTTGGTTGTTAATATAATAAAAACCACCGCCGGATACCGATTGCCGGTAAACTGGATATCAGTTACATAGCGTAATGTAAAGAAACCACAGCGTGCCGGCGCGTCAGAACGCCCGCCATGAGTGTTATCACCCCCCTCTGATCCGCCAAGGCCAGGGTGCAACGGGGCCATTGTCCGTCCTGCAATAGTCTGAAAAACGCAAAAAAATACCAACCTAAAAAGGCTGGTATAGACCTTATGTCACAATAGGGATGGGAGTGGAAGTCTAATATAATAAAAACAACCAAGTGGAGGAAATTGCTTAGATCCAGGCCGGAGAATTCTGAACCCGCTTACAGCTTGATGAGGCGGGCGCCGAAAATGCCTTCAACCGCCTCGATTTCAGCCATCACGGCATCCGAGACGTCGTTATCGAGGTTAAAGACCATCAGGGATTCGCCGCCGGCTTCATCGGTGGATTCTTCCTTGCGGGCCACCTGCAGGGCGCTGATGTTGACCTCGTTGGCCGCCAGGACGGTGGCTACCCTGGCGATCATCCCCGGTTTATCGTGGTGGGGGGTGAACAGAACGCGGCTGGTGGGCTGCAGGTTCATCGGGTAGCCGTCCACGTTGACAATCCGGTAAATCCGGTCGCTGATGAGGGTGCCGGCCACCATGGTGGTGCCCTTGTCGGTAACCAGGGTAATCTGCAGCAGATTCTGGAAGCTGCGGGACGTTTTGACGCTGGACTCCTGGACCTGCACGCCGCGCTCATCGGCAATGGATTGCGCATTGACGTAGTTCACGCCTTCCATGTTGCGCGAAAGAATGCCCTTGAGGACGGCGATGGTGAGCGGTTCCACCTTCACGCCGTGTAAAGTCCCCTTGGCCAGAATTTCCACAGACTGCAGGGCGCCCTGGGCGATCTGACGGCCCATGCTGCCCAGGGCTTCGGCCATGGGCATATAGTGTTTCACGGGGTCCATAATCTCTTTGCGCAGTGAGGGCATGTTGACGGCGGCGCGGGCGGTGCCGGTGGTAAAGAAATCGCGGATCTGCTCCGCCACATCCAGCGCCACGTTGATCTGGGCTTCTTCCGTGCTGGCGCCGAGGTGGGGGGTCAGCACCACGCGGTTCCCCAGTTTCAGCAGGGGATTGTCCGCATTCACGGGTTCCTGTTCAAACACGTCAATGGCCGCGCCGGCCACATGGCCGTTTTCAATCGCCGCCGCAAGGTCGGCTTCATGAATGATGCCGCCGCGGGCGCAGTTGATGAAGCGTACGCCGGGCTTACACTGGGCCAGGGTTTTCTGGTTGATGAGGTTGGTGGTTTCTTTCGTTTTGGGCGCGTGGATGGTAATGAAATCCGCTTGCTCCCAGATGGCCGGCAGTTCCACGAGTTGCACGCCGAGTTCTTCGGCTTTGGCCTGCGTGAGAAAGGGATCGGCCACCAGAACCTTCATACCGAGGGTCAGGCAGGCTTTGGCCACGTGCTGACCAATCCGGCCCAGGCCAATGACGCCCAGGGTTTTACCGAACAGCTCCACGCCCACCAGTTTGCTGCGCTCCCAGGCGCTATTTTTCAGGCTGCTGTCTCCCTGGGGAATGTGGCGCGCCAGGGCAAAGAGCATGCCGATGGTGTGTTCAGCCGCGGCAATGGTGTTGCCGGCCGGCGAGTTCACCACCACCACGCCGTGCTGGGTGGCTGCGGCAAGATCCACGTTGTCCGTACCGACACCGGCGCGGCCCACGATGCGGAGGCGGGGGGCGGCGTCCAGTATCTCGGCGGTCACCTGAGAAGCGCTGCGGATCATCAGGGCGTCCGCTCTGACAATGGCGCTTTTCAGTTCCTCAGCGGACAGTTTTTTTTCGTAAATCACCTCACAGGAACCGCTGAGAATATCGACGGCGCTCGGGTGAATGTTGTCGGTCACCAGGACGACGGGTTTCTGGGTGCTGGCGGTTAATTCAGTGTGGGTCATCGTTTCCGGGGGGGCGCTGGTTACTGGCACAGTGTTTACTCCGTGGGGCTCATGGGGTGGCTGGGGTAAGGCTGAGGGCGACTTCCTGCGCGGCGGCGACGGCAGCGCCCGGTTTGGCCTGGGTATACCCCAGTCTGTACAGGGTCTGCTCCAGGGCGGCCAGGGTGGCCAGCACGTCTGTGGGGAAGACGTGACCGAGGTGACCGATGCGGAAAATTCGGCCCTTGAGTTCTTTCTGGCCGTCGGCTACCAGAATGCCGAAGTCGTTTTTGAGGCCTTTGCGCAGTGCGTCCACCGTCACGCCATCGGGCGGGGTGACGGAGGTGACGGCGTAACTGGCCTCTGTGTGTTGGTTCACCACGGTTTTCAGGCCGAGGGCGCCAACGCCTGCCCGCACCATATTGCGCAGCAGGGCATGGCGGGCGGTGATGGCTTCCAGCCCTTCGGCTTCCATCATGGCCAGGGCTTCATCCAGGGCGATGATCAGTGCGGTGGCCGGTGTGTAGGGTGTGGTGAAATCATCCTGCGCTTTTTTGTAGCGGGTGAAGTTGAAGTAGAAACCGGGGTTTTTCACGGCTTTGTGCGCCTGCCAAGCCCGTTCGCTGACCGTCAGAAAGCTGAGGCCTGGCGGGATCATAAAGCCTTTCTGGCTGCCTGAGAACGCCAGATCAACGCCCCAGTCGTCGGTCCGGAACTCGGCGGCCCCGAGGCTGGTGACGGCATCCACCAGGGAGAGCGCGCCATGGGCTTTGATGAGCGCCGTCATTTCCGCAACCGGGTTCTGCACGCCGGTGGAGGTTTCTGAATGCGTGACGGCCACCATTTTGATGGTTTTCGCCGTATCGGCATCCAGGCGGGCCTTCAGAGAGGCCACCGTGTTGGCTTGGCCGGGCGGGACTTCAATGGTTTCCACCTGCATGCCCAGCGATTTGGCGACTTCGCCCCAGCGGGCCGAGAACACGCCGCATACCAGGACCAGCACAGTGTCTCCGGGATTGAGCGTGTTGATGATGGCCGCTTCGGCGGCGGCTGTGCCGCTGGCGGTAAACAGCAGGACATCGTTTTTGGTCTGGAAGGCCCACTGTAGGCGGGGCAGAACGCGATTGAGGATGGCTTTGAATTCCGGGCTGCGGTGGCCGATGGCCGGGCGTCCCAGGGCTTCGCGGACACTGTCCGGCAGGGGGGTCGGGCCGGGAATCATCAGTTTGAGGGTGGCTTTGGGATTGGCTTTTGGATCTGCGTTGGCCATGGCGGGGTACTCGCGGGGGTTACGGGGTAACGGGTGAGGGCAGGGGTTTACTGAGCGCATTGTAGGCCAAAGGCGGCGGGGGGTAAACCGCAGCCCGCCCGGACTCTCTGGACAGGCGCTGTGTTTTGGATACCATGAAGGGCATTACAGGTTCCCTCACCAAGATTCAGGGTTTCGCTCATTGAAGAAGGTTTTTGCGTATCCTTCTCTGTCGGATGCGCGGTATACAGCAGCCACTGCGGCCCCACCACCGGCCCGGTCTTCCGTTCCACGCCCGTCGGTTGCGCCGGACACGGTTGATCTGCGGTTTCCGTTTCGCGCTGAAGATGTGGTGGTGGCAGGCATTCCCATCAGTGACGCCGAGAAACGGGAGCACCTGGCCAAGATTGCCGGAATTTACGCCCATGCCCGCAAAAGCCTGGCGGTGCCTTTTTACACCGGCCGGCATTTCGCCTCGCGACTGGAACTGAATAACGGGCTGCATGCCATTTCCACCAACATTGAAACGAACATGGAAGAAGGCCCCTGCGATGTGGAGACAGCCTTCGGCGCCGTGTTTAACCAGATGGTGGACCGGCAGGCGTTTGACCGACGTGATGTGAAAGCCGTGTACACGATCAATGCCCATCCGGACAAAGTGAAACCCATTCCCTGTCAGGTGTGCCTGGGCTTTATGAACTCCGATCCGTTTCAGGCGGAGACGCGCTGGTACGGGTTTTTTGTGAATACGGATACGGGCAAGCCCACGCTGATGGTGAAGACGCTGGGCGAGATGCTTCCCCTGCACAAAGGCCGCGCAGCGCCACAATTCACCACCGAACAGCCGTTGTCTGAATTGCCGGTGACAGTGAGTGAAACGGCGCAAAGGGCGATGGATCGTGAAGGCGTGAGTGAGGCGACCATGCGACGTCTGCTGGGTGTGGCCAGGCGCTCATTTGAGCATGCGGACCTGGCGGAGCGATCCAAAAAGCCGACCGGCTCAGCGGTGCTGTTCAGCCCGATGCCCGTCATGCTGCCCGGCGGGCGCGTGGATTACATTCGGCGGCGGCCGATTTCTTCCGAGGAAGGGCCTGTGGCCTTCGGGTTAAACCTGCTGACGGCCATGCAGCAGTGGTTGCATGATAAACTTGCCCGGCTTCAGCTTTCTCACCCCTGGCTGGAGAACCCCATCCAGGTGAAGGCGCTGGCCTATTACGGCGAGGACGCCGATCTGCCTTCCGTGAAGCCGATGGGCCTGATCTCGCGCCACCGGGGCAGCCCGGATACCCTCGTGGTGACCTGCGAGGATGACGCCATCCAGATCCGCACGGTGAGCGACTACCTGCCGTTCCGTTACGAGACCGGCGTGAAGGCGTATTAAATTCAATTCTTTAACCGACAACCCAAAGGAGAAACCCAATGATTACATTAATGACAGGCTATACTTCACCGGTCCGGTCCGGTTCGCGATGGCGAAAGAAGAGTCTGAGGATGATAAGCGGTATTATTCATATCAGACTTATGGCCGTACCCCAGAAGATACACGGCGTATTACTGAGCGCTTAGGTGATGAAAAGGAAAGAAGAAGAAAAGAAGCTGAAGAAAATGGCTGAGACTTGTTGATGAGATCTGTTGTTTGTCCGCATTTTTGATGTTGTAAGAAAACAGGAAGCAGTAACCATGAGTATGCGTGTAATGAGTGCCCTGCCCCCCCCCCTTCTATTTTGCCAGGATGACGATGAGGAAGACATGACAGATGCAGAACGTCGGGCCGCTAATCGCGCCAGAATGGCAGCTAGGTTGGCAGCGCAGCGTAGGCAGGAAGCTGAAAGACAAGAGATTGCCGCCAGGAACGAAAGGGTTGCTGGCGCACTCTTTCGACCGAAATAGCCATAACCCGCCTGTTGCTGTCGGTTGCCTGCGTCAGTTGTTTATGGTCTTTACGGCCTGTTTTCCCGTTGTTTGCCGCCCCTTGAACGCCGGCGGAGAACGCTTAAAATGAAAACGACGAACGGCCATGCTACGAAGCAGAATCCCCGCTATACGGAGTCTTCCGCGTGGGCTGGCGATCGTTGGCGGGATACCGATTGAGATACTTAGTTGCAACAAAAAGCCCGGCTGAACCAGCCGGGCTTTTTTGAGTTTGGGGCAGTTACTGCGGCCTGGTTGGCTATCAGCTGGCAAGGGTTTCCGGCAGCACAGCAAGACCCAACCTGCGGGCCACTTCGCGCAGGGGCTTATCCAGTGTGGCCAGCGGGCAGTGTTGTCTTAACGCCAGTTCCAGATAGGCGGCGTCATAGGCCGTCAGATTTTCTTTGCGGGCCAAGGTGAGCGTGGTATGCAAGGCGTGCTGTGGGGTTTGTGGATCAATACGAATATCCAGGCTATCCAACTCCTGGATAAACTGAATGCTCTTGGCTTCCGACAGCCTTCCCTTTTTTTCCGAAACCACAATCGTGTTGGCCACTTCCAGAGCCCATAATGAGGGGACGAAGGCAGGTGCCTTTTCCAGATTCCGGAGCAAGGCGATGATTCCTACCGTATGCTCGGATTCAAACAGCCAAGCCAACGCTACCGATGCATCAAGTACGTAGCTCAAAACCGGCGGCCTTCATCCCGCAATGCTTTCCAGTCTAGACCTTCCAGGGAGTTCCCTTTACTTAATTCAATAATTTTTTCAATCGCTTCCGCAGCAGTTGATTTCTTGCCGCCCTTGATGGGGATCAGCCGTGCGATGGGCTGACCGTGCTTGGTAATAGTAATTTGCGCGCCCTGCGCCACTTCCTCCAGCAGGCGGGAGAGGTGTGTTTTGGCTTCAAAGGCGCCCACCTCGCGGTCGGTGGGGTGTTCGGGCTGGCTCATGGCGGTTTTTCTTAAATAAACTAGTCTAAGACCAGTTTAAACGGGTTTTGGCCAAAAAACAACCCCCCAAGAAGTTCGGAGGGTTGTTAATAGTGTTGCAGTGGGCAATGCCTATTTGGCGGGCGTTTGCTCAGCCCTGAGTTCGGCTGCTTTCTGTAAACGCAGTTCGTCTTCCTTGAGCTGAATTTCCAGTTGCTTCAGTTGTTTTGCCGCGCGTCGTTTTTTACCAAAAATAGAGCGCAGCAACAGAGTGATACCCGCCAGACCCGTACCGCCTGCGGTGACATCAAATGCAACTTTACCAATTTTCTCGCCCCGATCACGTGCAAGTCTGGCCTCGGGGGTCATGACCCCTTCCACTGTTTTGTAGATTCTTTTGGCGGCGCGGTCGTTTCTTTTATTCACAAAATAACGTTCACTCAATGAAGGAGCGTTCGGGTCAGCAGACTGGGCTGCTGCATCACCACACACCGTGGAAAATGAACTTCTGGCGGCAAGGTAGGCTTCCCTCCCAAAAGTGGGATGCTGGATGGATAGGGTCATGCTGGACGCCTTTTTACTTAAAAGAGGAATACTTGAGTAGTAAAAACCAAACAAACTGGCTCTGTGCATTGGCGTTACCTGTTTGTAAAGAAATAAAAAGCCCCCCGTTGAATCAACAAGGGGCTTTTAAAAAAAGAGCAGTGCTTGGCGCAGCCTAGTTGGCGGCGGTGGCCTGGCCGCGGTGCTTGGCGATCAGGGTTTCAGCCACGTTGTTCGGCATCGGTTCGTACTGGTAGAACTCCATGCTGAACGTGCCGCGGCCCTGCGTCTTGCTGCGGATATCCGTGGCGTAACCAAACATTTCGCCCAGCGGCACCGTGGCGCGCACCTTCTGGATGCCGGTGCCCTCAATGGGCTCCATGCCTTCCACCCGGCCGCGACGGCTGGACAGGTCACCAATGACGTCGCCCATGAATTCCTCGGGGACTTCAATCTCGACTTTCATCATCGGCTCCAGCAGCTGAGCGCCCGCTTTGGGCACGCCTTCCTTGGTGGCCATGGAACCGGCCACTTTAAAGGCCATCTCGTTCGAGTCCACATCGTGGTAGCTGCCGTCAAAGATGGTGGCCTTGACGTCAATCACTTCAAAGCCGGCAATAATGCCGCCCAGCAGGGCTTCTTCCACGCCCTTGCTGACCGCCGGTACGTATTCGCGGGGAACCACGCCGCCGACAATCTTGTTTTCAAACACAAAGCCGCTGCCGCGTTCCAGGGGCTCGAAGCGGATCCAGACGTGACCGTACTGACCACGACCACCGGACTGCTTGACGTACTTGCCTTCGGCTTCCACGGTTTTGGTGATGGTTTCGCGGTAAGCCACCTGGGGTTTACCCACGTTGGCCTCCACTTTAAATTCACGCAGCAGACGGTCCACAATGATCTCGAGGTGCAGCTCGCCCATCCCGGCAATAATCGTCTGGCCGGTTTCGTGGTCCACACGCACCCGGAAAGTCGGATCTTCCTCGGCCAGCTTGCCCATGGAGACCGACAGTTTTTCCTGGTCGGCCTTGGTTTTGGGTTCAATGGCCACTTCAATCACGGGGTCGGGAATGTGAATGGATTCCAGAATGACCGGCGCGTTTTCAGCACACAGGGTATCGCCCGTGGTGGTGTCTTTCAGACCCACAACGGCCATAATATCGCCGGCGCGGACTTCCTGAATCTCGTTGCGGTCATCGGCCGACATCTGCAGGAGACGGCTGACGCGCTCCTTTTTGCCCTTGGTGGCGTTGATGACGTAACTGCCCGAGGACAGCACGCCGCTGTACACCCGGCAGAAGGTCAGGCGGCCCACGTAGGGGTCGGTCATGATTTTGAACGCGAGCGAGGCGAAGGGTTCGTTGTCATCGCTTTTGCGGGTGACTTCGTTGCCGTCTTTGTCAATGCCGGTAATGGCGGGCACGTCAACGGGTGAGGGCAGCAGGTCCACCACGGCGTCAAGGAGAATCTGAACGCCCTTGTTCTTGAAGGCGGATCCGCAGGTGACGGGCACAATCTTTACGTCGCACACGGCTTTGCGCAGTACGCGGGTCAGTTCGGCCGGGGTCACTTCCGTGCCTTCCAGGTATTGTTCCATCAGGGCATCGTCGTGCTCCACAATGGCTTCCACCAAGGCTTCGCGGGCGGCGGCGGCTTCTTCTACCATGTCTTCAGGAATGTCGCCGACCTGAATGTCGGTGCCGATGTCATTGGTGTAAATGTAGGCTTTCTGGTTGATCAGATCGATGATGCCCTTCATGTTCTCTTCAGCGCCGATGGGCAGCTGAATGGGATGGGCATTGGCGCCCAGGCGGGTGCGGATCTGCTCCACCACGCGGGTGAAGTTGGCGCCCACGCGGTCCATTTTGTTCACAAACACCATGCGCGGAACGCGGTAGCGATCGGCCTGACGCCAGACGGTTTCCGACTGGGACTGCACGCCGCCGACGGCGCAGAAGACAGCCACCACGCCATCCAGCACGCGCAGGGACCGTTCCACCTCAATGGTGAAGTCCACGTGGCCGGGGGTGTCAATGATGTTGATCTGGTGATCTTTCCAGTGCGAGGTGATGGCGGCCGAGGTGATGGTGATGCCGCGCTCGCGCTCCTGCTCCATCCAGTCGGTAACGGCGGTGCCTTCGTGCACTTCGCCGATTTTATGCACCACGCCGGTGTAGAACAGAATGCGTTCTGTGGTGGTGGTTTTGCCGGCGTCAATGTGAGCGGCAATCCCGATATTGCGGACTTTTTCAATGGGAATTGTTCTGGCCACGGTGCATATCCTTATCGATGGTTGGGTAAATCTTGAAACTGAGTGTCACTCTAACAAAAACCGGCCCCTGTTGCCGAGACCGGTTTTGTGAGCCCTGATTGCCTAGAAGCGGTAATGGGCAAAGGCCTTGTTGGCTTCCGCCATTTTGTGGGTGTCTTCCCGGCGCTTCATGGTGGCGCCCAGCCCGTTGTAGATATCAAGAATCTCATGGGCCAGTTTGTCGGCCATGGTGCGGCCCTTGCGCTTGCGGGCGAATTCAATCATCCAGCGTGACCCGATGGCGATACCTTCGTCGTCACGGACCTCAATGGGCACCTGGTAGGTGGAGCCACCCACGCGGCGTGCTTTCACGCGCACCAGGGGCTTGGCTTTCTGGAGGGCGCGCTTGAAGACCACGAGACCGTCTTCGGTGGCCTTGCCTTTGATGATTTCAATGGCGTCGTAGAAGATGCCTTCGGCGGTGCTTTTCTTGCCGCGGGTCATCAGGCGGTTAATAAACTTGGACACTTCCACATCGCCAAAAACGGCGTCGGGGGCGGGGATTCTCTTCTTGGGCTTGGCGCGACGGGACATGAAATGGAAACTCCTTTAATGGGAATGCGTTGGGGGTTGGAACCTATTTCTTTTTGCCGGTGGCGGCTGCGGCGTTCTTTTTGGCGCCGTACTTGCTGCGGGCCTGCTTGCGGTTGGCCACGCCGCTGGTGTCCAGCGTGCCGCGCACGGTGTGGTAACGCACGCCGGGCAGGTCTTTCACCCGGCCGCCGCGCATCAGGATCACCGAGTGCTCCTGGAGGTTGTGGCCGATGCCGGGGATGTAGGTGGTGACTTCAAACCCGTTGGTCAGGCGGACACGGGCCACCTTGCGCAGCGCGGAGTTGGGCTTTTTGGGCGTGGTGGTGTACACCCGGGTGCAAACGCCGCGTTTCTGCGGGTTGGCCTGCAGGGCGGGAGAGGCTGTTTTACGCTTGGCTTTTTTGCGGGCTTTACGCACGAGCTGCGAGATGGTTGGCAAGGGAGGAACTCCTTATTCCTGAGCTGTGAAGCAGTATCAAACGAGGGGGTTTAAGGGGACTGGCGGACCCGTTGTGAGGGGTGAGGGGGCGCCAACAACACAGGCTGGGGGCGCAATTTGGACACAAAACCATCCGCCGGGGGACACCCAAGGCAAACACAGTATCCAAAGCAGGGGGTAAAGTCAACGGTTGGTACCGTTGTTGCCTGTATGATGAATGTCAGTATGACCACAGCTCAAGCACTCCTGATTGTTCTCGGCGGACCCAATGGCGCGGGCAAGACCACTGCCGCCATGACGGTGCTGCCCGAGGCGCTTCAGTGCCTGGAGTTTCTGAATGCGGATGAGATGGCCCGGGGCTTATCGCCTCTCAACCTGGCTTCGGTACGGATACAGGCCAGCCGTCTGATGCAGGGCCGGGCGTAGCAACTGCTCAGCCGCCGGGTTTCCTTTGCGTTTGAAAGTACCCTGGCCGCCCAAACCCCACGCCGACTGATTCAGCGCGCCAAAGACGCAGGGTACCGGATTGTGCTGCTTTATTTCTGGCTAGCCTCGCCGGAGTTGGCCCTGGCTCGTGTCGCCGAGCGGGTGGCAGCCGGTGGGCACGATATCCCAGAACCTGACGTCCGCCGCCGTTACCGGCGCAGCATGGCGAATTTAACGCACAATTACCTGCCTCTGGCGGATGTGTGGGCGGTTTATGATAATAGCAGTGATGCCTTGAAGCTGGTGGCACAGGGTGCCCCGGCCAGCGGAATAGCGTATATTAATGACAAGCACACTTGGCAACACATCCGGGAGGCAGACCATGACGAATGAACAGAACAAGTCCGCTGCGACCCAAAAGGATGCGGAACTGCTGGGAAGAATTGATGCGGCTGCCAAAAAAGCCGTGCGGCAGGCCGTCGTGGCCAAACAAGCCCGCGACGCCGCCCGGCAGAAAGCCGGGGAAATTCCAGAAGAGGGCCCTGAGCAAGGCTAGGCGCTATTTCTTCTTCGCCACGCCGTCGGGCATCAGGCGGTAGCCGCCGCCATAGACGGTCTCAATAAAGCTCGTGTCCGGGGCCGCTTTCTCCAGCTTGGCCCGCAGGTGCCGCACATGCACGCGAATCGTCTCGACGTCGTCATCAGGCGCGTAGCCCCAGACGTCCTGTAATAGTTTGCCGAGCGCCAGGGTCTGCCCGTGGTGCTGCATCAGCGCGTTCAGAATCTCAAACTCCGTGGGCGTCAGTTTTACGGTGTCCTCCCGGCCGTCGAGGGTCATCCGCACTTCCAGATTCTCGGGAATCAGCGTCAGCGCCCCGGCGGCAAGCACCTCTGTGGAAGCCGCAGCGCTGGGCACCGCGCCGGCGCGGCGCAGCAGGGCGCGCACGCGCACCAGCAGCTCAGGAATATCAAACGGTTTGACGAGGTAGTCATCCGCCCCCACGTCAAAGCCCTTCACCTTGTCATCCAGTACGCCCAGGGCGGTGAGCATCAGGACCGGCGTGCGCGCAGTGGCCTCGTTTTTGCGGATGCGCTGGCAGACGGTGAAGCCATCCACCTCGGGCATCATCACATCCAAAATCACGAGATCCGGCAGTTCCTGCTGCACCAGGGCAAAGCCCTTAATGCCGTTCTCCACCCAGAGCACCGAATGTCCCTGCATCGCAAGGTTCACACGCACCAGCTCGCCAATGGCGGGGTCGTCATCAATCACAATAATTTTGGCCATCACATTATTTTAAGGGAAGCAAAAGGGTTTTGAGATTCCCCCCTCCCCCCTTGAGGGGGCCGGGGGGTGGGGGGAGGAGTGACGGGAATGTTTACGACGGGGGGATCGCCTCGGCGCCGATGTCTTCGGTGGCGGCCCGTTCTTCCAGCGTCACGGGCAGGGTGAGTTTCTGCCCGTCTCGGTAAACTTCCAGCGTCATGCGATCGCCCGGCCGTTTGGATTCCACGTAATTCACAAAGTGGTTAATCTCCGTAATGGGCACGTTATCGGCTTTCACAATAATATCGCCGCCCAGAAACAGGGGCCGGTTGCCGATCATCACCTGCTGGCTGGCGCCATGGAGTCCGGCTTTGTCAGCAGGGCTGGCAGGCACAATGTTCTGCACCATCAGCCCGGCATCCACCGGCAGGTGCAACGCCTGCGCAATGGCCGGGTTGACCTCCAGGCCGGGCTGCATGCCCAGATACGCGCGGACCACTTTGCCGTGCTCAATGAGATCCGTGGCGATGCGACGGGCCATGCTGACCGGGATGGCGAAGCTGATACCGGCGCTGGTGCCCGACGGGCTGAAAATCGCGGTGTTGATGCCAATCAGTTTGCCGCGGCTGTCCAGCAGGGCGCCGCCGGAATTACCCGGATTGATGGCCGTGTCCGACTGAATCACGTTTTCAATAATCCGCCCGTTTTTGGCTTTCAGCGTGCGGCCCAGACTGCTGATGACCCCGGAGGTGAGCGTGCCGTTGAGGCCGAACGGGTTACCAATGGCGTAGACGTGCTGGCCCACCTGCAGATGATCCGAGTCGCCCAGTTCAATGGTGGGCAGTTTTTCCCCGGCATCGGGATCCACCTTGATGAGCGCAATGTCCTTGCTGAGGTCTCCGCCAATGAGGCGGGCCTTGTACGTTTTACCGGTGGTCAGCGTCACTTCCAGACGATCCTTGTCCTGCACGACATGGGCATTGGTGAGAATGTAGCCATCTGGTGTGAGGATGACGCCCGAGCCGGTGCCCTGCTGGGGGGTGATGTTGAAAAAGAAATCGATATTGAGGGTGGTGCTGGTGATGTTCACCACGGCCGGACTGGCGTCCTTGTAAATGCGGATGGTCTGCTGCTCATCAGGCATGAGGGCGGGTGCAGTCTGGGCGGCGTGCATGGCCGGTGCGCCCAGCAACAGGCAGCCGGCCAGCAGGGCTGCACAACCAAAGCGCCGTAAAGGGCTGGAGAAAGTAAAACCGGTCATAAGCGACGCTCTCAATCTGCGCGACAAAACACCATTGTAAGCCGGTGGCAATAAAAGGGGGATAAAAACGGGGGGCACAGTTGCCTTTCAAACTGCCCGGACTATGATCAGTAACAGATCAGTACTGCGGTGGTCCCGATGACCGGGCAGCCACCTGACCTCTAACCGGACGTCCACAATGCCTGCAAGTTCCCCCATGGCTTCCGTGCCTGCTGCACCCGTTTCGCGCCTGCAGGAGTATCTGCAGCTGGTGAAATTTGAGCACACGGTGTTCGCCCTGCCGTTTGCGCTGTCCGCCATGCTGCTGGCCTGCGCGCCGGGCGCATGGCCCCCGGTGATGACGGTGGTGTGGATTGTGCTGGCCATGGTGGGCGGGCGGACCTACGCCATGGCCATTAATCGCCTGCTGGACGCCCGGTTTGACGCCGCCAACCCGCGCACGCGCGGACGGGGCATTCCTGCCGGCCGGGTGAAGCCGGTGGAGGCCTGGCTGCTGGTGGCCGGCGCCGGTCTGCTGTTTACCCTGGCCACCATGCAACTGCCGCCCCTGTGCCTGCAACTGCTGCCGCTGGCCTTTGTGATTCTGACCGTGTATTCCCTGATGAAGCGTTTTTCGAGTCTGGCCCATCTGGTGCTGGGTGTGGCGCTCGGGTCTTCCGCCGTGGGTGGGTGGCTGGCCGTGACGGGCGCCTGGAGCAACCTGGCCGTGGTGTTTGGTCTGGCCGTAACCTGTTGGGTGAGTGGGTTTGATGTCATCTACGCCTGTCAGGATGTTCGTATAGACCGCCGGCTGGGCCTTAACAGCCTGCCGGCCAACCTGGGGATCGCCCGGGCGCTGTGGCTCAGCCGGATTTTTCATGCGCTGACCGTTCTTTTACTCGTGGCCTTTGGCCTGGCATACCCGCACACGGGTGGTTTTTACGGGTTGGCCGTGGCGTTAACGGCCGGCATGCTGCTGTATGAGCATTGGCTTATCCGCAGTGACGATCCGGCTGTGCCCATCCGCCTGGAAAAGGTGAATGAAGCCTTTTTCACCACCAACGGCCGTATCAGCTTGGCGGTATTTGTCTGCATTCTGCTGGACAGGCTGTTGTTATAATGGGGGGATGAACGCCTCCTCTGCAGCCATGCCTTCGGGTCCGCCCGGCTCCGCGACGACCATTGGCGGCTGGTTTCCGCTGACGCGCTTTGGTCTGGCGGTGATACGGGCCAAAACGGAGGGCGTGCTGGAAACCCTCGGGTTGTCTGTGGATTACGGCGGGCAGGTGTTGCGGTTTCTGCTGGCCGGTAAACTCAGCCGCACGCGCCTGCTGCAGCAGGCCAGTGTGGTGGGCGTGGATTCGCTCGGGATTGCCCTGGTGCTGACGACCTTCTCCGGGATGGTGATTGCCCTGGAGATGGCCAAGGAAATGGCCAAACAGGGGGCCGGCAATTTCGTCGGGGCGCTGGTGGCGCTTTCCATCGTGCGGGAGCTGGCTCCCATTATGACCGGCTTTGCCGTGATTGCCCTGGCCGGCAGCGCCTTTGCCGCTGAGCTGAGTACAATGAAAATCACCAACCAGGTGGACGCCCTGCGTGTGCTGCACGTGCACCCGGTGCGGTACCTGATGCTGCCGCGCGTGATGGCCGGCATGCTGTGCCTGCCGCTGATGACGGTGATCACGGCCATCTGCGGGATTGCCGGGGGCATGCTCATCAGCCATTACCTGGCTGAGATTCCCACCGAAATGTATCTGGATTCCGCCTGGCAGATTCTGGCCATGAAGGATGTGGGATCCTGTCTCACCAAGTCGGCGGTATTCGGATTTCTCATTGCCCTGATCTCTTGCACCATCGGCATTGAAACCACCGGCGGGGCCAGAGAGGTGGGTATCGCCACCACGCGGGCCGTGGTGTGGTCGTTTATCGCCATGACCATCGCCGATTACATCCTTACGTATCTGTTTTACGCCACCTGAAAGCTGCTCCTTATGCCCCTTCGTACCGATGAAACCCTGATCCGTGTGGAACACGTCCAGAAGGCCTTTGACAAGCGTATTATTCTGGAGGACATTTCTTTCTCGGTGCATGCCGGTGAGGTGATGGCGATTATCGGCACCAGCGGCTGCGGAAAAAGCACCCTGCTTAAAATCATCAGCGGTCTCATTTCTCATGACAAGGGCAGCATTGAACTGGCTGATGACAATTACAGTATGGTCTTTCAGTATTCCGCCCTGTTTGACTCGCTGACGGTGCTGGAGAATGTGGGTTTCTCCCTGCTGGAGCCGCCGGATAACCCGCGCAAAGGCTGGCGGCGGCATACCCTGGAAGAGGTCCGGCCCATTGTGGAAGAAAAACTCAGGCTGGTGGGGCTGGAGGGTCGCGCCGATCTGTATCCCAATGAGCTGTCGGGCGGTATGCAGAAACGGGTGAGTTTTGCCCGCGCCATTGTCAGCGATCCCCGGATTATCCTTTATGATGAGCCCACCGCGGGCCTGGATCCCATCGCCTCCACGGTGATCGAAGATTATATTCTCAAGCTGCGGGATGAACTGGGGGCAGCCAGCGTCGTGGTGACGCACCAGTTCTCCACCATCACACGGACGGCGGACCGGGTTTGCCTGCTGCATGAGGGGATGATCCGCTGGATGGGCACGCCTGAGGAGCTGATGCATTCCGATGATCCGTATGCCCGTCAGTTCGCCACGGCCAGCCTGGACGGGCCGATGATGCAGGAGAAACATTAGCGCTGAAACCCCTCACCCTACAACCCCCTCTCGCGCAAGGAGAGAGGGGGTGCGATTTTGTCTGGTCCTTTTGGAGAGTCAGAAAATGAAGGTATAATGGTGGGTGTGCACAGCCGGTTCCGGCTGCTGCAGGTTTTTTCGTAAGGGTGTCCTCTCCCGTATGGTCGCGCGTCCCCGCACATCAATGATCAAGGTTGGTCTTCTGACAACAGTCAGTATCACCCTGCTGGTGCTGGTGCTGATCTGGCTGAAGGGGCGCGGTTTCTCCAGTGGCCCCACGGATACCGTCCTGTTTACCGATGTGGACGGTCTGCGCGAAGGGGCACCGGTCCAGCTGATGGGCATTCGGGTGGGCTTTGTGGACACCGTGGTGCCCATTCAGAAAGACGGCCGTTATTACGTTCGGGTGACCTTCAACCTGAATCAGAACCTGGGCATCACCATTCCCAAAGGGTCTCACCTGGCCATTGAGCAGGCCGGGATTATCGGCGAGAAATTTCTGGAAATCACGCCGCCCCAGCTGCGCGAAGTGGCGCTGAGCACTTTTCAGCAGGCTGCCGCCCAGGTGACCGAAGGCCTGCCCGTGAAGTTTGTTTACGCGGAAGGCTACAAGAACGTGGGCCGCGTGGAGCGGGTGGATACCATTCCCGATGGCCAGCTGATGCGTCACAAGCTGTATTACCGCATTACGGTGCCGGGGGCGGAGATGCCGCAGGACCCGGTGTATGAGCTGACCCTGATGGACGATGGGACGTACGCCCTGGTGATATTGCCGCGTGAGCCCCTGCTGGCGCACGTGCCGGATAAAAACCTGAAGTACACCATTGAAAACCCGATGCGGATCAAGCGCTTTCTGGAAATCCAGATGGAGTCCGCCGAGGCGCTGAAGCTGACCAACGACAAGATTAACCAGTTGCTTTCCGATGAAACCATTGACACGCTGAACAGCACGCTGAAAAACACCGAGGTGCTGACCGCCCGCGCCACGGAAGTGATGGACAGCGCCAACGATCTGTTTAAAACCACCGGACGCGACCTGGAAACCCTGGTGACCGCCAGCAGCGAGCTGGCGGAAAACGTGAATGCCGTCAGCAAAAACATTAACGATGTGATTGGTGATCCGAAGCTGAAGCAGGATGTGATCAGCACGGTCCATTCCATCGAGGCCTCTTCAAAGGCGCTCAGCGATATCCTGAAAGATCCCGCGCTGCGCGAGACCCTCTCCATTGCGCGTGAGGCTTCTCAGAATACCAATGAGCTGGTGGCGGCGCTGAAGGATACGGCTGGCGACAAAGAGCTTCAGGCCCGGCTGGAGCGGGTGATTGCCCTCACTGAGACGTCGCTGAACAAGCTTTCCGTGGTGATGACCCGGCTGGATGACGTGACCGGCGGGGACAAGGAAAACCTGAAGGGGATTCTGGAAGACACCCGCGAGACGGCTGAGAACATGAAGGTGATTACCGGCAAGTTCAACAAGCGCTTCACGCTGTTCCGGCTGTTGTTTTAAGCAGAAACCTGAATCGGGTCAAAGTCTCTGCGAGCCAGTTTTTCAAATTCACTTCGTTCTTCAGGGGTCATCTTTTCCAGAAGGCCAAGGCGGTCCATGGTCCGTTTGAGCAGGTTAATACGCTGGCCGGTCTGGTGCAGATCATTAAACAGCAGCCAGTCCTGAATCTGCCGGGCGAACACCCGGTCCTCTGCGCTCAAGGCAGGGTCGCTGGCCAAATATTGGGCCAGCTGCATATAAGTCAGGTGCCGCGCCCAGTCCTTTATGAAGGGCCTTTTTTCATGGTTGGCCAGTTTATTCTGATATTCGGTGGCAAGCATTTGTATCCGCTGAGAGCTGGTTTTATTTGTGAATTCATCATTAAGTCTTTTATGGGGCTCTTTTTCAGGATCCTGACACCTTAAACTGAGATTAGGGTCAATCTGTGAGGCTGGAAGTTCACCCATGGAAAGCATCGATAAAATAGCGAGTGTATTGAGGTCTGGCTTTTTGTGTACCCGGTGTTCATTTTCAAGGTGATACCCCTGGACGGGATGGTTATTGACCATGTATGCATACAGTTCATTGGCAATTTTTGAAGCAAGCATGGCGTTGCCATATCCTTCGTTTGCAAATTTAAAATAAAGACTATTTGTAATTTCCTCAAAAATAAAGTCATGTGAAAGAGGGTTTCCATCCAGTTTTTCGTGTATGCCACTGAGATTATCGAAATATTTTTCAAAGAGATGTAAAGCCATCGGAGCCTCATTTCTGAGAGCCTGAAAACTTGTTGAAACAGCAACCCAATGTGATAAATCGTGGAACGGGAACAGGGCTTTTGTTGTATTCAGAGCTTTGATCTCTCTTTTAGGGTCAGTGAATACAGATGTTTCCGTCATAAACTGATTGGGAGAGATTGTCACAATGAAGTTCTTCAGCAAGTCATTCCCATCCGCTGGGCAATTGACAATTTGTCGGTCGCCCGACGTCAGGAAGCGGACCAGGGCGTAGTTCAGCAGCCGGATATTATCCTGACTGGTAGCCAGTTGGTTGCCAATCTGATCGATTGCTTTAGTGTATTTTTCCGCGTAAGGCAGCAGTTTTCTGGCTTCGGAACGACTAAGCGGAATGGCTTCCCCAAAATTCTGGCTGGCGAGGGCCGCCCGGAAAATGGTGGAGGCTGTTGCCGGGTCTACGCCTTTTAGTATTGGGTAAACGCTTTCCAGCGACTGATTGTTGTGAAGCTTTTGAAAGCCTTCCCGCACGTAACCAAACAGCTCGTGATACAGATCATCAATTCGCCGCTGAACAGTTGGAAAATCCAGCCCGGGAAACGGTGGATCCATGTTGGCTACCCACGTCGGCATCAGGCTGGTCTCAAACCGATCCGCCATCATGGGCGGCTTACTGGCCTGCCCGAAACGGGGTTCTGGCTTGCCGGACTGTAATCGGGGTGAGAAAACTGAGCGTTGAAAAGTAATCATTTGGGACTTCGGTATCACTTGGGCGGGACGACATTATAAATTGCATGTGGGACTAAATCAGAACTTAAAAACAAATATTAAGTGAAAACCCCCAACCGCCAAGGCGATCGGGGGTTTTGGATTTCTGAGCTCAGAAAAAACTAGCGGAACCGCTTGCGGGCAACTTCCTGCTTGCGCTTGCGCTTCTGGCTGGGCTTCATATAATGCTCACGGCGTTTGATTTCCGAGAGGATCCCGGCTTTCTGAACTTTCTTCTTAAAGCGTTTTAACGCCGATTCAATATTCTCATCCGGGTGGACTTCCACTTCGGCCACGAATTACCACCTCCTTCGGTGGGGGTTTCTGTTGGTTGTACACGGACACCCAGTGCCGGGCGGGGTTTGCGGCTGCAAACAACCCAAAGGCGGGAGTGAGTCTGGCGATGATAGCACAGAGCACCCCCGCCAGGCAATCCATCCGATACGCGCCGTTTGACTTGCGCCTCCCGCTTTCATTACAATGGAAGCTCCCCCAGTGTGTCTCCCGTGTGAAAGGAAACCCGGCGCATGACCTCGACAATTACCGAGCTGGCCTGTGATCTGAATGAGAAGGTGGAAAACAAGTACGCCCTCGTGCTGGAAATTTCAGAGCTGGCCAAGCGCCTGCTGGATGACAACCGCATCAAACAGCTTCAGGACCCCTTCTCCAAGGTGACCACCTCCACCGAGAAGGTGATCAACCAGGCCCTGTACATGAAATCCAGTGAAATTGATATCGGCGACGGCCTGATCGGTTAATACCACGGGCTTGGCGCCCAACCTTAATGAACCGACACATCGTTTGATTTATCTCATATTCACTGCTATAATTGCCCGCAGAGCTTGAATCACAGAGGGTTTATTCCGGGTTGTGTGAGGCGACCCACCCCCCGCAGAGACAGGTGCAGATTCGGTTGCCCGCAGGGGCAAAGTGTTTCAGTTACGGTCACTTCTGGTTTCGGTCATCCAATAATCAAGAGGGATTCCACGCTTTAGCCCGGACATCTTGGGAAGGTTTAAGCGCGCATCACTGTTGACAAGAGACGAACAGGGCGATCCATCGTGGGTTTCGCTGATGCTTTGCATCGTCTGTGGCGGCAGTACCGTGTGCGCGGGATGCGATTGACCCTGTCCTGCTGAATGTTGACAACCCATGAGGAGGATTGTGTTGATTCGGACAGTCTCAATCCATCCCACTTCCCGGGTGTCCCGGCGCTAAAGGTTTCACCGATGAACAATGCGGCGCACCCGCGCTGCGGCAGAAAACATTACATAGTGTGAAGGAGAGTTTTTATGAGACGCACACGGGATCGGATCAATGCCCTGAGCGCCACCGGCAAGTTTCACGGACGCAAGTTGCCCAAGTGGTCCATGAACGCCACGGACATTCTGTCCCTTCTGCTGGACACCGATGAGGATGACCGGCCAGGCCTGGAGCAGCTGAAAGTCTCTCGTTATTAAGTCATTAAACGTTATCCCATCTTCAATTGGTTATCTACATGGTCAACCGGGGAGCTGAAAGGCTCCCTTTACTTTTGGCCGGTCCGGCGGCGTCGCTTTTGATATGATGACACCCATGAGCGAGACCCTCTGGCAGTGGTTCCGGCGTATCGGTGAATCGGTTGGCAAATACAACCGGATCGTTACGGAATATAAACGCGCCGTCGATCATGCCCCGGATCACGTGATGGCTTACGTCAACTGGGGCGTGGATCTGGCTGAGGCCGGTCAGCTGGAGGCGGCCCTGGAAAAGTTTGAAGCCGCCACCCAGATGACGCCCAACCGCTGGGAGCCCTGGACCAACTGGGGCGTTGCCCTGGCCCGCCTGAACCGCCTGGATGAGGCCCAGCAGAAGTTTGAACATGCCCTGGCCATTGATCCGGAGTCGGCCAACAATTATGTGCTGTGGGGGGCCGCCCTCATTCAGCAGGGCAGGCTGGAGGAGGCCATTGAAAAGTATGAGGCCTGCCTCAAGCTGAATCCCCAGAACCCGGAACCTTATGTCAACTGGGGCATCGCCCTGTCGCGGGTCGGTCATTACGATCAGGCCATCCAGCACTTTAAAAAGGCCCTCAGCATCAACCCGTTTCAGCCCCAGGTGTATTTCCTGTGGGGCGTTCTGCTGGCCGAGCGCGAGCGCTTCGCCGAGGCGATTGATCAGTTCAAGAAGACGCTGCGTTTTATTCCCAAGCACGTCGATGCGCTGTACTTCTGGAGTGTGTCCCTGAACCGGATGGGCAATTATGCTGAGGCGCTGGACAAATCCAAACGCGCGATACGGCTGGTGGAGCAACTGGGTGACCCCAAGCTGGTGAACCCGGAGATGTATCTCAATCAGGGCGATATTCTCGCCAATTTGGGGCGTCTGGAGCTGGCGACGGCCAATTTCCGGCATGCGCTCAACCTGAACCCCCGACTCGCAGCCGCCTGCCTGAGCTGGGGGGTGGCCAACGGGCGGCGCGGTTTGTTTGCAGAAGCCTACCGCCAGCTGGATCAGGCCCTGGAGATTCAGGCCGATCTGCCGGGTGTTGCCCGCTGGTACGGACAGTTTCTGGTGGAAGAAGGCCGCTTTGAAGACGCGCTGCCCTGGCTGGAGCGTGCCCTGCAGGAAAAACCGGAGGACGCCGATGCCCTGCTGAACAAGGCGATGGTCCTCATTAAAGTGGGTCAGGTTTCTGAAGCGCTCATGCTCATGAATCAGCTGAATGAACGGGACCGTTGGCACCCGCAGGTGCAGTACCTGCTGGGTACCTATTACATGGGTCTGCAGATGTTTGACCGGGCGCAGCAGCACCTCAAACGCGCGGTGGATGATCAGCCTGAGTTTCTGGATGCCGTGATCAATCTGGCCCTGGTGGAAGCGACCCTCGGCAACACGCAGGATGCCGTGCGTCTGGGGCGCTCCGTACTGCGGAAAAATCCGGAGTCGCCTGCGGTGAATTTTATGTACGGCACCATTCTGGAGCGCCATGGCGACTGGAAGGACGCGCTGAACAAATACGAAAAAGCCATCCGGCTGGATGGTGATTTTATGGAGCCACGGCTGGGGCAGGCGGAAATTTATCTGCTGCGGGGTCAGTGGGAGACCGCCAAGCGGGCGCTGGCCAATATGCTCACCCATGATGCGGATTATCTGGCGGCGCGATTTTTAATGGGAATGACCCACCTGCGCGAAGGCAATGCCCTCCCCAGGGATTCTGCCGGTCAGCAGGCGTGCTACCGGGAGGCCACGGCGCAGCTGGAGCTTGTGCTGGAGCGCGATCCGGCCCATCTGGACGCTCAGGGGAACCTGATTTTTCTGACGGCCTGCCTGACGTTGGGACATACGCCGGCGGCGCGGGATGCCGTGGATGCTGCGTTTGAGAAGCAGGAAAAGCTCTGGACAGACGATGTTTCCCCCTCCCGGCGCGCCATGTGGCTGCTCCACTGGGGTACGGCGCTGGCCACCCTGGGTTTTGCCGAAGCGGCGGAAAGCCGGCGCGCTGAAGCCCGCCAGCTGGATGCCGGGCTGGTGGCGCGGATGGAAAAATCCTTTGCCGTATAATGGCGGCAAGCTGTAGAGAAAGAGAACCACGGGTACCCGTGGCTTTAGAGGAGACAGACCCATGACGACCCCTGTGACTTCCGTTGCCCGCAAGCGCTTTGAAGCCGCCCTGGCTGCCCGGCGTGCCCTGAAGATGATTGCCGGTATCGCCAATCATGATGTGAACAGTGTGCGCACCATCGCCGAAGCGGCCGAATTGGCCCGTGTGCACGCCCTGGATGTGGCCGCGGATGCCGATGTGATTCGTGCCGCCCGCGCCGCTTTTTCCGGCTTTCTGTTTGCCAGCGGCATTACCGCCGATGAGCTGATGCTGGCCGTGGACTGTGGCGTTGACGGTATTGAACTTGGTAACTTTGATGCCCTGTATGCCGAAGGCGTCTTCCTGGATCATCATCAGGTGCTGGCCCGTGTGGCTGACACCCTGCAGCGCCTGGCCGCCGTGGAGCGCCGGGTGTTCTTCAGCGTGACCATTCCCGGTCACCTGTCCTCAGAAACCCAGGTGGCCCTGGCCGAAGCCTTGGAAGTGATGGGTGTGGATCTGATTCAGACCGAAGGCGCCGCCCGCCTGCTGGATGCCACCCCGGCTGTGGCCGAACTCAGCCTGAATGAGAAAGCCGCCATTACCCTCAACAACACCCGCCTGCTGGCTTCCGCCACCCGCCTGCCGGTGATGAGCGCCAGCGGCATTGGCCTGAACAACCTGGCTGCGCCGTTTGCCATGGGGGCTGCCTGCGTGGGCATTGGTTCCGCTGTGAATAAACTGGCGAACCGCGACGCAATGATCACCACGTTGGCTGCCATGATGGCCACCCTGGAAGCCAGCCCCGAAATGGCGGCCATGGCGGCTGTTTAAGCGACCGTCCATGCCGGTGGCTGACGTGCAACCGACTGAAACGATGAAGACCCTGCTCACTGAGCAGGGTCCTCGTCATATTGCCATTATTATGGATGGCAACCGCCGCTGGGCCAAAGACCGGGGACTGCCCACGCTGGCCGGGCACCAGGCCGGTGTGACCGCTCTGAAGACGATTGTGCGCTATGCCGGCGATATGGGCCTGACGGCGCTGACGGTGTTTGCGTTTTCCACGGAGAACTGGAAGCGCACCGAGGATGAAGTGGGCTACCTGATGACCCTCTTTGTGGAGGCGCTGTCCCAGGAAATACAGGCCTTGCACCGGAACGGGGTGCGCCTGACGTTTATTGGCGATTTGCCCGGACTGCCGCCCAGGCTGCAGAAGGCAATGGCTGCCGCCATGGCGCTGACGGCGGGCAATACGGGGCTGCGGTTTCAGGTGGCGTTTAATTACGGAGGCCGGGCGGAGATTGTTCAGGCCGCCCGCGCGCTGGCGAGTGAAGTGGCCGCAGGGCGACTGGACCCTGCCGCCATCGACGAAGACATGCTGGCATCCCGGTTATATACGGCGGATTTACCGGGGCTGGATCTGCTGATCCGCACCGGAGGGGAGTACCGCATCAGCAATTATCTGCTGTGGCAGGCGGCCTATGCCGAACTGTACACCACCGAGGCCCTGTGGCCGGCCTTTGACGAGGCTGCGCTGGATGCGGCGATTGCCGAATACCACGCGCGTCAGCGCCGCTTCGGGAAGTAAAGTAATCGGGGACATTCAGGGGTGTTTTTGGGGGAGATGTGGATGACGCCAGTACAAATCAGTTTTGGTACCCGCCCGGGGCATGGCGAGCAGCAGCGCCGCGTGTTGGATAACCGGGCTTTGGTTGAGGAAGCACTGGCAACGGCGGATAGTCTACACAGAAGACACGGGAGCGGTATTCTTACGGAACGTGAAGCGGACTGTATTCGTGCCGTCCTGGATGGTGAGACGGGTCGCAAGACGGCAAAACGTCTGGGTATTCCCCAACCCAACGTCACGGAAGCAGTTCGTAAAGGAATGGACCGCATTTTACCCACAGCTTACACCGAGAACAGTCGTCTTCTTCGGCAGAATTTACCCGCCCGGGTCCCGGGTACTGGGGCCAACCAGAAGTCAGTCAGAGATCACTGGGCGCAGATACAACCACAACTGGATGCCCGCCCTTGCCGATACCCTGACATGGAGCGAATTGCACTGGCAAGTTGTTACGCCGGGGTTTCTAATACCGAGTTGGCTGAACTTTTCAACGTGAAAGAGCCTGCGATCGCGGCGGCAATAGCATCGGGGTTAAGACGGTTTAAACAACCCTCAGCTCCCACCACTGCGCTTGGCGTGATTGCCGAGCACCGTGAAGAATTACAGGAACTCTTACGTCGGGAGGGTATTCCAGATTATCCGGGTCGGGTTTATCTGGAAGATGCATTAAGTGGTCTGCCAATGAAAGCGATTGCGGACAGACATGGTAAAAGCCGTCCGGCAGTTTCGATGGGATTGACAAATGTTCTGAGACGACTTTCTTTATGGCCGCCTCAGGACAAGAAATCTTCAACAGGTTGAAACCCATGATCGTATATCCAAGATTTGGCCAGGCGCTTCTTTTCACGGCCGGTAAGCGGGGCCCGCATCAGCAGCATGTGCTGGATCACGTAGCGCGTGTAAAGGCCGCTTTAAAACGTCCCGGTGATTTTGGCCTGACCGATCGGGAAGTCTCCGCGCTGCGGGGCATTCTGGATGGCTAGACCTCTACGAAGATCGCGCGTACGTTGGGCGTGAAGGACAGCAAGCTGCCGGTTTGGCTGGCGCGGGGCATGGAGAAAATTTTTGACCCGGAGAAGGCGGACGTGACTCCCACTATGGTGGCGCGAGAGAACCCGGAGTATCTTAAGAAATTACTGGATGAAAAAAGTTTCAGTGTTCCACAGGCTGTTGCGCTAAGCGGTGTTCTCGCCGGGAAGTCACATCATGCGATTGCCCGGGCGCATGATGTCAGCCGGGTGAATGTCACCCAGTGTGTACGGCGAGCACTCATCACCGTGGGGCTGTGGCCGCCCAAAAAACCCCAGCGCGATATCTTTGGTTAATCAGCCGACTTCCACGACCAGGTCCACTTCCACGCTGGCGTTCATCGGCAGGGCGGCCACGCCCACGGCGGCGCGGGCATGCTTGCCCCGCTCGCCAAAGTACTCCACCAGCGTGTCCGATGCGCCATTGATGACGGCCGGCTGCTGGTAAAAGTCCGGCTGGCTGCTCACATAGCCCGTCAGTTTCACAATGCGCTGAATCTTCTCCAGTGAGCCGAGGTGCGCTTTCAGCGCGCTCAGGGCGTTCAGCACGCAAACGCGCGCGGCCGCCTGGCCGGCTTCCACGCTCACGCCGCTGGCGCCCAGGGCGCCTTCCTGGGCGATTTTACCCTCTTTCAGGGGAATCATGCCGCTGGTCATCACCAGGCTACCCGCCTGCACCACGGGCACGTAGTTGCCCACGGGTTGCGGGGCGGGCGGCAGCACGGCATCCAGCGCTTTAAGTCGTTCGGCCAGTTCGGCAGGGGCTGTGGGGGTCATAATTATCTCCGTGTGTTAAAAACGCTCCCCCTCTCCCCTTGCGGGAGAGGGGGTTGGGGGGTGAGGGGTGATCCCTCCCTGATATTCTACGACTCCTCCACCAGGTCGTCCAGCGAGCAGCGGAAGAACCGTTGCAGCGTTTTCAGCATGCCCAGTCTGGGAAAGCTGCGCCCCTGGTTCCAGTAGAGTACCGTCTGGTGGCTGATATTCAGGCGAATGGACAGCTGCTTCATCGTCATACAACGACGCGCCGCCATTTCGCGAATCCGAATCCGCATCGGCTTACCCCACGATATACTCGGTATCCATGGTCCACACCGTCAGAAACGATGTATAATCAAAAGAATTAATTTATGATATATTAGAACCATAATCTGTCTTATCTGAAAGGTATTATACCATTTTGGAAAGGAAGCCTGTCAAATTCGTGCAGGTTTCGTGACAGACATTGTTTTCTACCGGCCACAGGGGTATAAACTCGTCCTGTGTGTCCTGGCCGGAAAATCCCCATCGGGTTTTGGTGAGTGAGAGGTGACGCCGTGAAACCAGCTGCATCCACATTGGGTCTGAAGATTCAGCAGATTATGCTGGAGAACCGCGTGAGCGTGGAAGCGCTGGCGCAGGATATCTGTATGAGCCCCGACAGCCTGTCCAACCTCATTCATGGCCGCCGCCGCTTCAAGGATGACACGCTGGAACGCATTGCCGCCACCAAGGCGTTTGTGGCCAGCGGGATGACGATTCAGAAGCTGAAGGCCTACCGGGCCATGGGCGACTATGACTTTCCCGAGATCATTCTGGCCTTTCTGGAATACACCATTCAGGGCGAAGTGGACAAACTGCCCAATGAGTTTTTTGAACACCTTGGGCTTGATCCCGAGCACAAGAACCTCTCCGAGGTGCTGGAGGGCAAAAGTCACCTGCTGAAAGCCTATACCCAGTCGCGTCGCCGCTGAGAGCCTGAACCGGCCAGCGCCCCCTTGTTCCTGCTACAATCGGTGGCGTGGCCTCCTGTGGGAGGCATCAGCCATGGAAACTTTCCGCGATGACCGCCCTGCAGCTGTACAATACCCTCACCAGCCAGCTGGAAAATTTTGAGCCCCTGGAAGCCGGTAAGGTCCGGCTGTATGTTTGCGGGCCCACAGTCTACGATGACGCCCACCTGGGCCATGCCCGCTGCTACATCACCTGGGATGTTCTGGTGCGGGCCCTGCGCTGGCTGGGGTATGAGGTTACCTATGTGCGTAACGTCACGGATGTGGATGACAAAATCCTCAACCGCGCCGCCGAGCGCGGGGTTTCTCCAGCCGAAGTGGCTGCGACCAATTACGCCAGTTTTACGGCGGACATGGATGCCCTGAACACGCTGCGCCCGGATCAGGAACCCAAAGCCACCGCGTACATTGACGAAATGCGCACAGCCATTCAGGCGCTGATGGACAAAGGCTTTGCCTACGCCACGTCGGATGGCTCGGTGTATTACCGGACCCGCCGTTTTGATGAGGCGCATTATATGCAGCTCAGCAAGCGTTCCTTTGATGATCTGCAGTCCGGCGCGCGGGTGGATGTGGATCCCGGCAAGGAAGACCCGCTGGATTTTGCGCTGTGGAAAGCCGCGCCCGCTGAGGATGCCAATGCCTGGCCCTCGCCATGGGGTGGCAGCGGGCAGGGCCGGCCGGGCTGGCACATTGAGTGTTCCGCGATGAACCACGCGGTGTTTGGCCCGCAGATTGATATCCATGCGGGCGGGGCGGATCTGATTTTCCCACACCACACCAATGAGATTGCCCAGAGCGAGGCCTGGACAGGCTGCGCGCCGTTTGCAAAATACTGGCTGCACAACGGCTTTGTGAATGTCTCGGGCGAGAAGATGTCGAAGAGCCTTGGCAACTTTGCCACCATAAAAACGCTGCTGAAGCGTTACGACGCCAACACAGTCAGATGTTTTTTGTTGACGAATAAGTATAGGATGCCTGTCGATTTCACGGAAGAAGCGCTCAATGCTGCTGAAAGTAGAATTCAACGTTTTCATGAACATTTAAGAGTTGTTGCCGAGAAATTTTCACTTTCAAAGAAAGACTTTGAAAGTATGGGTGTTGAATATCAAAGTTATCTCGCTGAGAGTAAAGAAAAACAGGGTGAAGCAAATTACTTTTTATACTCTCCAGGTGCTTTCTTCGATAAAGCAGTTGAAGACTTAGAATATGATTTGAATACACCTCAAGCGTTATCAAGGCTTGATATGTTAATTTCCCAAGTCTATAAGGAAACTTCACAGTGGGATTCTATGAGAGAAAATTTACCATATTATGACCCAGCAAAAATGGAACCTGCAGAGGCCGAGCGGTTTGCTAGATATAACTACACTGTAAAAGAGCATTTTATTAAGACACTTAGTTGTACCTTGCAACTTTTCAAAGTGCTTGGATTTTCTGTGGATTTGATTTTTTCAAAAAAACATGTTGACCTGCCGGTGGATGCGATCCGCACCATTTATAAGGAGCTGACCGGCGAGTGGCTGGAGGCGGATCAGGAAGCGGCGGTGCTGCTGGAGAAAATCATCGCCCTGCGCACCGAGGCCAAGGCCACCAGGAACTGGACGCAGGCCGACGCCATCCGCAAGCACCTCAGCGATATCGGGATTCAGCTGATGGACAGCAAGGACGGCACCACCTGGGAACTGACCGCCGCTCATGTTCCCGCCTGAGGCGAATGTGGAGATCAGCCAGGTGCACCCGCGCGCGCTGGCTTACCTGGGCGATGCCGTGTATGAGCTGTGGGTGCGTACCCGGGCCATTCAGCAGGTGCAGTCCAACCAGTCGGAGGCCTTCCACGAGTTCGGCATCCGCCATGCCAATGCGCAGTACCAGGGCGACCTGCTGACGCGGTGGGAGCCCCACCTGAGCGCAGGCGAAGCTGATATTGTCCGGCGCGCGCGCAATGTGTCGGTCAGCCGGGGCCGCCGCAGCGATCACAACGCCCACCGGGTGGCCAGCGCCTTTGAAGCCCTGGTGGGGTATCTCTACCTCACGGATCGCGATCGGCTGGCGGCGCTGCTGGCGATGGACGGGGCAGCCAGCGCTGCAGAAAACGATTAAACGACAGCACGCCTTCATGAAAGCGCGTCAGGCTGTCGTGGATATTGGCCTGCAGCAGCCGCTGAATGCGATCCAGTGTGGGTTGTGCGGTTTGCAGTCCCTGCTCAGCCCGGCCCACCGGGCTGAGCAGATCCGTATTGCGCACATGGATGGCTGACGTGCCTGCCCTGCCCGACCAGTCCAGCATGGTGGCGTTGGCCTGCGCCAGTCTGTCCTCCACCCGGTAGGTGGTGAGCGCGGCATGGGTGTTGACGATGCCGATACCCACCCGGTTGAGTCCGCGCCACATTGCAGGGCCCATGGAATCCGGCTCCGTGGCGGGACGGGCCTCCTTAACCACCTGGGAAAAATTGGAAACCGCACTGGCCGCCTCGGCCACATCGCTGCCAAACCGGTCTTTGGTCTGGTGGATATTCTCGTTAAACTGCCCCACCTGGGTATTGGCGTTCTGCACACTGCGCTCGGCAAACAGAATATCCTGCTTGGCCTGCGCCACGGATTTTTTCTGGCTGAAAAAGGTGGACATGTTCTCGGCGCCGCGTCGCAGGGCCTGGGCAATATCGGTCTGGTAATTAAAGGCGTCAATAATACGGATGGGTTCTTCAGAGAGAACGTGTGTCTTGCCGCTCACCTTCGGCCTGGGCAGGGCCGGCGGGGTGATCTCAATGGATTTGGCGCCCACCAGCCCGGTAAAGTTAATGGTGGCCACACTGCCGGAGGGAATCTTCATGGCCTCGGGAAAAGTCTTGATGGTGATATTGACATGATCCGGCAGAATGCTGATGGCGCTGACCGTGCCCACGTCCGTGCCCATCATGCGCACAATGGAACCTTTGGCGATTTCATTGGCGTCTTTAAGAGAGATGGTGATTTTCTGGGTTCGCGCCTCGCGGGGCTTCAGGTAGCCGAAATAAAGGCCGCCAACCATCAGCGCAATCAGCAGCAGCCACAAAACCATGTCGCTCAGCAGGGTCAGCGGATTGGCTGACACCCGGGCGGTATAGGGCGTTGGCGTGAACGTACTCATGCGGTGATGCCGGAGGTTGACACTGTTCAGGATACCATTCCCGTCTGAAACAGCACAGGGGCTGCGCGTTACGGCGCAACCCCCGTGTGTTCAGGGAATCACTGGTTCAGTGAAATTAGACGGTGTTGTTGATGATGGTCTGCAGAATTTCACTTTGTGACCGCACCACGCGCGATGCCGCTTCGATACCGCGCTGGGTGATGATCATGTTCGAGAACTCGCCGGCGATGTCCACGTTGGACGATTCCAGCGCGCCCGAGAGGATGCTACCCTTGGCGCCGCTGCCCGGAACACCGAAATCGGCGCTGCCGGAGTTGGCGCTGATGAGGAAGTTGTTGTTTCCGTCATACAGCAAGCCCTGCGGGTTGACGACCGTGGCCATCTGGATCTGCATCTGCATGCCTTCCATCGGTTCGCCACCGGTGGCCAGTACATCCGGCGTGCCGCCGTCAAACACTCGGCGGTCGGCCACCTGACCGGTCTGTCCGGCATCCTGCGGATCCCCACCGGTGAAGGAGTAGGTACCGCCCTCAAACGGAAGGTGGATGATCTCGCGCTGTCCGGTCGCCGTCGGGTCGGACCGGACGGTGATCCGGTCACCGTTGGAGTAGGTGGCCATAATCGAACCATCCGTACCAATGGTGAAGTTCCGCAGTTCCACCGAGGAGACAATGGAGCCGGGCGCCGCCACACCATACAGGGCCAGGTAGTCCGTGTCCATCTGCACCTGGCTGGTGCCGAGAGGTGAGATCATGGAGTTGATAACGTTGTTGTTGACATCGACGCCTTTGTAAATCTGGAATTCCAGCGGGATGTTGATCCGGCCCAGCGACGCGGTTGTGGAACCGTTCAGCAGGGAGCTGCCACGCACCCGGTTGCCCGAGGCGCTGACCAGGTTGCCGTCGGAATCCAGCGAGAAGTTGCCGGCCCGGGTCAGGTAGAAGTCAGTGGAGGTGTTGCCGCTGTTCACGTCAATCCGTTCAATGGCGAAGAAACCTTCGCCCTGAACCATCAGATCGGTGTTGCGGCCGGTGAACTGCGTACCGCCGGCATTGTGGTTGGCGGCGATTTCCTGGGCGAACACACCGCTGCCGACTTGTCTGGGGTTGGTACCACCCAGCAGACCGTTGGGTGCGGTACCGCCGCTGACGGTTCTGGAAAAGACGGTGGCGAAGTTTACCGAGCTGCTTTTAAAGCCAACCGTGTTGACGTTGGCGATGTTGTTTGAAATGACATCCATCCGCGTCTGGTTGGCACGAATACCAGATACAGCCGTAAACAAACCTTGTGTCATATGGTGTTTCCCTCCGATTCTCTCTGATGAAAACGAATGAAGACTGATGAAATGGGTGGGACGAATCCCGGGGGTTGTCTATTTAGGGTGTGGGATCCTCCGCGTAAATCTGACTGACCATGGACAGTGGGTAGTTGGTTCCGTTGACGCTCAGGGCGGTGCCATTGTCGGTAATGGAGACGCTGCTGACCGGCCCGGTGATTGTATCCATCAGGCCGGTGGCCTGGTTGGGCACCTGAATGGCCACATACTTGCCCACCATGGTGCTGGCCTGGGAGATTTCCGTGGCGCGTGAGAAGTTTTTGTTCAGTTCATCCATGCTCTCCACCTGGCTCATCATGGCCTGCTGCTGGAGGAACTGGGCGTTGTCCACCGGTTCCAGCGGATCCTGGTATTTGAGCTGGGTGAGCAGTAACTGCATAAACGCGTTTTTGTCCAGCCGGTTGGAGCCCAGGTTGTTACGCCCGGTTTCATAGTTCACCTTGTTGGTGTTGTTCTGCATTTGGTTGAGGTTGCTCAACACTTCACTGATGGTCATGGTCTTTCTCCTTGTGAACCGAAGTTTCAGACGAGCAGGCTGATGCGGCCGTCGGCATTGATGTGACGGTCAGATTCCGTTGCCGTGGTGGGGGCAGTGCCGGCGGGTGAGCCTGTGGTATTCCGGTCGTTTTCCGTCCGGCGGTGGATGCCGGGGTTGTCTGCCAGCTGCTGCCAGAAGGCGGACTGGTTGGCCTGCTGCTGGTTGCTGAACTGACCGGTCTGCGCCTGGCTGGCCAGGTGCTGCTGGTTTGGATCCTGCCGGTGTTGCTGGGAGGACTGAGAAGACCGATCCTGCCCCAGATTGGTGGCGCTTTCGGGCTGGCCCGCCATCACCACGGTGAGCCGGCCGACCTGAACGCCCTGGTTTTCCAGGGTTTCTTTCAGCTGATGAATTCTCTGATGCAGCGCTTCGGCGGCTTCCGGGGTGGTGGCCACAAAGCGGGCATTCAGTACCTGGTTGGCGTCACTCACCATATTCACCCGCACTTCGCCCAGTTCCAGGGGGTTCAGTTTCAGGGTGACTTCCTTCTGTCCCGACTTCATCGCCGACAGCGTGCCGTCGAGCACCTGTTCAGCCACCGGGTTCATCTCAGGCTGAGCGCCCTCGGGCATGGCCGCTCCACGGGTCACATCCGTGATGCCGGAGTGCGCGCCGGCCTGGTGCGCTGCGGTGTGGGCATGCAGGGTTGCCGTCTCATGGGTGTTCGGCGCATTGGTGACTCCGACGTCGGTGGGTTTGTTTTCAAGAGGGTCGGCAGAAAGTTCCGACCGGTCTGCGTTGCGTGCTGCGGCGTTCAGGCCTTTCTGCGCTTTGGGCTGGGGCAGGCCGCCCGTGGCGTGATCGGTGGCGGCTTCAACCTGAACCGTTTCCGATGGGTCGAGCGTTTTCTGGAACTGTTCAATCAGGGTGTTGTCTTTGGCGACATCACTTTTCTGGGTGGGGGTGACCGACAGCGCCACATCTGTGCTGATGCTCTGCACGGCGGCTTCTGCTGCCGTACCGGCGGTGGTGTCCGGGGTCATAAGCGTGGTGACAGTGTCCAGGGCGGTGGGTTCATCGGTTGGTTTGCTCATGGCGGCATCCACGGCTGGGCCCATGGATGTTTCAGTGGGTAAGTCAGCCGGTGTTGCGATGGGTGTGGCGCATGGATTCATTGCCTCAAGCATTGTGCGGTCCGGTGTTACCGGCGCCGGGTTCAGGGCGGCTTCACCGCGCAGCGGCATGGCCTTGCTGAGCGCAGGCTGGTGACCGCCGGCCAGCTGAAGATGTTGCAGACCTCTGGGGAGGGGTTTGTCGGCAAATCGATCATACGACCGCGCGGCCTGACGCGTCCGCTCAACCACACCGTGACTCAGCGCCGTGGGTCTGCTGGTGTTGTCAGTGCCTGCATGGTGAACCGTCTGTGCGGATACCGAAGTGGTGGTATCGGCCACAGCCTGTGTGGTGTCGGTGGCCGGTATTGCCGCCGTGTTGTCCGCAGTGTCTGGTGAAGCCGAGGCGGGTTGGGTTTCCGGGTCGTTGATCAGTTTTTCATCCCGGTGATGTTCCCCGGCGCCGGAAACCGCCTCCTGGCCGGTTTTTCCCATGGGGTGGCGGACCTGGGTTGGTTCGGTGTCCACAGTCCCCGTTGAAGCTGAATCATCCACAGTGGTTTCCATGGGCGGCGCCATGGGGTTGTCCGTTTTGTTTGCGGTTTCGGTTTGGTTATGAGCCTGGTTTGGGTTGGTAGCGCCGTCTGGTTGTGGCGCAGGGCCGGGATAATGCGGCGGGTGGCTCATGGCGTAACCCGGCGCGGGTTGATCGGTTTCTGTTGAAGCCGGCCCGGGCGGGATTCCGGATGCTTCGGCGACGCCGTTGGCTTCCGGCTTTTCAGCACCGTCGTCAGCGGCAGGCAGGGGCAGCACCGGCAGGCTGATGCTGATCAGGGTGGGCTGGATGAGGGCCATGGCCGTCTCATCAGCCGGGGTGGTCGTGTTTGCTTCATTCTGCAGCACGGTCGGGTCATCCCCGTTGCCGGCTCCATCCTGCGGTGTGGCGTCACCCAGCAGGGTTTGCAGCCTACCGCCATCCAGGCCACCCATCAGGCCGCCCAGCGCCGAGGCCAGCAATGCGCCGAAGGGGTTGCTGCCTTCCGGTGCAGCCGCGCCTGTCTCCGGGGTGTTTCCCGGGGTCAGGCCCAGTTGGGTCATAATGCTGGTGGGTGAGATCATGGTTTGCCTGTGTGTTAAGCGGGCTTGCGTTTGCGGTAAAACTGGTTGAGGGCGATTTCTTCCAGGGCCTGTTCCTGGTGTTTTTCAATCTGTCTGGTGTGCTGGGTCTGCTGTTTTTCCTTCAGGCAGTCCAGCGATTTCTTGCGGATGAGCGCTTCCTGGAGGGCGGCTCTCGCCTCGTTCAGCAGGGTTTCCTGTTGCAGTATGGCTTGGTATTGCAGGGCGCGTTGTTCTTTGAGCCGGATCAGGTAGAGGGGGAAGGCAACCGCCTGAGCGATGTCAAAATCTCCGGATTGCTGGCGTTCCGCCTGTTGCTGCAGGGTGGATTCAATAAAGGTGTCGGTTTCACTCAGTTGCCGGCGGAGGTCGTTGAGGCGGGTCTGTTCCCTGGCCACGGCCTGCTGGGCCTGGTCCAGCTGTTCGGTCCGGTAGTCCAGAACCGTCTGCAACCTGAACTGAAACCGCTTCAAAGAGCGTCTCTCCGGTTAACGTGTGTGCGGGTGAGTGGTGTGATGAACGGGTTGATGAACCGTTTTGGAAAGCCGCCGGCAGGGTGGGTGGTGTTAGCCGGTGCTGGGGTGGGTGGTTTTAGGGTGATTCGGGATGATGTCCTCTTAACATAGCCGATGCCGGTGGGGCCTTCCTCGTTCAGCCGGCGGATCCTCGTGAAACTCAGCCGCATGCAGGATCTTCACGCTGCGGGGCTTTGCGGGTATGCTTACAGGGTGGCTCCGTAGTTCAGTCGGATAGAACGTCGCACTCCTAAGGCGAATGTCGGGGGTTCGAATCCCTCCGGGGCCAGTCTTTTTCCGACCGGGGAACCTCCGGCATGATTGCGGAGTCCCTGGTGGGGTATCGATTGTTGTTTGTCCATTGTTGTTTGGGCGGGGAGAGTCTGCCGATGCCGTTGCGATACCGCCTGCTGCCGTCCCTGTTGTTGCTGGTCAGCCTGCTGGGCTGCCTGCCCGTCTGGGCTCAGCCCGCGGTCAAACAGAAGATGGCCAGCCCTTCGGTTCCGGGTATCTGGCCGCGCGAAGCGCCCTCATCGCCCGGTACGGTGCGGCTGCTGGATGATTTTGCCGTGTTGCACCCCACCCGCTGGCGCTTTACCCGGCCCACCGGCCAGTACAGCAAAACCATTACCCGCCAGATTGACTACAAGCCACCCGCCCAGGTGCGCGTGGAGAACGGCAAGCTCCTGATCACGGCCGACCGGGCCGAGATTCAGGCGGTCAATGATTATGGCATGCCGCACACGTATCATTACAAGTCCGGCTGGGTGCAAACCTGGAACAGCCTGGCCTTCCGTTACGGCACCATCCGTATTCGTTTCAAGCCGGCGCTGGGTAAAGGGCTGATCTCTTCGGCTTATCTGTTACCCCAGAATGATCTGATCACCTTTAAAGAGAAGTGGCCGCCGGAAATCGATATTTTTGAAACCGATGGCGGCGTCGGCCGCAAGGGAATTCCGGGATCGGACACGTATTTTACGCTCCACTTTGCCGATGCCAGCCAGGAGCACCAGCGGCGGATGCGCCGCCATACCACCAACGGAGACTGGCGGATTGTGGAGGTGCGCTGGACCCCAGACGCCGTGGAGTGGTGGCAGGATGGTGTGATGCAGCACCGGGTGACCGAAGGCGTGCCGGACGAACCGATGTATCTGGTGCTGGAGCTGTGCGTTGGCACCTGGATTGCCATGCCGGATGAAACCACGCCACTGCCCAGCACCCTGCAGGTGGACTTTGTTGAAATCAACACCCAGCCCGGCTCCGGTGGCTTTCTGTCGCGGTAAGCCCTCTGCTTAAATTGACAATGCGGACTTTGAATGGTTTGATGGCGGTCGGCAGGCGGAGCGCCTGTGGAACCGGATTTGCAGATAGAGGACGCTGGCATGGGCCGTGTGGTGATTGTCGAATCCCCGGCAAAGGCACAAACCATCAATAAATACCTGGGCAAGGATTACACCGTGCTGGCCAGCTATGGCCATATCCGGGATCTCCCGCCCAGGAATGGTTCTGTGGACCCCGATCATGGCTTTTCCATGCTCTGGGAGATGGACCCCCGGGCCCAGAAGCGGGTGGATGAAATCGCCCGCTCCCTGAAGGGCGCCGACGAACTCATTCTGGCGACTGACCCTGACCGCGAGGGTGAGGCCATCTCCTGGCACGTGTATGAAGTGCTGAAGGACAAGCAGGCGCTGAAGAGCATTCAGTCGGTTAAACGCGTGGTCTTCAATGAGATCACCAAAAACGCCATTCTGCGCGCCATGGACAATCCGCGCGAGATTGACAACGCCCTGGTGGATGCCTACCGGGCCCGCCGCGCCCTGGATTACCTGGTGGGCTTTACCCTCTCGCCCGTACTGTGGCGCAAGCTGCCGGGCAGCCGCTCTGCCGGGCGGGTGCAGTCCGTGGCGCTGCGTTTAATCTGTGAACGCGAAAGCGATATTGAAGCCTTTGTGCCGCAGGAATACTGGTCCATCGAGACCCTCTTCCAGCAGCAGACGCCCTCACCCCTGCCCTTCAGCACCCACCTGGTGGCCTATCAGGGCAATAAGCTGGATCGCCTGGGCGTCACCAGTGAGGCCATGGCCGCTGACATTGTCAGCCGGATTGAGGCCGGTGAGTTTTCGGTCGCTAACATTGAGAACAAGCAGGTCCGGCGGAACCCCCAGCCGCCTTTTATCACCTCCACCCTGCAGCAGGAGGCGTCGCGCAAGCTGGGTTTCTCCGTGACGCGCACCATGCAGCTGGCCCAGCGCCTGTATGAGGGGATCTCCATCGACGGGGAAACGGTTGGTCTCATTACCTACATGAGAACCGATGGCGTGACGCTCTCCGATGATGCGCTGGGGATGATCCGCCAGCGCATTCAGAGCGATTTCGGGGACAAGTACCTGCCGGATCAGGTGCGGGTTTACAAATCCAAGTCCAAAAACGCCCAGGAGGCCCACGAAGCCATCCGTCCCACTGACGTGAACCGGCGCCCCGAGAGTCTGAAAGCCATGCTGGAAGACGATCAGTGGAAACTCTATGAGCTGATCTGGAAACGGACCATGGCCTGCCAGATGGAAAACGCGGTGCTGGATCAGGCGAGTGTGGATATCTCGACGGCCAGTAAAGATGTGACCCTGCGCGCCACCGGTTCGGTGGTGGTGTTTGACGGGTTTCTCCGTCTGTATCAGGAAAGCCGCGACGAGAGCACGGATGGCGATGAGGACAACCGTCGCCTGCCGAAACTGACCGTGGGCGAGCCGCTCCAGCGCCTGAGCGTGACCCCTGAGCAGCATTTCACCAAGCCGCCGCCGCGCTATACGGAAGCCAGCCTGGTCAAATCGATGGAAGAACTCGGTATCGGCCGGCCCTCCACCTACGCCAGCATTATCCGGATTCTCCAGGATCGCAATTACGTGCACATGGATGGCCGCCGCTTTATCCCCGAGGATCGCGGACGGCTGGTGACGACGTTTTTAACCCGCTATTTTGAACGCTACGTGCAATACAACTTCACGGCGGATCTGGAAGACCGGCTGGATGAAATTTCGGCCGACAAAATTGACTATACCACCGTGCTGAAGGACTTCTGGGTTCCGTTCAAGGAGAACATCGGCGAAACCCAGGATCTCACCATCACGGCGGTGATTGATACGCTGAACGAGGAACTGGGCGCCCACTTCTTCCCGCCGCGCGAGGATGGCTCCGAGCCGCGCAGCTGCCCCACCTGCAAGGAGGGTACGCTCAGTATCCGCCTGGGGCGCTTTGGCGCCTTCATCGGGTGCTCCCGTTACCCGGAATGCAAATACACCCGCCAGTTCAAGGCGGGCGAGGGCGACAGCGCCTCGGACGAGCTGCTGGCCGAAGGTCCGGTCAAACTCGGCCAGGATCCCAAAACCGGCAAGGATGTGACGCTGCATAAAGGGCCCTATGGCTTCTACGTGCAGCTGGGTGAAGAGGAAGCAGTGCCGCCGGACCCCGAGAAAGAGGCGAAGGCTGCCGCCAAAGCCGCCAAAGCCAAAGCGACCGAAGCCGGCGCCAAGCCGAAAAAAGAGGCCAAGCCCAAAAAGCCGAAAACGATTAAACCCAAGCGCGCTGCGCTGCCCAAGGAAGTGTCGCCGGCCGATCTCACACTGGATAAGGCCCTGGGCCTGCTGACCCTGCCGCGCGAGCTGGGTGTGCATCCTCAAACCGGCGAAACCATTGCCGCAGGCCTGGGCCGTTTCGGTCCGTTCATCCGCCAGGGCACCATGTTCGTCTCGCTGAAAGAAGGCGATGTGCTGACCATCACGCTGGAAGAAGCGCTGGATGCTGTGGCCAAAAGCGGTAAAAAGCAGATCACCCTGGGCGAGTACAAGAAAAAGCCGGTGGTGGTTCAGAAGGGTCGGTTTGGCTATTACATCAAGTACAACAAACTGAATGTCGCGCTGCCCAAGGGCACGGAGCCCGAATCCGTGACGCTGGAGGACGCCATCGCGCGGATTGACTCGCGGCAGGACAAGGAGAAAACCGGCAAGGCGGCCCCGGCGGAAAAGACGGCCACCACCGCCAAAAAACCTGCGGCGAAGAAGGCCGCTGCCAAAAAACCGGCTGCCAAGAAAACCGCCAGTAAAACGCCTGAAAAATCCAAAGTCGCGACCTGAGTTCATGCCATAAGGAAAGACGATGCTCACCATGGAAGATTCCCGCTCGGCCTCTGTTCAAGCCACCGATTCTGACGTGCAGCCCTCGCCCAATACATCGTTGTATCCGGCGACCTATGAAGTGCGCGCCAACGGCCACCCCTACATTGGCGGCGTGGACATGCTGGAACTGGTGAACACACACGGCACGCCCGTTTACGTACTGGATGAAGCCACCATCCGCGGGATGGCCACAGCCTACACCACCGCCTTTGAAGGCCACTACCCCGGGGATGCCATGGTGCTGTACGCCAGCAAGGCCAACCTGAGCATGGGCCTGTGCAAACTGGCTGAGCAGGAAGGGCTGGGTCTCGATGTGGTTTCCGGCGGGGAGCTGTATACGGCGCTTCAGGCGGGTTTTCCCGTGGAGAATATTTTCTTCAACGGCAACAACAAAACCCTGGATGAACTCGAACTGGCCATTCACCACCGCATCGGCCGCATCAGCGTGGATAATTTCCACGAGCTCACGCTCATTCACCAGATCGCCGCCAAGAAAAAGGTGAAGGTGAATGTCATCCTGCGCATCACCCCCGGCATTGAGTGTCACACGCACGATTACATCAAAACCGGTCAGGTGGACACCAAGTTTGGCTTTGATATGTCCCAGCTCAGCCCGGCGATTGAAAAAATTCTGAACGATTACAAAGAGACCATCGTGCTGCAGGGCCTGCATGCGCACATCGGCTCCCAGATTTTTGAAGTGCGGCCTTTTGAAGACCTCGTGCAGTTTATGCTCAACGTCTTCTACAACATCCGTGAATCCTACGGTATCACGCTCAGCGATCTCAACCTGGGCGGCGGTTACGGGGTGATGTACATGGAAGGCGACGATCCGCCGAACATCCCCAAAACCATGCAGCGCATCATTGATCAGGTGGTGCGTTACGCCGAGAAAATCGATTTTCCCCTGCCGCGTATCCTGGTTGAGCCCGGCCGCAGTCTGGTGGCCACGGCCGGCGTCACGCTCTACCGCATCGGCAGCACCAAAACCGTGCCCAACGTGCGCAAATACGTCGCCGTGGATGGCGGGATGGGTGACAACATCCGCCCGGCCCTGTACCAGGCGGAATACACGGCCCGGGTGGCCAATAAACTCAACGATCCCATTGCCGAGACCGTCCGGGTGGTCGGCAAATACTGTGAATCCGGCGATGTGCTGATTGACAGCGTGGCCGTGCCCGCCGTGGAGGCCGGGGATGTGCTGATGGTGTTCGCCACGGGCGCCTACAACTACGCCATGGCCTCCAACTACAACCGCGTCCCGCGTCCGCCGGTTGTTCTGGTGGAGAACGGCCACAGCCACGTGCTGGTGCAGCGCGAGAGCCTGGACACGATCCTGCAGCACGACCTGATTCCTGCCCATCTGCAGGGCGCTGAGGACGAGGCCCGCTAGGGCGGGGTGAGGCCTGAGGAAAGCTGACCACAACCCGGAGATACCTCACCCCCCAGCCCCCTCTCCTCCAAGAGGAGAGGGGGAGTTTAGCGCTTTTCTGCCAAAAAATGCCTCTTTCTGATTGGGGCTAAACCCTTGGGAGAGAAGGGAAAAGGGCCAAAAATAAAGGATTTTGCCCTTTGCGCGAAAACATAAGCACACCCCCCAAGCTCCTCACCAACTCAGCAACGCACCCCCCCCCTCTCTCACGCACAACCTTTACCAACAACCACTTCTCCCCCCTTCACAAATTCACCAACAACCACTCACTCACTTCTCTCTCTCTCGACACAACATCGTCAATGACAACAGTTAACTCCTCATAGCGCGCACAGCCTTTTGGTTGTGCGTTTTTATTTGGGCTGGCCCCCACCCGGCTTCGGCCACGCCTCAGCCACCCTCCCCCTCAAGGGAGAGGGGATTTACAGGGCATTGACCGGGAGGCTGGGGCGGTCGAAGAATTTGTTCAGCTCCTCGGCGCGGATGGTGTGCGCAATGGGCCGCCCGTGCGGGCAGGTCCACGGCAGGCGGGCCCGCAGCCAGCCGGCCACCACGCGCTGCATATCTGTATGAGAGAGCACATCGCCGGCGCGCACGGCGCTGTGGCAGGCCAGCGTGGCAATCAGATGGTCCAGATCCAGGGCCATCTCGCCGGTATCCTCCAGCTGGGCCAGCAGATGTTCAAACAGCGCGCGCGGATCGTCGGTGCGGTGGGCGTACACCAGCGGAATGCCGGTCACCCGGGCGACTGATTGAGGGATATCCAGCGTGTAGGCAAAGCCCAGTCTGCCAAAGGCCTCCTCGCTGAGACCCAGCAGGCTGAGCTGGGCCGGGCTGACCAGGAGCACCATGGGGGTGATGAGCTGCTGGATGGGGGGCTCTTCACCGCGAATGCTCTGAGAGAGCGCTTCAAACAGCTCGCGCTCGCTGGCGATGTGCTGATCGACGACCATCAGGCCCTGGACGGTTTCCAGCAGAATGTAGGTGTTGAAGAGCTGCCCGACCACGCGGTACGGTGGGCCGGCGGATGCCGTGTCGCCGGGTGTCAGGGGCTGCGGGGCGGGTGTTTCAGCGCCTGTCAGAGGTTCGGCTGCTGTCAGGGGGCGGTAAGCGTCCATCCCGGCCTGCAGGCTGCCCTGGCGCCATTGCGGCTCGTTCTGCGGGTGGGGCTGCCAGCGTGGTGGCCCGCTGATGGTTCCGCTGTTCTGGAAGCTCCCTGTCGGGGTCTCGCGGGTGAACGGGGTTGCATCCTGAAAACCGGCGCCGGTGGGGGGCGGGGCCGCCTGAAAATGCTGGGCCACGTAGCCGTGATCCGTTAAGGCCCGCTGAATGGCGGTTCTGACAAAGCTGAAGACGGTGTTGTTCTGCGTGTAACGCACTTCCTTCTTGGTGGGATGCACGTTCACGTCCACCTCGTCCGTGGGCCAGGTGAGAAAGAGCACAGTGACGGGGAATTTGCCGGGCGGAATCAGTGACTCGTAGGCGGCCTCCACGGCGCGGCGCAACACGGGGCACTGCACCACCCGCTGGTTAATGGCGTGGTGCATCCAGCGGCGGTTGCCCTTCAGCACGCCAGGGCTGGAGACAAAGCCCTGAAGCCGGTATCCGGCGGTGTCATCCTGCCAGTCCACGGCCACCAGGTCCAGGGGGGTTTTGTCTGTGTGGAATATTTCGGCGATGGTGGTCTTCAGATCCCCGCTGCCGGTGGTGGCCAGCACCGGCTTGTCGTTGAGGCTGAGGGTGAAGCGGATTTCCGGGTGGGCGAGCGCCAGGGACTGGACGGCTTCTTCAATGTAAGCGAGTTCGGTTTGCGGGCGCTTGAGAAACTTGAGCCGCGCGGGCACGTTGTAGAAGAGATCGTCGATCTGCATGGTGGTGCCGGGGGCGCAGCCGGCGGGGGTACATTCGCTGTTTTCAGGATTCAGCGGGTCCGGGGTGAAGCGGAAGCCGGCGTCGGCTGTGTGGGTGCGGGTGGTGCAGGCAACACGGGCAATGGCGCTGACGCTGGCCAGGGCCTCGCCGCGGAAGCCGAGGGTGTGCAGGCGGGTGAGGTCTTCTTCCGTGCGGATTTTGCTGGTGGCGTGGTTGAGGAAGGCTTTGCGGGCGTTGTCTTCGGTCATGCCGTGGCCGTTGTCCGCCACGCGCAGGGTGCGCCCGCCGTTGCCGGCGGCAATTTCCACGCGGGTGGCGCCGGCGTCAATGGCATTTTCTACCAGCTCTTTCACCACGGCGGCGGGGCGATCGACGACCTCGCCGGCGGCGATGTGGTTGACGACATGCGGCGGCAGCACCCGGATTTCAGCGGGGGCGGTGGTGCTCAAACTCTCCAGTACCGGCGTGGCCATGGCCGGTATTATAGCGCCATGGCGGCAATGCAGCCGCACTCGTTGCGCGCAAGTTTACATTAGTCGAGCAGTTCAACCGCCCCTGCGCTCGGGCCGTGTCCTCCACGAACAACAGCCAATTTGCGACGTGGTGGCACCGGAATAGCATGACCTCTTCGGGCCGTAATGCCGGCTGACCGTTTTCCGCCCTCTGCTTCTAAAGCTGCAGCTATTCTTGCCCGGTGTTCAGGATTTGTTAATGATGCTGTTGGTCCAAACTCGTTTAGCCATGAAGTTCTGAAATCCCCATCCCTGTGAAAAAGTGAAGAGGGGTGAGGTGGCGTTCCGGGTCCAGTCAGTGGAACCACGGTCACACCGGAGTCTTTCAGAAGTTGTCTGGCTGCAGCCAAAGCACTGTCCGTAAAAGGCGTGCGGCTTGCGGTCTCCTTTGCTGGAGACGGTGGCACGGCTGCCAAAACATAAGCGGTGTCGCCCGGTTCGGTTTCTGTAATAGCTACCCCAGTAGAAACTGGTCTTTCTGGTCTTCTGGATGAACCACTGGACGCCAGTCTTCGGGCCAGTGCTGCCATGGTTCTATCCCGGGTGTCGTCAGGAGCAGGAGCATGGCGCTCACCATGACTCGTTCTTTGTGGGAGTGCAGTCGGGCCATTACCAAACTGAATCGGGGTGGTCATGGGGTTTCTCCTGATGGGCGTTCAATTATTTCGTATGTTTTTCGAGTGCTTCGCGGAATACGGGATCCTCAGTACCTGAGGGTTTTTGGCCATCGGCTGGTTTTCTGCCACGTGTGGCGCTGTCTGGCAACAGATCCTTAAAACGGGGTTCAGTGGGTGTATCGTGGCCAAAACCAATAAACGTGGGACGAATCATGCGAACAGGCCCGGTTGCGGGGTAGGGATAATTTACTACAGAGTGAGTATATTGTCGATATCAGATTGGATCAGGAAGAAAAGAAACGGGGTAAAGGCTTACAGACCAGTCTTCTGGTTGTAAAGTTTCCGGAAGGCGTCTGGAAATTCCTGCGCGTTTTTCAGTTCGTGCACCATGCCGCGCTCCACCAGCTTCACCTGGCCGGTGCGCTCACTCACCAGCACCACAATGTCATCCGTCTTCTCGGAAAGCCCGATGGCCGCACGGTGACGGTGACCGTAGTTCCACGGCAGGTTGGGCGCATTACAGGAGGGCAGGTGGGCGCAGGCTTCAGCAATGCGCATGTTGTGGTCAATAATCAGCGCACCGTCGTGCAGCGGGGTGTTGGAGTCAAAAATCGTGGCGATGAGTTTGGCGCTCAGCTCGCTGTCCAGGTTTTCGCCATGCTCGGTCACACGGTCAGTTTCCGGGCAGGGCTTGGTTTCCACCACAATCAGCCCGCCGATGTTCCGGCGGCTCATGTAGTCCACGGCTTCGGTCAGTTTGCTGACGAGGTTGTCCACTGTGTCCGGCGTGATGGGGGCAACCTGCGCAACGGGGGCCGTTTGCGTGAAGGAAACCGTGTCCTGGCCGGGGGGCACAATGACGTGGTTGGCGCCAAACAGCGGCCGGCCCGGCGTGGTGGCCGGGTGCGGCGGGTTGCAGCCAAAGGCGGGTTGAAATGTAACGGACATGGTCAGAACCGGGTTACGAGCGTGAGAATAAGGCGTCGGGAATATAAAAACAACACAGTCAAAACTTGTGCGATCGTCCGTATCCTAGCCTGCACAAGGGTTACAGGCAAGTCACATAAGGCGCGAATGTCTAAAAATAAAAGCTGGCATGGCTGTGATGAGTCCCCTCACCCCAAACCCCCTCTCACGCAAGGGTAGAGCGGGCGTGAAGGGTTTACTGTAGTGCTTTTAATTGCTCATAGAGCGCTTTTTCCGCTTCGCCCGGATCTCTGGGGATGGCCACGCCCACCCGCACAAAGAGATCGCCCTGGCCGCTTTTCTGCGGCAGGCCCTGGCCCTTCAGGCGCATCAGCGCGCCGGGCTGCGTGCCGGCGGGTATGGTCAGTGAAAGCGACTGCCCCTCCAGCGTGGGTACGTGCAGCGTGGCGCCCAGCACCAGGTCTGCAGGCGACAGTCTGGCCGGATAGACCAGCCGGTCGCCGTCCAGTTCAAACTGCGGGTGGCGGTTGAAGTGCACCACCAGGTGCGCATCGCCCTTTATTCCCCCCGGGCCGGCCTTGCCCTCGCCCGCCAGGCGGATTTTGCCGCCCTCTTTAATGCCGCGTGGAATGCTGACGGAGACGCGCCTGCCCGAGTGCTGAATGGTGACCTCTTTCTGCGCCCCGCGGGCCACGTCCTCCAGATCCAGGTACAGCGGCTGGCTCATCGTCAGCGCTGCCGGGTCCACGCGGGCTTGCCGCCGCGCAGCGCGGGGATCCGCGCCCTGGGCGAAACCACCCGGGCCGCCGGTGGTGTAGGTGTAACCGCCGCCACCCATACCCTGCCCCATGCCACCGCCCATGCCGCTGAAGGGCACGCCCATCTGCCCAAAGAGCATTTCAAAAAAGTCGCTGAAGTCCCCGCCCTGGCCAAACGACTGCCCGAAGCCGCCCATATCGCCGTACTGCTCATAGCCCGGCGGCGGGGTGAAGCTCTGGCCGTTGCGCCAGTTGGCGCCCAGGTTGTCGTACATCTGGCGCTTTTTGGCGTCGCTCAGCACTTCGTAGGCTTCGTTCAGTTCCTTGAACTTGTCCTCGTTGGCCGGGTTCACATCCGGGTGGTATTCGCGCGCCAGCTTGCGGAAGGCGGCCTTGATCGCCTTTTCGTCGGCCGTGCGGTCCACGCCCAGAATCTGGTAATAGTCTTTGTATTCAACGGACATGCGGTCTCCGGGGGCAGGGCCCCGTCAGGTCAACAGGAGGGGAGTGGGGCGGGCGGGGTTGTTTTCATTATAGAGGGCACAAAAGCCGACCACCGGTGGCATTAAGCATTCATTAATATTTGGGGGGATATGCGGCGTTTGGTTGGTTGTTGGCCTGTGTTTTACCTAGAATGCATGCCAAGCAGTCACCTGATGGAGAGAATGTGATGGTTATGAAATGGGTTCATTCGCGTCAGCGCCGTGCGGCGATGGTTGCCGTGCTGGGTGCGCTGGTGGTTCTTTCTACGGCTTTGCCGGCCCCTGCGCTGAGCTGGAACCCGATGGACTGGGTGGGTGGCGATTCGGTCAGCCAGGCCAACCGCAAGGCGGCTGAAAAAGCGGATGAAAATTACGAGGCCGCCCGCCGCGAAGCCCGCGAGGCGCGTGCCGCCGCCAATGCCGCGCGCGAACAGGCAACCCGCCTGGAGGAATCCGCCCGCCTGGCCGAAGCCCGCGCCAGTGCCGCCAAGCGCGTTGTGGCTGCCTACCAGCAGCAAACCGCCGCTGCGCCGGCCGCAGTGACCACCCCGGCCCCGGCTGCCGATGCCCCGGAAGATACGGCTGCCGCCGGTGAGGACACCGACACGGACACGGCCCTGGCGCCGATTTCTCACTACGATGCGCCGGCGGTTGCTGATGACGATACCGCGGAAAACCCCGTGGACAATGACACCCAGACCACGCTGAAAAGCGCCGCTGCGCCGGCTGAAGAGGCCCGCAAGCGCTCCTGGATGCCGCAGACCTGGAACCCGATGGCCTGGCTGGGCCTTTCCGATGATGAGGCCAAACAGCAGACCGAGTACCCCGAAAAAGTGGCCTATGCCAAACCGGCCCGCAAAAGCAGTGTGAGCGAAACGCTGGATGACGCCGGTGATGACAGCCGGGCTCTGCCGGCCATGCCCTATACCGGTGCGGTGATTGAAACGCAGAAGGGCAACATCGTTGTTGAATTCTACAAAGATCAGGCCCCGGAGACGGTGCGCAACTTTATGGCGCTGGCCAGCACGGGCTTTTACAACAACATCAACATGAAGTTTCACCGTGTGATTCCGGGTTTTGTGGTGCAGACCGGTGACCCCACCGGTACGGGCGCGGGTGGCTCGGGCAAGCGCATTCCGCTGGAAGTGGACAACAAGCTCTCGCATGACGCCAAAGGGATGGTGGCCATGGCGCGCGGGCCGGATCCCAACAGCGCCACCAGCCAGTTCTACATTACGCTCGCCCCGCAGAAGACGCTGGATGGGAAGTATGCCGTGTTTGCCCACGTGATCAGCGGGCTGGATGTGCTGGAGAAGATTGAGAAAGACGACCGCGTGTACGGCGTGAAGCTGATTGACGCCGCCACCGTGGCGCGGGACGTGGACCCGAACGATAAAAAATTCCTCAAGTGGTTCTAGGCAACCCCGTATCTGTTTGGGTTTGATCTGTTCAACCCTAAACGGAGAACTGATCCCGCATGACCGCCACACCCATCGCTTTTTCAGGCGTTCGCTGGCCGGGCCGGGGAAGACCTGCCCGCTATGAGCCGCAGCATCGGCGTAAAGGCCCTTACGTGCCCCGACACCGGGTCGCGCCTGATCCCACTAAAGGGCCCGACGGCCTGCCGCTCCAGCCGGGGAGAAAAGTTCGCCCCTCCCATCCGAGGCACTGGTAGCGTTGTTAGCAAACTCATCTGTGTTTGGGTTTAATGGAGTCAGTGAGTACAGGAACAGTGGAGAACATCATGATTTCATTTTCTAATCCGACTTTCGGCTCTTTGCGTGTGAAGGGGGGGGATAATAGTCGCCCTGGTCAGCCAACTACCCGGATCAAGCAGAAAAAAAAGGATGAGGCCAAGCCTGACGGATCGAAAGGCTCTGGCGCTGATAAACCCAATAAGAATTAATAATTCACTCAGGGCGAATTCCGCCCGATGAGTTCCCGGAGGTTTTGCCAATGATCCCATCGCTGGTGCACCCAGCTCTGCCGGTGAGTTTTGCCGCGCGCAAGCGCCAGGTGGCAGGGCAGCAGGTGCTGGATTTTCCCGAAGGCGATGCCGTCTTTCGTCAAACGTACTGGTTTCCCCGCCCGCTGCCGCGCTTAACCCGGAAAGAGAATGCATTGCTAGGCGGCCTGCGTGCCGATGCCATTGCCCGTCGTAAAAAAGCCGGAGAGCCGCTCACACTCACGGGCCGCCTGACGCGCGGGAAACAACGCCCACGGCAGGATGTGAGCCGGGCCCTTTACCTGCACAATCTTTGGGAAGCTGAGAAAGCGTTTGCGGATGGTCGTGATAGCGAAGGTGTTGCTCACGTTGGCTGGGCGGCGGAAGAAGCCCGTGCTGGTATGCTCTGGAAAGAGCCGGAGCTGAAAGAGATATTTCCCCGCCGTCATCTGGCCATCAATCCGCCCAATGGAAAGCGTGCCAAAGCAAGGGATGAAAAGCCGGTGGTGATGACCCGTCCGGTGAACGGAACAATGCCGGTACCCTCCCGGGTGGACTGGGCGCTGGTGGATCCCGGCAGTCTGCGCTATGGGCTGCACGCCGGTCTGCATGCCCCAAACACGCCGCGCAACCTGTTGCGCACCTATTCTCAGATGAATATGGAAGGCGATGCCACCCAGGATCCGCGCTACTTGGAGCAGGCGGCCCTCCTTCTGGAGGAATACAAGCAGTCGGTGAGCGAGGATCCGGCCGTGATCCGCATGATTGAACTGGTTCGGGATAAAATCCCGAAGTCACCCGCACATTGACCCCCTGCCGGGATTTTATACAATGAGCTTGCCAAACGGATTTTCACCCAATGCAGTTAACACCCGTCCAATTTACCGCCGCCCGCCGGTCTGGCCGACGCCCGGTCGTTCACCCGGGTGGGGCGTCAGCGGATGACCTGAGACGCTCCACCGCCCGCGAGCGGGGACATCTGCCTTCTTTACCCCCTGTAACCCGAAGCACTGGCTTGCCGAAAGGCTTTAAACCGCCGGTTATTGCAGCCCGGGCTGTGCTGGCAGAAAGGCGCGCTGCAGAAGCTGCCCGGCAGGCAGCCTTTGATCAGGGTCGGTTGTTTCTGCTGGGTGATGAATAAATCAGCAATCCCAAATCAGTTTTGCGTTTATTCTGCCAGCCTCACATTAAACAGGAGATATTCCGATGCTTTCCGTTCATCTGCCAATGCTCCCCCCCCTCCGTACAAAGACACCTCGTGTGATGTTTGCCGGTGATCCAATGGATGACATCGTCAAAAAACATCAACAGGGTGAAGGGCAGGAATCGATGACTGATCAGCGCAGCAAGGCTGCCGATCAGGGAAGTAGTGATGCAAAAGATAAAATGACCGAGGATATGAAAGGCGAGCGGAAAAAAGGGGGTTAATCCCGGGTTCTGAAGAAATCTTCAACCAACCCCCGGCAGGCGGGTTCTTCAATGCCGCCGGTGATGGCGGGCAGTGGTAATGGCCCCCGGTGCTCTGGGGCGGCAAGGTTCAGCGCGCCACCGCCCAGCCCACCCTGCAGCGGATCCCAAGCGCCAAACACAATCCCGCCAATGCGCGCCTGAAGCAGCGCGCTGGCGCACATGGCGCACGGCTCCAGCGTCACAATCAGCAGGCAGTCACTCAGCCGCCAGCGCCCCAGCGTTTGGGCGGCCTCCGCCACGGCAATCAGCTCGGCATGTCCCAGTGGGCTCGCGTCGCGCTCGCGCCGGTTGTGCCCGCGCCCCACCACCACCGGCGCGCCGACCGGTTGAGCAGGGTCACCGGGTTCAGACGGGTCACCAGGGTCAGTGCGCAAAATCAGCGCCCCAACGGGCACGTCTTCAGGCAGGGCCCGCCGCGCTTCGGCCATGGCGGCCTGCATCCACACGCGCTGATCGGCCACGCTCAGCACCGGGGGGGCGGCAAAGCGCTGGGTGGTGGTGGTTGCCGGGTTGTCGGGTGGGGGGCTCAGCGGGCAGCTCCTCTGGCGGGAGGATTTTACACGGTTTTGCGGGGGCTTTCCCCCGGTCATGGCTTGCGATCCCGGGAAAAATCATTACCATAATAACAGCAGCACAGAAGGGGAAATTTTGCGTATGACGCCATTTCGCAAGCGCACCCGCGCGTCGGTCAATCCGTTTCAGGTGAGTGACCCGGCCATTGGGCTGGGTGGGGCAACCTTTGTGGCCGGGCCGGCCGCCCGGTCCAATCCGGTGCCCGCCCGCCCCTTTGCCGTGCGCGAGCCTGCCGAGCCGTTACCGGTGTTGCCGGAAAAGCCGCGCAGCTTCTGGCGGCGTGTGAGCGACTGGGTGATGACGCACTGCTTTGAGACGGTGGACGTGCCCGGGGATCGCCCGGTGGGCATGTCCGGCCTGCTGTTTACCGGCGACGCCGGCACGGCGCCCGTCAGCCCGGCGGGTTCCGCCGTGCGCGCGGCCATGGCGCCGAGATTCGGCCGCACTTACGGTCAGCCGGGCCACCACCCGCAGGCCGGCGCCGCGCAGGAGCTGTATTAACCCCCACCCGGCTTCGGCTGCGCCTCAGCCACCCTCCCCCTGAAGGGAGAGGGGAAATGACGTGGCTTGCCTTGCAATACCCTCTCCTTGTAGGAGAGGGTGGTCCCGCCGCAGGCGGGGCCGGGTGAGGTCTCAGGAGAACTTGTACATGTACTTGTCCCACTGCGTGTACTCGTGGGTGCCCACACGGTGCTGCTTGGACAGTTCAAAATTAATAAAATTCACGGGGCGCGAGGGGTTTTTGCGTAGCTGCATGCCCGCCTGCTGCGGGGTTTTGTCGCCCTTCTTCACGTTACACTGCTGGCAGGCCACCACCACGTTCTTCCAGGTGTCACGCCCGCCCTTGGAGCGCGGAATCACGTGATCAATGGTCAGTTCCGAGCGTTTGCCGCAGTACTGGCAGGTATACCCGTCGCGGTGCATCACATTGCGGCGGGTCAGCGGAATGTCCTTGTGCGGAATTTTGACGTAATACAGCAGGCGGATGACCACCGGCAGGGGCATGCCCGGGTGAATTTCCCGGCCATTGCGTTCAACAGTCTCCGCCTTGCCTTTGACCAGCAATGTGGCGGCGCGTTGCCAGTGGCAGATGTTCAGCGGCTCATAGGACGCGTTCAACAGCAGTACCTGAGTCAAAACTCGGAAACCCTCTGGTCTAAAAGGCGGTCACCTGGTGCCAATGGCCCTCTGGGAGCCATGATATCCCTCTTTTCGTAAAAATTCTATCATTTCTGAAGCGGATTCCCCCTTTCGGGTAAATTTTTGTAACATTGCGCCCGGCCCGGGCGTGGCCTACCCTGACGCGATGCCGGGGCTTGCATTTGCCGGTGGTTTTCCGTACAGTGATGCTTCCTCACTGACGGGACTGGTGTGTATTCCCCTTTCCTCCCGTCCCCTGTGTTTCCAGCCGTAAGGATTTTTGACATGACCACGCCCCTGATGCATTCGATTGAAGCGATGTACCGCAAGCCGGCCGACCAGCTGCCGGAAATTCACCCGGGTGACACCGTGAAGGTGAATGTCCGCATTACCGAGGGCAACAAGGAGCGGATTCAGGGCTATGAAGGCGTGGTGATTAAAATTTCCGGCGAAGGCACCAACAAAACCTTCACCGTGCGCCGTGTATTTCAGGGCATTGGTGTGGAGCGGGTCTTCCTGTTTCACTCGCCCAAAGTGGAATCCGTGAAAGTGGTTCGTCGCGGTTCCGTGCGTCGCGCCCGCCTGTACTACCTCCGCTCGCGCCGCGGCAAAGCCGCCCGTATCCGCGAGAAGGTCGTCACCAAAGGCTAGTTCAGGGCGCGTTCCCTGTGTTCTGATATTCCGAGACAGACCCGTGGGAGGCCCGGATGGCGATCATTCAGTGGTACCCCGGTCATATCGCCAAGCATGAGCGCACGCTCAGCGAGCAGCTGAAGCGTGTGGATGTCGTGGTGGAGGTGCGCGATGCGCGTCTGCCGGAGGCCACGCGCAACCGCCGGCTGGAGGCGGCTGTGGCGCACAAGCCGCGCCTGGTGCTTCTCAACAAGTCGGACCTGGCGGATGATCGCGAAACGAAACGCTGGGCCAAAGCACTGGAAGCAGAAGCCCGTGAAGCCGGCCTGACGCTGAAAGTGATGCCGTATGCGGCCAACCGGCAGGGCGCCAAAAAAAACCTGCTGGCGGCCATTGTGGCCCTGGGAGAAGCGACCCAGCAGAAACTGATGGCCAAGGGGCTGAAGCGCCGCCCGGTGCGCGTGCTGATTGCCGGGATGCCGAATGTGGGAAAATCCACGCTCATCAATCATATTGTGGGGCAGAAGAAAACCAAAACGGGGCACATGGCGGGCGTCACCCGGCAGAACCAGTGGGTGCGCATTCACCCGCAGGTGGAGCTGCTGGACACGCCGGGCATTATCCCCCCCACCATGGTGGATGAAGACACCGGCTGTCTGCTGGCGGCGGTGAATTCCGTGGGAGAGGCCTCTTTTGACGACAAGCCGGTGGGCGCTTTTCTGCTGAGCCGCTTGTGGGCCCGCAATGCCTCTCTGCTGGCGGCGCACTTTAAGCTGACCGCAACCGATACAGAGCCGACACTGCAAACCGTTGCCGATCAGCGTCAGTATAAACTCACCGGCGGCGGTGCGGATGAACTGCGCGCTGCACGCGCCGTGCTGTCGGATTTCCGGCAGGGGCGGATGGGACGTATCACGCTGGAGGCCCCGCCGGTATGACGGCCAGACGCGGCGTACTGAATGCCTTGCTGGCGTTTGATGAAACGGTGCGCCGGGAGCAGGCGGGGTGCGTACTGGTGGGGGTGGATGAAGTGGGCCGCGGCAGCCTGATTGGCCCGGTGGTGGCCGGGGCCTGCGTGCTGCCGGAAACGTTCACGGCGGATCAACGTATCCTGCTGGCCGATCTCAATGACTCCAAAAAGCTCACGCCTGCCTGCCGGCAGCGTCTGGCTGAGTGCCTGCCGGCGATGGCCTGGACGGGGATTGGAGAGGCCAGCCCCCGGGAAATTGAACAGCTGAACATTCATTTTGCCTCCCTGCTGGCCTTGCACCGGGCGTATGAGAACCTGTGCGCCCGGGCCGGCTGGCAATGTGATCTGGACACGCATTTTTTACTGGTGGACGGGCGGGCGTGTCTGCCCGATATCCCGGTGACCCGTCAGCAGACGGTGATTAAAGGCGATGGCCACTCGGCGGCCATTGCGGCAGCCTCTGTGCTGGCAAAACATCACCGGGATAGCTGGGTACTGCAGGTGGCCACTGATTACCCCGATTACGGCTGGCAGACCAATATGGGTTACGCCACCCCGGCCCACCAGCGGGCGCTGGCGACGTATGGCCCCACGCCCTGGCACCGGGCCGGATTCCGGCCTGTGCAGGCGCAGCTGAGCCTTTTGTAAACAATTTCAAAAGGCTTGTCCAGAATGGGGCAATCCGCCCTTATAAACTGTTTTTATTTTTTTATAGAGCGATACCGGTGCGCCATGGGTGTCACGGTTGTCGGATCCCTCCAGAGAGCACAATTTTTCGCGTTTCCAAGCCCTTTCAGAGAATCACGAGAGAATCAGCCCCATGCCTTATACCAGCAGTGTCGGCGGCGCCGGTCTTAGCAGCGCCATCGCTTCCCCGTTGTCCGCAAACCCCCTGGCGGTCACCAACACGACCGCACTGGCCAGCCCCATCGCCGCAGGCGCTTTGGGTGGTGTGGGAACCAGCGCACTGGCGGCCAACGATCCGCTCTGCCAGCTGTTAGGAATTTCCCCGGCGACTGTGGGGGCGGCCGGTATATCCGCTGATCCGGCCGAAGCCATGATGATTCAGATGTTCGGTATGATGAACACCATGCTGACGGAGCTGATGGGCGGCGGCGCCAGCCCGTTTGCCGGTTTCGCCACCCAGGGCCTGCTGGCCCCGGCGGCCACCACCATTGGCGCGCCCGTGGTGGATCCCTCCCAGTTCTTTGGTCTGATCAATGACAACAGTGGTCAGGATCAGGCCAAGCTGCAGAATTATATTTCCCTCATTGCCTCAGACCCGGATGGTCTGGCGCTGCTGCAGGAAGCCAACCGTCGGGGTGTGAGCATTGAACTGGGCGCACCGGATAATGATCCCAATGTTCTGGGCGTGACGATATCCAACGGCAACGATGCCCGCATCATTGTCCGCGACCTCGATACCGGTCTGGAAACCCTGATTCACGAACTCGGCCATGCAGTGAGTACCGAAGATGGCAACTCCCGTGAAGAAGAGGGCGCTGTGGAGGCCCTGGCCGCCAAAATCACCCGCAATATCGACCCTTCGGTGGCTGCCCTCAGCGAGAACAACGGTCTTACACTTGACCAGGTTGCCCAGCAGAAAAGCAGTCTCAGAGCCTATCAGGCCCTGATGGCCCAGAATAATATTCTGGGTACGCTCTCTCGCCTGGGCATTAATGTGTTCGGTTAAAATGCTTAATCCGGTAGCGGAATGAGTGACGGCTCGCCGTTTGGCGATTTGGATTTATTGCCTGCTGGTGGCGCCTGCCGCCGGTCCGGCTCAATGGGTATCACCTGATAGCCCTGATACTTCGGGCGCGGCGCTTTTCTGGCTTGCGGCGTATCCGGCACGGGTGGTCCATTGTTCACCGGCGCTGCAGGGTTTACCGGCAGGGATTGCACCGGTTGCAGGGGCGCAACGGGATCACTGCCATCCAGGGGTTGCAGCTCGCCTTCGGCAGGCTCACCGGGTGTGTCCTCAGCGGTCACGGCATTCTCGTCTTCAGTGAGATCATCATAATCGGCGTTGGCGTTTTCAGTGAGATCTCGCGCGTAAGGGAGATCAAAATCTTCGCTGAGCTGATCGGACAGGTACGGCTGCATTATTTCGCGCCAGATGCGCGCCGGCATCGAACCGCCGGTGATGGCCGACATAGCGGAATTATCGTCATTGCCCACCCACACGCCGGTCACGATACTGGGTGTGAAACCCACAAACCAGGCGTCGCGGTGATCATCGCTGGTGCCGGTTTTACCGGCCACCGGGCGGCCGATGTTGGCTCCGTGGCCCGTGCCGCGCAGCACCACGCCTTCCATCATTTTCACCATGGTATCCACTGTGGTGCGCGAGAGCACATCCGCCTTAACGCCCTGATGGCGGTAAATCAGCTTGCTGTCGCTGTCCACAATGCGGTCAATGGCGTAGGGCTCCACCCGCACGCCCTGGTTGGCCAGCACGCCAATGGCTGATGTGATTTCCAGCAGATTGACGCTGGAGCCGCCCAGGGTGAGGGCCGGGTAAGGGTTCAGGTTGGATCGGATCCCCATGCGGTGGGCGGTTTCCACCACGGCGTTGGGAGTCACATCCATCAGCACCTTGACGGCAATGATATTGTTGGAATGCACCAGAGCGTCAGCGATACTCATCGCCCCGTGGTGGGATTTGTCGTAATTGGTGGGCGTCCAGCCATCAATGGTGATGGGCTCATCCACAAACTGCCGGCCGGGCTCCATACCCTGATCAATGGCGGTGGTGTAGGTAAACACCTTAAAAAGGGAGCCGGGAGATCGCAGGGCTGTGGTGACGCGGTCAAACTGGGATTGCTGATAATTTTTGCCGCCGCTGTAGGCGAGGATGCCGCCGGTTTTGGTATCCAGACTGACCAGTGACGCCTGCTGTTTGGCGCCGGTGCGTCCAAAGGCCGCAGACTGGGTGTTGATGGCGCGGTCGGCAAGACGCTGGGCTTTGGGATCCAGCGTGGTGTAAATCTTCAGGCCGCTGTTCCAGAACCCCTGTTCATCCAGATCAAAATGCTTCATCACCTGATCCATGACATAGCGGTTAAAGTAGGGCGCTTTGTCCGAGATGGACAGACCGCGACCGGCGGCGTTCAGGCGCAGGGGTTTGTTCTGGAACGTCTTGAGACTGTCGGCATCAATTTTGCCGACCTCCATCAGGTTGGCCAGCACTTCGTTGCGTCGGGCTCTGGCTGTCTCGGGGTTCTGAAACGGGTTGTAGCGTGACGGCGCCTGCGGCAGGCCGGCCAGCAGGGCGGCCTCCTCCACGGACAACTGGGATGGTTTTTTATTGAAGAAAATTTCACTGGCGGCTTCAATGCCGTAGGCGCCTTCGCCAAAGTAGGTGTTGTTGACGTACAGGGTCAGAATTTCCTGTTTGCTCAGCTCGTTCTCCAGGTGGATGGCCAGGGCGGCTTCGCGCAGTTTACGGGTCATGGAGCGTTCGCTGGAGAGAAAGACGTTGCGCGCCAGCTGCTGGGTGAGCGTACTGCCGCCTTCGCGGATGCTGCGTTTGACAATGTTGCGCACCACCGCCCGGGCAATGGCGATGGGATCCACGCCGTGGTGCTGGTAGAAGCGGCGATCTTCGGTCGCCAGCAGGGCCTCCACAAAGTGCGGTGACACCTTGTCCAGGGGAACATCCTTATGATGAAACTTGCCGTAGGAGAGAATGGGGGTCTCATCGGCAGCAAACACCTGTGTCCACTTGCTGGGGTTAATGCCCTGGGCGATCATTTTTTCCACCGGCGGGAGGTTTCGGGTCTCCTTATAGAAATACAGGCCAAAAAGGCCCGCCAGCACAATGCTGCCCAGAATGGCCAGGGAAATCAGGTTTTTGATGAGGTTGACGAGCGAATCCATCCGGGCGCTTTCTGTCGTTTCAGGTTAATTCCATTTGGGTGGGGCAAAAAACCAGCTGGACCAGGTGAACGCCGCCCAGAGCGCGGCAAAGCCCAGACCAATGCTGAGCAGGACGTTGGCCGCCGCTTTAAGTGCCGCCCCCTCTTTCAGCAGTAAAAACGTATCCAGTTCAAAGGTGGAAAAAGTCGTCAGCGCCCCGAGAAAGCCCACCACCAGCATCAGGCGCAGGGAGGGCGGCAGGGTGATCTGCCGGGCTTCCGTCACGCCGAGAAACAGGCCCAGAATCAAGCAGCCCAGCACGTTGGCCAGCAGGGTGCCGGCCGGGAAGTTCTGGCTGACGGCCCAGTGCTGGGACATCAGGCCGATGCCATAGCGGCACAGGGTGCCCAGACTGCCGCCGATGATCAGGGATAAGAAGGTTTGCATGGCCTTATCGGGTCGTGCGGACCGTGTCCTGCTGAACAGTGAACCCTTGTATCCTACACCAAACAGTCCCTGACAGCCTTTTGAACGAAGCGGCAGGCTTAATTGCGACGTCCCTCGTTGATTTTTTTGGCAAAGCGCGGCTTGGTCTGGTTGATGAAGCTTTTCAGCTTTTCTTCAAAAACACTCGATTCCGGATCGATATCAGTGTCCCTGGAAAGATGCAGGGCGTAGCGCACCACAATTTTCACCATCTCTTCGGGCAGCAGTTTGCCGCCGAACTGTCCTTTAAGCTGCTTGATGATGGCGGCCGAGAGGCCGCTGTTGTTGGCAATATACTTCAGGACGCAGCTTTGAATATCGCGGTTCATCGGATCGGCAGGGGTGGGACCTTGATGGGGCCGGTAACCCTTCTATAGTACCACGGGGGTGGCAGAAGCCTTTGCGGCTTGGCGGTCTTTTGTGTTGATGGTACATATACAGAACGGATAGTGTTCAATGATGGCAGGTGGTTTGATGCCCGGGAAAAACAGAATTCTCGTGATGACCGGCGGGGGCGACTGCCCCGGCCTGAATGCCGTGATACGCGCCATTGTGCGTCGCATGGAAAACCTGACGGACTGGGAAGTGCTTGGCAGCATTGAGGCTTTCAACGGCATTCTGAAAGACCCGATGGAAGTGGTGCTGCTGGACAGCAAGACGGTCTCCGGCATTCATATTCGCGGGGGCACCATCATTAAAACCACCAACAAGGGCGGTCCTTTCCACTGGCCGGTCAAGCTGGCCGACGGTACCTGGGGCGAGGAAGACCGTACCCGGGAATTGCTGGATCGTCTGGAAAAACTGCGCGTCAACGCCGTCATCAGTATTGGCGGCGAAGGCTCCATGACCATTGCCCAGCAGCTGTTTGAAAAAGGCGTCAATATTATTGGCGTTCCCAAAACCATTGATAACGATCTCTCTTCCACCGACACCACGTTTGGTTTTCAGACGGCGGTGCAGATTGCGACCGAGGCCGTGGATCGTCTGGTCACCACGGCGGCCAGCCACAACCGGGTGATGATTCTGGAGCTGATGGGACGCGATGCCGGCTGGATTTCCCTGAATGCCGCCATTGCCGGCGGGGCGCATGTGGCCCTCATTCCCGAGATTCCCTATGACATTCAGAAAGTGGCCAACCACATTAATGACATGGTGGAAAAAGGCCGGGGCTACGCCATTGTGGTGATTGCCGAAGGCGCCAAGCCGGTGGGCGGCAGCATTACCGCGCGCGACAGCGATCAGCCGGGCTACAAAAACAAGATTCTGGGCGGGGTGGGTCACCGCCTGCAGGAGGAACTGAGCGGCCTGGTGGATGCCGAATCGCGCGTGATGATTCTGGGTCACCTGCAGCGGGGCGGTTCGCCCATTGCTTATGATCGTATACTGGCCACGCAGTTTGGCGTGAAGGCGGCCGAACTGGCGCTGGAAGGCAAGTATGGCCAGATGGTTTCGGTTCGTCACCCCGACATTATCTCGGTGCCGATTGCCTCGGCCATTGAAGAGTACAACTACGTGAAACTGGACAGCGCCCTGGTGCACACTGCCCGCGGCGTGGGAATCTCCCTGGGGGATTAACCGGTTGAAGCCCGTGTGGTTGTGTTGAGAAGGGGTTGATGTCGCACCATGGTCCGCAGACGACACATTCCCTGGATTCTGCTGGCGTTGGGCGTGCTTGCCCTGGCGCTGCGGGGTTGGGGACTTGCATTCGGGCTGCCCAATCTTTCGCGGCCGGATGAAAATACCATCACCAACACGGCCGTGCGCACCATCATGGTGTCCTTTTTTTCGGGTCAGCCTTCGCTGAATCCGAAAATGTTTTATTATCCGGGGCTCTATCCCTATCTGGTGACGCTGGGTGAGGCGGTATTTTACGGGTTGGGATGCGTCGCAGGGCTTTTTTCCGGTGGTCAGGCCTTTGTGCAGGCGTATATGAGTGACTGGGGGCCGTTTCTTTTCATCAGTCGCGTGGTTTCCGTGTGCGCCGGCGTGGTCGGTGTATGGGCCATGTTTCTGCTGGGAAAAACCGCGGCGCGCTCCCGGTGGGTGGGGGTGCTGTCGGCGCTGCTGCTCACGATCACCTACCTGCATGGGCGGGAATCCCACTTTGGCGTGACCGATACCCTGGCCACCACCATCACAACCCTTGCATTGTGGCTGGCGGTCTCTTATGCGCGGCGCCCCCGCCTGAAAACCTTGTACTGGGCCAGCGCGTTGTGCGGTGTGGCGGCGGCCACCAAGTACCCGTGCGGGCTGAGTATGGTGGCCGTGATGGCGGCCCATCTGGTTGTGCAATGGCGTGCAGGTTATCCGCCTTGGCGGCTGCTGGGCGATGACCGGCAGTTTGGCGTTCTGCTGATGGTGACCCTCTGCCTGTTCGGCCCCTTTGTTCTGATCAACCCCTACATATTTCTGGACTGGCCGACGTTTATGGAACACTGGACCTACCAGACCGGGACGCTGAAGTCCCACATTGAGGACATGCCCGTCGGCTGGTGGTATCACCTCTGTTTCAGCCTGTGGTACGGGCTGGGCTGGCCCTACCTGCTGGCCGCGTTGTTTGGTATGGCGGTGTGTTCATTACGGGCCGGGCGCGAACTGCTGGAGTTCTATCTGCCGCAGGCCGCCCTGATGGCCTATGCCTTTGTGTTTTACGCGCTGATGGGCAATACGCACTACAATTTTGTGCGGTACGTTCTGCCTGTGGTGCCGGTGCTCTGCTTTTTCGCGGCGTGGTTTGTCTGGATGGTTGCCCGTGGGGTGGTGCGTCGGTACAAGGCGAATTTTCTGCTGCCGCGTTACCGCGTGGCGGCGGCATCTCTGGTGCTGCTCCTGCTGATAGCGTTTCCGGGCCTGGCGCGACTGCTGACGCTGGATCATCTGCTGGGGCAGGCGGACACGCGCTCACTGGCGCGGGCCTACCTGCTGGCGCACCTGCCAAACAACGGGGCGGTGGGTATTGGCCGCGTGTTTACCCATGTGGATTTGCCCTACGCGTACTGGAAATACTTTCTCGACCCCCCGCAGCATGCTTCGGGTTCAGCCTCGCTGCCGCAGTATGGGTTTGCCGCCACGGCGCAATACACCACCACGCCGGTGGAACGGCATGAACTGCGGATTTCCACGTATGCCGACGTGCCTACCTTGCACAGGCTGGGCATCACTTATGTGGTGCTGGGCATGGCCCCGCAACCGTTTTACGCCCTGCCCCAGGCTGAGGTCGATGCGGTTACGGCGCAGCCGGCGCTGAAAGCAGTGGCGCATTACTCGCCCTATGCGCCGGGCGCTGAACCACTGCCTGCAGAGGACTATGACCGTCTCGACGGATTTTTTCTGCCGTTCGCCCGCTTTGATGGTATCGTCAGGCCGGGGCCGGATATGCGGATTTACGCCGTGCAGCCGGATTCCGCTCCTGGAGACGCCCACTGATGCCAATGACTTTGCCTGAACGCATTCAACGTCTGCGGCGGTCGCGCTGGCTGGCGCCAGTGCTGCTGCTGGCTTTGTGGGCTGTGTGGTGGTGGCCGGTGATCGCCGGGCAGATGCAGCTGTTCATCCGGGATCTCACTTTTTACGCCCTGCCGATGAAAACAGTGATGATGCAGCGCTTCCACGCCGGTGCGTTTCCCTTCTGGGCGCCGCTGTTATCCGGTGGTATGCCGTTTTTTGCCGAACCCTCTCATCAGGTTCTCTATCCGCTGAATCTGTTGTTCTTCATCACGCCCACAGCGGTGCATGGCATCAGCTGGATGATGATACTGCAGCATCTGCTGGGGATGGGCGCCCTGTTTTTTCTGGTTCGCGTGCTGGGCTGTTCCCGCATGGCTGCCCTCTGGTCTGCCGTGTTGTATGGTTTGTCCGGTTACACACTGTCCATTACGGATAACGTGAATTACATGCCGGCGGTTGTCTGGGTGCCGCTCACGCTGGCCTTTCTCATCCGCGGCTATGAGCGGCGCAGTCTGCGTGATTCGGTTTGCGGCGCCCTGTGCGTGAGCATGATGGTGCTGGCCGGCGATGCCTTCCATCCCTTTTTTCTGGCGCTGCTGGCAGTTCTCTGGGCGCTGTTGCGCATGGGCTGGCCGGTATTGTGCAATGTGGCGGATGCCATTCTGGGCAATAAACACCCACCTCGTCCTGTGCCGCCCTGGCAGGCCTGGGTGTGGATGCTGACGCATGGTCTGATCGTTTTTGGCCTGGCCGGGGTGGTGACGATGGTGCAGCTGCTGCCCACCTGGGAGCTCACCCGTCTGTCCGTCCGTCAGACCCCCATGTCCTATGATGAGGTGACATTGTGGTCGTTTCCGCCGCAGCGCCTGATTGAGTGGGTGGTGCCTTTCTTTTACGGCAGCAAGTACGGCACTTACAACGATGCCGGTCCGCACTTTCTCGGCATGTTTCTCTATCCGTCTTTTCGGGAGCCCTGGGCGGACAGCATCTATCTGGGTCTGATTCCCGTGCTGATGGCCGGGGTGGGGGTGTGGCTGCAGTTCCGCCGTTCGTTTTTCTGGCTGGTGATGGCGGGTTTCGGTCTGTTTTTTGCCTTCGGTCTGTTTGCGCCCTACTACCCGACCCTGCTGCAATGGTTTCCGCCCATCAGCTACCACCGTTATGTGGAAAAATTTCTCTTTTTCACCAACGTGGCGTTGTGTGTGCTGGCCGGCCTAGGGGCTGCCAGTCTGCCGGTTCTCACTGAACGCTGGCAGGCGTTCTGGTCGGTGCGGTCGTATGGTCTGGTGTGGCGTGTGGCGCTCAGCCTGTTGCTGCTGGTGGGCGGGGTGTGGCTTCTGGTTAAGCTGCCGGCCGATGCCTGGATCTGGCCGCACGAGATGGAACGTTCCGCCGAGTGGGAGAACCATTTTTACGATCGGGGTCTGCATGTGTTTGGCATGGTGGGTCACATGCTCTTAATCCTTCTGGCGCTGGGTGCGGCATTGTGGGTCCCCGTAAAGCGGATGCGGCGTTATCTGATGCTTCTTCTGCTGGCCGCCCTGGTGGATCTGGGGTCGGTGCACTGGGCGCACGTGCCGCTGGCGCCCACGGCGCTGCTCACCCACCGGCCACAGCCTGCGGCGCTACAGATGATTGAAGCCGATCACCCGCCCGAACACTGGCGTTTATATTATGACGACATGGCCGGGCATGAAGAAAGCTATTACCAGCAAACCATTCTGGGCGAGATCGGCAAAGCCTACGGGCTGGGCTACACGCCGGATTATTTTAACTACTACTGGATTTACCGGGTGATGTACAACCAGCAGCGCCTGCTGTTTAACGAAGGGATGAAGTACGGGGTGGCCTACCAGAATGGTCGCTTTGCCCCGCTTCAGCCCAAAAACCACAAACTGTACGATGTGGTGATGACCAAGGCCAATGTGCCGGTGTTGCTTGCGATGAGCGGTGTGCGATATGTCGTCAGCCCGCTACAGGAGAGAAACCCGGTGTGGGACACGGCGGATTTTACCGAGGTGGGCCGCGACCCCGGTTTTAACTTCCGGGTGATGAAACTGAATCACGCCTTGCCGCGGGCCTACCTGGCCCCCAATGCGGTGTATAACATTGAGCCGATGCAGGTGTACCGGATGCTGACCCCGGATTTCAGGGGGCGCCCCTTGCAGGAGCAGGTGGAAGTTCATCGCCCGCCCGGTTTTGGCCAGGCCGAGCGCCCGAAAGTTCGGGTCCCTCTCGTGGCTGAGCAACCGGGCCATCCCCAGGTGACGTTTACGGCGGATCATCCCGAACAGGTCGCCATGTCGGTTGAATCGCCTTACGAGAACAGCTTTCTGGTGCTGAACGAAGGGTTTTTCCCGGGCTGGCAGGCTGTGGTGGACGATCAACCCGTCAGTCTCAATATGGTCAATCAGCGGATGATGGGTGTGCCGTTGCATGGAAAAGGCCCCCACACTGTGGCGTTTCACTATACGTCCACTTATTTTCTGCCGGGCCTGTGGCTCAGCCTCTTCGGGTTGGCGCTGGCTGCGGCCTTCGTCTGGCTGGAGAACCGGGCTTGTGTGCGCCGCTGGTTTGAGTACAATGGGGAACAGCTTGATGGCGGGTGTCGCCAAGTGGTTAAGGCCCCGGATTGTGGTTCCGGTATTCGTGGGTTCGAGTCCCATCATCCGCCCCATCTTACCTCCTGACAGTTGTCACCAACCGAGACCGCCCATGACTGCGCTTTCGTTCCGATCCTCACTGTTCACGCCGTCTAAGGTGCTCTGCCTGCTGGCTGTGATGGGGCTGTGTTTCAGCGCCTGCAGCAAAGGCCCTTCCCGCGATGTCAGACCGGATACCGGTGAACTGGCGCCGCCCTCCCAGACGGCCCCCATGGATCTGGGTGGACCGTTGCCGGATCATGCTCGTGTGAATACGCCTGCGCGCAACCTGTATGAGCCGATTCCGCACGAAGGTCGTGAGCTGCCCGAGGATGCCGAGGGCGCTGAGGACGAGGCGGCCAACCCGGTTACGGTGCTGGAGGAGAACACGCCTGCCGAAGCGCATCCCAAACCGCTGACCCCGATTGCGCCTCCGCCCGGTAATCCTGCCCCGGCCATGGGTGGCCCGGCCGATACGCCGGTGCAGCCCCCTGCGGAGAACAAGCCGGTGGCGCCGCCCAATCCCATGGGTGGGAACAGCCCCGCCTCCAAAACGATTCATATTCCCTGATTTTTCACGGTGTGCGCTTCGGGGCCAATCGCCCACTCTGTGGTACGCTAGGGTTGGTTATTGGTTGAGTGCAACGGGGGTGGCGGCGGTGAACGAAACGGAGCAGTTGCTGGCGGAATTGGCAGTGGCCTATGGCGTGGAGACCGGATATACCAATATCTGGGGACAAACCCACCACACTTCGGCGGCCACATTAAGAGCGGTTCTCAGCGCACTGGGTGAAAGCAGTGTGGCCGGTGAAGCCCCCCTCTCGCCGGATGCCCTGCGGACCGCCCTGCAACGCCGGCACGATGCGCCCTGGCTGAGCGTGTGCGACCCGGTCTGTGTGCAGCCCAAACGCCTGGGCACGCCAGTGGTGACAATCCGGCTGCCCAAACGCGAGGGTGAAATGCACGTGCAGTGGGTGCTGACGAGCGAGCTGGGTGACCGGTACGAAGGCAGTTTCATCCAGTCGGATCTCCATTGGCAGACGGGCCACCAGACGGCCGATGGCCGGGTGATGGATGCCTACCGCTGGGCCGTGCCGCTGGACCTGCCGTGGGGATACCACGCGCTGACGCTGAGTGAGGGCGATATTCCCCTGGGCCGGATGACGGTGATATTGACGCCGGAGCGCTGTTACCAGCCGGATACCCTGGCCGGCGACGGTAAAACGTTCGGGCCGGCGGTTCAGTTGTATGCGCTGCACTCCGAGACCAACTGGGGCATGGGCGACTGGGCCGACCTGGCCCGCCTGATGCACTGGGCCGGGGAAAACGGGGCAGGCATTGTGGGTATTAATCCCATGCACGCGCTGTTTCCGCACCAGGCCGAGCACACGAGTCCCTATTCGCCCTCCAGCCGGTCTTTTCTCAATAGTCTCTACCTCAATATCGAGGCCATCCCCGAGTACGCCGAAGCCGCCCACCTGCTGAAAGAAGTGGGCAGTACGGTCTATCAGTCCAAAATCCGGGATCTGCGCGCCCGGCCGCTGGTGGATTACACACAGGTGGCCCGGCTGAAGTCGGCCATTCTGGAGCCTGTTTTCGATCACTTCCGGCAGAACCATCTGCGCAAGCAGACTGCCCGGGCGCAGGGCTTTAACCGGTTTCTTCGCGAAGGCGGCAAGGCCCTGCATGATTTCGCCGTGTTTCAGACCCTGCATGAATCCTTCTGCCGCAAAGATGAAACCCTGTGGTCCTGGCAAAGCTGGCCATCGGCCTACCGGTCGCCGGATACCCCCGAGGTGGCCGCGTTCGCCAGTGAACATGCCGATCGGGTTCTGTACTATCAGTACCTGCAATGGTTGTCCCACGAACAACTGATTGCCGTCAGCCGCGAAGCGCGCGAAGAGGGACTGGCCGTCGGTCTGTATATGGACCTGGCCGTGGGCAGTGACGCCAGTGGCGCGGATGTGTGGATGAATCCGGATTGCTATGCCTTGGGCATGACGGTGGGCTGCCCGCCCGATGAGTGCAACCTGAAAGGGCAGAACTGGGGCCTGCCCCCCTGGCTGCCCGGTGAACTGCAACGCCAGGGACACGGGCCTTTCATCCGTGCCCTGAAACAGAACATGCAGTACACCCGCGCCCTGCGTATTGATCACGTGATGGGTCTGATGCGCCTCTTCTGGATTCCCCGGGGCGCTGAAGGCACGGACGGCACTTACGTGCACTACCCGCTGGAAGATCTGATGGGCATTCTGGCGCTGGAAAGCCACCGCAACGAGTGTCTGATCATCGGCGAGGACCTGGGTACGGTGGCGCCCGCCATGCGCGAGGCGATGACACGCTGGGGGGTTTATACCTACCGCATATTCTATTTTGAGCGCAATGACGAAAGCTTGTATAAACTGCCTGGGGAGTATCCTTCCGAGGCGCTGGTGGCGCTCTCGACCCATGACCTGCCGACGTTTACGGGCTTCTGGAACAGCGAGGATGTGGCGATCCGCACGGAACTGGATCTGTATCCCAGTGAGGATTTCCGCCATCGTCAGATGGAAAGCCGCCAGGAAGAACGCCGCGCCCTGATGCGGGTGCTGGCCCGGCAGCACCGACTGCCGGAAGACATGGGTCCCGAGGATCCCCTGCCGCCGGTGAGCACCCCCCTGGTGACGGCCACCTATGCTTACCTGGCCGACACACCGGGAAAGGTACTGATGTTCCAGCTGGAAGACATCTTCGATCAGAGCGCCCAGGTCAATCTGCCCGGTACGGTGGATGAACACCCGAACTGGCGCCGCAAGCTCACAGTGGCCCTGGAACGCTGGGGCGAAGATGATCGGCTGAAAGGGCTGGTGGATACCCTGCGGACCATCCGGCCGGCGCGGGTGCTGAGCTGCCTGTAGCGTGTTGCGCCGTTATGCAGGCGGATGATCTTCGTGGTGTTCAAAGGTATCCGTTGGCAAACGGGGTGTAGTGGGAGTATCGGGCTTGCTGCGTTTTTTACGCGCCTGCGTGCCCATTCTCGGGTCTTTACCCAGCGGGCGGATGGCTTCCACACGGTTGAGATGGATGTCTTCCTCATCGGGATCCAGGGGACGGGGCTTCTGGATTTTCCGGCTTTCTTCCGGCGGCAGTGGCAGCACCGGCACCATGGGCAGTCCGGTTTCGGCGGCCAGCAGGGCCGTGAGAAACGGTGAGACAAAATTGCCTTCGTGGGCGTTAAACTGGGTCTGCACCACGCGTTCAGCGCGCATCAGGTTCAGCAGCTGCCGCACTTCAATGTGATGCAGGACCTGTTCGGTGATGGCGGGTTGTCGCATGCCGGCAAGGGTTTCCAGCAGCCGGATGAGCGGTTCTGTGGCGGTGGGCTGGTGGGCGGTTGATGCAGATGGCAGCAGGCCCTGCTGTTGCTGTGCGTCAATATAACCCGTGAGGCTGCGCAGGGGCGAGCGGAGTCCGGCGGTGTCGGACTCGGCCTTGATCAACTCCAGGTGGTGGAGCAGTGATTGATTGAGTGCGGCTTCGGCCACCTGGTGCTTTCCCACCAGTTCCTGCAGCCAGCCGCGTTCAAACAGGGCAAAGTAATAATTGTTGCGCAGCAGGGTGGAACGCTTGCCGTAAAAATGCTGATACTCAAAATATTTGTTGTAATAATTTTCAGCCTCGCTGTAATAGCCTTTTAAAAAGGACTCCCGGGCGCGCATCAGCATATAGCCCAGCGTATTTTGCAGGTAAGCGTCATCCGCGCTCAGTTTGGCCGGGTCCACCGTGGCCTCATGGTCATAGGCATCCGGCGCCAGGGGGGGCAGGGCCGGCTGCGTTGGTTGTTCTGCCGGTCTGGAAACCACGCCATGGGTTTCAATCAGCGCCTGCAGAAAGGGGTTCTGCGTGACGTGAAAGGATTTGCTGGGCGGGTTGACGGGGGAAACATCCGACATGGGGCAGGCAGGTTCAGGTTCAGGGATATCGCCGCCATTATAAGTCTCACAGATGGGCATTCCAAACAGCCTGCGTTACAATGCGAACCTGTAGCCAAGGAAGGATTCACCAGAGCGGATGCGTGACAACAGCGCCATGGCAGCACAGCCCGGGCCGCAGGCGGGCATACTCTCGCACGCGCAGCGCGTGGTGATGGTGGTGCTGGCGCTGAATGTGCTGGTGGCCGCCATGGAACTGGGCTGGGGCACCTACACCCACATGCTGAGCATGGTGGCGGATGGTTTTCATTCCCTGCTGGATGCGGTCTCCAGCGTGGTGGCGATTGTGGGTCTGCGCTTTGCGATGAAGCCGCCGGATGCCGGACACCCTTACGGCCACCGTAAGTTTGAGGCGCTGGCCGCCATGGTGATTTCCGGCATGATTTTTTTCACCAGCTTCGAGATCTTCAGTCATGCCGTGGGGCGCTTAATGGCGCCGGAGTCCGAGCTGCCGGTGTTCAGTTTGTGGAGTTATGTCATCAAGGCGGTGGTGATTGGCATCAATGTGTTTGTCACCTGGTATGAGCAGCGCGAGGGGAAACGCCTGAACAGCCAGCTGTTACTCGCGGACGCCAAGCACACGATGGCCGATGTGTATGTCTCCATTTCCGTGCTGCTGACCATTGTGGCCATTCAGTTTGGCTGGTACTGGCTGGATATGCTGGTGGCGGTGGTGGTGGTGGTGGTTATTTTTTATGCCGGCTACGAGGTGATTGCCTCACACTGGGGCGTGCTGCTGGATGAAGCCGTGCTGGATCCTGCCGAGGTTCTGGGGGTGGTCATGGCCGAGGCCGGTGTGCGGGGATGCCACCGCATCCGCACCCGTGGCATGCCGGATCATGTGCTGATGGATCTCCATGTTCAGGTGTCTCCGCAAATGACGGTGCGGCAGGCGCATGACATTTCCCACCGGGTGGAGGAACGTCTCAAGACCCATTACGGCGACCGGCTGATGGAAGTGTTGGTCCACATTGAGGAAGAAGGGGATGACGATGAACCCATTCCCGGTCATGACGGCATTCCTCTCTGAGATTTCTCATTCTTAAGAGTGATATCCCTTCAGGCGATTCACAATCACAAAACTGAACTTATGATAGTTGCTATCATAAGTGAAATCACTGGGCTCCCAGAGCCAAAGGTGATGAGAGGAGGTTATCATGCGTCGCGCTGCTCATTTTAATACCGGTGCGGGATCTTCGCGGGATCATCTGGGTTTGACGGTCGCCATGCATCTGGCGGGTCACGCCGATCCCGATGCGCTGCTGAGCGAACTGCTGGCTGAAAAACGCTATGTGGATGAAACCCTGCGCCGGATATACCTGACCGGCCATTCAGCGTCATCCCTGCGATGACTCAGAGTGTGCCCGGGGCAATCAGACCTTCGCGCAGCGCCTTGACGGCGGCCTGGGTCCGGTCATCCACCGCGAGCTTGTTGATGAGATTGGCGATATGCGTTTTGGCGGTGTGAATCGACACATTCAGCAGATCGGCGATTTCCTGGTTGCTCCGGCCATCCACAATCAGGCTCAGCACCTGGGTCTCGCGCGGCGTGAGGGTGGGGGCCCCCTGCGGGTTGTTGCCGGCGGCTGATGTGACGGCGGGGGCTGAGCCTGGTGTGTTCTGCAGGCTGGTCATCAGGGTGGCGGCGATCACCGGGTCCAGCCACAATCCGCCTTCGGCAACCAGGTGAATAACCTGGACCAGTCTGCCGGCCCGGATGTCTTTCAGACAGTAGCCGTCCGCACCCGAGGCCAGGGCGGTGCGCACTTCGCGTTCATCTTTATGCGAGGTGAGCATGATGACGCGGATTTGCGGCCAGCGCGCTTTCATTAACCGAGTGGCCTGTATACCGTCCATTTCGGGCATTTCAATGTCCATCAGCACCACATCGGGCTGCAGCGATTCCACCAGCACGAGCGCCTGGTGACCATTTTCGGCCTCGCCCACCACCTGTATCGGAGGACCGTCCCCGGAGGCGCTGAATGTTTCCAGCGCCTGGCACAGGCCCATACGGCCAATTTCGTAGTCTTCAGCAATCAGCAGACGAACCGGCTCAGTCATCATGGCAGTCATTTCGGGGGATGGCGGCGGGCAACACATCAAACAGTTTGGGTACGCGCACACTCAGCACTGCGTGGCGATTGGTGAGGGACTGCGCCGGCTGATGGGTGCTCGATAGCGGGAAGGTCAGCGTGAAACAGGTGCCCCGGGTGGGGCTGCTCTCCACGGTAATCTGGCCGCCGTGCAGCTCCATCAGCGAGCGGCAGATGTAGAGCCCGAGTCCGGATCCAATTTTTTTGCGGTGGTAATCACTGATGAAATAACGCTCAAACAGGTGTGGCAGAATTTCTGCTGCAATGCCCGGGCCGTTGTCCTGAACCCGAACCATCAACTGATCCTGCTCAATCCGGGCGCTCACGGTAATCCGATCGCCGTCACGGAGATGTTCAATGGCGTTGCCCAGCAGGTTATTAAATACCCGGGTAATCAGCTGACGGTCGGCATAAATATTCGGTAATTCATCGCGGCAGTCACAGACGAGTGCGATATGGCGCTGGTCCGCCAACGGCCGCAGCTTCAGAAAACAATCTTCAATCAGCCCGCACAGCGGCAGATGCCGGAATCGGGCCGGAAATTTCCCCGTATCCAGCTGGTACACTTCCAGCAGCGTGTTGACCATATTCAGGACATCGCTGTTGCTGCTGATGAGCCGGTCGGCCAGCGCCAGCATATTTTCCGGCAGGTTGCCTTTCTGGTAGTCAAACAGTTCCAGAATACGCTGCTGCGCCAGCAGGGGCGTTCTGAGATCGTGGGTGATGGTGGCCACAAACGTATTACGCAGGGCTTCGCTTTCACGCAGGTCTTTCAGCGAGACCTGGAGATCCTGGTTGGCCTGTTCCAGCTGTCGGGTCCTCAGCGCCACGCGGTCCTCCAGGTCGCTGGTGAGCAGGCGGAGTTCGCCTTCCAGCTGCTTGCGTTCGGTCACATCCTTGCGGACCCAGACAAAATGCGAGGGGCTGCCGTTTGGCTTGAGAATGGGCACCACGGTGGTATCCAGCCAGAGAAGCATGCCGTTTTTTGCCCGGTACCGGATGTCGCCCCGCCAGATTTCCCCGGCGTTCAGCGTGTTCTGCTGGTCGGCCAGAAACGGATCCGAGTGGTAACCGGAATCCAGAATGTCCTGGGTGTTTCCCAGGAGTTCTTCCCGTCGGTAGCCCAGCAGCCGGCAGAACGCGTCATTGACGTATAACAGAACCTGACTGGCGCTGGTGAGCGACACCAGCGCCGCCTCATTCACCCCGCTCAGGATATCGCGCAGCATCGTTTCATCATCCGGTCCGGAATCCGGTCCGGACGGCGGTGCAACGGCATGCGGCTGCCGGACACGTCGTTGTGCCTGGGCGTCTGGTCTGCATTTGCTTTTTGTCATCCCCGGGTATCTCCCCACCGTGATCTTGCGGGACGTTGCGGCGCTTGTCAATGAGGATCACGGCCTATGAATCCCGTAGTCGGAGGGGTCTAGTCCCTTGGATCTCCTCCGGATAGAGGAGGGGCAGGGTTTTCTGACGATCCGGCGTAAACCCGGTGGTGCGTGGCAGGCTGTTTACAATCCTTCATTTTTTGGGCTGTTAAGGGCGTTTACCCCGGTCTTGACAGGGCAGAGGCCGATGAGCCGTTGGTTTGAGAATCTGGTCGGTTTGCATTCCCACTAAAAGGATGAGGCGAAATCTCAGCTGAATTCCTTATTTTATTGGGCTGCAAAATACGTTACTGTAAAGGAGTCCATTGGCAGTGCCCGGGAGACGATGTGAGGGGCGCTTACAGGCCGGTGACAAACGCCCGGAGCCACATGCCGGGTGGGTGAAAAAAACCAGTTACGAGCGGACGGAAATAAGGATCCCCCCATGATGAGCGTGCGTATTGATCAGATTCCCCAGTATGAACCGGGCGAGCAGGCTACCCGTCTTTCCGAAGACAATACCTATCAGTTTGCCGATCACCTGATTGAAGTGCTGCAGGCCAACGGGATCCGCAAAAAAGGCAACTTCCTGTTTATGCCCAGCATTCTCAGTCTGTGCAACTCACTGCACTGCTCCATTGTGGAAGTGCACAATGCCCTCCGCTCGCTGCGTACCCAGGGCTACCGCTATAACGTGTTTGGTCTGGACAGCCCCATCACCTTCTGGTACGACAAGGCCAGTCAGCCCAAAACCCGCGCCGCCCGTACGCCTGCCAGCGCCCGCAGCGCCAAATCCAAACAGGCCAGTGCTTAAAACAAAAAAACTGAATTCAAGTGGTTTTCAAAAACAGGGATCCGGTACCGGGTCCCTGTTTTGTTATTTCTTGAACGTGCCCATCAGTTCGCCCTGGGCGATGATGTGCGGCTGGATGTCTTCCAGCAGTGAGTGGCTTTTATAAACAGCGTCTGCCGGCATTTCCACATCGAGGGCATAGGCTTTGAAGAAATACCGGTGTGTACCGCCGGGCGGGCAGGGGCCGCCATAAGCTTTGCGGCGGAAACTGTTGATACCCTGGACGCTTTCCGGCGGCAGGCTGTTGGGCGCCAGGGTAATCGTTTCGTTCTGTCCGGGAAACAGATTCCAGACCACCCAGTGGGTCCACGTGCCCATGGGCGCATCGGGGTCATCGACAATCAGGGCCACCGAGCGTGTTCCTTTGGGGATCTGATGGATGGCCAGCGGTGGGCTGATGTCATCGCCTTTACAGGTGTACTGTGCAGGTATGGTTTTGCCGTTGGCGAAAGCCGGGCTGGAAACCAGCAGCTTGCCAATGATATGCGGCGTGGGCAGCTCCTCATTGACGTTCATCGGGGTGCCTGCCGGGCCCTGGCCATAAGGTTCAGCATGTTCGGCCGCCTGCAGTGCAAACGCCATGCTGCACGCGATGGTGAGCAGTAACAGCCCCAGGCCATACCGGTTACGACGCTGACGCATGAGAATCCCTCCTCATTCGGGTATAAAACGGAATCTGATCGATCGATTCAGTCGCGGTTGCGACCCAGCAGACGGAGCAGCCAGTAGCCCAGCTGCATCAGAGAATACAGCGCCACCGCCACATACGTGAAGGCGGCGGCGGTCAGCACTTTTCTGGCGCCCGGCAGCTCCTGCGCATTCAGGTAGTTGCCGGTCTCCAGAATTCTGACGGCGCGCATGCTGGCGTTGATTTCCACCGGCAGCGTGACGATATGAAACAACACGCCCAGGCCAAACAGCAGCACGCCCAGCCAGGCCATCATCAGGCCCAGGCCGCCTGCCTGCGCGCCCACGCCCAGCCCCAGCCCGATGATCAGCAGCCACCCGCCCAGCTGACTGCCCAGACCCGCAACCGGCGCCAGCGCCGAGCGGGCCACCACCGGGTAGTAGCCCGTGGCATGCTGAATCGCATGGCCGACCTCGTGGGCGGCAATGGCCACACTGGCTACAGACTGACCGTGATAAATATCCGGGGAAAGACGCACGCGGTGATCCCGCAGGTCGTAGTGATCCGACAACTGGCCGGATACCTCTTCCACAGCCACGTTGCTAATGCCCTGCTGTCTCAGAATGTCTTCAGCCACCTCACGCCCGGTTAAACCCCGTACGCCGGGAACCTCCAGAAAGCGGGCCACGGTGTTTTTCACCCACATCTGCGGGATGAACACCAGCCCGGCGCCAATCAGCATAATCAGCATGTAAAGGGGATCACCAAAATACATCCGTGGGGTCCTTTCTCAATGAGTCGAAACAGACGCGTCTGGAAGCAGCAGGTTCCGTGAATTCAGCGTTTGCGCATGGAACCAAAAATACCGCGCATAATCTCGCGGCCCACCTGGGCGCCAATGGCGTGCATGGCGCTTTTCATCATGGCCTGCATTGGATCCTGACTGCTCCGGTCGCTGCTGCGCCTGCCGGCTGGCTTTCCGGGCGTTTCCGCTTTGGTCGCTTCGGCCTGGGTGGCGGCCGTTTCCGCACGTTTTGCCAGCAGCTCGCAGGCGGATTCGCGGTCAATGCTTTCGGCATACCGTGCGCCCAGGGGTGAGGCCGCCAGAATAGCGCTGCGTTCTTCAGCCGTCAGCGCGCCATTAAAACTGCGGGCGGGGGCGACCCGAATTTTCCGGGTCTGTGTGGGCTGGCCTTTTTCATCCAGGGTGGAGATCAGCGCTTCCCCAATCCCCAGGCAGGTGATTTCCTTTTCCATGTCCGGCAGGTCCGGGTTGCCGGGAAAACTGTCGGCCAGCGTACGCACCACTTTTTCATCCTTGGGGGAGAAAACGCGTAGGGCATGCTGAATACGGTTGCCGAGCTGTCCGCGCACCGTGTCGGGAATATCCAGCGGGTTTTGCGTGATGAAAAACACGCCCACGCCCTTGCTGCGGATCAGGCGGACGACCTGCGTGATTTTATCCAGCAGCACATCCGGCATACCGTCAAACATCAGGTGGGCTTCATCAAAAAACAGGGCCAGTCGGGGTTGCGCCACATCGCCCACTTCGGGCAGGTCCTCATACAGTTCAGAGAGCAGCCACAACAGCAGGGTGGCGTAGAGCTTGGGCTGCAGCATCAGTTTGTCAGCCATCAGGATATGAACAGGCCCCTGCCAGTTGCCGGGACTGCCCACGGGGGTCATCCAGTCGTTCAGATTCAGGGCGGGCTCGCCAAAGAACCGGTCGCCCCCCTGGGTGTTCAGGGTCATTACGGCGCGCTGAATGGCGCCGAGCGTGGCCGGGGCCATGCTGCCGTACTGGCTGGCGTATTCTTTCCCATGCTCGCTCAGGTAATTGATCAGGCTCTGAAGATCTTTGAGATCCAACAACAAGAGCCCCTGATCATCGGCAATCTGAAAGGCGAGGGTCAGGACGCTCTCCTGGGTGGGGTTGAGATCCAGCAGGCGCGACAGCAGCAGCGGGCCCATTTCACTCACCGTGGTGCGCAGCGGGTGGCCCGCGTCTCCATACACATCCCAGAAGGTGACCGGAAAACCGGTAAATGCAAAGGGCGGGTTGCCGAGCAGTGCGAGGCGTTCGGTGATTCTGGGGTGCTCCGTGCCGGGTTTGGCCAGCCCGGAAACATCGCCTTTCACGTCCACCACAAACACCGGGGTGCCCATCCGGCTGAACTCTTCAATCAGCCGTTTCAGCGTAAAGGTCTTCCCGGTGCCGGTGGCCCCAGCGATCAGCCCATGCCGGTTGGCCATGGCGGGGTTCAGACTGGCCGTCTGCCCATCCGTGGATTGCCCCAGAAACAGTTCACTGGCGAGGGTGGTGGTCATGCTGGTGTCCTTGCGCAAACAGTAGCTCAAAGTCGGTTGCCGGGCGGCTCTTCCCCCAAAGCTGCCGCCCATTGTATCACGGTGGTCCGCAGGACCCGATTGACGCGCGGGGCTGGTTTCTGTAGATTAATGCAATATGTTTGCAAAAACGATGTTTTCACGATGGTTGTGTCCCCGTTCACGTCACCCACGTCACCGCATATTCACCTGCCGCCCGTGATGGATAATCCCCGGGCGCATCACCGCGCGGTGTTTCTGACGGATGCCATGAAGGCCCCCGTTTCGGGACCGGATCTCCGCGATGCCTTCCGGCAACCGGATACCCGGAAAAGTCTGGCGGCGGCGGCCGGCTTACTGGCCGGCGGGGTGCTTCTGCGGCGGCTTCCGGCGCGGCCGGGTACGTTCCGTGTCTTCTCTGCCGACTGGAAAGACTGGGCCCGGGTGGTGCTGGGTGTGGGGGCCGTGGCCCATGTTAATAAGGCGCTGGACTGGAAACCCTCCCCTGCCGTGGGTGCGCTGGAGACAGTGAGCGTACTGACCCCCCTGAGTATGGGGCTGAACCGGCGGATGTGGCCGCAGCTGGCCGTGATGGCTGGCCTGGTGCCGGGCCTGGTGAGTTTTACCAGCCGGGTGAGCAACTGGATCGACAAACGCCTGAACGATCAGCCGGGCTGGGTGAGTTTACTGCCCAAACTCGGCGTGGCGGCAGGCGCGATGGGCCTGGGACTCACGGTTTATCCCCGGTTGTTTAGCCAGCTGGCCCGCTGGGGGGTGTTGGGTCAGGCTGCCCGCACGGAAGCGGCCCGTGGCGGAAAAGTCCTGCTGGGCGCCGGGGCCGCTGTCTGCGCCCGGGGCTGCTGCCCGGCTGCCTTCTGCCTGAGTGAGTTGGGGGAAATGCTGGGCGGTATGCTGAGCTGGCTGAAGGGGCACACCGGGCATCCGTCCAACCCGCAGCCAAATCGTGCTTCTCAGGAGGGTGTGACATGACCATCATATCGCCCTTAGCCGTTCGCCCGGTGTTTGCGGCGCAGCCAACCCGCCATGCCCATTTGCATGGCCCTGAGTGTGATCATGCGCATCGCCAGGAGTCTGTGGATGCGACATGGCAACCGGTCCGCGCCCGGCGCAACCCGGTGCGCTCTTTGCTGCGCTGGACGGGCGAGCTGATCCGTGGATTCCTGCAGGATATGAAGGCGTTGTTTCTCCGGCGGGGCGATTCAGGGCATGTCCATGGGCCGGACTGCGATCATTCTTGATCCACTAAGTTTACAAAACTTTCAAATGGCGTTCAGCTTGCCGTACAATACGCGGCAGTTGTTGCCGTTGGATTCAGGAAGGAATGGACCGTATGGCAATTCTGATGAACCGCGTTTTTCTCTCGCTGGCGGGCCTGTTTGCTGCCCTGATGCTGATGCTGTTCAGCATCCTCACCGTGTTTTCAGAACCGGTGACTACCCCGCAGCAATCCGCCGAACCGGCGCCCCTGCAGACGGTTGACCAGGTGGACCTGAAGCGTTATATGGGGACCTGGTATGAAATTGCCAGCATGCCGATGTTTTTTCAGCGCCGCTGTGTGGGCAACACCCGCGCGGAATACACCCTGCTGGATTCCGGTGAGGTGAAAGTGCTGAACAGCTGTGAGACCAGACTGGGTACCCGCCAAAGCGCCGAAGGCCGGGCGAAGCCGGTGGTGGGCAGCCATTACGCCAGGCTGAAAGTCACATTTCTGAACTTTTTTGGCTGGCGGTACTTTGCCGGCGGCGATTACTGGGTGATCGATCTGGCCGGTGATTACCGGTACGCCGTGGTGGGTCATCCGAACCGTGAGTATGGCTGGATCCTCTCACGGACGCCAGCCATGGCCCCCGCCGATCTGAAGACGGTCACGGATCGCCTGAAGGCGCAGGGGTACGATCTCTGTGCCTTCAACGTCACGCCCCAGAATGGTGGCAGCAAGCAAAGCCGGCGGTTGTGCGATGTCGTTGCTGACTGAGACGCCCCCCTCCTCACTACTGACTGGTGAAGCGGATCTGCGCGATGCCCTGAGCCGGGTGATCCGTTTTCTGCATGCCCAGGGTTGGACGCCGGCCACCAGCTCGAATTTCTCTGCCCGTATTCCCGGCGGGTTTCTGGTGTCCGCCTCCGGTCTGGATAAGGCCGACTGGCAGCCGGAACAGTTTCTTCATGTGAACCATGAGGGTCATCCTGTGGATCCGGGAGAAGCTCGTCGGCCATCCGCAGAAACCCTGCTGCATGCCACCGTCTATGACATCCGCCCGGATGTGGGTGCGGTGCTGCACACGCATTCGGTCAACGCCACGGTGTTGTCCCGTCGATATGCGCAGGCAGGGCTGATCACGCTGACCGGCTTCGAGATCCTCAAAGGCCTCTCGGGTATTCATACGCACGAGGCGATGGTCAGTCTGCCTGTCTATCCCAACAGCCAGGAGATGACGGTGCTCGCTGACCGCCTGCGGGTGGATCTGCATGCCGGCCAGGCCACGCATGGGTTTCTGATTGCCGGGCACGGGTTGTATGCCTGGGGCGCCACGCTGGCCGACGCCAAGCGCCACGTGGAAGTGTTTGAATTTGTGATGGCCTGTCTGATTCAGGAAGCGGCGATGCCGCCCGTGCAACCGGAATGGCCCGTGAGCGGCGGGTGCCTCTCATGAGTATGCTGACCATCCCGGATCGCGGCGAAACGATCACGGATGAATCCGCTGTCCGGGATTTTCTGAATGCCCGGGGCATTGTGTTTGAACGCTGGGTGGCCAACCGTCCGTTACCTGATGACGCCAGTCAGGAAGATATTCTGGCGGCGTATGCGGATTGTCTGCAACCCTACATGGCGGCCAATGGCTACCAGACGGCTGACGTGATCAATGTCAGCGGGGACACCCCCAACCTGCAGGCGCTGCGTGATCAATTTCTGAAAGAACATACCCATACCGAGGATGAGGTTCGCTACTTTGTGGCAGGGCGCGGCTTTTTCTGGTTTAACCTGGAGCGCGCCGATACGCCTGTTTTCTGCGTGGAATGCACCGCCGGCCACCTGCTGAGTGTGCCGGCCCATGTGAAGCACTGGTTTGACCTGGGCGAACCGGCCTTTGTGAAAACCATCCGCGTGTTTACGGACAGCAGCGGCTGGACCCCGCATTACACGGAATCCGGTGTGGAGCAGCATTATCTGCGTCCGGTTGAGGCGGGCGCATGCTGACGTTTTCCGGCGTGAGTGTGGTGCTGATGGATGTGGAAGGCACCACAACGGCGATTGATTTTGTGCACGACACGTTGTTTCCCTATGCGGCGCAGCACCTCGGCCGCTACCTGAACGATCAGGCCGATGTGGCCGAGGTTCAGGCCTGTATGCGCGATGTGCAGTCGCTGGTGCGTCAGGAGGAGGACCGGACGGTCTCTCATGAGGAAGTGCCCGGAATTCTTCAGGCGTGGATACGTGCTGACCGGAAGGCCACCCCGCTGAAAACCCTGCAGGGTCTGATCTGGCAGGACGGATACACGCGCGGGGATTTTACCGGGCATGTCTACGGTGATGTGAAACCCGCGTTTGAACGCTGGCGGCGGCAGGGTCTGTTGCTGGCCATTTATTCCTCCGGCAGTGTGGCGGCGCAGCAACTGCTGTTCCGGTATTCGGATGTGGGCGATCTGACGCCTTTTTTATCCGCCCATTTTGATACGCGGGTGGGCGCCAAGGGCGAAACGCAGTCTTACACCGACATTGCCGGAACGCTGGCTGTCCAGCCTGAAGCGGTTCTCTTTCTCTCCGATATGCCTGCCGAATTGCTGGCTGCCCGGGCAGCGGGCATGCAGGTCTGTCAGCTGCAGCGGTCGGAAAATTCCCCGGGCACACCCGCATTACCGGCAGACAGCGGGATTCCCGTCAGTCCTGATTTTGCCGCGCTGACGATTGCGTCACCCGTGGCGGCATGCCGTCCCCATTAAGCCAGCGGCGGCCTTTCTGCACCAGGCGCACCAGGTGCCAGCCCACCCAAACGCTCACGATGAGCGCGATGACACCGAGCGCCACTGCCACCCAAGGGAAGGCAATGGCCAGCGTGCTCGTGCCAATGGCCAGAATGTTTTCCGCGGTGGTGACCACCGGGTTGGCAAGGCCGGCTGTGGCGGCGAGTGACGCCAGCCGTGTGGTGGTGGTGAGGGACTGAACCGCGCCGGCGGCGCCGCCGCCGGCAATGAGGGCTATGGCCCACTGAAGGCCGGGATCCACCTGGCCGGTGAGAAAGGAGCCCGTGATGGCGGTGCCGGCAATCATGGCGGCTGGTGCCGCCAGGGTGTCCAGCAGATGATCTACCCAGGGGAGATAGTAGGCGGCGGCTTCAATGAGCGCGGCGCTCAGCAGGGCCACCAGGGCGATGTCGGTGGCCAGCCACCCAAAGTTTTCCGGCAGGGGCCACCCAAAAAAATGCGCGCCAACGCTCATCATTAAGGGCGGAATAAACACCCGGAAACCGCACGCCGCGCTCAACCCCACGCCCACCAGCAGACTGACCAGCAGCGAAATCACCGAGTTGGGATCCACCTGAAGGTGCAGAGATTGAAGCAGTTCATTCGGCATCGGGGTTGTCCTCCTCGCGCTCAGCGTTGTGCCGGTTTTCTTCGTTGCAGGTGGTGCGGTCCATGGTGTGAAAAAACAGCGCGTGGCGATCGTCTTCCAGGAGGCAGACATAGCGAATGGGGTAACTGCTTTCACCATCCTTGCTGGTCAGTTCTCCCGTGCCGCTTACCACGGTGCTGATAAACTGACTGCCGACCTGATCCTCAAACTTGTCTTCTATGGCGCTCACGCTGTCGAGATCGATCCGGCCGAAGGTGTCGGGATTCCATACGGCGTACTGCCGGTTGGCGAAAGCCTCGCAGGTGCCCAGCGTGGTGGGGCGGTATTCCGGAATGGCTTTCTCTTCCGCCAGAACCGGTGCACCGGCCAGTGTCATCAGCAGCACCATGACTACCGTGAAACGTTCTGTCATCATGATGCCCGCTCCTCCTGCTGACGGATGGCGCGTCGCCGGTCGGCGGCCTCGGCGCGCTGCTGCTGACGTTCGGTTCTGGGTATAAAGGGTGGCACTTCCGCCTTGCGGCCATCGGCGCCCACGCGCACATACACCAGGTAACTGCTGGCCACCTGGCGACGATCGCCCGTGTGTGGGTTGAGGGCTTCCAGCTCCACCTGCACCTCCATGGATGTGCGCCAGGTTTTGGTGACGATGGCCCGGGCTTCCACCGTCTCGCCGATAAACGTGGGCGCGATAAAACTCATACGATCCAGCCGCACGCCCACCACGGTCTGTTTCAGCGCCTGCTCCTGTGCGGCGAGCGCGCCGACCTCATCAATGAGATCCAGAAGAATACCGCCAAACACATTGCTCTGTGCATTGGCGTCATGAATCGTCATCGACTGATCCAGAATCACCGGATCATCGTCTCCGGTGATGGGCAGAAACGGGGCGACTTTGCCTTCCAGCTTGCGGTTGTCGCGCCGCCGGTCGGCTTCAGCCGCTTCAGCCCGGGTGGTTTCGGTATCCGGCTGCCATTCGGGCAGGTTCACCTTCCGGCGGCTGGCCGGGTCCACCGCCACAAACACCAGGTTGCTGGTGGCCACGTGCCGGGGCTCGCCGGTATAAAAATTCTCGGCGAACACGTTCACCGTCACTTCCATGCTGGTGGTCCACACGCGTGTGACGTGCGACTGCATACGGATCATCTCCCAGGCGTGGATGGGGCTGATGAAGTTGGTGCGGTCCACACTGGCGGTCACCACTACGGGTTTTGGATCGGCTGTGACGTATTGATGAATAAACCGGATGGCGGCTTCACTGCCAACGATATCGGTGAGTTTGAGGACATGGCCGGCCTGGATAAACCCGGCGTCATTCAGCCGCCACGGGAAAGCCGGCACGCGGATGAGTCCCCCGGTGACGGGCGGGAGGGTTTGGCAGCGCGCCTCGCTTTTCGCATCAGGATGTGTCACACGGCCTATCATAGCAGGAGCGCAGGCCGGCTGCGTGACGTATAATAACCCTATGAAACTTGTGACTTTTTCGGTACAGACGGTTCTGGGGCGGATCACGCGCCTGGGCGCCATGACGGGGGACGACACGGATCCGCAGCGGGTCATTGATCTCAACCATGCCTACGCCTGGCTGCTGGCCCTGCAGGGAGAACCCCAGCCGCAGCGCCTGGCCGATGCCATGCTGCCCGGTGAGATCCTGACTTTTCTTTCGATGGGCCATGGCGCCATGGAAGCCGCCCGCGAGGTGTGCGAAGAACTGGCGACGCATGGCGCCACTGGCGAACCGCTGGTGGGTCTGGAAGGGGCGCATCTGATACTGCCCCTGAACGATGTGCGGCTGGAAGCGCCCGTGCCGATGCCGACGTCCTACCGGGATTTCTTTGCCTTTGAGCAGCATGTGGCCGTGGGGTACACCATCCGTCAGGAACCCATTCCTGAGGCCTGGTACCAGATGCCCGTGTATTACAAGGGGAATCCGCACAGCATAGTGGGGCCGGATGTCGATGTGCAGTGGCCTTCTTACACCGAGAAACTGGATTATGAGCTGGAGCTGGCCGTGGTGATCGGCCGCCGAGGGCGCAATATTTCCAAAGAGAAAGCGCACGAATACATTGCCGGCTACACCATCCTCAACGATTTCAGCGCGCGCGATATTCAGAAGGAAGAAATGCAGTGTCGCCTGGGTCCGGCCAAGGCCAAGGATTTCGCTACGGGGCTGGGCCCCTGGCTGGTAACGCCCGATGAAGTGGGTGACGCGCGCAATCTGCGGATGACGGCCAAAATTAACGGCGAGCAGTTTTCCGACGGCAACAGTGGCGATGCCCGCTGGACCTTTGAAGACATGATTGTCCACGCTTCCAAGGACGAAGACCTCTGGCCCGGCGATCTCCTGGGTTCCGGCACGGTCGGTTCCGGCTGCAGTCTGGAGCACCGGCACTGGATGAAACCGGGCGACACCATTGAGCTGGCGATTGAAAAGCTGGGCGTGCTGCGTCACCGTGTGATGAAACCCGTCAAGCTGGAGGTGGTCTCGTGAACACGCCTCAGCCCGGCTATCCCCTGGTGAAGGGGCAGGTGGCCCGCCAGGCGCATGTGGGTCTGCCCCCCGGCACGGTGGAAGAAGAGCATGGCCGGGACGGTTTCTTTGGGCCGGTGTCTCACCTCTACCGCCAGCATGCGCCCACGGGTTGGACGCGCATTGAAGGCCCGCTGAAGCCGATGGCGTTTGACTGCGGAAAAATCAAAGCCAGCGACTGGCAACGGGTGCGTCTGCTGGAAAATGATGATGTGGCCATGGCGGTGGTGAAACCGGTAACGGCGATGGCAACTTATTACCGCAATGCCGATGCCGATGAGGTGTGGTTTATTCACGAAGGTGGCGGCGTGCTGGAAACCGATTACGGCCCGCTGACTTACACGCGCGGGGATTATCTGGTGATTCCGCGGGGGACGACCTATCGCTTTCTTCCCGCAAAAACCGGCAAAGCCGCCACGGATTTTTATCTGCTGATTGAATCCAATAGCCGGATTCGTCAGCCGGAGCGCGGCCTGATGGGACAGCATGCCCTGTATGACCCGGCCGTGATTGTGACGCCCGAACCGCAGCCCCACACGCCCGCCAAAAACGATCCAGCGGAGTGGGAAGTACAGATTCAGCGCTGCGGAGAAATCACTTCCGTATTTTATCCGTTCTGTCCGCTGGATGTTGTGGGCTGGAAAGGCGATCTCACGGTCTGGAAACTCAGCGTGGGTGACATCCGCCCGGTAATGAGCCACCGGTATCACCTGGCGCCGAGCGTACACAGCACCTTTGTGGGCAGTCAGTTCATCATCTGCACCTTTGTGCCGCGCCCGCTGGAAGAAGACGCCGATGCGGTGCGCGTGCCCTTCTATCACCGCAATATTGATTACGATGAAGTGCTCTTTTATCACGACGGGGATTTCTTTTCGCGCGACAACATCAAGGCCGGCATGCTCACGCTGCACCCGCAGGGCATTCACCACGGGCCGCATCCGGGGGCGGAAGCGGCCAGCCACAGCAAAACCCGCACCGATGAAATCGCCGTGATGCTGGATACGCGTAACCCGTTGCGGGTGACCGAGGCCTTCCGCAAAGCGGAATGGCCTGAGTACCATCTCTCCTGGCAGACCAAACCGGTTCAGAAAAAACCGGGAAAAAAATCATGAGCCCCGGATTTGTGGATGTGGATTTTCTCAGCCTTCCCCGGCCGGATCGTTATAAGCTGCTGATTGGCAGCGTGGTGCCGCGCCCCATTGCCTGGGTCTCCACCTGTGATGCCCAGGGGAATTTGAATTTAGCGCCCTTCAGCTATTTCAATGCCGTGTGCACCGAGCCTCCGACGGTACTTTTTTGCCCCAATATCCGCAGCACGGACGGCGAAAAAAAAGACACACTGAAAAACATCGAGGCCACCGGTGAATTCGTCATCAACATTGTGACCGAAGACACGGTTGTGGCAGCCAACCAGAGTGCGGCCGATTACGCGTACGGCGTGAGTGAGTTTGAACAGGCCGGGGTCACGCCACTGGCTTCCCTGGCCGTCCGTCCTCCCCGGGTGGCGGAATCGCCCATTCAGATGGAGTGCCGCCTGCAGCAGGTGATTCCCGTGGGCGACGGGAGCATTGGATCCGGGTTTATTGTGCTGGGTACGGTGGTGCAGTACCACGCCCGGGAAGATGTTTACGCCGACGGCAAGATTCTGATTGAGAAGCTCAAGCCGGTCTCCCGCCTGGCGGGCAACAGCTACGCCCCGGTGCGCGACGTGTTTGAGCTTCCAAGGCCAGTACTTTAATGTGAGGGGCCGTTCCTTCCCCCTCCCTGGAGGTTAAGACAGCGTGGCGCTGAGGACCCCGCCGAAGGTGACCGTGGCCGCCAGCGCCATGTGGAAAGTGAAGGGCTCATGCAACAGCGTGGCGCCCAGTATGGCGGCAATAACCGGCTGGATGAAAATATAGGCCGCCACCGTGGACGGGTTGGTGTGCGTGAGCGCGTAATTGTTGAGCGTGTAGCTGATGACGCTGGCAAAGAGCACCACGTACCCCATCAGCACCCAGTCCATCGGTTTAAACCCGCTCATAAAATCGATGGGAATCTGTTCAATGTGGGCCAGCCCCAGCCACAGACTGACCCCCACAAACAGAATGGCGGAAATGATATAGCAATAGGCCATCAGGGAATACGGACTGAAATTATTACTGAGCACCCGCTTGCTCCAGATGAGAAAGAGGGCGAATGAGGCGGCCGCCATCAGGGTCATCATGTCGCCTTCAAAGGCCGTGGGCGGCAGGGCATGCGTCTCGCTTTTGATAAACAGCAGCATGGCCACGCCGCAGAAAGCGACCAGCGTGCCCACCACTTTCTTGGCGTTAAACGCCTCATACCCCAGCAGCATGCTGAAAAACACCGTCAGGATGGGGATGGTGGACATAATCAGCGCGGAATGGAAAGCCGTGGTTCGGTGAACCCCCAGTACCAGAAGGCTTTGCACCAGAAACACGCCCAGAATGCCCAGGCCAAGGACCTGAAGGAACTGCTGAACACTTTCAAACCGGCTGCGGAAAAGGCGCCATTCCAGTAAGGCCACCAGGATGGCGGTCAGTACAAAGCGGGCGAGGATCACCTCCATCTGCGTCAGGTCCTGCAGCAGGAGCTTAACCGCCACGAAGAAAAAGCCGTAGATAGTGCTGACCGCAATCAGGGCGGCATGGACACGCGGCGGGGCAGATGACACGAGACTCTCCCAGTCTGGCAACAGCCTCATTCTAGCATAGCAGCGCCGGCAGAGGCTTCGGCGAGGACGGCTCTCAGCTATCCGGGGGATATCGGCTGAGGAACAAAAGATATCCATGGACACGGAAAGACGTTACAATCGAAACGTGTCCGTTCGCCCATGTTTTGTATACAATTCTACGTTGTAGTAGTTTTTTGATCTTAAGATGACCGAAGACCATGTGGATTTTTTCGAGGTTGGTATCGGTCCGGGATGCAAAGTACTGCTCCCCCTTCTGTCTATTTTTATGTTTGAACCGTCCGTCATCAATTGGTTAAGGAATTTGGCAGGTAGTGATGAATAAACGCATTTTCCGGCTCTCCCGCACGCTCGTACTTTCCGCGATGGTGGCAATGGGGACTGTCCCCGCCCTGACGCTGTCCGTACTGGCTCAGATTCCGCAGGCGCCCGTCTCCAGCTCTCCCGGGGCCATCACCCAGCCGGAATCCCAGGAGATTCTTCCCGAGGATCGCCAGCAGCGCCAGAAGGAGATCAAGGAAGCGCCCGAAGCGGTGAAGATTGATGTTCCCGAAGAGCAGAAGAAGCCGGAAGCTGTGTCGGGCGGTGGCGTCCGCTTCCAGGTCAACAAAATCTCCGTGGAGGGCGCATCGCTCTTTGCCGAGGAAGACCTGAACCAGGTCCTCCAGAAGTATGAAGGTCAGGAACTGTCACTGGATGATCTTGGTCGCGCTGTGGATGAAATCAACCAGCTTTACCGTGATAAAGGGTATCTGACCTCCCAGGCCTACATTCCGCCGCAGGATGTGGAAGGCGGCCAGGTGAAAATTCAGGTGGTGGAAGGAACGATTGGCGGTTACGAAGTGACCGGCAACAAGTACACCAAAACGGCCCATATTGTCCGCAGTCTGAATTATGAATCCGGCGAACCGCTGAACATTCCCGAACTGGAGAACATGCTCAACCGGATTAACCGTACCACGGAAGCTTACCGGCTCAAGGCCATTCTGCGCGCCGGCGAGGAAACCGGTCAGACGGATGTGAACTTTGTGGTGGCCGAGCGTAACCCCTGGCAGATTTCTCCCACCTGGGACAACCAGGGTCGTCCCTTTGTCGGGGTCACCCGTTTTGGTCTGGAAGTGCAGAACCAGAACCTGACCGGCATTGGTGACCGCCTGACCGGCCGCTTTGTTGGCGCGGAAGGCACCCTGCTTGCCGGTGGCTCCTATTTTATGCCGATTAACGGCTATGGGACCGAAGTGGGCTACAGTTACAACTTTGGCCATGTGGATGTGGAGCTGGGCCGGGCCACCAACCAGCAGGAGATTCTCGGTTTCTCCAACAACCACACACTTACCATCTCCCAACCGCTCAATAAAGATCGTTCCATCACGGCGGATGCTTCCATCAACTTCCGCCGGGTGACCTCGGAGCTGTCGAATGTGACCACGGCTCAGGATGATGTGCGCTCCCTGACCTTCGGCCTGAACTACAACAAGCTGGATCGCTGGGGTCGTTCCTTCCTGCGTCTGCAGACCGACATTGCCCCCGACTGGTTTGGCACCAACCGCCGCTCCTTTATTAATAACGGCGCCACAGTCACGGTGGGTAACCGCCAGTTCTGGAAGGCCGGCGTTTACGGGAACCGCCTTGTGCGGCTGCCGCTCAATACCCAGCTGTTGCTGCGCGCTTCGGCCCAGTTCACCCCGGATGCCCTGCCTGCCGTGGAGCAGTTCCAGGTGGGTGGCGCCTACAGCGTCCGCGGGTATTCGGAAGGTCTGATGATTGGTGATACGGGCTACAACCTCAGCGCCGAGCTGCGCTGGCCGATTCCGGGTCTGCGGTATGTGTCTCCCTGGCTGGCTGACCGCATCCAGGGCGCCGCCTTCTGGGATATGGGCCAGGCTTTCCTGGATCACAGCAACCCGCGTTACCAGATTTACGGAACCAACACCAGCCGGGCCACCCTCCTGATGGGGACGGGTCTGGGTGTCCGCGCCCGTCTCACCCGGTTCATCATCGGCTTTGTGGATTTCGGCTGGGGTCTGACCCCCGCCAACGAGCCACTGGCCCAACCCGATGTGCGGGTACACTTCGGACTGCGCAGCGACCTGATTGGCCAGGAGTACAAGCAGCGTAATGACGTGACCCACGTGGTGAAAACCAAAAACTAGTCCGTTGGATACAGCCTTATTTTAGTCCGTGCCGCCTGCATTCCGGGCGGCACGTGCTTTTTGTGTTGAAATGTAAAGTCGCGGGAAGCCTTGCAGAGAAAGGGTTTTGTCTGAAATATTACAAAATATATCCTGAATATTTAACCCTTGTTTGCCTCTGCCGATACCCCGGTCAGGGCGCACTGTAACCGGCGGTGCCTCCGGAAACGATGATGGTGTCTTCAGGGTGACGGTACAAGCGAGGGTTGTGGTATGCGGAAACAATTTTGGGCTGGGTTATTGGTGGCTGTGATGACGGGTGGCTTGGTTTTACCCGCAGGGGCGCAGGATGTACTGGGGTCGGCCATGATGCCGCCGGGAGGCGATGTGGCTGAGGCCCGCTCCTTTTTTGAGAATCTCATCAGTACTTCGGACAATCCGGCGATTGTGAAAATGGCGCGTGAAAGTTTAAGCAAGTTGTCCCGCCAGAGCGCCGGCGAACGGTCGGCGGTGGTGAAATTTGCGGACGACCAGCAGAACGGCGCCGGATACCGTCGCCAGTTTACGGTGTCGCTGTTTCAGCAGAACAACAGCAACAGCCTGGCGGTGCCGGTGGTGCTGGACCGCAAGACGATGGGCACTTTCCTGGTGGATACCGGGTCCACTTACACCGTGATTACGCCGCGGATGGCCAAAAAACTGGGCGTGACCTATGACGCCAACACGCCCCGTGTGTCCATCATTACGGGCAACGGTGTGATTAAGGCGCCGATTGTGACGCTGAAAAGCATTACTGTGGGAGAAATCGAAGTGAAGAACGTTCAGGTGATCGTTCAGCATCTGGGCAAGGATGTGTTGCTGGGTGGTCTGCTGGGAATGAACTTCTTTAAGGATATGGATATGGCTGTCCAGAAGGACAAGCTGGTCCTCAGTTTCCGTGAATAACCCTCATTCCCGGGGGGAGAACCGGTAAATGCGTATCAGCCCGTGGGTCGTTTCACCTACGGGCTGTATGCTTTCGGGATACGTTTCCAGCAGCACCTGGGTAAAGGGGTGCACGGTTTTCTGAATCTGTCCGTGGCTGATCCAGGGCATGCTGATGATGTAACGGAAGCCGTGACGCTGCATGTCCTCATACTGAATACGCGCCAGTGTTCTGGATATTTCCGGCCAGATCCGGTTGGCTTCTTCCGAGGAGAGGGATTTGAGCCGGGGCATCAGAATAAACTGAACCGGCACCGGGCGATCGGTATACAGTGACAAGGGGATGGCCATCAGGTTGGTATACAACGGTTCACCGGGAGGGATCTTCCTTCTGATCAGTGCAAATCCCTCGGTCATTTCTTGCCAGGTCGGATCGCGTTTTTGAGAAACCAATGGCCAGGGCGGCGTGGTTTGGGGTGCGATCAGGAGATGGTTGCCCCGGGTGGTCTGCCACCGCCGCTGAACCTGAACGCCCTGAGAACCGAGAGAAAGCAGCAGCAGGATGATAACGCCTCCCTGCATCAATTGCCCGGAAAAACCCTGGGGGACTGTTCCCCAGCGGCTGGCCTGAAACGGTTTGAGCAGCGCCCACCAGAGCATGGGAAGCACCATCAGCAGAAACCGCGGGTAATCGTCCAGATAACTCCACAGGGGAAGAATGATCACCGTCAGGGCGAGAAAAACCGGCGGCAGGCAGTCCGGCCAGATCCACCGGGCACGCACCGATCGAATGCCCTGCAGCAGGGTCGTCAGGAATATGGCGATTAACGCTGTATTGCCGACCACGAAGAGGACCGGATTCCGGCTGAGGCCTATGGGAAAGAGGAGCGTGAGCAGCCCCTGATACAGGGCAGCCATGCCGTTTGAGAGGAGGTCCGGGATGGTGTATTCCAGTTTCAGATCCATCAGCAGAGAGCGCAGATAAGACTCGTTGTAATTGCGGATCAGCGCACCACTCCCGTCGTGCCACCACTGGGTGCGGTCCGGCTGAACCGCCACCCAGATCAGCCAGGGCAGGCAGCCGGCCAGTATCAGCAGGCCGGTTCGCAGGGCCGCTTTGCCATGCCCGCTCCGCCACAAACTCAGCAGAACCGCAGCGGCGGCAATCACGCCAATGGATCGTGTATAAAACAGGAGTACGCACCCGCCGGCCATGGACAGCATGGCGGGCCAGTGATCCGGATTGGGCCGGCGGTGCAGCAGGACAGCCAGTCCGCTCATCATCATCACGAGAAACAGCGGTTCACTCATCAGCTCAATGGTGACGGGGACCATGGCCTGATTGAGACCCAGCAGTAACAGCACGATCAGGGTGATGTCCAGCCGGAACCGCAGCACCGTGTGCATCAGCCAGCCTGTAACCGTCAGATAGCCCATGGCCAGTAAGATATTCAAGCCTTTCAGGGCCAGCAGGTTCTGCGGGAAATCGGGAAAACCTTTCAGCCAGATGCTGAGCCAGAGTGGGAAGAGGGGCGGATACTTCACCAGGCCCTGTATCTGGGGCTCGTGGGCAAAGAGATACCCTTTACCCGCAGCCAGGCTCTGCGCCGCCATGAAGTAAACGCCGTCATCAAAACTGAATCCGCACAGTTCGGGCCGCATCAGACCGGCCAGCACGAGGCCGGTGAACATCACCACCAATAACTGCAGGCAGAGCCATCGGGGCGGCGCGAGGCGGGGTTGTGATGTGCTTCGGGACTGCTTCATCGGGGTCGCTGACGCTTACAGGCTTGTGCTATAGTGTTAAAGCCGTTTGATACCCTTCCAGACTAGCCGAGCAGGGTGATTCCGGCAAGTCGCCACCTCGGCGGAAAAACGCGGATGCGTGCTGACGTGTGATGGTGACGAGTCAGGTCGGTTGGGGACGTTAAGGTCATGACGCAGGATGGGGCAAAACGCAACCAGAAGGTTGTGGTTGTTATGCCAGCCTACCATGCCGAGAAAACCCTGGCGCAGACGGTTGCGGATATCCCCCGCGACTGGGTGGATGACATCCTGGTTGTGGATGACGCCAGTACCGACAGGACGGTGGCTGTGGCGGAATCGCTGGGACTGCCGGTGATCCGCCACGCAGAGAATAAAGGTTACGGGGGTAACCAGAAAACCTGCTATGCCGAAGCCCTGGCCCGGGGCGCCGATGTGGTGGTGATGGTTCACCCGGATCATCAGTACGATCCCCGGCTGATTCCGCACCTGGTGGCGCCCCTGCTCAGCAGGGAGGCGGACGCCGTGTTTGGCTCCAGAATGCTGGGCGGTCGTTTTTTTGAGGGGGGCATGCCCTACTGGAAGTTTGTGGGAAACGTCGTGCTGACCGCCATGGGGAACCTCATGCTGAGTATGTATCTGACGGAATTTCACTCGGGGTTTCGCGCCTACTCGCGCCGGGCGCTGGAAACCATTCCCTTTGAAGACAATTCGGATAATTTTGTGTTTGATACCCAGATGATCATCCAGTGCCGGCGTCACGGTCTTTCCATTCACGAAGTGCCGATCAGCACCCGTTATTTTGATGAGGCCAGCCAGATTAATTTTGCCGACAGTTGCCTGTACGCCTGGCAGATTCTGGAAAATCTGATTTTATACCGCCTCTTTCGTCTCGGTTGGTGTCGCCCCCGTTTTCTGGTCTCTTCCGGCCGAAAGGCTGTCCCATGAGTCTGCCGGCTGTCCGACCGAGAACGCACTGGCTGGCTTGGATGATCACCGGGCTGCTGCTGCTGTGGTGGCCCCTGCACCATGGGTACTATGTGGATGAGGGCTACATGGCCGAAATGTCCGCCCGGGCGATGCGCGGCGAACTGCCCAACACGGACTTCGCCACCAATTACCTGGGGCTGGTTTACTTTCTGAACGCCGGCTGGATGATGCTGGCCGGAAAAAGCCTGCTCATTCTCAGGGCTGGTTTGTGGACGCTCTGTGGACTGGTGCTTTTTCCGGTGACTTACCGGCTGGCCCGAAAACTGGCGCCCCCACCCTGGGCGGTTGCGACCACGCTGGCCACACTGGGCCTGACCATTGGCATGAACTTTACGGTAAACGGCAACTGGTATGCCCTGATGATGGCCAGCACCACAATTGTGCTGTACTGGCATCTTCATGGGCTGGAGCGCGTCGATCTGCCGGAAGCGACCGCTCAGGCGCGCCTGGATCGGCGGAAGCTGATGTTGTATGCCCTGGTGGGTGGCATGCTGGGGATTACAGTTTTACTGAAGCACACCATTGGGCTGGATACCGGTTTCGCCATTTTGCTGATGATGCTGGATGGTGTTGAACGTTCCGATCAGGTGATAGCCACCCGTCAGAAGGGTCTGTGGGTGTTGCTTGGCCTGCTGCTGCTGGTGCCGCTTTACCTTGCCCGGCTCTTTCTGTCACATCTGTCACTTTGGCTGATTCTGGGGCATCTGCTGCTGCCGGTGGGGTTCACGGTGCTGGTGGCGCGCCGTCTGTGGCGCGATCAGGATTATCTGCCCCTGCAGTATGTGGTGAAACGCGTAATCGTGATGGGTGCAGCCGCTCTGCTGGTGGGTGTGCTGTATCTGGCGCCCTATGCCGCGCAGGGCAGTATCGGCACGTTACTGGATGCCGTACTCAATCAGTATCCCCAGATCTATCTGAATCTGGCATACCGCGATGTGTATGCGCTGATCCGCTGGCAGAATGCGCTCTGGCTGTTGTGGCTGGTTGTATCCGTCGGGCTGATGCGCTGGCGATATGGGGTGGGTGTTTTTCTGCTGGGCGTGGGCGTGCTGCTTTTTGTGGCGCGGCTGCTTACCATCGGTCACTCCTGGGTGCATGAAGGCCTGGCTGAAGCGCAGTATTTTTACACGCAGTGGCCCCTCTGGGCGTTTGCGCTCAGTGCGCTGTGGCTGTATCGTCACCGGGAGGAAACCATCCCCCGGCAGGTATCAGCGTTGACGGATACCGCTCTGAATGAAGGCCAGACGGTCCGGATGCTGCTCATCTGGGCGGTTTTTTTCTGGCTGAACACTTACCCCCTGGGCGTTTTTCTCTATGTGGCCTACAGCAGTTACCCGGCCTGGCTGCTGAGCGGTTTTCTGCTGTACCGCGCCGTGCGGAGGCTGCCGGTTTTTTTCCGGGTGAGCGCCATGGGCGTGTTGCTGGCGGCGGCGCTCTACGGCTTTGGTTTTGCGTATGGCCAGGTGGAGGTCATCACCTCGGAGACCATGCCCCTGTTTCCGGCCAGACGGTTCCCCGTTAAAATCCCGCCACCCACGGGCCGTGTCTGGGTGGAGGAGGCCTGGGGGCGTCAGCTGAGGGCGGAGCTGGAATTTATCCGCAAAAACAGCCTGCGGCCCGATGACGTGTTTACGCTGACGGACGAGCCGGTGGTGTATTTCCTCACCAGCCACATCAATCCCACCCGCTACAGCTACGCCATCGACAGCGCTTTCTCAGACGGCCGGGATGTGATTCAGGCGCTGGAGCATCACCAGGTGGAGTACATCCTGATCGCCCTCAATCAGAATCACTTTATGCAGCCGCTGATTGCCGAATACATAGCCACACAGTTTGAATTTAAAGCGCAGATTCATCCCCAGGAAATGGTGTTTGTCCGTCGGCGTTAAGCCGCCGGCGCATTAGTCGCCGCGGACGTCAAAATACCGGGCCTGCGGGTGATGGAAAATGAACGCGCTGGTGGATTGTTCCGGCTCCAGCATAAATTCTTCGGAGAGGGCAATGCCAATCCGTTCGGGTTGTAACAGCGTGAAGATCGGGGTCTGATCCTCCAGGCGCGGGCATGCCGGGTAACCCGGACTGTAACGGCTTCCCTGATACCCCTGGGCGAACAGCTTTTTGAGATCGGTGGCATCGCTGCCGGCAATGCCCAGCTCGGTCCGGACCCGTTTGTGCCAGCATTCGGCCAGCGCCTCGGCCACTTCCACGCTGAAGCCATGGAAGTAGAGGTAGTCGCTGTAGTTATCGCCCTGAAAGAGCGTCTGCGCGTATTCGGTGGCTTCATGGCCCACCGTGACAATCTGGAAGGCCACCACATCCATGCGTCCCGAATCCACACCGGCGATGTAATCGGCCAGGCAGAGTTTACGGATGCCGCCGCGCGGAAAATCAAACGCCAGCCATTCCCGGGCCTCCTGTCGTTCGGCCCAGGGTTCGGGTTCATAAATCACCATCTGGTTGCCACGGCTCTGGGCGGGGAAATACCCGTAAATCACCTTGGGTTTCAGCAGACCGTCCTGCAGGGCGGCCGCCTTGAGTTTTTCCAGCGTGGGGTAAACCTTTTCAGCCAGAAACGCCTCATGCGCCTCGCGGGTGCGCTGGCCGCGTTTCACCTGCCACTGCCCGGAGACCAGGGCCTGAACGTTGAGAAAAGGATAAATATCCGCCAGGTCAACGTCGTCAATCAGCCGGGTGCCCCAGAAAGGTGGCGTGGGGATGGGGTTGTCACTGGCCACCTCACTGCTGCGAATGGCAAACCCCGGGTCGTCAGCCGACATGCCAAGCCCCGGTTTGGTGAGTTCCGCCACGCTCTGGTAAACCGGCTCATCATTTCCGTTGTCTGTGGCAGCACCGTTGGCGGAAACCAGCTCTTTTTTCGGGGCGTTTATGGCCGATTCGCGCCCCATGATGGCCTCCATGGCGTGCAGGCCCGCAAAGGCGTCTTTGGCGTAATAAACCCGCCCGCCATAAACCGCCTGGCAGTCCTCGCTGACAAAGCGCGGCGTGAGGGCGGCGCCCCCGAGAATGACCGGCGCGTCGATGCCCTGTTCGCTCATGGCCACCAGGTTTTCTTTCATAATCGCGGTGGATTTGACCAGCAGCCCGCTCATGCCAATCGCATCGGCGGCGTGCTCGCGCCAGGCAGCCGTAATGGTTTCCAGCGGTTGTTTAATGCCCAGGTTGTACACGGTGTACCCATTGTTGGTGAGAATGATGTCCACCAGGTTCTTGCCGATATCGTGGACATCGCCCTTGACGGTGGCCAGAACCACTTTCCCTTTGGCGCTGCTGCCGGCGGATTTGTCCATGTGCGGCTCGAGAAACGCGACGGCCGTTTTCATCACCTCGGCGCTTTGCAGTACAAAAGGCAGCTGCATCTCACCAGCGCCAAACAGCTCGCCCACAGTTTTCATGCCGTCCAGCAGAATACTGTTGATGATCTCCAGGGCACTGTAGTTGTTCAGCGCCAGGGTCAGGTCAGTATCCAGACCGGTTTTTTCGCCATTAATAATGCGGTACTTCAGACGGTCTTCAATGGCTTCCGGCAGGCTCTCGGCAGCCGACTTGCGGCTGCTGCCGTCATTGGCGTCGTAAAACGCCATCAGGTCGGTCAGCGGGTCATAAACGCAGGTCTCGCCCTCAAAGCGCCGCCGGTCGTAAATCAAATCGAGCGCCAGCTGTTTTTCCTGCTCGCTGATCTGGTGCAGGGGGAGCATATGGGCGCTGTTGATAATGGCCATGTTGAGTCCGGCGGCCATGGCCTCATGCAGAAAAACGCTGTTGAGAACGTGCCGGGCGGCCGGTTTGAGACCAAAACTGATGTTACTGATACCCAGAATAAAGCTGACGCCGGGCAGGGCGGCTTCAATCCGCCGGATGGCTTCAATGGTTTCAATGCCTGCCTTGCGGAATTCTTCGTCCCCGCTGCCCAAGGTGAAGGTCAGTGGGTCAAAAATCAGATCTTCGGTCGCCATACCGAGTTCTTCGACACAGAGCCGGTGAATCCGCCGGGCAATGGCCAGTTTTCTTTCGGCGGTCTTGGCCATGCCGTCTTCATCAATAGTCAGCGCCACAACCCCGGCGCCAAATTCCCGGCACAGGGCGGCAACGGCGCGCAGACGTTCTTCGCCGTCCTCCAGGTTAATCGAGTTCACCACGGCCTTGCCGGCAATCAGTTGCAGGGCGGCTTCCAGCACGGGGGTTTCCGTGGAGTCAATCACCAGCGGAACATCCAGCTGCTGATTAAACCGCGTGATGGTTTCCGTCATGTCGGCGAGTTCATCACGGCCGACGTAAGCGGTACACACATCCAGCATGTGCGCGCCCTTGCGGATCTGCTCCTTGCCGATACTGACCAGGCCGTCGTAATCACTCTCGGCCAGGCGGTCCCGGAACAGCTTGCTGCCGTTGGCGTTGGTCCGTTCACCCACCAGCACCGGGGGCGGGTCCAGATGATAGGGCACGCTGGTGTAGAGGCTGGTGGCGCCATATTCAAACTGCGTGTTGCGCCCGGCCGGCGTCATGCCATCCACCACGGCGCTCAGCGCCCGGATGTGATCAAACGTGGTCCCGCAGCAGCCACCGATAATGTTGACGCCAAAGTCCTTCACAAAATGCTGCAGGTGGCTGGCCAGCGCCTCGGGGGTGAGGTGGTAATGGGCCTGGCCGCCCACGTTCTCCGGGATGCCGGCATTGGGCAGGCAGGAAATATAGAAAGGGCTGTGCTGGGACAGGTAACGGATGTGGCTGACCATTTCCTGCGGGCCGGTGGCGCAGTTCATCCCCAGTACGTCAATATCATAGGGCTGCAGGGCTGTCACCACCGTGGCAATATCCATCCCCACCAGCATGGTGCCCATCTGCTCAATGGTTACCTGCACCATGGTGGGAATGTAGCGGTTCTGTTTTCGCCGCACGGCATGCACGGCTGAAAGCGCGGCCTTGACCTGTAAGAGATCCTGACAGGTCTCAATCAGCAGCATGTCCACGCCGCCGTCCACCAGCGCTTCGGCCTGTACCAGAAAATCGTTTCTCAGATCCGCATAACGGATGTGACCCAGCGAGGGCAGTTTGGTGGTGGGGCCCATGGATCCGGCGACAAAACGGGGCCGGTCTTTGGTGCTCATTTCTTTTGCCACGCCGCGCGCCAGTTCGGCAGCCGCCTTGTTCAGCGCATAGGCTTTTTCGGCCAGGTCATATTCGCCCAGCACCAGCGGTGTGCCCCCAAAGGTATCGGTCTCCACCACATCGGCGCCGGCCTCATAATAAGCGGCGTGGATGCTGCGGATGACGTCGGGCCGGGTTTCCACCAGAAATTCGTTACACCCGTCTTTGCCATGAAAATCGTCTTCGGTGAGGTCGTATCTCTGAATGGCGGTGCCCAGGCCCCCGTCAAAGAGAAGGACTTTCTCGCGGGTGCGGGCGAAAAATGACGAATGGAGGGATTTCTGCGAGGTCATGGGGCGCCTGTTCTGCTCAATACCGGTATAACGCCGGTTAATCATCTTCCCATGATAGCCTCCCCCCGGCGAATAGGCAAACGGGCCGCATGCACGCCTGACGGGCACTTGGTGGTATGATGAGCCCATGACGATTGCCACAGCGCCATGGAACGAGCGGATCAGCCGGAAAACCGGGATGACGCCGCGCGCCCTGCTGACCCTGTTTGTCCCCCTGGCGCTGATATTTGCCGGTATCAGCCTGTTTGCCTATGACCTGAAACATGCCCGCACGGACACGTTTTCCTGCCGGGTGCTGGCGGTCGGCCGGGCGGCCGCTCCGTTCAGAACATCCGGCAACACGCTTTATACGGCCAGCGGCAACCCGCTGCACGATATCGGCCTCTCCTGCGCCCAGCTGGGTGTGGTGGTGGTGAATGAATATGATGTTTTCCTGGCGCCTGTCCTTCAGGGGGCGCCGGTCCGCCTGCAGCACAAAACCTACCGCTGGCTGCCGCAGCGCTGGCAACTGGCGGTCAGCACACCGGGTTTATAAAGCGCCGGTCCAATGCAGGTGAACGTTCAGCGTACTGCAACCGGCGGGGTTGCGTCTGAGTCGGGCGTTTTGAGCTGCAGCAGAAGCCGGCCGAGCAGAAGATCTTCTTTGTCACTGACACGACGGGCCCACAGCGCTCCGGCCATTCCCTCCAGCCAGCCGCTCTGGGTCAGCCGGGCGGCGGCCGCCGCCTGATGGCTGGCGTTGAGTTGCTTGCGCAGTGTGTCGTCGCGGGTATCCATGGTTGAATAGATCATCATCAGCTGTTTGGGCGGTGTCCGTTTTGCCAGCTCCTGAATCAGGGCCTGGTGCGCGAGGCTTTGCTCGGGGTGCTGCGTGGTGGTGATCAGATCGGTGAAATTAGCGCCGGTGGAAATGGCGATCATCCGGCCCAGATTGCCGGTGGTCAGCTGCAGCGGTTTGCCGGGCAGTGAGAAAGTATCCACGGGGATATTCTGAATCTGCTCGGACTTACGTTTGACCGGAATGAGACCGCTGCCCAGAATGTTGGTGACGCGGGTCATCGTTTTTACCTTGTCCTGGGTCTGGGCCATCAGAATGGTGGGAATGACATTTTTCTCCGTGGCGCTGGGGGCCGCCAGGGCGACTTCGCCGGCCATCAACCCCACAACGTCTTCGCGGAGCTTCAGGTTAAACATGCTCAGAAATTTTTCCGCCGAGTGAATCTGGTTGAGGTTGTTTTTAGAGAGCACACGGCTGGTCAGCAGATCGTAAACCTGATCCGCCGTGGTGGTGGCAATCAGAAATGCGGTGGATTCAGGAAGCATCTGCGGGGCGTGGATGGGCTGGGCCGTGTTGAACAGACGCCGCAGCGGCGCGATGACACGCGTGTTGTTCAGATTTTTTAGCACCAGGGGCGTGAAGGTTTCCAGATCGACCCGCGGAGCGTTGTTATCCAGGTGCACGGCGCCCACGGTGACCGGCAGAATTCTGACCAGCAGGCTGCCGGTGGCCCCGGAAGTTTCCGACGGGCTGCCACCGGACGGTCGGCTTGCTTTCAGTTCCCGGTGCAGGGCGGCGTGGTCCACAATAAAAAAACCGTCCTTGCCGCGCGGCAGCAGGCTGATGTAACGCTGGGTTGCCGGACGTTTCAGCAGGCTGGTCCGGGGGTCCGGCCCCTCGCGCATCACGTTGCCGGGGAGCTGTTCAATGGTAGCAATCAGCGTATCCACCGTGTTGGCCACCAGCAACACGTTATGCACCACAGCCAGGGCCACCTGGGTCTCGTGATGAATGGCGTAGGGGATGTTTTTAAGGGTGGCGGTGGCGAATGCGTCGGCGGGCAGATCCAGCTGTGTGAGCAGATTACCGAGCGTCTGCGGTTTCCGGAGGGGAAGCGCCATCAGCGCATCCATCCGCGGGTCGGTCATCTGGCCGTGATCAGTTGGCATCCAGGTGCCGAGACTGATCTGGGGTTCAAACGTCTGTGCAAAATGAGCCACGAGGGCTTTTTCGATATCACCGGCCGGTTCAACCGCAGTGTCTTTATTATTTTTGGTATCCGGTTTCGCCGGGGAGAGTAAGGCGTCTTCCAGCACGGCCAGCAGGCGGCGGCCGCGCTGCGGGTTGGTCTGAATCTCGGCGTAAATGCTGGTGGCCTGCGGGTAATACGCCGCCAGACGCGAGGTTGTGCCCGGCTGTTGCCCGATGATGACCCAGCCGAGAACGGACAGCGCCAGTACGACCATCACAATGGCCAGGTTGCGCTGCGATTTGAAATCCGACTGGGCCATGGTCAGCGTTTCATATAAAGGTAATCGCGGAGCGTTTCAATGTTCAGGTCAGGGAGTTTCTGCCAGAAAATAGTCTGGATTTCCTCGGTGGACATATCACGCACCAGATCAAGGACGAGGGTTTTAATGTCCAGGGTGTTCATCAGATCCTGGCCATCCAGCAGGGTGTTCAGTTCATCTTTGGTCATGGGGAATTCTCTCTGTTGCCTTCGCGCCTACTCTACCGCAAGCAGAGGGGAAAGGCCACGACCGTCCTGCAGGCATTTAAAGTGGGCTGCACGCAGGTCTGACGGCGTTTTCAGCCCGGAAAGCCCAAGGCCCATCAGGGCGATGTCGTAACGCAGTGGATCGGTTGGGTTGAAGGATTTCAGGCGCGCCGCCATGGCTTCGGCCGTCTGCCAGTCGGGCGTCTGGCGGGAAGTGAGTCTGAGCAGTCCGTTCATCCGCATCACATGCGTGTCCAGCGGCATCACCAGGTCAGCCGGTGACAGGGTTCCGCCCCACAGGCCCAGATCGACGTTGTCCGTGCGCGCCATCCACCGGAAAAACATATTGAGCCGCTTGCACGCGCTGCCGCGCCCCGGGTGGGGGAACATAAATTTGCTGCCGTTGCGCTTCAGGTGGTTTGCGGCCCCTTCTCCCAGGAGCGCATCCATAAAGGCGGCGGCCCGTTGACGGAAAGTGGGGTGCTCAGGCATTGCGGCGAGACCGGCCCAGAGATTCTGCAGACTGCCGTAACGGGCGTAAGCCACCTGCATCCGGCTCAGCAGAAAACGGATGTCTTCCGTTTTGTAAAAACGGTAAACCGTCTGTTTCAGGTGCCGGTAATCCCGCGAGTCGTCATAATTGGCAATGAAGGCGGCCGGGTCTTCGCCAAAGCATGTCAGCAACCCCGAGACGGCCTGAATAATCAACTCCCGGCGCCCGTAGGCAAACATCGCGGTCAGAAACGCCACCATTTCGCAGGTTTGCGTCGTCGCCGCGTACTGCCAGGGTAGCCGGATCGGGTCGCTGTTGCGGAATGCTGCCGTATTGTGTTGCCGGTAAGTGGCCTCCAGGAGATCGCCCAGCTGCTGATGACTGAGCGGGCGGCGGGGTCTGCCGGGTTTGCGTGGGGTGGGGGTGGCTGCCGTCATTTCAGGCCACAGTGGCGCCCTGCGGTAGCATCGAGATGCCGCGCTGTCCGTCATTGCCCATGGCCAGCCAAGCCAGGGTGGTCTGGCCGATATCGGCAAAGGAGGCGCGGATGCCCAGATCCCGCCCCGGCAGGGCCGGGCTGTACATCAGGATGGGGACATATTCCCGGGTGTGGTCACTGCCCGGAGCGGTGGGGTCACAGCCGTGGTCGGCGGAAATCAGCAGCAGGTCATTCTCCGTGAAGTCTTCCAGCATGGCGCCCAACGCCTGGTCAATGGCTTCCAGTGCGCCCGCGTACCCGTCCACATCCCGGCGGTGGCCATAAATACTGTCGGTATCCACCAGGTTCACAAAAATGAGTTGCTTGTCCGGCCGGCCAAAATCATCCAGGGCGCGGCTGTCCAGACTGTAAGCATCCAGGTTGGCCTGACAGGTGATGAGTTCCCTGAGGAAGGCGAGGCCTTCGGCATTGTTGCCGGTATGGTTGGAGTGGGTGAGCCCCTGGAAGTTGAAAATATCTTCAATCTTGCCCACGCCAATCACCAGGCCACCCTGGGCCACCACCCGGTTCAGTGTGGTGGGTTCCGGGGGGTTAATGGCGTAGTCGCGGCGGTGGTGGGCATCGCGCTTAAAGGTGGCGGGGGAGTCCCCGGTGAAGGGACGGGCGATAACCCGAGAAACCTGGTGCGGTCCGGTCAGCAGTTTGCGGGCCGCCTCACACCAGCGGTAGAGATCATCCAGCGAGACTGTGCTTTCCGGGCCGATGTGGGCGGCAATCTGAAAAACGCTGTCGGCGCTGGTATACACAATGGGTTTGCCGGTCTTCAGGTGTTCCTCACCCAGATCCTTGATGATTTCCGTGCCGGAAGCGGGGCAGTTGCCGAGTATGCCCTCCACGCGGGCCGCTTTGCAGAATGCATTCACCACGTCGCGGGGGAAGCCGTCGGGGTAGGTGGGAAAGGGAATATCGAGGTAAATGCCGGCCATTTCCCAGTGACCGGTGGTGGTGTCCTTTCCTTTGGAGAACTCGGACATTTTGCCCCAGCTGCCTCTGGCCTGCGGGTTGGCCTGCAGATGTTTCAGCGGGGCTAAATTGCCGAGGCCCAGGCTTTCCAGCGTGGGCAGGTTCAGGTGGCTGGCCTCTCGGTCAATGCCGGCCAGGGTGTTAAAGGAGACCTCATCGCCGTAGTCCGGGGCATCCGGCAGCCCCCCGACGCCGAAGGCGTCGATGACGACGATAAATACCCGACGGTTGTCTGAACTGGATACCGGCATGTTGAACTCCTTTGAGCATTCAGGCGTGTTCGTGGACGGAACATCGCGTTTCCTTTATATTCTATGCCTTGCAGATGGTGAGATTCAAGCCGCGATGCACAGGAGACACCATGGTGTTCAGAAGAATCATAACCGCCGCGCTCATGGGCATCTTGGGAATAGCTTATGGCAGTGCGCTGGCGTTTGAACCCATTCAGTCCACCGAGGATGTGAACAAGGCGATCATCTACGGACTGAATAACCGGGATTTGGGGTATGCTACGCTCCTGGGTCCCAACTGGATTGAGGGTCCCGAAGGCTCCCTGCTCCATGTTTACTCACCCTTTATGCTGCTGGCCAGCCAGGCAGCCGGTAAGCAGAGCCTCAGCGGTGACACCAGCCCGGCCGCGCTGAAGGAGGCCCGCACCAAAATGGCGCGTATTATCAGTCAGGTGAACGACCCCAAAGGGATACAGGAAGTGAAGTTTGCCGTTTCCCTTTATGGGGCCACAGAAGATTTCGCCTCCCACATCACGGCCCGGGTGGAAGGTGTGGGCCATGGCCGAGAGGTGGAACTGAAATCCCGCCGGGTGATTCTGGATAAGAAAGCCAACCCGGTGACCAACGGCGCGGGCGATCAGGCCTATGAAGCCGTTAACGCCTATTATTTCAACTTTAACGATCTCTCCCACGTGGATATGGGCGAGCTGGTGCTGTACAGACCGGACGGCAACACGCTACGCTACAAACTGGACACGCACCGGCTGTATTAGCGTTTTAATGTCGGGTGGTTAATCCACCCACTTGTCGGCCCAGCGCTCCATGGCGATGAGCGTGCTGGCCAGGTCGCGGCCTTTGTCGGTGAGGTCGTAATCCACACGCGGCGGAATGGTGGGAAACTGCTGGCGGGTAATCAGGCCATGCTGTTCCAGGTGCTTCAGCCGGGCGGAGAGGGTGCGCGGTGAAATGCCTTCCACCTGGTGCTCCAGTTCCACAAAGCGCTGGCAGTTCATCTGGTAAAGCACATGAATTATCTGCAGCGAGTACTTGTCGCCAATCAGTTCCAGCGCGCGCGCCAGCGAGGGCGTGGCTTTTTCGGGGGCCTGTTTAATCAGGCGGTTGAGGTTGCGGGTGACCTCCTGCAGGTCGTGTGGGCCTGCTCCGGGCAACGTGGTGTCCATCGTGCCGGAACCCTGCTTCGGTGTCATGAGCCAACTCCTCGTTGAATTCACTTTACTTGTAATAGTATAGCGACTGTCGTATCAGAGATCAATCCTTTTGCGAATTCCTCAGCGCACCAGAGCCGGGAATCAGTATGTAAATATTGCGCAATAACACCCGGATGCTTAGCAATTCGGCCAAATCAGGTGTTTTTTTAATCTTAGTGGTATGCTTTCACTGACTGTATTGACCTGGAACAAAAGGTTCAATATTCGCTGATGTCCTTACCTCAGACAACCCGTAAGCCGGCATCTGCCTTTATGGCGGTTGTTTCCGCGCCGCTGATGGAAGACTGGCTGCCCGTGCTGCTGGCATTGGCGCTCTTACTGGCGATGGTGGCCGGCCTGACCTCGGTTCAGGGCGTCAGCGATCTGGCGAGCAGTGTCCTGCCCGTGGAACGGGTTCTGGAAAGTGCGGGATCGCTCGGTTAGCATGGGGTCTGGTCTGCTGCTTAATTTCTGGCCGCATAGGGGAGGGCCACAACAATATTGCCGTGCAGTTGCGCCGCATCGGCCTGGGCAAGGGCTTTGGCTCCCGGCCAGTAAATAATGCCGTTGTCGTAGTAATCAGAAGGGTTGGACGGCACGGTTACATGGGTTTTTCCGGCGAAAATGTCGCGCGTGGTTTCCACATACTGCTCGCCTGAGCCGATATCGCGCCAGTAGGCTGTCACTTCTTCGGCCCACATGGCTTTTTTGCCGGTTTCGCGTTCTATGCGTCTGGCATTGGCCACCAGGTAATAAAACAGGTGGTTGGTGTTGTTGAATTCAAACCCGGGCTGTTCGCGCTGATCGGCAGCCACGGCCTGGAATGCCGCTTCGATGTAAGGATACACCTCCGGGGCGTACACACAGATACCTGTGTTGGCCAGATTGGATTGCGCCTCCTCGCGGCTGGGCTTCTCCTGAAAGCCGGTGACATAGCCAGAGCCGTCGTGACCAGAGCGGTCGGTCACTGAGATGCCCCATTTCTCCACGTCCTCGCGCGGCAGCACGGCAAAGGTAATCAGGGCGTTCTTTTCCTGATGGACCCGCGCGAGGTGCGACAGGTCTACATCCGTGACGGCATCGCCATAGAGGGAGAACATTGGGGCGCCCGGGTCGAAATGATAGGCCCCGGGGTTTTTCAGAATCTGGCGTAACGGGCCCAGCGTGCCGGACTTGATAGCTTCATCCAGGTAATACACCTCAAAATCCCGCAGGCCCTCTTTCAGGGACGCCGGCTTGAAGAGCGTGTTGACCAGAACCCGCTGATTGCCGTGCTGCGCCAGGTGCGAGGCGATGTGGTGAATCACTGAGTGCGGCCCGGCAAGGGGCACCGCCGGCTTGGAGTAGCCGGACCATTCGCCTGAAAGCGGTTCAAAGCGGGTGGAAAGGCCCGCGCCCAGAATGAGCGCCTGTTCAACGTGGGTCTGCGGGTTGGGTTCGGGTTGCGGGGTTTTCTGCAGCGCCGGGTCACTGGCAATCACCGGGCCGTTCAGCGTCAGTTCAATGCCATCCATCGCAAAACGGCTGCCGGGCAGCACGTAGTACCTGAGCCCGGAAGACGGGCTGATGACGGCTGTGAAGCCGCCTTTGCCCAGGAAAAGCTCAACCTGTTTACGGCATTCTTTCCGGGCGGACAGCGTGCCGATAGTCTCCACGGCGCCGTTGCGGTCATCGGCAATGCCAATGCTGAAGCAATCAGGCTCGTCCTGGGGCACCAGGGTCAGGGTGAGGTGTTCAGGGGCATGATCGGCAACACGAATACTCAAGGTGGGGTCATCCTTCAAACAATCCGGCGCCGGCCCGTAGCAGCGCGCGCTTCACTCTGGGGTAACCGGGGCCAGCAATGCAACCGGTCTGGAACGTGCCCCTATTTAACAACAAATATGCCCGGCCCGGCCCGTTGCTAATGAATGGCCTTGTTGATGCGGATGGTTTTGCCCGAGGTGGAAACGGCCGGCTCATCCGTGTTGGCTGCCGGGTTCTGAGCGCCGCCGCCGGGTGTGACGATGGTGCCTTCCACGTCCACATTCAGGAACTGGATGACCGGCTCCTCATCCTCGCGGGGGGCATAGTCCTTTTTGGTCACCGGGCGGTTGAGCCATGGCTGGTTGGTCATCATGAACTGCTGGTTCATATAATGGCTGTGAATGGCCCCCGCGTTGATATTCGGGAAGCCGGCCATCGGGTCCACGGACTGGGCGTGGGCGGCTGGGAATACCATGGCAGACGCCAGGACAGCGGCCGGAATGAACAGCGTACGGATCGGTGCAGGAAGGCTTTTCATCGGGTTCTCCCTTCAGCGTGGGGTGTAGTATAACAAAAACGTCCCAATCGCTGAAATTGAGCCTGGTCCGGGTCTCAGGTGACGGTTGTGAAGGCAGGGACGCTGAAGGCCGGCGGAAAGATCCCGGGTTGCGGGCGACGGGTTAAATGTTTCAAAATGTAAACAACTGATGCGACCGGAAGGCAATTGTGGATATCAGGTTGTTTTAATTAGTATATAACAAAGATGCAATGATAACGGGGCGATGACCCCAGAGGGATACGGCAATGACCACCAGACAAGCTTCTACGGCACGCCGTGCCGGGATATCCGCTGACCAGGCCAAAAAGAATCTGCTCCGTCTCAAAAACAGAATGCGGGGCCTGAGAAACCAGATGGACTATATTGAAATCCTTTCCAATTTCTGGCCGCTGCCCAATATGGAGGCCCGTATCCGGCGTCTGGAGCTGGAAATGTGCCACCTGAACCAGGCTTACTCAGACGGGGTCCGCCAGCTGCGCGAACAGCTGGGTCTCAATGCGCCCCGGCAGGCCGCCCGATAGACTTCCTAACAACCCGAACCTACCCCCTCCCTTCCTTCTCAACGACATAGGCTGAACTTTTATCCCCATCCTTACCCGCAGTGTGCGCTTTTTAGGCCGCTGCGGTTTTTATTTGCCGCTTTCCCCTGTAACAGGGGGAGGCTGCCGCATCTGCGGTACACAAGCCCTGCGCGTTGGGCTATACTGGCTTTAGTATGACTGTTATCGGCCTTTTAACGGGATGTAGCGCAGCTTGGTAGCGCACCTGCTTTGGGAGCAGGGGGCCGCAGGTTCGAATCCTGTCATCCCGATTCTTTTTTCCAACAGTCTGGGCCGTATAAACTCAGAAAAACGAGGGATGGGCGTGGGTGAGCAGGCTTTTTTTGGCCTTGGGCTTGCTGCGCGTGGCGCGGTTGGCCATGTAGCGTTTGTGGAGATAGATGAAGTTGTTCCAGAACTCCACAAACATAATTTCCTGCATGGCCGTGCGGAACTCCTGTGTGTCTTCCCAGAACTTGTCGGGAAAGGGGAGCAGTTCAAACAACAGATCAAAATCCACCAGCTTGTTGCGCACCAGCACGCCCACATACTCATAAAACTCGCCGATGCGTGCAATTTTTTTGAGCTGCGTATAGTAAAACGTATGCGGGGAAAAATCGCTGTTCACCAGGTTTTCGCGCCAGTTCACCAGGTCATCGCCATACACTTCAAAAGCGTTGTCCATCACCAGGGTGCGGTAGTCGTCCATAATCTGCTTCAGCGTGGTGGTGGCGCTGGAACGCTTGAAGATTTTCAGGTTGTGCCAGGCCACAATCACTGAGAACAGAATCAACGTCGCCACGGCACTCTGCAGAATTAAAGTGGCCAACGGAATGGTGATCATGGACGGATACATGGGGCAGAATAGGCTGGTTGACGGCAAACGGGGTCGTCATTGTAACATGCGACGCCGGTCAACCGGCTCCGGCAGGCAGCGGATTTCGCTGGCGGGGAAAAGGCTCAGAAACGCACCTGAATCCCTGCGCCGGCGCTGTAATCGGAATGGTACTGCCCATAAACGGACAGTGCCTGTGTGAGGATGAAGGAGCCGCCGGCCAGCCATTCAAAGCGGCTTGCCGTGTCGTACTCAAACCGGCCGAAGAGGCTGAGGCGCTGGGTCACCGGAATTTCCTTGCGGGCGCTGACGCGGAAATCTCCGTCGGAATCCACCCAGACGGTGCTGGCGACCATGAAGGGCAGCAGGTATCGGATGCCGGCAATGCCCCTGGCCTGAATAGGTGCGTGGTTTTCGTGGTACAGGTTGGCGCCGCCAAACACCTGGAAGTACCGGTTGAAGTAACGCTCATAGGTCAGTTCTGTATCAAATTGATCGCGCCAGTCGTACTCCCACTCGGCCTGCAGCGTGTTACGGGTGTTCACCGCCGTCACGTTGCCTTCCATCATCTGACTCAAGGCGTTGACCGTGCCCCAGGCATATACCGGATCGTGGTAGAGCATATGCCGCATCGCCTGAATGTCGGCATCGGGCTCACTGTCCTCATAGGAGACAATCTGGTGCATGCCGGTCACCATGTGGTACAGCACGTGGCAGTGAAAAAACCAGTCCTTCTCCTCATCAGCGGCAAACTCAATCACCCGCTGCCCCATCGGGGGCACATCCACGGTGTGTTTCAGGGCGGAGTATTTCCTTTGTTCCGTAATGACCCGGAAGTAATGGCCATGAAGGTGCATGGGGTGATGCATCATGGTGTCGTTGATCAGGGTGAAGCGGACCGTTTCGCCCCGCCGGATACGGATGGCGTCGGATTCATTCATCGTTTTCCCGTTTATCGTCCAGATGTAGCGGGTCATATCACCGGTCAGGTGAAAGGTGTATTCCCGTGAAGGACGCCCGGGCGGCAGCGTGGTGGGCTGTATGGCCCGCAGCCGATAATAGGGCGCCAGGGGTCGCGCCTCTTCGGGCTCGAATGTCACCTCGCTCAGATCTGTTGGTGGCGGGCTGTGATGGTGATGCGCCGATTCTTCGGGGGCGGCTGGTGCTTCGGCCTGATGAGATCCTCCGTCCGACGCAGGATGGTTCATGCCGTGCATATTGTGCGCCATATCGCCCCGCATGGCGTGCATGTCATGCTGCATCACATACATGTTGGGTTTGGGGATCGCCGGTGCGCTGATTTGCTCACCCGTTCCCAGCCAGTAGGAGGCCTTGCCGGATCCATCCTGGGGGGTGGCGCGGAGTTCGGCAATGCCGATTTCCGGCACGGTTACCAGCACGTCATAGGTTTCGGCAATCGCAATCAGGAGTTTGTTCATCTGAACCGGTTTGATCGGCAGACCGTCCGTCGCGATCACTGTCATGGAATCCGGGTAGTTCACGTAGAAATAGGTGGAGGCTGATCCGTTGATGAGACGTAGGCGCACCGTTTCTCCGGGCTTGGCCTCGCCCAGCGATTCCTGCTGACCGTTGATCAGAAAGGCGTCGTAAGCAACGTCGGACAGATCCATGGCCGGCATGCGGCTGAACGAACGTTTGAGACTGGCCCACGCCACATGCCGCTGGAATGCGCCCACAACGCTTTGCTTGGTTTTCTTCTTCACCCCATACCACTCCGTCCCCCGTTTCAGGTTGCGCAGCACGTGTTGCGGATCCTCGTTGGTCCAGTCCGAGAGGACAAGGACGGCTTCGCGGTCTGCTGCCGGAATTTTTGTGACGGCCGGTGCTGTGGTCGGGGTATCGGCAGGGAGGCCCAGCGATTGCGGTGGGTAGGCTTCCGGCTCGCCGGGTTTGGGGTGAAAAACAATGGGGCCGTAAACGCCGCGCTGTTCCTGCAACCGGGTGTGGGAGTGGTACCAGTAGGTGCCTGTCTGTCGGACGGGAAAGGTAAACGTGTGGGTGCTGTGGGCCCGGATGGGTGGCGTGGTGAGATAGGATACGCCGTCCTGGCGGTTGGGCAGGAGAATCCCGTGCCAGTGGATAGAGGTGTCTTCATCCATCGTATTGACGACGTGAACCTCGAGATCATCGCCTTCGGTGGCTTCAATCAGCGGTCCGGGAATTTGGCCATTGACGGTCATTGCGGTGACCGGTTTTCCCGTGATGGTCTTTTGTTCCCTGGCGACGGTCAGCGTGTATTCCACCGTACCCGCCCAGCCAATGGGCATAGCCAAGCCAAGCCCGAGCAATAGCGGGAGCAGGCAGTAACGGATCGTGCGTAGCCGTTGTACCAAAAGTCTGCCTCTCTCATTCGCGGTGGCGTTAAAAATGATTCAGAATCCACGCGATGAGCACAATTTGTGGCAGTGTGACCAACGGCAGAAACAGGGCAATCTTCCATGATTTCGTGGTCTCGCGCAATATCATTATTTCGGTGTAATCCGTGGAGGCCCCGGCCATCAGAAAGGCCAGGCTGTTGCCCGGGGCATGGGCGCGCAGAAAGATATCGGCGGCCAATGGCAGACTCCCCTCTGAACAGACTTCAATGACCGTGGCCGCCACGAGCGTGACGCCCAGCCCCATCAGGCTGGGGCCAACCCAGGCCTGGAAGGTGGGAACATCCACAAAGGCGCGCACCACACCCACCATCAGAATGCTGACCATCGTCCATTTGATAACCATGGTTGATTCGCTCAGGCCAGTCTGCAGGGTCCGCACAATATTGCCGGGAAGTTCCGCCCAGCGGAATTGCCGCCACTGCCTGCCCAGTGCGCTGCGGACCTCGGGCCATAAGGCGTAATTCTCTGGGAGATCCGACTGGTGCGGGTTGGCGGGCAGCACGCCCCGCTGCTCCAGCTGGTTAAACACCAGCCCGGAGATGAAACCGATCAGCATGGAAACCAGTAAAAAAACCAGTACCCACTGCCAGCCAATCAGCGTGATGAGGATAAACGTCATGGACATGGAATTCCACGGGCTGGTGATGAGAAAAGCCATCAGCTGCCCGAGTGAGGCCCCGCGTTCATACAACTTGGCGCCCACCATTAGAATGCCGTGGGTGCAGAGATCCAGAAACAGCCCGGCCAGAATCGCGCGGCCGATGCCGCTGACGGTATTGCCTCTGCCCAGGGTGGCCATCACCATTTCGCGCGGTACGCGCGCCAGCAGGCCCACCATGCCAATGCCGGCAAGCACACCCGGCCAGATGGTCAGGGCATATTCCTGAACGGTCATCAGAAAGGTGGACAGGGGATCAGCGTGCTGAGCGTGTGTTGCCTGCCCCGGAAGCCAGAAGAAGGCGGCAACCAGGCTGGCGGCCACGGCCAGCACGCTGCCCCACAACAGCCAGTCCACAGACCGGCCACCCTCATTTCCCGGAGCACAGCAATCAGCCCCGGTTTCAGCCGGCGGCGATGCGGGTTTGGGCGGATGACAACAATCAGACATCGTGCGCTTACCGTAACGCTAACAATTCATGGATGCAAAAACACCGGCGGATGTTCCACCGGTGTTTCTCTGCGCTCTCAATCTTGAATGTCTGTCAGCTGACTTTGTTGCTCATCGCAATCACGCCGCCGGCGGCCAGGGTGCCCCCGAGGAAGGGACAGACAGCCGTGGCGATGGCCAGACCGCCGACCGAAGCAATGGCGCCGGCCGGGTTGCTTTTCACCAGTTCGTGAATCTGGCTGACCGCCTGCTGAACGCCCACGCTCACATTTTTTGCAATCTGGGAGACGCTCAGGCCGGTTTGCGCGGAGCGGGCGGCAACAGCCTGATCAATCTGCTGCGTGAATTTCGTTTCAATGTCCGCCTGATTATTCACGCCCTGGGGATACAGTTTTTCCAGCAGGTCGTCAAAGGCCATCACCAGGGAATCGCCGTTACGAACCCCGTCGATTTCAAAATCGGCCCGCAGCAGCTGCAGGGCTTCATCATCAATGGTGTTAATGTTGCCGGCGTTGTTGGCCCCGTCCAGGGAGACGGCATTGCCCACCGTGTAGGCAATGACCGAGCCGTCAATGGTGCCGCCGTTGGTCAGGGGGTCGTGCCCCCACAGGCGCAGTACCGCCTGCTCAAAGGTGCTCAGGCCGTTGCGGTTTTCCAGTTCGCTCAGGCTGTTGGCAATGGCCAGGGGCTGGCCGGTGCTTTGCAGGTGCCGGGTGTTGGCGAATTTGGTGGCTGTGGCGCCGGCGGGATTGCCATGGAGCTGGTCTACCAGTCCGAAGAAGGCCTTGTCCAGCTCAGAGCCGTCAATGAAGCCCTGTTTTGCCATTTCAGCGTCGGACAGGCGCTGTATCAGGGCGCGCTCACTGGGGGTGAACTGGGTGGGGTTGTTCAGGACGTTGAAATAGATATCGCCGTTGTTGGCGCTGAAGCCCTGAGCGCGCTGCGCTTCGGTGACCCTGCTGGAGTGAACCTGACGCCCCCAGAGGTGAAGCAGGGCACGCTGGTCGTTGTCCAGGCCGATGGCGGTGCGCTGATCGCGTGTGAGATCGCGGAAATTGTCCACAGTGACGGTCGGATTATTGAGCTCAGCCTGCATCAGGGCGTCAATGTCCAGCGGTGGCGGTGTTGGCACCGGCGTTGGTACTGGGTTGGGAACGGGAGTCGGCACCGGTGTGGGTGTTGGCACCGGTGTTGGTGTGGGTGTTGGCACCGGTGTTGGTGTGGGAGTCGGCACTGGTGTTGGTGTGGGAGTCGGCACTGGTGTGGGGGTGGGCCTTGGAAATGGCTGCGGCCGGGGCCCCACGGGCCGGAAAAAGCCCATGTTCATCATCTGGGCCATCATCATGAACATCATGATCATTTGCAGCTGGGCAAACGGGTTGCCGCCGGAAGCGAAAAAGCCAGGGAAAAACCCGCTGTTGCGGCTCCGTGCGCCCACGTTGGGGCTGGAGACAGTTCCCGGCGCGCTTGGAGGGGTGTTCTGGCCCTGGCGGATGCCGATGGTGATTGCGGGCGTGCCGCCCTGCGGAAAGAAGGATGGGAAGAATGCCATGGGGTGAATCTCTCGCTATGGGCACGCCCGATTTCCGACCGGCCACGGGACCGTTGCGACCTGTTGGGGCGTGTGGGGTTGCTCTAGCCTATGAAAATTGATATTAATCTATAATTCAATAAACAAATATAAGGGATATCGATTGCCCGGCGCCCATATATTGTTGCGATACTGTTACAGCCGTCTGGCTGCGGTATAATGAAGCCCTGCCCGGGGCCTGCCAGCCCGGGAAAATGCGGAGGTAGCTCAATTGGTAGAGCTTCTGCCTTCCAACTATGTTGCCATTAGGCAAGACCCTAAAGGGAAGAAACCTCAAAACCCAGTATTGACAGGAGTTTCCACTAACAAGTCATGATCATTATAAAGCTGTTTTCTGACCCGTCAAGAGGTGGACTCCTCAGTTTCTCCTCAGTTATCATAGAGAGGTCTTAAGCGGGAGTAACTCAATTGGTAGAGTACCGCCCTTCCAAGGCGATTGTTGCGAGTTCGAGCCTCGTCTCCCGCTCCAAAAGCTTAAAAGCCCCATTTTTAGGGGCTTTTAAGCTTTTTAGAGGCTGAAACTTAAGGGGTTCTTAAGAATTGCCATGACATTTACGGCAAAATGCCTGTTTTTATGCATGCAAGGCTATATCGATGAGATGTTGTCTGAGTGAGTAGGTAGTTAGAGAAAGGAGTAAATTCCTCTGTGGTTTCATCGTTGACTATGAATCCCAATTTGCTCGGATTAGGGGCGGGTACATCAACCCTCCCTGGAGTTGCGTCAACATCTGCGAATACTCTGTTTAACGCATTGGGTTCAGGCGGCAATGGTGGAAGCACAACCAGCTTTGGCCTTCCGGGCCTGGGATCACCTGGCGGTGCCGCGACTCCTGCCAATAGTCAAGGCGGCACGCCGGGAATCTCATCTGATATTACAAGCCTGATGAGCATGCTCAGCATGATGCTGGCCCCTCTCTCGGCGATGATTAACCAGCTTTTGGCGGGTATTGCCAGTGGCAGTATTTCCAGCAAGGCACCGGAAGGGGCAGCTTCAGGATCGCCAGCCACCGCAACGTCGGCCAGCGCATCGACAGGTTCCGGTGGAAGCGGTTCCAGTAGCGGTACGGGAAGCACTTCTTCTACAACAAGAGGAGAAGCCGGTACACCAAACGATAAGGGCTTTATTTCACCCCTGAAAAAAGGTTCTTATACCCTTGGGGATGGTTTGGGTGCAGGTAGGAACCACGGTGGCCAGGATATGGCTGCTCCACAAGGCACCGACATTATGGCTGCCAAAGAAGGCAAGATTGTTGAGCTAAAAAACGACCCCGCTGGCTATGGTCAGTATATTACTATTGAGCATGCAGATGGGACGAAAACTCGTTATGCCCACATGAGCGCTTTTGGCAAATTTAAAGTAGGGGATACTGTTCAACAGGGTGACATTATCGGCAAAGTTGGCAGCACGGGACGTTCAACCGGCCCGCATCTGCACTTTGAAGTCATTGCCAAAGACGGCAGTAAATTGGAACCTAAGAACTACGCTCCTCTGGCGTAATGACAGTCCTTTGCCATAAATAGCCATTCAGGGAATTGAACTGAACCGTTGAACCCAATAAGATTATGGGATCAATTGTATTGGGATTAGGGGAGGGATTGTTGATGAGTGCTCAACGGATATTCCCGTTTGTGATGGTCGGACTTTTGGCATTGGCACTGGCCGGTTGTACAAAAGCCAATCAGGGGACACAGACCGGCTATGATAATCAAGCTCCCGGCACAGCAATGGTGCGGGAATCAGATATCGATAGGGATATGGACATGTCCGGTAATATGTCTGCTAATCAAGACATGATAAAACAGCACCTGGGGAAGGCGGATGCTCAATATGATGAACGTTTCATTGATATGATGATTCCGCATCATGAGGGAGCCGTTACTATGGCCAAAGACGCCATGCAAAAGTCTCAACGTCCTGAGATTAAAGCAATGGCACAGAATATTATTGACAGCCAACAGAAAGAAATTGAGAAACTGAAAACATGGCGGAAAGAATGGTACGGCTCCGCAAGCCAATAAATGACAGCAATTAAAATGGCAACTGAAATCGATCCCATTTGCGGGATGGAAGTCAAAGTGGATCAATCATCCCTAAGTGTAACGCATCATGGTAAAGCTTATTATTTTTGCAGTTCTGGGTGCTTAAAGAAATTTCAGGTAGATCCCGAAAAATACTTATCCAATCAGCCGACAGGGACTGAATCAAAGAATGGTGCCAGTATTTACACTTGCCCCATGCACCCTGAAGTTGAACAGGATAAACCGGGGAATTGCCCTATTTGCGGGATGGCCTTGGAACTCCGAATGGTCAGCATGGAAGAAGAGAGAAACCCAGAGCTGATCGATATGAGTCGTCGCTTCTGGGTGTCTCTGGGCTTGACTATTCCCCTGCTTGCCTTGGCAATGGGCCGGATGGTTCCGAATCTTGGCATTGAAAATTGGGTCTCACCCAAAACATTACATTGGGTTGAGCTGGCATTTGCCACACCCACCGTGTTATGGGGAGCCAAGCCTTTTTTTGAACGGGGCTGGGTATCCATTATTAACCGGAACCCGAACATGTTTACCCTAATTGCTTTGGGAGTTGGTGTTGCTTATCTCTATAGCGTTGTGGGCGTCTTGTTCCCAAACCTGTTTCCGATTTCCTTTCGGACACACAATGGCCAAGTTGCCGTGTACTTTGAAGCTGCCGCAGTGATTACCATGTTGGTTTTGTTGGGACAGGTTTTGGAGTTGAAAGCCCGAAGCCAAACCAGTGCGGCTATCCGAAAACTGCTGGGCCTTGCGCCAAACACCGCCCGGATCATCCGGCCTGACGGTATAGAGGAAGATATTGCCTTAGCACAGGTGCAACCCGGAGATCGCTTGCGGGTTCGTCCTGGTGAGAAAATTCCGGTGGATGGTGTTCTTCAGGAGGGCAGCAGTTCTATTGATGAGTCTATGATTACAGGCGAACCCATCCCAGTTCAGAAACAGCCGGGAGACAAAGTGACCGGTGGCACCATTAACCAGACCGGAAGCTTTATCATGCAGGCCGAACGGGTGGGCAATGATACGCTGCTTGCCCGGATTGTTCAGATGGTGAGTGAAGCCCAGCGCAGCCGCGCCCCGATTCAACGTCTGGCCGATCAAGTGGCTTTCTGGTTTGTGCCTGCGGTGGTTGGGATTGCCGTTTTAACTTTCGTTATTTGGGCCACCATTGGGCCTGAACCAGCCTTTACTTTTGCTTTGGTGAATGCCGTGGCCGTTCTCATCATTGCCTGTCCTTGCGCCCTGGGTTTGGCTACGCCCATGTCAATTATGGTCGGCACCGGGCGCGGCGCGGGTGAAGGCGTTCTGTTTAAAAACGCCGAAGCCTTGGAAATCATGGAAAAGATAAATACGCTGGTCATTGATAAAACCGGAACACTAACGGAAGGCAAACCCAAGTTGACGGCGGTTGTGCCCGAAGAGAGCATGAACGAAAAAGAACTTTTGCGTTTGGCTGCTAGCCTGGAGCGTGGCAGCGAACATCCCTTGGCTGCTGCCATTGTACAGGGGGCTGAAGAACGCGGTGTAACTCTTACAAATACCGAGGACTTCCAATCCATCACCGGGCAAGGAGTAACAGGCCGAGTTGACGGCAAAACCGTCAAGCTGGGAAACCAGTATTTAATGGGTAGTCTTAACTTTAAATCGCTGGAACAGAAAGCCAATGAGTTAAGGGCGGATGGTCAAACGGTGATGCTGGTAGCCGTGGAAGAGCGACCTGCCGGGTTGGTTGCCGTTGCCGATCCCATTAAGGAATCCACGCCGGAAGCCATTCAACACCTGCATAAAGCTGGTATCCAGGTGATTATGGTGACAGGCGATAACCGAAAAACGGCAGAGGCAGTTGCCAAAAAGCTCGGCTTAGATCAAGTGGAAGCCGAAGTTTTGCCGGAGAAGAAAAGCGAGATCGTCAAGCGCCTGCAATCCGAAGGTCGGATTGTGGCAATGGCCGGGGATGGGATCAATGATGCGCCCGCTCTGGCACAGGCTCAAGTAGGGATTGCGATGGGAACCGGCACCGATGTGGCAATGGAAAGCGCGGGAGTCACCTTGGTTAAAGGCGATTTACGTGGGATTGAGAAAGCCATTGCTTTAAGCAAGGCTACCATGCGGAACATTCGCCAAAACCTGTTTTTTGCCTTTATCTATAATTCGCTCGGCGTACCCATAGCCGCCGGGATTTTATATCCGTTTTTTGGTATTTTGCTCAGTCCGATGATTGCCGCCGCTGCCATGAGTTTGAGTTCGGTTTCAGTCATTGGAAATGCTTTGAGATTAAGAAAGGTTCGCTTGTCATGAAACGATTTTTTTTCTCGGCAATTTTCCGACGGGCTTTCAGGTCTTTCTCCATACCAATGCTACCCGGATGCGGATGGCGCAGCATCAAGGGATGGAGCATAACCCATAAGGACGAGGTTCCTGTATAATGGGGTTGTGATGAACAGTTTTTATCGCTTCTTTATATCACTCCTTTTGGCCTTTGCAGTCTTTTTGCACGGGGCAGCATTTGCGTCTGTATGCAACTGCCTGGAAGACATGCCGGTCAAAAAACATGCCTGTTGCCCTGACCAGCAAGAACAGCAAAAACCGCCCTGTCCGCATCATCAACAGGATGAAAAGCTGTCCCAGGCTTCTTTTAAAAATCATGATTGCGCTTGTTCAATAGGACAGGCCCAGGATCAAGCTATTGAGCCTTCTATTCCCCAGACCTTTCAGGAGAAGTGGGTCATATTGGATGTGGTCACCCTTGACCCTGTTCAAGACCTTCGTATCTCCTCCGTGCAAAAGCCCACTTGGCTTCGGCGGATTTATTACCCTGACAAGACTTCTCTCTATTTAGAAACTTTACGCTTACTCATTTAAAATCCTGACCGTCGTTTTCCAACTCGACGTTAGGATCTTTTGCATTGCAAAAGAATGAGGATTGTCTTTGTGAGTAAGCGTTTACCCAAGTTATCTATATCTGTTTTTATCATCATTGGCCTTGTGGTCTTGTTCTTGGTTGTCCAGTGGATGATCGAGAGCTTTCAAAAGCCGGGGCACATGGGGATTATCGAATCCCAGACGATGGAAATGACGGTGGAGCCACCAGCCGGAGCTATGCCGGTTGCTTTGGCGACCGTGGAAAGAAAGCCATTCGCCAGCAGTGTGACCTACACGGGGTCTGCCGTGGCCTATAACGACATTCCCATCTATCCCCGGACGGAAGGCTGGATTACGGCTTTATCCGTGTATCCGGGGGATCGAGTGAAAAAAGGGCAGGTGTTGGCCCAACTCAACACCGACGAACAATCCGCCCGGCTTTCGGAAGCCCAATACCAGCAAGCCGAAGCCCAGGAGTCGATTCGCTCCTCCAAGGCGAATCTTGATTACTGGCGCAACAAGATTGAACGGGCCAGAGCCTTGGTGAAAGAGGAGGTCATTACCCGCGAGGAATTCGAGGAAGAACAATCCCAGTATGAGGCGGCGGAATCCGCCTATGCCCAAACGCTGTCCAGGTTGAATGCAACGAGCGCCAATACCCGTATTCAGAGTATTATCCGGGGCTATACAACAGTCAAAGCTCCCATGAGCGGTGTCATTACGGAACGATCTGTCCCGCCCGGCACCCTGGCCAGTCCCGGCATGCAGATTTTGAAGCTGGCCCAGCTTCAACCCTTGCGGATACAGGCCAACATTGCCGAAAGTGACGCGGGCCGGATTAAGGTCGGCATGCCGGTTCGGATTGTGAATCCCAGGGACAAGAAAGCAAAACCCATTGAAAGCCGGGTATCCGCCGTGTTTCCAGTAGCCAGTCTACAGACCCGAACCTCCGTTGTGGAAGCGGTCATTCCCAATGAGGATGAGCGACTTGTTCCCGGTGACTATGTGGTGGTTGAAGTCGAGATGGGTCAAAAAGAAACCGCCTTGGTCATTCCCAATGAAGCCCTGATTGCCAAAGACACGCAAACGGCGGTGTGGGTTGTGGAGGAAGGTAAAGCCTTCCTCAAGTATGTGACAACCGGTGAAAGCAACGGCAAGGAAACCGAGGTCATCGATGGCTTGAAAGAGGGAGAACAGGTGGTTACCCAGGGTTACCAGGATCTTCAAAATGGCGTGGCCGTGATTGCGGGGGATTATGGCCCGCAAGGCTTAAAGTCGTTACCCAAAACCACTGCATCTAACAGACTCTCTTCAGAAAACGGATATAGCCTCAAACGATCTATTGAGCATCAGGTGGTCTTAATAGCATTAACTCCCAAACCGCCCAAAGCGGGAGACAACGAATTGACAGTGGAAGTGTCCTCGGCTCATGGAGAGATTTCCAGGAGTCTTGACCTGGAAGTTAAAACGGTGATGCCTGCCATGCCGTCCATGATCAATCCAGAACCGTCGGTCAAAAAGATGGAAGCTGGAAAGTTCAGGGTCAAGGTGAAGTTCATCATGCCAGGATTGTGGCAAATGAATTTGACACTTAAAGACGGTGGAAAAGTGGTTGGACAGTTACAAGTTGACGTAAAGGTGCCGGAATAATGCGTTACATTTCAATACTTTTAATCAGCATGTTGGCTATCACGCTTTGGGGTTGTTCTCCAAAGACATCCCTGACGAATACGGTTGATTCCTACCAAGTCAGTCTTCAACTGGCGAATCAACCCGTCAAGGCGGGTGAACAGGATTTTTCCGTTCGGGTTACGCCCACAACGGAAGACCTCCGCGTTTCAGTGAAAACAACCATGCCGGATATGCCGGAAATGAAGATGCCTGACCCGGTTTTGGAAAAAACCAAGGATGGTTATACCGGGAAAGCCGACTTTGCGATGGCTGGCGATTGGCAGGTCGTCGTCTCGCTTCAATCGGGCAATCAGCCGGAAGTATTCACAACATTTGATGTAAAGGTCGTGGAGTAAATGGCCGGAAGCGAACGTAAGGGCTTTAACCTCGTCGAATGGTCGCTGAACCATCCTTATTGGGTCATCGGCTTCTATATGGGGATGGTGACGCTCTGCATTCTGGCGGTGATGTTTTTTATTCCCCGCCGGATGATGCCCTACGTGGAAAGCCCCATGATTGGCGTGGTTTCCATGATGCCGGGGCTGTCGGCGGAAGAGATGGAAACGTATATCTCCAAGCCGATTGAAGAGCGGATGGTGTCCATCCGAAACGTTCGTTTTATTCGCTCCAGTTCCCAGGACGGCCAATCCATCATTTCCCTGGAGTTTCCTTATGGCACGGATATGAAACGGGCCTTAGTGGATGTGCAGGCCCTGATGAACGTGGTTCAGGCGGACTTGCCCGTAACCGGAGCTAACTTAAAACCCTCCTGGGTAATCCCCATCGATCCCTTGAATATTCCAATCCTGACCCTTGCTCTGACTGGAGATGAACGATGGGATCAAACCAGCCTGAGACAATTGGCCGATAACGAGATCATCAACCGGCTCAAGACCGTCCCCAAGGTCTACTCGGTTAGTTCCTACGGTGGGAAGAAACGGCAGTTGCAGGTGGTTGTGGATCGCAACCGGTTGGCCGCTTACGGACTCTCCATCCTGGATGTGAAACAGGCGCTGGATGAATACAATGTAGCCCGTCCTGCGGGAACCCTGACCAGCGGGGCTACCGAGTCCATTGTTCGGATTGACAACAAGGCCCTCAATCCCTCGGAAGTGGCAAACTATCCCATCAAGGCCCTGGAAAGCGGGAAGGTAATCTACATCCGAGATATTGGCCGGGTGATGGATACGTTTAACGAGCGCCGCAGCGCATATCACTATGTGAGTGATGGGAAAATTCGGGAAGCGGTTGGGGTCAACGTGGTTCAGAACCCGGATGCCAGTTCGCCGTTTGTGATCGCCGACACCCTGAAATTGCTCAACAAATTGGAGAAAGACTATCCCGGCATCCATTTTGAGGTGGCGTATGATAACGCCCATTTTGTGGATATTTTGTTTGGCAATCTCTTGAATGAAATCGTCCTGGCGATTTTTTTAACCAGTCTGGCCATTTTCTTTTTTATGGACAACTGGCGGGGCAGCCTGATTGCTTTTGTCACCATTCCTATTTCACTCTCACTCACCATTTTGTTGATGATCCCACTGGGGCTGTCCCTGAATAGTTCCACCCTGATTGGCTTGGTACTCGCCATTGGCCGGGATACGGATGACACGGTGGTGGATATTCACTCGGTTTTAAAGCATCTCAAGATGGGAAAAGATCCCAGAACCGCCACGATTGAGGGGATTACCGAGGTTCGGTTGGCGGTGTTCGCTTCCGTCTTGATGACCAACATCGCCCTGATCCCCCTGCTTCTGACCGGCGGGATTGTGGAGCAGATGTTTGTGGGCTTGGTCTGGCCCATTATTCTAGCAAACTCGTCTTCATTCTTTGTGGAGATGACGCTGACCCCGCTGCTCACCAACAAGTTTTTAAGGCTCCCTGATCCCACCAAGGAGCGGCCCTGGGTCTATCGCGCTCTCATCGATCCTTTCCAGCGTTTCATGGAAAAAGTCGAGGCCAATTACAAGGGCATGGTGGGTTGGTCGCTTCGTAACCGTTTTACGGTGGTGGCCGCGACAATGGCGTCCATCATCATTGGCTGGGGATTTTACAATTTCATTGGCAGTGAGATGATGCCCCTGGGCGATGTGGGTCAGGCTTACGGCATTGTCGAAACCACGCCCGGCACGAGTTTTGCCAGAACTGAGCAGATTGTGCATGAGATTGAAACACTCATGGCCCAGCAGCCGGAGGTGGAAAAAGTTTCGGTGGAACTGGGGGCTGAGTCAGGCCCGGCCTATTCCGGGACAATGGCCGTGTATTTCACCGGCTATTCGATGAATCTGGTCAACAGCGCCACGATGATGATCACATTATCGGACAAGGATGATCGGAAACGGACGATCTGGCAGGTGATTGATTCGGTCCAAAAACAGGCAATGGAAAAATTCCCCAACGAGTTGCGCCGGATTCAAATTAAGGAAATGGGATCGGATGTTATGGCCAGTTCCCAGGCCCCCGTTTCGATTTTGATTTATGGAAAAGACCTCACTATCCTGGATCAACTGGGCAAGCAGATGGCGGAAATCGGACAAAAGATTCCCGGCATGGCTCAGGTGGCTACCGATTGGACGATGGGTCTTCCCAGCAAGGAAATCAAGATTGACTTTAAAAAAGCCCAGGAATTGGGCCTGACGCCCCAGATGATTTCGGATCAACTCTATTATTCATTACGGGGCGGCTTTGCCAACGAGTATTTCCGGGTGCCCAATATCCGTCAAAGTACAGTCTTAGTTCGCTATGAGTCTGATCAACGGCGCGATAACGAAACCGATCTGGAAACCGTTTATCTGATCAACAAAGAGGGAGCCTCGGTTCCGCTTAAATCGTTTGCCACGGTTCAGGAGAGAAAAGCCCCAACGGTTGTGACCCATGATGGCATGCGCCGGGTCATTACGGCCTTGGGATATTACCGACCCAACGGGCCGCCGTCGATGGATCTTTCGATGGAGTGGATTCAAAAGGCGGTTTCGGACATCAACTGGCCGCCCGGTTATGGTCTGGAAATGCGAGGCGACATGACCCAGATGATGGACAGCTTCCGCCGCTTGTTCTGGGGCTTGGGGCTTTCCATCATCTTTATCTATATGATGCTGGTGGCCCAGTTCCGGGGTTGGCTGCAACCTTTCCAGATGATTCTCTCCGTGCCGCTGGAGTTGACCGGTGCATTTTTGGGCTTGTTCATTATGAGTCAGTCTTTTTCGACGGTATCCATTATGTCGATCATTCTCTTAACCGGCATGCACATTACCACGGCTATTTTGATGATTGACAGCATTGGCCGGTTTCGGGAGGAAGGCATGCCACGGGATGAGGCTATTCAATTAGGCGCGATGGATCGCATACGCCCAATTTTAATGACCTCCATTGCCACCATCCTGGTCATGGTGCCTGTCTCCATCTTCCCGGAAACGGGAATGGATGCATGGACACCTCTGGGAACCGTCACGCTATGGGGGCTGTTAGCGGGAACGCTTCTGGCCTTGCTGGTGGTTCCCGTCCTGCACAGCCTAGTTGACGATGCGTCGGTGTGGGTCGGACGGCAATGGTCAGGTTTCAAGAGGGCTGGTAAATGAAAAGAATAATGATACTCTCGATGATTAGCGGATTATGTTTCACTCCACTCTCGGCTTGGGCGGGTGATCCTCACGAACACCATCAACCTGATCATCATCAGCCAATAGAGCATATTGAACTAAATGTTTCCAAAGGCCTGCTTCCTGGCTTACCGGTATTGGATCAAGCGATCACAATGGAAGAAGCGGTTCATCTGGGTCTGGAAAACAACATAGGGATTGACGTGGCCGAGGCGGAAGTCGGAATTCGCAAGACCCTTTTACAAGGGGCTAAGGCCCAACGATGGCCTGTCTTGAGTGTGGGTTCCTTGACCTTCTTACGCGGTGGAAACAGCCAGACGTTGATGACGCCGGATATGATGATGAACACGGTGGACAGCACACTGTTCCAGGATTTGAATGCCACGGCCAGGGTGCCTTTGTTTACCGGGGGACGGATTCGGGGCGGGATTTCAATGGCCCGGTTCAGTCTGCAAAGCTCAGAAGCGGCACTGAAACAAACTGTAGTGGAGACAGCTTATCAAACCAAACAAGCCTATTTGACGGCGCTCCTGTCTAAGGCTGAACACCTGGTTCATCAACAACATCTCACGGTTCAGCAAATCCTGCTCAAAAACACGGAGGTTCGTTACAACGTGGGGCGGGGCTTACGAGCCGATGTCTTGCGGATTAAAACCGAGATGGCCGATGCCCAGAAGATGCTCAATGAGGAGCATACCCGGCTCAACAACGCTGTTTACGATCTTAAAGCGGCGATGGGGTTGGATATGGGGTCAAACATTGAAGTGTCGGAAACATTGGACTTTTCATCCTGGTCTGGGCCAGTTTTGGACAAACTGATTCAGGAGGCTGTGGCAAATCACCCCAAAGTGATTGAAGTCCAAAAACAAATTCAGGAAGCGGAGGCTCAAATCAAAATTGCCCGCAGCCAGTATTTCCCGCAAGTGTATGGGCAGGCCACAGGCAACCTGCGTTTCCCGGATCGCCCGGATATGATGGGAAATGGAATCATCGGGATGGCCACAGCGTCACTGCCGGTATTTGACAAAAACCGGGGTGCCGAGATTGCCAAGGCGCATGCCAGCCTGAAAAAAACCCAGCAAAGTCTCAAAGCCTTGCAACTCGATATCTCCAAACAGGTGGCCCAGGCTTGGAGTGAATTGGCTTTTGCCAAGGAAAACGTCGCTCTGGCGGAACCGGCAGTGGCACAGTCCGAAGAAAACCTGCGGCTGATTCAAAAACGGTACGAGGCCGGGCGGGCTGTCATTGTCGAGGTTCAGGATGTGGCCTGGCAACTTCGACAAGCCCAGTTGAACCGGGCTGAAGCGATTTTCAACCACGAATTGGCCAAGGCCAAGCTGTTGCAGGCGGTTGGGCAGGTCTCGGAAAAACCATAAGGAGGTAATCCATGAACTACGCCCATTGGCATTTGATGATGAATCACTTTCCTATTTTAGGGATGGTTTTTGGCGTCATTCTGTGGGTTATAGCGATGCGAACCAACCAACCCTTGTTATACCGAACGGCACTGGGATGGTTTATTGCGTTGGCAGTCTTGGCGCTTCCGGTTTACTTCACGGGCCAAAACAGCCATGAGATTCTTCATGGACTTCCTGGAATTACGGATGACGTGATTGACATCCATGAGCAATGGGGGACTTATACCCTGATCGTCTCGTTAATGACGGGTATCTTGGCCTTGATTGGCTTTATCCAACTGAAAAAGTCCGAGCAACTCTCGTCTGTCTTGAAAAGTTTGATTCCATTCCTGGTAATTGTAACAGCAGGAATCGCTTTTTATACTGGACATTTAGGAGGGCAAATCCGCCATACGGAAATTCGTCCCGGTTTTGTACCAACCCAAGAAACTACAGAAGATGAAGAACATAAGGAACAACATGGCAAACAGAGCCATCATCATTAAATCGTTACTTAATCGCAGCAGCCATTTAATGCCCTCTATCCCTTCCTTGATTAGCCTGGAAACACGATAACTCCGGCTAGAGGGCTAACGGGAGCTATCGTGTTTGTTGCCGCAAGCCCATACACATGGGGTGCGAGACGGGCCTATACACGCATAAAAACCTGGATTTTGAAAATGATGTTAGGCACGACAACATCCCTTTACCTGGTGCCTTGCCACCCGAAGACCATTTAAAACCGCCAGAATCTCGGAAAACTCGTGGAACAAGACGGCTCCGGCGACACTTAAGAAGCCCATCAAGGCTGATGGAATCATCACAGCCAGCAAGACCAGTGAAAAGATTATGTTCTGTGTGCCAATGCGGCGGGATTTTTGGCCAAGGGAGATGGCATAAACCACTTTACTCAAGTCATCTCCCATTAGGGCGGTATCGGCAGCCTCAATCGCCGCATCGGTTCCAGCAGTGCCCATTGCCATTCCCACTGTTGCCCTCGCCAGGGCGGGAGCATCGTTGATACCATCCCCCACCATTGCAACCGGGCCATACTTACTCTCCAATTCTTCAACGGCCTTGATCTTGTCTTCAGGCTTCAACTCCGCCCGCACGTCATCAATGCCCAGTTTTTTGGCAATCGCTTGGGCGGCCAAGGCATTGTCGCCAGTCAACATGGCCACCTTCACTCCCATTTTGTGAAGCCGCTGGATAACCGCTTGCGATTCCTCCCGGACTTGATCCTGGATGCCGATAATTCCGATAACTTTCTCCTGGGTTCCCACCAATACCACGGTTTTCCCCTCATTTTCCAAAGCTTCCACCTGATGATTAGGCTTCAGTCCCAGTTCTTCAAAGAGCTTGGGTTTGCCGATATAAAATACCTCCAGGCCGATTTGCCCGTGAACCCCAGCCCCGGTAAGGGATCGGAAATTGGTAACGTTAAGGGCTTCAACAGTCATAGCCTTGGCCTTTTCAACTACGGCCTTGGCCAAAGGATGGGTGGAGGATTTTTCCAGACTGTAAGCAATCTGGAGAAGCTGTGTTTCATTACTCTCTAGGGCAACCACATCTGATACCTGGGGCTTTCCCTGGGTCAATGTCCCGGTCTTGTCAAACGCCACCGCTTTCAGCTTGCCCAGGTTTTCCAGATGCATGCCTCCTTTAATCAGCACCCCATGCTTTCCAGCCGCACCGATTCCGGTTGCAATGGCAACAGGCGTTGACATGACCAGAGCACAGGGAGCGGCTGCCACCAGCAAGACCACAGCCTTATAAGCCCAGAACTGGAAGGAAGCTCCCAGAAGAGGCGGAACAACCAGCAGCAAAATGGATACCACCAGAACGGCAGGGGTATATTTCTCTCCAAAAGCGTCAATGAAAAGCTGGGATTTCCCTTTTTGCTCCCGCGCCTCTTCAACCATGTGAACCATTTTGGACAGCGTGTTATTCTTATAGTCAGTTGTCGCCTGTATTTCCAGAACACCGTCATAATTGATGGTTGCCGTAAAGACTTTTGCCCCTGTTTCTTTCTCAACTGGCACGGACTCTCCTGTTACCGGCGATTCGTTGATGCTGGATTGGCCTTGCAGAATAACGCCATCCGTTGGGATCGACTCACCGGGTTTCACGATAAACACGTCCCCAATCTTCAGACTTTCGGCAGACACCATCACCTCGCGGCCATCTTGCCGGATACGGGCTTCCTTGGGAGCCAAGTCCAACAACTTTCGGATCGAGGCGCGTGTTTTGGCAAAGGTGTATTCCTCTAATCCTTCAGCGGCCCCATAAAGAACCACCAGAAAGGCTGCTTCATCCCACATATTCAACGCAATTGATCCAATGGTGGCAGCCAGCATCAGAATCTCAATGCCGATTTCCCGGCATTCAATCAACTCTTCAATGCCTTCCCGTGCCCAGTGATAGCCGCCAATCACGACAGCAATGCCAAATAAGATTTTCTCAACGGTAGGGCTAATGGTGTCAGTATGGGCAAGAACATAGGTAATACCGGCTAAAAGTGTCGCCAGTAGCGTGTTTCTTAACACTGGATGCTCGTACCACTTACCTTCAAACCCTTCTTTTCCGGTCACATCATGTCCCATACGTTTTTTCCTTTTGGCTAATCCAACTGTAAATGACGGGTAATACCACCAGAGTGAGTAATGTAGAGGTAATCAGTCCTCCAATCACAACCGTTGCCAAGGGCTTTTGAACTTCAGCCCCGGAGCCGGTGGAAAGTGCCATCGGCATAAAGCCCAGAGTGGCAACCAAGGCGGTCATTAGCACCGGGCGCAAGCGGGTTTCCGCGCCTTCCTGAATCGCCGTCAGTACATCTTTTCCTTCAGCCCGAAGCTGGTTGATATAGGACACCAAGACCAATCCGTTTAGGACGGCCACGCCAAACAAGGCAATGAACCCAATACAGGCCGGGACATTCAGGTACATGCCTCGTACCCATAGCGCAATCACTCCACCAATTAGGGCAAAAGGGACATTTAACATGACCAGCAGGGCATGTTTGTAGGATGAAAACGTGGCCATTAATAGAAAGAAGATAATCAGGATGGACAAGGGGACTACCAGCATCAGCTTGTTCATCGCCCGTTGCTGGTTCTCAAACTGTCCTCCCCATTCGATGTAATATCCTGGCGGGAGTTTGACAGCCTTTTCGATTTTTTCCTGGCCTTCTTTCACGAAAGATCCAATATCCCGTCCTCGGACGTTGGACTGGACAATGATTCGCCGTTGACCAAATTCCCGGTTCACCACTTCCAAGCCCTGTCCGGTTTCTACCTTTGCAACCTGGGCCAAGGGTATCCGGGGGCCATTGGCTGTTTCAATCAGCAGGCGTTCAATCGCTTCCGGCTCAATGGCACTGCCTTCAGGGAATTTGACACGAAGCGTAAACCGCTTTTTCCCGTCCAGCACTTCCGCTACCGGCGTTCCCAGGATGGCGGTTTCCACCAATGTCCGAATATCGGCAATGTTGACCCCATACCGGGCCATCTTCTGACGATCCGGTGTAATCAACAACTGGCCGCTCCCGGACAATTTTTCAACCTGTAAATCAGCAACGCCTTTAACTGTCCGAACCACTTTTTCAATCTCACCGGCTTTTGCCATCAGGATATTGATGTCATCCCCAAACAATTTGACGGCAATATCGGAACGCACCCCGGAGACCAATTCATCAACCCGCATGGCAATGGGCTGGGTAAAGTTGAAACTGGTTCCCGGTATATTTTGATTGAGTCGCTCCGATAGTTCCTCAACGATATTTTCCTTCGTGCGTCCCCAAGACCACTGATTTTTGGGTTTGAGCATGACATACACATCGGTTTGATACACACCCATTGGGTCAGTTGCCAAGTCGGGCCGTCCCGTTTTGGAAACAACCGTGACGACTTCTGGTACTTGCTTGACCACTTTCTCAATGCGAGTGCTAACGACCGTTGCTTCATTCAATGAGATGCTGGGGATATTCCGCACTTCGATAATCAAATCCCCTTCATCCAATTCCGGTACAAATTCAGTACCCATAAACGGGAGTGAAGCCATCGTAAGGACAAACAGAACAACCGCAATGCCGACCGTCTTTTGTCGGTTGTTCAAGGCTTTATCCAACAGTTTCAAATAGGGTTCACGCACCGCCTTGATAACAAAACTATCTTTTTCTGTCACTTTCCCTTTGAGGAAGAAACTGCATAACACTGGAACCAAGGTCATCGCCGTGATGAGAGACCCCAACAATGCGAAGCAGACAGTAAAGACCATCGGGGAGAACATCTTGTACTCCATCCCCTCCAGGGCCAAGATGGGCATATAGACCACGGTGATGATCAAAATTCCAAACAGGATGGGCCGGGCCATTTCTTTCAAAGAATCTTGGATGACCTCAAACGTTGATGACTTGGGATTATCCGGGTGAGAGAGCTTTCGTACCGTGTTTTCCACCATGACAATGGAGCCATCCACAATCATGCCAAAATCGATTGCTCCCAAACTCATTATGTTGGCGCTGAGGCCCAAGGCTTTCATTCCCATAAACGAAAACATCATGGAAATAGGGATGACGGATGCCACAATCAAAGCGGCCCGTAAATTTCCTAGCATCACCAGCAAGACAACGATGACCAGCATGCCGCCTTCCACCAAGTTGGTTTCAACCGTCTTGATGGTTTGCTCTACCAACTGGGTCTGGTCATAAAAAGCATGAAGATGAATCCCTTCCGGGAGACCTTTTTTGATTTCTGTCATCTTCTCTTTGACCCGTTCAATCACCTCCCGGCTGTTTTCTCCCTTGAGCATCATTACAATGCCGGTCACAACTTCTCCCATGCCGTCCTTGGTGACAGCGCCTTGACGAAGCGCCTTGCCATATTCCAGCCGGGCCACCTGATTGATAGGGATCGGCGCTTCACCTTGTTTTTTGATCAGGATATTACCGATGTCTTCCAGGCTGTTGACCCGGCCCAAGCCCCGGACAATGTATTGCTCCGAATGGTGTTCGATAATGCCGCCGCTAAAATTGTCATTGTTGTTTTTAAGCGCTTCAAATACATCATTCATGGTCAGGCCAAACTGCATCAGTTTTTCCGGGAAAACTGTCACCTGATATTCCTGGGTAAACCCACCCCAAGTATTGATTTCATTGACACCCGGCACGGTGCGAAGCTGATACTTGATTTCCCAATCATGAAGCGTCTTTAAGTCGATTGCGGAATAGCCATGTCCTTCCACCACATACTGATAGATTTCCCCCATGCCGGTGGTGATTGGCCCCAGTTCCGGGTTGATATTGTCCGGCAAGCGGGACTTGGCGCTTTGCAGTCGCTCGTTCACTAATTGTCTTGCAAAGTAGGTATCCACGTTGTCTTCAAATACCACCGTCACCACGGACAGCCCAAACTTGGAAATAGAACGAACCTCCGCCACTTTAGGAAGGCCGTTCATAATGGATTCGATGGGCACCGTCACCAGTTGCTCCGCTTCAACAGGAGCCATCCCAGGCGCTTCGGTCAGAATCTGAACCTGATTGTTGGTGAGATCGGGAAAGGCATCAATGGGCAAGTTTTTAAAAGAAATCACGCCACCCAGAATACACAGGAAAAAGACAATGCAGATTAAAAGCCGTTGCTTAATGAGGCTTGATAGAAAGTTTTCCATTGCTTATTCCTCTTCCGCAAACTGACTTTTCAGCATCTCGGCTTTCAGGGTAAAGCTGCCTTTGCCAACCACCTTATCACCGGCTGCAAGACCGCTTTTCACCAGATAGCCGCCAGCCACCTTGTCACCCAGTTCCACCGTTCGTTTCTGGAATTTGCCTTCCCCTTTAACCAGAAACACGAAGGTTTCCTTGCCGTAGGTTTGAACAGCCGCTTCCGGTATAAATGCTTGCGGTTCGTGAGCTTCCGTTTGAATAACGGCCTGTCCAAACAAACCCGGCTTTAAGATAAGACCAGGGTTGTCCAGGAAGACTCTGGCAACAAACGTTTGGCTGGTTTCCGAAGCGGCGGGTTGCAGGTAGTTGATGGCCCCGGAGAATGCCTTTCCAGGGATGGCATCACTGGTAAACGTAACTTTCTGGCCCAATTTCACCCGCTCGATATCTTTGGGGTACAGGGTAATATCCAGCCAGACTTGGTTGAGATCAGCCACCTCATACAGGGTTTCTTCGGGATTGACCATATCTCCGGCCACCACATTCTTTTTGGTGACAATCCCCGAACGTGGGGAGATTAAGGAACTACTGGTATTGATCCGCTCGGAATGGGTACTTCCGAGGCGAGTACCGTAAGCGCCCAATAGAGCTTTGGCTTCGGACTTGATGTGAACGGCATGCTCTTGCAAACCTTCCAGTTCGGATTGCGCCAACTGGTAATCCGTCTCGGCCTGAAGATAGTCTTTACGGGGGCTGATGCCCTCTTCCAACAATTTCTTTTCTCGATCCAGATTCTTTTTGGCCAGCGCCAGTCTGGTTTTGGCTTGCCGGGCATCCACCTCATTCTGATGAAGTTGGTGAATAAACTCGGCATTGACCTTGGCCACTTCCACATTTTGAAGCACTGCCACCACCTGGCCTTGTTTCACCACATCGCCCAGCAACACCCGGTCTTCCACCACACGACCGGGAATCGGCGGGTTGATATGAAAGACCCGGTTTTCGTTAGCCCGTATTTCCGCCACACTTTCAAGCTGACCACTGGCTTCTTTTTCTTTCACCATGAGGGTTTGAATCGAAGCATTTTTAACGGCATCGGCACTAATCTCGATCACATCGGACAAATGCCCTTCGGCCTCTTCCTTCTTTTCTGACGCGCATCCACTCATGCCAACAACAGTGGCCATCATCACTAGAAGCAATATCTGTTTTTTCATAGTCCTGTCCCTACCGCTCTCTCTAAATCGCTGATTGCATTCTGCATATCCACCATCGCCTGCAAGTATCCCAGCCGGGTGTGGATATAGGCTTGCTGGGCATTGAGGGAAATAAGAATAGAAGACTTGCCTTCCTCAAAGCTTCGACGAGATTTCTCCACAACTTCTTGAGCCTTGGGAAATAGTTCTGTCTCATACCGCATCACCCGGTTCTGGTGGGCAAAAAAAGCGTTGTAAGCGTTGGTCACTTCCAGAATAATCTTGTTCTTGAGTGCCGCTTGTTCTTCCTGTAATTGCACCTGTTCGGCCAGGGCTTTTTGAATTGGCCCTTGTTGACGATTCCATACCGGCAATTCCATATTGGCGATAAAGAACACGCTATATTGATTCTCTCCGCCACCAGGAACCACAATGTCCGGCCCTGCGGTCAAGGACAGGTTAGGGATACGATTGGCCTTGGCTAATGATAGTTGCCGTTGAGTTGCTTCCTGGCCTTTCTGATTTTGCTGCATTTCAGGCCGGGTAGTCAGAGCCGTTTCAATCAGCCTGTTCAAACTAAAATCAGTCTTTTGGACTTCGGCTTTCAAGGCTCCCGCTTCTGTCTTTTCAGGAAGTGCCGCCTTTTCCATTACTAACTGGGGAAATGCGGCAGGAGGGGTCAGGGCCAAAGATGTATCCAAAGGCTGGTTCAGTAGATTGTTCAGTTGGTTTCTGGCTTCGATGAGTTGATTGGCAAGACTTTGAAGCTCATTCTTTACATTGACGACAATAATATCCGCCTGTAGAACATCCAGCCTGGAAACATCTCCAGCTTGTTCTCTTTTCTGGGTGACGTTTAACAGTTTCTCTGTACTTTGTAGAATCTCTTCATACGCCTTTTGCCGTTCTTGTCCCAGATAAAGTTGGGTATAAGCCCGACGCACATCGGCCCGGAGCGTCAACAAAACCCCATCAATCTCACTATGAACTACTTCCTGTTGAGCCTTGGCCAAGGCCACTCGTTTATGCCGCTTACCGCCAAGCTCAATGGTTTGTTCAATCCCTGCCCGGTAGGTATCTTCCGCAATTCCGTTATCCGAGACAATCATTGGATTGGGTCGGGCTTTAGCCGTTTTGATGTCAGCTTCACTAATACCCAGCTTGGCCTTAGCAGCTTTTAGTTGGGGATTGTGTTGGATAGCGGTATCAATGGCTTGTTCCAGCGTCAATGATTCGGCAAAAGCTGGAATTGCCAAAAAATAGATGATTAAGACTGTTGATAGTAGGCGTGAAAACACACGAATAACCTCCTTCTGTGACTTTTAAGAAAGACACAGGGAGGTTAAATCAACAGGACAACCGTGCGGCGAACCTTTAAAACTGGATCAAGAATCGGTGGGGGTTGAGGGAGTTGCCCTTCGGTGGCTGTTTCCAAAAACAAGCTGGGATGAACTTCCCATGACGCCATAAGATAAATGGGTTTAAGATCCAATGAAAGACTGGCTTGCTCCGATGAAACAGGCTCCGTGGCCTGGAACATCAATGGAATATCGGTACAATTCCCACAATGCGTTTGATTTACCAGTGCTTCTTGATGACCATGAGAATTATCAATTTGCTGGGGTGTGTCATTGCAATCGCTTCCACCCACTTCGATAGCAACATGGCCATCGGCTCCATAGCACATGACCAGACCACTTTGAGCGCCCACTCCTCCCAAAAACAGGAGAAGCAGCAGAAAAAGGCTGAATAAGCGGTTGTAGCTGAACATGCCCCCATTATATCAATGAAGTCATAACTGAGCAGCCATTATCTGCATGATTCCTGCTAAAAGCTACATCCAGGTATCCGACTTAGGTTTTTGGCCGATCACATGATCCATGAAATTCTCCAGCGCATCCTTGAGGCGGCGCTCCTTTTCATCGGCAATGGCCATATCTACGTCACGAGCCATTTGCTCGACCCAGTAGGCCACGGCCATTGCCAGGACATCCAGCCGGTCATATTCTGCTAAAGCCCCACGTTCCTTGGTAATCCGGGTCATCTGGTAGAACAACTGGTATCGGAGAGACTGTTCTGACGGCAGGCTCTGGGTGGACTGGTAATCTTGCTCAATCAATCGCCGGTCTACAATGAGCCGATGTTGGTTCAGGACTGGCTCCAGGGTATCGATAATCCGCTTTTCCTTCTGAACGCTGTGTTTTACCTCTTCCATCGTGACCGGATGAACCTTGGCCATCACCGGCTTCAGGAGTTGCGTGAATATCCCGTCCCCAAAATTGGACTCGATCAGCACCCGGTTGACCTTCTGCCGCTTGGCAATTTCCGCCAGCTTGCCCAGGGTCTCATCGGTATAGCCTCCCAGGAAGCCACCAGATTCCAGCAAGAATAAGTAGCCATGCAGAATCTTGACCACGGCATAGGCGGTCTCGGAGCTTCCCCGGCCTGATGGGTCAATGGCCATGACCGATCCCGTATAGGGAATCCATTGGCCCTGAATCGCCATTGGCCGATGATACTTGTCTCCGCCCAGGCCCACATTGGGAAGTTCGTTGATGATGAGTTCTGGTGAACTGGCCCAGATGACTTTCTCCGGGGCCAACTCCACGTTACAGTCAATGATTACCAAGTCGTTAAGCTTTAATGGGTAACGCTCGGCATCGGACAAGCGGGTATTGAGCATGAACTGTAACTGAAAGCCGGAACGGCCATAGGAGTTTTCCCGTTCTAAAAGATCAAAGTCTGAAAATCTTTTGGGGTCAGTAGGACATCCGATTAACGTGGTATCGGCTTCCAATGCTTTGAGAATCTTGGGAGACAGCTTGTCCCCGTAATACTTCACCAATTCTTGGCCTGGATACCGGGCAGGCCAAATACGCAAGGTATAGCCACGCTCCGGTAAGACGTTGTAGAGAGACATCTCGGTCTGAGGGGTACCCAGGTAGATGACGATGCCGTTGGGTTTCAGGATGGCATCGAATTCCTTGACGGCTTCGGCCAGTTTTTCCCGCATCATCTGAGTAGCAGAATTGTTGGGCACCTCAACGTCATCTACCACAATGAGATCGGCTCGGCTGCCAGCCAGTTGGCCGGTAATACCAACGGATTTTACCGATGGTGCGAGATCCGCCGTAGCCGGGCCGACATCGAAGCTGACTTTTGAGTTGCGCTGATCGCCTCTGGGCTTCAGATGCTCCAGTTCCGGCATGTCCATAATGAGGCGCATGGCAAAGGTGGTGAAGTTATCCGCATGGAACTTGGATGCAGAGACCACTAGGATCTTCAATTGAGGATTGAGATAAAGTGCCCAGCAAACAAAGGCCACCGTAATCCAGCTTTTCCCCACACCTCGGAAAGCTTCAATGATGGCCCGGCGTGGGCCGCGTTTCTTGTAAATCTGTTGCAACCAATGGGCAATGTCGTACTGGATGGGCGTTGGTTCAGGCAGCCCCAGAAATTTCCAGACGACAAACAAAAAGACCCGGAAGTCAGCTAACGGGTCTCGACTGTTTTTTTGCATTGGCTCTAGTGATCGTCAACCGGATCGTCATCATCGCCAAAGTGAGGTAGCCTATCCACCAATGCTTCCAGGGTACTCGGCTTGGGACGTTTGGACGCCATATCGTGATCCCGAAGAAATTGGCGGATGACTGCCCTATCACTGGCTTTAACTTTCCCGGATTTCACCAGGGCCAACAAGTCCTCCAGAAAAAGGCCATAGAGAGCGTCCATCTTTTCTTCTTTTTTATTTTCTTCCGGCATCAGTGACCTCCCTTGAAAAAGCCCACGGCGGTGGCCACCACGCTGGCCACAACAGCCGACGCACCGAGAAACCAGGAGTGGTGATGCTCCAGTTTTCCGAGGCGTTTATCGTGTTCCTCCAGTTGGTTAGCCATCAGGGTCTGGTTGGAAAGAATCGCATCCACTTTCCCTTCCAGGCGTCCCAGATGAAGGAAAATCGTCTCGTTATCTTTCATGGTTTATCCTCATCGTTGGTTTTAGCCGGGATCAATCCACGTTGCTTTCAGCTTGATGCTGTCAACGGACACGGTGGCGCTTGGAGCGCCCATATTAGCAATCTGAAGCGCAATGCCAAAGGTTTCAGTATCAACCCACTGATTTGAAGCCAATCTAAAAAAGCTCTGAGTGAAGTCGAGTTCCCAGGCTATTGTCTGTTCGCTGGTTGTTAGCTCGAAAGTGACAGACCCATCGTCTGAAAATGGCAAGTTGGCATAGTTCCCTGCTTCGTTCCCTGGGGCATCAGTCATAGGTGTTATAACAATGGAGTAAAGCTGTTGTACCGTTGTTTTAGCGGTAATCTCGATATTCAGTTTGATAATCGCTGATACGACTGACGCTTGATTTGGCACACCAAGCTCAAAGTCTGATACCTTCAGCCAATATGAAATATCATTTGTATCAAGAACGACAGTGGCATAGGTGTTATCTTCGGCTGTGACGTTGCCAGCGTTTGTCCAGTCTACTGTCCCGACTTGCCCAATATCGTCATTCTCTGGTATTTCATCGACAGTGCCGGTAGTGCCGCCAAGTACGAAACTGCCAGCTTCTTCATAAAAACCAAGACCGGTAAAATGAATCGTTTCCCATTTTGAAAGGCTGGAATTATATCGGAACGAGACTTCAAAAATTGTTCCAGCTTCCGGGGATTGCTGCAAGTCTGACAAGCTGTTAGGCTCTGTCATCGTAAATGGCTGGGTCGCATAACTCCAGGTATTAATATCAAGCCTTTTAATACCGAAGATGGCATTCCAGGCAATATTTCTACCGCCTGTAGAATCTTGTTGAATCCGGTAAGTGATTACTTGACCATTTGTTGGGTTAGTGGGAGCCGCCATTGTTGCGTCATGCGCCAGTGTCAGGGTAAACACTTCCCCCGTTGAGGCATCTGTGTTGACCGTTGTGCCGGAAGTCAGCGCCACTACCCTGGGAGTGATTTGCTTGTTGCTCAGAGTTTGCGTGTCGGTTGTGCCTACAATCGTTCCCGAAGGTGCGGCAACGCTCGATAGAACGCCTGTACCGGTGGTGACTTTGACTATGCCGGTAGAAAGTGAAGACAATGCCTGTTCAGCGGATAGGCCGCTACTGGATGTTTGGGTGATATAGGTGGCATCCGTTGGCGCACCACCGCCCCCGCCACCACCGGTTGCACTTAACGTCCCGGCATCCAGCGACAAGCCGGTTCCCAGAGTAATCTCTTCCATATCGCCGGAACCCGCTGTGGAGCGTCCTAACAAGCGTTGCGATGTAATATTCTGAATCTTCCCAAAGGTCACGGCATCGTTATCAATATCGGAAGTTCCGACTGTGTTCTTGGCGGCAAGCGATCCAAGACCCGTCACGCTGGTTGAGGGAATTGTTCCAAAGCCCAGCGTTGTCCCAGAGCGCCTGAGAATATCCCCGTCACTTCCTGCCGTAATATCCGCCGGATCGCCGGTCGAGTTGGCGGAGCGGCCAATGATGGAAAGTCCACCGGAATCTCGTAGCTTGGCGTTGGAGACGCTGTTATCCTTCAGGTCAAAGGTAATGCTGCCACCGGCATCGTTGTAAGTGGCATCAATCGTAGCCGTATCGGTAAGTATTCCACCCACTGCATCCTGCGCCATTTCATCGGTATATTGGGGAACGGTGGAATTGATGGTGATCGATCCGGCCCCGTGAGAAATGCTGATCCCCGTCCCGGCAGTGAGCGTTTTATATTCCAAGCCACCGGCAGCATTATTCACGCCCAAAATTTGATTGGTTGTCCCGATTGAAGTCAGGCCCGTTCCACCATTGGCCGTTGAAACGGGAATACTTAAAGACAATGTATAAGGGCTTCCTACAGTAAGGGATAAACCAGTACCAATAAGGATCTCTTCCACATCGCCTGCGCCAGCCGTGGAACGTCCCAACAAACGGCTTGAGGTGACATTCTGCAACTTCGCATAAGTCACGGCATCATTGTCAACGTCGGAGGTTCCTACCGTATTTTTGGTTGCTAAAGCGCCAAGCCCAGTCACGCTACTTGAAGGAATACTTCCAAATCCCAGTGTTGTCCCGGAACGTCTCAGGACACCGCCATCACTTCCAGCCGTAATATCCGCCGGGTCTCCAGATGAATTGGCGGAGCGGCCAATCACGGAAAGGCCGGTGGAATCTCTCAACTTGGCATCGGAGACACTGTTATCTTTCAGATCAAGGGTAATGGCGTTGCCCGCGTCATTATAGGTAGCGTCGATGGTGGTCGTGTCGGAAAGAATGCTGCCCACGGCATCCTGAGCCATTTCATCGGTGTACTGGGTAATCGTGGAATTGAATGTAACCGATCCCGCCCCGTGGGAAATACCGATGCCTGAACCGGCGGTTAAGGTTTTATATTCCAACCCATTGGCGGCGTTATTCACGCCCAGCATTTGATTGGTTGTGCCAATCGCAGTTAGTCCCGTTCCCCCATTGGCGACTGAAACTGGAATACTCAACGCGAGGGTATAGGTGCTTCCGGCCCCACCATCGTTACCCATCAAACCCGTACCTGGAGTCAAAATCCTTTCAGATGTGAGCGTTGCATTGGATGAAAGGGTTAGATAGGCTGCATCTTTCGGAGCTAAATTACCAAGGGTATTATCAACATACTGCTTGTTCGTGGCATCCTGATTGTTAGTGGGAGTGGCAAGATTAATGATTTTCTTATTCTGGGCATCGTAAACATTGCTGCTATTCAGAGCCAGTTGATTGCCTTGGGTATCGTACAATTCCTGCATAATGTAGAAGTTTTGCAGAGCTGATTTATCCAAATCCCCTTCACTTAAAAGAGAGCCATCCTGGAAGTCCACCAATCTAGCCGTATTGGGGGTTATCCGTCTGACATCAACAATGAGGCCAGCGGTTGGAATGGTGGATGTTTTCACGGTGGCAGAAGTTGGGAAAGTAATCCCGCTATCCAGAACCCCGTTGACTTTGACTTGAATGTGGCTTGTGCTGATATAAGGGAATGTAATGTTAAACGTGTCCGTTACCCCATCCGCCGTATATTGCACGTAGGATAGAGGCATTATGTTCTCCTTTTATTGTCCAAATTGAAAGATAGGAGCGTAAGTATCTGGGCTGGCATCGCCGGAGGAGCCGGTGTCTCCTTGTAGAAGCTGTTGTAAGTCATCCTGGGTCTGAACCTTGGGAATGGTTTTCTTGATTTCTAAAACTCTTGCCAAGCCGTCACCGTTGGGATTCTTGAAGCCTTCGAGGAACAATTGCTCCATTGCGGCATCCCGGTATCGGGCTACCTCGTTACGCAGCATAAAGACCTTGCCGCCCTGGCCTTGGAATTCATGAGAGGTAAAGGGATCGGAAGCCGCCTGATAATCCTTGGAACGAATTGCTTCCTTAAGTGTATCTGTGAGGGTTTTTCCTTCCATGTCTTCCCGGAAGTACAACAAGCCCACTTCGCCCATCAATTCATTCAAGCGTTCATAGGCGGTCTTTCCATCCTTGCTTTTGAATTGACTGAGAAAGCGTCGATCCCGGTTGGAGACCGTATCCACTTGTCCACCGAGTTGAGACAGTTTCAGCACTTCCACATCCACCTCGTCCATATCGGATTTGGTGTACAGACTCAAAATCGGTGTCAACGAAGGCTTGCCCCGGAAATCATATTGCACCGGTACATTCTCGGAAAGAAATGGCGTCCGGTTCCGCATGGCATCCACAAAGCTCCGGGCATCCCGATACATGGGATCTTGTATTTCCCGAACGGCTTTTCCCAGAGAGGGAACGAAACTCCCCGCCAGATCGTTGGTAAACTTTTCTACCGAATCCAAGTCCCCATAGGCCATTCCACCAATCAGATCCATCGTATCAATCAGGCCAGTCAGATATTTCCGGCTGGTCAGGTTGCTGGTAATACTGCCCACCAGCTTGGAATAAAACTCTTGGACATCCCCACGGGCACCGGCTTGTTGCGCTTCCATGAAATCGGCCACCACCGTAAAATACGTCGAATACGGTTCAAACCGCGCCAATTCAAAATACCGGTATCCGCCGGGCGACTGGGCATCCGGGATGCGAATGGAATAAGGTTTCCATCCGGCTTTCTTGAGCTGGTCTCTGAGCTGCGGATTGGTTGGCCCGGAACCGGTGATATGGCCTTGGGAAACCAGTCCCGCCGCTGTCGCCAGAAACATGGAACCGGTGACCATTTCCCCAATGCGACGGGCCTGCTTTAAGCCGCCCGCCTGAAGGTCTTCTCTCACCTTCCGGTTGAGAATCACATTCACCCCCGGAACATGGTTCAATACATCCTCAATCAAATTGGCCGGAGTTCGGATAAAGGGAGAAATATTCTGCATGGCAAAACCAAACACCCCGTCTGATTCAGAGCCTTTTTTGAGCAGTAAGCCCACCTTCCCGAAAATCGTGTCATCCGTCATTGCCTTGGAGAAGTTGGAATCGGTGGCATACGCAAAGACCCGGCGCCCGATTTCATCTTCCTTAATCAAGGCGCCGTTCTGGCTGAAATATTTCTGAAAGCTGGATTCAACAAATTGAGAAAGTTCTTTGCTACCAACTTCTAAGCCTTGAGACAAACCTTGTTCGGTGAGTTCTGAGTACAGCATGCCCCGGCCATTGAGGTTCAGGAAAAATTCATCGGCCCCATTGAGGAGTGTCGTAGGAACATCGATCACCGCGCCTAACGTCCGCAACCCGGTACTCCAGACCAGTGACGTGAGCTTACCGGTGTCCCCGTCTTGGATGGCTTGGTTGATTCGTTCACTGCTGGCTTTCAGGTCTTCCAGCGTTGAAAACTTCAAAGCATCCTGGGCGTTGGTCACTACATTTTCAGCCTTGTCCAACTCGGCAAAAACGTCCAATTGAGAGAATTCCCCGCCCCGGAATACGCCTCGCCGATTTTTAATGGCTGATCCGGCCATCCGCCAGCTATCCGCCATTGAACCCCAAATTCCACGGTAGAGGCTCAACCCTTGCCGAATGGATTCTTTTCCAGATTCAAGCCCTTTGGCTGATTGAATCAATCCGCCCAGAATATATTCCGATGGGGCTAGGCCGGTCTTAATGAGATTGGATGTGATGTTTACCATCTGGGTAACCGGGCCGGAGAGCATTGCGTTGATCCGAACCCTTGTAATCGTATCCAGAGATAGTTGAAGCACCTTGCTTTTGGCGTAGATATTCTTGGCGTTCTGGATGGCCTCGGCCAATTCCAGCGGACTCATGCCCTGGTTTTGGAGAATTTCCGCTGCGTCTTTCGCAAAAGAGCTTCGGATTTTCCGGGCATTTAAACTCCGGCCCAACTCGGTGCCAACCAGACTGTCTGCCGGAACAATCCGATAAGCCGCTTCCTGGAGTTGTTCCAGTTGAGCAACGGCATCATCATCCAGGTTCTTGACCAATGGAGCCAACCGATCCGCTTCCTGTGCAATCGCGTTTAACACGTTGGAAACCACTACGCCCCGGATGCCTGCTTCCCGAATGGTTTCCGCATCCTTGAGCAGGGTCTGCGTCAGGCTTTCCTTGGAAACATCCTTGATGTCGGCCAAACTGGAGATTGTTTCACTGAATTGTTTTTCAGCCTCTTCAATGGTTTCCGGGTGGGAGATTACTTTATCATTTTCCCGAATGGCTTGAACCATGTGATCCACCAACGCTTCCACTTTATCGGCACTCTGGAAAGCAGCCGGATCAAGATAGGTAGTCAGGTTGATTTTGGTCGGATCGCCACCCTCTTCCAATATTCGGTTAAATTCTTTACCGTAAGCCTCAGCCTTTGCTGTATCAATCGGAGGGGTATAAGTATTGATTGGTTTACCGGATTCATCGAGAAGAGGAGCTAAGCTGGGTTCTACAATTTTGCCTTCCACTTTGGTTGTGACTTTTTTGGGGAAGAGCATGTCTAGTTCGGCGTCAATGGAATCACTATTCTTGGCCAGTTCCTCGGCGGCTCCCGCGTCACCCTTGGTTCCCCGAAGCCACCGAAGCCGCTTCAGTTGCTTCAGTGCGGTGAATAGCCCATCGGTTGCGACACCGAGACCCATCCCCTCCACCACGTTCTTGAACCGGCCTTCGGCTTCAGTGTCTTCCGGTTTGGCTTGGAGGTATTCACTAACCGGATTTCTGAGGGCCGGGTTTTCCTGAACCAGATTGGAGAGGCGTTGTTCATGAGCGTCAAAGGAAAAGAAATCGGCCAACCCACCCTGAACAGCGGCCCGTGTAATATCCCATGCCTTCTTTCCTTTAGTGGCCCAACCCGCCATTTTAAGGAACTTGCCCGCACCAACAAAACCACCCACAAAGCGGGCAATGGGTTCCAGCACCTTACCGGTGGTGGTACTGGGTTCATACGGCACGTATTCCTTATCCGGCAGGTCGCCGCCAAAGCGATTGGTGACCCAATCCGCTGCGCCGTATAGACCCTCAATGGTTTCTCCCACTGAATTCACGGCCCCCATGCCTACCGCTTCCGGGATGCCAAGGGTGACATCGAGTGCCGCATCACCTAAATTAAAATCACTCTGTTCTTCGGCTTCGCTAGGATTTTCCTCAGAAGGTTCAGGGGTTACTATTTCTGGCGTTTCTACCGGAATTTTATTGGGTGTTTCAGTCGCTTTACCCGGTTGCTCCGTAATTCCTTCTTCTTCCAAAATTGACTGAAGCTCTGGGCTGAATTCATTCGGCATTACTATTTAATCCTCTTTTGAATGGCTTGGATGGCTTGCTGTTTTCGTTGTGGCGTCAGGGTAGAACGGTTGATTTCTTGGATCATTTGCTTGCCTCGTTCCGGCGTAAGCGAGGTATTTTGAGAGGGCTTTTGTGTCCCGCTTTGGGGACTCGCTCCAAACTGTTTATCCAACCTGGGAAAGAGCTTGTTCCAGAGGTAGTCATTGAGTTCATCCCGCGAAGGTGAGAGGTTTTTCTTTTCTTGTTCTCGTATCCAAGAATCTATTGAACGTCGAACCTCGGTTTCCACTTGGATGTTTCGACTCTTTGTCCGTTCGGCCCGGTTCGCGGCAAAGCTGGACAGGTTGAGTTTGTACTTATCGATGGCGTTCTGAACGGCGGTTTCGGTGAGTTCTTTTTTCAATTGGGACAAACCTGAATCCCTCAATTCCCGATCCCGGTTGATATTCACGGTCTGTCCATATTGTCGGTATTCATCGTCAGTAATGTCATTGTTGAGAAAAGCCCGATTGACTTTCCCAATATCGGTGCCGCCGCCATAGACGTAATTGCCCACATCTGCCGTACCTCCCCTACCTTGGGGGATGGGATTTCTGCGTTGTTCCTGGAGTTTCCGTTGGACTTGCAGAATTTCCAGGAATTCATCGGCCATCTGTTTCTCATTGAAATCTTGACGGTATTTGGATATGTCCTGCCAAGGATCGCCATGCAATTTATCAAAGATTTCTACTTGGGCTTTTCGTAAGAATTCTTTGCGGTCTCGCTCTTCTAAGGCATCTTCTCGCTGAACATCGGTGAAACGTTCGCTGTTTATGGCTCTTCTGGCATCATTCAACTTGGCTTTGATGTCCGCGATATCACTCAGCTTGGCTTTATCTCTGGTGGTGATGTATTTGGCCAGATCCAGGATTTTGGGATTCTTTGTTTCGGAAGCTACCGCGATAATTGAATCCGCCAGAATCGCATTCATCTCGGTGCCACTACCGCCAGTCATCTGAATGGCCTTTTTCGCCTCATTGGATAAGTCATCCGCCCATTGCTGATAAAGCGCGTCCCGGTCTTTCTGGAACATCTCCAGTTTTTGGTTTCCATCCAGTGTTTCTATCTCACCGATGGCAAGCGCACGATCTACCAAAGTTGTTTGCAAGGCTTCTCTAAATCCGTTCAGCTTGGTGGTCGCCAGACTGCTGAAGGCGTTCTTGGCGTTTTCAATCACCTGCTTTTGTCGATAGTTGATATGCTCATTGAGCAAAGCATCACGGGTTTTCTGAGCCTGGGGAAAGAAATCTTCCGCAAAGGCCCGCGTATGATACTTGCTCTGAATGCTTTCAAACACCTTGTTCAGTCGCTCTTCAAAGAAGGTGTCAAAATCAGCGGGATTGTCGCTGTCCCGAACCGGGTTATTGGCCCATTCGGTACGAACCGATTGATCAAACTCCAATGCCTTTTGACCGAGTTGTGCTTTGTCAAAATAGATCCGAAGCCACGGGTTGGAGGACTGGAACAATTGGAGTTGCTTTGACAAGCGTTCCCGCTCAATGGGTGCAAGGTTCGGATCGCTCAATTTCTTGCGGACGGATTGAATGGAGGAACTCCAATCAGACTGGTTTTGAAGGGCCAGTTGCCCAGCCATTGTTTCTGCTTCAACTTTTTGTTTTTCGGTAACCTGTTTGTCCCGGTTAGCAATAAAGCGGTCTAAACCTGGCTGGATCGATTGAAGGGATTCGGCCAGTTGCAGCAAGCTGTTAGTTTTCGGCGGAGGAGCAACCGGTTTTTCTTGGGGCTGGTAATACGTGTCTACGGGCCGGGCTTGCGGCTGCAACCCCTGGGGTTGAATCTCCCCAGTGATCTGAACTCGTTTGGCCATATTTACCAGCCGTCCTTGTACCGTTTGTATTTATCGGAGAGATCCGACCCACGGGAGGCCACATCGCTCACAATCTGAAGCGCCGACCCCAACAAGTTGGGACGCACCACCGGTTCAGGCAGGTAGGGGCGAACTGAAGCAATGCGGCCTTGGGCTTCGGCTTGTAATCCCTTCATATCCTCCTGGCTCTGATATCTGGAAAAGTCCCGATTGCGCCGGACGCTTTCGTTAAAGACATCTTCTTGCCGGTAAAAATCCCGAAGCAAATTGTCCACCGACAGCCCTGATACACCCGCTTCCCCGGTGGCTACCCGTGTGGTGGCTCTGGCTTGTGCGGCGTCTAAGCGCGTTTGCTGGATCTCCTGGGACGATTTTTCATCTTCCTGCTGTTGCCGGAGGTTCAGTTGCTGGGCTTGCCGGAGATAGCTTTCCTGGGCCAACCGGGCATTTTCGAGAATTTCCTGATTGCGGGCCTGGGCCAGTTGGGCTTGATAGGATGCCTGGGCATTTGCCTGTTGGGATTGGCCGACGTATGAGGCGATCCCGGTGGCGGCGCTGGTGACAATCGCTAATCCACCCAGCGCCAGGGAAATCGTTGCCGGTTCACACATCGTCAGTTCTAATCCTCACAAATTCTAAAAAGGGACGATTCTCAATGCCTAACACCTCATGACGTTTGATAATCGTAAAGCCGCACCACTGGAGCCAGCGGATGTGGACGGTATTCCGCTCATCCACCACGTTCCAAAGCAAGTCGTACCGCCGGTGCATCGCCTCAATCCATTGGCGGGATTCCTTGGCAAACTGCCGCCGGTGTTTCAGAATCTTGGGAGAGCAGAGCATCCATACCACGCCCACACGAGGATTCCTCCCGGTAGGCACGGCCCCAAACATTCCCAGGATGGAACCATCCTCATCCATCACGGTGGTAGGGAGATCAGAGAATTGAATCCCGTGGCTTAAAGAAGTGACAGGCTCATGCCCACTCATGGCCCTTATTTCCGCTTCGTCTTCTGGTCTCAAGTCCTGGGCAAGGGCAATCGCCTCTGCCAGCGTGGCAGGCTTGAGATAAGCCGTCATACTTTTTGGCTCCTTCTGTTGTAAAGGGCTTCCCATTCGACACTCAGGAGATGACAAGGTAAGAATGTATCGTTGATCACTTCGATAGTGACTTGATCATTTTTGGATTGAACCAGGAACGTGAACTCGCCATCTGCCAAGGGAACCGAGCCAATGGTGTTGTTTCCGGCTCCCAAAATCGTCCCGGTAAACTTGTAGAGGAAGGTATCCCGGAACTTTGGGGTAACGGATACCGAGAAGAAGCCGGAATCCTCAAAAACCAGCGTCCAGGTTCGCATCTGAAGCCGTCCCGATACCAGGGCTGATTGACTACCATTCTGCGAACTTTCTCTCAGGAATTGGTGACTGAAGGTATAACGGAGTTCGTATTGCTGGCCGATAAACACGTCCTCCAGGTCATACTTTCCCTGAACTTTCACAGTGTTGCCGGTTTGTTCAATGACCGGAATTAGCATGCCTTCTTTCAGTCCCACGGTGCTGTCCCGCGTCACCACTTGCATCACCCCGGAAACGGCATAGGGCAGCGTCCATGTGGTTCTATCCAATCCTGTATTATAAGAAACGGAAACACCGGAAGTATTGTTCTGAAGGCGGCGATCCAGATGCGTCACGTAGGTTGAATTGGTATCCACCTGTTTGGGGGCTACCGTCATCCTTTCCAGATAAACGCCGTCAGTCCGCTGAGTTACGATATAGAGAAGGGACTCAATAAAGTCGATATTGAGGATGGTGCAATTCCCATACGTCCAGCGGCTCCAGGCTGATTGCAACTTTTCATTACCCCGCCAATAGTATTTGTAGGCATACACCTCGTTGGGTGCATTAGGGCTGATGGTACAAAGCAAATCTTCATTGGTGGTGACAGCCAGCTTGCTGACATCCTTGGGAATATATTTGGGAATGTGTGCCGTGATATCGGCGGCATCATTGGTCTCATTCTGATCCGATACAAAGTATTCCCGGATCTGGGTAAAGCTGCCGTTATTCACGGCAAAGAAGACGTTCTTTCCAGCCCCTACGGGCTTGGCGATCCGAGAATTCTCAAAGACTGTTTTCTGAGTGATGGATACTGTTTTGGAGGAGAGAATATCTCCACCCTTAAGGATGAACTGGGTCTGATCCGAAAAGAGCAATAAGTCTTCATCAAAGGGAATCGCATGGCGCAAGATCGAGACTTTGTTGCTGGAAGCGGCCACATCCACCGGATCGCTATCCAGTAACGTGGTAACGGTTTCCGGGAAGAAATCAAAGAACTCCCCGGCGCGGCTGAAAATCACACTTTCGTCAGAGAGGAAACCTAATCGGTTCTTGAACAGGAAGATATCGTTGATGACACTTCCAACAAAAGATGGATTGGGAGCCGATTCTTCATCACCCACAATGCGCTTTCCCCAAGTGGCTTGTTGAAATTTAAATGTTCCATCGGATTGCCGGATCAACGTGTGCGGCATCAGGGCCGGATCGAGTTCCCAGTTGATATCCGGTTTGACCGTTTCAAGCCAGACGCCGGTGCCAAAGTTACTGCCTGCATCACTGGGTTGAAAGGTCACGAAGTAATTATCAAAACTGGAACTTTGATCGCCGGTAATCTCGATCACAAAGTCCCTGGGGGCCACCGTGGGTAAATCGGTAAAGCGTTGGACTTTCTCTTTGGCGGATTTCAACGCATTGCCCGCATTACTGTCCTCGGTGTCCAGGGTAAAAGCCGTACCGTCATTTTTCTTGATTTGAACGGTCGATTGAACCCTCGTTATTGTCCACCCCGCTCCCAGATTGGTCGTTAGTTGGGTTGCTAACTGAATTGCAATAAACTCGGTCTGGATGTTACTGGTGGTCGTGGCATGACTTGCCTTTTGAACGCCATCTACAAACACTTTGTAATTACTGCCGGTATTAGCCTGTTTAACAAAAACCAATCCGGCACTGCCATATTTCGGAGACTTATTAGCGGTAAAGGCTACCGTTTTAGTGAGATTCACCACAAAGGTATAATCCGCAATGGTGACGGCTCGAAAGCTGGTAGAAGGCACGGCAGCGTCCAGGTAAGCCGTGCCGTTGGTAAACGTCACCGTCTTTTGAACACCAGCTAGGTCATATACCTTTAAATCCTCATCGGTGATGATAACCACATACCGTTCGGTGCTATCCCGGTTGATGGTATGAATATAGGCGCTTCCCACCTGTAGGCTGTTGAGCTTCGCAACAAATTCTAATGGCGGACGTTTTTTCAAGCCCTCCACCACCGAGGAGTATCCGTTAATCTGCTCCTCACATTGAGATGGCAGGCGAATCGGGGCAGGTTGCTGAGAAACCCCGTTAATCAGGTTCGGGATCGATCCACTAACCAGCGGCATGGCTTACCACCTATCCAGAGGCCGGTAGGCATCGTAGTGGTCAAAGATGGTGTAATCGCCCGTGTCCCCCTCGGCATCTTTCAGATCAGCAAGTGCTTTTTGTTCATCGACTGCCGTAAAGCTATGCAAAACGTCCGATCCCACCATTCGATCCTGGAAAATCCGGGCTGCCCGGATGACAATGAATTGCCGGGCTACTTGGGGGATTTCCTCAAAAGACAATAGGAAAACGACTTCCGCCTTAACGGTCTTCTCGAACTTGAAGGTATGGTCTTTCCGGTTGTAGAGCCGAAGGCCCCGCTGCACTACGTCGAGTTCGGGATACTGATCGGCATCCACGCGCACCATATTGGTAGCCAGCGTGATTTCCTGATTGATGTCCGGCACCAAGGGATACTCTTTCTCACTGTTGAAGTGCCAGCCTGCGGTTTGGACTTCCCTGGAGATTTGGCTCAAAATCGCCTTGGCCTGAATCACATCCACCGTGGCCGCTCCGGTCAGTGTATTGATCGGTGCTTCTCCAATGACCGAAAGCATCACGTTCACCGCTTCCAGTTCCGTTAGAAGCGGTGGTGTGGTTGTCATCAGTCAGCCTCCATTTCAAAAAAACAGGAGGCTGTCGGAAGACCGACAGCCTCCTTGTGGGAGCATCAGAGAGAGCATTAGGCGTCTGTTCGGGTGATACCCATGAAGGCACCACTCATCAGGGCGTTTATGTTCGGGCCAGTGGCACCAGCCAGTGTTGCCCGAATCTTGGAACCGTTGTCCACGAAAATCCGGTAATTTCTCATACCGGCTGCCGTGAAAGTATCCAAGGGAGCATAGTTGGTGCCGTCCAGCGCCACTTCGATGGTGACGGTGCCGCCGCCGAAAGTCCCATAAACAGCAATACCGAAGGCATTGCCATCGACTTTGGCGCTCAGGATTACCGCTGTCCCGGAACCGTTGGAGGCTTGAGCGGATAAAAGTGCAGTAGTCATCGTCATTCCTCCTTACGCTTTGGCCAGTTCAACGGCGCACTCAGGACGCAAGATCCCGTGGCCGATGGCATACTTGGCCACCATCAGGGTGCCCTGACGGCGGATGTCATACGCGGACTCAACAGCCAGATCCAGGAGCTTGACCGTCCCCACCGCCGATTTGTGCATGACGAGGGCAATAGAGTTGGTGAAATCCCCGTGGTAGGTGTTGTTGGTTCCGGCTTCCCCAGACGCGATGTTGGTGGTCGGGAAGTTGTTGGTTTTAACCAGCATCACGTTGGAGACTTTCAGGATTTTTCCTTCGGCATACACACCCATGCCGCCCCAGTCCTTGTTGTAGAGCTTGGTGTTCTGGGCAAGCAATGAGTAGTGTTTCGGCTTCAGGAAGCAGTAACGGTCTTCTTCCGGGATGTCTTTTTCATCCATCGCTTGCGCGGCAGCGAAAATCCCGGAGATCAGCGTCTCGGCGTCCACATCAAAGTTGGCGTTGACCAACCGTGAACCGCCGAAGCCGCCAGTGACTGTTGAAGAAGCGCGGGCAGCAAGGATACCGATTTGAAGCAACTGCTTATCAGCCTTGCGGGCCAACGCTCGGCCTTGTTCGGACGAGTAGATCGAGCGCACATCGTAGTGGTTTTTAGCTTCATCGATGTTGGCAATGAAGGTATCCGAAGCCAGAAGATCATCGATATTGATGATCCGCTCAGCGTGGACAACCCGCTGTGAGCCAGTCAACTCGTTCCCCGGCGTGTGATAGGCCGCATCGGTTTTCCAGGTCGCCGGGAACTGGGCCGATTTACCGTGAGGAATGGTTCGCACGATGTGCTTGTCCATCATCACGTTGGTCTCTTCAAAGGCGGTCAAGACCTCCCCTGCATAGACCTTGAGAAAGAGCGCATCCGTTGCGCCCGCTTGGTTTATCTGACCAAGCCTTGAGGGGGTTGCATTAGACATAGCCAAAATCTCCGTTTTGTAAGGTGGGATATTGGCCACATCACCGTTTGCACAGTTCTCCGCCGGTTGTTCCCCGCAGGGAGCCAAGCAAGACAAAGGCCCCATGATTGCTCACGGGGCCTTCTCGTGGCGGGTGGTGTGGTGGGTTAGACTCCTAACTTTTCTAGCTCAGCATTACCGATGTGTTCCGATAGTCTGAGGTGCTTGCTTGTGGCTAGTTAAAGAGGAGAATGCTTGACATTTTTTATAATTCGACTATTCTGGAAATATGGAATCATTTGAGGTAATCGAAGCTCTTGGCGCTTTAGCCCATGAGACACGTCTCGAAATCTTTCGCTTGCTTGTTCGGCGGGGGCCGGAGGGATTTGCCGTCAGTCAGATTGCAGAACACATCAAGATTCCACCGGCCACAATGTCATTTCACTTGTCCCACCTGCAACGTGCCGGGCTAATCAGTTCAAAGCGGGATAGCCGGTCGATCATTTACTCGGCAAACTATGCCTTGATGCAAAACTTGATGGGCTTTTTGACGGAAAATTGCTGCCAAGATTCTTCTGTTGACTGCTGCCCGGAAAGCGAGGAAACTGCCCAATGCCAAAGTTGAAAGTTCTGTTTCTTTGTACCGGGAATGCTTGCCGCAGCCAGATGGCCGAAGGCTGGGCGAAAGCCTTGCAATCAGATGTTATTGAAGCTTATTCCGCCGGAACCCAACCCCACAGTCTTGATCCACGATCCGTAGCGGTTATGGCCGAAGCGGGTGTCGATATTTCCGGCCACACATCCAAGAATGTCTCGGATCTCATGCACATTCCCTTTGATGTGGTGGTGACTGTATGCGACCGAGCTTCCGAATCCTGCCCCCTGTTTCCGGGAAAGGCCCGCATTGTTCACCACGGCTTTCAAGATCCGCCCAAACTGGCTCAAGGATTAGCAGAAGATGAAGCCCTCAATCCCTATCGTCAAGTACGCGATGAGATCAAAGCCTTTATTCAGACATTGCCCCAAGCATTGAATGTTCAAGAGAAAGAGAGGAGCTTGTAATGCGTCCCCATATTAATATTCCCGTCAAGGACATCGAAACATCCGTTGAGTTTTACAGCAAAGTCTTTGGTACGCCGCCCAGCAAGCGCAAACCCGGCTATGCCAATTTCCGCTTGGAAAAACCCTCTCTACATCTGGCGCTGATGGAGCAACCCGGCTTAACCAAACGGCATAATGACCACGGCCAGCATTTTGGTGTAGAACTCTTTCAAGACAGCACCTTGGCAGCCTGGAAAGATCGGGTAAAAATGAGCGGTCTGCTGCCCCATTTAGAAGAGGAAAATGTCACCTGCTGCTATGCTGTATCTGACAAGTTCTGGTTGAAAGATCCAGATGGCAATGAGTGGGAATTCTGGGTGCGCCATGATGATGAAGGCGACAGTCTTTATTCCTCCAATGAAGCCACGACCTGCTGCCCTACGGCCAGCCCATCCAAAGAAGCTGTAACCTCTGGCTGCTGCCCTGGATGAAAAAGTATCTGGCAGAACTTCTAGGAACATTCTTCCTGGTCTTTGCCGGAACCGGCGCGATTGTGATCGATCAAGTTACTCAAGGGGGCGTAACTCCAGTTGGTATCGGCCTTACGTTTGGGTTCGTGGTCACTGTTTTGATTTACGCCCTTGGCCCGATCTCCGGGGCGCATCTGAACCCCGCCGTCTCCATTGCTTTTGCATTGACCCGACATTTTCCGGTGAAAGAACTGCCCGGATATATCCTAAGTCAGCTAGTTGGTGCGATCCTAGCGAGCTTGATTATATTGCTCCTATTCGGGAACGTGGCCCATCTAGGAGCTTCCCTGCCCGCAGGGTCGGAGCTTCAATCCCTGGGTCTTGAGTTCCTACTGTCCTTCCTGTTGATGTTTGTCATTATGAGTGTGGCGACCGGGACAAAGGAAGTGGGGCAGATGGCCGGGCTTGCTATTGGGCTGACTGTTGGTTTAGAGGCCATATTCGCCGGGCCGATTTGTGGAGCATCCATGAATCCTGCTCGATCTTTTGGCCCAGCGTTGGTTAGCCTAAACCTGGATCATAATTGGATATATTGGCTTGGGCCTATTATTGGAGCTTGTTTGGGAGGGATTGTCTTTAATTTTATTAGAGACACACATTCCAGGTAAAAAGCCCCCTCTAATTAAGTCATAGTGATGCATTTTACTGTTGAGATTGGTGGAGCCGGAGGGAGTTGAACCCTCGTTTCTTTCGATACCAGCAAAGTGGTCTACCGTAAGGCGTTCCCAGCGGCCCCGAAACTTTTAAAAGATGCTCGACCTGCCCAACTTATCAATGACATCTTGACGATAAGCCGGATCGTTCTTGTACTTGGGATCTTTCATGGCGCTGACCAGTTCCGCAGTGGAGCGGAAGACAGCGGTAGCATCGCCAGTGGCAACCCCTTTGACCAGTCTGGGTTCATTACCTTCAGAGGTCGTAAAGCGGGACATCATGCCTTGAACGCTGAATTTGGCTTGTTCCAGGTTACCGCTGTTGACACTGGTGTTGAACGCATTGATTTCATCAGTGGTCAGATTTCTAGCAGCCCATTGGATCATCTCGGTATAACCTTGTTGGCCTCCCGCAATGTCAAAGACTTCGCTTTGATATTGCACGGCCAAGGCTTCTTGCCCTCGAATGTAGCCATCGACATACTCACGGTTGACCCCGGCTTTGGCCAGTTTCTCGTAACTGTCATCACTGAGTTGGCCGGATTGATCGTATTCTGCCGATAAATCGGACATGTTCAGACCGGCATTTTCCACAAGCTTGTTGACCGCATCATCCGATTTCGGAGCATCGGCTTTTGTTTCATCGGTATTTGTACCCTCCGTTTGAGCTTTATGGGTAAACTGTTTTTCCAGTTCCCCATAAGCTTTGGCCAGGTCTTCCGGTGAGTTGAATTTTTCCGGCAGCCAGGACGGGCGTTCTTCGGCCCTTACGTCCGAGCTGGTACTTTCTGCTGTTGCCGTTTCAATATCCGGTATCACTTCAACCGGTGCATCCGGCCCAGTAGGTTGACTCTTGATTTCAATGCGTTCCATATTGGTTGCATCTCCTATTGGTTAAAAATCTATTCTTTGGGTGCCGTCAGGCATTAGAGTGACAACAGGATCGCGTTTCCGGTTGGATGCCAGAACGGCGTTAGCCTCGGCAACGACTGTTCTCTGGATGGACATCACGTTTTCAGGTTCTAGGATTGATGCCTCATCGGAAACGATGGTTGTATTCACCTCACTGGGTGGATTGCTTTGGGGGCTGTTGAGGGACATTGGACACTCCTTTCTGAACGACACCGCCAATCTGCCGAACGACTTCCGGCCCAAACTGGCTAAGCATGGATTGCTGCTGGGCGGATTGTTGCGCCGCTGCAATTTCTTCTTTGGTCTTAATCAAACCCTTAGTATCAATGCCAATGGCAGTGGCCCGGCGGGAAATATAGTCATCGAGATTCATATACTGGGCCAATATTTCCGGCCCCAATGTATTGGCCAATCCAGTGATAAAGACATCGAGCTTGTTAAGGTCATGCCCCCGTCCCAGCGCCTCTAGGCCAGTGATAATCATCGGTTTAATCGAATCCCTGGGCAGGGACGGGAGCTTTTTGACCTTCTCCATCTGGTGGATTTTCCGCCTCACATAAGGCAACTGGAATTCCTGGGCCAGAATGGAATACAGTCCGCCCAGGGCGTCTTCCAGTTCACGCGCCATGAAACGGACTTCTTCAGCAGTAACCCTTTCGGCATTGCGCTGGATTGAGGAGTTCAGAAGAAAGGCATAACTAAGCCTCTCCTCAATCCGCCCCATCTGCTCATACGCAATACGGAAATCATTAAACTTTTGTAGTTGGAGAACGGTGACATCCTCGGCATTACCTTCCCGGATAGCACCGTTCGGTGATTCCGCCAATGTCTTGGCGCGGGTTGTTCCGTTGGGATTGATTAGGAATAAAACTTTGGCCGCAGCGGCGGAGCCTTCTACAATGGCGCGGGATAGTCCTTCCAACGATTTAAGATCGCCGAGGTATTCCTCGACATATCCGCGCCCGTAGTCTTCGCCGTCAATACGGTTGCCGCGAAGGGCAATAAACGGGCAACGATCCAATGGATACGTTCCCTTGGATTCGGGAATGACGATTCCCTTCACTTCCTGAGAAATCGTCCATTGCTTGTCAGTTCGTTTAATCCAGGTATAGAGATTGACGGTCTTTTCAGAACTGTCCATCCGATCCGTAATCAGCTTGCGAATATTTTCAGGTAAGGCTACTGGAGCCAAGGTTTCATGAATGATTATTTCCAGAACGTGTCCCATCGGGTCACGCTGGACAACATAACGATCCAGGTGAAAGACCCGCATGCCATCGTCACGAGACATGTCCATCAGGACATTTCCGGCAACAAGCAAATGCTTGAGGACTTCAAAAACCGCCACGCGATCCGCCGAGGTTTCAATCTCGGTCATTACTGCCTGTTCAATTCGGGACAGACCGGATTCAAGTTCAGTCTTCAGTGCCGGATCGGTGTTCTGGAGTTGGCCCAGCGTAAAGTCGTCTATCTTTAAACGAAAGAAAGGGCTGTTCGGCGGTAGTAAGGCCAGGAGCAGTTTGGAAGCAAGATTATTAACGCCTCGTGCGCCAACCCCTTGGAACGGGGTTTCCAGGCGCATTGTATCGGTCTGACCGGAAGGGGGTAGTAAGCTGGGAATGGTGAGCTTGGAGACTTCTCTCGCTCGTTCCAGGTAGACGCTCCGTTTTGGCTCAAGCTCACGATAGCGGGCTTCAGCAGAGCCAACGGACAAATTGTTCATAACGACTATCGTTAATTCGGAATATTGATGCCCGTGGCGGAACCAGGAATGGAGAGATCAATACGAAGGGTGCGCGTCCCGGATCGACGAGCGTTTCTGTCATCCTTGCGCTTCCGGTTAGGATCATTGAGAACTGGCGCTTCCGGGGTGGGTTCAGGAGGAGGGGGAGGCGGTGGTAATTCCGGTGGCTTGACCGGCTGGATCTTGGGAACTTTAGGTTTTGAACTACACATCAGAGTGGCCCCTCCAGAATATTTTCGGTCTGTCGCTTGTACATCTCATTGAGGAAGCGAACCACCCGACGTTCACCTGCTTTCAGCCAAACCTCTCGATCCGACCATTCCATCTCAGGATATCGTTCCGGGTATCGTTGGTTCAGTTCATCGAGGAGTAGCTTAGGAATTAGTGGGAAATTATTTTCTTGCATCGCTTTTCCTCCTACAGGGCAACTTATATCAGCATCTGAAATAGGTGGCCCTGTAGGAAAAGCCAAAAAAGCATGAATACAGAAGTTAATTAGAGATAAGATAGCTTTTCCATTGCATGCTCTTGAACTAAAACAGAACCCCGCGAAGTAAAAACAGAGCAGCCACGGCCACCGCTTTTACAAAGCAACACCCAGCGAAAATGACTGGGGAAAGAATTGACAGAGATTTGTGAAAGCCTATATCGTGATATGAAAGCCGACCGCTCCCCCTATAGCCCCATGAACGCTAGCCAATCAAGACACTACTTACTCGCTAGGCTAGACGCCTGATTCCTGAAACCATTATCCCTACAGCCTTTACAGGATTGATAATCCTAATCCCTAACTAGCAATTCCTCACTTTTTCCTCACTAACAGATTAAATCAAGCCATTGATAGCCTGGATCACCCTGCTTTTTTATTTCACTTGCCTTTCCCTTATCTATTGTTTGATCCGATATGCCTATAAGCCTTACTACTATTGCGTTATAGACGTTTAGAAATTAAAGAATAGTGGCATAATGTCGATAAATAGGCTAGTTAGCGGTAGTCAGGCTTAAATAAGGGAGTATTTTAGATGATTAAAGACTTTTATGTCTGTATCCCACTGGTGGGAGAAATTTATCTTGAGCGCCGATGTTCGTCCCGCGCTTCACCTTTTTGGGTGACGGCTCAATACAAAGGACAATGGCTATTTTGTATCGGTTGGTTATGCGGTGGGATTGCGTTTTGTAGCCCTCAAAAAAATCGTTGTTGAAAAAAATATTTTGCATGAGGGGTTGACGAAAATCATTTTATCGGTTTTCATGAGTTTAACAAAGTTATAGACTTGAACATTGATAAGTCCAGAAATGGGCTTTTTGTTTCCCAAAGACTATAACAAAGTTAAACACTAAAACAATGTTAATCGATAGGAGTAACACCATGACAGACAAGCCAAAACGCGATCTCTATCAGGAGATCACCGATAAGATCGTTGTCTCCCTAGAACAAGGGGTAAGGCCCTGGAAATGCCCTTGGGATCAAGCCCGTTACGGCGGGTTTGAGGGTATCCCGTATAACGTCAAAACTGGGTATTCCTACCGTGGGATTAACATCCCGATCCTTTGGGCTACCCAACAGGAAAAGAGCTATCAAGCCAATGCATGGCTTTCCTATAAACAAGCGGAAGCGTTAGGCGGCAATATCCGCAAGGGTGAAAAATCGACTACCGTTGTTTACTGGAATTTTCTGGATAAGGAAGAAGACGGCAAGCATAAGCGTATCCCATTTTTGAAATGGTACAACGTTTTCAACCTGGATCAATGCGAAGGGATTGAATCAAAACCCGTGATCAAACGGGAACAGACATGGGAGGATATCCAGCGCATTGAAGGGATCATCCAGGCTAACAAGGTTGACCTTCGCTTTGAATCGCTAGGCGTTCGGGCTTGCTATTCTCCCTCATTCGATTTTATCAACATGCCCAAAAAGGAACGGTTCAAAATCGGCGGGGATTATTATTGCACCCTGTTTCATGAAATGACGCACTGGACGGGCCATCATTCCCGGCTTGAGCGGGAATTCAAGGGACGCTTTGGGGATGAGTCATACGCCTTTGAGGAACTCATAGCAGAAATGGGATCGGCGTTCCTGTTTGCCGATCTGGGGCTTGAAGGGAATGTTCAACACGATTCCTATATTGCCTCATGGTTGCGGGTTCTAAAGAACGACAAAAAGGCGATATTCAAAGCCGCAACGGAAGCAAGCAAAGCCCATCAATTCATTCTCAAAGCTGCCGGGGAACTGGAGGAACCGGAAGCATTGGAGGAGGCCGCCTAGCGGCTCCCTCCCTTCAGTCTCCATGCCTTGTGGGGATTGAAGGGAGGGAAAACCCTCCTGTTGAGTCAATGAAAAAGGAGTAACAAACAATGGGTTATACGCATTACTGGAAAAGTGAAAACCTGAACGAAAAGAAATTCATGCAAGCCATCAAGCACATGCGTTTGGTGGTGGATCGGGAAAAGAAAATTCTGGAGATTTCCAAAAAGAAATCAAAGGATTCTCTCTTGTTCAATGGCCTTGGGGAGGATGCCCATGAGGATTTCTTTCTGGCCTTAAACCTGAATTTCAACTTCTGCAAGACAGCCCGGAAACCCTACGATACGGCGGTTGTGGCCTGCCTCTGTATCCTAGAGCATTTTTGCCCTGATGCTGGCGTTAGCAGTGACGGCCACCCGGATGAATGGCTAGACGGCTTGCAACTGGCACGGGAAGCAACCGGGATTGAAATCATGAAGCTCCCTAAAAAAGTGCTTGGCCTGGATATGTTCTATGACTGGTTTCAAGCCCAGTACAAAAAAGACATGGTGCTTGAAAAGGCATTGTCTGAGCGGTGCATGTCCCTCTAGTCGAAACCCGCTTAGGCGGGTCTGGCGGGGGTAGGCTACCGCTACTGATGAGACAGCCTGATAACAAGAGGAGTAACAACCGTGTATGTCATAGAAACCCACGTCAACGAAACAAGAAACCATTACATATCGGAGCCGTTCCATACCGAAACATTTACGGAGAATATCGGGGAACTGTTCAAGACCCTTCAAAGGGAATATGGCCGGTGCGTTTCCAAAATGTACCGGGATTTGAAAGACGGCTCCACTGTAATTGTGGGGTGGGTATTTTCCAAGCAACGGCAATATGAAGACTGCAAAGACACCTATCAACACACGGTATGGGTGGAACTGGCAAAGTCTGTCACCTGCATTCCAGGACGTTATGAAGTCGAACCGATTTATTTGGAGGAGTAACAACCATGCCTGTAACTTATGAAGCCGATACTTATTACCGTTTCAGCCCCTTTGTCAAAAACTGGATCGCTACCAGTGGGGTCATGAATTTTTGTGAGCGGCACCGGTGCTTTTGGGTACTGGATACTGTAGCATCCTATGCCCCCACGCTGGCCAAACGTAAGGGTGTTGACTACTTCCTGATGGTAACAGTGGAAGTGAACCCGGACAAAACGGCGCTTTTCACAATCAAGCAGGAAATCAGGGATGCCTTGGCGGAAGGGGAAGAGGTTTTGATCCGTCAGGTGATCGACCATACCGACCTCAAGGAAAACCTGAAATTCTGGGCCATCAATGAAAGCCCTGGAGACTATGACCCCAAAAACCAGACAGTCATATTACTACCGGATGAATATTAAACGGTTCCTTCACTCAGGGAGTGGGTTTCCTGCTCCCTGGCTTGAGGGAATATTTCCCTTTATCAAGATGTCAGAAAGTGTTAAACTTTGTAAGACAGTTAAACAAAGTTGAAAGACGAACTCGCTATGTATAAACCTGAAATTTCCAAGATGATCAAGTGTTTTGAGGTTTTAATCGAGGAATTGTCGCCCAAAATATCCTTGTTCGACACCCTGATGTTCCTACACATCTGTCTAAAGGAGGAGTACCCTTTAACGGAACTGGGCAGTGAGCTTGGGTTGGACACTGTTGATACTTCCCGTAAAGTCAGCGCATTAGGAGACCGGCGCTTTGCTGGTGGCAAAGCGAATGAGGGGTACAACGTGGTTTATACTGAAGCTGACACAATCAACCGCGCCTATAAAAACGCCCTCTTGACGGCCAAAGGGAAAGAAATCCAAGAGCAACTACTCAAAATCCTTAAGGGGCAAGAGCCGGTCAAGCCTTCAAGCAAGGGAAAAAAATAGGCTTTAATAGCTAACCCTCTCATTCCAGGGGGCGGTTTACCATTCTCCGATTCTGGGTATAGTGCTGATATAATATCATTTTCTGACATAGTAGATGGAGGCCCTTTTGACCATGCCGGAACCAGAGATTAACAAGCTGATCCAGAGCCTGGAAGCGCTATCCAAGGAACTATCCCCCAAGGTTTCCCTGGAACAGGCCATCTTATACCTGCTGGTCTGTACCAAGGAAGACTATCCCCTGACTGAACTGGGGGAACGCATGGACTGGAATGCTTTGAAAACGTCCCGGCAGGTTAATACCCTGGCCGCTGAGCGATACGACGGCAGGGAATATCATCAGGGGTATGAAGTGCTTTACACCCAGGAAGACCCGGAAAGCCGCATCTTCAAGAATGTCTTTTTGACACACAAGGGGAAAGAGCTTAAAGAGACGATTTTGGGTATTTTACGGGAAAAATCCGTAAAAAAAGGCTAAAACTCAATAAAATAAGCACTTTCAGCCTGTAAATAGGTTTAAAACGCTGTCATAACGGGTAGAACCCGGTTAGAGAGGTTTTTAGGCGAGAAGCCGCTCTCTGACCGGGCTTTGCCCGTTTTTTGCTCTCAACTATATCAGATTCTGATAATGATTCAGCTTCTGAAATAGGTTGCGCTATTGGGCACAAAAACGGCTTGCCCCGGTGCCGGTTAGCAATCCCCCAAAAGCTAAGAAGGGAGCAACACCATGAAAGCGCAATACGCCAACGCCAAAGAAGATCAGCAACTCAACCTGGAAACCGAGATGCTGGGCATGACAGTAACACGCTACCGCAATCAACGTTCCAAGGCGGCGGAAAGCCAACTAGAAACATCCACCAAGGCAGGACTCCATTTATTGAAAGGGGCCATTGATCCGATGGTGGAAGCCATCGAAGCCTATTACAAAACGATCTGTTCCAATAAAGGCCCCAAGCCAATTGCCTATCGGCACATGACCCTGTTAGAGCCGGAAGTCATTGCCTTCCTGACGGCAAAGTCACTCCTCAACAGTGTGACCCGTCGGCAAAGTCTCACCCATGCTGCTTTCCATGTCGGTCAACTCATTGAGGACGAGGCCCGCTTTCGTTTCTATGACACCGAAAAGGCGGACTATTACAACGCGGTGTATAACCGGGTCAAAGTGAAATCCTCGTATGAATACAAGCGCACGGTGCTGGTGCATTCCATGAGCAAAGCGGGTTTGACATGGGAAGCCTGGACAACGGCGGACAAAGTACAACTGGGCAAGTCGCTCATCGATCTGTTCAGTCAGGCCACGGGTTTGGTGGAAAGTATCGAGGTACGGAGCGGCAAAAAAAAGACCCAATATTTTGTCACCGCCACGCCAAAAACCCTGGCTTGGCTGGATATTGAAAATACTCGCTGTGAACTCCTGGCACCCACCTATTTCCCGATGGTGGTAGAACCCAGAGACTGGACAACGCCCTTTGATGGCGGCTATACCGGGGCGATGGCGGGGCGGTTGCAACTGGTCAAAACATACAACGGCGCATATCTCGATGAACTGCGTAATGTGGAAATGCCGCTGGTGTATGAAGCCGTCAACCGGATTCAGAAAACGGCCTGGAAAATTAACCAACCCATGTTGGAAGTCCTGGAAACCGTTTGGGAAACAAATCTTGAAATCGGGGACTTGCCATGCCGGGATGATCGAAAGCCTCGTGTCTGTCCCTTCCCGACAGAACTAAAACCCAAGGCCATGACACTGGAGCAACAGGCGGTCTTTAAAGACTGGAAACGTGAAGCGGCTAGTATCTATGACGCCAATGTGATCAACCGTTCCAAACGGTTATTGGTCAGCAAGGTGATCTATCTGGCCAACAAGTTTCGGGAAGAGTCGCGTATCTACTTTCCCCACTGCCTGGATTTCCGGGGCCGGGTCTATGCCGTCCCTCACTTCCTGAACCCGCAAGGCCCGGATGTGGCGAAAGCCCTCTTGACTTTTGCCGAAGGAAAACCCATCGGCAATGAAACGGCGGCTAACTGGCTGGCCATTCATGGGGCCAATGTGTATGGCTATGACAAGGTGAGCCTGGAAGAGCGTGTCCGATTTATCGACACCTTGAAATCCACCATTCTGGCCATTGCCGAAAACCCCTTTGAACATACCGAATGGACGCAAGCAGATAAGCCCTGGCAGTTTCTGGCCTTCTGCTTTGAGTGGGCCGGATATCTCCGGGAAGGTTATGGCTTTGTGTCACACCTGCCGGTATCGCTCGATGGCAGTTGTAACGGCTTGCAGCATTTTTCGGCCATGCTCCGGGATGAAACCGGCGGGCTGGCCGTCAACCTGATTCCGTCCGAACAACCCCAGGATATTTATCAACGGGTGGCGGATGTGACGGCTGCAAAACTGGCCACGATTCTTGAATACCCCGACTATCTGAACGACAAAAGTGATCTGGCCGAAACCTGGATGTCACTGGGCATCACCCGAACCATGACCAAGCGTCCGGTGATGATCCTCCCTTACGGTGGCACCCGCCATGCCTGCCGCCAATACATTGAGGATGAACTGCGCCAACTGCTGAAAGATCGGGAAAACCCGTTTCAGCAAGGTGAACGGGATCGGATTTTTGAAGCATCCGATTTCCTGGCCGGGATTGTCTGGGACAGTATCGGTGAAGTGGTGATTGCTGCCCGTAATGTCATGGACTGGCTCCGAAAGGCGGCATCTTTGGCTGCCAAGGAAGGCTTACCGGTGAACTGGATGACACCCTCCGGTTTCCATGTCCAACAGGCTTACCGGGATGTCCGTTCACGACGCATCAAAACAAAACTGGCGGGGAACCTGATTCGCAACGTGTATCTCACCATCCAGGAACACCTCGATAGTATCGACAAGCGCCGTCAATCCAACGGCATTAGTCCCAATTTTGTCCATTCAATGGACGCGGCGGCTTTGCACCTCTATGTGAATCTGGCTAGTGAATATGGGATTCAAGCCTTTTCACTAGTGCATGACAGTTACGGAACACTTGCGGCGGATACGGAGGTCTCGGCCTGCTGTATCCGGGAAGTGTTTGTTCGGATGTACCAGGACGATGTGTTGTCCAACTTCCGAACGGAACTCCTGGAACTCTTGTCAGAGAAAAACGCTGAAAAACTCCCGCCGGTGCCTCCCAAAGGCACGCTGGATCTGGAGATGGTGAAGCAAAGCGCGTTTTTCTTTGCCTAACACTATCAGATTCTGATAGTGAATCAGCTTCTGAAACAGGTTGCCCTTTAGAGAGACAAAAAACAGAAACGGAGGCTCATTATGAACTCACCTGTGATTAAAAACTGGCTCGAATTGCCGGACGCAATTCTTCTTCCCCTGGAAGAAATCATCATCGGGCATGAACCCCAGCTTCAACCTTTAGCTGTTCCCTGTTTATGGGACTTGCGGACTAGGTAACGGGCCATGTCTACAACCCAACCCAAGCCAAAACATCCGCAGATCACAACGCCGGTGGGAACGGCTCGGTATCCTTTTCTGCTTCGACCTCACACCCGGTTTGACCCGGATGGAGAATACCGGGTGACGCTGATCATCCCCAAGGCGGAAGCCCAGGAACTGATCGGTATCATTGACGAGGCGCTGAAAGCGTCGCTGGAAAAAGCTCTGGCGGACAACCCAGCTAAAGCGGACAAGGTGCATCCGGCCCAGCCACCTTACGCGCTCGTTACCAATGAAGCGGGTGAAGAGACCGGCCACGTTCGGTTCAACTTTAAAGCCAAGGCCAAGATCAAACCGCGCAACGGGGCTGAACCATTTCATATCAAGCTGGCCATTTTTGACGCCAAGGGACAAGCCGTTTCCCCGGATGTACGCATTGGCACCGGCACCCGCATGAAAATCTGTGCCGAGGTTGTGCCCTACTTTACGGACTTGGTAGGCGCAGGCGTCAAGCTGCGTTTAAAGGCGGTTCAGATTGTGGATCTGGTGGAGTACAACGGCCCCACTGCCAGCCAATTCGGCTTTGGCATGGAAGATGGCTATGACAGCACCGTTACCCCGGATGAAGACGAAGCGCCGGATGACTCTGACTTTTGAACAGAGGATTCAACAGGAACTAGCGGCCCAAAAGGCCGCTTTTTTATTGGAGCCGTTTGCCATTCCCTACCAACCAAAACGCCGTTATGTCCCGGACATCATACTTTCCAACGGGATCATTGTTGAACTCAAGGGTGAATTTACTTCAACGGATCGTAAGAAACACCGGTTAATTCAAGCCCAATATCCAGAGCTGGATATCCGCTTTGTGTTTGCTGATCCAAATCGACTGATCGGAAACAAATCCAGCACCACGTATGCCCATTGGTGTGAGCTTTTCGACTTTCGCTATGCCGCACTGCATATTCCCGACGCCTGGCTCCAAGAGCCTCATAAATGTTTGCCCCAATTTAAAAAGGACTAATTGCCATGCAACGACAACGCACCGATTTTATTGTCATTCATTGTTCGGCAACGCCTGCCTCAATGGATATCGGGGCCAAGGAAATCGACCGTTGGCACCGGGCTAAAGGCTGGTTCAAGATCGGCTACCACTTTGTCATTCGGCGTGACGGCACCATAGAACATGGCCGAGAACTGAATGAAATCGGCGCACATGCCTACGGTGTGAATGACCGAAGCATTGGTATTTGCATGGTGGGCGGCGTTGCCAAAGATGGCAAGACCACGGAAGAAAACTATACGGCAGCCCAATGGGTCACGCTCGAAAAGCTGGTTACTGAACTCGAAGATCAATTCCCTCAAGCCAAGACCGTAGGCCATCGGGATGTGACTCCAGGACGGGATTGCCCTTGCTTTGATGTGGCCACCTGGAATCGTAACCGTACTCAAAATTCGCCGGAAGCCATTGAGAAAGCGGCAGCCCAACGCCCGTTGGTTTATTCGGTATTGCGAGAAGGGGCTAGAGGGCCATTGGTTAAAACCCTGCAAGCCAAGTTAAACCGCTTCTCCAAGATTGACGTGGACGGCATTTTCGGCCCCCAAACCCGGCGGGCCGTTGAATCTTTTCAGCAGCACCACAAATTGATGGATGACGGCATTGTCGGCCCAAAAACGTGGACGACTTTGCTGCGATACGACTGAGGGGGAAACAATGAAAATAATCTTGATTCACGGGATTGGTAATTACAATCCCGGATGGTCGGCTGAGATGAAAGCCGCACAAATTCTGGGTGTGCCCAAAAGTGACATCATCGAATTCAACTATGAAGACCTGATGGAAGACAACTGGGCCAATAAAATCCTGGTATTGACTGCACGATTAGCAGCATCTTATTATGCAACGCCGGTGGCGGGCTTTGCCGCCAATTATGTTCAGGATTATGGAGACGATATCCTGATGTATTTTGTGGTGCCCGGTGTCCGTAAGAAGATTATGAACCGGCTAGCGACTGTCTTACAAGAATACCCTAATGCCCTTGTGATTGGCTTCAGCCTGGGAAGCATCGTAGCGTATGAGACGCTGAAGAATCAGCCCAAAAACGCCAAAGACCGTGTTCTGATTACCCTGGGTTCAACGTTGGGATCGCCCGTCTTACAAATACTGGTGAAACGATTCCTCAAAGTTTCTAACCGGGAACGGCCCAATGTCCAAGGCTGGTTTAATATCTACAGTCCCTTGGATGTATTAAGCGGTCGTATTGAGGGACTCGGCTGCGATCAGAAAGACCAGTTCAAGGTGAAATCGATTCACCGGATGAAAAATTACTTGAAACAAGTCAAACGCCTATTGCCACAATTTTTTTAACCCCAACACCACACTGTTACTCCTAGCCTATTCCGCCTGGCAGTGGTCTCCCTTTCCGCTGCCGGGCATTTTTTCTTTTGAAAATATTAAGAAGACTTAATTGGAATATGCCTTGCCACAACATAAGTTCTAGGGAGGTTAAGAAATTCCTTAATAATCATATCAATTGTAGGGTTGCTGGCCCGAATACATATCCCTCCAGTAGTGTCCTCGGAAAATTTACAGAGCGACTTTGTTGGGAGTTTTATAGGTCTAATGCCTTGAATATAATTTATGGCGCTCCTCAAAAAAGAGCGTTTTATTTGTTTTCTAATCATCTCTGTTTTGACTTGAATATTCATGAATCCAGCTTGGTGTAAGCAGTGCATATACCAGCTAATTTCCGCATGATGAAAACCGTTTTGAATACAGTTTGTGCAACATCTTTGAAAAACAATGGAAATTTGGCCACCCTGTTTCAACTTGTTTTTCAAGTCATGAAGCGCTTCAATAGGCCGTTCCCAATACATAATGTTGTTGACTGTCAATATTTTATCAAAGGCTTTTTCATAGTCAGGAAGCTGATTTGCATTTGCTTTCCGTAAATCTACTTTGCCTTCTTGTACCAATTTCTGGTTGCGTTCTTGCGCTTTAGAAACCATTAACTCGGAATAATCTACGCCAGCAATAAATCCATCTTTTACCTGTTTTGCCATTTCCTGGATAGCAACTCCTGGGCCAAAACCAACCTCAAGAATGCGTTCCTTTTCTTGAATCTCCATCGTGTAGACAGCCCAGAGATTCAAAACATGATTCTCCAAAGCCATGTAGTTACCGATTAACTCACCAAGGAACCCTTGGGGTTTGTTGAAGCTTGACCATAAAAGGTTTTGACTGGACACGGCAAGTTCACTCCCATCTACAAGAATAAAAACAATCAGTAGAGCTTTATTGCCTCGTGAGGATGAGAAGAAAATATTAAGGAGTCTCGATATGCGTAAGCCTTTTGCTGCCGAGACATCCGAAAACCGGCCCTATGTCGTCCATTTCTGCAAGAACAAGACCTGTAACCGGGCTTTTCTCGACATAGACCGCCACAATGCCAAGGAACCTCCCCGATGGCGCTATTGCCCGGATTGCCGGGCACAAGGGTTGGGAAAACGCCCAAAGAAAAATAAGGCACTCTCAGCCTGACATGCGCTACATATTTGATGTGGAGACGGATGGCTTCCTGGACACATACACCACCATCCACTGTCTCGTCCTGCTGGATATAGACACCCAAGCCATCCAAAGTTTTGGCCCGTTTCAAATCGAAGCGGGCCTTTCTCTATTGCAGGAAGCGGATCTCATCATTGGCCACAACATCATCAAGTTTGACCTGCCGGTGATTCAGAAGCTCTATCCCGCTTTCCAGCCCAAAGGCACCATCCGGGACACGCTGGTAATGAGTCGCCTGATCTACGCCAACCTCAAGGATCGAGATTTTTCCTATCGCCACAAGCGCCCGGATTTCCCCACCAAGATGATCGGCAAGCATGCCCTGGAAGCCTGGGGCCATCGGCTGGACACCCAAAAGGACAGCTTTCGGGGGCCGTGGGAGCAATGGTCTGAGGAGATGCAACGGTATTGCGAACAGGACGTTCGAGTGACTTACCGGCTCTGGCAAAAGCTGGAATCCAAGCGGTACAGCGAACAGGCCATTCAATTGGAGCATGATTTTGCTCATATTCTCTTTAAACAGGAACAACATGGCTTTTGTTTCGATATCCAAGCAGCGGAAAGGCTGTATGCCAAACTTCGTCAAAAACGGGACGAGCTGGTCGAAGAACTGCAACAATGCTTCCCTCCCTGGGAAGAATACATTCCCTTCGTTCCAAAGACCAATAATGCCAAGTTCGGCTATCAAAAAGGCGTTCTGACCAACAAAATCAAGCGAACGGCTTTCAATCCCAACAGCCGGGATCAGATAGCTTTCCGGTTGCAAGTCCAACGAGGCTGGGTGCCCCGTGAATATACCGAGGACGGCAAGCCCAAGATTGATGAAGCCGTTCTGGATGCCTTGGACTGGCCAGAAGCAAGGCTCCTCTCCGAATACCTGATGATCCAGAACCGGATCGCCCAACTAGCCGAAGGCCCGCAAGCCTGGCTCAAGAAACAGCAAAGTGGCTGGATACATGGCGAGGTCATCACCAACGGAGCCGTGACAGGCCGTTGCACCCACAAGAACCCCAACATGGCCCAGGTTCCCGCCAAGGGGATTCCCTATGGCGAGGAATGCCGAAGCCTGTTTACCGTTCCGCCTGGATATCGGCTGGTCGGTGTGGATGCCAGTGGTCTGGAATTGCGGTGCTTGGGACATTATCTGGCCCGGTATGACAAGGGGGCCTTTGCCAAGGAAGTGGCGGAAGGAGACATCCACTGGCGCAATGCCAAGAGCTTGGGTTTGGTTGCGGCCAATACGGTCTTCAATAAGAGCCTGCCTCACCATAACTGGATACGCAACATTGTCTCTAAGCGGTTCATCTATGCCTTTCTGTACGGGGCTGGGGATGCCCGCATCGGGGCCATTATGAGCAAGGGAGCCGATATTGGTAAGCGTCTGAAGGCAAAGTTCCTGAAGAAGACCCCGGCGCTTCGCCGTCTGAAGGAAGAAATTACCGGCAAGGTGGAAACCCAAGGCACCCTCAAGGGCCTGGATGGTCGCCTGCTACATGTGCGCTCTCAACATGCGGCCCTGAACACCTTGCTGCAATCGGCAGGGGCCTTGGTGGTCAAACAAGCCACGATCTTCCTCTATGAGGAATTGACGAGCCGAGGCTATGTCTGGGGTCGGGACTGGGTGCAAGTAGCCCACATTCACGATGAGATTCAGTTACAAGTCAAAGAGGAATTTGCGGATGAAATCGGAAAAATTGCCGTCCGGTGCTTCGAGCGTGCCGGAGAACACTTCAACCTCCGGTGTCCCATCACAGGGGAATACCGAATCGGGAAAACCTGGGCGCAAACACACTGAAGACAGAAACTTCAAACGGCACCTGTTACGCGCCAAGTTGATTGCCGAAAAGGGTGGCATCTGTGAACGATGCCAACGGGCTTTCCATCCCCAGGTGATGGTATTCCATCACCGAAGCGCCGAAGACAAGCAATTGCCGCTCAATGCCGCTGTCTTGACGGATATGTCTTGGAACAAAATCCTGGCCGAAGCCAAGCGTTGTCACCTGCTTTGCAGCAACTGCCACAAGGAAGTTCACGCCTACAAAGACCTTCGCTTCCTGGATTTTTCAGAGGATGAAACGCAATACCCATGAGCGAAGGACTTAAATACGACACCGGCAAAGTGCCGCTGGAACTGTTGCCGGTGGAAGCCCTGACTGAGATCGCCAGAGTCTTAGCTTTTGGTGCAGAGAAATACGGATGCCACAACTGGCGCAAAGGCATGGCTTGGTCTCGACTGGTGGGTGCTATCCTCCGCCACTTATTTTCCTGGATGCAGGGCGAAGACAAAGACCCGGAATCTGGATTGAGCCATCTAGCTCACGCTGGGTGCGACTTGTTATTTCTCTTGAGCTACGAACTCAATGGAAGCGGTACTGATGATCGATATAAACAGCCTTAAGAAGGTATCGTATGTTCAATTTTAGGAAACATCACGATTACCTGGAGCAATGGCAGAAAGCGATGGCGACCGGTCTGATGACCGGTCGCCCTTTTAGTGAGGAAACCCAGAAGAGTTACGTGTCCTACGTGACAAAGTTCCTGGATACCTATGGCAAGGTCTCCTATGAGAACCTGAGTGACCACCTCGGTTCCATGCCTGTCCACCAGTTCTGCAAGAAGAACCAGATCCACCAAGCCCTTATCAGCTTTTCCAAGGTTCTGATCTCCGAAAAGGCTATGCCTTCATCGTTTTTGGACAAAGCCAGGAAGATCAAACCGAGACGGCATATCCCGCCCAAGCGTCTGACCGTAAAAGCGGAAGACCTAGTTCACTTGATTCAGTGCTGTAAGAACCCCCTGGATCGTCTCATAATCATTCTTCTTGCCTCCACTGGACTCCGAGTCTCCGAAGCCTGTTCGCTCTTGGTGGGAGACATTGACTTTGAGTCCAGAAAAATCCACGTCCGAAAAGGGAAATGGGGTAAGGCAAGGCGGGTTGGTATTACGGATGGCCTGATTATCGCCTTGCAAGAATACATACAACAGTGGCGGAAAGGGGTTGCTCCCAGGTCATCTCCTTTACTTTTGAATGGGTCAGGGCGACCACTCAGGCGCAATGGGCTTTACAGACGGCTCAAAAAGCTAGAGCGCAGGGCTGACGTTGAAGTCACACCCCACGCTCTACGGCGGGCCTTTGTCACGATTAACGTGGCCAACGGTATCCCGCTGGTCTATCTCCAGATTGCTTGCGGCCATTCGGACATCACGACCACCCGATCCTATTGCCAGACAACGGAGGATGAGGTCATCGAGGCTATGAACACCCGCTTCACCAATTTTTCATCATATTAGCCACTTCCTGTTGAGTAGTGGTGTCATAGATTTCCAGGGTGACAGATGGCTTAGAGTGCCCCAGGGCTAGTTGAACGGACTTAACGCTCCGACCTTTCTGGAGGTTAAAGGTTCCAAAAGACCGCCGGAAGGCATGAGGATGAATCTTAGATTTGTCCAAACCTGCATTTCTGGCTATCCGCTTGACTCTTGCGTACAAGCCGCTCTTAACCATTTGCTGGCCGAGAATGTCCAGAAACAAGTATTCCCCTTCCTTTTTAGGGCAATGCTTTAGGTATTTGACAAAGGCGGCAAAAGCCACCCTATTCAAGCCAAGCAACCGTTGCTTATGGCCTTTTGCTTTGGGAATAAACAATTCCTGCTTTTCAAAATTCAGGTTTTCCACCTTTATTCCGCAAAACTCACTGGCTCTCATACCGGTATGGAACAGGATATGTAGGATCACCCGGTCTGTTAAGGAACCTCCACCCTTCAGAATCATTGTCCGATAGTCCTGATAAGCGACCCGTAGACGCTTTGGGGTTGGATTGCCTTGAGGTCGAAGGTCTTTCCCGGTGATTTTCTCGTAGTTATAATCATCCAGGGCATCTTCGCTGTACAGGTATCTCGTGAAGCAGTTTAAAGCCCGGTATTCCTGAACTTTGTTGGAGGTTCTGTCCTCGAACGTTTTAAGATGTTCTTTCACGTTCTGGTAGGTGATTGCCGAGTAGGTTTGTAAATATTTGTTAATCCGTGGGCCATAGTTTACTATGGTGTGTTCACTATAAGAACCCTTTACCCCTGCAACCATGCCTTTTTTCATTGCTTCGATCCAGCCAGAAACAAATGGGATATGGTCATCCATCTGTTTTTTTGCCGTTTCGGCAAGCGTCTTTTGGCTTTCCAGGAAAAGGATGACTGCCTGTGGCTTTATTTTGTAGGTTGTCTTGGTTCCATAGGGAACTTCCTCAGCCATAATCAGGCGCTTTGCACACCATTCCAGAATCGTCTTTTTATCGTTCCCCAACATTTCAGCAACCTGCCTGACAGGTATGTAGGGGACGGAAAGGCCCCGCAGCTTCTCTATGATCTGGTCAAAGTCTCCACTGTTATTGACTTTGAGGGCCGCGCAACCTCTCCTCAGTTTCTCCTCAGTTTGTGCAGTCTGTGCAAATTTCTGATCAGATTTAGTTGGTTTTTTGGCTTTTTGAGGCGCGGAATCACTCCTCAGTTTCTCCTCACTTGGCTTAAAAATCGCTATATTTTGCTCATTTTTAGTCAACATTTTGTTGGGTCTCCTGTCTTTTACTAACCAGGAAACCCTTGCCTCTATTGAGCTTTAGCGGTTTAATCTTTAAGGAGCGGCTCTAATTGCACCATAGCTTCCAACTATGTTGCCATTAGGCAAGACCCTAAAGGGAAGAAACCTCAAAACCCAGTATTGACAGGAGTTTCCACTAACAAGTCATGATCATTATAAAGCTGTTTTCTGACCCGTCAAGAGGTGGACTCCTCAGTTTCTCCTCAGTTATCATAGAGAGGTCTTAAGCGGGAGTAACTCAATTGGTAGAGTACCGCCCTTCCAAGGCGATTGTTGCGAGTTCGAGCCTCGTCTCCCGCTCCAAAAGCTTAAAAGCCCCATTTTTAGGGGCTTTTAAGCTTTTTAGAGGCTGAAACTTAAGGGGTTCTTAAGAATTGCCATGACATTTACGGCAAAATGCCTGTTTTTATGCATGCAAGGCTATATCGATGAGATGTTGTCTGAGTGAGTAGGTAGTTAGAGAAAGGAGTAAATTCCTCTGTGGTTTCATCGTTGACTATGAATCCCAATTTGCTCGGATTAGGGGCGGGTACATCAACCCTCCCTGGAGTTGCGTCAACATCTGCGAATACTCTGTTTAACGCATTGGGTTCAGGCGGCAATGGTGGAAGCACAACCAGCTTTGGCCTTCCGGGCCTGGGATCACCTGGCGGTGCCGCGACTCCTGCCAATAGTCAAGGCGGCACGCCGGGAATCTCATCTGATATTACAAGCCTGATGAGCATGCTCAGCATGATGCTGGCCCCTCTCTCGGCGATGATTAACCAGCTTTTGGCGGGTATTGCCAGTGGCAGTATTTCCAGCAAGGCACCGGAAGGGGCAGCTTCAGGATCGCCAGCCACCGCAACGTCGGCCAGCGCATCGACAGGTTCCGGTGGAAGCGGTTCCAGTAGCGGTACGGGAAGCACTTCTTCTACAACAAGAGGAGAAGCCGGTACACCAAACGATAAGGGCTTTATTTCACCCCTGAAAAAAGGTTCTTATACCCTTGGGGATGGTTTGGGTGCAGGTAGGAACCACGGTGGCCAGGATATGGCTGCTCCACAAGGCACCGACATTATGGCTGCCAAAGAAGGCAAGATTGTTGAGCTAAAAAACGACCCCGCTGGCTATGGTCAGTATATTACTATTGAGCATGCAGATGGGACGAAAACTCGTTATGCCCACATGAGCGCTTTTGGCAAATTTAAAGTAGGGGATACTGTTCAACAGGGTGACATTATCGGCAAAGTTGGCAGCACGGGACGTTCAACCGGCCCGCATCTGCACTTTGAAGTCATTGCCAAAGACGGCAGTAAATTGGAACCTAAGAACTACGCTCCTCTGGCGTAATGACAGTCCTTTGCCATAAATAGCCATTCAGGGAATTGAACTGAACCGTTGAACCCAATAAGATTATGGGATCAATTGTATTGGGATTAGGGGAGGGATTGTTGATGAGTGCTCAACGGATATTCCCGTTTGTGATGGTCGGACTTTTGGCATTGGCACTGGCCGGTTGTACAAAAGCCAATCAGGGGACACAGACCGGCTATGATAATCAAGCTCCCGGCACAGCAATGGTGCGGGAATCAGATATCGATAGGGATATGGACATGTCCGGTAATATGTCTGCTAATCAAGACATGATAAAACAGCACCTGGGGAAGGCGGATGCTCAATATGATGAACGTTTCATTGATATGATGATTCCGCATCATGAGGGAGCCGTTACTATGGCCAAAGACGCCATGCAAAAGTCTCAACGTCCTGAGATTAAAGCAATGGCACAGAATATTATTGACAGCCAACAGAAAGAAATTGAGAAACTGAAAACATGGCGGAAAGAATGGTACGGCTCCGCAAGCCAATAAATGACAGCAATTAAAATGGCAACTGAAATCGATCCCATTTGCGGGATGGAAGTCAAAGTGGATCAATCATCCCTAAGTGTAACGCATCATGGTAAAGCTTATTATTTTTGCAGTTCTGGGTGCTTAAAGAAATTTCAGGTAGATCCCGAAAAATACTTATCCAATCAGCCGACAGGGACTGAATCAAAGAATGGTGCCAGTATTTACACTTGCCCCATGCACCCTGAAGTTGAACAGGATAAACCGGGGAATTGCCCTATTTGCGGGATGGCCTTGGAACTCCGAATGGTCAGCATGGAAGAAGAGAGAAACCCAGAGCTGATCGATATGAGTCGTCGCTTCTGGGTGTCTCTGGGCTTGACTATTCCCCTGCTTGCCTTGGCAATGGGCCGGATGGTTCCGAATCTTGGCATTGAAAATTGGGTCTCACCCAAAACATTACATTGGGTTGAGCTGGCATTTGCCACACCCACCGTGTTATGGGGAGCCAAGCCTTTTTTTGAACGGGGCTGGGTATCCATTATTAACCGGAACCCGAACATGTTTACCCTAATTGCTTTGGGAGTTGGTGTTGCTTATCTCTATAGCGTTGTGGGCGTCTTGTTCCCAAACCTGTTTCCGATTTCCTTTCGGACACACAATGGCCAAGTTGCCGTGTACTTTGAAGCTGCCGCAGTGATTACCATGTTGGTTTTGTTGGGACAGGTTTTGGAGTTGAAAGCCCGAAGCCAAACCAGTGCGGCTATCCGAAAACTGCTGGGCCTTGCGCCAAACACCGCCCGGATCATCCGGCCTGACGGTATAGAGGAAGATATTGCCTTAGCACAGGTGCAACCCGGAGATCGCTTGCGGGTTCGTCCTGGTGAGAAAATTCCGGTGGATGGTGTTCTTCAGGAGGGCAGCAGTTCTATTGATGAGTCTATGATTACAGGCGAACCCATCCCAGTTCAGAAACAGCCGGGAGACAAAGTGACCGGTGGCACCATTAACCAGACCGGAAGCTTTATCATGCAGGCCGAACGGGTGGGCAATGATACGCTGCTTGCCCGGATTGTTCAGATGGTGAGTGAAGCCCAGCGCAGCCGCGCCCCGATTCAACGTCTGGCCGATCAAGTGGCTTTCTGGTTTGTGCCTGCGGTGGTTGGGATTGCCGTTTTAACTTTCGTTATTTGGGCCACCATTGGGCCTGAACCAGCCTTTACTTTTGCTTTGGTGAATGCCGTGGCCGTTCTCATCATTGCCTGTCCTTGCGCCCTGGGTTTGGCTACGCCCATGTCAATTATGGTCGGCACCGGGCGCGGCGCGGGTGAAGGCGTTCTGTTTAAAAACGCCGAAGCCTTGGAAATCATGGAAAAGATAAATACGCTGGTCATTGATAAAACCGGAACACTAACGGAAGGCAAACCCAAGTTGACGGCGGTTGTGCCCGAAGAGAGCATGAACGAAAAAGAACTTTTGCGTTTGGCTGCTAGCCTGGAGCGTGGCAGCGAACATCCCTTGGCTGCTGCCATTGTACAGGGGGCTGAAGAACGCGGTGTAACTCTTACAAATACCGAGGACTTCCAATCCATCACCGGGCAAGGAGTAACAGGCCGAGTTGACGGCAAAACCGTCAAGCTGGGAAACCAGTATTTAATGGGTAGTCTTAACTTTAAATCGCTGGAACAGAAAGCCAATGAGTTAAGGGCGGATGGTCAAACGGTGATGCTGGTAGCCGTGGAAGAGCGACCTGCCGGGTTGGTTGCCGTTGCCGATCCCATTAAGGAATCCACGCCGGAAGCCATTCAACACCTGCATAAAGCTGGTATCCAGGTGATTATGGTGACAGGCGATAACCGAAAAACGGCAGAGGCAGTTGCCAAAAAGCTCGGCTTAGATCAAGTGGAAGCCGAAGTTTTGCCGGAGAAGAAAAGCGAGATCGTCAAGCGCCTGCAATCCGAAGGTCGGATTGTGGCAATGGCCGGGGATGGGATCAATGATGCGCCCGCTCTGGCACAGGCTCAAGTAGGGATTGCGATGGGAACCGGCACCGATGTGGCAATGGAAAGCGCGGGAGTCACCTTGGTTAAAGGCGATTTACGTGGGATTGAGAAAGCCATTGCTTTAAGCAAGGCTACCATGCGGAACATTCGCCAAAACCTGTTTTTTGCCTTTATCTATAATTCGCTCGGCGTACCCATAGCCGCCGGGATTTTATATCCGTTTTTTGGTATTTTGCTCAGTCCGATGATTGCCGCCGCTGCCATGAGTTTGAGTTCGGTTTCAGTCATTGGAAATGCTTTGAGATTAAGAAAGGTTCGCTTGTCATGAAACGATTTTTTTTCTCGGCAATTTTCCGACGGGCTTTCAGGTCTTTCTCCATACCAATGCTACCCGGATGCGGATGGCGCAGCATCAAGGGATGGAGCATAACCCATAAGGACGAGGTTCCTGTATAATGGGGTTGTGATGAACAGTTTTTATCGCTTCTTTATATCACTCCTTTTGGCCTTTGCAGTCTTTTTGCACGGGGCAGCATTTGCGTCTGTATGCAACTGCCTGGAAGACATGCCGGTCAAAAAACATGCCTGTTGCCCTGACCAGCAAGAACAGCAAAAACCGCCCTGTCCGCATCATCAACAGGATGAAAAGCTGTCCCAGGCTTCTTTTAAAAATCATGATTGCGCTTGTTCAATAGGACAGGCCCAGGATCAAGCTATTGAGCCTTCTATTCCCCAGACCTTTCAGGAGAAGTGGGTCATATTGGATGTGGTCACCCTTGACCCTGTTCAAGACCTTCGTATCTCCTCCGTGCAAAAGCCCACTTGGCTTCGGCGGATTTATTACCCTGACAAGACTTCTCTCTATTTAGAAACTTTACGCTTACTCATTTAAAATCCTGACCGTCGTTTTCCAACTCGACGTTAGGATCTTTTGCATTGCAAAAGAATGAGGATTGTCTTTGTGAGTAAGCGTTTACCCAAGTTATCTATATCTGTTTTTATCATCATTGGCCTTGTGGTCTTGTTCTTGGTTGTCCAGTGGATGATCGAGAGCTTTCAAAAGCCGGGGCACATGGGGATTATCGAATCCCAGACGATGGAAATGACGGTGGAGCCACCAGCCGGAGCTATGCCGGTTGCTTTGGCGACCGTGGAAAGAAAGCCATTCGCCAGCAGTGTGACCTACACGGGGTCTGCCGTGGCCTATAACGACATTCCCATCTATCCCCGGACGGAAGGCTGGATTACGGCTTTATCCGTGTATCCGGGGGATCGAGTGAAAAAAGGGCAGGTGTTGGCCCAACTCAACACCGACGAACAATCCGCCCGGCTTTCGGAAGCCCAATACCAGCAAGCCGAAGCCCAGGAGTCGATTCGCTCCTCCAAGGCGAATCTTGATTACTGGCGCAACAAGATTGAACGGGCCAGAGCCTTGGTGAAAGAGGAGGTCATTACCCGCGAGGAATTCGAGGAAGAACAATCCCAGTATGAGGCGGCGGAATCCGCCTATGCCCAAACGCTGTCCAGGTTGAATGCAACGAGCGCCAATACCCGTATTCAGAGTATTATCCGGGGCTATACAACAGTCAAAGCTCCCATGAGCGGTGTCATTACGGAACGATCTGTCCCGCCCGGCACCCTGGCCAGTCCCGGCATGCAGATTTTGAAGCTGGCCCAGCTTCAACCCTTGCGGATACAGGCCAACATTGCCGAAAGTGACGCGGGCCGGATTAAGGTCGGCATGCCGGTTCGGATTGTGAATCCCAGGGACAAGAAAGCAAAACCCATTGAAAGCCGGGTATCCGCCGTGTTTCCAGTAGCCAGTCTACAGACCCGAACCTCCGTTGTGGAAGCGGTCATTCCCAATGAGGATGAGCGACTTGTTCCCGGTGACTATGTGGTGGTTGAAGTCGAGATGGGTCAAAAAGAAACCGCCTTGGTCATTCCCAATGAAGCCCTGATTGCCAAAGACACGCAAACGGCGGTGTGGGTTGTGGAGGAAGGTAAAGCCTTCCTCAAGTATGTGACAACCGGTGAAAGCAACGGCAAGGAAACCGAGGTCATCGATGGCTTGAAAGAGGGAGAACAGGTGGTTACCCAGGGTTACCAGGATCTTCAAAATGGCGTGGCCGTGATTGCGGGGGATTATGGCCCGCAAGGCTTAAAGTCGTTACCCAAAACCACTGCATCTAACAGACTCTCTTCAGAAAACGGATATAGCCTCAAACGATCTATTGAGCATCAGGTGGTCTTAATAGCATTAACTCCCAAACCGCCCAAAGCGGGAGACAACGAATTGACAGTGGAAGTGTCCTCGGCTCATGGAGAGATTTCCAGGAGTCTTGACCTGGAAGTTAAAACGGTGATGCCTGCCATGCCGTCCATGATCAATCCAGAACCGTCGGTCAAAAAGATGGAAGCTGGAAAGTTCAGGGTCAAGGTGAAGTTCATCATGCCAGGATTGTGGCAAATGAATTTGACACTTAAAGACGGTGGAAAAGTGGTTGGACAGTTACAAGTTGACGTAAAGGTGCCGGAATAATGCGTTACATTTCAATACTTTTAATCAGCATGTTGGCTATCACGCTTTGGGGTTGTTCTCCAAAGACATCCCTGACGAATACGGTTGATTCCTACCAAGTCAGTCTTCAACTGGCGAATCAACCCGTCAAGGCGGGTGAACAGGATTTTTCCGTTCGGGTTACGCCCACAACGGAAGACCTCCGCGTTTCAGTGAAAACAACCATGCCGGATATGCCGGAAATGAAGATGCCTGACCCGGTTTTGGAAAAAACCAAGGATGGTTATACCGGGAAAGCCGACTTTGCGATGGCTGGCGATTGGCAGGTCGTCGTCTCGCTTCAATCGGGCAATCAGCCGGAAGTATTCACAACATTTGATGTAAAGGTCGTGGAGTAAATGGCCGGAAGCGAACGTAAGGGCTTTAACCTCGTCGAATGGTCGCTGAACCATCCTTATTGGGTCATCGGCTTCTATATGGGGATGGTGACGCTCTGCATTCTGGCGGTGATGTTTTTTATTCCCCGCCGGATGATGCCCTACGTGGAAAGCCCCATGATTGGCGTGGTTTCCATGATGCCGGGGCTGTCGGCGGAAGAGATGGAAACGTATATCTCCAAGCCGATTGAAGAGCGGATGGTGTCCATCCGAAACGTTCGTTTTATTCGCTCCAGTTCCCAGGACGGCCAATCCATCATTTCCCTGGAGTTTCCTTATGGCACGGATATGAAACGGGCCTTAGTGGATGTGCAGGCCCTGATGAACGTGGTTCAGGCGGACTTGCCCGTAACCGGAGCTAACTTAAAACCCTCCTGGGTAATCCCCATCGATCCCTTGAATATTCCAATCCTGACCCTTGCTCTGACTGGAGATGAACGATGGGATCAAACCAGCCTGAGACAATTGGCCGATAACGAGATCATCAACCGGCTCAAGACCGTCCCCAAGGTCTACTCGGTTAGTTCCTACGGTGGGAAGAAACGGCAGTTGCAGGTGGTTGTGGATCGCAACCGGTTGGCCGCTTACGGACTCTCCATCCTGGATGTGAAACAGGCGCTGGATGAATACAATGTAGCCCGTCCTGCGGGAACCCTGACCAGCGGGGCTACCGAGTCCATTGTTCGGATTGACAACAAGGCCCTCAATCCCTCGGAAGTGGCAAACTATCCCATCAAGGCCCTGGAAAGCGGGAAGGTAATCTACATCCGAGATATTGGCCGGGTGATGGATACGTTTAACGAGCGCCGCAGCGCATATCACTATGTGAGTGATGGGAAAATTCGGGAAGCGGTTGGGGTCAACGTGGTTCAGAACCCGGATGCCAGTTCGCCGTTTGTGATCGCCGACACCCTGAAATTGCTCAACAAATTGGAGAAAGACTATCCCGGCATCCATTTTGAGGTGGCGTATGATAACGCCCATTTTGTGGATATTTTGTTTGGCAATCTCTTGAATGAAATCGTCCTGGCGATTTTTTTAACCAGTCTGGCCATTTTCTTTTTTATGGACAACTGGCGGGGCAGCCTGATTGCTTTTGTCACCATTCCTATTTCACTCTCACTCACCATTTTGTTGATGATCCCACTGGGGCTGTCCCTGAATAGTTCCACCCTGATTGGCTTGGTACTCGCCATTGGCCGGGATACGGATGACACGGTGGTGGATATTCACTCGGTTTTAAAGCATCTCAAGATGGGAAAAGATCCCAGAACCGCCACGATTGAGGGGATTACCGAGGTTCGGTTGGCGGTGTTCGCTTCCGTCTTGATGACCAACATCGCCCTGATCCCCCTGCTTCTGACCGGCGGGATTGTGGAGCAGATGTTTGTGGGCTTGGTCTGGCCCATTATTCTAGCAAACTCGTCTTCATTCTTTGTGGAGATGACGCTGACCCCGCTGCTCACCAACAAGTTTTTAAGGCTCCCTGATCCCACCAAGGAGCGGCCCTGGGTCTATCGCGCTCTCATCGATCCTTTCCAGCGTTTCATGGAAAAAGTCGAGGCCAATTACAAGGGCATGGTGGGTTGGTCGCTTCGTAACCGTTTTACGGTGGTGGCCGCGACAATGGCGTCCATCATCATTGGCTGGGGATTTTACAATTTCATTGGCAGTGAGATGATGCCCCTGGGCGATGTGGGTCAGGCTTACGGCATTGTCGAAACCACGCCCGGCACGAGTTTTGCCAGAACTGAGCAGATTGTGCATGAGATTGAAACACTCATGGCCCAGCAGCCGGAGGTGGAAAAAGTTTCGGTGGAACTGGGGGCTGAGTCAGGCCCGGCCTATTCCGGGACAATGGCCGTGTATTTCACCGGCTATTCGATGAATCTGGTCAACAGCGCCACGATGATGATCACATTATCGGACAAGGATGATCGGAAACGGACGATCTGGCAGGTGATTGATTCGGTCCAAAAACAGGCAATGGAAAAATTCCCCAACGAGTTGCGCCGGATTCAAATTAAGGAAATGGGATCGGATGTTATGGCCAGTTCCCAGGCCCCCGTTTCGATTTTGATTTATGGAAAAGACCTCACTATCCTGGATCAACTGGGCAAGCAGATGGCGGAAATCGGACAAAAGATTCCCGGCATGGCTCAGGTGGCTACCGATTGGACGATGGGTCTTCCCAGCAAGGAAATCAAGATTGACTTTAAAAAAGCCCAGGAATTGGGCCTGACGCCCCAGATGATTTCGGATCAACTCTATTATTCATTACGGGGCGGCTTTGCCAACGAGTATTTCCGGGTGCCCAATATCCGTCAAAGTACAGTCTTAGTTCGCTATGAGTCTGATCAACGGCGCGATAACGAAACCGATCTGGAAACCGTTTATCTGATCAACAAAGAGGGAGCCTCGGTTCCGCTTAAATCGTTTGCCACGGTTCAGGAGAGAAAAGCCCCAACGGTTGTGACCCATGATGGCATGCGCCGGGTCATTACGGCCTTGGGATATTACCGACCCAACGGGCCGCCGTCGATGGATCTTTCGATGGAGTGGATTCAAAAGGCGGTTTCGGACATCAACTGGCCGCCCGGTTATGGTCTGGAAATGCGAGGCGACATGACCCAGATGATGGACAGCTTCCGCCGCTTGTTCTGGGGCTTGGGGCTTTCCATCATCTTTATCTATATGATGCTGGTGGCCCAGTTCCGGGGTTGGCTGCAACCTTTCCAGATGATTCTCTCCGTGCCGCTGGAGTTGACCGGTGCATTTTTGGGCTTGTTCATTATGAGTCAGTCTTTTTCGACGGTATCCATTATGTCGATCATTCTCTTAACCGGCATGCACATTACCACGGCTATTTTGATGATTGACAGCATTGGCCGGTTTCGGGAGGAAGGCATGCCACGGGATGAGGCTATTCAATTAGGCGCGATGGATCGCATACGCCCAATTTTAATGACCTCCATTGCCACCATCCTGGTCATGGTGCCTGTCTCCATCTTCCCGGAAACGGGAATGGATGCATGGACACCTCTGGGAACCGTCACGCTATGGGGGCTGTTAGCGGGAACGCTTCTGGCCTTGCTGGTGGTTCCCGTCCTGCACAGCCTAGTTGACGATGCGTCGGTGTGGGTCGGACGGCAATGGTCAGGTTTCAAGAGGGCTGGTAAATGAAAAGAATAATGATACTCTCGATGATTAGCGGATTATGTTTCACTCCACTCTCGGCTTGGGCGGGTGATCCTCACGAACACCATCAACCTGATCATCATCAGCCAATAGAGCATATTGAACTAAATGTTTCCAAAGGCCTGCTTCCTGGCTTACCGGTATTGGATCAAGCGATCACAATGGAAGAAGCGGTTCATCTGGGTCTGGAAAACAACATAGGGATTGACGTGGCCGAGGCGGAAGTCGGAATTCGCAAGACCCTTTTACAAGGGGCTAAGGCCCAACGATGGCCTGTCTTGAGTGTGGGTTCCTTGACCTTCTTACGCGGTGGAAACAGCCAGACGTTGATGACGCCGGATATGATGATGAACACGGTGGACAGCACACTGTTCCAGGATTTGAATGCCACGGCCAGGGTGCCTTTGTTTACCGGGGGACGGATTCGGGGCGGGATTTCAATGGCCCGGTTCAGTCTGCAAAGCTCAGAAGCGGCACTGAAACAAACTGTAGTGGAGACAGCTTATCAAACCAAACAAGCCTATTTGACGGCGCTCCTGTCTAAGGCTGAACACCTGGTTCATCAACAACATCTCACGGTTCAGCAAATCCTGCTCAAAAACACGGAGGTTCGTTACAACGTGGGGCGGGGCTTACGAGCCGATGTCTTGCGGATTAAAACCGAGATGGCCGATGCCCAGAAGATGCTCAATGAGGAGCATACCCGGCTCAACAACGCTGTTTACGATCTTAAAGCGGCGATGGGGTTGGATATGGGGTCAAACATTGAAGTGTCGGAAACATTGGACTTTTCATCCTGGTCTGGGCCAGTTTTGGACAAACTGATTCAGGAGGCTGTGGCAAATCACCCCAAAGTGATTGAAGTCCAAAAACAAATTCAGGAAGCGGAGGCTCAAATCAAAATTGCCCGCAGCCAGTATTTCCCGCAAGTGTATGGGCAGGCCACAGGCAACCTGCGTTTCCCGGATCGCCCGGATATGATGGGAAATGGAATCATCGGGATGGCCACAGCGTCACTGCCGGTATTTGACAAAAACCGGGGTGCCGAGATTGCCAAGGCGCATGCCAGCCTGAAAAAAACCCAGCAAAGTCTCAAAGCCTTGCAACTCGATATCTCCAAACAGGTGGCCCAGGCTTGGAGTGAATTGGCTTTTGCCAAGGAAAACGTCGCTCTGGCGGAACCGGCAGTGGCACAGTCCGAAGAAAACCTGCGGCTGATTCAAAAACGGTACGAGGCCGGGCGGGCTGTCATTGTCGAGGTTCAGGATGTGGCCTGGCAACTTCGACAAGCCCAGTTGAACCGGGCTGAAGCGATTTTCAACCACGAATTGGCCAAGGCCAAGCTGTTGCAGGCGGTTGGGCAGGTCTCGGAAAAACCATAAGGAGGTAATCCATGAACTACGCCCATTGGCATTTGATGATGAATCACTTTCCTATTTTAGGGATGGTTTTTGGCGTCATTCTGTGGGTTATAGCGATGCGAACCAACCAACCCTTGTTATACCGAACGGCACTGGGATGGTTTATTGCGTTGGCAGTCTTGGCGCTTCCGGTTTACTTCACGGGCCAAAACAGCCATGAGATTCTTCATGGACTTCCTGGAATTACGGATGACGTGATTGACATCCATGAGCAATGGGGGACTTATACCCTGATCGTCTCGTTAATGACGGGTATCTTGGCCTTGATTGGCTTTATCCAACTGAAAAAGTCCGAGCAACTCTCGTCTGTCTTGAAAAGTTTGATTCCATTCCTGGTAATTGTAACAGCAGGAATCGCTTTTTATACTGGACATTTAGGAGGGCAAATCCGCCATACGGAAATTCGTCCCGGTTTTGTACCAACCCAAGAAACTACAGAAGATGAAGAACATAAGGAACAACATGGCAAACAGAGCCATCATCATTAAATCGTTACTTAATCGCAGCAGCCATTTAATGCCCTCTATCCCTTCCTTGATTAGCCTGGAAACACGATAACTCCGGCTAGAGGGCTAACGGGAGCTATCGTGTTTGTTGCCGCAAGCCCATACACATGGGGTGCGAGACGGGCCTATACACGCATAAAAACCTGGATTTTGAAAATGATGTTAGGCACGACAACATCCCTTTACCTGGTGCCTTGCCACCCGAAGACCATTTAAAACCGCCAGAATCTCGGAAAACTCGTGGAACAAGACGGCTCCGGCGACACTTAAGAAGCCCATCAAGGCTGATGGAATCATCACAGCCAGCAAGACCAGTGAAAAGATTATGTTCTGTGTGCCAATGCGGCGGGATTTTTGGCCAAGGGAGATGGCATAAACCACTTTACTCAAGTCATCTCCCATTAGGGCGGTATCGGCAGCCTCAATCGCCGCATCGGTTCCAGCAGTGCCCATTGCCATTCCCACTGTTGCCCTCGCCAGGGCGGGAGCATCGTTGATACCATCCCCCACCATTGCAACCGGGCCATACTTACTCTCCAATTCTTCAACGGCCTTGATCTTGTCTTCAGGCTTCAACTCCGCCCGCACGTCATCAATGCCCAGTTTTTTGGCAATCGCTTGGGCGGCCAAGGCATTGTCGCCAGTCAACATGGCCACCTTCACTCCCATTTTGTGAAGCCGCTGGATAACCGCTTGCGATTCCTCCCGGACTTGATCCTGGATGCCGATAATTCCGATAACTTTCTCCTGGGTTCCCACCAATACCACGGTTTTCCCCTCATTTTCCAAAGCTTCCACCTGATGATTAGGCTTCAGTCCCAGTTCTTCAAAGAGCTTGGGTTTGCCGATATAAAATACCTCCAGGCCGATTTGCCCGTGAACCCCAGCCCCGGTAAGGGATCGGAAATTGGTAACGTTAAGGGCTTCAACAGTCATAGCCTTGGCCTTTTCAACTACGGCCTTGGCCAAAGGATGGGTGGAGGATTTTTCCAGACTGTAAGCAATCTGGAGAAGCTGTGTTTCATTACTCTCTAGGGCAACCACATCTGATACCTGGGGCTTTCCCTGGGTCAATGTCCCGGTCTTGTCAAACGCCACCGCTTTCAGCTTGCCCAGGTTTTCCAGATGCATGCCTCCTTTAATCAGCACCCCATGCTTTCCAGCCGCACCGATTCCGGTTGCAATGGCAACAGGCGTTGACATGACCAGAGCACAGGGAGCGGCTGCCACCAGCAAGACCACAGCCTTATAAGCCCAGAACTGGAAGGAAGCTCCCAGAAGAGGCGGAACAACCAGCAGCAAAATGGATACCACCAGAACGGCAGGGGTATATTTCTCTCCAAAAGCGTCAATGAAAAGCTGGGATTTCCCTTTTTGCTCCCGCGCCTCTTCAACCATGTGAACCATTTTGGACAGCGTGTTATTCTTATAGTCAGTTGTCGCCTGTATTTCCAGAACACCGTCATAATTGATGGTTGCCGTAAAGACTTTTGCCCCTGTTTCTTTCTCAACTGGCACGGACTCTCCTGTTACCGGCGATTCGTTGATGCTGGATTGGCCTTGCAGAATAACGCCATCCGTTGGGATCGACTCACCGGGTTTCACGATAAACACGTCCCCAATCTTCAGACTTTCGGCAGACACCATCACCTCGCGGCCATCTTGCCGGATACGGGCTTCCTTGGGAGCCAAGTCCAACAACTTTCGGATCGAGGCGCGTGTTTTGGCAAAGGTGTATTCCTCTAATCCTTCAGCGGCCCCATAAAGAACCACCAGAAAGGCTGCTTCATCCCACATATTCAACGCAATTGATCCAATGGTGGCAGCCAGCATCAGAATCTCAATGCCGATTTCCCGGCATTCAATCAACTCTTCAATGCCTTCCCGTGCCCAGTGATAGCCGCCAATCACGACAGCAATGCCAAATAAGATTTTCTCAACGGTAGGGCTAATGGTGTCAGTATGGGCAAGAACATAGGTAATACCGGCTAAAAGTGTCGCCAGTAGCGTGTTTCTTAACACTGGATGCTCGTACCACTTACCTTCAAACCCTTCTTTTCCGGTCACATCATGTCCCATACGTTTTTTCCTTTTGGCTAATCCAACTGTAAATGACGGGTAATACCACCAGAGTGAGTAATGTAGAGGTAATCAGTCCTCCAATCACAACCGTTGCCAAGGGCTTTTGAACTTCAGCCCCGGAGCCGGTGGAAAGTGCCATCGGCATAAAGCCCAGAGTGGCAACCAAGGCGGTCATTAGCACCGGGCGCAAGCGGGTTTCCGCGCCTTCCTGAATCGCCGTCAGTACATCTTTTCCTTCAGCCCGAAGCTGGTTGATATAGGACACCAAGACCAATCCGTTTAGGACGGCCACGCCAAACAAGGCAATGAACCCAATACAGGCCGGGACATTCAGGTACATGCCTCGTACCCATAGCGCAATCACTCCACCAATTAGGGCAAAAGGGACATTTAACATGACCAGCAGGGCATGTTTGTAGGATGAAAACGTGGCCATTAATAGAAAGAAGATAATCAGGATGGACAAGGGGACTACCAGCATCAGCTTGTTCATCGCCCGTTGCTGGTTCTCAAACTGTCCTCCCCATTCGATGTAATATCCTGGCGGGAGTTTGACAGCCTTTTCGATTTTTTCCTGGCCTTCTTTCACGAAAGATCCAATATCCCGTCCTCGGACGTTGGACTGGACAATGATTCGCCGTTGACCAAATTCCCGGTTCACCACTTCCAAGCCCTGTCCGGTTTCTACCTTTGCAACCTGGGCCAAGGGTATCCGGGGGCCATTGGCTGTTTCAATCAGCAGGCGTTCAATCGCTTCCGGCTCAATGGCACTGCCTTCAGGGAATTTGACACGAAGCGTAAACCGCTTTTTCCCGTCCAGCACTTCCGCTACCGGCGTTCCCAGGATGGCGGTTTCCACCAATGTCCGAATATCGGCAATGTTGACCCCATACCGGGCCATCTTCTGACGATCCGGTGTAATCAACAACTGGCCGCTCCCGGACAATTTTTCAACCTGTAAATCAGCAACGCCTTTAACTGTCCGAACCACTTTTTCAATCTCACCGGCTTTTGCCATCAGGATATTGATGTCATCCCCAAACAATTTGACGGCAATATCGGAACGCACCCCGGAGACCAATTCATCAACCCGCATGGCAATGGGCTGGGTAAAGTTGAAACTGGTTCCCGGTATATTTTGATTGAGTCGCTCCGATAGTTCCTCAACGATATTTTCCTTCGTGCGTCCCCAAGACCACTGATTTTTGGGTTTGAGCATGACATACACATCGGTTTGATACACACCCATTGGGTCAGTTGCCAAGTCGGGCCGTCCCGTTTTGGAAACAACCGTGACGACTTCTGGTACTTGCTTGACCACTTTCTCAATGCGAGTGCTAACGACCGTTGCTTCATTCAATGAGATGCTGGGGATATTCCGCACTTCGATAATCAAATCCCCTTCATCCAATTCCGGTACAAATTCAGTACCCATAAACGGGAGTGAAGCCATCGTAAGGACAAACAGAACAACCGCAATGCCGACCGTCTTTTGTCGGTTGTTCAAGGCTTTATCCAACAGTTTCAAATAGGGTTCACGCACCGCCTTGATAACAAAACTATCTTTTTCTGTCACTTTCCCTTTGAGGAAGAAACTGCATAACACTGGAACCAAGGTCATCGCCGTGATGAGAGACCCCAACAATGCGAAGCAGACAGTAAAGACCATCGGGGAGAACATCTTGTACTCCATCCCCTCCAGGGCCAAGATGGGCATATAGACCACGGTGATGATCAAAATTCCAAACAGGATGGGCCGGGCCATTTCTTTCAAAGAATCTTGGATGACCTCAAACGTTGATGACTTGGGATTATCCGGGTGAGAGAGCTTTCGTACCGTGTTTTCCACCATGACAATGGAGCCATCCACAATCATGCCAAAATCGATTGCTCCCAAACTCATTATGTTGGCGCTGAGGCCCAAGGCTTTCATTCCCATAAACGAAAACATCATGGAAATAGGGATGACGGATGCCACAATCAAAGCGGCCCGTAAATTTCCTAGCATCACCAGCAAGACAACGATGACCAGCATGCCGCCTTCCACCAAGTTGGTTTCAACCGTCTTGATGGTTTGCTCTACCAACTGGGTCTGGTCATAAAAAGCATGAAGATGAATCCCTTCCGGGAGACCTTTTTTGATTTCTGTCATCTTCTCTTTGACCCGTTCAATCACCTCCCGGCTGTTTTCTCCCTTGAGCATCATTACAATGCCGGTCACAACTTCTCCCATGCCGTCCTTGGTGACAGCGCCTTGACGAAGCGCCTTGCCATATTCCAGCCGGGCCACCTGATTGATAGGGATCGGCGCTTCACCTTGTTTTTTGATCAGGATATTACCGATGTCTTCCAGGCTGTTGACCCGGCCCAAGCCCCGGACAATGTATTGCTCCGAATGGTGTTCGATAATGCCGCCGCTAAAATTGTCATTGTTGTTTTTAAGCGCTTCAAATACATCATTCATGGTCAGGCCAAACTGCATCAGTTTTTCCGGGAAAACTGTCACCTGATATTCCTGGGTAAACCCACCCCAAGTATTGATTTCATTGACACCCGGCACGGTGCGAAGCTGATACTTGATTTCCCAATCATGAAGCGTCTTTAAGTCGATTGCGGAATAGCCATGTCCTTCCACCACATACTGATAGATTTCCCCCATGCCGGTGGTGATTGGCCCCAGTTCCGGGTTGATATTGTCCGGCAAGCGGGACTTGGCGCTTTGCAGTCGCTCGTTCACTAATTGTCTTGCAAAGTAGGTATCCACGTTGTCTTCAAATACCACCGTCACCACGGACAGCCCAAACTTGGAAATAGAACGAACCTCCGCCACTTTAGGAAGGCCGTTCATAATGGATTCGATGGGCACCGTCACCAGTTGCTCCGCTTCAACAGGAGCCATCCCAGGCGCTTCGGTCAGAATCTGAACCTGATTGTTGGTGAGATCGGGAAAGGCATCAATGGGCAAGTTTTTAAAAGAAATCACGCCACCCAGAATACACAGGAAAAAGACAATGCAGATTAAAAGCCGTTGCTTAATGAGGCTTGATAGAAAGTTTTCCATTGCTTATTCCTCTTCCGCAAACTGACTTTTCAGCATCTCGGCTTTCAGGGTAAAGCTGCCTTTGCCAACCACCTTATCACCGGCTGCAAGACCGCTTTTCACCAGATAGCCGCCAGCCACCTTGTCACCCAGTTCCACCGTTCGTTTCTGGAATTTGCCTTCCCCTTTAACCAGAAACACGAAGGTTTCCTTGCCGTAGGTTTGAACAGCCGCTTCCGGTATAAATGCTTGCGGTTCGTGAGCTTCCGTTTGAATAACGGCCTGTCCAAACAAACCCGGCTTTAAGATAAGACCAGGGTTGTCCAGGAAGACTCTGGCAACAAACGTTTGGCTGGTTTCCGAAGCGGCGGGTTGCAGGTAGTTGATGGCCCCGGAGAATGCCTTTCCAGGGATGGCATCACTGGTAAACGTAACTTTCTGGCCCAATTTCACCCGCTCGATATCTTTGGGGTACAGGGTAATATCCAGCCAGACTTGGTTGAGATCAGCCACCTCATACAGGGTTTCTTCGGGATTGACCATATCTCCGGCCACCACATTCTTTTTGGTGACAATCCCCGAACGTGGGGAGATTAAGGAACTACTGGTATTGATCCGCTCGGAATGGGTACTTCCGAGGCGAGTACCGTAAGCGCCCAATAGAGCTTTGGCTTCGGACTTGATGTGAACGGCATGCTCTTGCAAACCTTCCAGTTCGGATTGCGCCAACTGGTAATCCGTCTCGGCCTGAAGATAGTCTTTACGGGGGCTGATGCCCTCTTCCAACAATTTCTTTTCTCGATCCAGATTCTTTTTGGCCAGCGCCAGTCTGGTTTTGGCTTGCCGGGCATCCACCTCATTCTGATGAAGTTGGTGAATAAACTCGGCATTGACCTTGGCCACTTCCACATTTTGAAGCACTGCCACCACCTGGCCTTGTTTCACCACATCGCCCAGCAACACCCGGTCTTCCACCACACGACCGGGAATCGGCGGGTTGATATGAAAGACCCGGTTTTCGTTAGCCCGTATTTCCGCCACACTTTCAAGCTGACCACTGGCTTCTTTTTCTTTCACCATGAGGGTTTGAATCGAAGCATTTTTAACGGCATCGGCACTAATCTCGATCACATCGGACAAATGCCCTTCGGCCTCTTCCTTCTTTTCTGACGCGCATCCACTCATGCCAACAACAGTGGCCATCATCACTAGAAGCAATATCTGTTTTTTCATAGTCCTGTCCCTACCGCTCTCTCTAAATCGCTGATTGCATTCTGCATATCCACCATCGCCTGCAAGTATCCCAGCCGGGTGTGGATATAGGCTTGCTGGGCATTGAGGGAAATAAGAATAGAAGACTTGCCTTCCTCAAAGCTTCGACGAGATTTCTCCACAACTTCTTGAGCCTTGGGAAATAGTTCTGTCTCATACCGCATCACCCGGTTCTGGTGGGCAAAAAAAGCGTTGTAAGCGTTGGTCACTTCCAGAATAATCTTGTTCTTGAGTGCCGCTTGTTCTTCCTGTAATTGCACCTGTTCGGCCAGGGCTTTTTGAATTGGCCCTTGTTGACGATTCCATACCGGCAATTCCATATTGGCGATAAAGAACACGCTATATTGATTCTCTCCGCCACCAGGAACCACAATGTCCGGCCCTGCGGTCAAGGACAGGTTAGGGATACGATTGGCCTTGGCTAATGATAGTTGCCGTTGAGTTGCTTCCTGGCCTTTCTGATTTTGCTGCATTTCAGGCCGGGTAGTCAGAGCCGTTTCAATCAGCCTGTTCAAACTAAAATCAGTCTTTTGGACTTCGGCTTTCAAGGCTCCCGCTTCTGTCTTTTCAGGAAGTGCCGCCTTTTCCATTACTAACTGGGGAAATGCGGCAGGAGGGGTCAGGGCCAAAGATGTATCCAAAGGCTGGTTCAGTAGATTGTTCAGTTGGTTTCTGGCTTCGATGAGTTGATTGGCAAGACTTTGAAGCTCATTCTTTACATTGACGACAATAATATCCGCCTGTAGAACATCCAGCCTGGAAACATCTCCAGCTTGTTCTCTTTTCTGGGTGACGTTTAACAGTTTCTCTGTACTTTGTAGAATCTCTTCATACGCCTTTTGCCGTTCTTGTCCCAGATAAAGTTGGGTATAAGCCCGACGCACATCGGCCCGGAGCGTCAACAAAACCCCATCAATCTCACTATGAACTACTTCCTGTTGAGCCTTGGCCAAGGCCACTCGTTTATGCCGCTTACCGCCAAGCTCAATGGTTTGTTCAATCCCTGCCCGGTAGGTATCTTCCGCAATTCCGTTATCCGAGACAATCATTGGATTGGGTCGGGCTTTAGCCGTTTTGATGTCAGCTTCACTAATACCCAGCTTGGCCTTAGCAGCTTTTAGTTGGGGATTGTGTTGGATAGCGGTATCAATGGCTTGTTCCAGCGTCAATGATTCGGCAAAAGCTGGAATTGCCAAAAAATAGATGATTAAGACTGTTGATAGTAGGCGTGAAAACACACGAATAACCTCCTTCTGTGACTTTTAAGAAAGACACAGGGAGGTTAAATCAACAGGACAACCGTGCGGCGAACCTTTAAAACTGGATCAAGAATCGGTGGGGGTTGAGGGAGTTGCCCTTCGGTGGCTGTTTCCAAAAACAAGCTGGGATGAACTTCCCATGACGCCATAAGATAAATGGGTTTAAGATCCAATGAAAGACTGGCTTGCTCCGATGAAACAGGCTCCGTGGCCTGGAACATCAATGGAATATCGGTACAATTCCCACAATGCGTTTGATTTACCAGTGCTTCTTGATGACCATGAGAATTATCAATTTGCTGGGGTGTGTCATTGCAATCGCTTCCACCCACTTCGATAGCAACATGGCCATCGGCTCCATAGCACATGACCAGACCACTTTGAGCGCCCACTCCTCCCAAAAACAGGAGAAGCAGCAGAAAAAGGCTGAATAAGCGGTTGTAGCTGAACATGCCCCCATTATATCAATGAAGTCATAACTGAGCAGCCATTATCTGCATGATTCCTGCTAAAAGCTACATCCAGGTATCCGACTTAGGTTTTTGGCCGATCACATGATCCATGAAATTCTCCAGCGCATCCTTGAGGCGGCGCTCCTTTTCATCGGCAATGGCCATATCTACGTCACGAGCCATTTGCTCGACCCAGTAGGCCACGGCCATTGCCAGGACATCCAGCCGGTCATATTCTGCTAAAGCCCCACGTTCCTTGGTAATCCGGGTCATCTGGTAGAACAACTGGTATCGGAGAGACTGTTCTGACGGCAGGCTCTGGGTGGACTGGTAATCTTGCTCAATCAATCGCCGGTCTACAATGAGCCGATGTTGGTTCAGGACTGGCTCCAGGGTATCGATAATCCGCTTTTCCTTCTGAACGCTGTGTTTTACCTCTTCCATCGTGACCGGATGAACCTTGGCCATCACCGGCTTCAGGAGTTGCGTGAATATCCCGTCCCCAAAATTGGACTCGATCAGCACCCGGTTGACCTTCTGCCGCTTGGCAATTTCCGCCAGCTTGCCCAGGGTCTCATCGGTATAGCCTCCCAGGAAGCCACCAGATTCCAGCAAGAATAAGTAGCCATGCAGAATCTTGACCACGGCATAGGCGGTCTCGGAGCTTCCCCGGCCTGATGGGTCAATGGCCATGACCGATCCCGTATAGGGAATCCATTGGCCCTGAATCGCCATTGGCCGATGATACTTGTCTCCGCCCAGGCCCACATTGGGAAGTTCGTTGATGATGAGTTCTGGTGAACTGGCCCAGATGACTTTCTCCGGGGCCAACTCCACGTTACAGTCAATGATTACCAAGTCGTTAAGCTTTAATGGGTAACGCTCGGCATCGGACAAGCGGGTATTGAGCATGAACTGTAACTGAAAGCCGGAACGGCCATAGGAGTTTTCCCGTTCTAAAAGATCAAAGTCTGAAAATCTTTTGGGGTCAGTAGGACATCCGATTAACGTGGTATCGGCTTCCAATGCTTTGAGAATCTTGGGAGACAGCTTGTCCCCGTAATACTTCACCAATTCTTGGCCTGGATACCGGGCAGGCCAAATACGCAAGGTATAGCCACGCTCCGGTAAGACGTTGTAGAGAGACATCTCGGTCTGAGGGGTACCCAGGTAGATGACGATGCCGTTGGGTTTCAGGATGGCATCGAATTCCTTGACGGCTTCGGCCAGTTTTTCCCGCATCATCTGAGTAGCAGAATTGTTGGGCACCTCAACGTCATCTACCACAATGAGATCGGCTCGGCTGCCAGCCAGTTGGCCGGTAATACCAACGGATTTTACCGATGGTGCGAGATCCGCCGTAGCCGGGCCGACATCGAAGCTGACTTTTGAGTTGCGCTGATCGCCTCTGGGCTTCAGATGCTCCAGTTCCGGCATGTCCATAATGAGGCGCATGGCAAAGGTGGTGAAGTTATCCGCATGGAACTTGGATGCAGAGACCACTAGGATCTTCAATTGAGGATTGAGATAAAGTGCCCAGCAAACAAAGGCCACCGTAATCCAGCTTTTCCCCACACCTCGGAAAGCTTCAATGATGGCCCGGCGTGGGCCGCGTTTCTTGTAAATCTGTTGCAACCAATGGGCAATGTCGTACTGGATGGGCGTTGGTTCAGGCAGCCCCAGAAATTTCCAGACGACAAACAAAAAGACCCGGAAGTCAGCTAACGGGTCTCGACTGTTTTTTTGCATTGGCTCTAGTGATCGTCAACCGGATCGTCATCATCGCCAAAGTGAGGTAGCCTATCCACCAATGCTTCCAGGGTACTCGGCTTGGGACGTTTGGACGCCATATCGTGATCCCGAAGAAATTGGCGGATGACTGCCCTATCACTGGCTTTAACTTTCCCGGATTTCACCAGGGCCAACAAGTCCTCCAGAAAAAGGCCATAGAGAGCGTCCATCTTTTCTTCTTTTTTATTTTCTTCCGGCATCAGTGACCTCCCTTGAAAAAGCCCACGGCGGTGGCCACCACGCTGGCCACAACAGCCGACGCACCGAGAAACCAGGAGTGGTGATGCTCCAGTTTTCCGAGGCGTTTATCGTGTTCCTCCAGTTGGTTAGCCATCAGGGTCTGGTTGGAAAGAATCGCATCCACTTTCCCTTCCAGGCGTCCCAGATGAAGGAAAATCGTCTCGTTATCTTTCATGGTTTATCCTCATCGTTGGTTTTAGCCGGGATCAATCCACGTTGCTTTCAGCTTGATGCTGTCAACGGACACGGTGGCGCTTGGAGCGCCCATATTAGCAATCTGAAGCGCAATGCCAAAGGTTTCAGTATCAACCCACTGATTTGAAGCCAATCTAAAAAAGCTCTGAGTGAAGTCGAGTTCCCAGGCTATTGTCTGTTCGCTGGTTGTTAGCTCGAAAGTGACAGACCCATCGTCTGAAAATGGCAAGTTGGCATAGTTCCCTGCTTCGTTCCCTGGGGCATCAGTCATAGGTGTTATAACAATGGAGTAAAGCTGTTGTACCGTTGTTTTAGCGGTAATCTCGATATTCAGTTTGATAATCGCTGATACGACTGACGCTTGATTTGGCACACCAAGCTCAAAGTCTGATACCTTCAGCCAATATGAAATATCATTTGTATCAAGAACGACAGTGGCATAGGTGTTATCTTCGGCTGTGACGTTGCCAGCGTTTGTCCAGTCTACTGTCCCGACTTGCCCAATATCGTCATTCTCTGGTATTTCATCGACAGTGCCGGTAGTGCCGCCAAGTACGAAACTGCCAGCTTCTTCATAAAAACCAAGACCGGTAAAATGAATCGTTTCCCATTTTGAAAGGCTGGAATTATATCGGAACGAGACTTCAAAAATTGTTCCAGCTTCCGGGGATTGCTGCAAGTCTGACAAGCTGTTAGGCTCTGTCATCGTAAATGGCTGGGTCGCATAACTCCAGGTATTAATATCAAGCCTTTTAATACCGAAGATGGCATTCCAGGCAATATTTCTACCGCCTGTAGAATCTTGTTGAATCCGGTAAGTGATTACTTGACCATTTGTTGGGTTAGTGGGAGCCGCCATTGTTGCGTCATGCGCCAGTGTCAGGGTAAACACTTCCCCCGTTGAGGCATCTGTGTTGACCGTTGTGCCGGAAGTCAGCGCCACTACCCTGGGAGTGATTTGCTTGTTGCTCAGAGTTTGCGTGTCGGTTGTGCCTACAATCGTTCCCGAAGGTGCGGCAACGCTCGATAGAACGCCTGTACCGGTGGTGACTTTGACTATGCCGGTAGAAAGTGAAGACAATGCCTGTTCAGCGGATAGGCCGCTACTGGATGTTTGGGTGATATAGGTGGCATCCGTTGGCGCACCACCGCCCCCGCCACCACCGGTTGCACTTAACGTCCCGGCATCCAGCGACAAGCCGGTTCCCAGAGTAATCTCTTCCATATCGCCGGAACCCGCTGTGGAGCGTCCTAACAAGCGTTGCGATGTAATATTCTGAATCTTCCCAAAGGTCACGGCATCGTTATCAATATCGGAAGTTCCGACTGTGTTCTTGGCGGCAAGCGATCCAAGACCCGTCACGCTGGTTGAGGGAATTGTTCCAAAGCCCAGCGTTGTCCCAGAGCGCCTGAGAATATCCCCGTCACTTCCTGCCGTAATATCCGCCGGATCGCCGGTCGAGTTGGCGGAGCGGCCAATGATGGAAAGTCCACCGGAATCTCGTAGCTTGGCGTTGGAGACGCTGTTATCCTTCAGGTCAAAGGTAATGCTGCCACCGGCATCGTTGTAAGTGGCATCAATCGTAGCCGTATCGGTAAGTATTCCACCCACTGCATCCTGCGCCATTTCATCGGTATATTGGGGAACGGTGGAATTGATGGTGATCGATCCGGCCCCGTGAGAAATGCTGATCCCCGTCCCGGCAGTGAGCGTTTTATATTCCAAGCCACCGGCAGCATTATTCACGCCCAAAATTTGATTGGTTGTCCCGATTGAAGTCAGGCCCGTTCCACCATTGGCCGTTGAAACGGGAATACTTAAAGACAATGTATAAGGGCTTCCTACAGTAAGGGATAAACCAGTACCAATAAGGATCTCTTCCACATCGCCTGCGCCAGCCGTGGAACGTCCCAACAAACGGCTTGAGGTGACATTCTGCAACTTCGCATAAGTCACGGCATCATTGTCAACGTCGGAGGTTCCTACCGTATTTTTGGTTGCTAAAGCGCCAAGCCCAGTCACGCTACTTGAAGGAATACTTCCAAATCCCAGTGTTGTCCCGGAACGTCTCAGGACACCGCCATCACTTCCAGCCGTAATATCCGCCGGGTCTCCAGATGAATTGGCGGAGCGGCCAATCACGGAAAGGCCGGTGGAATCTCTCAACTTGGCATCGGAGACACTGTTATCTTTCAGATCAAGGGTAATGGCGTTGCCCGCGTCATTATAGGTAGCGTCGATGGTGGTCGTGTCGGAAAGAATGCTGCCCACGGCATCCTGAGCCATTTCATCGGTGTACTGGGTAATCGTGGAATTGAATGTAACCGATCCCGCCCCGTGGGAAATACCGATGCCTGAACCGGCGGTTAAGGTTTTATATTCCAACCCATTGGCGGCGTTATTCACGCCCAGCATTTGATTGGTTGTGCCAATCGCAGTTAGTCCCGTTCCCCCATTGGCGACTGAAACTGGAATACTCAACGCGAGGGTATAGGTGCTTCCGGCCCCACCATCGTTACCCATCAAACCCGTACCTGGAGTCAAAATCCTTTCAGATGTGAGCGTTGCATTGGATGAAAGGGTTAGATAGGCTGCATCTTTCGGAGCTAAATTACCAAGGGTATTATCAACATACTGCTTGTTCGTGGCATCCTGATTGTTAGTGGGAGTGGCAAGATTAATGATTTTCTTATTCTGGGCATCGTAAACATTGCTGCTATTCAGAGCCAGTTGATTGCCTTGGGTATCGTACAATTCCTGCATAATGTAGAAGTTTTGCAGAGCTGATTTATCCAAATCCCCTTCACTTAAAAGAGAGCCATCCTGGAAGTCCACCAATCTAGCCGTATTGGGGGTTATCCGTCTGACATCAACAATGAGGCCAGCGGTTGGAATGGTGGATGTTTTCACGGTGGCAGAAGTTGGGAAAGTAATCCCGCTATCCAGAACCCCGTTGACTTTGACTTGAATGTGGCTTGTGCTGATATAAGGGAATGTAATGTTAAACGTGTCCGTTACCCCATCCGCCGTATATTGCACGTAGGATAGAGGCATTATGTTCTCCTTTTATTGTCCAAATTGAAAGATAGGAGCGTAAGTATCTGGGCTGGCATCGCCGGAGGAGCCGGTGTCTCCTTGTAGAAGCTGTTGTAAGTCATCCTGGGTCTGAACCTTGGGAATGGTTTTCTTGATTTCTAAAACTCTTGCCAAGCCGTCACCGTTGGGATTCTTGAAGCCTTCGAGGAACAATTGCTCCATTGCGGCATCCCGGTATCGGGCTACCTCGTTACGCAGCATAAAGACCTTGCCGCCCTGGCCTTGGAATTCATGAGAGGTAAAGGGATCGGAAGCCGCCTGATAATCCTTGGAACGAATTGCTTCCTTAAGTGTATCTGTGAGGGTTTTTCCTTCCATGTCTTCCCGGAAGTACAACAAGCCCACTTCGCCCATCAATTCATTCAAGCGTTCATAGGCGGTCTTTCCATCCTTGCTTTTGAATTGACTGAGAAAGCGTCGATCCCGGTTGGAGACCGTATCCACTTGTCCACCGAGTTGAGACAGTTTCAGCACTTCCACATCCACCTCGTCCATATCGGATTTGGTGTACAGACTCAAAATCGGTGTCAACGAAGGCTTGCCCCGGAAATCATATTGCACCGGTACATTCTCGGAAAGAAATGGCGTCCGGTTCCGCATGGCATCCACAAAGCTCCGGGCATCCCGATACATGGGATCTTGTATTTCCCGAACGGCTTTTCCCAGAGAGGGAACGAAACTCCCCGCCAGATCGTTGGTAAACTTTTCTACCGAATCCAAGTCCCCATAGGCCATTCCACCAATCAGATCCATCGTATCAATCAGGCCAGTCAGATATTTCCGGCTGGTCAGGTTGCTGGTAATACTGCCCACCAGCTTGGAATAAAACTCTTGGACATCCCCACGGGCACCGGCTTGTTGCGCTTCCATGAAATCGGCCACCACCGTAAAATACGTCGAATACGGTTCAAACCGCGCCAATTCAAAATACCGGTATCCGCCGGGCGACTGGGCATCCGGGATGCGAATGGAATAAGGTTTCCATCCGGCTTTCTTGAGCTGGTCTCTGAGCTGCGGATTGGTTGGCCCGGAACCGGTGATATGGCCTTGGGAAACCAGTCCCGCCGCTGTCGCCAGAAACATGGAACCGGTGACCATTTCCCCAATGCGACGGGCCTGCTTTAAGCCGCCCGCCTGAAGGTCTTCTCTCACCTTCCGGTTGAGAATCACATTCACCCCCGGAACATGGTTCAATACATCCTCAATCAAATTGGCCGGAGTTCGGATAAAGGGAGAAATATTCTGCATGGCAAAACCAAACACCCCGTCTGATTCAGAGCCTTTTTTGAGCAGTAAGCCCACCTTCCCGAAAATCGTGTCATCCGTCATTGCCTTGGAGAAGTTGGAATCGGTGGCATACGCAAAGACCCGGCGCCCGATTTCATCTTCCTTAATCAAGGCGCCGTTCTGGCTGAAATATTTCTGAAAGCTGGATTCAACAAATTGAGAAAGTTCTTTGCTACCAACTTCTAAGCCTTGAGACAAACCTTGTTCGGTGAGTTCTGAGTACAGCATGCCCCGGCCATTGAGGTTCAGGAAAAATTCATCGGCCCCATTGAGGAGTGTCGTAGGAACATCGATCACCGCGCCTAACGTCCGCAACCCGGTACTCCAGACCAGTGACGTGAGCTTACCGGTGTCCCCGTCTTGGATGGCTTGGTTGATTCGTTCACTGCTGGCTTTCAGGTCTTCCAGCGTTGAAAACTTCAAAGCATCCTGGGCGTTGGTCACTACATTTTCAGCCTTGTCCAACTCGGCAAAAACGTCCAATTGAGAGAATTCCCCGCCCCGGAATACGCCTCGCCGATTTTTAATGGCTGATCCGGCCATCCGCCAGCTATCCGCCATTGAACCCCAAATTCCACGGTAGAGGCTCAACCCTTGCCGAATGGATTCTTTTCCAGATTCAAGCCCTTTGGCTGATTGAATCAATCCGCCCAGAATATATTCCGATGGGGCTAGGCCGGTCTTAATGAGATTGGATGTGATGTTTACCATCTGGGTAACCGGGCCGGAGAGCATTGCGTTGATCCGAACCCTTGTAATCGTATCCAGAGATAGTTGAAGCACCTTGCTTTTGGCGTAGATATTCTTGGCGTTCTGGATGGCCTCGGCCAATTCCAGCGGACTCATGCCCTGGTTTTGGAGAATTTCCGCTGCGTCTTTCGCAAAAGAGCTTCGGATTTTCCGGGCATTTAAACTCCGGCCCAACTCGGTGCCAACCAGACTGTCTGCCGGAACAATCCGATAAGCCGCTTCCTGGAGTTGTTCCAGTTGAGCAACGGCATCATCATCCAGGTTCTTGACCAATGGAGCCAACCGATCCGCTTCCTGTGCAATCGCGTTTAACACGTTGGAAACCACTACGCCCCGGATGCCTGCTTCCCGAATGGTTTCCGCATCCTTGAGCAGGGTCTGCGTCAGGCTTTCCTTGGAAACATCCTTGATGTCGGCCAAACTGGAGATTGTTTCACTGAATTGTTTTTCAGCCTCTTCAATGGTTTCCGGGTGGGAGATTACTTTATCATTTTCCCGAATGGCTTGAACCATGTGATCCACCAACGCTTCCACTTTATCGGCACTCTGGAAAGCAGCCGGATCAAGATAGGTAGTCAGGTTGATTTTGGTCGGATCGCCACCCTCTTCCAATATTCGGTTAAATTCTTTACCGTAAGCCTCAGCCTTTGCTGTATCAATCGGAGGGGTATAAGTATTGATTGGTTTACCGGATTCATCGAGAAGAGGAGCTAAGCTGGGTTCTACAATTTTGCCTTCCACTTTGGTTGTGACTTTTTTGGGGAAGAGCATGTCTAGTTCGGCGTCAATGGAATCACTATTCTTGGCCAGTTCCTCGGCGGCTCCCGCGTCACCCTTGGTTCCCCGAAGCCACCGAAGCCGCTTCAGTTGCTTCAGTGCGGTGAATAGCCCATCGGTTGCGACACCGAGACCCATCCCCTCCACCACGTTCTTGAACCGGCCTTCGGCTTCAGTGTCTTCCGGTTTGGCTTGGAGGTATTCACTAACCGGATTTCTGAGGGCCGGGTTTTCCTGAACCAGATTGGAGAGGCGTTGTTCATGAGCGTCAAAGGAAAAGAAATCGGCCAACCCACCCTGAACAGCGGCCCGTGTAATATCCCATGCCTTCTTTCCTTTAGTGGCCCAACCCGCCATTTTAAGGAACTTGCCCGCACCAACAAAACCACCCACAAAGCGGGCAATGGGTTCCAGCACCTTACCGGTGGTGGTACTGGGTTCATACGGCACGTATTCCTTATCCGGCAGGTCGCCGCCAAAGCGATTGGTGACCCAATCCGCTGCGCCGTATAGACCCTCAATGGTTTCTCCCACTGAATTCACGGCCCCCATGCCTACCGCTTCCGGGATGCCAAGGGTGACATCGAGTGCCGCATCACCTAAATTAAAATCACTCTGTTCTTCGGCTTCGCTAGGATTTTCCTCAGAAGGTTCAGGGGTTACTATTTCTGGCGTTTCTACCGGAATTTTATTGGGTGTTTCAGTCGCTTTACCCGGTTGCTCCGTAATTCCTTCTTCTTCCAAAATTGACTGAAGCTCTGGGCTGAATTCATTCGGCATTACTATTTAATCCTCTTTTGAATGGCTTGGATGGCTTGCTGTTTTCGTTGTGGCGTCAGGGTAGAACGGTTGATTTCTTGGATCATTTGCTTGCCTCGTTCCGGCGTAAGCGAGGTATTTTGAGAGGGCTTTTGTGTCCCGCTTTGGGGACTCGCTCCAAACTGTTTATCCAACCTGGGAAAGAGCTTGTTCCAGAGGTAGTCATTGAGTTCATCCCGCGAAGGTGAGAGGTTTTTCTTTTCTTGTTCTCGTATCCAAGAATCTATTGAACGTCGAACCTCGGTTTCCACTTGGATGTTTCGACTCTTTGTCCGTTCGGCCCGGTTCGCGGCAAAGCTGGACAGGTTGAGTTTGTACTTATCGATGGCGTTCTGAACGGCGGTTTCGGTGAGTTCTTTTTTCAATTGGGACAAACCTGAATCCCTCAATTCCCGATCCCGGTTGATATTCACGGTCTGTCCATATTGTCGGTATTCATCGTCAGTAATGTCATTGTTGAGAAAAGCCCGATTGACTTTCCCAATATCGGTGCCGCCGCCATAGACGTAATTGCCCACATCTGCCGTACCTCCCCTACCTTGGGGGATGGGATTTCTGCGTTGTTCCTGGAGTTTCCGTTGGACTTGCAGAATTTCCAGGAATTCATCGGCCATCTGTTTCTCATTGAAATCTTGACGGTATTTGGATATGTCCTGCCAAGGATCGCCATGCAATTTATCAAAGATTTCTACTTGGGCTTTTCGTAAGAATTCTTTGCGGTCTCGCTCTTCTAAGGCATCTTCTCGCTGAACATCGGTGAAACGTTCGCTGTTTATGGCTCTTCTGGCATCATTCAACTTGGCTTTGATGTCCGCGATATCACTCAGCTTGGCTTTATCTCTGGTGGTGATGTATTTGGCCAGATCCAGGATTTTGGGATTCTTTGTTTCGGAAGCTACCGCGATAATTGAATCCGCCAGAATCGCATTCATCTCGGTGCCACTACCGCCAGTCATCTGAATGGCCTTTTTCGCCTCATTGGATAAGTCATCCGCCCATTGCTGATAAAGCGCGTCCCGGTCTTTCTGGAACATCTCCAGTTTTTGGTTTCCATCCAGTGTTTCTATCTCACCGATGGCAAGCGCACGATCTACCAAAGTTGTTTGCAAGGCTTCTCTAAATCCGTTCAGCTTGGTGGTCGCCAGACTGCTGAAGGCGTTCTTGGCGTTTTCAATCACCTGCTTTTGTCGATAGTTGATATGCTCATTGAGCAAAGCATCACGGGTTTTCTGAGCCTGGGGAAAGAAATCTTCCGCAAAGGCCCGCGTATGATACTTGCTCTGAATGCTTTCAAACACCTTGTTCAGTCGCTCTTCAAAGAAGGTGTCAAAATCAGCGGGATTGTCGCTGTCCCGAACCGGGTTATTGGCCCATTCGGTACGAACCGATTGATCAAACTCCAATGCCTTTTGACCGAGTTGTGCTTTGTCAAAATAGATCCGAAGCCACGGGTTGGAGGACTGGAACAATTGGAGTTGCTTTGACAAGCGTTCCCGCTCAATGGGTGCAAGGTTCGGATCGCTCAATTTCTTGCGGACGGATTGAATGGAGGAACTCCAATCAGACTGGTTTTGAAGGGCCAGTTGCCCAGCCATTGTTTCTGCTTCAACTTTTTGTTTTTCGGTAACCTGTTTGTCCCGGTTAGCAATAAAGCGGTCTAAACCTGGCTGGATCGATTGAAGGGATTCGGCCAGTTGCAGCAAGCTGTTAGTTTTCGGCGGAGGAGCAACCGGTTTTTCTTGGGGCTGGTAATACGTGTCTACGGGCCGGGCTTGCGGCTGCAACCCCTGGGGTTGAATCTCCCCAGTGATCTGAACTCGTTTGGCCATATTTACCAGCCGTCCTTGTACCGTTTGTATTTATCGGAGAGATCCGACCCACGGGAGGCCACATCGCTCACAATCTGAAGCGCCGACCCCAACAAGTTGGGACGCACCACCGGTTCAGGCAGGTAGGGGCGAACTGAAGCAATGCGGCCTTGGGCTTCGGCTTGTAATCCCTTCATATCCTCCTGGCTCTGATATCTGGAAAAGTCCCGATTGCGCCGGACGCTTTCGTTAAAGACATCTTCTTGCCGGTAAAAATCCCGAAGCAAATTGTCCACCGACAGCCCTGATACACCCGCTTCCCCGGTGGCTACCCGTGTGGTGGCTCTGGCTTGTGCGGCGTCTAAGCGCGTTTGCTGGATCTCCTGGGACGATTTTTCATCTTCCTGCTGTTGCCGGAGGTTCAGTTGCTGGGCTTGCCGGAGATAGCTTTCCTGGGCCAACCGGGCATTTTCGAGAATTTCCTGATTGCGGGCCTGGGCCAGTTGGGCTTGATAGGATGCCTGGGCATTTGCCTGTTGGGATTGGCCGACGTATGAGGCGATCCCGGTGGCGGCGCTGGTGACAATCGCTAATCCACCCAGCGCCAGGGAAATCGTTGCCGGTTCACACATCGTCAGTTCTAATCCTCACAAATTCTAAAAAGGGACGATTCTCAATGCCTAACACCTCATGACGTTTGATAATCGTAAAGCCGCACCACTGGAGCCAGCGGATGTGGACGGTATTCCGCTCATCCACCACGTTCCAAAGCAAGTCGTACCGCCGGTGCATCGCCTCAATCCATTGGCGGGATTCCTTGGCAAACTGCCGCCGGTGTTTCAGAATCTTGGGAGAGCAGAGCATCCATACCACGCCCACACGAGGATTCCTCCCGGTAGGCACGGCCCCAAACATTCCCAGGATGGAACCATCCTCATCCATCACGGTGGTAGGGAGATCAGAGAATTGAATCCCGTGGCTTAAAGAAGTGACAGGCTCATGCCCACTCATGGCCCTTATTTCCGCTTCGTCTTCTGGTCTCAAGTCCTGGGCAAGGGCAATCGCCTCTGCCAGCGTGGCAGGCTTGAGATAAGCCGTCATACTTTTTGGCTCCTTCTGTTGTAAAGGGCTTCCCATTCGACACTCAGGAGATGACAAGGTAAGAATGTATCGTTGATCACTTCGATAGTGACTTGATCATTTTTGGATTGAACCAGGAACGTGAACTCGCCATCTGCCAAGGGAACCGAGCCAATGGTGTTGTTTCCGGCTCCCAAAATCGTCCCGGTAAACTTGTAGAGGAAGGTATCCCGGAACTTTGGGGTAACGGATACCGAGAAGAAGCCGGAATCCTCAAAAACCAGCGTCCAGGTTCGCATCTGAAGCCGTCCCGATACCAGGGCTGATTGACTACCATTCTGCGAACTTTCTCTCAGGAATTGGTGACTGAAGGTATAACGGAGTTCGTATTGCTGGCCGATAAACACGTCCTCCAGGTCATACTTTCCCTGAACTTTCACAGTGTTGCCGGTTTGTTCAATGACCGGAATTAGCATGCCTTCTTTCAGTCCCACGGTGCTGTCCCGCGTCACCACTTGCATCACCCCGGAAACGGCATAGGGCAGCGTCCATGTGGTTCTATCCAATCCTGTATTATAAGAAACGGAAACACCGGAAGTATTGTTCTGAAGGCGGCGATCCAGATGCGTCACGTAGGTTGAATTGGTATCCACCTGTTTGGGGGCTACCGTCATCCTTTCCAGATAAACGCCGTCAGTCCGCTGAGTTACGATATAGAGAAGGGACTCAATAAAGTCGATATTGAGGATGGTGCAATTCCCATACGTCCAGCGGCTCCAGGCTGATTGCAACTTTTCATTACCCCGCCAATAGTATTTGTAGGCATACACCTCGTTGGGTGCATTAGGGCTGATGGTACAAAGCAAATCTTCATTGGTGGTGACAGCCAGCTTGCTGACATCCTTGGGAATATATTTGGGAATGTGTGCCGTGATATCGGCGGCATCATTGGTCTCATTCTGATCCGATACAAAGTATTCCCGGATCTGGGTAAAGCTGCCGTTATTCACGGCAAAGAAGACGTTCTTTCCAGCCCCTACGGGCTTGGCGATCCGAGAATTCTCAAAGACTGTTTTCTGAGTGATGGATACTGTTTTGGAGGAGAGAATATCTCCACCCTTAAGGATGAACTGGGTCTGATCCGAAAAGAGCAATAAGTCTTCATCAAAGGGAATCGCATGGCGCAAGATCGAGACTTTGTTGCTGGAAGCGGCCACATCCACCGGATCGCTATCCAGTAACGTGGTAACGGTTTCCGGGAAGAAATCAAAGAACTCCCCGGCGCGGCTGAAAATCACACTTTCGTCAGAGAGGAAACCTAATCGGTTCTTGAACAGGAAGATATCGTTGATGACACTTCCAACAAAAGATGGATTGGGAGCCGATTCTTCATCACCCACAATGCGCTTTCCCCAAGTGGCTTGTTGAAATTTAAATGTTCCATCGGATTGCCGGATCAACGTGTGCGGCATCAGGGCCGGATCGAGTTCCCAGTTGATATCCGGTTTGACCGTTTCAAGCCAGACGCCGGTGCCAAAGTTACTGCCTGCATCACTGGGTTGAAAGGTCACGAAGTAATTATCAAAACTGGAACTTTGATCGCCGGTAATCTCGATCACAAAGTCCCTGGGGGCCACCGTGGGTAAATCGGTAAAGCGTTGGACTTTCTCTTTGGCGGATTTCAACGCATTGCCCGCATTACTGTCCTCGGTGTCCAGGGTAAAAGCCGTACCGTCATTTTTCTTGATTTGAACGGTCGATTGAACCCTCGTTATTGTCCACCCCGCTCCCAGATTGGTCGTTAGTTGGGTTGCTAACTGAATTGCAATAAACTCGGTCTGGATGTTACTGGTGGTCGTGGCATGACTTGCCTTTTGAACGCCATCTACAAACACTTTGTAATTACTGCCGGTATTAGCCTGTTTAACAAAAACCAATCCGGCACTGCCATATTTCGGAGACTTATTAGCGGTAAAGGCTACCGTTTTAGTGAGATTCACCACAAAGGTATAATCCGCAATGGTGACGGCTCGAAAGCTGGTAGAAGGCACGGCAGCGTCCAGGTAAGCCGTGCCGTTGGTAAACGTCACCGTCTTTTGAACACCAGCTAGGTCATATACCTTTAAATCCTCATCGGTGATGATAACCACATACCGTTCGGTGCTATCCCGGTTGATGGTATGAATATAGGCGCTTCCCACCTGTAGGCTGTTGAGCTTCGCAACAAATTCTAATGGCGGACGTTTTTTCAAGCCCTCCACCACCGAGGAGTATCCGTTAATCTGCTCCTCACATTGAGATGGCAGGCGAATCGGGGCAGGTTGCTGAGAAACCCCGTTAATCAGGTTCGGGATCGATCCACTAACCAGCGGCATGGCTTACCACCTATCCAGAGGCCGGTAGGCATCGTAGTGGTCAAAGATGGTGTAATCGCCCGTGTCCCCCTCGGCATCTTTCAGATCAGCAAGTGCTTTTTGTTCATCGACTGCCGTAAAGCTATGCAAAACGTCCGATCCCACCATTCGATCCTGGAAAATCCGGGCTGCCCGGATGACAATGAATTGCCGGGCTACTTGGGGGATTTCCTCAAAAGACAATAGGAAAACGACTTCCGCCTTAACGGTCTTCTCGAACTTGAAGGTATGGTCTTTCCGGTTGTAGAGCCGAAGGCCCCGCTGCACTACGTCGAGTTCGGGATACTGATCGGCATCCACGCGCACCATATTGGTAGCCAGCGTGATTTCCTGATTGATGTCCGGCACCAAGGGATACTCTTTCTCACTGTTGAAGTGCCAGCCTGCGGTTTGGACTTCCCTGGAGATTTGGCTCAAAATCGCCTTGGCCTGAATCACATCCACCGTGGCCGCTCCGGTCAGTGTATTGATCGGTGCTTCTCCAATGACCGAAAGCATCACGTTCACCGCTTCCAGTTCCGTTAGAAGCGGTGGTGTGGTTGTCATCAGTCAGCCTCCATTTCAAAAAAACAGGAGGCTGTCGGAAGACCGACAGCCTCCTTGTGGGAGCATCAGAGAGAGCATTAGGCGTCTGTTCGGGTGATACCCATGAAGGCACCACTCATCAGGGCGTTTATGTTCGGGCCAGTGGCACCAGCCAGTGTTGCCCGAATCTTGGAACCGTTGTCCACGAAAATCCGGTAATTTCTCATACCGGCTGCCGTGAAAGTATCCAAGGGAGCATAGTTGGTGCCGTCCAGCGCCACTTCGATGGTGACGGTGCCGCCGCCGAAAGTCCCATAAACAGCAATACCGAAGGCATTGCCATCGACTTTGGCGCTCAGGATTACCGCTGTCCCGGAACCGTTGGAGGCTTGAGCGGATAAAAGTGCAGTAGTCATCGTCATTCCTCCTTACGCTTTGGCCAGTTCAACGGCGCACTCAGGACGCAAGATCCCGTGGCCGATGGCATACTTGGCCACCATCAGGGTGCCCTGACGGCGGATGTCATACGCGGACTCAACAGCCAGATCCAGGAGCTTGACCGTCCCCACCGCCGATTTGTGCATGACGAGGGCAATAGAGTTGGTGAAATCCCCGTGGTAGGTGTTGTTGGTTCCGGCTTCCCCAGACGCGATGTTGGTGGTCGGGAAGTTGTTGGTTTTAACCAGCATCACGTTGGAGACTTTCAGGATTTTTCCTTCGGCATACACACCCATGCCGCCCCAGTCCTTGTTGTAGAGCTTGGTGTTCTGGGCAAGCAATGAGTAGTGTTTCGGCTTCAGGAAGCAGTAACGGTCTTCTTCCGGGATGTCTTTTTCATCCATCGCTTGCGCGGCAGCGAAAATCCCGGAGATCAGCGTCTCGGCGTCCACATCAAAGTTGGCGTTGACCAACCGTGAACCGCCGAAGCCGCCAGTGACTGTTGAAGAAGCGCGGGCAGCAAGGATACCGATTTGAAGCAACTGCTTATCAGCCTTGCGGGCCAACGCTCGGCCTTGTTCGGACGAGTAGATCGAGCGCACATCGTAGTGGTTTTTAGCTTCATCGATGTTGGCAATGAAGGTATCCGAAGCCAGAAGATCATCGATATTGATGATCCGCTCAGCGTGGACAACCCGCTGTGAGCCAGTCAACTCGTTCCCCGGCGTGTGATAGGCCGCATCGGTTTTCCAGGTCGCCGGGAACTGGGCCGATTTACCGTGAGGAATGGTTCGCACGATGTGCTTGTCCATCATCACGTTGGTCTCTTCAAAGGCGGTCAAGACCTCCCCTGCATAGACCTTGAGAAAGAGCGCATCCGTTGCGCCCGCTTGGTTTATCTGACCAAGCCTTGAGGGGGTTGCATTAGACATAGCCAAAATCTCCGTTTTGTAAGGTGGGATATTGGCCACATCACCGTTTGCACAGTTCTCCGCCGGTTGTTCCCCGCAGGGAGCCAAGCAAGACAAAGGCCCCATGATTGCTCACGGGGCCTTCTCGTGGCGGGTGGTGTGGTGGGTTAGACTCCTAACTTTTCTAGCTCAGCATTACCGATGTGTTCCGATAGTCTGAGGTGCTTGCTTGTGGCTAGTTAAAGAGGAGAATGCTTGACATTTTTTATAATTCGACTATTCTGGAAATATGGAATCATTTGAGGTAATCGAAGCTCTTGGCGCTTTAGCCCATGAGACACGTCTCGAAATCTTTCGCTTGCTTGTTCGGCGGGGGCCGGAGGGATTTGCCGTCAGTCAGATTGCAGAACACATCAAGATTCCACCGGCCACAATGTCATTTCACTTGTCCCACCTGCAACGTGCCGGGCTAATCAGTTCAAAGCGGGATAGCCGGTCGATCATTTACTCGGCAAACTATGCCTTGATGCAAAACTTGATGGGCTTTTTGACGGAAAATTGCTGCCAAGATTCTTCTGTTGACTGCTGCCCGGAAAGCGAGGAAACTGCCCAATGCCAAAGTTGAAAGTTCTGTTTCTTTGTACCGGGAATGCTTGCCGCAGCCAGATGGCCGAAGGCTGGGCGAAAGCCTTGCAATCAGATGTTATTGAAGCTTATTCCGCCGGAACCCAACCCCACAGTCTTGATCCACGATCCGTAGCGGTTATGGCCGAAGCGGGTGTCGATATTTCCGGCCACACATCCAAGAATGTCTCGGATCTCATGCACATTCCCTTTGATGTGGTGGTGACTGTATGCGACCGAGCTTCCGAATCCTGCCCCCTGTTTCCGGGAAAGGCCCGCATTGTTCACCACGGCTTTCAAGATCCGCCCAAACTGGCTCAAGGATTAGCAGAAGATGAAGCCCTCAATCCCTATCGTCAAGTACGCGATGAGATCAAAGCCTTTATTCAGACATTGCCCCAAGCATTGAATGTTCAAGAGAAAGAGAGGAGCTTGTAATGCGTCCCCATATTAATATTCCCGTCAAGGACATCGAAACATCCGTTGAGTTTTACAGCAAAGTCTTTGGTACGCCGCCCAGCAAGCGCAAACCCGGCTATGCCAATTTCCGCTTGGAAAAACCCTCTCTACATCTGGCGCTGATGGAGCAACCCGGCTTAACCAAACGGCATAATGACCACGGCCAGCATTTTGGTGTAGAACTCTTTCAAGACAGCACCTTGGCAGCCTGGAAAGATCGGGTAAAAATGAGCGGTCTGCTGCCCCATTTAGAAGAGGAAAATGTCACCTGCTGCTATGCTGTATCTGACAAGTTCTGGTTGAAAGATCCAGATGGCAATGAGTGGGAATTCTGGGTGCGCCATGATGATGAAGGCGACAGTCTTTATTCCTCCAATGAAGCCACGACCTGCTGCCCTACGGCCAGCCCATCCAAAGAAGCTGTAACCTCTGGCTGCTGCCCTGGATGAAAAAGTATCTGGCAGAACTTCTAGGAACATTCTTCCTGGTCTTTGCCGGAACCGGCGCGATTGTGATCGATCAAGTTACTCAAGGGGGCGTAACTCCAGTTGGTATCGGCCTTACGTTTGGGTTCGTGGTCACTGTTTTGATTTACGCCCTTGGCCCGATCTCCGGGGCGCATCTGAACCCCGCCGTCTCCATTGCTTTTGCATTGACCCGACATTTTCCGGTGAAAGAACTGCCCGGATATATCCTAAGTCAGCTAGTTGGTGCGATCCTAGCGAGCTTGATTATATTGCTCCTATTCGGGAACGTGGCCCATCTAGGAGCTTCCCTGCCCGCAGGGTCGGAGCTTCAATCCCTGGGTCTTGAGTTCCTACTGTCCTTCCTGTTGATGTTTGTCATTATGAGTGTGGCGACCGGGACAAAGGAAGTGGGGCAGATGGCCGGGCTTGCTATTGGGCTGACTGTTGGTTTAGAGGCCATATTCGCCGGGCCGATTTGTGGAGCATCCATGAATCCTGCTCGATCTTTTGGCCCAGCGTTGGTTAGCCTAAACCTGGATCATAATTGGATATATTGGCTTGGGCCTATTATTGGAGCTTGTTTGGGAGGGATTGTCTTTAATTTTATTAGAGACACACATTCCAGGTAAAAAGCCCCCTCTAATTAAGTCATAGTGATGCATTTTACTGTTGAGATTGGTGGAGCCGGAGGGAGTTGAACCCTCGTTTCTTTCGATACCAGCAAAGTGGTCTACCGTAAGGCGTTCCCAGCGGCCCCGAAACTTTTAAAAGATGCTCGACCTGCCCAACTTATCAATGACATCTTGACGATAAGCCGGATCGTTCTTGTACTTGGGATCTTTCATGGCGCTGACCAGTTCCGCAGTGGAGCGGAAGACAGCGGTAGCATCGCCAGTGGCAACCCCTTTGACCAGTCTGGGTTCATTACCTTCAGAGGTCGTAAAGCGGGACATCATGCCTTGAACGCTGAATTTGGCTTGTTCCAGGTTACCGCTGTTGACACTGGTGTTGAACGCATTGATTTCATCAGTGGTCAGATTTCTAGCAGCCCATTGGATCATCTCGGTATAACCTTGTTGGCCTCCCGCAATGTCAAAGACTTCGCTTTGATATTGCACGGCCAAGGCTTCTTGCCCTCGAATGTAGCCATCGACATACTCACGGTTGACCCCGGCTTTGGCCAGTTTCTCGTAACTGTCATCACTGAGTTGGCCGGATTGATCGTATTCTGCCGATAAATCGGACATGTTCAGACCGGCATTTTCCACAAGCTTGTTGACCGCATCATCCGATTTCGGAGCATCGGCTTTTGTTTCATCGGTATTTGTACCCTCCGTTTGAGCTTTATGGGTAAACTGTTTTTCCAGTTCCCCATAAGCTTTGGCCAGGTCTTCCGGTGAGTTGAATTTTTCCGGCAGCCAGGACGGGCGTTCTTCGGCCCTTACGTCCGAGCTGGTACTTTCTGCTGTTGCCGTTTCAATATCCGGTATCACTTCAACCGGTGCATCCGGCCCAGTAGGTTGACTCTTGATTTCAATGCGTTCCATATTGGTTGCATCTCCTATTGGTTAAAAATCTATTCTTTGGGTGCCGTCAGGCATTAGAGTGACAACAGGATCGCGTTTCCGGTTGGATGCCAGAACGGCGTTAGCCTCGGCAACGACTGTTCTCTGGATGGACATCACGTTTTCAGGTTCTAGGATTGATGCCTCATCGGAAACGATGGTTGTATTCACCTCACTGGGTGGATTGCTTTGGGGGCTGTTGAGGGACATTGGACACTCCTTTCTGAACGACACCGCCAATCTGCCGAACGACTTCCGGCCCAAACTGGCTAAGCATGGATTGCTGCTGGGCGGATTGTTGCGCCGCTGCAATTTCTTCTTTGGTCTTAATCAAACCCTTAGTATCAATGCCAATGGCAGTGGCCCGGCGGGAAATATAGTCATCGAGATTCATATACTGGGCCAATATTTCCGGCCCCAATGTATTGGCCAATCCAGTGATAAAGACATCGAGCTTGTTAAGGTCATGCCCCCGTCCCAGCGCCTCTAGGCCAGTGATAATCATCGGTTTAATCGAATCCCTGGGCAGGGACGGGAGCTTTTTGACCTTCTCCATCTGGTGGATTTTCCGCCTCACATAAGGCAACTGGAATTCCTGGGCCAGAATGGAATACAGTCCGCCCAGGGCGTCTTCCAGTTCACGCGCCATGAAACGGACTTCTTCAGCAGTAACCCTTTCGGCATTGCGCTGGATTGAGGAGTTCAGAAGAAAGGCATAACTAAGCCTCTCCTCAATCCGCCCCATCTGCTCATACGCAATACGGAAATCATTAAACTTTTGTAGTTGGAGAACGGTGACATCCTCGGCATTACCTTCCCGGATAGCACCGTTCGGTGATTCCGCCAATGTCTTGGCGCGGGTTGTTCCGTTGGGATTGATTAGGAATAAAACTTTGGCCGCAGCGGCGGAGCCTTCTACAATGGCGCGGGATAGTCCTTCCAACGATTTAAGATCGCCGAGGTATTCCTCGACATATCCGCGCCCGTAGTCTTCGCCGTCAATACGGTTGCCGCGAAGGGCAATAAACGGGCAACGATCCAATGGATACGTTCCCTTGGATTCGGGAATGACGATTCCCTTCACTTCCTGAGAAATCGTCCATTGCTTGTCAGTTCGTTTAATCCAGGTATAGAGATTGACGGTCTTTTCAGAACTGTCCATCCGATCCGTAATCAGCTTGCGAATATTTTCAGGTAAGGCTACTGGAGCCAAGGTTTCATGAATGATTATTTCCAGAACGTGTCCCATCGGGTCACGCTGGACAACATAACGATCCAGGTGAAAGACCCGCATGCCATCGTCACGAGACATGTCCATCAGGACATTTCCGGCAACAAGCAAATGCTTGAGGACTTCAAAAACCGCCACGCGATCCGCCGAGGTTTCAATCTCGGTCATTACTGCCTGTTCAATTCGGGACAGACCGGATTCAAGTTCAGTCTTCAGTGCCGGATCGGTGTTCTGGAGTTGGCCCAGCGTAAAGTCGTCTATCTTTAAACGAAAGAAAGGGCTGTTCGGCGGTAGTAAGGCCAGGAGCAGTTTGGAAGCAAGATTATTAACGCCTCGTGCGCCAACCCCTTGGAACGGGGTTTCCAGGCGCATTGTATCGGTCTGACCGGAAGGGGGTAGTAAGCTGGGAATGGTGAGCTTGGAGACTTCTCTCGCTCGTTCCAGGTAGACGCTCCGTTTTGGCTCAAGCTCACGATAGCGGGCTTCAGCAGAGCCAACGGACAAATTGTTCATAACGACTATCGTTAATTCGGAATATTGATGCCCGTGGCGGAACCAGGAATGGAGAGATCAATACGAAGGGTGCGCGTCCCGGATCGACGAGCGTTTCTGTCATCCTTGCGCTTCCGGTTAGGATCATTGAGAACTGGCGCTTCCGGGGTGGGTTCAGGAGGAGGGGGAGGCGGTGGTAATTCCGGTGGCTTGACCGGCTGGATCTTGGGAACTTTAGGTTTTGAACTACACATCAGAGTGGCCCCTCCAGAATATTTTCGGTCTGTCGCTTGTACATCTCATTGAGGAAGCGAACCACCCGACGTTCACCTGCTTTCAGCCAAACCTCTCGATCCGACCATTCCATCTCAGGATATCGTTCCGGGTATCGTTGGTTCAGTTCATCGAGGAGTAGCTTAGGAATTAGTGGGAAATTATTTTCTTGCATCGCTTTTCCTCCTACAGGGCAACTTATATCAGCATCTGAAATAGGTGGCCCTGTAGGAAAAGCCAAAAAAGCATGAATACAGAAGTTAATTAGAGATAAGATAGCTTTTCCATTGCATGCTCTTGAACTAAAACAGAACCCCGCGAAGTAAAAACAGAGCAGCCACGGCCACCGCTTTTACAAAGCAACACCCAGCGAAAATGACTGGGGAAAGAATTGACAGAGATTTGTGAAAGCCTATATCGTGATATGAAAGCCGACCGCTCCCCCTATAGCCCCATGAACGCTAGCCAATCAAGACACTACTTACTCGCTAGGCTAGACGCCTGATTCCTGAAACCATTATCCCTACAGCCTTTACAGGATTGATAATCCTAATCCCTAACTAGCAATTCCTCACTTTTTCCTCACTAACAGATTAAATCAAGCCATTGATAGCCTGGATCACCCTGCTTTTTTATTTCACTTGCCTTTCCCTTATCTATTGTTTGATCCGATATGCCTATAAGCCTTACTACTATTGCGTTATAGACGTTTAGAAATTAAAGAATAGTGGCATAATGTCGATAAATAGGCTAGTTAGCGGTAGTCAGGCTTAAATAAGGGAGTATTTTAGATGATTAAAGACTTTTATGTCTGTATCCCACTGGTGGGAGAAATTTATCTTGAGCGCCGATGTTCGTCCCGCGCTTCACCTTTTTGGGTGACGGCTCAATACAAAGGACAATGGCTATTTTGTATCGGTTGGTTATGCGGTGGGATTGCGTTTTGTAGCCCTCAAAAAAATCGTTGTTGAAAAAAATATTTTGCATGAGGGGTTGACGAAAATCATTTTATCGGTTTTCATGAGTTTAACAAAGTTATAGACTTGAACATTGATAAGTCCAGAAATGGGCTTTTTGTTTCCCAAAGACTATAACAAAGTTAAACACTAAAACAATGTTAATCGATAGGAGTAACACCATGACAGACAAGCCAAAACGCGATCTCTATCAGGAGATCACCGATAAGATCGTTGTCTCCCTAGAACAAGGGGTAAGGCCCTGGAAATGCCCTTGGGATCAAGCCCGTTACGGCGGGTTTGAGGGTATCCCGTATAACGTCAAAACTGGGTATTCCTACCGTGGGATTAACATCCCGATCCTTTGGGCTACCCAACAGGAAAAGAGCTATCAAGCCAATGCATGGCTTTCCTATAAACAAGCGGAAGCGTTAGGCGGCAATATCCGCAAGGGTGAAAAATCGACTACCGTTGTTTACTGGAATTTTCTGGATAAGGAAGAAGACGGCAAGCATAAGCGTATCCCATTTTTGAAATGGTACAACGTTTTCAACCTGGATCAATGCGAAGGGATTGAATCAAAACCCGTGATCAAACGGGAACAGACATGGGAGGATATCCAGCGCATTGAAGGGATCATCCAGGCTAACAAGGTTGACCTTCGCTTTGAATCGCTAGGCGTTCGGGCTTGCTATTCTCCCTCATTCGATTTTATCAACATGCCCAAAAAGGAACGGTTCAAAATCGGCGGGGATTATTATTGCACCCTGTTTCATGAAATGACGCACTGGACGGGCCATCATTCCCGGCTTGAGCGGGAATTCAAGGGACGCTTTGGGGATGAGTCATACGCCTTTGAGGAACTCATAGCAGAAATGGGATCGGCGTTCCTGTTTGCCGATCTGGGGCTTGAAGGGAATGTTCAACACGATTCCTATATTGCCTCATGGTTGCGGGTTCTAAAGAACGACAAAAAGGCGATATTCAAAGCCGCAACGGAAGCAAGCAAAGCCCATCAATTCATTCTCAAAGCTGCCGGGGAACTGGAGGAACCGGAAGCATTGGAGGAGGCCGCCTAGCGGCTCCCTCCCTTCAGTCTCCATGCCTTGTGGGGATTGAAGGGAGGGAAAACCCTCCTGTTGAGTCAATGAAAAAGGAGTAACAAACAATGGGTTATACGCATTACTGGAAAAGTGAAAACCTGAACGAAAAGAAATTCATGCAAGCCATCAAGCACATGCGTTTGGTGGTGGATCGGGAAAAGAAAATTCTGGAGATTTCCAAAAAGAAATCAAAGGATTCTCTCTTGTTCAATGGCCTTGGGGAGGATGCCCATGAGGATTTCTTTCTGGCCTTAAACCTGAATTTCAACTTCTGCAAGACAGCCCGGAAACCCTACGATACGGCGGTTGTGGCCTGCCTCTGTATCCTAGAGCATTTTTGCCCTGATGCTGGCGTTAGCAGTGACGGCCACCCGGATGAATGGCTAGACGGCTTGCAACTGGCACGGGAAGCAACCGGGATTGAAATCATGAAGCTCCCTAAAAAAGTGCTTGGCCTGGATATGTTCTATGACTGGTTTCAAGCCCAGTACAAAAAAGACATGGTGCTTGAAAAGGCATTGTCTGAGCGGTGCATGTCCCTCTAGTCGAAACCCGCTTAGGCGGGTCTGGCGGGGGTAGGCTACCGCTACTGATGAGACAGCCTGATAACAAGAGGAGTAACAACCGTGTATGTCATAGAAACCCACGTCAACGAAACAAGAAACCATTACATATCGGAGCCGTTCCATACCGAAACATTTACGGAGAATATCGGGGAACTGTTCAAGACCCTTCAAAGGGAATATGGCCGGTGCGTTTCCAAAATGTACCGGGATTTGAAAGACGGCTCCACTGTAATTGTGGGGTGGGTATTTTCCAAGCAACGGCAATATGAAGACTGCAAAGACACCTATCAACACACGGTATGGGTGGAACTGGCAAAGTCTGTCACCTGCATTCCAGGACGTTATGAAGTCGAACCGATTTATTTGGAGGAGTAACAACCATGCCTGTAACTTATGAAGCCGATACTTATTACCGTTTCAGCCCCTTTGTCAAAAACTGGATCGCTACCAGTGGGGTCATGAATTTTTGTGAGCGGCACCGGTGCTTTTGGGTACTGGATACTGTAGCATCCTATGCCCCCACGCTGGCCAAACGTAAGGGTGTTGACTACTTCCTGATGGTAACAGTGGAAGTGAACCCGGACAAAACGGCGCTTTTCACAATCAAGCAGGAAATCAGGGATGCCTTGGCGGAAGGGGAAGAGGTTTTGATCCGTCAGGTGATCGACCATACCGACCTCAAGGAAAACCTGAAATTCTGGGCCATCAATGAAAGCCCTGGAGACTATGACCCCAAAAACCAGACAGTCATATTACTACCGGATGAATATTAAACGGTTCCTTCACTCAGGGAGTGGGTTTCCTGCTCCCTGGCTTGAGGGAATATTTCCCTTTATCAAGATGTCAGAAAGTGTTAAACTTTGTAAGACAGTTAAACAAAGTTGAAAGACGAACTCGCTATGTATAAACCTGAAATTTCCAAGATGATCAAGTGTTTTGAGGTTTTAATCGAGGAATTGTCGCCCAAAATATCCTTGTTCGACACCCTGATGTTCCTACACATCTGTCTAAAGGAGGAGTACCCTTTAACGGAACTGGGCAGTGAGCTTGGGTTGGACACTGTTGATACTTCCCGTAAAGTCAGCGCATTAGGAGACCGGCGCTTTGCTGGTGGCAAAGCGAATGAGGGGTACAACGTGGTTTATACTGAAGCTGACACAATCAACCGCGCCTATAAAAACGCCCTCTTGACGGCCAAAGGGAAAGAAATCCAAGAGCAACTACTCAAAATCCTTAAGGGGCAAGAGCCGGTCAAGCCTTCAAGCAAGGGAAAAAAATAGGCTTTAATAGCTAACCCTCTCATTCCAGGGGGCGGTTTACCATTCTCCGATTCTGGGTATAGTGCTGATATAATATCATTTTCTGACATAGTAGATGGAGGCCCTTTTGACCATGCCGGAACCAGAGATTAACAAGCTGATCCAGAGCCTGGAAGCGCTATCCAAGGAACTATCCCCCAAGGTTTCCCTGGAACAGGCCATCTTATACCTGCTGGTCTGTACCAAGGAAGACTATCCCCTGACTGAACTGGGGGAACGCATGGACTGGAATGCTTTGAAAACGTCCCGGCAGGTTAATACCCTGGCCGCTGAGCGATACGACGGCAGGGAATATCATCAGGGGTATGAAGTGCTTTACACCCAGGAAGACCCGGAAAGCCGCATCTTCAAGAATGTCTTTTTGACACACAAGGGGAAAGAGCTTAAAGAGACGATTTTGGGTATTTTACGGGAAAAATCCGTAAAAAAAGGCTAAAACTCAATAAAATAAGCACTTTCAGCCTGTAAATAGGTTTAAAACGCTGTCATAACGGGTAGAACCCGGTTAGAGAGGTTTTTAGGCGAGAAGCCGCTCTCTGACCGGGCTTTGCCCGTTTTTTGCTCTCAACTATATCAGATTCTGATAATGATTCAGCTTCTGAAATAGGTTGCGCTATTGGGCACAAAAACGGCTTGCCCCGGTGCCGGTTAGCAATCCCCCAAAAGCTAAGAAGGGAGCAACACCATGAAAGCGCAATACGCCAACGCCAAAGAAGATCAGCAACTCAACCTGGAAACCGAGATGCTGGGCATGACAGTAACACGCTACCGCAATCAACGTTCCAAGGCGGCGGAAAGCCAACTAGAAACATCCACCAAGGCAGGACTCCATTTATTGAAAGGGGCCATTGATCCGATGGTGGAAGCCATCGAAGCCTATTACAAAACGATCTGTTCCAATAAAGGCCCCAAGCCAATTGCCTATCGGCACATGACCCTGTTAGAGCCGGAAGTCATTGCCTTCCTGACGGCAAAGTCACTCCTCAACAGTGTGACCCGTCGGCAAAGTCTCACCCATGCTGCTTTCCATGTCGGTCAACTCATTGAGGACGAGGCCCGCTTTCGTTTCTATGACACCGAAAAGGCGGACTATTACAACGCGGTGTATAACCGGGTCAAAGTGAAATCCTCGTATGAATACAAGCGCACGGTGCTGGTGCATTCCATGAGCAAAGCGGGTTTGACATGGGAAGCCTGGACAACGGCGGACAAAGTACAACTGGGCAAGTCGCTCATCGATCTGTTCAGTCAGGCCACGGGTTTGGTGGAAAGTATCGAGGTACGGAGCGGCAAAAAAAAGACCCAATATTTTGTCACCGCCACGCCAAAAACCCTGGCTTGGCTGGATATTGAAAATACTCGCTGTGAACTCCTGGCACCCACCTATTTCCCGATGGTGGTAGAACCCAGAGACTGGACAACGCCCTTTGATGGCGGCTATACCGGGGCGATGGCGGGGCGGTTGCAACTGGTCAAAACATACAACGGCGCATATCTCGATGAACTGCGTAATGTGGAAATGCCGCTGGTGTATGAAGCCGTCAACCGGATTCAGAAAACGGCCTGGAAAATTAACCAACCCATGTTGGAAGTCCTGGAAACCGTTTGGGAAACAAATCTTGAAATCGGGGACTTGCCATGCCGGGATGATCGAAAGCCTCGTGTCTGTCCCTTCCCGACAGAACTAAAACCCAAGGCCATGACACTGGAGCAACAGGCGGTCTTTAAAGACTGGAAACGTGAAGCGGCTAGTATCTATGACGCCAATGTGATCAACCGTTCCAAACGGTTATTGGTCAGCAAGGTGATCTATCTGGCCAACAAGTTTCGGGAAGAGTCGCGTATCTACTTTCCCCACTGCCTGGATTTCCGGGGCCGGGTCTATGCCGTCCCTCACTTCCTGAACCCGCAAGGCCCGGATGTGGCGAAAGCCCTCTTGACTTTTGCCGAAGGAAAACCCATCGGCAATGAAACGGCGGCTAACTGGCTGGCCATTCATGGGGCCAATGTGTATGGCTATGACAAGGTGAGCCTGGAAGAGCGTGTCCGATTTATCGACACCTTGAAATCCACCATTCTGGCCATTGCCGAAAACCCCTTTGAACATACCGAATGGACGCAAGCAGATAAGCCCTGGCAGTTTCTGGCCTTCTGCTTTGAGTGGGCCGGATATCTCCGGGAAGGTTATGGCTTTGTGTCACACCTGCCGGTATCGCTCGATGGCAGTTGTAACGGCTTGCAGCATTTTTCGGCCATGCTCCGGGATGAAACCGGCGGGCTGGCCGTCAACCTGATTCCGTCCGAACAACCCCAGGATATTTATCAACGGGTGGCGGATGTGACGGCTGCAAAACTGGCCACGATTCTTGAATACCCCGACTATCTGAACGACAAAAGTGATCTGGCCGAAACCTGGATGTCACTGGGCATCACCCGAACCATGACCAAGCGTCCGGTGATGATCCTCCCTTACGGTGGCACCCGCCATGCCTGCCGCCAATACATTGAGGATGAACTGCGCCAACTGCTGAAAGATCGGGAAAACCCGTTTCAGCAAGGTGAACGGGATCGGATTTTTGAAGCATCCGATTTCCTGGCCGGGATTGTCTGGGACAGTATCGGTGAAGTGGTGATTGCTGCCCGTAATGTCATGGACTGGCTCCGAAAGGCGGCATCTTTGGCTGCCAAGGAAGGCTTACCGGTGAACTGGATGACACCCTCCGGTTTCCATGTCCAACAGGCTTACCGGGATGTCCGTTCACGACGCATCAAAACAAAACTGGCGGGGAACCTGATTCGCAACGTGTATCTCACCATCCAGGAACACCTCGATAGTATCGACAAGCGCCGTCAATCCAACGGCATTAGTCCCAATTTTGTCCATTCAATGGACGCGGCGGCTTTGCACCTCTATGTGAATCTGGCTAGTGAATATGGGATTCAAGCCTTTTCACTAGTGCATGACAGTTACGGAACACTTGCGGCGGATACGGAGGTCTCGGCCTGCTGTATCCGGGAAGTGTTTGTTCGGATGTACCAGGACGATGTGTTGTCCAACTTCCGAACGGAACTCCTGGAACTCTTGTCAGAGAAAAACGCTGAAAAACTCCCGCCGGTGCCTCCCAAAGGCACGCTGGATCTGGAGATGGTGAAGCAAAGCGCGTTTTTCTTTGCCTAACACTATCAGATTCTGATAGTGAATCAGCTTCTGAAACAGGTTGCCCTTTAGAGAGACAAAAAACAGAAACGGAGGCTCATTATGAACTCACCTGTGATTAAAAACTGGCTCGAATTGCCGGACGCAATTCTTCTTCCCCTGGAAGAAATCATCATCGGGCATGAACCCCAGCTTCAACCTTTAGCTGTTCCCTGTTTATGGGACTTGCGGACTAGGTAACGGGCCATGTCTACAACCCAACCCAAGCCAAAACATCCGCAGATCACAACGCCGGTGGGAACGGCTCGGTATCCTTTTCTGCTTCGACCTCACACCCGGTTTGACCCGGATGGAGAATACCGGGTGACGCTGATCATCCCCAAGGCGGAAGCCCAGGAACTGATCGGTATCATTGACGAGGCGCTGAAAGCGTCGCTGGAAAAAGCTCTGGCGGACAACCCAGCTAAAGCGGACAAGGTGCATCCGGCCCAGCCACCTTACGCGCTCGTTACCAATGAAGCGGGTGAAGAGACCGGCCACGTTCGGTTCAACTTTAAAGCCAAGGCCAAGATCAAACCGCGCAACGGGGCTGAACCATTTCATATCAAGCTGGCCATTTTTGACGCCAAGGGACAAGCCGTTTCCCCGGATGTACGCATTGGCACCGGCACCCGCATGAAAATCTGTGCCGAGGTTGTGCCCTACTTTACGGACTTGGTAGGCGCAGGCGTCAAGCTGCGTTTAAAGGCGGTTCAGATTGTGGATCTGGTGGAGTACAACGGCCCCACTGCCAGCCAATTCGGCTTTGGCATGGAAGATGGCTATGACAGCACCGTTACCCCGGATGAAGACGAAGCGCCGGATGACTCTGACTTTTGAACAGAGGATTCAACAGGAACTAGCGGCCCAAAAGGCCGCTTTTTTATTGGAGCCGTTTGCCATTCCCTACCAACCAAAACGCCGTTATGTCCCGGACATCATACTTTCCAACGGGATCATTGTTGAACTCAAGGGTGAATTTACTTCAACGGATCGTAAGAAACACCGGTTAATTCAAGCCCAATATCCAGAGCTGGATATCCGCTTTGTGTTTGCTGATCCAAATCGACTGATCGGAAACAAATCCAGCACCACGTATGCCCATTGGTGTGAGCTTTTCGACTTTCGCTATGCCGCACTGCATATTCCCGACGCCTGGCTCCAAGAGCCTCATAAATGTTTGCCCCAATTTAAAAAGGACTAATTGCCATGCAACGACAACGCACCGATTTTATTGTCATTCATTGTTCGGCAACGCCTGCCTCAATGGATATCGGGGCCAAGGAAATCGACCGTTGGCACCGGGCTAAAGGCTGGTTCAAGATCGGCTACCACTTTGTCATTCGGCGTGACGGCACCATAGAACATGGCCGAGAACTGAATGAAATCGGCGCACATGCCTACGGTGTGAATGACCGAAGCATTGGTATTTGCATGGTGGGCGGCGTTGCCAAAGATGGCAAGACCACGGAAGAAAACTATACGGCAGCCCAATGGGTCACGCTCGAAAAGCTGGTTACTGAACTCGAAGATCAATTCCCTCAAGCCAAGACCGTAGGCCATCGGGATGTGACTCCAGGACGGGATTGCCCTTGCTTTGATGTGGCCACCTGGAATCGTAACCGTACTCAAAATTCGCCGGAAGCCATTGAGAAAGCGGCAGCCCAACGCCCGTTGGTTTATTCGGTATTGCGAGAAGGGGCTAGAGGGCCATTGGTTAAAACCCTGCAAGCCAAGTTAAACCGCTTCTCCAAGATTGACGTGGACGGCATTTTCGGCCCCCAAACCCGGCGGGCCGTTGAATCTTTTCAGCAGCACCACAAATTGATGGATGACGGCATTGTCGGCCCAAAAACGTGGACGACTTTGCTGCGATACGACTGAGGGGGAAACAATGAAAATAATCTTGATTCACGGGATTGGTAATTACAATCCCGGATGGTCGGCTGAGATGAAAGCCGCACAAATTCTGGGTGTGCCCAAAAGTGACATCATCGAATTCAACTATGAAGACCTGATGGAAGACAACTGGGCCAATAAAATCCTGGTATTGACTGCACGATTAGCAGCATCTTATTATGCAACGCCGGTGGCGGGCTTTGCCGCCAATTATGTTCAGGATTATGGAGACGATATCCTGATGTATTTTGTGGTGCCCGGTGTCCGTAAGAAGATTATGAACCGGCTAGCGACTGTCTTACAAGAATACCCTAATGCCCTTGTGATTGGCTTCAGCCTGGGAAGCATCGTAGCGTATGAGACGCTGAAGAATCAGCCCAAAAACGCCAAAGACCGTGTTCTGATTACCCTGGGTTCAACGTTGGGATCGCCCGTCTTACAAATACTGGTGAAACGATTCCTCAAAGTTTCTAACCGGGAACGGCCCAATGTCCAAGGCTGGTTTAATATCTACAGTCCCTTGGATGTATTAAGCGGTCGTATTGAGGGACTCGGCTGCGATCAGAAAGACCAGTTCAAGGTGAAATCGATTCACCGGATGAAAAATTACTTGAAACAAGTCAAACGCCTATTGCCACAATTTTTTTAACCCCAACACCACACTGTTACTCCTAGCCTATTCCGCCTGGCAGTGGTCTCCCTTTCCGCTGCCGGGCATTTTTTCTTTTGAAAATATTAAGAAGACTTAATTGGAATATGCCTTGCCACAACATAAGTTCTAGGGAGGTTAAGAAATTCCTTAATAATCATATCAATTGTAGGGTTGCTGGCCCGAATACATATCCCTCCAGTAGTGTCCTCGGAAAATTTACAGAGCGACTTTGTTGGGAGTTTTATAGGTCTAATGCCTTGAATATAATTTATGGCGCTCCTCAAAAAAGAGCGTTTTATTTGTTTTCTAATCATCTCTGTTTTGACTTGAATATTCATGAATCCAGCTTGGTGTAAGCAGTGCATATACCAGCTAATTTCCGCATGATGAAAACCGTTTTGAATACAGTTTGTGCAACATCTTTGAAAAACAATGGAAATTTGGCCACCCTGTTTCAACTTGTTTTTCAAGTCATGAAGCGCTTCAATAGGCCGTTCCCAATACATAATGTTGTTGACTGTCAATATTTTATCAAAGGCTTTTTCATAGTCAGGAAGCTGATTTGCATTTGCTTTCCGTAAATCTACTTTGCCTTCTTGTACCAATTTCTGGTTGCGTTCTTGCGCTTTAGAAACCATTAACTCGGAATAATCTACGCCAGCAATAAATCCATCTTTTACCTGTTTTGCCATTTCCTGGATAGCAACTCCTGGGCCAAAACCAACCTCAAGAATGCGTTCCTTTTCTTGAATCTCCATCGTGTAGACAGCCCAGAGATTCAAAACATGATTCTCCAAAGCCATGTAGTTACCGATTAACTCACCAAGGAACCCTTGGGGTTTGTTGAAGCTTGACCATAAAAGGTTTTGACTGGACACGGCAAGTTCACTCCCATCTACAAGAATAAAAACAATCAGTAGAGCTTTATTGCCTCGTGAGGATGAGAAGAAAATATTAAGGAGTCTCGATATGCGTAAGCCTTTTGCTGCCGAGACATCCGAAAACCGGCCCTATGTCGTCCATTTCTGCAAGAACAAGACCTGTAACCGGGCTTTTCTCGACATAGACCGCCACAATGCCAAGGAACCTCCCCGATGGCGCTATTGCCCGGATTGCCGGGCACAAGGGTTGGGAAAACGCCCAAAGAAAAATAAGGCACTCTCAGCCTGACATGCGCTACATATTTGATGTGGAGACGGATGGCTTCCTGGACACATACACCACCATCCACTGTCTCGTCCTGCTGGATATAGACACCCAAGCCATCCAAAGTTTTGGCCCGTTTCAAATCGAAGCGGGCCTTTCTCTATTGCAGGAAGCGGATCTCATCATTGGCCACAACATCATCAAGTTTGACCTGCCGGTGATTCAGAAGCTCTATCCCGCTTTCCAGCCCAAAGGCACCATCCGGGACACGCTGGTAATGAGTCGCCTGATCTACGCCAACCTCAAGGATCGAGATTTTTCCTATCGCCACAAGCGCCCGGATTTCCCCACCAAGATGATCGGCAAGCATGCCCTGGAAGCCTGGGGCCATCGGCTGGACACCCAAAAGGACAGCTTTCGGGGGCCGTGGGAGCAATGGTCTGAGGAGATGCAACGGTATTGCGAACAGGACGTTCGAGTGACTTACCGGCTCTGGCAAAAGCTGGAATCCAAGCGGTACAGCGAACAGGCCATTCAATTGGAGCATGATTTTGCTCATATTCTCTTTAAACAGGAACAACATGGCTTTTGTTTCGATATCCAAGCAGCGGAAAGGCTGTATGCCAAACTTCGTCAAAAACGGGACGAGCTGGTCGAAGAACTGCAACAATGCTTCCCTCCCTGGGAAGAATACATTCCCTTCGTTCCAAAGACCAATAATGCCAAGTTCGGCTATCAAAAAGGCGTTCTGACCAACAAAATCAAGCGAACGGCTTTCAATCCCAACAGCCGGGATCAGATAGCTTTCCGGTTGCAAGTCCAACGAGGCTGGGTGCCCCGTGAATATACCGAGGACGGCAAGCCCAAGATTGATGAAGCCGTTCTGGATGCCTTGGACTGGCCAGAAGCAAGGCTCCTCTCCGAATACCTGATGATCCAGAACCGGATCGCCCAACTAGCCGAAGGCCCGCAAGCCTGGCTCAAGAAACAGCAAAGTGGCTGGATACATGGCGAGGTCATCACCAACGGAGCCGTGACAGGCCGTTGCACCCACAAGAACCCCAACATGGCCCAGGTTCCCGCCAAGGGGATTCCCTATGGCGAGGAATGCCGAAGCCTGTTTACCGTTCCGCCTGGATATCGGCTGGTCGGTGTGGATGCCAGTGGTCTGGAATTGCGGTGCTTGGGACATTATCTGGCCCGGTATGACAAGGGGGCCTTTGCCAAGGAAGTGGCGGAAGGAGACATCCACTGGCGCAATGCCAAGAGCTTGGGTTTGGTTGCGGCCAATACGGTCTTCAATAAGAGCCTGCCTCACCATAACTGGATACGCAACATTGTCTCTAAGCGGTTCATCTATGCCTTTCTGTACGGGGCTGGGGATGCCCGCATCGGGGCCATTATGAGCAAGGGAGCCGATATTGGTAAGCGTCTGAAGGCAAAGTTCCTGAAGAAGACCCCGGCGCTTCGCCGTCTGAAGGAAGAAATTACCGGCAAGGTGGAAACCCAAGGCACCCTCAAGGGCCTGGATGGTCGCCTGCTACATGTGCGCTCTCAACATGCGGCCCTGAACACCTTGCTGCAATCGGCAGGGGCCTTGGTGGTCAAACAAGCCACGATCTTCCTCTATGAGGAATTGACGAGCCGAGGCTATGTCTGGGGTCGGGACTGGGTGCAAGTAGCCCACATTCACGATGAGATTCAGTTACAAGTCAAAGAGGAATTTGCGGATGAAATCGGAAAAATTGCCGTCCGGTGCTTCGAGCGTGCCGGAGAACACTTCAACCTCCGGTGTCCCATCACAGGGGAATACCGAATCGGGAAAACCTGGGCGCAAACACACTGAAGACAGAAACTTCAAACGGCACCTGTTACGCGCCAAGTTGATTGCCGAAAAGGGTGGCATCTGTGAACGATGCCAACGGGCTTTCCATCCCCAGGTGATGGTATTCCATCACCGAAGCGCCGAAGACAAGCAATTGCCGCTCAATGCCGCTGTCTTGACGGATATGTCTTGGAACAAAATCCTGGCCGAAGCCAAGCGTTGTCACCTGCTTTGCAGCAACTGCCACAAGGAAGTTCACGCCTACAAAGACCTTCGCTTCCTGGATTTTTCAGAGGATGAAACGCAATACCCATGAGCGAAGGACTTAAATACGACACCGGCAAAGTGCCGCTGGAACTGTTGCCGGTGGAAGCCCTGACTGAGATCGCCAGAGTCTTAGCTTTTGGTGCAGAGAAATACGGATGCCACAACTGGCGCAAAGGCATGGCTTGGTCTCGACTGGTGGGTGCTATCCTCCGCCACTTATTTTCCTGGATGCAGGGCGAAGACAAAGACCCGGAATCTGGATTGAGCCATCTAGCTCACGCTGGGTGCGACTTGTTATTTCTCTTGAGCTACGAACTCAATGGAAGCGGTACTGATGATCGATATAAACAGCCTTAAGAAGGTATCGTATGTTCAATTTTAGGAAACATCACGATTACCTGGAGCAATGGCAGAAAGCGATGGCGACCGGTCTGATGACCGGTCGCCCTTTTAGTGAGGAAACCCAGAAGAGTTACGTGTCCTACGTGACAAAGTTCCTGGATACCTATGGCAAGGTCTCCTATGAGAACCTGAGTGACCACCTCGGTTCCATGCCTGTCCACCAGTTCTGCAAGAAGAACCAGATCCACCAAGCCCTTATCAGCTTTTCCAAGGTTCTGATCTCCGAAAAGGCTATGCCTTCATCGTTTTTGGACAAAGCCAGGAAGATCAAACCGAGACGGCATATCCCGCCCAAGCGTCTGACCGTAAAAGCGGAAGACCTAGTTCACTTGATTCAGTGCTGTAAGAACCCCCTGGATCGTCTCATAATCATTCTTCTTGCCTCCACTGGACTCCGAGTCTCCGAAGCCTGTTCGCTCTTGGTGGGAGACATTGACTTTGAGTCCAGAAAAATCCACGTCCGAAAAGGGAAATGGGGTAAGGCAAGGCGGGTTGGTATTACGGATGGCCTGATTATCGCCTTGCAAGAATACATACAACAGTGGCGGAAAGGGGTTGCTCCCAGGTCATCTCCTTTACTTTTGAATGGGTCAGGGCGACCACTCAGGCGCAATGGGCTTTACAGACGGCTCAAAAAGCTAGAGCGCAGGGCTGACGTTGAAGTCACACCCCACGCTCTACGGCGGGCCTTTGTCACGATTAACGTGGCCAACGGTATCCCGCTGGTCTATCTCCAGATTGCTTGCGGCCATTCGGACATCACGACCACCCGATCCTATTGCCAGACAACGGAGGATGAGGTCATCGAGGCTATGAACACCCGCTTCACCAATTTTTCATCATATTAGCCACTTCCTGTTGAGTAGTGGTGTCATAGATTTCCAGGGTGACAGATGGCTTAGAGTGCCCCAGGGCTAGTTGAACGGACTTAACGCTCCGACCTTTCTGGAGGTTAAAGGTTCCAAAAGACCGCCGGAAGGCATGAGGATGAATCTTAGATTTGTCCAAACCTGCATTTCTGGCTATCCGCTTGACTCTTGCGTACAAGCCGCTCTTAACCATTTGCTGGCCGAGAATGTCCAGAAACAAGTATTCCCCTTCCTTTTTAGGGCAATGCTTTAGGTATTTGACAAAGGCGGCAAAAGCCACCCTATTCAAGCCAAGCAACCGTTGCTTATGGCCTTTTGCTTTGGGAATAAACAATTCCTGCTTTTCAAAATTCAGGTTTTCCACCTTTATTCCGCAAAACTCACTGGCTCTCATACCGGTATGGAACAGGATATGTAGGATCACCCGGTCTGTTAAGGAACCTCCACCCTTCAGAATCATTGTCCGATAGTCCTGATAAGCGACCCGTAGACGCTTTGGGGTTGGATTGCCTTGAGGTCGAAGGTCTTTCCCGGTGATTTTCTCGTAGTTATAATCATCCAGGGCATCTTCGCTGTACAGGTATCTCGTGAAGCAGTTTAAAGCCCGGTATTCCTGAACTTTGTTGGAGGTTCTGTCCTCGAACGTTTTAAGATGTTCTTTCACGTTCTGGTAGGTGATTGCCGAGTAGGTTTGTAAATATTTGTTAATCCGTGGGCCATAGTTTACTATGGTGTGTTCACTATAAGAACCCTTTACCCCTGCAACCATGCCTTTTTTCATTGCTTCGATCCAGCCAGAAACAAATGGGATATGGTCATCCATCTGTTTTTTTGCCGTTTCGGCAAGCGTCTTTTGGCTTTCCAGGAAAAGGATGACTGCCTGTGGCTTTATTTTGTAGGTTGTCTTGGTTCCATAGGGAACTTCCTCAGCCATAATCAGGCGCTTTGCACACCATTCCAGAATCGTCTTTTTATCGTTCCCCAACATTTCAGCAACCTGCCTGACAGGTATGTAGGGGACGGAAAGGCCCCGCAGCTTCTCTATGATCTGGTCAAAGTCTCCACTGTTATTGACTTTGAGGGCCGCGCAACCTCTCCTCAGTTTCTCCTCAGTTTGTGCAGTCTGTGCAAATTTCTGATCAGATTTAGTTGGTTTTTTGGCTTTTTGAGGCGCGGAATCACTCCTCAGTTTCTCCTCACTTGGCTTAAAAATCGCTATATTTTGCTCATTTTTAGTCAACATTTTGTTGGGTCTCCTGTCTTTTACTAACCAGGAAACCCTTGCCTCTATTGAGCTTTAGCGGTTTAATCTTTAAGGAGCGGCTCTAATTGCACCATAGCTTCCAAGCAGAAGGTTGCGGGTTCGAGCCCCGTCCTCCGCTCCATTTTTTTAAAAAGTGAAGTAAAGGCCCACCCCACACTTTAAAGCAAAAAAAATAGATAGAAGCCTCTTTTCTAGAGGCTTTT